>NZ_QHHQ01000002.1 GCF_003258595.1 Acuticoccus sediminis
GCAACCCGCGCCTCAGGGGGTCAAAATTGGACGCCGATCCCCCGCTCTATGGGGTCAAAATTCCACGCCGGATCACACGATGGCCTCGTAGTAGAGAAGATCAACGGACGTTTCGTTGTCGGCGACGATCATAGCGGCCCTTGCTACGGCTTCCGAGCCCACTTGCGCCGGTCGAAGCCCCTGACGTGACAAGACCTCTGCACTTGTATGCTTTAGGCAAGGAAATGTCACGCACGTAACGGCGATCGAGTTGTTGCGTGTCTGGTTGGCTCAACCGGCCAGTGTTAGCTTGAGCTTAATGAAATAGGTTCCGAAGCCGTGCATCGGCAGACCCAATTCCCCGCGCTCCGCCCAAAGAGCCAAGATTTCGCGATACTTCAAAAGCCGTCGTCCTGCCTTGGCCCCTCCTCCCGCGCAGGAGATAGCGACCGCATAGTCATCACACCAATGCGTTGCGGCAGGTGGAAAGCTCTGGGATCGCCGACCTCTCGCGGCACCGGAACACCCAGGACCGAGTCGAGCACCCAGGCCGTGAAGCGTTCTACATCGTTGCTGGGATCGAGGCTGTCAGACCAACCCTGGACCTCGGCTTGGCGCTTCTTGCTGAGGTCTTTCCATTCGGTCCCGCTGGCAAGCTCGGCGAGAATCGATTCCAACCCCGTGAACTCCGTATCCCGTTCTGGCTCGGCGACCACCGCACACACTTTCATCAGCGCTGCGCGCGCGGCAAATTTCGGACCTTCAAGGCGGCGAGCAAGAACTTTCTGCGTCTCCCCTCCCAGAACTCCCGCAGCCATCAGGAGCGGCCCGGCGACAACAGGCGAGTCTTCGTTCGCCATGCCGATCGCGGTCGAACTCAGTTGCATCGGTTTGTTCGCAACCGCCCGATCGAAGGCCGACCAGGCGGCCGCCTGGGCCAAGGGCCTGTGCTCAGGCGCGCACTTCATTCCTGAGCTTTCGAGCGCGACATTTATCGCATCGGAGATCCGATCATCGTCCTTGTCGGCTAAGGCCGCGATCGCCGCACAGGCCACAAACGGATCACGCGTTTCCGCCTGAATGGCATCAAGCAGAGCAGTGACGGCATCTTCTGGCAGTTGCTCGTACGCCCCCAGAGCACGCGCAGCGGCGCGCGCGACTCGAAATTCCGACCAGGAAGACCCTCGGAGATAGCCGGGATCACTGCTGAAGTCGCGTTCATCGCTCAACAACTTCACGAGCGCATCGATCGCTTCTGGCCATCTGTATTCCTGCATGAGTCGCGCCCAAGCAAGACGCACATCCGCGCTCCGGTCGTTCGCTGCTCCCAGAATCCGATCCCTGTCTTGTGACGCCCCCAATTGCATAACCGCTTCAAGCGCTGCCCGACGTACAGGATACCGCTCATGTCCAAATGCCTTCCGCAGCACCGTCTGTGCGTTCGGCTTTCGAGAGATCACGAGGGCATGGACCGCAGCGGTCCCGTCGTCCGCATCGCCCTCCGCCAACAAGCGTTCCGCCGCGGCATCGATGTCAATGCCAATCGCAGCGGCAGCGCAAACGAGCGGCCCGGCCACATCGTTCGACAAGGTCGGCAGCAAAGACGCCAGCAAATTCGTGGCCGACTCGGACATGTTCCGCGTTGCGGCCGTAATCTCTTCTTCGCTCAGCAACGCGACCAGCAGGCGCCCACACTCGTATACCGGTGCGCCCAAAATATCGCACACGCGTTGCGCCCGCGCGCGTCGAGCCACCTTGCCGGCTTCGCCGCGGCCATCGCTATCGAGGGATGTGCGGATCACATCGTAGACAAGCTCGAGTTGGCGCTCCGTTGTGACGCGAGGAATGATCTTGGCAAGCAGGGAAACGGGATCACCGGATGGCTGACTGGATTGAGCGGCAATTTCGATCAAGGTACCGCGCAAGCCACTACCAAGGTTCTCCTTGGCCAATTCGGCTTCGAGCAGGTCTGCGAAATCACCGCTCCAATGTTGTTGGACGGCATGCCAAGCGGCTGCTCGCGTCCAACCCTCGGCGTGTTGCAGCAACAGCCGAAGGTCACCGGAATCTGGTCTGCGGCGGCTTTGACCAATCAGTTCCGATGCCGCCGAAATCAACGACTGACGATGCGGATGTCCGACGATCCAGGAGAGCCCGCCGCGACGACGACGCAGTTTCACAATCTCCTTCATCCCGCATTGCGCATTGTAATAACGCTCCTGGGGCTCCTCGAGGATATGATCGGCGGCGACGGCATCGACTTCATGCTCTTCGGCTTGACGTCCCTGCTCCGCGTATTCCTTCTCCATCCAGGCGTCAGCTTCAGCTTCGGACTGGGCAAACCGTGTGATAGCTCGATCAAAGTCCGGCGAGTCACCCGCGCAGGCGCCCGCCACGATCGCCTCGATATTCTCGTTAGGCCCGCCGGGCCCGGCAACCGTGTCCAGTGCGTCCCAAAATGCTGGAGCGATGCCGGGCACAAGCTGTAAGAGCAGCGCGGCGACCGCTGGGTCGTAGTTCGTTCGCGCAAATGGCAACACCTCTCGCACGAACCGCTCGACGAGAATTGCCGTGCGCGCATCGTCTTTCAGCTCGGCCACGTCACTTTCGGACAACGCTGGCGGCCGCCACCGCTCCATAAAGGCAGTCTCTTCCGTTTCCGGACCACCATCGATCAGAGCCTGCGCCAAGCGGCTCGGCACGTGCGCATCCGACCCGAAACGAGCTAAATCGGCCAACGCCCGCTCGAAGTCGTAGCGTCTGTCGGCATCGGTCGCCTTCTTTTCGAGATGGTCGTCGAGTTGCGCCTGAGTTGTCGATGCCAACGACAGTTCGATGCCATCGAGCTTTGCCGCTTCCCGCAGGGCCGCAAGTCCTGACTCGATTCCCCAATCGTCGCTCTGCGCGTCCAGCGCTGCGAGACCATCTACGACCAGCGAGAGGACGTGCTCCGCTTCGACTCTCTGGCGCATGAACGCCATGCGCAAACCTTCCTCCACCTTGGGATGGTAGAGAGAAAGGCTTCGACCATCCTGCCGCAGGTTGCGCCCCGCAACGAGGAAGTCGATCATTCCATCAACGTCAGGCCGAACGGTGCTATCGATTACACGTATTCGCCTTAGCAGCCTTGCGAACACGTCACGAAGGACAGCGCCCCTGGCGATCAGCAACGCCCATATGACCGCCGCGCCCGCAACACCTTCAGCGCCCAAAGGTACAATTTGCTTGGCGATGACACCGGAAATCGCGTCAATTTGGGAATCGGATATGATCTCCTCAACCTTGCGCGGCTTCAGGGCATCTTCGCGGGTGAGCGCGACGAGGAAGCGGTCAACCTCATAGGGCCGATGCAACGCCTTCAGCGCGGCCTCGCGATAGTCGCGTGCCAAAGACCGAGCATGCCCGGTCACATCGCCGGCGATGCCATCGTAAATTCTCCCGATACGCTCCGAACCATAATCGTCGATTTCAATTGGCACCATATAGGGCGTGAGTTCTTTCGTGAGCTCGGCGCCCGCGCTCTGCAGAACATCCGACCGTGATGTGACCACGAACTTCCGCTCCGGTCCGGCGCTACTCAACAGCTTCGGAAGTTCCCCGGTCCAGCGCTCCGCCTCCGGCGTCAGACGGTTGCCGCCCCACGGGTCACGCAAATGAAAGAGAACGGCACCGGACTGTATCAGTCGTTGACGGATTGGGCCTGGACCGTGTTCCTCACCGACGACTTCGAACGGCGGATCGGCTTTCCGCAGTCGTGCTTCAAGAATATCCGCCGTCAGCGTTTTCCCCGTTCCGGATGGTCCGGCGATGATTACTGCGTGGGAACTGTCCAGCTTCCGCAGTATGTGATCAAATGATCGCGGAGGAACATAGTGGTCCATTGCACGTGTCGGTGCGACTGACCCTCCATGGTGCGTGAGCACAGACACCAACTCAGCTCTGGACCATCGACCGCCGTTTTGCCCACGAATACGATTCCGTACTGCCTCGCGTAGGTCCCGCAGACACGCTGCTTGGTTCACGCTCGGAACATGACCGTGGCGCGAGAGCAGGCGTTCGATACGAGACCGCAGAACCTCCTCCGTCACGCCGGCGCACAGGAGTATCCTTGGCGCCAACTCAGACTGGGTAGCCGCATCGAGGCCCTGACGCGCATAGGGCGGCAGGTCGCTGACCTCCGGAAAATCGAGAATCTCCTCCCCTCGGTGCACACGGAGAGAGTGGGAGAGCGCTTCGTTCGTGATGAATACGTATCGCCGTCGCGTATCCGCTTTGAGCATCTCGAGCGGGCGCGAGCGTTGCCCACCGTCGTTGTCCTTCTTGTTCGCCGTTCCGGTCAGGATTCTTGCAAAGTCCTTCGACGACCACGGCGAGCTCGAACGCGTCTTGACCTGGAAGATCAAATCCATCCGGTCATCCACCTGCGCCATCAGACCAAGAAGTGCATCGGCGGGCTTCTGAATTGAGGCCTCTATGTCCTCATGCGAGGGTGGCTCGATATTGAGCGTATCCGTCGCCGCCTTGGCCAGCATCAGATCGAGCGCTATCCAGATCGTCACTTCGATTTGGTACTCGTATCCAGCATAGCCAGGATTGCCGCCAGCACCACGTTTCCTCCCCCTGGGAAGCGCGGTGGGACCACGGTTCTTGGCGTTCGCCTTGCCCAACCGCGCCTCTGTGCTTCTGGTCTTCGACTTATCCGCCACGGCCGGTGGCTCTCAGAACCATACGAATGAACGAGAACATGCGCCCGAAGAGATAGTCGACCTGATCGAGCGAGGTGAGCGGCTCCTGGGTTGTCTCGGAATGCCGGATGCGAAATCCGTTGCCGATTTTCGTAAGAGCGGCAGCCTCTTCCGCCAGGACGCGGCGAAAATTCGATCCCGGAGCAGCGGCTCGGTCCAACAGCGCATCGGCCTGCGCACGCTTATCAGCGCCGGGCTCGAGCGTCTTGAGACGCTCGAACGCGTCCCAGAGTTTTTCCACGGCATCCACACGGTCCTCGGATTTGGGCAGCGCGATCCTCCGTCGGGCGATTTCGAGCAAGCGGTCGGTTTCCACATCCCCCGTCGTGAACTGTGTCCAACTCAGTGCGTCCGCCAACGGTTGCGGCAAGAGCCTGCGCACTTGCCCTTCCGCCGATAGCTCATAAGCGACGCCGTTACGAGCGAACAGAAGGTTCACGTCTCCGACGAGGCGCGTCAATCCGGCTTCGCGATCCCAGCTGAGGTGGTGATGGCCGAAGAAGGAATGGTACGAACCTTCAATCGGTTGACCAACTGCGGTCGCGCAAAACTCGAGGAGATCAAGGATGGCCGGGGTCTCGGGCAGATCCGAATGTGAGACTGGCCACTCGACAAACGGCACTTCCGCCCGCAGCACCCGCGCGAACGCCTGACTATCACACCCGCAGGGGCCGTATCCATCGGGGCACTGCTCGGGAAAGCGATATCCGAAAGACCCGTCCCCGAGCCGCGTGTCGATCAGACCGTGGAGACCTCCCCACAAGCGCTCATCGATCACATCGATTGTGCGGGGGCGTTCACCGTACTCGCGGTCCGTAAAGTATCGAGTCACGCTGCCCCTCCGAGCTACCATTTCCACCAATCACGGCCGCGGGACCGATCGCATCTTTGACCCTCCCGGGTGGGTTCTTCCATTGCCGCACTGGCGCTTGGTCTACCGGCTTTTTCCCAAGCTATGGCAAGCTAATCCCACCTGTGATAAAACCTCTGCACTTATATGCTTTAGGCGAGGAAATGTCACGCGCGTCGGTCGATTTCTCACTCGCGATCGCTGTTTGCGCCATCGTCACCGTGCGGAGCCAATCATTCGAGCGAGTACACACCTGTCCTGGCGCAAAGGCGAGGCGCCGTCATCGAGGCCCAGTCAGTTGACCGCCCCCAATCATCTTCAAACCGCATGTCTTCCAAGACGGCGATTCGACGCTCTCGCCGGATACACACGTCAGCCGTTCATCCTCCTCGTCACGGAAGAGATCGAGTGGCACGCATCCTCGGACGAGCGCGTCCTCGGCGTCGTGACGCGGGATCGCATCGATCACGACTTCGGATGGGTCGCGCTCGGACGTGATGAGCAGCTGCGGTTCCGGGCCGTAGCAGTGAATGCGTCACTGCCAAGTGCTGACGCCGCACGCGGTCAACTGCTCGAACGCATGAGTGTGCTCGCTGCAGCGCCGGACGTCGAATTCCACCAAGGCGATTCGGAGCGGGCGCCCGTCGACTTCTTCGCCCCGCTCGTCCCAGCCGAGCGTCTGCATCCAACCTTCAACATACTGACATCGGAGGAACGCTATTCGCCGGCTCGCGATCTCATCGCGGCGATGATGCGCTTCCACGAAGATGCCGACGGGAATTTCGTCGAGCAGTTCCAGACGACGGGCTTCGACCCGCGGCTGTGGGAGCTCTACCTCTTCGCCACCTTCAATGAGTTAGGCTACGCTCGAGACTCCGCAATTGCGGTGCCAGACTTTGTCTTGACCGGCCTGTCCGGCCGGATTGCGATCGAAGCGACCACTGCCAATCCTCCCGGTGGTGGTGCGCCGCCTCCTCCGAATCCAACCACGCCAGATGAGTTCACAGCCTATTTGCAGGACTACGTCCCAATAAAGATCGCACGCGCGCTGACACGTAAGCTCAACAAGACACCGCCCTATTGTGACACAGAGGAATTGCGGGAGATTCCCTTCCTTCTGGCCGTCCAGGATTTTCATGGGCCAGGCTCCATGCGCATGGTCGTTCCCGCAACCACAGAATATGTCTTTGGTATTCGCCATAGCTTGGTGAACGGCAGGCGGAAGATCGAGCGCATCACCGAACATCGCTTCGGTCGTTCCGTGGAAGGCTCAGGCTTCTTCTCCCTGCCCGGCGCCGAGAATATCAGCGCCGTGGTCGTCAACCCGCAAGGGACCATCACGAAGTTCAATCGCATGGGCTACCTTGCCGGTTTCGGCAGCCGGCGCGTCCGCATGATTCGCACTGGCATGCGACGCGGTGAACTCGACGATGACGGACCGATGCCCAAGCCGTTCTCACATGCCGTCCACGCTCCCGACTACGACGAGTCCTGGGTCGAAGGCATGGTCGTCCTCCACAATCCGAATGCACGCATCCCGCTCGATCCCGCCCTGATTCCGGGAGCCAATCACGAGTTCCTGCAAGGGGATGGAGGGATCATGTCGCTCCTGCCTGAATTCCACCCGTACTTCTCCCAGACGGCGATCGCCGTCGAGAGCGAAGACCACAAGCAAGCGCCCGTGGAGTAGTGCGCCGCCCACGCCCCCCCTCGGCAGCTCCAAACGAATTTTTGAATTCCTACATGATCTTGTGATAAAACCTCTGCACTTCTTTCTAAGAGCATAGCAAATGTCACCACAACCGAGGACGCAGCGTGACACGGCCCGCGACCTTTTCCGCGAGAAGGGGCTCGTCCGCATGCGCGATATGCGCGAAGCCGGCGTCAGATCCGAAACCATTGCGCGCCTCGTTCGTGAAGGTGCGGTCACGCGCGTGGCGCGAGGCCTCTACCAGTTGGCCGACCACATGCCCGATGCCCGGCGCAGCTTCGCGGAGGCTTCAGCTCTCGTGCCCAGAGGCGTGATCTGCCTCACATCCGCGCTTCAGTTTCATGAACTGACACTGCAGATGCCCTCCGCGGTGTGGATCGCCATCGACCGCACCGGCTGGAAGCCCAAGGTCGAATACCCGCCCATCCGCTTCGTCCGGTTCAGCAGCCGAGCGCTCAAGGAGGGCGTGAAGCGACACCTTATCGATGGTATCGAGGTGCCGATCTTCGAACCCGCCAAGACGCTCGTCGACTGCTTCCGGTATCGCAACAAGATCGGTCTTGACATCGCCCTGGAGGGGCTGCGCGAAGCGCTGCGAACAAAGCGGGTGACACCGGACCAACTCTGGGACTTTGCCCGCACGGCCCGTGTCTGGTCGGTCATGCGCCCCTATGTCGAAGCGATGGTCGCTGATGGCGCGTGAGGTTCGCAATGTCGGGGCCTCGGTCCGCGCGCGGCTTCTCGATCGCGCCCGCGCGGAGAAGACTGATTTTCAGATCCTCCTCACGCGATATGCGCTGGAGCGGCTGCTCTACCGCCTCAGCGTCTCCGATCAGCGCGAACGGTTTGTCCTGAAAGGGGCGATGCTCTTCGCGACCTGGCGGGACGATCCCTTCCGTCCCACCCGCGACCTCGATCTTCTGGGCCATGGCGACGCCGATCCCGCGGCGGTCGCCGAGAGCGTCCGGGCGATCTGCTCTGTGGCCGTGCCTGACGATGGCGTCGTCTTCGACGTTGAACATATCGAGGCCGCCGCAATCCGTGACGAGGCCGAGTATGCCGGCGTGCGTGTCAGGACCAGCGCCACGATCGCCGGCGCGCGCCTGCCCATACAGGTCGACGTCGGGTTCGGCGACGCCATCACCCCCGACCCGGTCGAGATCGAATACCCGGCCCTGCTCGACGCGCCGGCGCCGGTTCTGCGCGCCTATCCACCCGAGACGGTGGTCGCCGAGAAGCTAGAGGCGATCGTTTCGCTCGGTGTCGCCAACAGCCGGATGAAGGATTTCTACGACCTCTGGATGATCGCGCAGACGTTCCCGTTCGAAGGGCTCGTTCTCGCGAATGCCATCCAGCAGACATTCGACCGTCGCCGGACATCCTGGCCCGAACAAACGCCCTCCGGCCTCGGCGAAGCCTTTGCCAGCGAGCGGGACGCTCAGTGGCGGGCCTTTCTGGCGCGCGATCGGCTTGCGGCCGCGCCCGCTTCGCTCGTCCAGGTCACCGAAGATCTGCGGGCATTCTTACTCCCCGTGCTGGAACGGCAGCAACTCGCATCGTGGTCGCCCGGCGGTCCCTGGACGCGCACGGAGGCTGCCTCGTGAGTTCACAGTCTCCAAACACAGGTGCGGACGCAAACGCGGAACCTCGCGAGGCGATCTTCATCAGCCACGCCGCGCCCGAGGACAACGCCTTCACGATCTGGCTGGGCGCGAAGCTCGCCGCGATGGGCTACGAGGTCTGGGCCGATGTGCTCCGGCTCAAGGGCGGCGAGGACTGGCAACGCAAACTCGAGAACGCACTGCGCCATCGCGCCTGCAAAGTACTGCTCGTCGCAAATCCCCGTGCGGTCGAGAAGCAGGGCGTGCGCAATGAAATCCAGATCGCCACCGAGGTGGCCCGCAAAATCGGCGACAACGCCTTCATCATCCCGCTGCGCATGGAGCCCTTCGAGGCGCCCTTCCTCATCGCGCACGCGCAATACATCGACTTCACACACGGCTGGGCGCGCGGACTGACGGAACTGTTGGAGACGCTCCGGGAGACCTATCGCGTCCCGCACAATGCTGGCGACGGCGACGCCATCTGGCGCGAAATCCAGCTCATCCACGGCAAGACGCTCGTCTCCACGCCGGAACGGCTGATCTCGAACTGGCTCCCGATCGATCGGCTGCCGAAAAAGATCCGCTATTACGAATTCAAGGGACAGGTTTCGGACCGCCAGGCGCAATCGCGCATGGCCGAGGCGCCGTGGCCCCTCAAGCCCTTCCGCCGGGGATTCCTCGCCTTCGCGCGTATCCACGACCTGCAGGACCATTTCGGACCGAATCTCCCCATCAACCGGAAAGGCGAACGGCTCGTCGCGGGCTTCCTCGATGACGGATGGTCCAAGCTCGGCATCGAACGGCGCGACGCCCGCAATCACTTCAGCGACCTCGCACGCCAGGCGTTCGAAAAGCTGTTCGCAGCGCGCGGTCATAAGCCTTACGGGCTCTCGGGCGCCCAGACCGCTTGGTGGCCGCCCGTCGATGTCGCGCCCACCACCAAGATTTCTTTCCGCTGGGGCGAAGTCGCCGGTCTGCGCCAGATCCAGGGCGTGTCGCTCAAGCGGCAAATGAACTGGCACTTCGGTGTCAGCGTCGCGGCACGGTCAGCGCCGGTCCGCCACGTACGCATCGTCAGCCGCCTCATCTTCACGGAGGATGGCCTCAAGCCGTTCGACGATCCCGCCAGGATGCACCGCCTGCGGCGCTCCTTCGCCAAGACCTGGCGGAACGCCCGCTGGCGGGACATGCTGCTCGCCTTCCTGTACTGGCTCGCCGAGGGTCGCGACTCCATCGCCGTGCCCGTCAGCTCCGAAGAGGGGATCGTCCTCGGCCTGCCGCCGATTGCCTGGCAGGTCCCCGTCAGCCTGCCGGTCGAGAACGAAATCCCCGAGCCCGACGACGACGATCCGAGCGACGACGACGAGCCGGACGATGCGGACGGCCCGCGTGACGACGACGGTCCGGAGGAGGCTGGCGATGACGTCTAGGCCGCTCCCGTTCAAGCCCCGGACTCTCTATCTGGAAGAACCCCTGCTCGAGTTCCGTCACGGCCAGCGTCTCGTCTACCCCCGCGACGGCCTCTTTCTCTACGGCCCCGTCGGCGAGACGAAACAATTGCCAGCAATCCGCTATGGCGTGATCGGCACGCCGGACGGCGTGCAACGCTTCAGAGCCTGGGCAATGACCATGGCCGGCTTCATCGACATCCCGCCGCCGGGCCCGCGATCGCGGGCGGTCGAACCCCAGCATGTGCCCTTCCCCGGCTTCGCCGAGGCCTTTCACGCCGACTGGCCAATTGACCCGCCCTGTCTCATCGACGATCTCGACGACGCGGAGATCGAGCGCACCCTCCGGATCGCCAACCGTCACGAGGCGATCCGCAGCACCGTCGATCTGTTCCTGTCCCGCCTCGTCGCGGAAAATAATCGCCTCGAGAGCGCGCCGCAATTCTGGTTCGTCGTCATTCCAGAGCGCGTCTACGACCTCGGCCGCCCGCAGTCGACCGTGAGACGCGACGATCGCGTGGCCGGGACGGTGACCATCACGCAGCGCCGTGCCCGGCAACTTCAGACCCAGCCCACCCTGTTCGGCGACGACGAACGCGAGGCCGAGGTCTACCAGTATGCGACGCATTTCCGGCGCCAGTTGAAGGCGCGCCTGCTGAAGGAGCGGATCGTCACGCAGATCGTCCGCGAGACCACATTGGCGCCCGGCGACTTTCGCCGCGAGAGCGGAATGCCGGTCCGACGCGTCGAGGATCCGGCAACGATCGCCTGGAAGCTCGGAACCGGAGCTTACTACAAGGCGGGCGGCAAACCCTGGCAGCTGGCCGATGTCCGGCCCGGCGTCTGCTATGTCGGCCTCGTCTACAAGCGCAGCGAACTGATGAGCGACAAGCGGCACGCCTGCTGCGCGGCGCAAATGTTCCTGTCTGACGGGGAAGGCGTAGTCTTCCGCGGCGCGCTCGGCCCGTGGTTCCAGACGGACACGAAGCAATTCCACCTCGATCACGATGCGGCCAGGAACCTCATTCAGATGGTGGTCGGCGAGTACTCACGGCTGCATGACGGTCCGCCATCCGAGCTCTTCATCCACGCGAAATCCGCGTTCACCGATGACGAGTGGCGTGGCTTCGCCGCCGGCTGCGACGATGAAACCAATCTCGTCGGCGTGCAGATCGCCGACGCGCGCGACGACCTGAAGCTCTACCGCCCCGGCGAATATCCGGTCATCCGAGGCACGGCGCTCCAGATCGGCGAACGCCATGCCCTGCTCTGGACATCAGGCTATGTGCCGCGGCTCGACACCTATATGGGACCGGAGACGCCGAACCCGATCTCCGTGCGCGTTCTCCGCGGCGAATGCGCCTTGAAGACCGTCCTGTCGGACGTGCTCGGCCTCACGAAGATCAACTTCAATTCCTGCCTGCACAACGATCGGCTACCCGTCACGATCCGGTTCGCCAACGCCGTCGGCGATGTCCTGATCTCCGCGCCGATCGATAGCGAACCCAAACTCCCCTTCAAGTTCTACATATGAGAATTGTCTGGGCGTGCAGATGATGCCGGAAAAGACTGAGAACGAACATGGCTTTCTTCACACGGGACCAGTTGGAGGCGATCGCCGGAGCGCTCGGCGACACAGATGCCGGCCTGACCGGTGCCGAGATTCAACACCTGCTCGCGTCCAGCAAGATGACGGACCCCGGCCCCGCCACCAAGCGTGTCCGCATCTACAACGCTTTCGCCGCGAGCCAGAACACCAAGAAGAACCGCACAAACATACTCGAATTCATCCGCCTCGCGATGAGGCCGGCGCGCTACAGCCGTCAGCCCGAACGCTACGAACCCATGCGCGCGCTCCTGAACCAGGCGCTGGCCTTTGCCGGTCTCGTCGTTGACGAAGCCGGCAACCTGACATCGACCGAGGCCGCGCAGACATTGCCGGAGGCACAGCGCCGGGCCCGAGACCTGAGGGCCGACCTCGAGGGACGGGGCGTCCATCCGGACGTCCTGAAATTCTGTCGCGCCGAGCTCCTGGCGGACAACTATTTCCATGCGGTCCAGGAGGCCGTGAAGAGCGTCGCCGACAAGATGCGCAGCCGGACCGGGTTGACCGATGACGGCGCCGCGCTCGTCGATCGGGTTCTCGGCGGCGATCCTCCGCTGCTGGCGATCAATTCGCGGACCAGCGCGAGCGAACACAGCGAACAGAAGGGCTTCGCCAATCTGGTGCGCGGAACCTTCGGGATGTTTCGGAACCCCACGGCTCACGAGGCGCGCATTCATTGGGTCATGACAAAAGAGGACGCGGAAGATCTGCTGACAATCGTTTCGCTGATCCACCGCCGCCTCGACCAGGCTCACATGCCACCGCGGGTGTAGCTTGGCCTCTGCCGGCACATGCGAGGTCGCCTCACGCGATCAGATTGTCGTTTGCGAACCGGCCTAAGCCGAGGCCTCAGGATCCTGCTTGACCGGATCATGGCGGCGCGCCGAGACATCCGTGATCCGCTCTTCGATCCAATCCGCGAGCTTCTCCACCTCTGTAATCGCCGCGCCCAGGTTCTCCTCGGTGATCTCGAGCCTGGGGGCAAGCAGAGTGTCGGGGTCGGCACCGTCGTCGACCCACATCCTGAGCTCGCCTTCGCTCGCGAAGATCAGGTCGCGATGCCTTGTCAGCGTCTTGGGATCATGCCGGGCACCGAGCGTTGACAGGTGCTCGCCAGGCTGCGCGCGATTGCGCGCCAGCACGATCTGCTCGATGACGTCGAAACGCACCGGGCAGTCGGTCCAGTCAGTTGGAGAAGTTCGCCAAGCGCGCCCTTGTAGGCCGACAGGAAGCCTTCCTTTTTCGCGATCGCCTTGCCTTCCGCACTCAGTCGGAATCCCAACTGCTGTTCAAGGGCCTTGCAGTACAGTTTGAGGGCGTCCGACAGGAGCGAGACGGCCGACCGTCCAACGACCTGTGCGGCGTCATCCGCCTCTATCCACTCCTCCAGGAAGGCTGGTTCGCCGTATTCGGGATCAAAGGACGGCGGTGGCTCATCATAGGGGCTCTCCTCGGCATCGATCTTCCGCTGGATTTCGCGGAACGGGCCGACCCCCGTGAAATAGTAGCGCCCGATGAAGCGGGTTCGCAGACGGAGAAAGTATGCCGCGTCCACGTTCAATCACCCGCCGCGTTGGCAGCCGCTTCGGGGATCGCCACCGCCTCGGTGTCGGATTCATCGAGCCCCAGATCTTCGGCCAGTACCTCGTCAATCGCTTCGCGGTTCAGCCAATCGACCCAGAGCTGCAGGAACGCCCGGTAATCGGCCATCTTGATCCGGAGAAAGTGGAGTTTCGTCGGATTGTTTAGCCTGTCCGTGCTCACAAAGGCGAAGCGACACACCGGAGCACCCGAATTCGAGCGGCCATGCTGATCCAGGTACAAGACACCGCCATGAGCCAAGGCGTTGCGAAGGATACGACAGAAAGTATCGGCGGCAAGGGACCTCGCACGTTCAACTGCCTCTGGTGCATCGAGTTGCGCCGCGACGGAATCCGGCAAGCCCTCTACCGCCAAGTTCGGAAAGCCCGCCCCTCTCTCCAGCGTCGCGTACTGCCACGGGCCGGTGAAGAACTTCGCCTCGTGAACCTTTCCCTTGAGGTCGATCGCACGATCGACGGCGTCCGCGAGTCTTGGGTTCAGGACCGCGTCGTTCATATGACCTTCGGCGCGCTTCTGCTTGTATTTCAGAATGCGTTCGATCGGCAGGATCACGATCGGCATAGAGATGGACAGCAGAAACGTCGCCTTCAATGGAAGCCTCGTTCCGTCGGAATCGCTTAGCTGCTCGTACAGGTCGCGAAGGAGTTGGTGCGCCCGTTTCGGCACCTCGAGACTGAAATGAGTCGGGTTGCCCATGGCCTATCCTCTGATCAACAAACAATATGCCAGCAGAACGCTCAGGTCTCTAAGACTTCAGGTTCCCACAGCGAACGGAAATCTCGTACCGCCCATGAGATGTTGGGAGGGGAAAGCCTTCCCCTGCGGCCGAGCCCGTAGTCTCGCCCGACCCCTTCTGCGGGGACACCCCGCAACGCCCCGAGAGTGAGAGTGCGGACCGGTTTGCCGTGACGGGTTGGAAGTCGAGAGAAAGGCTCTCGGCGCCCGTCGCGGAGAACCGCGATGTCCAGACACAAGCGAAACGCCCGCGCCAGGCGCGACCGGACCAATCTCTATTCCGAGATCACCGACAAGATCATCGCCGAGCTGGAGGCCGGCCGCGTGCCTTGGGTCCAGCCATGGGGCACGGCGGCGGCGAAGGCGCCGCTCGGCCTTCCGAAGAACGCCTCGACCGGCCGAACCTATTCCGGAATCAACGTGCTGCTGCTCTGGGGCGCCGTCATTGAGCGCGGCTTTTCCGGCCAGAGCTGGCTGACCTTCCGCCAGGCGCTGTCGCTCGGCGGAAATGTCCGTAAGGGCGAACGCGGCACCACCGTCGTCTATGCTGATCGCTTCGTGCCGGAGGACGAGAAGCGGCACGCTCGCGAGACCGGCGAGGAAGCCCAGGCGATCCCGTTCCTGAAGCGCTTCACCGTTTTCAACACGGATCAGTGCGAGAACCTGCCCGAGGATGTCGCGGCGGCTACGCCGCAGGTGCCGACGGGTTTGATAGAACCGCGCGTAGAGGCCCTGATCGAAGCCTCCGGCATCGATTTCCGCATCGGCGGAAATCGCGCCTTCTATGTGCCGGCGCACGACTACGTGCAGGTGCCGCCGCCGCAGGCCTATTTCGAGCCGGTCAACTGGCACCGTACGGCGCTGCACGAACTCGGTCATGCCAGCGGCGCTTCCCACCGGCTCAATCGCGATCTCTCCGGATCGTTCGGATCGAAGCAATACGCCTTCGAAGAGCTGATCGCGGAGATCAACGCCGCATTCTGCTGCGCCTCGCTCGGCATTGAGCCGACCGTCCGGCACGCCGATTACATCGGATCCTGGCTGGAGGTTCTGCGGGAAGACAATCGCGCCATCGTCCGCGCTGCCAGCCAGGCAAGCAAGGCCGCCGACTGGCTTCTGGCCTTCCTGCCTGAAGACGAGCAGCGGCGCGATGAGGAAGAACTCTCTCTCGACAGGAGGGGGGCATGATCCTCCTGACCGACAACCTGCGCGATCTCCTGCTCGCCAATGGTCGGCAGTGCGATTTCGACCATGTGCCGGTGGTCAAGTTCTTCAATCCCATCGGCGCCGGCACATGGCTCATCACCGAGGTGGAACCCGACGGCGACACACTGTTCGGTCTCGCCGATCTCGGCTTCGGCTGTCCGGAGCTCGGCAGCTTCAGCCTGTCCGAGCTGACCTCTGTGCGCCTGCCCTTCGGCATGGGTATCGAACGGGACATCCTGTTCGAAGCCGCATTCCCGCTATCGGTTTATGCCGAGGCGGCGCGTCAGGCGGGGAGCATCGTGGAGAGCGAACGGCTGCTCACGATCACTGCCGCGTCTCTGCGGTCTCTGCGGGGCGGACATTGACTTCCGTTCCGCCCCATCGGCTCGGTCTTCTCGCCGTAGCCTCAGAAAGAAGAGTGAGAGGGCTGCGCCCTTTTCCGTGACGGGTTTCAAGCCGAGAGAGAGGCTCACGGCGCCCGTCGCGGAGTAACTCACCATGGCAACTGCCAGTCAAAAAGTCACCCTCAGCGCCTCGCGCGACATCCCCTTCAACAAGCTGGTGCTCAGCCAGTCCAACGTCCGGCGGGTCAAGGCCGGCGTCTCGATCGAGGAACTGGCCGAGGACATCGCCCGGCGCGGCCTCCTGCAGAGTCTCAACGTCCGCCCAGTCATGGACGGCGACGGCAAGGAGACCGGCATGTTCGAGATTCCCGCCGGCGGCCGCCGCTACCGGGCACTCGAGCTCCTCGCCAAGAAGAAGCGGCTCGCCAAGACCACGCCCGTGCCCTGCATTGTGCGCGAGTCGGGCAGCGACATTTCGGCCGAGGAGGATTCACTGGTCGAGAACGTCCAGCGCGCTCCGCTGCATCCGCTCGACCAGTTCCGCGCCTTCCGGACGCTACGCGAGCAGGGCCTGAGCGAGGAGGAGATCGCCGCGCGCTTCTTCGTCTCGGTCAACATCGTCAAGCAGCGGCTCAAGCTCGTCTCCGTCTCCGAGAAGCTGCTCGACCTCTATGCCGAGGATGGCATGACGCTCGAACAGCTCATGGCCTTCACCGTCTCGGCCGATCCCGCGCGCCAGGAGCAGGTCTGGGAGGCGATCGAGCATAGCTGGTCGAAGGAACCTTATCAGATCCGCCGCATGCTGACGGAGAACACCGTCCGCGCGTCGGACCGGCGTGTGCGTTTCGTCACGATCGAAGCCTATGAAGAGGCGGGCGGCGCCGTCATGCGCGACCTGTTCCAGGACGATGACGGTGGCTGGATCGAGGATGTGCCACTGCTCGAACGGCTCGTCGCCGACAAGCTCAAGGCGGAGGCGGAAACCATCGCCGAGGAAGGCTGGAAGTGGATCGAGGTCGCGGCCGATTTTCCCTATGGCCATACGCACGGGCTCCGGCAGCTCGCCGGCACGCCGGTCGATCTGACCGACGAGGAGCGCGCCAGCCGCGAGGCCTTGCGCGAAGAGTTCGGCCGGCTCGAAGCCGAATATGCCGAGGCCGACGAACTGCCCGACGAGGTGGACGAGCGGCTCGGCGAGATCGAGGCGGCGCTCGAAGCCTTCGAGGACCGGCCCATGCACTACGACCCGACCGAGGTCGGCCGAGCCGGCGCCTTCGTCAGCATCCGGCACGACGGGCAGCTTTCGGTCGATCGCGGCTATGTCCGCCCCGAGGACGAGGCGGCCGAGGGTGACGGTGACGCGGGTGCAGGCGGTGATGGCGATACGGCGACCGATCCCGGCACCGTGCAGCGCACGGTGATCACCGTGGCCGGCGAGGTCGAGAACCCGGATGAGGAGGAAGACGCGGTCAAGCCGCTGCCCGAGCGGCTCGTGACCGAGCTCACCGCGCATCGTACGCTCGCCTTGCGGGACGCTTTGGCGAACAATCCACATGTCGCGATGACGGCGCTCCTCCACAAGCTGGTGCGCGATACCTTCCGGCACGTCTCCTCGACCGGTTGCCTCGAAGCGTCCGTCCGCCACGTATTCTTCTCCGTTCAGGCCGACGATCTGAAGGACAGCCCGTTGGCCAGGTCCGTCGAAGAGCGGCAGGAGGCATGGCAGGCCGACCTGCCAACCGATGACGAGGCACTCTGGACGAAGATCGACGGGCTCGACGAGGCAAGTCGGCTCGCGCTGCTCGCCCATTGCGTCTCCTTCGGCGTGAACGCGCTCTACGAGAAGGCCAATCCCTGTGGTGCGGGTCCCACGTCCCATGGCGTGCAGCAACGCATCAGCGAAGCGAACCGGCTGGCCCGTGCCGTGGGGCTCGACATGGTGGAGGCCGGTTGGCGGCCGACGGTCGACAACTATTTCGGCCGCGTGACCAAGCCACGCATTCTCGAAGCGGTGCGCGAGGCCAAGGGCGAGGAGACTGCGCAGCTCATCGACCATCTGAAGAAGCCGGACATGGCAAAGGAAGCCGAACGTCTGCTCGCCGATAGCGGCTGGCTTCCCGAACCGCTGCGCCTTTCCACGCCCGATGACGTCAACGCTGGCGATGACGGGGCCGAGTCCGATGCGCTTCCGGCGTTCCTCGCCGAGGGCGAGGACACCGAAGCCGCCGGCGCTGACGATCCGCAGCCCGTCGCGGCCGAATGAACCGAGGGCGGGGCGGCTCCAGCCGCCCCGCCGCTCTTTCCCACCAATCTCGATCAACGCCCGGCCATCGCGCCGGGCTTCCTCGTTTCAGGAGCCCAACATGGCTGACTATTTCACGCACTTCTCCTGCCTGCTCGATGTTGGCACGCCCGACAACGCCGCCCGCGCGCTGGATTTGTTCAATGACCTTTGTGCGGAAGGCGCCGCGGAAGACCCGCCCTCCGATGGCTTTCTCCTGTCGCTCGATCCCGCCCACAGAGGCTCGAACCTCTGGATGCGGGACGACGGCACCGGCGATCCGCAATGCGTCATCGACTTCGTCCTGCGCTGCGCCGACGCCTTCGCGCTCACCGGTCGCTGGGGATTTCAATGGGCCAATACCTGCTCGCGTCCGCGGGTGGACGCCTTCGGCGGCGGAGCGCATGTGCTCGATCTCGGACGTCGCGACACGGCAGCATGGATCGGCACGCATGGCTGGCTCGACGATACGATCGAGGGAGGCCGGCCATGAGCATTCCCGACCATGCCCGCGCCAATTTCCAGACGCTGCTGCGCGCCGCCGCCGACGGCAATCTCGCGCTGCTCGAATGCACCGACGCCGCGACGGGCGCCCCGCGTTACGTCGTCTGCGCCGTCGGCCGGGACGGCGAGGAATTCCTCTTCACGCCGTTCGGGCATCTCGCCGAGGGCAACCCCTACGACGCCTATCTGCCGCCCGAGCCGTGAGAGGGAGAGGTTGGCCGGGACGGGTTTGAGCCGGTTCGGTCCGAGAGAGAGCGCCGGCCGGCTCGCCCGTTCCCGTTCTCCCGAGGTTCCCTCCATGACACAGCTCGCTTCGACGGCGGCGCTCGCCAGCGCCGCCCAACCGCTCGCCCCGGCCAATTCCACGCCCGTCCTGGCCGAGGCTGCCCGTCTTCTTCTGCCTAATCTCGAACAGGGTCGCCGCATAGATGCGCCGGCCCTGCGCGCCGCGATGGACACCGCCTTCGGCGGCTCCGACACCGATGGCGCCTGGGACTGGAAGACAGCTTACGATGCCTGCGAGGGCGCGGCGGTCCTGTTCCTGCGCAAATACGGAAAGGCGCTTTTGCGCAAAGCCGGATCTCCGGCCGCCGCGCTCCCGCTGCTCGCAAAGATCGCCGATCTTCTGCCGTCGCACACACGGCGTTCCGAAGAGAGCGAGGCCTTCCAGCAATTCTCGACGCCGCTCGCGCTCGGCTTCGCCGCGGCGACCGCCGCCGCCATCACGGCGGAAGACATCGTGCTGGAGCCGTCCGCCGGCACCGGCCTGCTCGCCGTTCTCGCCGAGATCGCCGGAGGCGCCCTCCGCCTCAACGAACTCGCCGAGACACGCGGCGATCTCCTGTCTTCTTTCTTTCCGGCTCTATCCGTCACGCGCTTCGACGCGGCCCAGATCGATGATCATCTGGACGCCGCTATCGTGCCCAGCGTCGTGCTGATGAACCCGCCATTCTCGGCAATGGCAAACGTGTCGGGACGCATGGCCGACGCCGCCTATCGCCATGTCGCCTCGGCGCTGGCGCGCCTGGCGCCCAGCGGACGGCTCGTCGCCATCACCGGCGCGAGCTTCGCGCCCGATGCGCCCAGATGGCGGGATGCCTTCGTGGGTCTTCAAGGAAGCGGGCGCGTCGCCTTCACAGCCGCCATCGATGGCGCGGTTTACGCGCGGCACGGCACGACCATCGACACGCGATTGACAGTGATCGACAAGATCGCAGCCGACGATCCGACCGTGTTCCCGGCATCGCCCGGCGTTGCCGCCGATGCGGCCACGCTGCTCGCCTGGGTCCGGGCGCTAATGCCGCCGCGTCCGCCCGTGACGCTGCCGACAGGCTCCGTGCATGTGAACCGCCCGGCTCCCCTGAACGGGGCGATCTCCAGGCGGGTCGATACCACGCCGGCGCCGATCCTGTCCGCGCCGGAGGGCGAAGAACTCACCTACGAGACCGTCGATTGGACACCGCCGGAAGGCGCGCGGCTCACCGATGCGCTTTATGAGGCTTACGCGCTTCAGTCGGTCCGTATTCCCGGGTCACAGGCGCATCCGACGAAGCTCGTGCAATCGGCGGCCATGGCCTCGGTCGCCCCGCCAAAGCCGAGCTATCGTCCGCATCTGCCGCCGAACCTCATAGCCGATGGCGTTCTGTCCGACGCCCAGCTCGAAAGCGTGATCTATGCCGGCGAAGCCCATGCCCAGCATCTCGCCGGCGCCTGGACCGTTGATGAGACCTGCGATGTCGTCACCGCGGCCGCCGACGATCACGACGGAGCCGTGCGCTTCCGGCGCGGCTGGTTCCTCGGCGATGGCACAGGCGCCGGCAAGGGCCGCCAGGTCGCCGGCATCCTGCTCGACAACTGGCTCAAGGGCCGCCGCCGCGCGGTCTGGGTGTCCAAATCCGACAAGCTGATCGAGGACGCGCAGCGTGACTGGTCGGCGCTCGGACAGGAACGACTCCTGGTCACGCCGCTCTCGCGCTTTCGCCAGGGCACGCCGATCCGCCTCTCGCAAGGCATCCTTTTTACGACCTACGCCACGCTGCGCTCCGACGAGCGCGGATCGAAGGTTTCGCGCGTCCGGCAGATCGTCGATTGGTTGGGAAAGGACTTCGATGGAGTGATCGTTTTCGACGAAAGCCACGCCATGCAGAATGCCGCCGGATCGAAGGGCGAACGGGGTGACCAGGCCGCCTCGCAGCAGGGCCGCGCCGGGCTTCGCCTGCAGCACGCATTGCCCGATGCGCGCGTGGTCTATGTCTCGGCGACCGGCGCCACCACGGTCCACAACCTCGCCTACGCCCAGCGGCTCGGCCTGTGGGGCGGCGAGGATTTCCCCTTCGCTACCCGCGCCGAATTCGTCGAGGCGATCGAGGATGGTGGGGTCGCGGCGATGGAGGTGCTGGCGCGCGATTTGAAGGCGCTCGGCCTCTATCGGGCCCGGTCGCTCTCCTATGAAGGTGTCGAATACGAGCTGGTCGAGCACCAGCTCACCGGCGAGCAGCGGCGCATCTATGACGCTTATGCCGGTGCGTTCGCGATCATTCACAACAATCTCGACGCAGCCATGCAGGCGACCAACGTCACGGGCAGCGAGGGCACGCTGAACGCGCAGGCCAAGTCCGCCGCCCGCTCGGCCTTCGAGAGCGCCAAGCAGCGCTTCTTCAATCACCTCATCACGGCGATGAAGACGCCCTCGCTGATCCGCGCCATCGACGCCGATCTCGAAGCTGGCCATGCCGCCGTCATCCAGATCGTTTCGACCGGCGAAGCGCTGATGGAGCGGCGGCTCGCCGAAATTCCGACCGAGGACTGGAACGACGTCCAGGTCGACATCACGCCGCGCGAATATGTGCTCGACTATCTGGCGCATTCCTTCCCGGTGCAGCTCTATGAGCCCTTCACCGACAGCGAGGGCAATCTGTGCTCGCGGCCGGTGTTCCGCGACGGCCAGCCCGTCGAGAGCCGTGAAACTGTCGCCCGGCGGGACCGGCTGATCGACAAGCTCGCCTCGCTGCCGCCGGTGCCCGGCGCGCTCGACCAGATAATCCAGCGCTTCGGCACCGATCAGGTGGCCGAGGTGACCGGCCGCTCGCGGCGCATCGTCCGCAAGCCGGGTGCCGGCGCCACGGCCGACCGTCTCGTCGTCGAAGGCCGCGCCGTCGCCGCCAACTTCGCCGAGACCGCCGCCTTCATGGACGACGCCAAGCGCATCCTGGTCTTCTCGGACGCCGGCGGCACCGGGAGGTCCTATCATGCCGACCTCGCGGCAAAGAACCGGCGGCTGCGCGTCCACTATCTGCTGGAGCCGGGCTGGAAGGCCGATGCCGCGATCCAGGGCCTGGGGCGCACCAACCGCACCAACCAGGCGCAACCGCCACTTTTCCGGCCGGTCGCCACCGACGTGAAGGCGGAGAAACGCTTTCTCTCCACGATCGCCCGCCGCCTCGACACGCTCGGTGCCATCACGCGCGGCCAGCGCCAGACCGGCGGTCAGGGCCTGTTCCGCGCCGAGGACAATCTCGAAAGCCCCTATGCGCGCGACGCGCTGCGCCGGCTCTATCTGTTGATCGTCGCCGGCAACGTCGAAGGCTGCTCGCTCCAGACCTTCGAGACGTCGACGGGACTGAAGCTGACGGATGATACCGGCATCAAGGACGATCTGCCGCCGATCACCACCTTCCTCAACCGGCTCCTGGCGCTCACCATCAATCTGCAGAACACCCTGTTCGCGCGCTTCGAGCAGCTTCTCGCGGCGCGGATCGAAGGCGCCATCGCCAGCGGCACCTATGACGTCGGGCTGGAGACACTGCGCGCCGAACGCTTCACCGTTCTCGAGCGCCAGCCCATCCATACCCATGCCGCGACGGGCGCGGTGACGACACTGCTGACCATCGCCCAGCGTGAGCGCAACCGCCCGGTCGCGCTCGATGACGCGCTCGACAATCTGACCGATCCGCGCGCCTGCCCACTGGTCAACGAGCGCTCCGGGCGCGCGGCGGTGCGCGTCCCCACCACCAGCCTCATCAACGATGACGGCTCGGTCGAACGGCGGGTGCGCCTGATCCGGCCGATGGAGGCGACCAACGTGCCGGTTGCCATGATGGGCGACACCCATTGGGTGGAGGCCGACCGCACCACGTTCACCAGAGCCTGGGAGGCGGAAGTCGGATCGGTGCCCGAGTTCACCGACAGCACCATTCACATGGTCGCCGGCCTCCTGTTGCCGATCTGGAAGCGCCTGCCGAACGAGTCGACGCGGGTCTACCGTCTGCAGACCGATCACGGCGAGCGGATCATCGGCCGCAAGGTCTCTCCGGCCTGGGCCGCGACCGCCACCACAACCGGCACGACGGCGCTCGCCCCCGACGATGCCTTCGCCGCGCTGATGGACGGCCGCACGATCCTCGACCTTGCCGAGGGATTGCAGCTTCGCCGCGCCCGCGTCATGGGCGCGAACCGCATCGAGCTCACCGGCTTCGCCGACACGATGCGCGACCGCCTCAAGGCCTATGGCCTGTTTGGCGAGATCATTTCCTGGAAGCTCCGACTGTTCGTCCCGACCGACAACTCCGGCCCCGCGATTCTCGCCAGGCTGCTGGAGCGGTTTCCCATTGAGCGCATCGCCGAGCGGGAGGCTGCATAATGACCCGCTACGCATCCGAACTCGCACACCGTCTCGGCCGGCAGGCCGAGGCGGTATGCCGCGAATACCTGTCTGCCGGACGGCGCGAGGGCCGCTACTGGATGGTCGGTGACGTTCGCAACACGCCGGGACGCTCGATGTTCGTGCGCCTCGTCGGCCCCGAGTCCGGCAAGGGCGCGGCCGGCAAATGGACCGATGCCGCCACCGGCGAGCATGGCGATCTTCTCGATGTCATCCGCGAGAGCTGCGGCCTTGTCGAATTCAAGGACGTTGCCGACGAGGCGCGGCGGTTCCTCGCTCTACCGCATCCCGAACCGGAGTCCGCACCACGATGTGGACGGAAGACACCCGCACCAACAAGTTCGCCGCTCGCAGCCAAGCGGCTGTTCTCAATGGCCCGGCCGATTTCGGGCACGCTTGCTGAATCGTATTTCCGTAATCGCGGCGTTACGGCTTTGCACGGAGCCGGATCGCTGCGATTCCATCCTCGCTGCTACTACCGGCCCGATGAGCATGCGCCGACGGAGACCTGGCCAGCGCTGATCGCCTCCGTCACCGATCTCGATGGACACCAGACCGGCGCACATCGAACCTGGCTCGATCCGAACGGGTTCAGCGAGGCGAGGCTCGGCAAGGCGCCGATCGAGACGCCGCGACGGGCAATGGGCGACCTGCTCGGCAATGCGGTGCGCTTCGGCGTGGCGGACGAGGTCATGGCGGCGGGCGAAGGTATCGAGACCATGCTATCGCTGCGATGCGTCCTGCCCGACATGCCGATGGCGGCAGCGCTTTCAGCCGCCCATCTCGCCGCCCTCGCACTCCCGGTCACGCTGCGCCGTCTCTATATCGTGTGCGATGACGATCCGGCAGGCGAAGAGGCGCGTAACAGCTTGGGCGAACGCGCCGAGGCCGAGGGGATTGAGACGCTGACCGTCGCGCCGATGCTGGGCGATCTCAACGAGGATCTGCGGCTGCGCGGACTGGATGCGCTCACCGCATCGGTTCGGGTCCAACTCGCCCCGCAGGATGTCGCACGCTTTCAGAAGACCATTCAGTTGGCCTGAACGGGAAGCGGCATGGTGAGCGTCGGTGTCACCGTCGTCACACGCGGGCTCTCCCATCGATGTCGCAGAGGGCCGCGCCCCGGCCTTCTTCAGAGGGCGACCGGACGGCAGGCGGCCCGGTCCGGCAATGGCTGCGGCCAACGATTTTCCGGCGGCCCTGCGGGCCTTTCCATCGCGAAGCAAAATCGCCGGCCTCCGCCATCCTCCGCTCCCGCTTCGGCCCGTCCGCTGTCGCTCCCGGATGCAGGCCCGGCCCGCCCGCCGTCTTGCGGCGCCATGAAGGCCGCGGCGGGCGCGGCCAACCGACAAAGGGAGCATCCCCATGGTGCATGAAGACGACGACACCTTCGAGCCCCACCACGAAGCCTCTCCGACCGACCACGCTCTGAGCGAACTGCAGCTCTACGGCTATCGCCACGACGAGAGCACGCCGGACCCGAGACCCGTGCCTGAAGATCGCACCATCGAGGGCGCCGTCTCCGACATCTTCGACGCCCTGATCGCCACGATGGCCGACACAGCGCTCGATTTCGACCTCGACGACCTGCTCTGGTCGACCGTCAACAGCTTTCACCGCGCCGTCGACCGGGTGGAACGCAAGCTCGATGACAACGAGCAGGCGCAGAAGCGCCGGCAGCGCGAACAGGACGGCTCGGAAGTCAAAGCCGTTGAGCTCGAGCGGCTGATCGAGGTCGGCAAGAACCTCATCGAACGCCGCGACAGCCTGGAAGTCTTCCGCGACAGCGCTGCCGAGCACTATCTGCGCACCACCGGCACGCCATGGTCACCGCGAACCGGATCACGGGTCAACCATCGCGCGCTGACGTCGGCCATGATCGACAGCCGCGACTTTATCACCGCCCGCAAACGCGCCGACGCACAAGTGCTCCTGCCCGATGGTCCGAAGGTCGCTCTCACCGGCGGGCTCGACTTCAACGACCACAGGCTGATCTGGGACAAACTCGACCAGGTCCATGCCAAGCACCCCGACATGGTGCTGATGCACGGCAAGTCACCGAAAGGCGCCGAAAAGATCGCCGCCCGCTGGGCCGATCACCGCAACGCGCCGCAGATCGGCTTTGCGCCGGACTGGACGAAGCATGGCCGCGCCGCACCGTTCAAGCGCAACGACCAGATGCTCGATGTCCTTCCCATCGGGGTCATGGTCTTTCCCGGCACCGGCATCCAGGAGAACCTCGCCGACAAGGCCAGGAAGCTCGGCATCCCGGTGTGGCGGTTCGCATGAACCGCTCAGTCTGGTAGCTCAGCGGAACTGAAGCCATCGTACGGGTTCACAGCTCGAATAATTGAACTCTGACCAACGATGCGCGGATGTTCGTCGAGCCGACTGCCTCCAAAGTACGCGGCGTTCTCGCCGATCATCAAACCGTACCGGCGGAGCCGCAATAGGGAGAAGCGCCAAGTTGAAGTCTCGCCCAGCGACGCGATCATGCGTCAAGTTCGATCGCAGCATCAGCGTGAACCGGCGGGTCCTGCAGCCCGAGCTGTCGCGCGATAGCCGGGATCTCTGGGTCCGCGAGAAACCCAGCGTAGTCCTTGTCGTCCCAATCGAAGATCGACCAAACCCGTTGAGCGTCGCCCGGGTCGATGTAGACGCGGGCACTCCGGCATCCGTGCTCCCTACGCTTGTCAGCACCCAAGGTTCGAAAAATCTCCAGAAACCGATCAAGTTCGGTCACTTTAGCTACCGTGACAATCATGATCGTTACTCCTTTCCATGGTGTACACCTGCTCGCAGTCGATCCGTAACGCACACAAGTCCGATAGCAGCTCCAGCATACTGCACATTGACCTCGAAGCAGCCCTTCTACGCTCGAAGGTAAACCGCGACTGTGATATACTTCTGACCGCGCCGTGGTGGTGGTGGAGGCGCGACCGTTCGAACCTCATCTTACGGAGACGCCACCATGATTATTGCAATCCTCGGATCTATCGCTGCGATTGGCGCCATCTGCTGGCTGTTGTTCACGCTTGCCACCTATGCTCTACCTGCGCTCGGCGGCGTGGCAGCCGGAATGTGGGCCTATCAGACCGGCGCGGGCCTGCCGGGCAGCGTCCTTGTCGGACTTGTCGGCGCGAGCCTTGTGCTCGGCATCGCGCAGTTCCTCATCCTGTTCGCACGGCCCATGTGGATGAAACTCGCCGTCGCGCTCGCCTTCGTCGCGCCGGCGGCGATCGCCGGCTTCCACGCCACGCACGGCATCGTCAAACATCTCATGCCGTCGGAAACCTGGCAGACCGTCTTTTCCGTGATCGGCGCGGTGGCGGTCGGTATCACCGCGTTCATGCGCGTGACCTCCATGGCCGCACCCGAACCCGCCGGGCAGAACCCCGCAAGTCTCTGAACGCCGTCGCAGGCCGAGCCGGTACGGGAAGGCCGAGATCTTCCGCCGCGCCCACATCGACGGCTGGGAAGCAGACGCGCGGTACGTACCGGACCGACGAGGTGCGGCCGAGGATCGGTGCCCACGTGCGGCATGACGCAAGCGCCCCGAACAGCATAGCCGGGGATGATCGAGGATGGCTGGGAGTCCACGTCCGCCGGCGGCGCCGGATACGATGCAGTCTGGCCTGCAGGGCAGGGGACGACTTGTGTTCCTTCGGCGGACAGGAGCTTGAGCGCACGGTATCGCCATGTTCTCCTCGAACGATCCTGACAGCCGACCGCTCCATACGGCCTCTTCAATGGGCTGATCTGGCCGAAGGCCGGCTGCGCCTCGATCGCCTTTGCCGCAATGGCGCCGGTCAACTTTCTTCCCCTGCCGGCTGCGCCGTCATTCCTCGCGAGACAAGAAAGTTCCCCGGCCGCCATCCTCCGCTGATGCTCCGGTCGCAAGCGATGCGCCGTCGATCGCCTCCGGCCTCTCCGATCGCCATCGAGGCCGCATGGTGCGGGCTCGAACTCAAGATCAAGGAGACTTAATCATGGCGACCATCGGCACCTTCAAAAAGTCCGGCAACGAATACACCGGCGAAATCGTCACCCTCAACGTGCAGGCCAAGAACGTCCGCATCGTCCCGGAGACCAACCAGACCAGCGAGAACGCTCCCAGCCACCGCGTCCTGGTCGGCCGCGCCGAGATCGGGGCAGCCTGGTCCAAGCAGTCGAACGAGGGCCGCGACTATCTCGGCCTCAAGCTCGACGATCCGAGCTTCACCGCTCCGATCTACGCCAACCTCTTCGACGACGAGGATGGCGGTTACAGCCTTATCTGGTCCCGTCCCACCCGCCGCAACGGCGAGTGAGGTCCGGCGAGGTCCCGCCCGGCAGGTCCGGGCGGGGCCCACGCCGTCGGGCAACCGAATCAGTCCACCGACTTTCCGGCTTCAACCCGCAATATAACGAGAATTCGGTAGCGAATCCCGCCAAGAACGACTAAAATAGCCGTAGTTCTGGCGTGCGCATTCGTGACTGTAGGAGGTGATCATGCATGATCACCGCCCGACAATCGCGGGCCGCGCGCGCGTTGCTGGGTTGGACGCAGGAGACGCTCGCTGACAAGGCCCGAATATCGCTGACCGCTCTCAAGCGCCTCGAATCGGAAAACGATCTGAGGGTGTACGAGAGCACAAGCGATCAGGTTCGCCGCGCCTTTGAAGCCAATGGCGTTGTTCTCCTGAACTCTGACCGAGGCGAAGGGGTGATGATCGTTCATGCTGCGGCGAGGCAGGATCAGAAAACGTCGGCCTGACAAAGAACCTGCCGATGGCGCCTGTCTTCGCCACAGTGATTTCGCGGTGCCCCTCTACAATCCAGGTGAGAGTGCGTTAACCATAGCCAGTTGCGGCTCCGCGCCGAGATACAGGAGTGCACATGGGCAAAGCCGATTTCTTGGATGAACCACCGAAGAGTGAGCATCTGACAGACTATGATCGCGCCCACGTCGTGACCTACCTGCGATTGCTCGACGCCGAGGCGGACGCTGCACATTGGCGTAAAGTCGTTCGCGTGGTCTTCGGTCTCGATCCCGATAAACAACCCGAACGCGCCATGCGGATTCACGAAACCCATCTTGCCCGTGCCCGGTGGATGACGGAGAACGGTTACCGCGACCTCCTGCGGTCCGCCTACCACTAGACGCCGGGGGGTGATGCATAGATCGCATCGCGATATGTCGGTTGCCCCGCTATCCAGAATTCAATTTTGCCGCGATCTTCCAAGGACATGCGGACCCACTGCATAGGCGCGGGGAGGAAATCGGCATGGTGGCGCAGGGGAATTGGCGAAACGCCGAGACTTATCGATACCTGAAAGACCTGAACTCGGCGGAACTCGCTTGGGAGTTCCTCCGGCGCAATTCCGACTATCAGCGGGACATCGCGGCCTCAGATCCGTTGGACGACCGAGCCGTAGCGGCGCTGAACGCGCACTGGGGGTTGCGCTTTCCCGATACCTCCGGACCTACCCGCCACGAGCGCCGACATCTTCTGGAGCCCCGCCGTCGATCCGGCCGCAGTCATTCTGGCGCCGGTAGTCGTACCAGGCTTGATCACGGCGACGATCGCCGTCGATCCGATCAGCGCCAGATCGGCTGAAGAGGGCCTCTATCTCCGCTTCGTCCTCGCCGGTGAGCGCTTCTCTGCCATTGCCCTTGACGGCAAGGCACCACGCGGCACCGTGGCAGTCACCACGCCCGTCGATCCGCTTCTCCATGATCGCGTCGATGCGCTGTTTCGCTTCCGCGATGCTCTCGTCCATCACCGGGCGACACCAGATACGCGCCTCACCGCCCAACGCAGGCGTCATCTCATCGAAATGCTTCGGGCGATCGATGGCCGGCGGGCGGGCGCCACATATCAGGACATAGCGGAGGCCGTGTTCAGCGCAGAGCGCGAAAGCGCAACTCTGTGGAAATCGATGCCGTTGCGCGACGTCGTGATGCGCCGGGCACGCACCGGATTCGACCTTGTGGCCGGCGGCTACCGTACGCTGCTCCACAAACGCCGAGCCTGATAAACGCCAGAGCCAGTACGTCTGCCCAATACGTCGAGCACTGCCATTGCTCCGGGCTGAAAGGCGCGGGCGTTGGGTCGCGTCTCAGTTCGAATCTCGGCTTCCCACCCTCCTAGGGCCTTTACCTCAGCTTTTCTCCATCAGGAGGTTGGCGTCACGCGCAAGTTTCCAGCGGCCGTCGGCTTCCCTACGGAACAGTGTCAGGGTGCAGCCGGTGCGCCGTACCGGCTCGCCGGTCGGCGGCGTAATATTTAAGTCGATCCGATTGCGCGTGAACGCCCAGCTTCCCAGGATCTGAATTTCGACAATATCGTTGGTCCCGTCGATCTGCGGTCGGGCCGCGCTGGGCTGGCTGGCGGCTGCCTCAAAACCTTCTCGGCCAAACGGCTCCTGGCCAGGAACCATGAAAACCACGTCTTCGGTCATGAGTGAGAGCACTGTGGCCGTATCACCGGACTGGCTCGCCTGCATCCAGGTAGCAACGACTTGCCGGATCGCTCGTTCGTCTTCTGTCATCTCGGCCTCCATCTAAGCCACCACCACGGGGTGAACAGTTGTGAGATGCCCAGAGTCTACCCCGCCAAGCGGAACTTCTAACTGAGACGCTACGGGTGCCGATACCCCTCTGACTCGATGAACCTCGACGCTCGGACGGGTGCGAACTTTTTCGGAGATCTTCGCACTCCCTCGCGCCGTTCCTTCTCCGCCACCGTGGTCGCCATTCGCCGCTGAACCGCAGCGGTCACCGGCTACCCCACGGAGGCCTTATCCATGCGAACCGATCAAGCCGCACTGCCACCGCGCTTCCTGCGCACGAAGGAAGCCGCTGAATTCCTCAGCCTGTCCGCACGCACCTTGGAGAAACACCGCACCTACGGAACGGGTCCAGCATACCGAAAACTCGGCGGCCGCGTCGTCTATTCGGTCGATGACCTCGAAGCCTGGGCAGCGCGCGGCGCCGTAACGTCCACCTCGGACCCACGCGGGCGTGTGTTGCCCGCGAAGCCCCAGACGCTCCCTGACAGTCCGCAACCTGGCCGCCACGCACGCTGAGCGCGAGCAGGTTCGTGAATGACGGCGCGACGCCGATCCCTGTCGGAGCGTGGACAGCTCGATCTGTTTCGGGCGCTTCCAGGCGACTTCGCGCCACGAGATGCGCAGGATCTCATGGCCTATCCCTTCTTCTCCCTGTCCAAATCCCATCGCATCGCGCCGATCGATTTCTCCGCCGGCGGCGTCTCGATCCGCGTCGAGGCCGTGCCGGACCACGGCATGGCGACCATCTGGGATGCGGATATCCTGATCTGGGCTGCAAGCCAGATCGTCGAGGCGCGCGATGCGGGATTTGGCACGTCGCGCCTGATGGCAGCAACGCCCTATGAAATCCTGACCTTCGTCGGCCGCGGCACGTCGATGCGCGACTACCAGCGCCTCAAGGCTGCCCTCGACCGTCTCCAGTCCACCACCGTTTCCACTTCGATCCGGCAGCCAAGCGAAGGCCGGCGTCACCGGTTCTCTTGGATCAACGAATGGCAGGAGCGCACCGACCACCAAGGCCGGCCGGACGGCATCGAGTTGATCGTGCCGGACTGGTTCTATCGCGCCGTGCTCGACGACGGGCTCGTTCTGACCATCGACCGCGCCTATTTCGGCCTGACCGGCGGGCTCGATCGCTGGCTCTATCGCCTGGTGCGCAAGCATGGTGGTCGCCAGCGCAGGGGCTGGCGCTTCGATTTCCGCCATCTTCATCAGAAATCCGGCAGCCTGTCGCCCTACAAGCGCTTCGCTTTCGAGCTGCGCCATATCGTCCGCCGCCAGCCGCTGCCTGGCTACACGCTCTTTCTCGAAGTCGAGGCGGGCGGCCGCACGCTGCTCGCCTTCGAGCCGGTCCCGGCCTGTGGGAACCCTGTGGACGGCGTCGTGCTATCGGGAACCCGCACTATCGTGCCATCAGGAACTCGAGGCTCGTGCTATCCGGAACCCAAATCAGACCTAAGGTCTGGAGCGGAAAGGCAGAATCGCGCCCGTAACTTAGAGTCTAACAAAGAATCTAACTCTGTAGAGGGCGAGCGCGATGTGGAAAACATCGTTCAAGACGCTGCGCCAGGTGCCTCGAAAGGGCGTGGCGCCAACGCTTCCGCGACGTCCTCAGGAACACCGACGCTGCCTCTCGCCGATAGCTCGGGAGGCAAGCAATGATCGTCGCCCTACTCAACCAGAAGGGCGGCACCGGCAAAACGACGCTCGCCCTGCATCTCGCCGGCGAATGGGCACGGCGCGGGAATCGCGTCACGCTGATCGACGCCGATCCACAAGGTTCGGCCCTCGACTGGTCCGAGCAGCGTGCCCGTGAACACCTTCCGCGCCGCTTCGGCGTCGTCGGCCTGGCACGCGATACGCTCCATCGCGAGGCTCCCGAGCTCGCACGCAACACCGATCATGTCGTCATCGACGGCCCGCCGCGCGTCGCCGGGTTGATGCGCTCGGCCTTGCTCGCCGCCGATCTCGTTCTCATTCCCGTGCAGCCGTCGCCGCTTGATGGCTGGGCGTCGGCCGAGATGTTGGCGCTCGTCAACGAGGCACGCGTCTATCGGCCCGAACTCGTCGGCCGTTTCGTCCTCAATCGATGCGCGGCGCGCACCGTACTCGCACGCGAAACGGCCGAGGCGCTGGCCGATCACGATCCGCCGGTTCTCTCCGCCACCGTCGGGCAGCGCATCGCCTTCGCGGTGGCCGCGCAGACCGGCCGCCTGGTCTCCGAAATCGACAATGCCGCGGCGGCCGCGCGCGAGATCACCGCCCTGGCCGATGAGATCGCCCGCATCGTCGCCGGAAAGCCCTCGCCATGAGCGATCGTCCGAGCCGCCGCGCATTCGCCGCCAGACCCGCCGATCCCGAGCAGTGGATCAAATCCGCTAATGCCGCCTCTCGCGACGGCAGGCCAGCCGGCTACACCGCGCGATTGACCATCGACATCACGCCCGAGTTGCGCGGCCGCATCAAGATCGCCGCGTTCCAGCGCGGCATCACCGTTGCCGACATGCTGCGCGACCTGCTCGCCCGTGAATTCCCGACAGACGAAGGAGACCCCTCATGACCGGCACCGCGGCCCCCCGCGTTGGCGGCGGCCCGATGCCGTCTGCCCACAATTCCGATGCGCTCACCCATGTCGAACTGACCTGGATCGAGAAACGGATCGAATACTGGATTCGCTTCGGGCGCGAGGCCGGCGAGCGGATCATCGACCGCCGCCGGCGCGTCGTCTCCTTCCGTCCCGGCGCCGTCTTCGCCTTCGTGCGATGGGCGGCCAACGACTATGGCACCGTCATCTCGCGCATCGACATCGTGCGTGCCGTCGCACCAGGCGCTGCCTATCAGACGCTGCCTTTCGTGCGCCCCGGCGGCGAAATCCTGCTCAAGATCGAAGGCTGGCCCAAGGTCGAAAAAGTGCTCCAGCACATCGACGCGGTGGAAGCCGCCGGCGTCGATCCCTGCGACGCCGCACCCGATCACTGGCGTCATGTGGCGCACCGGATGAGCGCCGGCCAGGAGCCGCGTCCCTACACGCTAGCCCGCCATCAGGCCTGGCTCAAGCGGCGGGAGATCGAGCAATGACCCGCTTCGGCTATGTCATGCTGACGTATTTCGCCGCCATAGGTGTCGCCGCGGCCGCCGTCGTTCCGACATCGACCAGGCTCGTCTGGAACGTGTCGGCCAGCGCACCCATCGGGCTATATCGGATCGATCCGGCCGAACGCCTCGAAGTTCCCGATCTGGTTGCGGTGATGCCACCCGACCCGCTCGAGGGCTTCATGGTCGAGCGCGGCTATATCGGCCGCGACGTGCCCATCCTGAAGCGCGTCCTCGGCCTGCCGGGGCAGCGTATATGCCGGATCGGCCGCACCATCACGGTCGACGGGATCGCGATGGGCAAGGCGCTCGACCACGATCGGCTCGACCGCCCGTTGCCTGTCTGGAGCGGCTGCCGCGTCGTTGCCGACGACGAACTCTTCCTCATGAACTGGCAAGTCCCCGACAGTCTGGACGGCCGCTATTTCGGCCCGCTTCCGGCCACGACCGTCATCGGCCGGGCCATCCCTCTCTACACCGACGAGGACGGCAACGGCCGCTTCGTCTGGCGCGCGCGGACGCGGTGACGACGCGCGCCTTTCCGCAAACCCACCGCAACCAAAGAGGAGTTCACAATGCCCCAGATCGGTCAGTTCACCCGCACGCCAACCGGCTATGCCGGACGTATCCGCTCGCTCTCGTTCGACTGCGAACTCACCTTCGTCACCGCCGATAATGCCGACAGCGAGAATGCGCCCGCCTATCGGGTTCATCTCGGCGACGAGACCGGCCCCGAGGTCGGTGCCGGCTGGAAACATACCGGCGAACGGGCCGGCACCTATATCTCCGTCGTCCTCGACGACCCTGCCTTTCCGTTTCCGGTCCGCGCCCGACTGTTCCAGTCGGACGAGGATGGACGCGACTGGGGCTTGCACTGGACTCGCCCGAAGAAACGCGACGAGCAGGACTGATCCATGCCCGTCGCCCACTTCCCTTCTGCACTGCGGCGGTGCGGCCATCGCGGCCGCATTGCCCTCCTTCTCCTTTCCGGCCTGTCTCTCGGCCTGATCGAGAGCGGCGGCGTATATGCTCAGCCGGTGCCCACCATGCAGCAGGAGGCCGATCATCCCTTTGACGCACCTGTTGCGGAGGCGGCGCAACGCTTCGGCATTCCCGAACGCTGGATCGTCGCCGTCATGCGCGCCGAGAGCGCGGGTAATACGCACGCCATCTCACACGCTGGTGCGCAGGGGTTGATGCAGGTCATGCCGGCGACCTGGGATCACCTGCGCGCTCGATATCGCCTCGGATCCGATCCCTTCGATCCGCGCGACAACATCCTTGCGGGCGCGGCATATCTGCGCGAAATGTACGACCGCTATGGCACAATCCCGGCGATGCTGGCGGCCTACAATGCGGGACCTGATCGCTATGACGAACACCTTGCCACAGGTCGGCCGCTGCCCGCCGAAACCCGCGCGTATGTCAATCAGCTTGCGCCAGCGCTGGGTGTCGCAACGCAGTCGGTGAACGCCCCGGCCGGACCGCCGCCGCCACCGGACTGGCGCGAAGCACCGCTGTTCGTTCCGCGCTCGAACGACCGTCGTATGGCCGCAGACCGCACTACCGAGAAGCCATCGGCGCGCAACTCCGCTTCCGTGCCGGTGCAACATCACGCCGAGGACTCTTCCGATCCGAAGACGATGTTCGTCGTACAGAACGCGCCGAGGGACGCCCCATGACGTGTACCAGCTCATTTTGCATGATAGCGGGCTCTGGCGTGTCATGGCGGGCGAGTGTGGGAGCGGCAGCCGCCACAACCGACCGATGGCAGGATAAAAGGGCGCACATTGCGCGCCGGTCGGTCGGTTGTTTTTGTAGGTTTTTCTGGCGCGTTTCGCACATTGCCCATCTCCGCCGCAATGTGCGCCCAGCGTTCAACATTCTAGATTTGTTGGGTTTTCCGCACATTGCGGAGCGATGCCATGGTCGATGACCGCGAGTTCCGCATCCGACCTGGCCGCATCCGCTCGACGCGAGCCCAGGCGGCGCGGCCCTTCATCGCCCAGGCGCTGGCGGCCGCGAAGAAGGCGGGCGGCGGTGTCTCGCGATCCGGGCGCGTCACGTCCGGCAGCCGCTCGCGCTTCGGCCATGGCCAGCGCGCCAGCATCCAGGCCAATCGCCACATCACGGCGCGCTCGCGCGGCGCTCTCGTCAAGGCGCGCGTCGTGCGGCACTCCGCCCGCGCCGCGCCGCTCGGCACGCATCTCGATTATCTGCGCCGCGATGGCGTCACCCGGGACGGAGAGAAGGCGCGGCTGTTTGGGCCGGGAGAGGACGAGGCGGATGGCCGCGCCTTCGCCGAGCGCTGCGAGGACGACCGGCATCATTTCCGCTTCATCGTCTCGCCCGACGATGCGCTGGAAATGTCCGACCTGCGATCCTTCACCAGTGATCTGGTTGGACAGATGGAGAAGGATCTCGGCACCGAGCTCGACTGGGTGGCCGTCGATCACTGGAACACCGAACACCCGCATGTCCATCTAATCGTGCGCGGCTTGCGCGACGATGGCGAAGACCTCGTGATTTCGCGGGACTACATCAAGGAAGGGATGCGCGACCGGGCGCGCGATCTCATCACCCAGGAGCTTGGCCTTCGCACCGACCTCGATATCCGCCGGACACTCGAAAGCCAGATCGAAACTGAGCGCTGGACGCAACTAGACCGCCAACTCGTGCGCGATGGCCGGCGCAGCGGCGTTATCGACCTTGCTCCACAGGCGGGCGAGCGGCCGGACGAGTTCCATGCTCCGAAGGTCGGGCGCCTGCGCAAGTTGGAGACGCTTGGCCTGGCCGAGCAGGTCGGCCCCGGTCAGTGGGTGATCGGCGACAAGGCCGAGGCGACGCTGCGAGAGCTCGGCGAGCGCCGCGACATCATCAAGCGCATGCACCGCGCGCTGACCGAGCGCGGCATCGAGCGCGGATCGGCGGACTATGTGCTGGTGGCCGAAAGCCTCGACGCGCCCATCGTCGGCCGCCTGGTCGAGCGTGGGCTCGATGACGAGATGAAAGGCACCGCCTACGCCGTGGTCGACGGCGTCGATGGACGGAGTCACCACATCAAGCTCGCCGATCTCAACGCCGCCGGCGACAGCGCGCCGGGCTCCATCGTCGAGCTGCGTGCCTATGACGATTCCCGCGGCCAGCGCCGCGTGGCGCTCGCGGTACGCTCGGATCTCGATATCGAACGGCAGGTGACCGCGTCAGGCGCGACCTGGCTCGACCGGCATAACATCGCGCGCGAGCCTGCCGCACTCTCCGAAAACGGGTTCGGCGCGGAGGTTCGCGGCGCCCTCGACAGGCGGGTCGATCACCTCATCGGGGAAGGCTTCGCCGAGCGGCAGGGCCGTCGGATCGTCTTCAGCCGCAACCTCATCGACACGCTTCGCAGGCGCGAGGTTGAGGAACTGGGAGAGAAAATGGCGGCTCAGTCCGGGCAGTCCTTCCAGCGCGCAGCCACCGGCGAACATGTCGCCGGCACGTATCGCCAGCGCCTGTCGCTCGCCTCCGGACGCTTCGCGATGATTGATGACGGCCTCGGCTTCCAGCTCGTGCCCTGGACGCCCTCGATGGAGAAGCATCTCGGCCGCCACATCTCGGGAGTCGCGCGCGGCGACGGTGGCATCGATTGGAGCTTTGGCCGCAAGCGGGGGCTGGGCAGGTGAGCACGGGGTCAGTGAAGGCTTGCTGTGTCCGGTATCGCCGACATCCCGCCAATAGGCGGCAATCCTGCGAACGGGCGTGCGCGACGCACTGCGCCCATGGATGCAGTGCCGTTCCCTTCGACCCGATGCGCCGTTGTTTATCCGCGAGCCGCCATTCCTGCGACCTGAGAGGGAACCGGCTTGTCTGTTTCGTTCGCGCTCCTCAGCCTACCCGTATTTGCGTGGATCATGAGCTATGTCGGGTACGAAAATCCTTTGGGGCCAAATCCTCATCATCTTCACGATCGTCCTCACCACAACGTGGGCGGCGACGGAGTGGACGGCCTGGCGTCTGGGCTTTCAGGCCCAGCTCGGCGCGCCCTGGTTCGAGATATCAGGCTGGCCGATCTACCATCCGCCGGCCTTCTTCTGGTGGTGGTATTTCTACGACGCCTATGCCCCGCCGATCTTCATCGAGGGCGCCATCATCGCTGCCTCCGGCGGATTCCTCGCCATCGCGGTGGCGATCCTCATGTCCGTCTGGCGCGCGCGTGAGGCGCCGAATGTCGACACCTATGGATCGGCGCGCTGGGCGAAACCGGAGGAGGTCAAGGTTGCCGGCTTGCTCGGACCCGATGGCGTGGTCCTCGGCAAGCTGAGGGAAGATTATCTGCGCCATGAGGGACCGGAGCATGTCCTGTGTTTCGCGCCGACGCGTTCGGGCAAGGGCGTCGGCCTGGTTATCCCTTCGCTGCTGACCTGGCCGGGTTCGGCAATCGTTCACGATATCAAGGGGGAGAACTGGCAGCTCACGGCAGGCTTTCGCGCCCGGCATGGCCGCGTGCTGCTGTTCGATCCGACCAACCCGAAATCGTCGGCCTACAATCCACTGCTCGAGGTTCGACGCGGCGAGTGGGAGGTGCGCGACGTCCAGAACATCGCCGACATCCTCGTCGACCCCGAGGGCTCGCTGGAAAAGCGTAATCACTGGGAGAAAACCAGCCACGCGCTCCTGGTCGGCGCCATCCTCCATGTCCTCTACGCCGAGACAGATAAGACGCTCGCCGGCGTTGCCGCTTTCCTGTCCGATCCGAAGCGCCCGATCGAATCCACGCTCGCCGCCATGATGAAGACGACGCATCTCGGCGAAGCAGGCCCGCACCCTGTCGTCGCCAGCGCGGCGCGCGAACTACTGAACAAGTCGGACAACGAACGCTCCGGCGTCCTCTCCACCGCCATGTCGTTCCTCGGCCTCTACCGCGATCCCGTCGTCGCCAAGGTCACGCGGAGGTGCGACTGGCGCATCACCGATATGGTCGGCGGCAAGCGTCCAGCGACGCTCTATCTCGTCGTGCCGCCGTCCGACATCAATCGCACCAAGCCGCTCATCCGCCTCATCCTCAATCAGATCGGCCGGCGGCTCACCGAGGACCTGCAGGCCAGGACAGCGCGGCACAAATTGTTGCTAATGCTGGACGAGTTCCCCGCGCTCGGGCGTCTCGACTTCTTCGAGAGCGCGCTCGCCTTTATGGCCGGCTACGGTCTCAAGAGTTTCCTGATCGCCCAGTCGCTGAACCAGATTGAAAGGGCTTACGGGCCGAACAATTCGATCCTCGACAACTGCCATGTCCGAGTGAGTTTCGCGACAAATGACGAACGCACCGCCAAGCGCGTCTCGGACGCCCTCGGCACGGCAACCGAAATGCGCGCGATGAAGAACTATGCCGGCCACCGGCTTTCGCCCTGGCTTGGTCACCTGATGGTATCGCGGCAGGAAACGGCACGGCCGCTGCTGACGCCTGGCGAAGTCATGCAGCTTCCACCCGCCGACGAAATCGTCATGGTCGCCGGCACCTCGCCGATCCGCGCGAAGAAGGTCCGCTATTACGAGGACCGGCGCTTCCAGGATCGCATTCTGCCCCCACCGTCTAAGGCAGAGCCCGTCGAGACCGGGGATGACGAATGGACAGCGCTGCCATTGCCGCCGAAGCCGACGCTAGAGGCCGCCATCTTGGGCAGCGCTGACGACGAGGAGGACGACACCACCGGTTCCGAACGGCGGCACCAGCCGGAGCTTCGCCGCACCCGATCCGTCGAGAAAAAGGAGCCGCTCGAGAACGAATTCGAGATCGATCCCGTCGATGTCGATCAGGAAGAAACTGCTCGCAACAGCCGGATGACCCGCACGATGCAACGCGTCGCACGGCAAGTCTCACTCGACTCCAAGGACGGGATGGAACTCTAGCCAATGCCTGGCCGCAGGAAGAAGACACAGATCTCCGTCTATCTCGACCCGGACATCATGGCGATGCTGGCAGACTATGCGGCGCGCCGAGAGCAAACGCAGTCGATGATCGCGGAGGCGGCGATCGCCTCCTTCCTGTCACCCGACGACGCCGAAAGACGTGAGGCCGTCGTCGCAAAGCGGCTGGATCAACTCGACCGCCGCTTGTCTCGCCTTGAGCGGGACGTTGGAATCTCCGTCGAGACGCTGGCCATCTTCATTCGCTTCTGGCTGGCGACAACGCCGGCCCTGCCGGAACCGGCCGCCCAGGCCGCACGCGCCAAGGCTGGGGAACGCTATGAGGCGTTCATCACTGCGCTTGGCCGCCGTCTCGCCAAGGGACCGAAACTCCGGCAGGAGATTTCCGAGGATGTCGGCGCCCCAGGCGATGAATAGGGCGGGCGCGCCTGCTGGGCATCCTCGACTAACATCGCCACTGCCTCGCCAGCAGTCGGAACTGACACCGCTTCCATCGGCCCATGGCTATTTCAGCGGCCACACCTGGACCACGCCTGCTCGACAGCCACGGAGCACGCGAGGCTTTTGGACAGCCTCTTCCAGCTCGCGGGCTTCGATCACGGCGAATCAGGCAATCAGCAAGCCGGACGTGATGAAGGGGCTGTCCCGCGTTTCCAAACCCGCGGCATGCGGATTGCGCACCCGCATCGGGGTGCCGGCGACCCCATCAGCATCAGAGCACCTTCCGAAACAAGCTTTGCATCCTGTGCGTGAGCTGCATCTCTGACGGCCTGCGTCCGGTCATAGCCGGCCTGATCGCCATATCCGATCGTGATGAATTTCGGCATGATGCAACTCCCTTTCTCATTTTGGGAGGATGGTGCTTGCCTTGGTATACTCGCCGCCATTTTCCTGTGTTTGCACGCTATGCTACTACGACGTTAAATACTTGTTGAATCAGCTCTAAATCAGGCTCTTTTAATCGTCCCCGCATGGGGATCATCTGAATTGTCCCCGCAGAAGCTCGGGGATCAAATGGCAAGTTCGTCTCACACATCGGAAGGGATGGCTCGCGGCGCGCGGATGCTGCGCACCGCGCTCGGTCCCGCCATCGCGGCGTTCCTGGAAGACCCCGGCATCGTCGAAGTGATGCTGAACCCCGACGGACGGCTTTGGATCGACCGCCTATCCGAGGGCCTGTCCGATACGGGCGAATGCCTGTCGTCAGAGGACGGCGAGCGCATCATCCGGCTGGTCGCCCACCATGTCGGCGCGGAGGTCCATACCGGAAGCCCGCGTGTCTCAGCCGAATTGCCCGGAACGGGGGAGCGGTTCGAGGGGCTTCTGCCACCGGTCGTGGCGGCGCCGGCCTTCGCCATCCGCAAGCCCGCTGTCGCCTTGTTCACCCTCAGCGATTATGTCGCCGCCAGCATCATGACGGCCGAGCAAGCAATCACCTTACGGGCCGGCGTCGCGAACCGCGCAAATATCCTTGTCGCCGGCGGCACCTCGACCGGCAAGACCACGCTCACCAATGCGCTACTGGCCGAGGTCGCGAAAACCTCTGACCGCGTCGTCATCATCGAGGACACGCGCGAGCTGCAATGCGCTGCGCCCAACCTCGTCGCCATGCGGACCAAGGACGGCGTCGCCTCGCTCTCCGATCTCGTCCGCTCGTCCCTGCGCCTGCGCCCCGATCGCATTCCCATCGGCGAGGTACGCGGCAGCGAGGCGCTGGATCTCCTGAAAGCTTGGGGCACTGGGCATCCGGGCGGCGTCGGGACAATCCATGCGGGCTCGGCGATCGGCGCGCTGCGCCGTCTCGAACAGCTCATCCAGGAAGCCGTCGTCACCGTCCCGCGCGCTTTGATCGCGGAGACCATCGATCTCGTGGCGGTGCTGTCGGGACGCGGTTCCGCCCGTCGTCTTTCCGAGCTCGCCCGCATCGAAGGCCTCGGCCCCGATGGCGACTACCGCGTCGTGGCCGCTGTCGAGGCTCTCGACACAGCCCTTTCCAACCCAGCCGCAAAGGAACGCTCCCATGAACCAGACCCTGCATAACGCCGGTCAGAGACTGACGACCGTAACGTCGGTTGCGGTCATTACCTTGATGATGGCGTCTGCCGCCCATGCCTCCGGTTCCTCCATGCCCTGGGAGGCACCGCTTCAGTCGATCCTCGAATCCATCGAGGGTCCGGTCGCCAAAATCCTTGCCGTCATCATCATTATCATCACCGGCCTGACACTGGCCTTCGGCGACACGTCGGGCGGGTTCCGGCGCCTGATCCAGATCGTCTTCGGCCTGTCGATCGCCTTCGCCGCGAGCTCCTTCTTCCTGTCCTTCTTCTCTTTCGGCGGCGGGGCGCTGGTCTGATGGCGGGTGCGGATGACCAGGGCGGAGAACTGCTCGGCTTTTCCGTGCCCGTTCACCGGGCACTGACCGAGCCGATCCTGTTGGGCGGCGCGCCCCGCGCCATCGCCATCATGAACGGCACGCTCGCTGGTGCGGTCGGCCTCGGATTGCGGCTTTGGCTGGTTGGCATCGCGATCTGGGCGATCGGTCATTTCGCAGCTGTCTGGGCCGCCAAGCGCGATCCCCTCTTTGTCGAGGTCGGCCGCCGCCATCTGCGCATTCCCGCGCATCTGACCGTCTGAAGCGGAGCGCGCGCCGATGATGAACCTCGCCGAGTACCGCAACCGCAACACCCGGCTCGCCGACTATTTGCCTTGGGTGGCACTCGTTGGCAAAGGCATCGTCCTCAACAAGGACGGCAGCTTCCAACGCACGGCGCGCTTCCGGGGACCGGATCTCGATTCTGCGGTCCCGGCAGAGCTCATCGCGGTTGCCGGGAGGCTCAACAACTCCTTTCGCCGCCTCGGGTCGGGCTGGGCGATCTTCGTCGAGGCGCAGCGCCATCCCTCGAACCTCTATCCCAACAGTCGCTTTCCCGACCCCGCCTCCGCGCTGGTCGATGCCGAGCGCAAGGCAAGCTTCGAGGAAGCCGGGTCGCATTTCGAGTCGAGCTACTTCCTCACCTTCACCTATCTGCCGCCGGCCGAGGATGCCGCGCGCGCCGAGAGCTGGCTCTATGAAGGCCGCGAGACCAAGGGTGTCGATGCGCACGAAATCCTGACCGGCTTCGCCGACCGCACCGATCGCGTCCTGCGCCTGGTCGATGCCTTCATGCCCGAATGCCACTGGCTCGATGATGCCGAGACTCTGACCTATCTGCATGGCTGCGTCTCCACCAAACGCCACCGCGTTAGAGTGCCCGAGACGCCCATGTATCTGGACGCACTGCTCGCCGATCAGCCGCTCGCCGGCGGGCTCGAGCCCCGGCTCGGCGACGAGCATCTGCGTATCCTGACGGTCACCGGTTTCCCGACGGTGACGACTCCCGGCCTGCTCGACGAGCTCAACCGGCTCGCCTTTCCCTATCGCTGGTCGACCCGCGCGATCCTGATGGACAAGACCGATGCGACCAAGCTTCTGACCCGCATCCGGCGCCAGTGGTTCGCCAAGCGCAAGTCGATCGCCGCGATCCTCAAAGAGGTGATGACCAACGAGGCCTCGGTGCTGGTCGACACCGACGCGTCGAACAAGGCGGCCGATGCCGACCTCGCCCTCCAGGAGCTTGGAGCGGACTATGCTGGCGTCGCCTATGTCACCGCGACGGTGACGGTGTGGGACGCCGACCCGCGCGTCGCCGACGAGAAACTGCGCCTCGTCGAGAAGGTCATCCAGGGCCGCGACTTCACCGCGATGCCCGAGACTATCAACGCCGTCGATGCGTGGCTCGGTTCGCTGCCGGGACATGTCTACGCCAATGTCCGCCAGCCGCCAGTCTCCACGCTCAATCTCGCCCACATGATCCCCCTCAGTGCCGTGTGGGCGGGGCCGGAACGGGACGAGCACCTTGCGACGCCCCCACTGCTGTTCGGCAAGACCGAAGGCTCAACCCCGTTCCGGTTTTCCCTCCATGTCGGCGATGTCGGGCACACACTCGTCGTCGGCCCGACCGGCGCGGGCAAGTCCGTGCTGCTCGCGCTGATGGCGCTGCAGTTCCGCCGCTATGCCGGTTCCCAGGTCTTCGCCTTCGACTTCGGAGGCTCGATCCGCGCCGCCGCGCTCGCCATGGGCGGCGACTGGCACGATCTCGGCGGCGGTTTGACCGAAGGCGATGACCAGAGCGTTTCGCTGCAGCCGCTCTCGCGTCTCGAGGAGGCGGCCGAGCGCGCCTGGGCCGCCGACTGGGTCGTGGCGATCCTGCTGCGCGAAGGCGTCGAGATCACCCCGGAGGTCAAGGAGCACCTCTGGACGGCACTCACGTCGCTCGCCTCGGCGCCCACCGGGGAACGCACGATCACCGGCCTTGCCGTGTTGCTCCAATCCAACGATCTCAAACAGGCGCTCAGGCCCTACTGCGTCGGTGGCGCCTATGGGCGCCTGCTCGATGCTGAGACCGATCATCTCGGCGAAGCGAGCGTCCAGGCCTTCGAGACCGAGGGTCTGATCGGCACAGGGGCGGCACCTGCTGTTCTGGCCTATCTCTTCCACCGCATCGAGGACCGGCTCCACGGCTCGCCGACCCTGATCATCATCGACGAGGGCTGGCTGGCGCTCGACGACCAAGGCTTTGCCAGCCAGCTGCGCGAATGGCTGAAGACCCTCCGAAAGAAGAATGCTTCCGTCGTCTTCGCGACTCAAAGCCTCAGCGACATCGACGCCTCGGCCATTGCACCGGCCATCATCGAAAGCTGTCAGACGCGATTGCTGCTCCCCAACGAGCGCGCGATCGAGCCGCAGATCACCGCGATCTACCGCCGCTTCGGTCTCAACGACCGGCAGATCGAGATCCTCGCGCGGGCCACGCCCAAACGCGACTATTACTGCCAGTCGCGGCGCGGCAACCGGCTCTTCGAACTGGGCCTCAGCGAAGTGGCGCTGGCGCTTTGCGCGACCTCCGCCAAGACCGATCAGACCGCCATCGCGCGCGTCCTCGCTGAACATGACCGCAAGGATTTCCTCGCCGCCTGGCTGCGCGAGCGCGGCGTCGACTGGGCAGCCGATCTCATTCCCGAACTCAGCAATCTCACCCCCCAAGCCCAGAAGGAGACTGACCATGAAGATTCGTGAACCTCGCGTGCGTGCTGCACGCTTCGCCGCCACGCTCATCGCCGCACCGGTCGCGGTGCTGCCGATGGTGCTGGCGCCGCCGGCCTCTGCGGCCTGGATCGTCTACGATCCCACCAACTATGCGCAGAACGTCCTTCAGGCGGCGCGGGCGCTCGAGCAGATCAACAACCAGATCACCTCGCTTCAGAACGAAGCGCAGATGCTCATCAACCAGGCGCGCAACCTCGCGAGCCTGCCGCATTCCTCCTTGCAGCAGATCCAGCAGGCGGTGGGAAGAACGCAGTCCCTGCTTCAGCAGGCGCAGAACATCGCCTTCGACGTCCAGCAGATCGACCAGGCCTTCCAGCAGAAATACGCCAATATCGACATGAACGCCTCCGAGCAGCAGCTCGTCGCTGATGCGCGCTCACGCTGGGAGAACACCGTCGGCGGTCTGCAGGACGCGATGCGTGTCCAGGCCGGCGTCGTCGGCAATATCGAAACCAACCGTGCACAGATGTCCGCGCTGGTCGGCCAGAGCCAGGGCGCGACGGGCGCGTTGCAGGCGACCCAGGCCGGCAACCAACTCCTCGCATTGCAGGCCCAGCAACTCGCCGACCTCACCGCCGTCGTCGCCGCCAACGGCCGGGCTCAGGCGCTCACCGATGCCGAGCGCGCGGCGGCGGCCGAACGGGGCCGCGTTCAGCGCGAGCGCTTCCTGACGCCCGGCAGCGGTTACCAGCCCGGCAACGCGCAGATGTTCAACGACGGCAACTGACGGGCCGAGGGGCCGGAAAGGGGGAAGAGATGGACGGCAAGACCCTCGCGCAGATCGGAGCGATCGTCTTCATCGCCTTCGCCATCACGGCGACGGCGATCGAGATGACGCGCGAGGACGATCCGGGACCGCCGGCGTCCGCGCCGGCGCTTTCGCCCTCCGTCGATCCACTGCGGGCGGAACAACGCCGCTGCCAGCGGCTGGGAGAGGCGGCGGTGCGTGATGCCGACTGCCTCGCGGTATGGGCGGAGACCCGAGACCGCTTCCTCGGCCACGCGCCCTCAGGCACCGAACGAAACAACGAGGATCAATGATCCATGGGCGGCACCGGCGTCATCGACAACTTCCTCGGGGTCTTCACCAGCTATATCGATAGCGGTTTCGGCCTGCTCGGTGGCGAGGTGGCCTTCATTGCCACCACCCTGATCGTCATCGACGTCACGCTCGCGGCACTGTTCTGGTCGTGGGGCGCTGACAACGACATCATTGCACGGCTCGTCAAGAAGACCCTGTTCGTCGGTGCCTTCGCCTACATCATCGGCAATTGGAACAACCTCGCCCGCATTGTCTTCGAGAGCTTCGCCGGCCTCGGCCTAATGGCGTCCGGCACCGGCTTCACCGCCGCTGACCTGATGCGGCCGGGCCGTGTCGCTCAGACCGGGCTCGATGCCGCGCGGCCCCTGCTCGAATCCATCTCCGACCTGATGGGCTGGGTCGCCTTCTTCGAGAACTTCGTCCAGATCGCCTGCCTGCTCTTCGCTTGGGCGCTGGTGCTGCTCGCCTTCTTCATCCTCGCCATCCAGCTCTTCATCACGCTGATCGAGTTCAAGCTGACGACGCTCGCCGGATTCGTCCTCATCCCGTTTGGCCTCTTCGGTAAGACCGCCTTTATGGCCGAACGCGTGCTCGGCAACGTGATCTCGTCGGGTATCAAGGTTCTGGTGCTGGCAGTGATCATCGGTATCGGCTCGACCCTGTTCTCACAGTTCACCGCCGGGTTTGGCGGCGTCACGCCGACGATCGACGAGGCCATGGCCGTGGTGCTCGCGGCTCTGTCGCTGCTCGGCCTCGGCATCTTCGGCCCGGGCATCGCCAACGGCCTCGTCTCCGGCGGACCGCAGCTCGGCGCAGGCGCCGCCGTTGGCACCGGCCTGGCCGTCGGCGGTGCCGCTCTCGCAGGTGTGGGCGCAGCCGGTCTCGCTGCGCGTGGCGGCAGCATGGCGCTCTTGGGTACGGCCGCCGCTGCGCGCGGCGGTGCTGCAGCAGCAGGTGGAGCGGCGACCGCTTATAGTCTCGGTTCAGCCGGGCAATCCGGCGTGGCAGGCGTTGGGTCCGGTCTCGGCGCGGTTGCGAGCACTGGCGCACGCGCAGCGACTTCTCCCTTGCGCCGCGCCGGCACGAGGGCTGCCGAGAGCGCAGGGCAAAGTTTCCAGTCGGGCGCTCGATCGGCATTCGAGACGACCGGCGGGACACTGGGCGACGGCGGCAGCACGGCGGGGTCCGCCGCAATCCCATCCACACCCACTGACGGTGCGCCTGATTGGGCGAAGCGCATGAAGCGCTCGCAGCGCCTTTCCCATGGCGTCCAGGCCGCCGCCCACGCGGTGCGCTCGGGCGACAGCCATGGCGGCGCCAGTTCTGTCAATCTCTCCGAGGGGAATCGCTCATGAGCTTCTTCAAGAGATCCACCACCCATTACGGCAAGTCCGCTGATCCCGAGACACCGTATCAGCGCGCGGCCCAGGTCTGGGACGAGCGCATCGGGTCGGCGCGGGTCCAGGCGCGCAACTGGCGGCTGATGGCGTTTGGGTGCCTCATCCTCTCCGGCGGCTTCGCGAGCGCCCTGGTCTGGCAATCGACGACCGGTTCGGTCGTGCCCTGGGTCGTCGAGGTCGACAATCTCGGCGAGGCGCACGCGGTCGGCCCCGCGGCAGCCGACTTCGAGCCCAGCGATCCGCAGATCGCCTTCCATCTCGCGCGCTTCATCGAGCAGGTGCGCGCGATCCCCGCCGACGCGATCATCGTGCGCCAGAACTGGCTCCGCGCCTACGAGTTCACCACCGATCGCGGCGCACTCGCCCTCAATGACTATGCCCGTGCCAACGACCCGTTCACGCGGGTCGGGCGTCAGCAGATCGCAGTCGAGGTTTCAAGCGTCATTCGCGCCTCGCCGAATTCCTTTCGCGTTGCCTGGACCGAACGCCACTACGAGAACGGCCAGCTCTCCACCACCGAGCGATGGACGGCGATCCTGACCATCGTCATCCAGCCGCCGCGCAACGCCGAGAGGCTCCGCGCCAACCCGCTCGGCATCTACGTCAACGCCATCAACTGGTCGCGGGAGATGGGCCAATGAGCACGATTGTCCGCAAACCCGCACTTCCGGCTTTCCGTAAAGCCGGACCCGTGCTTGCACTGATCTCCGCATCGACGCTCGCCGGATGCGCCACATACCGTCCGCCCGAGATCAGCTACGACGACAGCGTGCCGCCGCTGCCAACGGTGGAGCGCCCCGCGACCGACGAACGCCCGCGTCCGCTCCAGACGCCGCCGGCCTGGACGGTCGCGCGAGGTGGCCCGGATGCGTCCACGCCGGCCGGCAAGGTCGAGAATGCCAATGCGGCCGCGCGTGTCGAACCCCGACAGGAAGGCTATTATAACGCCATCCAGATCTATCCCTGGAGCGAGGGCGCACTCTATCAGGTCTATGCCACGCCCGGCCAGATCACCAATATCGCGCTCGAACCGGGTGAAGCGCTGACCGGCGCCGGGCCGATTGCCGCCGGCGACACCGCCCGCTGGATCATCGGTGACACGGAGAGCGGTTCGGGCACATCCCGGCGCGTCCATATCCTCGTCAAGCCGACGCGGCCAGACATCGCGACCAATTTGGTGATCACCACCGATCGCCGGACCTATATGATCGAGCTGCGCTCGCGCGACGATCCCTATATGCCGGCCGTCGCCTGGGCCTATCCGCAGCCGCCCGCCACACAGCGCGCGACACCGACCACCCCTAGGATTCCGGCGGCCTCCGCACGCCACTACCGCTACGGCCTGCAGGGCGACAGCCCGCCCTGGCGGCCGGTCTCGGTCTTCGACGACGGGCGGCGGGTCTACATCGTCTTCCCCACCGGGATCGTGCAGGGCGAGATGCCGCCGCTCTTCGTGCTCGGCTCCGACGGCGAGCCGCAAATCGTCAACAGCCGCATCTACCGAAACATCCTGATCGTGGACCGTATCTTTGCGGCCGCCGAACTACGCCTTGGCAGTGGCGACCGGCGACAGACCGTCAGGATCGTACGTACCGACGGGAGGCCAGCATCATGAGCGATGTCGACGACAACAGGGAAGAAAGCGCGCCGCTCGAATCGACGTCCGCCGATACCGCCGAACCGATGCGGTTGCGGGGAAATCCCCCGCGCGTGACGCGGCTGTCTCGGCGTGTTGTGGCGGGCCTCGTCCTGGTCGCGGCCCTCGGTGTCGGTGGCGCCCTGATCTACGCGCTCCAGGCACCGGAGAACGGAAACGGCGGTGACGAACTCTATTCGACCGAAAATCGCAACACTGCCGATGGGCTCAACGAGTTGCCCAGCGATTATACCGGTCCCATGCTCGGTCCTGCTTTGCCCGGCGATCTCGGTCGTCCGATTCTTGACGCTCAGGAGCGCGGGCAACCTGTCCCGCCGCCAGCAATCAACGCACCTGCTGTCGATCCAGAGGAGCAACGTCGCCTGGCCGAGGAAGAGGCGGCGCGCACGAGCCGGGTCTTCTTCCAGACCGCACCGGGTGCAGCGCGCGAAACCCCAACGCCAACGATCGCAGGGCTTAACCTCGGCGCTCAGCCGTCAGCCGCTCAGAACAGCGATCTCGCTTTCCTCAATGGTCCCGTGGACCGTCGCACCGTCGCGCCCGATCGGGTGATGGCGCCAGCGTCACCCTACGTGCTTCAAGCGGGTTCGGTCATTCCCGCAGCGCTGATCACCGGCATCCGGTCCGATCTCCCTGGGCAGATCACGGCACAGGTCACCCAGCACATTTATGACAGTCCGACCGGCAGCATGGTGCTGATCCCGCAGGGCACACGCATCATCGGCGAGTACAGCAATGACGTCGGCTTCGGTGATAGACGCGTGCTCCTCGTCTGGAACCGGCTGATCTTTCCCAACGGCCGCTCCATCGTCCTGGAACGCCAACCGGGGGCCGACACCCAAGGCTATGCCGGCCTGGAGGACGGGGTGGACTACCACTGGTGGGATCTGGCCAAGGCCGCCGGGCTCTCCACGCTGCTTTCGGTCGGAGCCGAACTCACCATGGACGACGACGGCCGCCTGATCCAGGCGATCCGCAACGGCGCGCAGGACACGGTCAACGATGCCGGACAACAGATCGTCCAGCGCCAGTTGCAGGTCGCACCGACGCTGACGATCAGGCCGGGCTTCCCGGTCCGCGTCATCGTCACCAGGGATCTCATGCTCGAACCGTATGGAGAAACTGAGCCATGACCGTTAAGTTGAAGCTCTCGTCAGTTCCTGACGACAAGCCCATCAAACTGACCGTGGAGCTTGCCCCGGAGGTCCATCGCGACCTTCTCGCCTATGCGGAGATCATGGCCCGGGAAACGGGTCAGGCAACGCCGGAACCGACTAAGCTCATTCCGCCCATGCTGAAGCGATTCATGGCGACGGATCGGGCTTTTGCCCGCTTGCGGAAGACTCGCGCCCAGTTCGAGTGAGCGCCAGCGCTTCCGATGCCCAATCGGAGGTGCCACGCCGAACGCGTCCGGCCAAGGTATGGGCGACGCTGATGAAACGACGCAGGGCGGGATTATCGTTCGCCGGGGACCAGACGGCGCTGAACGGCACGATGTCGGCCGGATCGCTCAAAGGACGCAGCACGAGATCGGGGAACTTTACATCCGCCCAAGCGGCAGACACCAACGTGATCCCCTGCCCAAGGCCAACGAGGTTCATCAGTGTCTCCTGCACCACCGCCTTGTAAAGGACCTTCGGGTAGGTGCTATAGTCGGCCGCCCTGCGGACGATGTAATCGTGCACCTCCGGTCCGGGCGCAGACCGGCTAACGATAAAGCACTCGCTTTGCAGGTCGGGCCAGTCGACCTGCCTTCTGCCGGCCAAGTCATGTCCCTCAGGAAGCGCGACGTGAACCCTCTCCTCCCAAAGTGGCGCGATCTGACAATCTGCAATGCCACGATCTCCGGTCACGAACGCCACATCCAGCTTTCGTCTCCTGATCGCGCTGACATGATCGTTACGGCCGCCATCCCGGATGTCGATCGTGATTTCAGGGTGCCGGTGGCCGTAGTAGCGAACGAGTTCCCTTAAGAATCCTCCGGCGAGCGAAGTGAGAATCCCGACGCGCACGACGCCGATCTCCGCGCGGCCAGCGGCGGTCGCTGCCTTGCGGGCGAACTCAAGTTGCTCTAGCGCTGGTCGCACCTCGTGCAGTAGGCGCCGTCCGGCGTCCGTCAGATGTGCACCCGTAGCTCGTCGTTCGAACAGCGAGACACCCAGATCATCCTCGAGTTGTCGGATTGCCCGGCTGACGCTCGACTGTCGCACATGAAGCGCTTCTGCGGCCCGTCGGAAACTCCCGCTCTCGGCGGCGGCGACAAGGTAATCGAGATGTCGCACATCGATCGTCATTCGTCGCTGTCGCTGCTTTTGTCTATTTAGAGTTAGATTTGCGCAGTTTCCGGATCCGTAATTCTGGAATGCTCCTCCTCTCGATAGGCGATATCCCGGTTTGGCCATGCGGCGTTGAGGAACATCTCGAACTCTTGTTTCAGCGGCTGTGTGGTCATGATTTCGCACTTCGCCGATGGACGAGGATGGAAGGACCGTCCCCTGCGAGGCTGCGTTAGTGGATACCCCAGCGACTTCCGGCGAAGCAAAGCCAATAGATCTCGCGCCGATAGATCACGGAAGAACAGGTTGAGACGGCTTTGCAGCGCCACTGCAAATGCAGGTCGGATCGGAACTTGGCCGCACCGTTGATCGCGCATGTCGAAGATAAGGACGCCAAAGGTAGCGCCGGTCTTACAGTCGGGAGGGCCGGGACTACGTTTTTGGGACGCCGTGCTTCTCCCTCCTGAGAGCGCTTCGTACGTCCGGGCAACCGAGCTTGTCATTATGCCGAGGCGTAATGGACACGCACGAGCGCCGTCCTTCTAGCTATCGCCGCGACCCGCCTCAGGGTGGTGGCGTCGGTTTAGATGTGTCTTGCCAATCCCGGTGGGAAATCCTGCATGCCGCCATGCACTTGAACTGCGCCGCCACCCTGTAGCACGACGATCGTGAGGATTTATGAGATGAAAGCCATCGTCACATTGACCTTGAACCCGTCGGTCGATGGCGCCGCCGAGGCGGAGGTCGTACGTCCTATCCACAAGATCCGGACCTCGGACGAACGCTACGATCCGGGTGGCGGCGGCATCAACGTCGCGCGGGTCGTCCAGGAACTCGGCGGCCCGACGCTCGCCATCTATCTCGCAGGCGGCGCCACCGGCGGCGTTCTCGACGACCTGCTCGACGCCGCGGCCATCCCGCGGCGGCGCGTCCCGATCCAGGACCACACCCGCATCAGCCACGCAGTCTATGAGCGATCGAGCGGCCAGGAATACCGCTTCGTGCCCACTGGCCCCTTGGTCGGGGAATCGGAATGGCGAGTGTTCCTGGAATCGCTGGAGGATCTTGACTGCGACTACTTCGTCGCGAGCGGCAGCCTGCCGCGCGGCGTCCCCGATGATTTCTACGTCGCCGTGGCGGACCTCGCCCGCCGCAAGGGCGCCAAGCTTATGCTCGATACCTCGGGAAGCGCGCTTCGTGCCGGGCTCGCACGCGGCGTCCATCTGGTGAAACCCAGTCTCGGTGAACTCGAGACCCTGGTCGATCGGAAGCTTCCCGACCAGGCGTCGCAGGAGCAAGCGGCGCGAGAGCTGATCGGCTCGGGCGTGGCCGAACTGGTCGCGCTGACCTTGGGCCGTGATGGTGCGCTGCTCGCGACCAGCCAAGGCATGCTGCGCCTGGCCGCGCCCGACGTAGTTGCAAAAAGTGCCGTCGGTGCCGGCGACAGCTTTACCGCGGCCATGACCTTAGGCTTGGCTCAAGGGCGCGATTCCGAAGACGCATTCGCCTATGGCATGGCCGCCGGCGCTGCCGCCGTCCTATCAGCCGGTACGGGATTGTGTCGGCGGGAGGACGTCGAACGACTCTATGAGGGAATGCGCAGCCAGGTGCGAGCGATTGCGACAGAATCGTGACGAACCTGCAAGAAAGCCCGACCGTGTTGTAGAGGTCTTCAAAGGTCTCAGGAAGCCCGTCTCGCACCGCCGTTTGATCTCGATCAATAACGAAGCTATCTTTGTGGCATAAGCTTGCCGAAGATGGATGGTCTGTGCGAAGTTCGATGTACCACTACAATCGAGAGCGATTCAGAAGGAGCGCGCCCCGAGCTTGGGTGATGTTCCTCCTGTCCCTGCTGATTATAGCCGGTCTGAGTTTCCACATGGCCCACGCCGATCCTTCGGCCGCCGGGACGGAGACGGCCGTAGCGAGCGGTGTGTTACTCGTCTCCGATCCGCCCAGTGACGCAACGCTCGGCACATCGCCTACGGTATCCCACTGCCACTCGCCGGCGTCCTGCGCTTTTCTCCCGGTGGGCTCTTCTACCGTCTTCCACGCACCGCAATCCGGCGGTTGGATTCCCCAACCGCCGCGTTACCAGCGATCCACGATCAGCGATCGTCAATTCCGCCCGCCCCGTCTCCCTGTGCACGTCTGACCGACGCGCCCGCGGGCTTCGATACTCCCTGCGCGTCGCGATACCGCTCGACCATCCTCTGCGCATGGAGTCATCACAATGACAGCCCTTTCACGCCCTGATCCTGTCCCATCCCAAAGCGTCGCTCCCGACGCTGCTACCCTTCAGCGTCTGACGGAGTGCCGATCGGAATTCGTGCGCTTTTTCCGACGGCGCCTGAGCCGTCAGGAGGATGCCGAAGATGCCTTCCAGGACTTCTGCCTCAAAGTGGTGCGAGCCACGGAGAAGCCTAAGACCACCGGCAAGATCGACGCTTGGCTCAGTCGGGTCTTGCGCAACACGCTGACCGATTATTATCGGCGCCGGGCGGCGCGGCAGCGGGCCGAGGCCGCATACGAAGCGGAGGCTCCAGAACCGGTGGTTCAACCGGGAACGGTCCAGCTTGAAAATCCATGCAGCTGCGTCCGGAACATCGTTCCAACACTCCGGCCAGACTATGCCGAGATCATTCGCCGGGCCGATCTCGAGGAGGAGTCGCGCGAGCGGATCGCGGTCGACCTCGGTCTCACCACCAACAATATCGGTGTCCGGCTGCATCGGGCGCGCCGGGCCCTGAAGGAGAAGATCGAGGAGCGCTGTGGGGCGTGCTGTGTTGGCGGATTCGGGAACTGCGATTGCGCGCCGGAGTCCCACGGGCGCCATCGGGGCGGACGAGATGCACCAGCGTGTAATGCCGCCATCACCGAAGCGTCTCTTTGATTGATATCTGGCGCGGGCCGCTTCCATCAAGCGGGAGGTTCCGCGCTGCGTTGCCCGGCCCATCAGTAATTCGCATGGCCAAGAAAACTTCAAGAGCGCGTCGCCGGATGCACCATCGGCTGCCGACAACCAGACCGTGGAGGGCGACTACCGAGCCGTTCTCCACAGTCTGTAGTTCGAACGTTCGAACTGGCAAAGCTCGGAAGCACTTCATCCGCTGCGCGACAAGGTCCTCGTCCTGATCGAAGGTCATGACGCCGCGGGAAAAGATGGTGTGATCAACCGCATCGTCCGTCACCTGAGTGTCCGCGGGAGACGCGTGTTGTCGCCTTGGTCCTGCGGAAAGGAGCGTCGCCGCGCCGCATTCAATACAAGTTGGGCGCCCCGTCAGCGAGCAGCGGTGGTCAATGCAAATCGCACGAAGGCCAGAGATCAGACGGGCGTCGACGAGCGCTGCGGAGTATTCGGAACCGTCGTGCTTGTCGCCTATCCGCGAAGTTCCGGTCACGGAATCATGATCGCCGCGGATTGTATCGCCGGACAGTTTCTTGGCGGACGGCCAGAAAAGGAGATCCTTCAGAGATGACTGCCGTAACGATCGCGCAGATCATTCTGGTCATGCTGCTTTGGGCTGCCTGCTTCCCCCTGATCACCGCCGGTCTGGACCTCGCTCCGCACCTGACCTTCGCTGCGATGCGCGCGCTCCTGGCAGGCCTTACGCTGACTATGCTCGCCCTCGCGCTGCATCGGCCGCTGCCCAAGGGTTTGCCGCACTGGGCGATGTTGGCCATCGTAGGCTTGGGAGCGACGAGCCTGGGCTTCCTGGGGATGTTTCATGCTGCGGAGTTCGTCTCGCCCGGCATCGCCACGGTGATCGCCAACACCCAGCCATTGCTGGCGGCGATGCTGGCAGGCCTGATCCTCGATGAACGACTCACGGCACGGGGGATCACGGGGCTGCTCCTGGGCTTCATCGGCATTCTCAGCATCGCCGCGCCCCAATTTGTAGCCCCGGGGCAGCAGAGCTACATTTTCGGCGTTGCCTATATCATCCTTGCCGCGTTGGGCGTCACCGTCAGCAACGTCGTGATCAAGCGCATCGCGGGCAAGGTCGATCCCCTCATGGCCATGGGACTGCAGATGCTGATCGGCAGTATCCCCCTCGTTCTTATCGCCTGGGCCACGGAGGAGCCGGCAACGGTCAGATGGTCGTTTACGTTCGTCGGCATCCTCCTCGCGCTCAGCCTGCTCGGCACGGCGCTCGTCTACTGGCTGTGGTTCTCGGTGCTCGAGAAGACGCCGCTCAACAGGGCCAATGCCTTCAGCTTTCTAATCCCGATTTTTGGTCTGACGATCGGCGCTCTGTTCTTTGACGAAACCTTGGAGTGGCCGCAACTCGCCGGTATTGTCTTCGTCATCCTCGCGGTCGGTCTGGTCTCGCGCCACGGAACGAGATCAGCCGAAAAAGTCGCTGTGTAGGCCGCGGCCGAAAATTCCCAAAGGTCCAGTCACTCCGGACCCGTCTCATACTCGTCCGCGTTGATGTCGACGAAGAAGAAGCAAGCTTTCCAGAGCGACCGGACGGACCTACACCGGGCTCAGCTGGATCGCTTCTTGGCCCCGCCGCCTCCTCCAGATGCGGATTCAGCCGCGTCTATCGACTCGGTCTGCATAGACGCCGGCTGGTCCCCTACGGGCGATTGCTCGGCTTCGATCTCCGCCTGGGCGCAGAGCCAGTGATCGAGGTGTTTGCCTTCGGGCCGGTTCTCCCGTTCCCAGATGGCATAGGCGCGCTCCCGGACTTTCGCATTCAGATCGTCACTCATGATGTGTCTCCTTTTATGAGTGGGTACTAACTTCAGCCCTTCGCTGTGCGTGCTCGCATCGGCGGGGGAGATGGCAGGAAGCTCCGGTCGGACCACAGGCCACGCCCGGGCCCGGGCTCGGCGAAGTCTTGCTCTGCGCGAGATTCGGTGAGCGTCCGATAGAGATCAAGATATTCTTCGGCCGGTCCTCGCCAGCCGAAATCCTGCCGCATCGCGTGACGCTGCATCCGGCGCCACGCCACCGGCTGCCCGAACGTGTCGAGGGCGCGTCTCAGGCAGCCGAGCAGGTCTTCAAGGGTGTCACCCGAAAACGCGAACCCCGTCGCTTCCCCATCGACATTCGACGTGGAACCGTCGACAACGCTATCGGCCAGCCCGCCGACCTTCCGCACGAGGGGCAGGGTGCCGTAGCGCAGAGCATAGATTGGCACCAGGCCGAAGGGCTCGAAACGCGACGGATGGAGCAGAACATCAGCGCCCGCCAGAAGACGGCGCGCGGATCGCTCTTCGTAGCCTACCTGCACGGAAACGCGCCCCGGATACTGCTCTGCCAATGCCTTGAATCGCTCTTCCAGGGCGCGGTCGCCTTGTCCATGCAGGGCAAACTGGGCACCCGCCGCGATGAGCCAGGGCACAGCCTCTGCGACAGTGTCGGCCATCTTCTGCTCGGTCAGGCGGCTGAGGAAGGCGAAGAGAGGCGTTTCCGGCTCCACGTCCAGACCGAGTTCGCATTGCAAGACGGCCTTGCAATCTCGCTTGCGACCGATTTCGGCCAGACTGTACCGACGCGGCAGGCTTGAGTCCTCCGCTGGATCCCAGAGACCGTAGTCGGCGCCGTTGGGTATTCCCAGGAGATGCCGCGAGCGCTGGCGGAGCAGTCCGTCCAGACCGCAGCCGAACTCCGGCGTTTGTATTTCACGTGCGTACGTCCGACTGACCGTGGTCAGGCGATCGGCATAGCGAAGCCCCGCCTTCAAGAAGGAGATCCGACCATAGAACTCGACTCCTTCAGGCGAGAAGGTGTCGCCGGGGAGGCCCAGAAGCGGCAATGCATCGGCAGCGAAGAGGCCCTGGAAGGCCAGGTTGTGGATCGTGAAGACGACGGGCGGACGCGATCTTGCGGAGTCAGCCAAGAGCAGCGGCACCAGTCCGGTATGCCAGTCATTCGTGTGGATCAGTTCCGGCCGCCAACCGAGTCCCGCTGCGTTGCACGCGACGCGCACAGCCGCATGGCACAGCGCGGCGAATCGGAGACCGTTGTCCGGCCAGTCGCGGCCATCCAAATCCTGATAGGGGCCGGCATTCCTACGATAGAGCCTGGGACAGTCGAGCAGCCAAAGCGGCATGCCGGAATCCGGAGATCGCGCAGGCAAAAGACGGGCGCGATCCTCGCCCGGCAGGTCGCCGAGCGGTATCGCCGGCCCGACATGGTCGACCCGGTCCAACGCGTCAGGGTAGCCGGGCATCATCACGCGAATGTCGATTCCGCGCTCGGCCAAGGCGGCCGGGAGGGCGGCCGAAACGTCGGCCAGCCCGCCCGTCTTTATCAGGGGATGACATTCGGAGGTGACGAACAAGATACGCATGAGAAACCCCATCGGCCCTTCTGGAGACACTCCGGCGGCGGCCCGCAGGGGCACCCGAGGCCTACCGTTTGAACCATTGGTGCTGCCTATCGGTCGAGCGACCTGAGCGGACAGCGTGTCACCAACTAGAGACGTTCGAACTGGGCGCGCCTTACACCTCCTACTCCGACATTGTTGCGGCCACAGAGGCCCAGTCTCGAAGCTCGCCGTTGGTACTCAGCGCCACCGGTGTAACGAGGCGGCGGGACGGGCGTCTGAAGGATTCGATGCCGAGCCGGGCGCGTAGAGGCATCCCCCGGCGCAGCGTCTTCCGACCAGACCAAAAGGAGAGCGATCATGACCCTACACTCCACTTCGACCCATTCGAATGGCTTGCGTTTGCCGGGCCTGAAAGCCCTGGCCGTGGCCGTTGGTGTCACCGCCCTCGCCGCAACCGGCGCATGGGCAGCCCAGCACGAGACAAAGCCGCAGCAGGGCCAGACACAGCAGATGCCCGGGCCTGCCTTCGAGCGCATGCAGGAATTGATGCAGCAGGCCCGTGAGACGAAGGACCCCGCCGAGCGCCGCCAGCTCATGCGTGAGCACATCGAGATGATGGGCGAGCAGATGCAGGAGATGATGGGTGCGGCGGCGCCTGAGATGATGACCCGTATGCGCGAGCATTTGGGCATGATGCAGCAGATGATGGAGCAGATGCTCGAACAGCAGAAGATGATGATGGAGATGAACGAGCAACAATAACGCTTGGAAAGCGGCGGTCGCATCAGACATGTGGTTGCCGCTCCCAAGTAGAATATGGAGCATCTTGCACATAGAAGGGCGGACGACCGATGACATATTATTTCGCAAAGACCCTGTCAGGGAAGGGCTTCGATCAGGTGGTCGCCCAGGTAACCGACGCTCTGAAGGACGAGGGCTTTGGTATCCTGACGGAGATCGACGTTCGGACTACGATAAAGAAGAAGCTCGGCAAGGACTTCCGCGACTACCGCATTCTGGGGGCCTGCAATCCATCACTGGCGCATCAGGCACTCCAGGCGGAGGACAAGATCGGCACCATGCTGCCCTGCAACGTCATCGTCCAGGCGACCGAGGACGGTGGTGTCGAGGTAGCCGCGGTCGACCCGGCGGCGTCTATGCAGGCCGTCGACAATCCTGAGTTGGCCCGCATCGCCGAAGCCGTCCGCGACAAGCTCAAGCTGGTCATCGAGAGACTCTGACGTCGCGAGTGGCCGCCAAGAAGCCAAGGTGATTCCATGAGCGTGGTCCAGTTCGACGCTGGCGATGACGGGCGCTTCAGCCAGACGATGGCCCGGGGCTCGAAAGTCCAGCGGTGCCCAGCCTGTACGGTGGGCGGTGTATTCGGGAGGAGATGGACCGGGACCAGACCAGACGGGAGGGAGCGGCATCTCCATCTTTTCGGTTGCGACATCCGCCACGGATGGACACCGCCGGCCGCATCACCCGGCCCAGGGAGTTCGGAGTCGAAGACGTCAGGGTCGAGTCCGTTCGATGGAAACGGCTCCCTGACCGAAGTCACCAAGGTCCCGTGTGAGCGAGACGCAGGCCGCTAGATCCAGTCTGTCCTGGACACGCATCATCGCCGGGCTGGCGGTGTTCGCCATCTTTCTAGTCACGTCTCTCTTATTGTGGCGAACCGGCATGCTGGACCGCCTGCTCGATGGCGAGGCGCTCGAGCAGGCGGTGATGCGGCTCGGCCCCCTGGGCCCGCTTCTGATCATCGGCCTGATGACCGTGGCCATCGTCATGAGCCCGATCCCGAGCGCCCCGATCGCACTTGCTTCCGGCGCGGCCTACGGGCATTTCTGGGGCGCGCTCTATGTCGCCATAGGTTCCGAAACGGGCGCCCTGGTCGCCTTCGGCATTTCCCGCCTCATCGGGTATGACGCGCTCAGGGCATGGCTCGGCGCACGCCTGCCCACAGGCGCGCTGCACCGCTTCGTAGGGTCGCAAACTGCCTTGATGGCCGTCGTATTCGCGACGCGGCTGATGCCGTTCCTGTCCTTCGACATCATCAGCTACGCCGCCGGTCTGACGCCGCTCAGAACCTGGCGCTTCGCCGTCGCAACCTTCCTCGGCATTATTCCAGCGAGCTTTCTGCTCGCGCATTTCGGCGACGAGCTCGCTTCCGGCGACTTGTGGCGCGCCGGCGTCACCGTCTTGGTGCTCGGGTTCATCACGCTGCTGCCCGTCGGGTGGAAAGTTATCCCGGCGCGCTACCGATCGGCCTTGAAGCGCTTGTTGAGCGCCGGACAGCCGTCAGACGTTACGGCGCGGGAGACCGCCAGCCGTGCTCGGTCACAGGAAAGCTCGCGGAAAGGAGAGACACGATGATGGAAGTATATGAGGGAATGTAAGGCATGGGCACCATGGGTCTACTTTGGATTCTGATCCCGTTGTTCGTGGTCTTATAATATTCATGTCGCAATGCAAAAATCTTCCGCCGCTGAATTGGCTACCAAGATGCTCGGAGAGCAAGGGAGATCAGTGAATGCGAGAGGTCGGGGTCTTTGCGGCGCTGTTCTTCGGAATGGCCGTCTTCGGGAGCGGAACGCCGACGGCCAAGGTCGTGACTGACGGGTTCCCAATTTTCCTGGCGCCGTTCCTGCGGCTATCGCTGGCGGCCCTGCTCACCACACCGCTACTGATTGTCTACCGACGCGAGCTGCGCAGCATCAGCCGGCGCGACTGGCTGCTGATAGGGGGAATCGGCGCCATCGGTCTCGTCGCCTTTAGCCTGTTTTTGCTCAGCGGCATGACTCTCGTCAGCGGGGTCATCGGCGCCGTGGTGATGAGCACCAGCCCCGCCGCCGTCGCCCTGGGCGCGGCCTGGTTCCTGGGAGAAGAACTTGGTCCGGCCAAGATCGGGGCGGTCGGCCTGTCGATCGCCGGAGTCGTTATCATCAACACCTGGGGCGCCGAGCTGGGCAGCCAGGGCGTCTGGGGGTCGGTCATCGGCAGTCTGCTCGTGCTAGGGGCAGTAGCCAGCGCGACGGCCTACTCCCTCCTCGCCAAGCGCGTCACCAAGGAGGTGCGGCCGGTCCTGCTGATTCCGCTGGCCGCTTGGACCGCCGCGGCCCTGTTCGCGGGGCCCGGCCTCTTTCAGGCCGCGCAGTTTGACTTCGCAACCCCCAGCACCGAGCAGTGGATCGCTCTCGCCTGGTGGGGAGTCGGCCCCTTCGGGATCGGCACGATGCTGTGGTTCTACGGCCTCAAGTCGGTCCAGGCGAGCACGGCGTCGGGCTTCATGGGCGCTATGCCGGCCAGCGGTCTGCTGGTGTCGTACGTCTGGCTCGGCGAGGCCTTCCACTGGGTCCACCTCGTCGGATTCGCCCTGGTGCTCGCGGCGATCGCCCTGGTGGCCTGGGCCCACCGCCGTGGCGAAGCCACCGCCGCGGCCGAGGGACGGGCGTTCCAGGGCTGCACCACCTATCCATGCTGACGGCGCAGACCGTCTCGACAAGCAGCCTTGGCTGAACGATCTGTGACAACGCGATTCTCGTTTCACTCGGCTCGGCGTATATCGTTCTGGCGATCCGTTCGCAGTGCCGTCCACATCCTGCGCGCCTGTCCGGAGCGTTGGCATCTCCTGATCTTGGTCCCCGCCGTTCCGCATGCTCCGTTAGGGCGTGCCTTGCGCCCCCTGCTCCAATATTGCTGCGTCCACCGAGGCCCGGCGTCAAAGCTCGTCCCTTCGTTAGACGCCACCGGTGTAAGGCGTCGGTAGGCTGGGCGTCTGAAGGATAGGAGGTGGACGATGACTGGCGACGATCCGGACGACCGCTTAAGCGCCGACGATGAGCGCGACGCGGCAACTAAGGCGGCTGATGCTGCCGTGCGTCGGGCGCTCGTGGAGAGTCGTCGGCAGATCCTGAGCTTTCTGCAACGGCGACTGGGCAACTCCGAAGCCGCCGAGGACGTCTTGCAGGCATTCATGCTGCGGGCAATCGAGCGGTCGACCCAGTTGCGCGACGTGCGGTCGGTCCGTGGCTGGCTGAGCCGGATCCTCGCCACGACCATCGTCGACCATCAGCGTCGGTCCACCAGGCGGCGGCAGCGGGAGGCGGTGATGAATCCGAACGACATTGAAGCCTTGAAGATCGAGGCTGACGAGGAGCTCGACGAGGCGGTGTGCAACTGTCTCTACAAGCTCCTGCCCACGCTCAAGCCGGACTACGCCGAGGTGATCTGGCGCGTGGACCTGCTGGGAGAGCCGCGGGAACGGGTGGCGGCCAGCCTCGGAGTCACCTTGAACAACGTCACGGTGAGGCTCCACCGCGGCCGCCAGGCGCTGAAGAAGCGGCTGGAGGAGATGTGCCTGACCTGCCCGATCCACGGCTTCCTCGACTGCCGCTGCGAAGAGGCCGAACGTGCACGACGGCGCCGCGAGAGGCTGACGGACAACAATGAACTGTAATGCCGGGTACGTCGTCGCGTCTTTAGGACTGAAGGGCGGTCCGGCCGCGATCAAGGCGCGGACGCATGTGAAAGGATGATGGCGATGCACAAAGATACAAAGGTTTCGAACGTCGATTCGGCGACTCGGGCCGAGGGTTCCTGCTGCGGTCATGGAGAGCCCTCGCCAGCCCACTCGGCGAAGCCCGCGACTGCAATGCCCTCGGCCGCACCCGAACAGTCTTCGGCGGACCAGCGGGCGAAGACGCGAGAGGCGGCGCAAGGCAAGTCGAAGGGCTGCTGCTGCGGCAGCTGAGATCCAGGGATCAGGCAGAAGACAGGTGCCGCTCGTCGCGGCGCCTGTCGATCTACGATGCATCATGAGCCGCGGGTCCTGGGAGGTTGGTGTTGAGCACGGTAACACTTGAGGTGGGCGGCCTCTTCGAAGAGCTCGATCATCTCGGCCTCGAAAAGCAGTTGAGCGCCGAGAAGGGTGTTCGTCGGGCCTCGGCGAACCCTGCCTCCGGCAGCGTCACCGTCGATTACGACGAGACAATCACGAGCGTCGAGAGGCTGCGGCGCAAGGTGAACTCTTGCGGCTTTCGCTGCCGCGGGAGCGTGACGCCGCGGCATGTGTGCGAGCCGGCGGCGCCAGCGGAGGTGAGGCCCGCGCCGACGAGCCACCGGGGCCACGGCGGAGGAACGCCGGCGCAGGACGAGATGGCGCACGAGATGGGCCATGGGTCCGGCATGGACATGGCCGCCATGGTGCGCGACATGCGCAACCGGTTCTGGATCGCGCTCGTCTTCACCATACCCATCTTCATCTATTCGCCGATGGGCGGCATATTCACACCGCCTGCGCCACCCTTCGGCCTGGACCTCGATCTGTGGCTCTTCTTCCTCGGTAGCATCGCGATCGTCTATCCGAGTTGGCCGTTCTTCACTGCCGCCTGGCGGGCGCTCAGGAACGGGGTGCTCAACATGGCGGTGCTCGTCGTGCTCTCCGTCGGCACCGGCTACGTCTTCAGCGTCGGCTCGACCTTCTTCTTCCCGGGCGTGCAGTTCTACGAGGCCGTGGCGGTGCTGCTCGTCTTCATCCTGCTCGGCCACTGGCTGGAGATGCGGGCGCGCGCCGGCGCCTCGGCGGCGATCCGGGCGCTGCTCGATCTCGCCCCGCCGATGGCAACGGTCGTGCGCGACGGACGCGAGGTCGAAGTCCCGACCTCGGAGGTCCAGGCCGGCGAGACCGTGATCATCCGGCCGGGCAACAAGATCCCGGTGGACGGCGAGGTGGTCGAAGGGGAATCGCTGGTCGATGAATCCATGCTCACCGGCGAATCGATGCCGGTGAACAAGGGGCCGGGCGATCAGGTCATCGGCGCCACCATCAACAAGAGCGGCAGCTTCAAGTACCGGGCGACAAAGGTCGGCGCCGACACGGCGCTGGCGCAGATCGTCAAGCTGGTGCAGGAGGCGCAGAACTCCAAGGCGCCAGCCCAGCTCCTCGCCGACCGCGCCTCGCAATGGCTGGTGCTGATCGCCATCCTGATCGGACTCGCGACCTTCGCGACCTGGTTCTGGTGGATCGGCTCGCCGCTGCTGTTCGCCCTCACCCTGACGATCACCGTCTTCGTCATCGCCTGCCCGGACGCGCTCGGGCTGGCGACACCGATGGCCGTCATGGTCGGCACCGGGCTCGGCGCCACGCACGGCATCCTGTTCAAGAACGCAGGCGCTCTCGAGGACGCGACCAAGCTCGATGTCATCGTCTTCGACAAGACCGGCACGCTGACCATGGGCCAACCGCGCGTCGTCGAGGTCGTCGCGGCCGCAGGCCGGACGGAGGACGAGGTTCTGTGGACGGCGGCAGCGGTCGAGCGCGGCTCCGACCACCCGCTCGCTTTGGCGATCGTAGAGCGGGCCGAGGGGTTCGACGTGCCGGAGACGCGCGCCTTCCTCAATCTGGAGGGCAAGGGCGCGCGAGCCGAGATTGAAGGCGAGACGGTGTTCCTCGGCAACCGCCGGCTCATGGATGAAGAGAAGATCGAGCTCGGCGCGCTCGCGGAGGAAGCGGAGCGGCTCAAGGGCGCCGGTCGCACGGTGGTGCATGTCGCCCGCGGCGGCCGCATCCTCGGCCTCGTCGCCATCGCCGACGCGCCACGCCCGAGCGCCAAGGCGGCGGTCACCAAGCTGCGTGAGCGCGGCGTCGAAGTGGCGATGCTGACCGGCGACAATGAGGGCACCGCCAAGCGTATCGCGTCAGAGCTCGGCATCGAGATCGTGCTCGCCGACGTACTGCCGGGCCAGAAGGCCGACAAGGTCAAGGAGCTGCAGGCCCAGGGCAAGCGGGTCGGCATGGTCGGCGACGGCGTGAACGACGCGCCGGCGCTGACCCAGGCGGACGTCGGCTTCGCCATCGGCGCCGGCACCGACGTCGCGATGGAGAGCGCCGACGTCGTGCTGATGAGGAGCGACCCCTACGACATCGTCGGCGCGATCGAGCTGTCGCGCGCGACCTTGCGCAAGATGCATCAGAACCTGTTTTGGGCGGTCGCCTACAACGTCGTCGCCTTTCCGATGGCCGCCGGTGTGTTCTATCCCCTCGTCGTCAGCCCCGAGGTCGCGGCGCTCGCCATGTCGGGCAGCTCGGCGCTGGTCGCGGTCAACGCCCTGCTACTCAAGCGCACGCGATTGGAGGGCATTGATCGCGGCGGGCCCGACGCGGCGGTAAGTGCCCGCCCTGCGGAGGCGGTCGGATGAGCTGCCGGGACGCGGCGACGATCTTCAGATTGCGCAGCGACGCTGCGTGCAGCGTGGGAGGATAGCATGGATCATGGAGAGAACCGGCGCGGATTCTTCGCCTCGCGCGCAAACATGGTCCTGCTGGTCTTCCTCGCCGTGGGCGGCTTCTACCTCGTCTCCGAACACTGGGCGCACCTTAGCGGTGTCGGGCCGCTGCTGCTCCTCCTCGGTCTCTGCATTGGCATGCATTTCTTCATGCATGGGGGTCATGGGGGTCACGGGTCTGGCAGCGACGAAAACGGCCCTCCGCCGGGAGGCGGCCGGGAACCCGGCGACCATCGCCACTGAACCTACGGAACGGACGTATTGCGATGACCGAAAGCGCCCCCGCCTACGGCCTCTGGTTCCTGGTCGTATTGAACTCGGCGATCTTCATCCTCTTCGCCTTCAGCTTCTTCAAGCCGAGGACGGGCCGCGACTGGCGCTCCTTCGGCGCATTCAGCGCTTTCCTGGTGGCGCTGTTCACGGAGATGTACGGCTTCCCGCTGACCATCTACCTGCTCTCGGGCTGGTTGCAGAGCAACTATCCTGGCGTGGACTGGCTATCGCACGATGCCGGGCATCTCCTCGAGATGCTCTTCGGCTGGGAGGCCAACCCTCATTTCGGTCCGTTCCACCTGCTGAGCTTTGCTTTCATCGGCGGCGGCTTCGTGCTGATCTCGGCCGGCTGGAAGGTGCTCTATGATGCGCAGCGCCGCCGCACGCTCGCGACAACCGGCGCCTATGCCTATGTGCGCCACCCGCAATATGTCGGCTTCATCCTCGTTATGTTCGGCTTCCTGCTGCAATGGCCGACGCTGCTGACGCTCGCGATGTTCCCGGTGCTCGTCTTCATGTATGTGCGCCTGGCGAAGGGCGAGGAGCGGGCGGCGCTGGCCGAGTTCGGTGAGGACTACCGCCGCTACATGGCCGACGTGCCCAGGTTCATCCCGAGGCTGGGCCGACTGTCGGCGCGGAGGCCGTCGTGAGCCTCCGCGGCCTTGCGCACGCATCGGGGCCTCGTCGGGAGACGGAGGCGGCGCCGCGGCACGGTTCCGGCCCGGCGGAGGCCGAACGCGACGAGCCGGGCGTGGCCACGCCGTGGGAGATCCGGCTCGCCTGGCTGCTGCGCGCCCTCATTCTGGCGACGGCCGCCTTCCACCTTCTGGAGGGCGCGGTTCTCTACGGACTTCTCTGTTTCGGCGCGCTGACGCTCATCCTTGCGCCTTCCCTGCTCGCGCGCTCGAGCAGGCTGACCATTCCCGTCGAGATCGAACTGTTCGTCCTCTGGTGGCTGGTCACCGACATGACACTCGGCCGACTTCTCGACCTCTACGGAACGCTGCCGTTCTATGACAAGCTGATCCACTGCGGCAATTCCGGCCTGCTGGCGATCATCTCGTTCCTGGCAATCTATGCGCTGAGAATGACCTGTCGAATACGGACTGGCTTCGTCCTGAACCTCACTGCGATCTTCCTGCTGACCCTCGGCGCGGGGGCGCTCTGGGAGATCGCCGAATTCGGGGCGGACGCCACCCTGGGCGCCGGTGCGCAGGGATCGCCTGTGATGGCGCCGCTCGATGATACCATGTGGGATCTGATCGTGGACGGGCTGGGCGGCCTTCTCGGCGGCCTTTTCGGCGCCCTTTACATGCGGCGTTCGAAGCGCAGCCTCGCGCGCTGGAACCGCTTCGCGGAACGAATCGCATGAGGCCGAAAAGGGCTCTCGGGATCGCGGGCGCCACGGCATGCGGCTGACGGCGGCCGAAGCCAAGGATCGACCCCGCCGGGGCCGGGAAACCTGGAGGAGATGATGCGGAGACCTTTCGGAAATTTCGGCGCCCTTGCGGCGGCGCGCGCGGCGCTGGACGAGTTCGGAAATGTCCACCGCCGATATACGGCTGAGGTTCCGGGGTCCATTTCGGAACTATCCGCTCTCGCCGGCTGCGCGCCGCACCGCAATACACAGCACCATGAAGCCGAACCATGAAACGCGAGCATCAGATCAATTTCTGGTACGTCATCGCCGCAACTCTCGCGGTGATCTGGATCCAGCAACTGCTGTTCCAGCCGACCCACATCGAGACGATCCCCTATAGCGAGTTCCAGCAGCTCGTCGACCAGGGCAATGTCACCGACCTGGTGGTCGGCCCCGACCGGATCACCGGCGCCTACAAGACTACGGATGGTCAGAGCGCGATGCAGGAGGGCCAGCCGCAGCACTTCACGGTGGAGCGCGTCCCGCAGGATCTGGCCGAGTCCCTGGCCAGCAAGGGGATCACCTTCTCCGGCGAGCCGGGCCCCGGTCTTCTGCAAAGCGTCCTGAGCTGGCTCATGCCGATGCTCCTCTTCGTCCTGCTCTGGATGTTCCTGATCAGGCCGATGGCGATGGGGCAAGGGGGCGGCCTGATGGCCATCGGCAAGTCCAAGGCCAAGGTGTATGTCGAGAAGGACACCAAGGTGACTTTCGCCGACGTGGCCGGTGTTGACGAAGCGAAGGACGAGCTGCGGGAGATCGTCGCCTTCCTCAAGGACCCCCAGGGCTACGGCCGGCTCGGCGCGCGCATGCCGAAGGGGGTGCTGCTGGTGGGACCGCCGGGGACCGGCAAGACCCTGCTCGCGCGGGCGGTGGCGGGCGAAGCTGGCGTGCGCTTCTTCTCGATCTCCGGCTCCGAGTTCGTCGAAATGTTCGTCGGCGTCGGCGCCGCCCGCGTCCGCGACCTGTTCGAGCAGGCGCGCAAGCAGGCGCCCGCCATCATCTTCGTCGACGAGCTCGATGCGCTCGGGCGGGCCCGCGGCGCGATGATGCCGGGCGGCGGCCACGACGAGAAGGAGCAGACGCTTAACCAGCTACTCTCCGAAATGGACGGCTTCGACCCGAGCGCCGGCACCGTCCTGCTGGCGGCGACGAACCGCCCGGAAGTGCTCGATCCGGCCCTGCTGCGCGCCGGCCGCTTCGACCGCCAGGTGCTGGTCGACCGGCCCGACAAGCAAGGCCGCAGCGAAATCCTGAAAGTCCACCTGCAGAAGGTGAAGCTGGCCCCTGACCTGCCGGTCCAAGATCTGGCGGCGCTCACGCCCGGCTTCACCGGGGCCGACCTGGCGAACCTGGTCAACGAGGCGGCGCTGCTGGCGACCCGCCGCGACGCCGAGAGCATCACCTTGGACGACTTCACGCAGGCGATCGAGCGCATCGTCGCCGGTCTCGAGAAGAAGAACCGCCTCCTGAACCCGCACGAGCGCGACGTGGTCGCCCATCACGAGATGGGGCACGCCCTGGTCGCGATGGCGCTGCCGGGCGTCGATCCGGTGCAGAAGGTGTCGATCATTCCGCGCGGTGTCGCGGCCCTCGGTTACACCATCCAGCGCCCGCTCGAGGATCGCTTTCTGATGGACCGGAAGGAGCTGATGAACCGCATGGCCGTCCTCCTCGGCGGGCGGGCCGCCGAGAGTCTCGTCTTTGACGAGGTGTCGACTGGCGCGGCCGACGACCTCGTCAAAGCCACCGAGATCGCGCGGGGGATGGTGGCGCGGTTCGGGATGGACCCCAAGCTGGGGCAGGTCGCCTACGAGACGGACGCCGCGCCCTTCCTGGGCGGAGCCGGCGGCGCGAGCTGGCAGCCGCGGCGTTACGGCGAGGAAACGGCCTCGGCGATCGATACCGCCGTCCGCGAGCTGGTCGACGCGGCGTTCCAGCGCGCGGTGTCGATACTTTCGACGAACCGCGACCTGCTTGGCCGTGCGGCGGAGAGCCTGTTGAATCAGGAAACGCTTTCGTCCGGAGACCTGGAGACGATCGGCCGATCCGTCGAACGCGATGTGGGTGGCGGGACCGACACCCCGTCCGGCGTCCGCATGGCCGCAGCCACTGCTGTCCAGCACGGATGATGGAAACCTGGCCCAGGGCGAGCCCCGACCGAAGCCTGGAGAGCACGGGTAGGCTCCCGCTTGCCTGGAGCATGAAGGGGCACTCCGGGGCCTCGGAAGCGCTTTCCGAGTGACCAGAAGGACGGCAGCCGCGTCTGCGCGAGGTTCCACTGTAAGGACTTCAGAGCTTCCGCGTCTTTCCGGGAGAACGACGCCTGTTCACGACGGGTAGGTGCGAGAAACGTCTTGGTGGTGTTGATGCTCCGGTGCGCGTTCGCTCCCAGGCGAACGAGCGCGTCGTTGGCAAAGGCATGGTTCTTCAGAGAGGAGGTCACGGAATGGAGGTAACCGATCCGGTCTGTGGGAAGACAGTCGATCTCGGAGAGGCCGAGCCGATCGAGCATCGCGGCTGGGCATATTTCTTCTGCTCCGCCGCTTGCCGCGCCGCATTCCTGGCCGCGCCAGACCACTATGCCGCGTCGCGTCATGAGCGAGCTCCGCCCCATGGCGAAGCCGGGAAGTCACCTCGACCTGCGCAGTGATCGCGCGGGAAGACACAATGATGTCCGCGGAAGCGAAGAAATGTCCACTCAGCCCCAGACAGATGTTCCGGCCGCGTACCCCGAGGGAGCCGCCCGCTCTCCTTTGCCGTTCTTCTCTCGACTTCTCACCGAGGTGATCCGGACCGGTCGGTTGACAGTTATCGATGCGACCGGCCGGGTCCACCCCTTCGGCCCCGGCGACAGCGGTCCAGACGTCACGGTCAGACTTTGCGATCCGCTGCTGCCGCTGCGTATCCTTCTTCGCCCGTCGCTCGCCTTGGGCGAAGCCTACATGGACGGTACGATCTCGATCGAGAAAGGGACGCTGCGCGACCTCCTACACCTTTGCACCAGCAATCTCGAAGCCCTCGACCAGCATCCGATCGGCGCGCTGCGAGGCGAACTCGACCGCCTGCTACGCAGGCTTCAGCAGGACAATCGCCTCGCGCGGGCGCGCGCCAACATCGCGCATCACTACGATCTGTCTGGTGCGCTCTACGATCTGTTCCTCGACCGTGACCGGCAATATTCCTGCGCCTATTTCCAGACCGGCGCCGAGTCGCTCGAAGACGCGCAGGAGAAAAAGAAACACCACATCATGGCGAAGCTCCTGCTCGAGCCCGGCATGCGCGTGCTGGACGTCGGCTCGGGCTGGGGCGGGCTCGCGCTGGAGATGGCGCAGACGGCAGGGGCGGATGTCACCGGCCTCACGCTCTCGCAGGAGCAGCTCGCCGTTGCAACTGAACGTGCCGTCACCGCCGGCCTCTCCTCCCGTGTGCGTTTCGTCATGCGCGACTATCGGGAGGATCAGGGAACCTATGACCGGATCGTCTCCGTCGGCATGTTCGAGCATGTCGGGGTGGCGCACTACCGCACCTATTTCGACACGCTGCGCCAACGCCTGAACCCGGAAGGCATCGCCCTCGTGCATGCGATCGGACGGGCCGATCCGCCTGGATCCACCGATCCCTGGCTGCGCAAGTACATCTTTCCGGGCGGCTACTGCCCGGCGCTGTCGGAGGTGCTGGCGGCCGTCGAGCGCTCGGGACTCTGGGTCACCGACATCGAGATCCTGCGGCTACACTATGCCGAGACGCTGCGGCACTGGTTCGAGCGCTTCCAGGCCAACCGCGACCGCGCGAAAGCCATCTACGACGAGCGCTTCTGTCGCATGTGGGAGTTCTACCTTGCCGCCTGCGAGGCCGCGTTCCGCAACGGCCCGATGATGGTGTTCCAGCTCCAGCTCGCGCGCCGGCGCGACGCAGTGCCGCTGACACGCGACTACATCACCGACTGGGAGCGCCGGGACGTCAGGGCGGAGGACGTCGCGCCATGAGGACCGCCCAGCGAGCGTTCGCCTCATGATCGGCGGCCGGCTCCTCCGAATCGGCGCGGGCGCCGCCAGCCTGCTCGGCGCGGCGACGGTCGAGCGCCTGCGCGGCACGCCGGCCGAGGGGTCTCAATTGCCGCGCCGGCTTCGCATCACGCTCGAGCGGCTTGGCCCGACCTTCGTGAAGTTCGGGCAGACGCTCAGCTTGCGCCGCGACCTGCTGCCCGATACTTGGCTCGCCGAACTCCGCCGGCTGCAGGACCACGTCGCGCCCTTCCCTGGCGCGGAAGCGCGGCATGCGGTCGAGGTCGCGCTCGGCCGACCGGTCGAGCAGGTCTTCGGGGCGTTCGAGACGGAACCGATGGCAGCGGCCTCGATCGCCCAGGTGCACCGGGCTCGCCTGCCGGACGGGCGCGCCGTCATCGTCAAGATCCGTCGCCCCGGCATCCGGGTCCAGATCGATCGCGACATGCACGCGCTCGTCGGCATAGGCCGCCTCATCCTGGTGCTGGCACCACGCCTCCAGCGCTACCAGCCGCTCCGCATCGTCGACGAGATCTGGGCTAATCTCCGCAAGGAAGCGGACTTTCGGCAGGAGGCACGCAGCATCCGCCGATTCGGCGAAGCCTTCCGCGGATGGCCGGGGCTCAACATTCCGGACGTGATCGACGATCTCTATGCCGAGGCCGTGCTGGTGCAGGAGATGAGCGGCGGGCTGGGCATCGGCCACCCCTCTATTGACGGCCCGCGGCTCGCGCAGGTTCTGATCGACGCCTATCTCCATCAGTTCTTCGTGGTCGGCTTCTTCCACGGCGATCCCCATCCAGGCAACCTCTTCGTCATGCCGGACGGACGCCTCTGCTTCCATGATTTCGGGCTGGTCGGGTATCTCGACGGCCGCACCCGCCGCTCCCTCGCGCTCTACCTTCAGGCGTTCGTGAACAAGGACGCGGCATGGATGCTCGACGCGGCCGTCGATCTGGGCCTGCTCGGCGAGCCGATCGACCGTCCCGCCTTCATCCGCGGTATCGAGGAGATCCTATCCGACTATGCCGCGCTGCCGCTCAAGGACTGGTCGCTCGCCGAGGCCGTGCTGCGCGTCGCCCGGCTGGGCTCGGGCGAGAATTTCGTCGTTCCGCACAACCTCGTGGTGCTCATGCGGGCACTGTACCTGGTCGAGAGCGCGCTGCGAACGCTCGACCCCGAATTCAAGGTCCTGGACACATTGTTGGCGCGGGGCGGCGAAATGATGGAGGGCGTCCTGCGCGGCGATGCGGCCGCCTCGGCCTTCACCCGGCTGAAGACCGAAGCCGCTCTGACCGCGCAGGATCTGCCGGGGATGATCGCGACCTGGTTGCACCGAGCGCAGCGCGAGGGCGGCGGGCCCCTCCTGCTCATGCGGCGCGAGGGCTTGGAGAGCCTGGAGGCGCATCTCGACCGCACCGGCAACCGCCTCGCCTTGGCCATGATCGCGCTCGGCCTCTATGTCGCGGCCTCGCTGCTCATGCTGCACAGCGCCGGGCCACGCGTGTTCGGCGATTTGCCGCTGCTCGCGTTGTTCGGCTACGCGCTCGCGCTTTGGCTGTCGTTCCGGCTGGTGCGGGCGGTCGCCCGTTCGGGACGACTGTAGCGATGCACAGGAGCCGCCCAACCGCCCCGGAGCCAACGAACAGTATCGACGCTTACCCGAGGAGAAAGAGATGAATGCAAGCAGCAGGACCAGGATCGCCGTCAACGGCTATGGCGTGATCGGCAAGCGCGTGGCCGACGCGGTGGCGCGACAGGACGACATGGAGCTTGCGGGCGTGTCGGACATCAGCGCCGACTGGCGGGCGCGGATGGTGACCCAGAAGGGCTACCGCCTCTTCGGCGCCGCGAGCGAGCATGCACAGGCGATGCGCGATGCCGGGCTCGACGTCGCCGGCACGCTCGACGACCTTCTCGGCGCGTCGGATGTCGTCGTCGACTGCACGCCGAAGCGCGTGGCGGCGAAGAACGTGGAGATCTACCGCCAGAGGGGCATCAAGTTCATCGTCCAGGGCGGCGAAAAGCACGAAGTGACCGGCCACTCCTTCGTCGCCGAGGCCAGCTATGAGAGCGCGCTCGGCGGGGACAGCACGCGCGTCGTCTCCTGCAACACCACCTCGATCGTGCGCACCCTCACGGCGCTGAAGCATGCCGGGCTGCTGCGCCGCGCACGCGGGACGCTGCTGCGCCGCGCCACTGACCCGTGGGAGAGCCATCTGGGCGGCATCATGAACACGCTGGTGCCCGAGCCCGGGATCCCGAGCCACCAGGGACCCGACGCCCGGAGCGTCGATCCCGACCTCGACGTAATCACCATGGCCGTGAAGGTGCCGGAGACCTTGGCGCACCTGCACTACTGGGCGGTGCAGCTGACGCGGCCGGCCGACAAGGAGGAGGTGCTGGACGCCTTCCGCGCGTCGCCGCGCATCGCGCTCATCCGCATGGCGGACGGGCTGACGGCGATCAACGCGGTCAAGGAGCTGATGGCCGATCTCGGCCGCCCGCACGACAACCTCTACGAGGTGGCGCTGTGGGCCGACATGCTGAAGGTCGAGGGTGACGAGCTCTTCTACGGCTACATGGTCGACAACCAGGCGATCGTCATTCCCGAGACGGTGGATGCGATCCGGGCTCTGGTCGGGCAGGTGCGCGACCCTCACGAATCTATTGCCAAGACGAACGCCGCCCTGGGGATCGGCGCGGTCGTCGATGCGCTGGGAGGACGATGATGATGCAGACGAAGGACATCATGACGACGCCCGTCGTCTCGGTCGCGCCGGAGACCGGCGTGTCGGACGTGGCGCGGCTTCTCCTCGAACGGCACGTCAGCGCCGTACCGGTGATCGATAGCGCCGGCAGGCTGGTCGGGATGGTGAGCGAAGGCGACTTCCTGCGTCGCGCGGAAGACGGCAGCCATCGGCACGGCTCCTGGTGGCTGCGGCTTTTCGCGGGATCCGGCGAGAACGCGGCGGACTACGTGAAGACGCATGGCCGCTCCGCCGCCGACGTCATGACCCGCGACGTGGTCACCGTCACGGAAGACATGCCGGCCGGCGACGTCGCCCATCTCCTGGAGACCAAGCGGATCAAGCGGGTGCCGGTCCTGCGCAACGGAAAGGTCGTCGGCATCGTCAGCCGCGCCGACCTGCTGCGCGGCCTTGCGGCGCAACGCCATGCTCCGGCCGACACCGCGTCCATCGAGGACGAGACGATCCGAAAGCAGATCCTCGAGGAGATACGGACGGCCGACTGGGCACCGACCTACGGCGTAAGCGTCGTGGTCGTGGACGGCATCGTCCAGTTCTGGGGAGTCGTCGATTCGCATGAACAGGGCGAGGCGCTGCGGGTCGCTGCCGGGAACGTGCCCGGCGTGAAGGGCGTGGAGCTCAACGTTAGCAGCATTCCCGCCTACGGCATGTGGACCTAGTCAGGAACCCGTCTCCGGCCATAGGAGCCACAAGATGTCGCCGATCGACCCCTTTCTCCCGCGCAGGCGGATCGCCTATTTCTCGATGGAGATCGCGCTCCGGCCGGAGATGCACACCTATTCCGGCGGGCTCGGCATGCTCGCCGGCGACACCGCCCGCTCCTGCGCCGACCTCGAACTGCCGATGGTGTTCCTGACCCTCGCCAGCCGGGAGGGTTATCTGCGCCAGGAGATCGATGGCGACGGCCGGCAGGTCGATCACGCCGATCCGTGGGATCTGGCGGATTGGGCGATACCGCTCGACGCCATGGTGGCCGTTCGGATCGAAGGGCGTGCCGTTTGGGTACGGCCGTGGCTGTACGTGCTGACCTGCCCGATCGGACATGCGATCCCGGTCCTCCTGCTCGACACAAGGCTCGATCACAACGATCCCGCCGACCGCGCGATCACCGATCGCCTCTACGGCGGCGACGAAGCCTACCGTCTCAAGCAGGAGATCGTGCTCGGCGTCGGCGGCATGCGACTCCTGCACGCGCTCGGCTTCGACATCGAGACCTATCACCTCAACGAGGGCCACGCCGCGCTGCTCGCGGCCGGGCTATTGCGCGAGCATCCGCATCCGACCGACCGGCCGAGCGACGGCGCGCTGCGCTACGATGCGGACAGGGTGCGCGACCGCTGCGTCTTCACCACCCACACGCCCGTCGAGGCCGGCCACGACCGCTTCGACTACGAAGACGCGGGGCGGCTGCTCGGCGACTTTCTACCGCTGGACCAGATGAAGCTGCTGGCCGGACCCGACCGCCTGAACATGACCCGCCTGGCGCTCAACCTCAGCGGCTATGTGAACGGGGTGGCGCTCCGCCACGCCGAGACGGCCCGGCGCATGTTTCCTGGCTACGGGATCCGGGCCGTGACCAACGGTGTTCATGCCCCGACCTGGACGCACCCGGCCTTTGCCCGGCTGTTTCAGGAGATCGCCCCTGACTGGGGGCACGATCCGGAGGAACTGTCCGGGGCGGACCAGCTTTCGGACAACGCCGTCTGGACGGCGCATCAGGAAGCCAAAGGCGACCTGCTCGCCGAGGTCCAGCGTCTGACCGGCGTGGCGATGCGGCCGGACGTGCCGGTGATCGCCTTCGCCCGCCGAATGACCGGCTACAAGCGCCCCGACCTGCTGTTCACGGACCTGGAGCGGCTGCGGGCGATCAACCGCGGCCAGCCGTTCCAGCTCGTGACGGCCGGCAAGGCGCATCCGCGCGACGAGGGCGGCAAGGCGCTGATCGCCGCAATCTACGCCCACATGCGCAGCCTGGCGGGCGACATCCCCATGGCGTTTCTGCCGAACTACGACATGGCGCTCGCGAAGACGCTCGTCGCCGGCGCCGACGTGTGGCTCAACACGCCGCTACCACCCTACGAGGCCTCGGGCACCAGCGGGATGAAGGCGGCGCTGAACGGTGTCCTGAACCTGAGCGTCCTCGACGGCTGGTGGATCGAGGCCTGGGTCGAGGGGGTGACCGGCTGGGCGATCGGCCACGACGACCAGCGCCACGAGGACGATGCCCAGGACCTCTACGACAAGCTCGAACGAACGGTCCTGCCGCTCTATCACGCCGACCGCGGTCGCTGGATCCGGATGATGAAGGACTCGATCAGCAAGATCGGCTCTCGCTTCAACAGCCAGCGCATGATGCGCCGCTATGCGAGCGAGGCCTATCTCCGATGATGCGAGCAGCGAAGACGACAGGAGTAGAAGAAGCAGGCTACGGTGGCCGAGCCGGCCGACAGCCGACCCGCTACGCTCATTCGGCGTGCGATCGAACCGGCAGTAGACGTCCGGGTTCGGTGCATCTTCTCATGCGGCCTCATGACGAAAGCGCCAACGTCCGAGGCGTCGCCGTATCAGCTTCTCGAACTCGAGAACCGCTAGCAGGATGACGCCTGCGCCGACCACCGCCACCCCATCCGAGAGGCCCACCGGCCGCGTGTCGAACAGGGCCTGCAGGGGCGGCGCATAGGTGAAAGCGAGCTGGAGCAAGATGACCAGGCCCACGCCGATCAACACCGCCGGCGTGCCCAACACGCCGCTCCAGGTGAGCGAGGGGCCGTGCTGAAAGCGCACGCTGAACAGATAGAAGATTTCCATCACCACGATGGTGTTGACCACCAGCGTGCGTGCTTCCTCCAACGACAGACCGCGGCTTTCGGCCCAGAAGAACATCCCGAACGTGCCGATCACGAACAGAATCGACACGAAGATGATCCGCCAGATCACGAATCCCGACAGCAGCGGCTCGTCGGTCGCGCGGGGCGGTCGGTGCATGGCGCCCGGCTCGCTCGGCTCGAACGCCAGGGTGAGGCCGAGCGCCACGGCGGTCACCATGTTGATCCACAGGATCTGCACCGCCGTTATCGGCAGCGTCAGCCCGATGAGGATGGCGCCGATGATGGTCAGCGCCTCACCGCCATTGGTCGGCAGGGTCCAGGCGATGACCTTTTTCAAGTTGTCGTAGACCGTCCGGCCCTCACGCACGGCCGCGACGATGGAGGCGAAATTGTCGTCGGCCAGCACCATCTCGGCCGCCTCCTTCGCGGCTTCGGTGCCCTTGCGACCCATGGCGACGCCGATATCGGCGCGCTTCAGCGCCGGCGCGTCGTTCACCCCGTCGCCGGTCATCGCCAGCACTGCGCCGTCGGCCTGTAGCGCCTCGACCAGGCGCAGCTTGTGCTCCGGAGCGGTGCGGGCGAAGACGTCGGTGTCGCGCGCCGCGCGGCGCAGCGCCGCGTCGTCGAGCCCATCGAGCTCCGCCCCTGTGGCGACGGCGTGGGGGTTCTCGATCCCCAGCTGCCGGGCGATGGCGACGGCGGTCGCGGCATGGTCTCCGGTGATCATCTTGACCCGGATCCCGGCAGCCTGACAGTCGCGCACCGCCGCCACCGCCTCTTCGCGCGGCGGGTCGATCAGACCGAGGAGGCCCAACAGCGTCAGACCGCTTTCGGCGTCCGCGAAGGCGAGCTCGCGCGTTTCCGGCGGCATCGGCTTGGTGGCGACCGCGAGCACCCGTTGCCCGAGCGCCGCCAGCGCCTCCACCCGCTCCCGCCACGCGACTGGGTCGAGGGGCTCGTCGCCCGCGGGACCACGCTGACGGCCGGACATCGCCAGCACCTGCTCCGGCGCGCCCTTGAGGCAGAGGAAGGCCCCGACAGCGTGATCGTGGTGCAGCGTCGCCATGAAGCGGTGCTGGGCGTCGAAGGGGATCTCGTCGCTTCGCGGCAACTGTGGGCGCAGGGTCTGCGTGTCGAACCCCACCTTGTTTGCGAAGGCGACCAGGGCGCCCTCCATCGGGTCGCCGTCCACCACCCAGCCGGCGTCGCTTCGGCGCAGCGCGGCGTCGTTGCAGAGCAGCGCCGCGCGCGCCAGCTCGCCCAGCACCGGGTGCTTGGCCGGATCAATCTCCTCCTCGCCATGTTGCACAGCGCCGCTCGGGTCGTAGCCTTCGCCGCTGACGGCGAAGGTGGCGGCGGACGTCACTGCCGCCGCGACCGTCATCTCGTTGCGCGTCAGCGTGCCCGTCTTGTCGGTACAGATGATCGCGACCGAGCCCAGCGTCTCGACCGCAGGCAGGCGCCGGACAATGGCGTTCCGCGCCGCCATGCGCCGCACGCCGATGGCGAGCGCGATCGTCATCACCGCCGGCAGGCCCTCGGGAATGGCGGCCACCGCAATACCGACGACGACGAGGAAGGCGTCCTCTGCGGCGTAGCCGCGGGCGAGGACGGCGAAGGCGAAGATCGCCGCCGAGAGGCCGAGGACGACGAAAGTGAGGCGCCTTGCGAAGCCGTCCATCTGGCGCAGCAGCGGCGTTCTCAGCGTCTCGACCGCACCGACCAGCGCGCTGATGCGCCCGATCTCGGTGTCGGCACCGGTGGCGACGACCACGCCGGCGCCCCGGCCGGCGGCGACGAGCGTGCCCGAGAAGGCGACGGAGCTGCGGTCGCCGAGCGGCGCTTCGGGCCCGACCGGCGCCGGTGACTTGTCGACCGGGATCGATTCACCGGTCAGCGCCGCCTCCTCGATCCGCAGGTTGCGGGTTCGAAGGAAACGGAGGTCGGCCGGGACCCGGTCGCCGGGATCGAGCAGCACGAGGTCGCCCGGGACCAGCGTCTCCGCCTCGACGGTGAGGCGATGCCCGCCGCGCATGACCGAGGCGTGCGGCGCCAGCATGCCGCGGATGGCACTGAGCGCCCGCTCGGCGCGGCCCTCCTGCACGAAGCCGATCGCGGCGTTGAGGAGCACGACGGCCGCGATCACCGCCGCGTCGGTGCCGTGGCCGAGCGCCAGCGTGATCGCGGCGGAGGCGAGCAGCACGTAGATCAGCAGGTTGTCGAACTGCGCAAGGAAGCGGCGGAACGCGCCGCGCGGCTTGGCCACCGGAAGGCGGTTGCGGCCATGCCCGGCCAGCCGCCGGGAAGCTTCCTGCCCGTCCAGGCCGTCGTCACCGGTCGCGAGCGCCTGCAGAGCCTCCTCGACGGGGACGGCGTGCCAGGGCCTAGCGGAATTTGTGACGGCCGGTTGCTGCTGGATAAGGTCGGTCATCGCATCCCTCGGCGCCGAAGGCGGCGCGGGGCCCTGAAGCGGGCGAGTGAACGGGCTGCGCGGGCGAAGGCCGCCTATTGGGCGGTGTAACCGCCGTCGATGACCAACTCGGTGCCGGTCACAAACTTCGACTCATCGGAGGCGAGATAGAGCACGCCGAAGGCGATGTCGTCCGGTTCGCCGACATGACCGATCGGGTGCAGGGCGTTAAGGGCCTGCCGGCCCTCCTCGACGTCGCCGTTCTCGGCAAGGTAGTTCTCGACCATCGGCGTCCAGATGTAGCCAGGATGGATCGAGTTCACCCGGATGTTCAACCCCGCCTTGGCGCAATAGAGCGCCACCGACTTGGTGTACATTCGCACGCCGCCCTTAGACGCATTGTAGGCGCCGAGATTGGGGTCGCCGACCAGACCCTCGATCGAGGACAGGTTGATGATCGAGCCGCCCGGCGGGTTGTTCCGCTTCATCGCCAGGATCGCATGCTTGGTGCCGAGGAACACGCCGTCGAGATTGACGCTCATCAGCCGGCGCCAGCGCTCCAGCGTCTCCTCCTCGGGCGGCCCACCCCAGCCGACGCCGGCATTGTTGACCAGCACGTCGAGCCGTCCGAAGTGGTCGAGGGTGGCCTGGATCATTCGCTGCCACGCGCTCTCGTCGGCGACGTCGTGATGGAGATAGATTGCCTCGCCACCGGCCGCGGCGACGTCCTGCGCCACCCGCTCGCCTTCCTCCTCCTTGATGTCGGTGACGACCACCTTTGCGCCCTCCCGCGCCAGCATCCGCGCCGAGGCCTCGCCCAGCCCCAGCGCGGCTCCTGTCACGATCGCCACCTTGTCTCGCACTCTGCTCATCTTTTAGACTCCTCTCTGGTCGATTCCGGCGGGCCGAGAACCCGCCTCAGGTTTCTGAGCTACGCTTCCTTGGAGCGGCTGACAGCGACGACTGTCGTGCGCGCCTCGAGCCAGATCTCGCCCGCAGCATTCATCCGGTGTCCGGCGCCGAACGAAGCGTCGGCGGTGGTTTGCTCCTTCGACGTGTCGATCACCACCTCCCATCCTCCCCCTGGCGGCGCCGGCACGACGAACCGGCATCGGGCAGGAGAGCCGTTGAAGAGCAGGCAGAGTGCCACGTCGCTGCCCCGCACGAGACAGCCGAGCCGGTTGTCGGCCCCGTTCCAGTCGGGCTCTTGCCCTGCTGGTCCGAACCAGTTGATCTCCCCGTCCGTGTAGAAAGTTTCGGAGCGCAGGACCGGATGCGCCTTGCGCAGCGCGATCAGCCGCCGGACGAACTGCACGAGTTCGCCATTCCGCTCCGCCAGCGACCAGTCGTACCAGGAGATCGCATTGTCCTGGCAATAGGCGTTGTTGTTGCCCGCCTGCGTGCGGCGGAACTCGTCGCCGCCGAGCAGCATCGGCACGCCGCGCGAGAGCAGGAGCGTGGCGAGCAGGTTCCTGATCCGGTGCAGCCGCATCGCTTCGATGTGCGGATCGTCGGTCGGTCCTTCGGCGCCGTTGTTGTCGCTGTAGTTCTCGTCGAGGCCGTCACGGTTGTCCTCACCGTTCGCCTCGTTGTGCTTGCGCGCGTAGCTGACGAGGTCGTTGAGCGTGAAGCCGTCGTGGCTGGTGATGAAGTTGATGCTGTTGAGCGGGCTTTCGCCGCCCGGCTGATAGAGATCGCTGCTGCCAGCGAGACGGGTCGCCAACGCCCCGGTCATGCCCGGGTCGCCGCGCCAGAAGCGGCGGACATCGTCGCGAAAGTGACAGTTCCACTCGGCCCAGCGTCGGCCGGGGAAGCGGCCGACCTGGAAGGCGCCTCCGGCGTCCCAGGCTTCGGCGATCAGCTTGACGTCGCGCAGGATCGGGTCCTCGGCGATCTGTTCGAGCAGAGGCGGGTTCGCCAGCAGGTTGCCTTGCTCATCCCGCCCGAGCACCGAGGCGAGGTCGAAGCGGAAGCCGTCGACGTGGCAGTGGATCACCCAGTGCCGCAGGCAGTCGACGACCATGCTGCGCACCACCGGATGGTTGCAGTTCAGCGTGTTGCCGCAGCCGGTATAGTCCACGTATTCCCCATTGGGCGTCAGGATGTAGTAGATCGCGTCGTCGAGCCCCCGGAAGCTGTAGGTCGGACCGTTCCTTCCCCCTTCCGCCGTGTGGTTGAAGACGACGTCGAGGATGATCTCGATGCCTGCCCGGTGAAGCTCGCGGACCATGGTCTTGAAGGCGATGAGATCGCCACCCGGCGCGACATCGCCGGCATAGCCCGGCATCGGCGCGAACAGGGCGACTGGATTGTAGCCCCAGTAGTCGCGCAGCCGCTCGCCGCTCAGCGGGTTGAGCCCTTCGGCCGCCTCCGGGTCGAAGGCCTGGACCGGCATCAGTTCGAGGGCGGTGATGCCGAGTTCCCGGAAATAGGGGATCTTCTCGACGACGCCGAGATATTCCCCCGGTCGGCGGACCCCGGAGGACGGGTCGATCGTGAGCCCGCGCACATGGGTCTCGTAGAGGATGGTCTCGCTCCAGGGATGGCGGAGCGGTGCGTCGTCGGCCCAGTCGAAGCGCTGGTCGGCGATGACGCAGCGGCCACGCGAACCGCCGGACAGGTCTGTAACGGCGGCGGCGTAGGGATCGAGCAGCGTTTGATGCGGATCGATGTCGTCTCCGCCAGCCCGCGAACGAGGCCCGTCGGCCTGCAGAGCATAGAGCTTCCCGCGAAGATCTCCCGTCAAGCTGGCATGCCAGATGTCGCCGGTCCGGTGACACCGGGCATCGAGAGGGAACCGGGCGCTCGGCTGGGTCCCGGCGGCCGTCTCGTATAGAAGCAGGGTCATGGCCGTGGCGTGCCGGCTGAACACCGCGATGTTCAAGCCGTCGCGGCAATCGTGCAGCCCGAGCGGCAGCGGCTCACCGCGGTCGATCCGGACGGGGCCGCTGTCCGGCTCCGCCGGTGTGGAAGCTGCCTGTGCCGGTTCGTGTGATGGAGGCGGCGCCTGACGCCTCCCATGGACACCGACGGGCGCTCCGGCGGCCTTGTCGTCAGCCATGGGTGACCAAATTGCGCGGCTCGCCACGGACGAAGGCCTCGATGTTCTCCAGCGTGGTCTCGATGATGCGTCGCACCGCGCTTTCCGTGTTGTAGGCGTTGTGCGGCGTGACGATCACGTTCGGGAAGCGCAGCAGCACGTGGTTGGCGACGAGCGCCTTCAGGTCGTGGCCTTCGGTCCACGCCTCACGGAAGATCTGCGCCTCCTCGCGGATCAGCGGCTCCTGCGGCAGGACGTCGAGCCCGGCGGCCCGCAGCCTCCCCTCGGAAAGCGCCCGGACCAACGCCGGCACGTCGACGACATTGCCGCGCGCCGTGTTGATCAGGATCGCGCCCGGCTTCATCAGGCCGAACTCGCGGTCGGAGATCAGGCTCGCGGAGCCCGGCGTCGCCGGCACGTGGAGCGTCAGCGCGTCCGCCGCAGCCAGCACCTCGTCGAGGTCGGCATAGCAGAAGCCGAGACGGCTCGCCGCGTCAGCGTCTGGGTAGAGATCGTGAGCGATGACCGTCATGCCGAAGCCGCGGGCGATCTCGATCGCGCGCCGCCCGATCCGCCCCGTGCCGATCACGCCGAGCGTCTTCCCGCGCAACTCGAAGCCGCGCAGCCCGGCCTGCGAGAAGTTGCCGCGGCGGGTCCGCTCGACCGCCTCGACCAGGCTCCGCGCCACGGCGAGGAGCAGCGCAAAGGCATGCTCCGCCACGGTTGAATCGCCGTAGTCGGGCACATTCGCCACCGCCACACCGTGCGCGGCACACCAGCCGAGGTCGATATGGTCGTAACCGGTCGAGCGGGTCGCGATCAGCTTGAGCGAAGGGAACTGCGCCAGCACGTCGGCGCCGAGCTTCGAGTTCACGAAGGTGCTGACGATCTCGGCGTCCGCGTGAGCTGCGGCCGTGCGAGCATCGAGGGGCTCGCGCGTGCAGCTCAGCTCGTGCGCCGGCTTCAGCCGCAGGCAGGCCTGGTGCTCCCATTCCTCGGTCTCGAAGACGACAACCTTCATCGTACAGCCTCGCCCGCGCGGGGTGCCGTCGCCGCGCCGAGCCGCTCCTCCTCTTCTGCCACGCGGCGCACGGTGGCGACGAAGCTGTCGGGATTAAGCGAGATTGAATCGATCCCCTCCTCGACCAGGAAGGCGGCGAAGTCGGGATAGTTGCTCGGCGCCTGGCCGCAGATGCCGATCTTGATGCCGGCTGCGTGCGCCTTGGCGATCGCCTCCCGCACCGCGCGCTTGACCGCCTCGTTGCGCTCGTCGAACAGCGGCGCGAGCTCGCCCGAGTCACGGTCCACCCCGAGCACGAGCTGGCTCAGGTCGTTCGAGCCAATCGAGAAGCCGTCGAAGCGTTCCGCGAACTCCTCCGCCAGGAACACGTTCGACGGAATCTCGCACATCATGTAGATTTCGAGGCCGTTCTCGCCGCGCGACAGCCCGTTCTCGGCCATGACTGCCAGCACGCGGTCCGCCTCCTCGGGCGTCCGGCAGAACGGCACCATGACGATGACATTGGTCAGCCCGATCGTCTCCCGCACCTTTTTGAGTGCGCGGCATTCGAGGGCGAAGCCATCGCGGTAGCGCTCGTCGTAATAGCGCGAGGCGCCGCGCCAGCCGAGCATCGGGTTCTCCTCCTCGGGTTCGAAGGCGGCGCCGCCGAGGAGATGGGCATACTCGTTGGTCTTGAAGTCGCTGAGCCGCACGATCACCGGATGCGGATGATAGGGCGCCGCCAGCTTGGCGATGCCGAGCGCCAGCGTCTCGACGAAATAGTCCTTCGGATCGTCGTAGCCGCGCGTGAGGTCGCGGATCTCGCGCCGCGCCGCCGGATCCTCCACCCGCTCCGGATGGACCAGCGCCATCGGATGGATCTTGATCAGGTTGTTGATGATGAACTCCATCCGCGCCAGCCCGACGCCCCTGGCCGGCAGGCGCCACCAGCGGAAGGCCGCGGCGGGGCTGGCAATGTTCACCAGCATCGCCGTGCGGGTCGCTGGCAGGTCGGAGAGGTCTACCTCGGTCGCTTCGAACGGCAGGATGCCGTCATAGACCACGCCCCGGTCTCCCTCGGCGCAGGACAGCGTGATTTCCTGGCCGTCGCGCAGCAGCTCGGTGCCGTGGCCGGTGCCGACGATGGCGGGGACGCCGAGCTCGCGGCTGACGATGGCGGCGTGGCTGGTCGTGCCGCCATGGTCGGTGATGATCCCGGCCGCCCTCTTCATGATCGGAACCCAGTCCGGATCGGTCATCCCGGTGACAAGGATGGCGCCGTCGCGGAAGCGGTCGATGTCGGCGGCGCTGCGGATGGCGCAGACGGGACCGGCGGCGATCGCCTCGCCGATCGCCGAGCCGGTAAGGATCGGCATGCCCTTCTCTTTCAGCCGATAGGTCCTGAACTGGCCGGTCTGCCGGGAGGACTGCACCGTCTCCGGCCGCGCCTGGACCATGTAGAGCTCGCCCGTCTCGCCGTCCTTGGCCCATTCCATGTCCATCGGGCGGCCGTAGTGGTCCTCGATGATCGCCGCCCATCGGCCGAGCTCGAGGATCTCCGCCTCGGCGAGGACGAAGGTCTGCCGCTCCTTCTGAGTGGTCGCGACCGTCGCGGTGCGGGTGCTGCCGCCGGTCGCGTAGATCATCTTGGTCTCCTTGGCGCCCAGCGTCTTCTCAATGATCGGCGTATGGCGGCCGTCGCCGAGCAGGGGCTTGAACACCAGGTACTTGTCCGGGTCGACGGCGCCCTGGACCACGGTCTCGCCGAGACCCCAGGCGGCGCTGATCACCGCGACGCCGGGAAAACCGGTCTCGGTGTCGATCGAGAACATGACGCCCGATCCGGCAAGGTCGGAGCGGACCATCCGCTGGACGCCGATCGACAGCGCCACTTCCAGATGGTCGAAGCCCTGGGTCTCGCGGTAGCTGATGGCGCGGTCGGTGAACAGCGAGGCGTAGCAGCGCCGGCAGGCGTCGAGCAGGGCGCGCTCGCCGCGCACGTTGAGGAAGGTCTCCTGCTGACCGGCGAAGCTCGCCTGCGGCAGATCCTCGGCGGTGGCGCTGGAGCGCACGGCGACGCTGACCTCGCTCTGCTCGCCGCGTCGCGACAGCTCTCGATAGGCCTCCTTGATTGCCTCGGCGATCGGCTCCGGGAATTCGGCGTCGAGGAACAGCCTGCGGATCGCCTCGCCGGTCTCGTGCAGCGAAGCCTTGCCGCTCTTCAGCGCCTCGATGCGCGCGCGCAGCTCCGCCTCGAGGCCGTTGGCCGCGACGTATTCACGGAAGGCGGCGGCCGTGGTGGCGAAGCCGTCGGGAACCCGCACGCCCTTGTCCTTCAGCGTACGGACCATTTCGCCAAGCGACGCGTTCTTGCCGCCGACGCGCGGGACATCGCGTACGGTCAGGGTGTCGAACCAGGCTGTGCGTTGTTCGGTCATCGCTGTGCTCCTCGTGATCGGGCCGAGATCCTGCGCCGCCTCCGTGCCGCCCCACTTCGGCCTTGAGCGAACTGGGCGCTTTCGGTCCTGATCGGTGGCAGGTCGGCTTCTCTTTCAATGACGCGACTGGGCGTCGTGCCTTACAGCGGCGCCGCGACGCTCCGGGAGCCGCGAGGGCGCCCGCCGGTCACAGAAATTCATCGGCTGCTCTGAAAGGTCCGACCGGAGGGCGCCTGCTGCATCGGATACAGGGAGACGGCGCGATCAAAAACGTCAGCTCTGCATTGCCCTTGCTTCCATACGCTAAGCCGCTGAAGACGGCGCGAAGAATCCGACCTATTCAGATCAACCGGAGTCCGAGATGATCGTTGCAGTAATCATGGCGGTGTCGCTCGTCGTCGCGACATTCCTTTTTCACTACGCCGTGCTGCGCTGGCTTTCCGGAGGGATGGCGCGCATCGCGATGACCGCCGGCGTGCGTATTCTGGTCATCGTCCTGGTGGCGCTGATGACCCACTTCGTCGAGGTGGCTGTGTACGCGGGTGCCTATGCGCTCGCCAGTGGTGCGCTCGCCCTCGGCGACTTCGGCGGTCGGACCATCGCCGATCCGCTCGACTATTTCTATTTTTCGATCGTGAGCTATACCTCGCTGGGACTCGGCGACGTCTTTCCCAGCGGCCACCTTCGATTCATCACCGGTGTCGAGGCCTTGAACGGTCTCCTGTTGATCGCCTGGTCGGGCTCTTTCATCTATATCGCCATGGGGCATCTCTGGCCCTGGCAGCCTTGCACCGAGCCGGGCGGCCTCGCTGCGGATAGGAAGCCCGGCGGAAATGCGCCATGACATCCATGACACCTTTCCGGGCCACGCCGGAACCGAGACAGACGGGCACACGATGAAATCCGATTACCAGGCGAACAGCATCACCCTCACCGGCGCCGTCTCGATGGGAACCGGCGTCATGATCGGCGCCGGCATCTTCGCGCTCACCGGGCAGATCGCGGAACTGGCGGGACCCTGGTTCCCGCTCTCCTTCGTCGCCGGCGGGATCGTCACCGGGTTCAGCGCCTATACCTATGTCAAGATGTCGAATGCTTTCCCGTCAGCCGGCGGGATCGCGATGATCCTGCAGAAGGCCTATGGGCCCGGCGCGGTCGCGGCGGCGGCATCGCTGCTGATGGCGCTCTCCATGGTGATCAACGAGAGCCTCGTCGCCCGCACCTTCGGCACCTATGTCCTCAGGCCATTCAATCTGGATGCCGGTAGTATCCTTGTACCAGTGCTCGGCGTCGGGCTGATCGTCTTCGCCTACCTGGTCAACAGATCGGGCAACCGCTCCGTCGGCCTGTTCTCGGTGGTCATGGCGTTCCTGAAGATCGGCGGCATCGCGGTCTTCGGCATCGCGGCGCTCGCGGCCAGCGGGTTTGCGTTCGCGCCGGCATCCGGTTCGCCGGAAACCATCCCGATCGCGGGCTTTATGGCGTCGATCGCGCTTTCGATCCTCGCGTTCAAAGGCTTCACCACGATCACCAACAGCGGCGCCGAGATCGTCGATCCGCACCGCAATGTCGGCCGCACGATCGTCTTCTCCATCGCGATCTGCGTGGTCGTCTACCTGCTCGTCGCGTTCGCGGTCGGCTCGAGCCTCTCGCTGGACGAGATCGTCGCCGCCAAGGACTATTCGCTGGCAGAGGCGGCGGAGCCGGCGCTCGGTCCTTACGGGTTCTACTTCACCATCGCGCTCGCGGTCGTCGCCACCGCCTCGGGTCTGCTCGCCAGCGTCTTCGCGGTCTCGCGCATGCTGGCGATGCTGACCGAGATGGAGATGATTCCGCACAGCCATTTCGGCATGTCCGGTCCGATCCGCGAGCACACGTTGGTCTACACGGTGGTGATCGCGGGGCTGCTGACGGTGTTCTTCGACCTCAGCCGCATCGCCTCGCTCGGCGCCTTCTTCTATCTGGTGATGGACATCCTGATCCACTGGGGCGTGTTCCGCCGGCTGCGCCAGGAGATCGGCGCGAGTGGCTGGGTGCTGGTCACGGCCATCGCCCTCGACACGCTGGTGCTCGGCGTCTTCGGCGCCACGAAACTGCAATCCGACCCGCTCATCGTGGTCATCGCTGTCGTGGCCATCACCGCGGTCTTCGCGTATGAGCGAATCTTCCTATCACGCTGGACTGCCGGGAAGCCGCACGCCGATCACTGAAGCGTGAAACTCCGCACGTTCGGCTAATTTGTGGCGTGGGAACACCGGACCGGGCCGGCATCGATCAGATTCGCTGCCGCCTCGACGGGAAGGAAACTTACCCGACGGCGGACGTCATCGGCAGAATGCAGCCGTTCAGCCTAAGGAACGGCCCGCGCGACCGGGACGGCCGAGAAGGGCGGCCCCTCCCACCGTAGTGAAGGGGCAGGAAGCGCGACGGCGATCCTGCGCTATTCGAATCGCGACATCCTGGAGGCGATCCCGAACTGGAGCGCGAGATCGCTCCTGCCTGATAGGTGGTGGTCGCCGCCTGCCCCAGAGCGGCGTCGCCTCACCGCTTCCCAACGACACCAGCCCAGTACTGATCCAGATTGCTGCGCCAGTTGTCGCCCGACGTCTGATCGAAGCTCCCCCGTTCGACCTTCGGCGCTGCTGCGAACGCTTCAGGGGACGCATCGAGCACATAGATCTCATGGTCTGTCGTGGCGCGAAGATCGGACCAGCGAACGGCGACAAGCTCTCCACCCAAACCGAGGAAGCCGCCACGCGAGGCCAGGACGTAGGCGATCGTCTGCCGAGCCGGATCCAAGACGACGTCTTCGATCTCCCCCAGCTCCTGGTCCTGGGGCGTGCGGATGTCGGCGCCGATGACGATATCCGCGCGCATCAGGCTGTCCATCTCCGTGACGGGGGTCGCCTGCGCCAGGTGCGCGCGACGCCAAGTCCTCCGCGCATCCGGGTCGTCGCTCTCGGGGCCGACCAGCTTCTGGTGCTCCTGATAGACCTGGCGCATTGACGCGAGCACTGTCTGGCAGGATTGCTCGTCGCCGTCGAAGGCATAGACATAGGCGGCGTCGCGGAGCGACTGCATCTTCTGCCGCGGCGTTCCGGACATGCCATAGCCCATACCGTAGCTGCCGTACCCTGTGCCGTATCCGGTTGGCGCCAAGACGCCGAACCCGACACCTGCAAGCTCATCCTCGAACGCCCGCAGGTCTGCCAGACATTGCTGCGCCACCTGCCCCTGTTGAGAGGCTCCATCCGGCAGGCTCTCCACATCGGCCGCACGGACCGCCAGCGGAGCGCCGGCGGCGGCGACGAAGGCTAAAGCGACAAGTCGAGACGTATGCATGGTGTCTTTCCTCCATTCAAATCGGCGAGGCGAGGATCGCCGATGCTCCTCTGATGACTTCGTCGTGGATCCGCCGGGACGTTTCCCCTCGGATATCCACCCGAAGAGCCGGAGTGATGCCGGGCGACGGCCTCCGACGGTTTCCGGCACGGAAAGCCTGCCGAGCCCGTTGCCGCATGCACTTCAGCGCATGCCGGTTTCTCCGGACAGGCCAGATTGCCTTCACCGTCTCTAACTGACGTCGCCGAGGTCGACGCATTACAGCTGGGGCTTGCGTCCTTCCCACCCACGCACGCATTGCCGACGCGGTTCCTTGGTTCCGGCGGGTCGACGCGCGGCTCCGGGGCGGTGGGAGGACCCGCCGTAAGAAGGTGCTTCGAGCCGCGTCTTTATCCGTGAGGTCGGCCGCCACCATGGCACCGACAGGAGGAAGGGCAATGGCCGAGACTGTCGCTTCCAGCCGCTATTACGACGGGTCGGCGGACGGCGCCGGCACCCGCCGCGATTTCCTGTACCTGGCCACGGGCGCCGTGGCCGCGGTCGGAAGCGCCGCTGCCCTGTGGCCGTTCATCGACAGCATGAATCCCGCTGCCGACGTCCTCGCCGTGTCCTCCGTCGAGGTCGACCTGGCACCGATCGAACCCGGCCAGCGCGTGACCGTAAAATGGCGCGGCAAGCCGGTGTTCATCGATCACCGACCACCGGAGCGAATCGCCGAGGCCCGCGCAGTCGATCTGAATGAGTTGATCGACCCCCAGACCGACGGCGACCGCGTGGTGCGGGAGGAGTGGCTGATCGTCGTCGGGATCTGCACGCATCTCGGATGCGTTCCGCTCGGCCAGCGGCACGGCGACCCGGTCGGAAACTGGGATGGCTGGTTCTGCCCCTGTCACGGCTCCCATTACGATACCGCGGGGCGCGTCCGTCGCGGCCCGGCCCCGCTCAATCTGGAAGTCCCGCCCTATGAGTTCGTCACCGATACCGCCGTCCGGATCGGTTAGCGCGGCGGACTGGAAGCCCGCCCAATTCGAACGGACACACGCGGCCGACTGTAACGATCGCCGTATCGCACCGTCTATACGGGCTGCAGGGTCAAAAGTGAGTACGGCGTCGCCACCCGTTCTCGATCCTCCGAGGAAGCCGAGAATGTCGGATGTAGTTTCATGAGCGAGCTTCTCTATTTTCTGATCTGGGCGGCGGTCATCTTCGTGATGCTGCGCTTCGGTTGCGGTGCCCATGTCATGGGACACGGCCACGGCAAGGCCGAGCGGGACGGTGGAGACCCGCAGCGCCGGGAAGCCGGGACCTTGCGGTGGATTCCTCCAGCCGAGGACGTGGATCCCGTCTGCGGCAAGACCGTCAGCACCGCTGCGGCGAAGCCGAGCGTCCATGCGGGCAGCGTCTACTACTTCTGCTCACGCGACTGCCGGGAGATATTCGAAGCCGCACCCGAGCAGTACGTCGGGCCGGCGGCTCAAGGGCCGCAACTGCGGCTGGAGAATAGCCATGGCTGATGCAAAAACTTCTCCGAGCATCGCGCTGCGCTCGGGTACGCCCCTGCCAGTCCAGGCCACGCCCCGGATCCCGGTGATCGCGCTCGGCATGAGCCTGGGTCTGTTCCTCGCGGTCACTTTCGTCCTCTGCGTCGGGTTCGACCTCCTGTTCCCCGGGAAGGCGATGTATGAGAGTTGGCTGCGGCTGCTGCCGGGCTTCACCTGGCTCAGCTGGCCGAGCTTCCTTCTCGGGCTGGCCGAGAGTTTCGCCTACGGCTGGTACGTGGCCCTGGTCTTCGGCCCACTCTACAACTTCTTCGCCGCGCGCAGCGGCCGAAGAGAGCGGGCATGACCTCGCCAGCGAAAGCGCCTCTCTCCATGGCTGCGTGAACAGCGGGCTCAGCCGGCTTCGACGGTCACCGTCAGCCTCATCATGATCGGCGAAACGGCCCCGCGGCCGCCGCCGCGGCTGCATGAGGCTGACGCTTCAGACTCGAGAGAGCGCAGCACTGTAATGCGTCCAAGTCCGGCGCGTCTGAGCAGATGAACTCGTTTCCAAGATCGGAACGTGCCCGTCACGGTCGCGCGATGGAGGGTTTGAGGATGAAACGACTCAAAGCGGTTGGGCCGGCAGCGGCGGCAGCCTGGGCGCCGCTGCCGGCGCTGGCACAGGCCGCGGCCGATCGGCCGACCTATTGGCATTCCGGCTGGGACTGGGGATGGGGACACATGTTTTTCGGCTCCCTCATGATGATCCTTTTCTGGGGCGGGTTGATTCTGGTGATCCTGCTCGCGGTCCGGTGGCTGGGTGGCGGGACGTCCCACGGCGCCGGATCGCCTTCAGTCAGGCGGCCGCTCGATATCCTTCAAGAGCGTTTCGCCCGCGGCGAGATCGATCAGGAGGAGTTCGAGAAGCGCAGGCGCCTGTTGTCTGATTGAGAGTGCCGCTTCGCCGTGAAACGAAAGCCGACCAAGCGCTATTTCAGCTCCCCGCAGCCGCTGCACTTCAAAGTCAACACAGCCGATAAACCGGGACGAGGCGATGAATAAGCCCCAGTATCATGATCACAGCCACCATCACCGCGATGTGCCCGACCTTGTCGCAAGTGGAACCGCAAAAGATCCGGTTTGCGGAATGACGGTTAAGTTGAACGCAGGCAAGCCGACCCGGCAGTATGAGGGCGAGACCTACCATTTCTGCTCGCAGAGGTGCCACGACAAGTTCGCGGCCGATCCGGCGAGATACCTGGAGCCGGCGAGCGCGCCGGTCGAAAGCGTCCCGCCGGGCACGAAGTACACCTGCCCGATGCATCCTGAGATCGTGCGCGACGGGCCGGGCGACTGCCCGATCTGCGGGATGGCGCTGGAGCCGATGGGGATCCCCGCCGCCGACGAGGGACCAAACCCCGAGCTCGTCGATTTCACGCGGCGGTTCTGGGTCGGCGCCGTGCTCACCTTGCCTCTTCTGGTGCTGACGATGGGTCCCTTCGTTGGGCTCGGCGTCGTCCGCGACGTCCTCGGCGAGCGCACGACGCTCTGGATCGAGCTCATCCTGGGCACACCGGTCATCCTGTGGGCCGGCTGGCCGTTCTTCGTGCGCGGCGTCAAGTCCGTGATCAACCGCAGCCTCAACATGTTCACGCTGATCGGCATGGGCGTCGGCGCGGCCTATCTCTTCAGTGTGGTCGCCGTGCTCGCGCCAGGCATCTTTCCCGCCGGCTTTCGCGACGCCGAAGGCCATGTCGGCGTCTATTTCGAGGCCGGCGCGGTGATCGTTGTCCTGGTCCTGCTCGGCCAGGTGATGGAGCTGCGCGCGCGCGAGCGCACCGGCTCGGCGATCCGGGCACTGCTGGACCTCGCCGCGAAGACCGCCCGCGTGATCCGGGAGGACGGGCGGGAGGAAGAGATCCCGCTCGAGGAGGTCGAGGTCGGCGACCGGCTGCGCGTGCGCCCGGGCGACAAGGTCCCGGTCGACGGCGTCGTCATAGAGGGTCGCTCCTCGGTTGACGAATCGATGATCTCCGGCGAGCCGGTGCCGGTCGAGAAGGTCGAGGGCGAGAAGGTGACCGGCGCCACGATCAACGGCACCGGTAGCCTGGTCATCGAGGCCGAACGCGTCGGCGCCGACACCATGCTCAGCCAGATCGTCGAGATGGTGGCGAATGCGCAACGCTCGCGCGCGCCGATCCAGAAGCTCGCCGACTCAGTGGCCGGCATGTTCGTGCCGGCCGTGATCGCGATCGCGATCGTCGCCTTCGTCGTCTGGGCGACCTGGGGGCCGGCGCCGGCGCTCGCCTACGCGCTGGTATCGGCGGTGGCAGTCCTGATCATCGCCTGCCCCTGCGCGCTGGGCCTGGCCACGCCGATGTCGATCATGACGGCGACCGGCCGGGGCGCGCAGGCCGGCGTGCTGATCAAGAACGCCGAGGCGCTGGAGCGCTTCGCCAAGGTCGATACGCTGATCGTCGACAAGACCGGCACCCTGACGGTTGGCAAGCCGAAGCTCGTCGCCGTCCTTCCGGAAAGCGGGTATGACGAGGATGAGGTGCTGCGCCTGGCGGCAAGCCTGGAACGGGGCTCGGAGCACCCGCTCGCCGAGGCGATCGTCACGGGAGCCGAGGAGCGCGGGATCTCCCTGGCCAAGGCCGAGGAATTCGAGGCGGTCACTGGCAAGGGGGTGAAGGGCGTCGTCAACGGCAAGCCGGTGGCGCTCGGCAACGCGAAGCTGCTCGCCGACCTCGGCGTCGACGGCGGCGAGCTCTCGGAGTCCGCGAATGCCCGGCGCGACGAGGGCGAGACGGTGATGTTCGTCATCGTCGGCTCGGAAATCGCCGGCCTCGTGTCGGTCGCCGATCCGGTCAAGGAGACGACCCCGGCTGCGCTGAAGGCGCTGCATGAACAAGGCTTCCGCATCGTCATGGCGACCGGCGACAACGCGCGCACAGCCAAGGCGGTGGCGGTGCGCCTCGGCATCGACGAGATCCGCGCCGACGTGCTGCCCGAAGACAAGGCACGCATAATCGAGGAGATGCAGGCCGAGGGCCGCAAGGTCGCCATGGCGGGCGACGGCGTAAACGACGCGCCCGCGCTCGCGCAGGCCGATGTCGGGATCGCCATGGGCACCGGCGCCGACGTGGCGATCGAGAGCGCCGGATTCACTTTGGTGAAGGGCGACCTAAACGGCATCGTCCGGGCGCGGCGGCTTGCGCGCGCGACCATGCGCAACATCAAGCAGAACCTGTTCTTTGCCCTGGTCTACAACGCCGCTGGCGTGCCGGTGGCGGCGGGCGTGCTGTTCCCGTTCTTCGGCATCCTGATCTCGCCGATCTTTGCGGCCGCGGCGATGAGCCTGTCGTCCGTGTCCGTTGTCGGCAACGCGCTGCGCCTGCGTTCGGTCAAGATCTAGGGAAGGTCACCGATTCTCTCTCGAAATGGAGAACCTAAAGCCATGAAAGCCATATCAATCCTTCGGACGACCGCGTGGACGGGGCTGCTGATGCCGCTGGTGCTGGGAGCGCAAGCCGCCATGGCCGAGCCCCTCGTCTATGTACCTCTCGGTGGCGAGAACAAAATCGTCGCCATCGATGCCGCGAAGAACGAGATCGTCGACACGATAAGCGGTCTCGCCGCCGTTCACGGTCTCGCCGGAACGCCTGACGGTCGGTTCCTGATCGCCGGCAGCTTCGAGACGCGCGCGCGGGACGGCGAAGCGGTGGCGAAGCCGGCGGGCGTCTCCGAAGACGAGCACGCTGCGCACCACGGCGCCGCGCCTGCCAATGCGAAAGCCGACGCGGGCGTCAGCACTGTCTCGGTGATCCAGACCGCTGACGGGTCCGTGGTCCGGCGCATCGACGTGCCCGGTGCCGTCCATCACGTTGCGGTCAGCCCCGACGGCCGGTTCGCCGTCGTCACCCACCCCAATGACGGTGCAATCAGCGCCATCGACCTGGAATCTTATGAGCTGGTCGCTACCGTCGCGACCGGACCGCTGCCCAATTACGCGACCTTTGGCCCCAACGGTGACAGGCTCTTCGTCAGCAATGCCGGCAACGACACGGTCAGCGAGGTCGACACGACGCGGTGGATCGTCCGGTCGAACGCCGTGGTCGGCAGCAGCCCCGAGCATGTCGTATTGGCCGACGACGGCGCCACTCTCTACGTCAACAACGTGGAGGACGGCACGATCTCCGTCCTTGACGTCGGCGACCGGAAGGTCGTGAAGACGATTCCGATTGGCTCGACGCTCCACGGGATCGATCTGTCCGACGACGGCCGAACGCTCTTTGTCGCCGCCCTCGGCGACGACAAGGTGGTCGCCGTCGATCTCGGTACCGGTGGCGATCGCAGCGCTTCCCTGGCTCCGGCCCCCTATCACTTGGCCGTAGTGTCCGGGACGGGCAAGCTCTACGTCTCCAGCGCTGATCAGCCCAAGATCTGGGTGATGGACCAGCGGAATCTCGAAATTCTCGGAGAGATCCCGATCGGCGGCAAGGGCCATCAAATGGTCCAGGGCGCAGGCGGATGATCCCGCGCTGTTCCTCTCAAAGAGGCGGTGCGGATGCGGGGTTGTGCCAGACCATCTGTTGCCGGAAGAAGTGAGCCGTGACAGGAAAACATAAGCGCACCGGTCCCGGAAGCAGGCGTCGCCCCAGTCTGTCGGCAGTCCTGGTTGTGGGCGCTCTCGCCGCCGGGGTGGCCTTCGTCGGTTGGAAAGTCCTCGCGCCTCCGTCACCCGACACGACAATCGAGGTTACCGTGCCGAAGCTTTCGCCCATCGCCATCGCAGGCAAGACGGCGTTCGACGCCAACTGTGCGCTGTGTCACGGCCGCAACGCCGCCGGAACCGACAAAGGGCCGCCCCTGGTCCATGACATCTACAACCCCGGCCACCACGGGGATGCCGCATTTCTCGCCGCCGCAAGACGAGGCGTGCCGCAGCACCACTGGCCCTTTGGCAACATGCCGGCGCAGCCGCAGGTAAGCGGTGAGGACATAGCTTCGATCGTTCGCTATGTACGCGAGCTGCAACTGGCCAATGGGATCGCATACCGGCCGCATCGCATGTGAGGAGCACGCCGCTTGCGGTCGGGCATCTCGATTCCCAGCCAAGCGGCCCGTTCGTGTCGTGCGGTTGGCGCCACAATTGCCGTTCAGCCCCAGCCGGCTACCGCTCAATTCCGGTTTAGTTGCCGTCGATTTCCGGTGTGGCCGGGGGACCGCCCTCGAGATCGGCGATCAACGCCTTCATCTCGGCGATTTCGAGCCGTTGCGCCTTGATGATCTCGTCAGCCAGCTTGCGAACCCGCGGATCGGTGATCTGGGCCCGTTCGCTTGTCAAGATGGCGATCGAATGATGCGGGATCATCGCCTCCATATAGTCGACATCATCGACCGTGATCTGGCTGCGAAGCAGATAAAGCAATCCTGCGAAGACAAGAACTGCGCCAAAAAATATTGAGATGTTAGCAGTCTTGCTGGGATACATCCCGAGCATGTAGGTCATCATGACCACGACCATCGTGGTGCCCATCAGCAATGCCACGAACACGCGTGTTTCACTAAAATACGCATGATCAATGATCTGGAAACTCTCCAAATATGTTATTCCAAACATCAGAATGACGGATGTGCCGATCATCAAGGAAAGACGAATGTAGTTTGACATTTAAACACCTCTTGGTTTGTGATGATGCGTGATTTGCGATAACGTGATCGGCGCCGCACTGGACGGACTGAAACATCAACCGCCTTCGGCCCCTCCGTTCATGTCGCCGGCGCGCGGGGCCGGTCGCCAACCGCCGTCTTCGAGGTGGCAGGGGACTTCCAGGCGCTCGCCTGCGTGGAAGGCATAGGTCTCGTCGCGGATGACGATGCGCTCCGGCCCGTCCCAACCGTCCGGGGCTGAGATGGTCAGACGCTCGCAGCCGATGTCGATGTCGAGCCAGTGGCCGCGATGGCGGATACGAAAGCGCAAGCCGCGCAGCTCCTCCGGCAGGCAGGGATTGAGGCGGAGCATATCGTCGCGGATCTCGAGTCCGGTCTGGCCGCGCTGGACGAGGTCGACGGTGCCGGCCATGGCGCCGAGATGGATGCCTTCTGGCGTCGTCCCACCCTGCACGTCGGCGATGTCGCTCTCCAGCGCGGCCCCGAGCTGCGTCCAGGACCCGGCTCGGTCGGAGCGCGCCAGCACCCAGGAATGGACGATGCCGCTCAGCGTCGAGCCGTTCGACGTGCGTCGCAGGTAGTAGTCGACCGTGCGCGGGATCAGCTCTCCCTCGAACGGGTATCCGAGCCGGGCGAACAGGTCGCCCAGTTCTTCGGCCGAAAACAGGTAGAACAGCATCAGGGCGTCGGCCTGTTTGGAGGCCTTGTAGCGGTTGACCGTGTCGCCCTCGGCCTCGAGCAGCCGGTCGAGCCGATGGATGTCGCCGTACTTTGCGCGATAGTCCTCCCAGTCGAACTCCTCGAGCCGCTCATAGCCCTCGAACTGACTGATGACGCCGTCATGGAACGGCACGAACATCTTGCGGCTGATCTCGTCCCAGCCGGCGACCTCATCGGCGCCAAGTCCGAGCCTCTCGTCGAGTTCGATCCGCCGCTCCGAGTCGAGAAGCATGCGCGCATCGAGCGCGCGGAGCAGCACCCAGACCGCCATCACGTTGGTGTAGGCGTTGTTGTCGAGGCCGGGCTTCTCTGCCCAGGGGTAGCGGTCATGGAACTCGTCCGGTCCCATCACGCCGCGGATCTCGTAGCGGCCGCGCTCGGCGTTGAAGCTGGCGATACTGGCCCAGAAGCGGGCGATCTCGACCAGCATCTCGGCGCCGTAGACCGACAGGTACTCGGCATCGCCCGTCGCCTCGTAATGGCGCCAGACATTGTAGGCGATGGCGGCATTGACGTGCCGCTGCAGGTGGGTGTTGTCGGGCAGCCAGCGACCGGATTTCGGGTTGAGGTGGAGCACTTGCGTCTCCTCGCGCCCGTCGCTGCCGCTCTGCCAGGGATACATCGCGCCGCGATAGCCGGCCTCGCGCGCCAGCCGCCGCGCCGCCGGCAGCCTCCGGTGGCGGTAGCGCAGAAGCGCGCGGGTGATCTCGGGGATGCGCAGGTTGAGGAACGGGAAAATGAACAGCTCGTCCCAGAAGATGTGCCCGCGATAGGCCTCGCCGTGCAGGCCGCGCGCCGGCACGCCGACATCGAGGTCGACGCTGTGCGGCGAGACGGTCTGGAGCAGGTGGAAGACGTGCAGTCGCAGGATCATCTGCGTCCGATGCCGGCCCTCCAGGGTGAGGTCGCAGCGCCGCCACAGATGCGACCAGGCGCGCGCGTGATCCTCCAGGAGCGTCCCGAAGCGTCCCGCCTCGCGCAGCGTCTCCTCTGCCGCCAACGCCGGGCTGGAGATCGCCCGGTCGCGGGAGGTGTGCAGCGCGACGACCTTCTCGATCGTGACCGGAGTGCCTTCGGCAACCGGGAAAGAGAGGGCATGGGCGACATAGCCCTCCTCCGTGACGAAACGGCGTTCTACAGCCAGCCCCTCGCCGTCCTGGAACACCTGGGTGCGGGCGGCCTCGGCGATACGGATATGCGACTGGCTGGTCTCGGCGAGAAGGAGGACGCCGTCCTCGCCGATCTCTCGCGAAGCCAGGGGGACGAGGTGCTTGCCGTTGAGCTGGCGGTAGCGCGGCACCCCGGCGTTGATCACCCGTCCGTCCAGGGCGGAGAGGACCTCGACCCGCCCCGACCAGTTCTCGGGCGTGAACGTCCATTCGATGGCCGCCAGATGCGGCGCGCCCATATGCACGAGGCGCCGGCTCTCCAGCGTCGTCTCCCGCCCCGTCCGGTCGCGCAGGCGCATCGCGCGCTTCAGTACCCCCTGCTTCAGGTCCAGCTCCTGGCGGTAGGACAGGACCTCGACCGCCAACAGGTTGAGCCAGTCGCCGCCCTCCGGCCGGAAGGTGAGCGGCAGCCAGTTCGGCAGGTTGACCAGGTCCTCGTTCTCGATAACCCTCCCGGCGACCTCGGTGGCGAGGCGATTATAGCCGCCGGCGAGGTAGGTCCCGGGATAATGCGTATCGTCGGCCTCGGCTTCCTCGGCGGCGCCGCGGGCGGCGAAATAGCCGTTGCCGAGCGTGCACAGCGCCTCGCGCAGCCCCTCTTGGGCCGGCTCGAACCCCTCATAGGAAAGCGTCCAGTCCGTCATCGCGTGGGGTCTCCCAGAATGGCGACGAGTTCGCCCAGGAACCGGCCGACCTCCTCCGTATTCGCCAGCACGTAGTCGGCCGCAGTGGGATGCTCCGCCTCGGTCACCAAGATGCCGAGGCCGCGGCCGTTCAGCGCCGCGAACGCGTCCTCGTCGGTGTCGTCATCGCCGAGATAAAGGGGCAGGACATTTTCCCGGTCGAGCCCCAGCGCCGTCAGCAGCCAGAGCACGGCCCGACCCTTGTCCCAGTCGACGCGCGGTCGCAGGGCGAACACCTTCTTGGCGGCGGTGCGGCGGAGGTCGGTGATCTCGGCGGCGACCGCCTCCACGGCACTCTCGACGCGTGCGACCTGATCGTCGGCCACCAGCCTGTAATGGACGGCGATGGCGAACTTCTTGCGCTCGACCAGCGCGCCGTCGATACCGGCGACCTCCCGCCGCAGCCGCTCTTCGGCCCGGTCGAGCGCCGGCAGAAACGCGGCGGCGCGCTCGTGCTCCTTGCGCAGGCCGCCGGGGCCCGCGATGTCGAAGCCGTGGCTGCCGGCATAGACGAGACCGTCGAGCGCGACCAGCCGTTCGACATCGGCACGGTCGCGGCCGCTGACGATGGCGACCGGGCAGCGCTCGGCGAGACCCCGGACCACCGCACGCATGTCTTCGGAGAGCACCGCCAGCTCGGGCCGATCGACGATCGGCGTCAGCGTGCCGTCATAGTCGAGGAAGACGGCTGGTCGTTTTCTGGCAAGACGCGCCCGGAACTCGGCGGCGCGGTCCAGCGCGTTCGGGAGGGCGGCGGCGTCCATGCGGGGCCTCGCCCACAGCGCCGCCCCGTCGTTGAGTTCCTTCAGATCGCTGACGACGATATCGGCGCCGCCGGCTCGAAACTCGGTGCCGTCGCCCGACCGGACGACGCCGATCACCAGGCCGAAATTGCCGGCCCGGCCGGCCGCGACGCCGGCGATCGCGTCCTCCACAACCGCTGCCCGCGCCGGCTCGACGCCCAGGCGCCGCGCCGCCTCGAGGAAGGTGTCGGGGTGCGGCTTGCCTTCAAGGCCGAGGCGCGCCGCCTCCACCCCGTCCACCCGGACCTCGAGCAGGTTCCCAAGTCCCGCAGAGGCGAGCACCGCCGCGGTATTCTTGCTGGAGGAGACGAGCGCCACCTTTATGCCGTTCTCCTTCAGGGCGCGGATGAAGGCCACCGAGCTCTCGAACACCTCGACGCCGCCGCTTGCCAGCAGCTGCTGGAACAGCGCGTTCTTGGCATTGCCGAGGCCGCAGACCGTCTTTGCCTCGGGCGGATCGGCGGGGTCGCCCCAGGGCAGCGCGATGCCGCGGGATTCGAGAAAGCTCCGCACCCCCTCGTAGCGCGGCTTGCCGTCGACGAAGCGCCGATAGTCCTCATCCGCGTCGAAGGGCTGGAACGGCTCGTCGCCCCGCTGCGCCGCGCGCTGCGCGAGATAATCGTCGAACAGCCGCTTCCAGGCCGCAGCGTGCAGACGCGCGGTCCGCGTCACCACGCCGTCCAGGTCGAAGATAACGGCGTCGATGGTGCGCTCCTGGCGATCGGCATGGCTCATCGGTCTTCCTTCGTCCGTTGCGTGTTCGGCCTGCCTCGCGCTGCCGCCGCCGATCTGGATCACGTCCCTTTCGCCTTCCTGCAGTCCGGCGTTTCGAGCGAGCGGCCACACGCTCACAGACGGCTCCGCCGCCTGTACATTACACGGCGAAAACGCCGGGGCCTTCATATGTACTGGAGATCGAGCACCGACGCGGCGCCCTTGCAACCGCCGGGTCGATCACCGCAGAACGCGTCGCAACCCGAACGGCATCATCAGCGTCGTCACCACGGCCATGATCACGAGAGCGGAGAAGAGGTTGGCGACGATGGGATCGGGCTGATCGAACAAGCCGGCTTCGAGTGCGATGCTGGCAATGATCAGCTCGACCGCGCCGCGCCCGCTCATGCCGATGCCGACCGCGAGCGACTCTCGCGACGACAGTCCAGCGAGCCGTGCCGGCAGTCCTGCGCCAAGCAACTTGCCCAGAAATGCCACGCCTACGAGCGCGAGCAGGAAACCCGGAACCGCGGTTACGGCGCCGAGTTCGACCCGAACGCCGATCGAGGCGAAGAAGAGCGGCGCCAGCAATCCATCCGTGAGATCTCCGACGCTCCGCTTGATGCCGTCGTAGATTTTGGCCCCGACGGTCTCCGGATCGAAGAACAGACCGGCCATGAACGGGCCCAGGATGAAGTCCATGCCCAGAGCCTCCGCCAATACGGCAAAACCGAGCGCCAGAGCCATGAGCGTGCTGAAGTGCGGCGCCGGGATGCGCATGCGGGAGACCGCCCGCGAAAGGCGTGGATAGAGGAACAGGCCCACGGCCACGGCAATCACGAAAAACAAGCCGGCCCTCCCGAGCAGCGCCAGCATTGCGGCCAGATCCGGACTGGCGCCCGTCTCGATCACCCCCAGCACCACGGCGAGCAGAATCAAACCGATCACGTCGTCGAAGATCGCCGCCGCCACCACTGTCCGACCGACGCGGGTGTGGAGGTATCCAAGCTCCCTGAAGATGCTCACTGCCACGGGGACCGCCGAGATCGACAGCGCCACACCGACCAGAAGCGCCTGCGCGAACTTCAGCGGCGTCTCCGGTAGAACAGACCAGGCCAGTGCGAACCCGGCGCCGAGCGGAACGAGCACGCCGCCGAGAGCGACCGCGAGGGAACCGCCCGAATGCTCGGCGATCTCCCGCGGGCGCATCTCGATGCCGGCAAGCAGCAGCAGGAAGAAGATGCCGAACTCGGCGGCGACCTCGAGGAACGGGCTTTCTGCCAGGCTCGCGAGAAGGGGGATCGGCAGCGATGCGGCGGCGACGAGCGCGATCGCCACGCCGGCGACGATCTCGCCCATCGAGGCAGGCTGGCCCAGCCGTTCGGACAGTTCGCCGAACAGCCGCGTGACGACCAGCAGAAGCAAGAGATGAAGAGCATGCTCCATGGCTTACGAGGCCGCCACGAATGCAAGCGCCAGCAGCCCGGCCGCGGTGGTGTAATAAAGCATCGGCAGGAGCGTGAAACGGATGATGGCGCCCTCCTGGCGGAGCAAGCCGACGACGGCGGCCGCGGCGACGACATTGACCACCGACACCATGTTGCCCGCGTTCGCCCCGAGCATCTGTGCGGCCAGCACCGTCGTCTCCGAGAGTCCAGCCCTGTCGGCGGCGCTGAACTGGAGCAACGCGAACATCATGTTGCTGAAGGTGGCGCTGCCCGACAGAAAGGCGCCCATGGCGCCGACCAGGGGGGCCACCAGCGGCCAGGCGCCGCCGACGGAATCGGCGGCGACGATCGCGAGCTCCATCGGCATGCTGGCAAGGCCCGCGTCGCTCACCCCCGACTGGATGAAGACGCGCACCATGGGCACGGCCGCGCCCAGCGCCAAGGCGCTGCCGATGAGGACGCGGCCGGCGTCGCGCAGGGCGCTGCCCGCTTGGCCGGCACCCATCCGGAAGAACACGATCGCGGCCAAGGCGACGGCGACGAAGCCGGCTCCGGGAAGATAGAGCGGCGCGACGGAGACGCCGATGTCGGTTCCCAGGATGCCCGTGGCGGATATCGTGACCGCCTGCAGCCATCCCTTCAGCGGCAGGACGTCCAGGCGCGTCGCCACCAGCAGCGCCGCCAGCAGCAGATATGGCGTCCAGGCGCGGGCAAGCGGCATTGCCGCAGGGACCGGCGGGCCGCTCACCTGTTCGCCCTTGCCCTGTGACAGGCCGTCCCGGGGCAGCAGCCATCCCTTGCGCGCCACCGGGGTCACCAGCGCCAAACCGACGAGGGCGCCGATCAGCGAGGGGAATTCGGGCCCGAGCAGAACCGCGACACCCAGGGCCGGCACGGTGAAGGCGAGGCCGGCGAACAGAGCGAAGCGCCAGGCGCGCAAACCGTCCCGCCAGTTCCGCCCGGGGTCGAAGAAGCGGGTGAGCACGACGACCATGATCAGCGGTATCGTCGTTCCGACGAACAGGTCGATCATGACCGCTTGCACGGCGGCGCCCTGAAGGAAGTCGGCCGCGGGCACGTCGCCGAGTGCAGCGACCACGGCCGGCGCGAGGTCGCTGCCCTCCTGCAGGCCCTGGGCGAGACCGACCACGACCGGCGTGCCGATGGCGCCGAAGGAGACGGGGCTGCTGTCCGCGATCAGGGCGAGGACGACGGCCGCCATCGGCGTGAAGCCCAGCGCCACCAAGAGGGGCGCGGTGATCGCCGCCGGTGTCCCGAAGCCGGCCGCGCCTTCGAGGAAGGCGCCGAACAGCCAGGCGATCAGAATGACCTGCGCCCGCGGATCCGGCGTGATGCGCGTGAACCCGCTGCGGATCGCCGCCATCGCGCCGCTTTCGGTCAGAACCTTCAAGAGGAGGATGGCGCCGAACACGATCCACAGGATCGACGCCGCGATGGCGACGCCCTCGATCGATGCCGCAAGCACCTGCCGGACCGGAACCTTCCAGACGGTGATGCTCACGCCGGCCGTGAGCACCAGGCTCATTGGCATGGCCGTGGCCGCCGGCAGCCGCAGGATCACCAGGAGCCCGAAGACGGCAAGCAACGGTGTCAGGGCGGCAAGCAGCATCGGAAATCGCAATCAGTGCAGGACGGACAGACGGACACGGCATTCTGGCGCTTCGGGCGCCTTCCACCACGAGCTACGTCCCGCGATGAACGACTGGTGCTGAATGAGACAGACGCCCGAGCGGTACGCCCTCTTACAGTGCCGGAGGCCCGAGTGGTCGCTTATCTCGACGCTCGCCACCAGACCGCCGACAACCTGTCCCTGGGACAGCGGGCGACCATTCTTTCACGCCACCGAGATTCTCGCGACGCCATAGCGTCGAACATCCGACGGAGAGATCGCGGAATTACGTCATCGGGGCGCTACGGCTCGCCGGCGCCGATCGAGCGCTGAGGCCCGGCCGCGCGCCCGCATGAGCGCTTTACGTTGCCTTTTCCGCCGCCAGTACTTCGCTAGAGTTTCCGGCCGGATGATTCCGATGTGATTCCGGCGCGCGTTCTTGGAGACCTGAGCAGGGCACGAAAAACGCCGCCAAGTCACTGACTTGACGGCGTAATCTTTGGTTGCGGGGGCAGGATTTGAACCTGCGACCTTCAGGTTATGAGCCTGACGAGCTACCGGGCTGCTCCACCCCGCGCCAGTGTCGGCGACTGAGGGAACCGGTGAGCGGCTCCGTCGCGGCGACGACCCTCATCTAGCAACCTCTTCGCCGAAGATAAAGGGGGGTGACACCGTAGCGTCACAAAAAATGGGCGGCACATACCTCCTATGCCGAAACGGTAGGCATCGGCGCATGCCCATCCGGCGCGGAAAGCCCGGCAAACTGCAGGGCTTCGGCCTGACGCGCCGCGACGCGCTCTGTGGAAAACCCCTCGAGCTGGGTCCGGAAGATCTGGAAGAAGTTCAGCTCGGCCTGGAGGTGGAGGAGCACGGCGCCCAGCCCGACCGCCGCCCGGTCCATGAACACGAACTCGCGCGGCACCGTCACCGGCCCTTTTTCCTTCAGCGCCTGGTGCACGCGGAAGGCCTCGCGCCGGCCGTACTCGCCGGGCTTCGTCCCATCGGCCAGCGAACGGGTGCGGTCGTCGAGGATCGGACCGTAGATGAAGCGGGCCCAGATGTTCAGGACGTCGATCAGCTCGCGGTGCAGGCCCTTGAAGCCCCACGTCTCGTAGGCGTGGACGACGCGGTCGTCGTCTCCGGTGCGCAGTCCCTCGTAGAGGTCGATGACGCCGCCGACGAAGCTGACGGGGAAGATCCGGATGCAGCCGTAGTCGAGGAGGTTGATGCCGCGCGGCGCGCCGTCCTCCTCGAAGACGGTGTAGTTGCCGAGGTGCGGGTCGCCGTGGATGACGCCGACGGAGGCGAACGGCGCCCAATAGGCGCGGAACAGCGCGGCGGCGATGGTGTTGCGCTCCTCGAGCGGGGCCTCGCGGTAGTTGAGGAGGCGGGCGCCGTCGAGCCAGCCCATCGTCAGCAGCCGCCGCGTCGAGAGGTCCTCGTGGACGGTGGGCACGCGGATCGTGCCGTCGCCCTCGAAGATGCGCCCGTAGAGCTTCGCGTGGCCGGCTTCGAGCGTGTAGTTCAGCTCTTCGCGCAGCCGGTCGGCGATCTCCTTGGCGATCTCGGTGGTGTCGATGCCGGGGCGCATGCGCCGGTGCAGGCCGAAGATGAAGCCGAGCTGCTTGAGGTCCGCCTCGATGGCCGAATCCATGTTCGGGTACTGCAGCTTGCAGGCGACCTCCTCGCCCGAGAGGGTGCGGGCGCGGTGGACCTGGCCGAGCGAGGCGGCCGCGGCCGGCGCCTTGTCGAACCGGTCGAACCGGGAGAGCCAGTTGGCGCCGAGCTCGGCGGCCATGCGGCGCTTCACGAACGGGTAGCCCATCGGCGGGGCGTCCGATTGCAGGGTCTGCAGCTCGGCGGCGTACTCCGGCGGCAGCGCGTCGGGGATGGTCGACAGGAGCTGGGCCACCTTCATCAGCGGCCCCTTGAGGTTGCCGAGGGCGCGGGCGAGCTCCTGGGCGGTCTTGTCGTGCTCCATCTCGGTGCCGAAGAGGCGCGAGGCCACCATCTTCGCCGCGACGCCGGACATGTTGCCGCCGACCCGCGCGTACCGCCCCGCGCGGCCGGCAAATGTGTTGCGCTCGCGATCGCCCGCCATCGAAGTCCCCCAATCGTGCTCGCCCAGCATATAGGGAGCGGGCCGGCGGGCGACCCTCGATGCGACGATCGGCGGCCGCCCGGCCCACAATGCTGTTGACTGCGGCCACGCATTAGCATTCCGCGGGCGAAAACGCCGCCTGCCCGCGTGCATGCGGTCCGGGGCGCTGCTATGGCAGGTCAGGACGGAGGGTCTATGGCCGAAGGCATCTTGCCGCGACAGGCGATCGCGCAGCTGATCGACGAGGGGGCGCTCGCCGCGAGCGAGCCGATCATGGCCGACCAGCTCCAGCCGGCGAGCCTCGACCTCAGGCTCGGCACCAAGGCGCATCGGATCCGCGCGAGCTTCCTCCCCGCGGCCGGAGAGGCGATGGCGGACAAGGTCGCCCGCGTCGTCCTCCACACCATCGACCTGACGCAGGGCGCGGTGCTGGAGACGGGGTGCGTCTACCTCGTGCCGCTGATGGAGCGGCTGACGCTCCCCCCTCACCTCTCCGCCTCGACCAACCCGAAGAGCTCCACCGGGCGGCTCGACGTCTTCACCCGCGTCATCGCCGACGGCGCCGGCGGCTTCGACTTCGCCCCCGCCGGCTACACCGGTGCGCTGGCGCTGGAGATCAGCCCGCGCACCTTCCCGGTGCTGGTCCGCGCGGGCTCGCGCCTCAGCCAGATCCGATTCCGTGAAGGCGACGCGCGTCTCACCGACACCGAGCTCGCCGCGCTCCACCGCGAGACGCCCATCGCCGCGCCGGATGCGATCATCAAGGACGGGCTCAACGTCACCATCGACCTGACGCCGCGCGACGGGCCCGTCGGCTACCGCGCCAAGCGGCACACCTCGGTGATCGACGTCGACAAGCGCGACGCCCAGGCGATGCACGACTTCTGGGACCCGATCGAGGCGACCGACGGCCGGCTGATCCTGGACCCGAACGAGTTCTACATCCTCATGAGCCGGGAGGCGATTTCGATCCCGCCCGGCTACGCGGCCGAGATGGTCCCGTTCGACCCGCTGGTCGGCGAGTTCCGCGTCCACTACGCCGGCTTCTTCGACCCCGGCTTCGGTCATGGACCGGGGCAGGCCGCGCGCGCCGTGCTCGAGGTCCGCTCGCGCGAGGTGCCGTTCATCCTGGAGCACGGCCAGGTGGTCGCCCGCCTCGCCTACGAGCGCATGGCCGAGATGCCCGATCGTCTCTACGGCGACGACCTGAAGTCCAACTACCAGGGCCAGACGCTGAAGCTCTCGAAGCATTTCCGCAGCTAGCGTCCGGTCGCGACAGGTGCTCACCGGTGAGGCGGCGACCGCACCGCCGGTCCATACTGTGACGTCACGCACCCGCGATCTATCGCCAGCCGCGCGATTTTCTGTGGACTCTGCCGTCCGTGCGCGGCGCCCCGGCCGGCGGGATGGCCCCGCCGGCGGCCGGCGGTTATGGTCGCGTGGCCGCGCGCTGGCGCGGCGAACCTTTGTAATCTAGAGTTGTGGTCACGGCAGCTCGCGCGCGGACGAGGACCAGATGAGCGAAGCGTCCCTCTTCGACGAACCCGGGACCGCGACCCGACACGAGGCGCGCTCGGCCGACGAGATCCTGCACGACGTGTTCGGTTTCTCCGACTTCCGCCCCAGCCAGCGGGAGATCGTCGACGCGGTTCTGGCGGGCGAGGACGTCCTCGCGGTGATGCCCACCGGTGGCGGCAAGAGCCTCTGCTACCAGCTCCCGGCGCTGATGAAGCCCGGCGTCACCATCGTCGTCTCGCCGCTGATCGCGCTGATGCGCGACCAGGTGCTGGCGATGCAGTCGCAGGGCATCGCCGCCGAGGCGCTGAACTCGTCGAACGACTGGGAGCGCAACCGCGCGACAATCCAGCGGGCGATCCGCGGCGACCTCAAGCTGCTCTACATCTCGCCCGAGCGGCTCGCCCACGCCGAGACGCTGGAGCGGCTGCGCGAGGCGCCGATCGCCATGATCGCGGTCGACGAGGCGCACTGCGTCTCCCAGTGGGGGCACGACTTCCGCCCGGAATACCGGCAGATCGGCGCCATCCGCCGCGACCTCGGCATCAGGCAGACCGTCGCCTTCACCGCCACCGCCGACAGGCTGACGCGCGAGGACATCGCCGAGCGGCTCTTCGAAGGCGGCTGCCGGACCTTCATCCGCTCGTTCGACCGGCCCAACATCTCGCTCGCCATGAGCCAGCGCGACGACGGGCGGGCGCAGCTGATCTCGTTCCTCAAGGCGCATCCCGGCGAGGCCGGCGTCGTCTACTGCCAGTCGCGCAAGAAGGTGGACGAGACGGCCGCCTTCCTCGCCGCGAAGGGGTACAACGCGGTCCCCTACCACGCCGGCCTGACGCGGGAGGAGCGTGACCACAACCAGGACGTCTTCGTGCGCGAGGACGGGGTGATCGTGGTGGCGACGGTGGCGTTCGGCATGGGTGTCGACAAGCCGGACGTGCGGTTCGTCTTCCACATGCAGCTGCCGAAGAACATCGAGTCCTACTATCAGGAGATCGGCCGCGCCGGGCGCGACGGGCTGCCGGCCGCCGCCCACGCCCTCTACGGCTTCGGCGAGGTCCGCCAGTTCCGCCAGTGGATCGAGGAGTCGGAGGCGCCCGAGGAAGTCCTCGAGGTCGAGCGGCAGAAGCTCAACGCCCTGGTGCGCCTCTTCGAGGCCCCGGCCTGCCGCCGCCAGCAGCTCCTCGCCTACTTCGGCGAAGAGTCCGCCCCGTGCGGCAACTGCGACATGTGCCACGGGACGGTCGAGACCTTCGACGCGACGATCCTGGCGCAGAAGGCGCTGTCGGCCGTGGTGCGCACGCAGGAACGGTTCGGCATGGACCACCTCATCTCGGTCCTGCGGGGCGAGCGGTCGGAGAAGGTCGAGCGGCACGGCCACGACAGCCTCAAGACCTTCGGCGTCGGCGCCGACCAGTCGCGCAAGACCTGGCGGTCCGTCTTCCGCCAGCTCGAGGGGATCGGCCTCGCCGCGCCGGATCCGAACGACTACCAGGCCTGGAAGATCTCCGGCGCCGGCTGGCGCGTCCTGAAGGGCGAGGAGAGCGTCTCCCTGCGCAAGGACACGATGTCCCTGAAGGACAAGCGCAAGGACAGCTCCGCCGCGGCGTCGCGCGACCTGCCGACCGACTACGACGAGGCGCTGCTGGGCGAGCTGAAGGGCCTGCGCCGCCAGCTCGCGTCCGAGCGGGACGTGCCGGCCTACGTGATCTTCTCGGACCGCACGCTGATGGAGATGGCGGCGAAGTTCCCGCAGACCTCGGACCAGCTCCGCGGCATCCACGGCGTCGGCGAGCGCAAGCTGCGCGACTACGGCCCGGCCTTCCTGGAGGTCATCCGCGCCGCCACCCCGGCGAGCTGACCGACCCGCCGCGATCGACGCGACCGGTCGGCACGCATCGGGTTCAGCTCCGCGCCGAGCCCGCCTCGTCCACAAGCACCGCGCGGATCCCGTCCTGCAGGATCCGCGAGAGCTTGGCGACGACCATCCCGTGCCACGCCGCGTCGGCGGTCAGCTCGGGCGGGATGAGGCCCGGGATAGCCTCGACGTGGCGCACGATCCCCTCGGCGTCGGCGCGGTCGGTCGCGAGGGCCGCGGCGCGTGGGTCGCGCAGGTCGTAGGCGGCGCCGTCCTCGGCGCGGCCGAGCGTGTAGCGGAGCCACGCGGCCGCGGCGAAGGCGAAGGGCTCAAGCGACTGGCCCCGCCGCATCGCCTCGACGGCCGGCGCGAAGATGCGTTGCGGCATCTTCTGCGAGCCGTCCATCGCGATCTGGTAGGTCTGATGCGCGAGGTGCGGGTTGGCGAAACGCTCGATGAGGTCCTCGGCATAGCCGGCGAGGCCGACGCCCGGCACCGGTGCCAGCGTCGCCGCAGCGGCCGAGAGATGGCGGCGGATGAGGGCAACGAGCGCCTCGTCCCGCATCACGTCGCGCACATGGGCGTGACCGGCGAGGAAGCCCGAGTAGGCGAGCATCGAATGCGCGCCGTTCAGCATCCTGAGCTTCATGTCCTCGTACGGGCGCACGTCGGTGACGAAGATCGCCCCGCTCGCCTCCCACGCCGGCCGGCCGGTGGGGAAGCGGTCCTCGATCACCCATTGGGTGAACGTCTCGGTCTCGACGGCGGCCTCGTCGCGGCGGCCGGTAAGATCCTCGGCGAGGGCCAGCGTCTCGGCCCCCCTTGCCGGGGTGATGCGGTCGACCATGGTGGACGGGAACGCCACCTCGCTGGCGATGAAGTCCTTCAGGTCGGGCGCGGCGCGGGCGGCGAAGTCGAGGAGGAGCCCGCGCAGGACGTGGCCGTTCTCGGGAAGGTTGTCGCAGCACAGCACCGTGAACGGCGCCACACCGGCGGCGCGGCGCCGGCCGAGCGCCCATACCAGGAGCCCCGCGACACCCTGCGGCGCATCCGGCGCCGCGAGGTCCGACTGGATCGCCGGATGGGCGAGGTCCACCCCACCGCTCGCGCGGTCTACGCCGTAGCCCTTTTCCGTCACGGTGAGGCTGACGATGCGGGTCTCCGGCGCGCAGAGGGCGTCGAGCACCGCCTGCCGGTCGGTCCGGAGCGCCAACGCGCGGGCGATGGCGCCGACGACCCGGGCGCGTGTGCCGTCCCGCCCCCGCTCGATCAGGGTGTAGAGGCCGTTCTGCGGCGTCAGCTCCTCGGACGGCGCGGCGCTGCGCAGGCTGACGCCGGCGATGCGCCAGTCACCGCCGGCCGCAGCCAGCGCATCGTCCGTCGCGACGGCCTGATGCGCCTTGTGGAACGCGCCGAGGCCGAGATGGACGATACCGACACCATGCGTGTCGCGGTCGTAGCGGGGCCGGGCGACCGTCTCCGGAAGGCCGTCCGTCGTGGCGAGGCGGGGGCTCATGCCGGGATCCGGGGCTCCAGCGCCCGCATGACGCCGCGCAGCTCGGCAAGGCCCTTGAGGCGGCCGATCGACGGGTAGCCCGGCTGCGCGCGGCGGCCGAGGTCGTCGAGGATGTCCTGGCCGTGGTCGGGGCGGAAGGGGATCGACCAGTCCGCGCGCCCTGCCCGCCTGCGCCGCGCCTCCTCCTTCAGCACCGCCTCGACGAGGGCGACCATGTCGGTGTCGCCGCCGAGGTGCTCGGCCTCGTAGAAGGAACCGCGCAGCGCGGACGTCTCGCGCTTGACGTTGCGAAGATGCAGGAAATGCACCCTGTCGCCGAGGCGCTCCATCATTCCCGGCAGGTCGTTGTCCGGCCGTGCGCCAAGGGAGCCGGAGCACAGCGTGATCCCGCTGGCCGGGCTCGGCACCGTGTCCATCACCGCCTTGTAGTGCGCTTCCGTGGACATGATCCGCGGCAGGCCGAGGAGCGGGAACGGCGGATCGTCGGGATGGCAGCAGAGGCGCAGGCCGAGCTCCTCCGCCGTCGGCACCACCTCGGACAGGAAGTCGACGAGGTGGGCGCGCAGCGTCTCCTCGCTCATGGTGGCGTACTCGGCGAGGTGGCCGCGCACATCCTCCAGCGACATCTTCTCGGCAGCGCCCGGCAGGCCGAAGACGACGTTGCCGGTCAACTCCTCCCGCGCCTCGTCGCTCATCGCGGCGAAGCGTCCGGCGGCGTCGGCCTTCAGCGCGTCGTCATAGTCGTCCGCCGCGCCGGGGCGCTTCAGGATGTGAAGGTCGAAGGCGGCGAAGTCGACCAGATCGAAGCGCATGCAGGTGGCGCCGGTCGGCAGACGCCACGCGAGGTCGGTGCGCGTCCAGTCGAGGACCGGCATGAAGTTGTAGCAGATGACCTCGATCCCCGCCGCGGCGAGGTTGCGCAGCGACTCGCGGTAGGCGTCGAAGTGCGCCCGCCAGTCGCCCTGCTGCTTCTTGATGTCCTCGGAGACGGGCAGGCTCTCCACCACGTCCCAGCCGAGCCCTGACGGCGCACCGTCGGCCATCGTGGCGAGCTCGCGCTGGCGTCGGGCGATCTCCTCGGGGGTCCAGACCGCTCCGGTCGGAACGTGGTGCAGCGCCGAGACGACACCTTCCACGCCGGCCTGAAGTACGTCGTCGATCGACACGCGGTCGCGCGGTCCGAACCAACGCCATGTCTGCTTCATCGTGAAGTTCCCCTTTCGGCACCCGAGGTCTCTTATCAGCATTTTGCCGCGTTGCCGACTAGTATGGAAGTATGGTAACGCGGCTCCGTCTTGAGGAGAGGCGATGTTCGCTGACGTTCAACCGCAGTGGTCGCTGGACCCGGCCCAGCCGATCGCCCCGCAGATCCACAGGATCCTGCGCGAGCGGGTGATCCTGGGAGACCTCACGCCCGGCCATAAGATCTCCGAGACCGAAATCGCCCTCAGCTACAACATCAGCCGCCAGCCTGTGCGCGAAGCCTTCATCAAGCTCGCCGAGGAGGGCCTCATGGCGATCCGCCCGCAGCGCGGCTCGATCGTCACCAAGATCGCCTTCACCGCCGTCCACGACGCCCGCTTCCTGCGCGAGGCGGTGGAATCCGACATCGTGCGCCTTCTCGCCGCACGCGCTGACCCGGCGCTGGTGCGCGAGCTGCGGCGGCAGATCGAGCTGCAGCGCGACGTCGCCTCCACGCGGCCGGCGAACTTCATCCATCTGGACGAAGCGTTCCACAGGACGCTCGCGGAAGGCGCGGGCAAGGGCGGCGCCTGGCGCGTCATCCAGGGCCTCAAGGCGCAGATGGACCGGGTGCGCTACCTAGCGCTCGGCCAGTTTCCGCTGAACCGCCTGCTCACACAGCACATCGCCGTCGTCGACCGGATCGAGGCCGGCGACGTGCCCGGCGCGGAAGGCGCGATCCGCGTCCATCTGCGCGAAGTGCTCCGGGACCTGCCCGTGATCGTCGGCAGCCACCCGGAGCTGTTCGACGGCGTCCCGGACGGGGAGCTCCCCGAACCGCTCAACGCACCATTTACCGGAGGAGGAAACACATGACCCTCAGCATGAGACTGAAAGGCCTCGCCGCGGCCCTCGTGGCGGCCAGCATCATCGCCGCGCCCGCCATGGCGCAGGAGAAGACGCTGAAGCTCGGCCACCTCGCCAATGAGGACAACCCCTGGCACAAGGCCTCGCTCAAGTTCGCCGAGGAGCTCTCCAGCCTGACCGACGGGCGCATCACCGTCGAGGTCTTCCCGAACGAGTCGCTCGGCAAGGAGATCGACCTCATCAACGGCATGCAGCTCGGCACCGTCGACATGACGATCACCGGTGAGAGCCTGCAGAACTGGGCGCCGATGGCCGCCCTCCTCGCCGTCCCCTACGCCTACACCTCCATCGAGAACATGGACGAAGTGGCCGGCGGCGAGATTGGCGAGAAGATCAAGGCGCAGATCGTCGAGAAGGCGCAGATCCGCCCGATCGCCTACTTCGCCCGCGGCCCGCGCGAGCTGACCTCGAACCGCCCGATCAAGACGCCCGCCGACCTCAACGGCCTGAAGATGCGCGTTCCCAACGTGCCGCTCTTCGTCGACGTGTGGTCCGCGCTCGGCGCGCAGCCCGGCCCGATGGCGTTCTCGGAGGTCTTCACCTCGCTCCAGAACGGCACCATCGAGGCGCAGGAGAACCCCCTCGCCCTCATCCGCTCGGCGAGCTTCAACGAAGTCCAGAAGTACGTGAACATGACCGATCACGTCCGCTCCTGGATCTACCTCACCATCTCCGAGCTGACCTGGAGCCAGCTGTCCGAGGAGGACCAGGCAGCGGTGATGGAAGCGGCCAAGCGGGCGCAGGAGTATGAGCGCGGCCTGTTCGAGGAGTCCCTCGCCGCCGACCGCAAGTACCTGGAAGACAACGGCATGACCTTCGTCGAGGTCGACGGCCCGGCCTTCCAGGCCGCCGCCAAGGACGCCGTGCTCGCCAACGTCAACGACGACATCAAGCCGATCGTCGAAGAGCTGTTCGGCCAGTAAGGCTCCGCTCCGCAGTCAGTCGGTTCGGGCCGGCCCGCGCGGCCGGCCCGCCTCCGGAGGTGTTATGAAGGTCATCGGCCATATCATCAGCGCGTTCGTCCTCCTGGCGCGGATCGGCGTCGGGATCGCCTTTGCCGTCCTGATCGCCACGGTCCTGGTGCAGGTGGTCGGCCGCCTCGTCGGCTCGGGTCCGGTGTGGACCGAGGAGCTGACGCGCTACGCTCTTCTCTACCTCGTCGCCTTCGGCGCGGGCCTCGCCTTCCGCACGGGCGACCTCGTCAACGTCGACGTCATCTGCGAATCGCTGCCGGGCAAGGTGCCCTGGATCCTGCGTCTCGTCGCGGCGATCTCGACGGCCGGGCTCGCGCTCTACCTGCTCGCCGGCGCCTGGCGCTTCACGTCGATCGGCAAGATGCAGACCTCGCCCGCCCTCGGCATCCACATGCACTACGTCCACTTCACGGTGTGGCTGATGCTCGCGCTGCTGGCGCTCTTCGCGGTGCTGCGCATCATCGGGATGCTCGCCGGCACGGAAGACGGAGCGCCGCGCAATTCTCCCGAGGACCTCTCCTGATGGACGTCGCTATTCTCTTCCTGGTGTTCGTCGGCGGGCTTGTCATCGGCATCCCCGTCGCGATCACCCTGGGCCTCTCCTCGCTCGCCTATCTCCTCGTCGCCGGCATTCCGCCGGTCGTCATGCCGCAGAAGATGTATGCGGGCATGGACGTCTTCGTGCTCCTGTCGATCCCCGGCTTCATCCTCGCCGGCAACCTGATGAACCGCGGCGGCATCACCCACCGCATCATCCGCTTCGCCAACGCGCTGGTCGGCTGGATCCGCGGCGGCCTCGGCCTCACCAACATCGCCGCCTCGATGCTGTTCGGCGGCATCACCGGCACCGCCGTCGCGGACGCGGCGTCGATCGGCGGCGTGATGATCCCCGGCATGAAGAAGGCGGGCTATCCGTCCGACTTCTCCGCCGCCGTCACCGCCGCGTCCTCGACCGTCGGGCCGATCATCCCGCCGTCGGTGCCGATGATCATCGTCGGCGCGCTCTCCGGCATCTCGGTGGGCAAGATGTTCATCGCGGGCGCGGTCCCCGGCATCCTCATGGGGCTCGCGATGATGGTGACGTGCTACATCATCTCCGTGCGCAAGAACTTCCCGCACCAGCCCTGGCAGGGCGGGGGCGAGGTGGTCCGTTCGTTCGGCGGCGCCATCTGGGCGTTGGCGATGACCTTCCTCATCATCTACGGCCTGTTGTCCGGCCTCTCGACCCCCACCGAGACCGCCATCATCGCCTCGGTCTACGCCTTCGTCGTCGGCGCGTTCATCTACCGCGAGCTGCCGCTGCGCGAGGTGCCGAAGATCCTGATCGACAGCGCCGTGTCGGCCGCCGGCATCCTCGCCCTGGTCGGCTTCGCGAACGTCTTCGGCTGGATCCTTGTCTCCGAGCGCATCCCGCAGATGATCGCCGACGGGGTCCTCTCGCTGACCGGCAACAAGTACGTCGTGATCCTCCTCATCAACCTGCTCCTCCTGTTCGTGGGCATGTTCATGGAGACCATCGCGGCGCTCATCATCCTGTTCGTGCCGCTCCTGTCGCTCGCGACCGCCGTCGGCATCGACCCGCTGCACTTCGCGACCTTCGCGGTCCTCAACCTCATGATCGGCCTCACGACGCCGCCGGTCGGCGTCTGCCTCTTCGTGTGCGCAGGCATTGCGCGGCTGCCTCTGGCGCCGGTAGTGGTCGCAATCGTACCTTTCCTCGTGACGAACATCCTGGTGCTGTTCGCGGTGTCCTACTTCCCGCCGCTCGCCACCTGGCTGCCGTCCATACTCACGCCGTAGGAGCGGCTGTCATGGAAACGCGCGTGTGCCGGCTGTACGGCCAGAACGACATCCGGATCGAAACCGATAGCGTCGCGGCCCCCGGCCCCGGCGAGGCGCTGGTCGCCATCTCCGCCGGTGGCATCTGCGGCTCCGACCTCCACTACTTCCAGGACGGCGGCTTCGGCCCGATCCGCGTGCGGGAGCCGATCATCCTCGGCCACGAGGCTTCGGGGGTGATCGTCGACGTCGGACCGGGCGTGACCGGTCTTGCCGCCGGCGACCGGGTGGCGATCAACCCGAGCCGCCCCTGCGGCAGCTGCGCCTACTGCGAGGAAGGCCTGCCGATCCACTGCCTCAGGATGCGCTTCAACGGCTCGGCGATGCGTCTGCCGCACGAGCAGGGGCTGTTCCGCGACCGCATCGTCGTCGACGCGGCGCAGTGCGTGCCGGTCGGCGGCGACGTGACGATGGCGGAGGCCGCCTGCTCCGAGCCGCTCGCCGTCTGCCTGCACGCCCGCTCGCGGGCCGGCGACCTCTCCGGCAAGCGCGTGCTGGTCACCGGCGCGGGGCCGATCGGCGTCCTGTGTGCCGCCGTCGCGGCCGAGGCGGGCGCCGCCGAGGTCGTCGTCACCGACCTTCAGGACATTCCCCTGAAGGCCGCCGCGGCGATGGGCGCGACGCGCACGATCAACGTCGCGCGCGAGGATGCCGAGATGGAGGCCTACGCCGCGGATAAGGGCTACTTCCACACCGCGTTCGAATGCTCCGCCGCGGCGCCCGCGGTGCGCACGGCGATCACCTCGGTGCGCCCGCGCGGGACCATCGTCCAGGTCGGCGTGACGGGTGACCTGCCGGTGCCGATCAACCTCCTTGTCAGCAAGGAAATCCGCTACCAGGGCACCCAGCGCTTCCATGCCGAGTTCGCGGACGCGGTCGCGATGATCTCCGAGCGCCGGATCGACCTGAAGCCGATGATCTCGGCGAGCGTGCCGCTCGACGCGGCGGCTGACGCCTTCGCCATGGCCGGCAACCGGGCCGAGGCGATCAAGGTTCACCTCACCTTCGCGGGCTGACCAGCTCCCGGACGCGCCGCGACGACGGCGGCGCGCCCGGCTCCATGCGGTCCGGCGCACCCCGGCTCCGGCCATAGCGGGGCCCGATAGGTGCGCCGATCCGCGGGGCACCCATGCTGTTCAGGGCGGGCCGGGCGATGGTACCACCGGGTCTCCCCCCGGCGCCTTCGCCATCCGCACTCGCACAGGGCCAGCCTTTCATGACCGACCTCTTCGATCTCACCGGCCGCCGCGCCATCGTCACGGGCGGATCCGCCGGCATCGGTCTCGGCATGGCGCGCGGCCTCGCCGGCAAGGGTGCCGCGGTCGCCATCGTCGGACGTGACGGCGCGAAGGCCGAGGCCGCCGCCAGGACGCTCCGGGACAGCGGCGGCCAGGCGATCGCCCTCAGCGCGGACGTCGCCAGCGAGGCCGACTGCGCCCGCATCGTCGCCGAGGCGGCGGAGGCGCTCGGCGGGGTGGACATCCTCGTCAACAATGCCGGCACCAACGTGCGCAAGCCGCCCGAGGACTACACCCTCGACGAGTGGAAAAGCCTCATCGACACCAACCTGACGAGCGCGTTCGTCCTGTCGCAGGCGGTGTTTCCGTACATGAAGGAGGGCGGCGGTGGGCGGATCATCAATATCGGCTCGATGACGTCCCTCTTCGGTGCCCCCTTCGCGGCGCCCTACAGCGCCACCAAGGGCGGGATCCTGCAGCTCACCAAGGCACTCGCGGCGGCGTGGGCTAAGCACGGCATCTGCGTCAACGCGGTACTGCCCGGCTGGATCGACACCACCCTTACAGAACAGCTTCGCAAGGACGTGCCGCACATCAACGATGCGGTCCTTGCACGCACGCCCGCCGCCCGCTGGGGCCGGCCGGACGACTTCGAGGGCATCGCGGTGTTCCTCGCCTCCCCCGCGTCGGCCTTCGTGACCGGAGCCGCGATCCCCGTCGACGGCGGCTATTCCGCCAACGCCTGACCCCGGCTACCGGAGACCGGTCAGCGCCCGGGGCGTGAGCCGAAGTCCGGCACCGTGGAGCGCGGCGTGGCGAGGTCCCCAGCCGCGAGGAGCCGCGCCCACGCGGCCTCCGTCGCGGCCTGTGCGTTGCGCACCACCTCGCCCTGGTCGAGCGTCAGCACCTTGCGGTCGCGCATCACGAACTCGCCGCCGACGACGACGGACTCGACGATCTCCGGCGTCCCGTAGTGGACGATGTTGGAGACGAGGTTGATCGTCGGGCACAGCACCGGGTGCGCGAGGTCGATGATCGCGAGGTCGGCGCGCTTGCCCACCTCGACGCTCCCCATCTGGTCGAGCTCGCCGAGCGCGACGGCGCCGTTTCGCGTCACGCCGTCGAGCAGCGCCTGCGGCTGCGGATTGACGCTCCGCCCGCGGGTACCGCGATGCACGATGGCGCCGATCGCCATGGTGGCGAACATGTCCTCGCTCATGTTGTCGGTGCCGAGCGCGATATTGACGCCAGCGTCGATGGCAAGGTCGGCCCGCGCGCGGTGCGGCCCGCGGCGGGAGGAGCTCGCCGGGCAATGCGCGAAGTGCACGCCCCTCTCGGCGAGGAGCGCGATGTCCTCCGCGGTGCAGTAGGTCCAGTGCGCGGCGACGACGTCCGGCCCCAGCCAGCCGTGCCGGTCGAGGTACTGCGCCGACGTCGCGCCGTGGGCGGCGCGCACCTGCTCGACCTCGCCGGGGCTCTGGGAGAGGTGCACCGTGCGGCGCAGGCCATGCCGGGCGGCGAGCGCGTTCAGCTCGCCCAGCATCCACGGCGAGCAATTGTCCGGTCCGTGCGCCGCGATCTGCACGGTGACGCGCCCGTCCGCCGCGCCGTGGTACCGCGCGATGAGGTCGTGGGTGCGCTCCAGAAACGCCTCGCCCCAGGCGCGGTCGTAGACGTAGCGGCCACGGCGGATCTCGAGCGTCAACGCATCCGCCGCACTCTCCGACAGGTACAGCCGGAGGCCGGATTCGATCATCGCGTCGGCATAGCCCGTGACGTGGCGGAAGGGGTCGACGAGGGTCGTGGTGCCGGACCGGATCGCCTCCAGGCAGCCGAGCGTCGCCATCGCCGCCCGCTCCTCGGGCGTCATCGCGAAGCTGATCGGCGACATGTAGCCGTAGATGGCATCCCCGCTCATGTCCTCCACCGTGCCCCGCAGCACGGTGAGCACCGTGTGCGTGTGCGAGTTGACGAACCCCGGCAGGATCCCCTTGCCGGTGAGGTCGACGCGCTCGGCTTCGGGGTGCGCCGCCCGCAGCGCCGCCGGGTCCCCGATCGCGGTGATCCGCCCCCCGTCGATCGCCACCGAGGTGTTCGGCAGCACCGACCGGGCATCGTCGCAGGCGAGGACGAGCGCGTTGTCGAGAAGTAGAACCATGTCCGCCGCCTTCGGTTGGGACCGCCGCGCCCGCTGAGCCGTCGCGGCGCGAACAATGCACGCTAAGACGCTAAGTCGTTTGGAAAATCGATTTCCTATGATTAACTGGCTGCGCATTTGGCGCAAGTCCGAAGAAAAGGCGACCCATGCCCCATCAGCGCTTCCGAAAATTCAACACGCGCGACGTCTACCCAGGCGGCGAGCTCGACAACGACATGTGCTGGGGCGTGCGCGCCGGCTCGCGCCTCTTCCTGCGCGGTCAGACCGGCTTCGACCTCGACCAGACGTTCGTCGGCCACGGCGACCCCGCTGCTCAGGCGGACCAGGCGATGAAGAACGCCAAGGTCCTGCTGGAGGAGATGGGCGGCAGCCTCCAGGACATCACCAAGGTCACGACCTACCTCACCGACCGCGCCTACCGCCCGGAGGTCTACTCCACCGTCGAGCAGCACCTCGCCGGCATTCCCCGGGCCGGAACCGGCCTCGTGGTGAACGGGCTCGCGCTGGCGCAGATGAACGTGGAGATCGACATCGAGGCGGTGATCGCCCCGCCCGGCCGCCCCCACGAGCGGACGCGCACGCACACGACGCGCAACTGGTTCTCGCAGGGCTTCGACTGGGTCGGCGCGCAGGTCGTGAAGACCGAGGACGAGATTTACCTGCGCGGCCAGACCGGCAGCAGGCTCGACGGCAGCGGCATGGCCTCCAGGGGCTACGGCGTCGCCGACGCCGAGGCGCAGGCCGACCTCGCGCTCCAGAATGCGCGCTTCCTGCTGGAGGAGGCCGGCAGCAGCCTCAACGACGTCTGCAAGCTGCGCGTCTACATCGCCGACCGCGCCTACCGCGAGGTCGTCTACCGGCAGCTCGGCCGTCATTTCGGCGACGTGCACCCGGCCTCGACGGGCCTCATCATCCGCGCCTTCGCCCGGCCGGAGATCCTCGTCGAGATCGACATGGCGGTCGTCCTGTCCAAGGGGACGCCCCATACCCGGTTCCGCAAGTTCGAGACGAAGGACTGGTACGCCAGCTCGCAGAAGCTCGACGCGCGGTTCTGCATGGCCGTGCGAGCCGGCGACCGGATCTTCCTGCGCGGGCAGACCGGCCACACCCTCGACGGCACGCTCGTCGGGAGCGGCGACCCGGCGGCGCAGGCCCATCAGGCGATGGAGAACGTCAAGGTCCTCCTGGAGGAGGCCGGCGGCAGGATGACCGACATCTGCAAGGTCACGACCTACCTCACCGACCGCGCCTTCCGGACCCCGGTCTACCGGGCGATGGGGGAGCACCTGAGAGGCATCCACCCGGTCGGCACCGGCCTCGTGGTCGACGGCCTCGCCACCCCGGACATGCTGGTTGAAATCGACGTCGAGGCAGTGATCGAACAATGACCGAAGATACCCGCAGCGCGGACCGCCGGACGCTCCTCGAGTGGATCGAGGCGGACCGGGAGGCGCTGATCGACTTCCTCAGCCGCTTCGTCAGGGCGGCGTCCCCCAACCCGCCGGGCGACACGCGCGAGGCGACCGCCGTTCTGACCGAGGCGCTCGGCGCGGACGGCCTGCCCTTCCGCATCGTCGCGCCGCAGGAGACGATGCCGAACATCGTCGGCTCGTTCGACGGCGGCCGCCCCGGCCGGCACCTCGTCCTTAACGGGCACATCGACGTCTTCCCGGCGCAGGAGAGCGCGCCCGGCGACCGCGACCCGTGGAGCGGCGCGGTCGAGGACGGCAAGCTCTACGGCCGCGGCGTCGCGGACATGAAGTGCGGCACGGCCTCCTCCGTCATCGCCTACCGGTACCTCTACCGTTTGCGCGAACGGCTCTCGGGCCGCCTCACGCTGACGGCCGTGTCGGACGAGGAGACCGGCGGCCGGTGGGGCGCGCGATACCTGATGGAGAACTTCCGCGACGAGGTTCTCGGCGACTGCTGCCTCAACGGCGAGCCGAGCGGCATCCACACGGTGCGGTTCGGTGACAAGGGGACGCTGCGCTTCACCCTCACTGCCCGGACGCGCGGCGCCCATGGCGCCTACCCGCACCTCAGCGAGAGCGCGACGAAGATCATCGTGCGCGTCGCGACGGAACTCGAGGCGCTCGAGGACATCGAGCCCAACATGCCCGAGGAGATCCGCGCAGCGCTCGCCGAGCCCGCGGCGGTCGCGGCGGTCGAATCGAGCCTCGGCACGGGCGCGTCGGAGGTCGTCCCGCGCGTGACGGTCAACATCGGCATGCTGCACGGGGGCATCAAGGTGAACGTCCTGCCGGACGAGTGCCAGATGCAGATCGACGTGCGGATCCCCATCGGCGTCGACCGGGAGATGGTCCGCGGCCGGATCGAGGAGATCCTCACGCGTTATCCACAGGTCACGCTGGAGGAGCATATCTACCACTCCTACCCCTACAGCGTGTGCGATCCGAAGTCCGACATGGTGAAGATCCTGCAGGACAACGTCGAGACGCTGATGGGTCACCGGCCGCCGCCGATCATCTCGCTCGGCGGGGCCGACACGCGCTTCTGGCGCTGGGAGGGCGTCAACGCCTACCTCTACGGTCCCAACCCGCAATCGATGGGGCGGCGCGACGAGCACGTGGAGATCGAGGAGTTCCTCCACATCGTCCGCACCCACACCCTGTCGGCCTACGACTACCTGACGGCGGCCGACGGCTGACCCGGCCGTCCGCCGACAACGCCGCCACCGACCGGGCCCGCCGCGCGAATTCGCGGCGGGTGATGCCGCCACCGGCAGCGGGGGCCCGGAGTCCCGCGCCCGCCCATGCCCAAAACTTAAACATGCTCACCAAGTTGACAGGGCGGCATTCCAAATCCACAGTCATGCGGCAGGTATAACGATTTACCTGCGTCGTTTCCGGTAGCACCCTTGCTCCGGCAGGACGCGGGAGAGGAGATCGAGTTGGCGGACGGTGTCGCAGTGGCGAAGTACATTCCCGGGGTTTTCCTGCGCCGCGATCCCGGCGGCCCCGCTGCGCCGGTGGTGTTCGACATCCCCCGCAGCGGCGGCGAATACCCGCGACGGTTCCGCTCCTCCGCCCCTTTCGACGCGGTCCAGCGCTCCATCTCGATGTACCTCGAGGAACTCTACGCCGACGCGCCGGACGCCGGCGCGACCTACCTCTTCGCCCTCTTCCCCAACGCCTTCGTCGACGCCAATCGCCACGAGACTGACATCGACCCGGCGATGATCGACGGCACCTGGCCCGGAACGCTCGAGCCGACGATCAAGAGCGAGCTCGGCATCGGGCTCATCCACTCGATGTGCGGGATCGGCGATATCCCGCTGCAGGACGGCAAGCTCAGCGTCGCCGACGTGCGCGACCGCATCGAGAACTACTTCCTCCCCTACCACGACGAGCTCGCGGCCCAGCTCGAGATGCACCGCCAGCGGTCGGGCGTCGCCTTCCACGTGAGCTGCCACAGCATGGCGTCCATCGGCGGCAAGTCGACCGTCGACGCCGGCCAGCCGCGCAGCCAGTTCGACATCGGCGACCGCCACGGCACCACCTGCGAGCCCGGCTTCGTCGCCGTGGTGAAGGAGACGCTGGAGAACTTCGGCTACGAGGTCACCGTCAACAAGCACTACGCCGGCGCCGAATCGATCCGCCGGCACGCCAGGCCCGAAGCCGGCATCCACAGCCTGCAGATCGAGATGAACCGCAGCCTCTACATGGAGGAGGACGAGTTCCTGCGCGGCGAGGCATTCGACACCGTGCGCGGCCACCTCGCGGCGCTCGAAAAGGCGATCTGCGCCTACGCCCGCGACCGGACCGCCACGGGCGGCAAGGCCCCGGCGGAAGCGGGCCTCTCCTGATGGGCGCGCGCGAAACCCTCCTCGCCGAGATCGAGCGCGACCGCGATGAGATCGTGGCGCTCCTGTCGCGCTTCGTGGCCGCCCCGTCCCCCAACCCGCCGGGCGACACCGCCGAGGCGACCGCCGTCCTCACCGACTATCTCGGCAAGGCCGGCGTCCCCTTCCGCACAGTGACGGCGGAGGGGCACCCCAACATCGTCGGCGGGTTCGACGGCGCGTCGGGCGGCCCGCACCTCGTCCTCAACGGCCACATCGACGTCTTCCCCGTCTCCCCCGACGAGGCGTGGACCCATCCCCCGTTCAGCGGCGCCGTCGCGGACGGGCAGGTCTGGGGCCGCGGCACGACCGACATGAAGGCGGGGACCATCGCCTCGGTCATCACCTACGTCTACCTCCACAGGCTGCGCGAGGCGCTCGGCGGGCGCCTCACCCTGACGGCCGTCTCCGACGAGGAGACCGGCGGCAAGTGGGGCGCGCTCTACCTCCTGCGCGAGCTGGGAGACGAGGTGCGCGGCGACGCCGTCCTCAACGGCGAGCCCAGCAACACCTCCTCCGTGCGCTTCTGCGAGAAGGGTACGCTGCGCCTCACCTTCACCATCCGCGCGAACGGCGCGCACGGCGCCTACCCGAACAAGAGCGAGAACCCCAATCGCATCGCCGGCAAGCTGATGGAGCGGCTCGACCGGCTGACCGAGCTCGCGCCCGACACCCCCGAGGCACTCGCAGCGCTCCTCGCCGACCCGAAGGTCCGCGCGGCCATCGACGCCGCGATGGGCGCCGGGACCGCCGACATCGCCGACAAGGTGACCGTGAACTACGGCGTGGTGAACGGCGGCGTGAAGGTGAACATCATCCCCAGCGTCTGCCGCATGGAGGTGGACATCCGCCTGCCCATCGGTATCGACCGCGCCGCCGTCCTCGCCGAGATCGAGACGATCCTGGCGGACTTCCCGCAGACCACCCTCGAGGTGCAGGAGGCGGCCAGCAACGCCTCCAGCTACAGCGAGCCGGACCACCCGATCGCGGCGCTGGTGCAGAAGAACGCCGCCGAGCTCGGCCGGCCGGGGGTCGTGCCGATCCCCAGCATGGGCGCGTCCGACTGCAAGCATTTCCGCCACTTCGGCGTGCCGTCCTACATCTACGGCGTCCCGGCCGGGAACATGGGCCGCGCCGACGAGGCGGTGGCGATCGACGACTTCATGCACGTCGTCAAGACCCACGCGCTGACCGCGTTCGACTATCTGTCGGGAGGCCGGACTTGACCTATTCCATCGCCGCGCGCTGCCCCCGCACCGGCCAGTTCGGCCTCGCGGTGACGACGTCGTCCATCGCCGTCGGCCCGCGCTGCGCCTTCGCCCGGCCCGGGATCGGCGCGGTGCTGACCCAGCATCAGACCGATCCGCGCCTCGGCCCCATGGGTCTCGCCCTCCTCGAGGAGGGCCTCCCTGCGGCGGAGGTCATCGAGCGGCTGACGACCTCGGGCGATCCGCACATTCAGCGCCGCCAGCTCGCCGTGGTGGACCGCAACGGGCAGACCGGCGTGTTCCACGGCGACAAGATCTGGTCGGTCCACGGCGAAGCGCGCACCGACGGCGCCATCGCGATCGCCAACATCGTGCGCAACGCGGACGTGCCGGCGGCGATGATCGCGGCCTTCGACGAACGGCCCGAGGAGCCGCTCGCCGAGCGCCTCGTCGCCGCGCTGGAGGCGGGCAAGGCGGCCGGCGGCGAGTGGAAGCAGGAGAAATCCGCCGCGCTCCTCGTGGTCGAGGCCGAGACCTTCCCGCTCGTCGACCTCCGCGTCGACTACGATCCCCGCGCCATCGACCAGCTGCGGTTCCTCTGGGACACGTACCGGCCGATGGTCGAGATGTACGTCGCGCGCGCCCTCGCGCCCGACACCCCACCCGCCGGCTTCACGCCGCCGCCCGGCTCCGCCCCGAAGCCAACCCCCGCGCCGACCCCGGCCACCTAACGCGCTCCACCTCTACGCGAGGCGCCTGACAATTCCGGAGGACTGAACCATGAAACGACTGATCGGTGCCCTTCTGCTGGCGACAAGCCTCGCAGCGGGCGGCCCGGCGCTGGCCCAGACGGAGCTGGTCGCGACGCTCAACGCGAATCCGAACCACCTCTGGCCCGCCAAGGCCACGATCGGCGAGGAGTACAACCTTGCCGTTCTCATGTACAACGGCCTCGTCCGCATCACCCCGGACCTCGAGTTCGAACCGGACCTCGCCGAGAGCTGGGAGGCCAACGAGGACGCCACCGTCTGGACCTTCCACCTGCGCAAGGGCGTGAAGTTCCATCACGGCAAGGAGCTGAAGGCCGAGGACGTCATCCGCTCCTTCGAGTTGATCGCCGACCCGGACACCGCCTCCCGCGCGTCGAGCCACACCGACCTCATCGAGTCGATGAAGGCGGTGGACGACTACACCGTCGAGTTCACGCTGAAGCAGCCCTACGCCGGCTGGGCCGAGCTGATGATCGAGCGTCAGCTCAAGATCGTCCCGTCCGACCGCACGCCCGAGCAGCTCGCCAACGAGCCCGTCGGCACCGGCCCCTTCATGTTCGAGAGCTACCAGCCGGGCGACAAGATCGTCCTGAAGAAGTTCCCGGACTACTACGAGGAGGGTCTGCCGAAGGTCGACACCCTCGAGCTGCGCATCATGCCGGAGGACGCGGCCAAGATCGCCGCGCTGAAGTCCGGTGACGTCGACCTCATCGGCAACCTGCCGCTGGAGGCGATCGAGGAGCTCGAAGGCGTCGACGGCATCACCGTCGACGCGAAGGCCACCGCGACGTGGGACGGCATCGTCTTCAACAACGAGACCAAGCCGTTCAACGACGTGCGCGTCCGCCGCGCGATGCTGATGGCGATCGACAAGCCCGCCCTGGTCGACTTCGCGGTGTTCGGCAACGGCGCCCCGACCCACTCGCCGATCCCGCCGACGCACAAGTTCTTCAACAAGGACATCGGCTTCGACGTCGATATCGAGGGCGCCAAGGCGCTGCTCGCCGAGGCCGGCTACCCGAAGGGCTTCGACATCACCATCCACGCCCCCGTCGGCCGCCCGACGCGTGAGCGTGCCGCCGTCGCCCTGCAGCAGATGCTGAAGCCCATCGGCGTCAACGCCAAGGTCGAGCGCGTGCCCTACAACCGGTACGGCGCGACGGTCAGCGGCCAGGCGCCCTTCTACATGGACGGCTACTTCGCCCGCCCGACGCTCGACACGTCCACGTTCTCCTGGTTCCACAGCACCGGCTCCTGGAACACGCGCATGTGGCACTACAAGAGCGACGAGATGGACGCCATCCTCGACGAGGCGCGCAAGACCACCGACGAGGCGCGGCTCCGGGAGCTCTACATGAAGTTCCAGGAGCTCCTCGTGACCGAGGTCCCGGGCATCATCATGTACTCGATGAACTTCGCCACCGCCTACTCGGACAAGCTCAAGGGCTACGAGACCCATCCGTACCTCTGGATGGACCTGCGGAACGCCTCGATCGAGGAATGATTGACGGCCGGCCGTGCGGGCGACCGCGCGGCCGGGTCCCCTGTGCGAAGGAGTCCGCGCGGTGCTGATCTATTTTTGCAAGAGACTGGTCTATGTCGTCGGCATCGTATTCGTGGTGTCGCTTCTGATCTTCTTCATCACGCAGATCATGCCGGGCAACGTCGCCTACGTGATCCTGGGCGACTTCGCACCGCTCGATCAGATCCACGCGCTGGAGGAGAAGCTCGGCTTCAACGACCCCTGGTACGTCCAGTACTGGCGCTGGCTGAGCCACGTCGTGCGGTTCGACTTCGGCGACTCGCTCATCATGGAGCGCCCCATCGGGCCGATCCTGTGGCAGGCCGTCGCCAACTCCGCCATCCTCGCCGTCATCTCCATCATCCTGGTCGCGATCATCGGCATCTGGCTCGGCGTCTACAGCGCCGTGCGCCATGGCCGGGCGAGCGACCACGCCGTCTCCATCGGCACCTACATCGTCCTCGCCGTGCCTGAATTCTTCTGGTGCATCGTCCTCATCGTCGTCTTCGCCGGCACGCTGAACTGGCTCCCGGCGACCGGCTACACCGCCTTCCAGGACGGCTTCTTCGCCTGGGCCTCGCACCTGATCCTTCCGGTCGTCGCGCTGGTGATGGGGCTGGTCGCGCACGTCTCGCGCCTCACCCGCTCCTCGATGCTGGAGGTGATGCACAGCCAGTACGTCGTCGCGGCCCGCGCTCGCGGCATCCCCGAGGCGCGCGTCATCCGCGAGCATGCCCTTCCGAACGCGCTGCTGCCGACCATCACCGTGCTCGCCATCGACGTCGGCGTCCTGATGGGCGGAATGATCGTGGTAGAGACGATCTTCTCCTACCCGGGCCTCGGGCGCCTGCTGATCTTCAGCATCCAGCAGCTCGACCTGCCGCTGATCCAGGCCGCGATGATGGTCGTCGCGGTGATCTACGCGCTCGCCAACCTCCTGGCCGACGTCCTCTACGCCTTCCTCAACCCCCGCATCCGCTATGGAAAGGTGGCCCATGGCTGACACCGCCGCCGCCGTCACGGCGCCCGTAACGCCGCCCGTGCGCCGGCGCCGCCCCTGGCCGCCGACACTGGTGTGGGGCACCGTCGGCATCGCCATCATCGTCGCGATCGCCGTCGCCGGCGCCTTCTGGACGCCCTACCCCTACGACGGCATGAACATCCGCCTGCGTTTCGCCCCGCCGAGCGCGGCGCACTGGTTCGGCACCGACGAGTTCGGCCGCGACGTCCTCAGCCGGGTCATGCGGGGCGCGCACCTGTCACTCTTCATGGGGGCGTTCGCCACCTTCATCAGCCTCGCCATCGGGGTGCCGCTCGGTCTCATCGCCGGGTATTTCCGCGGCCTGCGCGAGGAGGTCATCATGCGCGCGGTCGACGTGATGATCTCCATCCCGCCGATCATGCTGGGCCTCCTGATCCTCGCCGTGACGACGCCCGACATCTGGAAGTCGGCCGGCGCCGTGGGGCTCATCTACGTGCCGATCATCGTGCGCCTCACCCGCAGCGTGACGCTGGAGCTCGGGGCGCAGGAGTTCATCGAGGCGGCCCGCGCCCGCGGCGAACGCGACTGGTACATCCTGTTCGTGGAGATCCTGCCGAACGCCTGGCCGCCCATCATCGTGGAGTCGGCACTGCGGGTGACCTTCGCCATCCTGCTGGGCGCGGCCCTCTCCTTCCTCGGCCTCGGCGTGCAGCCGCCCGCCTCCGACTGGGGGCTGATGATCGCCGAGGGGCGGCCGTTCCTGTCGCAGGCGCCTTGGATCGCGATCGCGCCGGGCATCGCCCTCGTCGTCACCGTCATCCTGATCAACCTCTTCGGCGACGGCCTGCGCGAGCGGCTCGACCCGCGCCTGCGCCAGAAAGGGTCGTGACCCCGATGCTGATGAGAGACCTCACGGCCAACCACCCGCCGCTGGCGCAGGACGAGGACGCCATCCTGACGCTCGACGGCCTGTCGGTGCGCTACGGCTCCGGCGAGACGTCCCTGCGCGCCCTCGACCGGGTCAGCCTGACGCTGCCGCGTGGCGGGGCGCTCGGCGTCGTCGGCGAGAGCGGCTCCGGCAAGAGCACCCTCGCGATGACGCTGATGGGCCTCCTCGCCGGGTCCGCGCGGGTCGACGGCGGCCACGCCGTCTTCGAGGGAGAGGACCTCTACGCCCTTCCGCCGACCGGCTGGGCGCAGATGCGCGGCCGCCGCATCGGCCTCGTCTTCCAGGACCCGTTCACCTCGCTCAACCCGGCCAAGACGATCGCCCGGCAGCTCACGGAGCCGCTGATCCTGCACCGCGGGCTCGACGAGGCCGGCGCGCGGGCGGAGGCGCGCCGCCTGCTCGACGAGGTCGGCATCCCCGACCCGGAGGCGATGCTGGCCGCCTACCCGCACGCCCTCTCCGGCGGCATGAAGCAGCGCGCGCTGATCGCCGCGGCGCTGGCGGGCGAACCGGACCTCCTCATCCTCGACGAGCCGACGACCGCGCTCGACGTCACCATCGAGGCGCAGATCCTGGATCTCCTCGAGACGCTGCGCGCCGAGCGGCAGCTCTCGATGATCTTCATCAGCCACAATCTGGGCGTCATCGCCCGCGTGGTGGACGACGTGTGCGTCCTCTATGCCGGGCAGGTCGTCGAGACCGGGCCCAAGGCCAGCATCTTCGATGATCCCCGGCACCCCTACACCAAGGGCCTCCTCGCCTCGATGCCACGGCTCGACACGCCGCGCGCCCGGCTGGAGACGATCCCCGGCCGCCTCCCCGACCTCACCGCACCGCCGCACGGCTGCCTCTTCCAGTCGCGCTGCCCGTTCGCCGAGGCGCGCTGCGGCGAGCCGCAGGCGATGGTCGCCCTCGGCGAAGACCGCGAGAGCCGTTGCTGGAAGGCGCCGGACCTCGCCGCTACGCCGTGGCACAGCCTTCAGGACCACACCGCCGAGGCGCCCGCGCGCCGCGCCGCGGACGATCCCTCGACGCCCCCCGCGCTCCGCGCCGAAGAGGTGACGCGCAGCTTCCGGCGGTCCGGCGCCGGGTCGCTGCGGATCGATCGCTCGGGCGGCATCCCCGTGCCACGCTACGTCCGCCCCGCTTTCAAGGCGGTCGACAACGTGTCGCTGACGGTGAAGGCGGGCGAGACGGTCGGCCTCGTCGGCGAGAGCGGCTGCGGCAAGTCCACCCTGGCGCGCTGCCTCATCCGGCTGATCGAGCCTGACGGCGGCGCGATCGAGCTCGACGGGCGCAACATCCTCCTGCCGCAGACCTCGCGCCGCAGGGAGATCGCGAAGACGGCGCAGTTCGTGTTCCAGAACCCGGATTCTTCGCTGAACCCGCGCAAGACCGTGCGCCAGATCCTGGCCCGGCCGCTGCAGCTCCTCGGCGAGGAGCGGGAGGGCACGATCGACCAGCGCGTCGAGCGCCTGCTCGACATGGTGCGCCTGTCACGCGCCTACATGGACCGCTATCCGCACGAGATGAGCGGCGGCGAGAAGCAGCGCATCGGCATCGCGCGCGTCCTCGCCGCGGAGCCGAAGTTCGTCATCTGCGACGAGGCGGTGTCCGCGCTCGACGTGTCGGTGCAGGCCTCGATCCTGAACCTTCTGGCGGACCTCAGGGACGAACTGGGCCTCGCCTACCTCTTCATCTCGCACGATCTCTCCGTGGTGCGGCACATCGCGGACCGCGTGGCGGTCATGTACCGCGGCGGCGTCGTCGAGGTCGGCCCGGCCGCCTCGCTCGGCTCGCCGGGCCACCACCCGTACACCGAGGCCCTCCTCTCGGCGGTGCCGACGCTGGACGGGCGGGCCAGCGAGCGCGTGCGCCTCGCGGGTACGGTGAGCGCGCCGGGCGGCGACATCAAGGGCTGCCGGTTCGCCGACCGCTGCCCGCGCAAGATCGGCCCGGTGTGCGATACGGCGACGCCGCCCTGGCGCGAGACCGCCGACGGCACCCGCCTCGCCTGCCACCTGTCGATGGAGGAGCTGGCGGCACCGCTCGTCTGAGCGCCGCCCGCCCGCTCAGGACGGAGCCGGCCCGGTCGTTTCCCGCAGGATGACGCACTCGGGCGTCAGCACCACCGGTTCGGGGGCGACGGGCTTGCCCTCGATGAGGTCGATCAGGAGGCACGCCGCCTGCCAGCCGAGCTGGAACAGCGGCAGCCGCACCGCGCTGACCTGCGGCGTCATCATCTGCGCCGCCGAGGAATCGTTGAGCGAGATCACCGACAGGTCCTCCGGCACCGCGATCCCGAGCCGCCGCGCCGCCCGCGTCACGCCGACCGCCAGCAGGATGTTCCACGCGACGATCGCAGTCGGCCTGTTCGGCGAGGCGAGGATCTCGGCGGCACACGCCTCGGCGGCGGCGAGATCGGCCTCGCACTCGGGCATGATCCTCTCCTCGCCCTCCAGGCCGACGGCCTTCATGCCGAGGTGGTAGCCCTCGCGCCGCCGCTGGCTCACCCAGCTCACAGACGAGGTGGGCATGTAGGCGATCCGGCGGTGGCCGAGCTTCGCCAGTTCCTGCACCGCGAGCCGCGCACCCGCCTCGTTGTCGAGGAGGACGCAGTGTTCCCCGTCGGCACCGGTCTGGCGGTTGACGAGCACCATCCGCGCCTGCAGCGCCGACGTGTCGGCCAGGAACTTGGGATACTCGAGCGTGTTGAGGAGGATGCCGTCGACCCGGCTCCCGAGGACGATGTTGCGGGCGAGCTCGTCGTGGGCCGGGCTCGCCTCGACGGGGGCGATCAGCATCGAGTAGCCCCGGTCGGCCGCCGCGCGGTGGGCCCCGTCGATGGTCTGTCCGAACACCGGATTCTGCAGCTCCGGAACGACGAAGGCGACGCACCACGAGCGGGCGAGCCGCAGGCTGCGGGCGTTGGAGTTCGGCATGTAGCCGAGCTCGTGGGCCGCGGCCTTGATGCGCAGCCGCGTCTCGTCACGGATGTTGAGGGTCGGATCGTTGCTGAGGGCGCGGGAGACGGTCGATTTCGAAACGTCCGCTCGCCTGGCCACGTCGGCCAGGGTGGCGGGCCCCCATCGAATAGCTTCGTCCTGCAACCGCTTACTTCCGCTGTTCCGCCGCGAACGGAGATGGCCGGCTCCGACCGTGACAGACGGTCGGCCGCAAGCCTAGAGCATAAGAGATGGGCATGCCTGCAATGCCCCGCAAATGTTATCCTTTTCGCCACGCCACCGGCCAGCCTCCTTGGGACCCGCGCGGTGCGGCACAACGCTCCGCCCGCGCCGGTCTCGCCGCCGCCGCTCCGACCGCGTCGATGCCGGTGCGCCGTTCCGCCGGGTCACTCGGAATAATCCCGGCGTGCGGGAGACCGGCGGCGCCTCGGACGGGACACGCACGTCCCGGGTCCCGGGCCTCAACAAGATCGCCGGGGGCATAGATCGCGACTATACCCCAGCCATCATGACGGGCCCCAGACGCCCGTCATCACTTCGGACCTATTGCCGATGGTGATTTCGCCCGAACGGCGCACCCTCGCAGTGCGTCACGGTCACCGCATTGCGACCCGGACATTTAAGACATTGGGAAGCTATTCGGACCAAGACTTTCTTCCGATCGCTGCCAGCATTCGGCCGCCCGAGGGGATTGCAGAAAATCATACTATTGGGTAGGAAAATGTCCAACGTCAGCGTTTAATTAGATCACTCGACTCCGGGAACACAAACCCGGAGACTACACGTCGCCGATTGGGAGGATTCCTGTGTCGAATATTGCCGTTTTCGACAATCAAAACTTCGTAGAGACGAACAATAAGCCATCAGCCACGTCGGATGCCTTGCAGGCATCTCTGGCGGCGCAGGGCCACACCATTACAACATTTACGGCCACGAGTGGCCAGCCCTTCGCTGACGCGATCGCGGGGCAGGACATCGTCGCCTTCCCGGAATTCGGCCGCAGCGGATTCGTGCCGAACGAGGCGACGAGCCAGGTGCTGCGCAACTTCGTCGAGAGCGGCGGCGATGTCTTCGTGTTCGGGTCCGGCGGACGCAGCACCAGTTTCCTCAATTCGGCCTTCGGCTTCGAGCTTCGCGGCGCAGATAGCCCGTCCGCCACCTTCGACCTGACCGCAGCCGCGCAGGGGAGCGCATTCGAAGGCGGGCCCGATGTTCTCGGCCGTCCCGATTTCACGGACCTTCTGAGCGCGGCCAGCCTCGGCGAAAGCGCCGACGCGCTTTACTCGATCGACGGCGAGGGGCAGCAGCCCGACGCGGTCGCTGTCGCCGAGATGACGTATGGCCTCGGCCACGTCTACTATTTCGGCTGGGACTTCCTGGGCGCCGCGCCCTACGGCCCGGTTGCGGCACCCGGCTGGCAGAACGTCCTCGGCTCGGCGATCTCGGAGGCGGACGTGCTCGCCTCCAACTTCGTCCAGGGCACGCCGGGCGCGGACGACCTCACCGGGTCGGCAGGTCTCGACTTCATCCTGGGGCTCGGCGGCGACGACACCGTGGTGGCCGGCCTCGGTGCCGATACCATTCGCGGCGATGCCGGCGACGACCAGATTGCCGCCGGCGGTGGAAGCGATATCGTCGAGGCCGGGGCCGGCGCGGACTTCGTCAGCGGCGGGACGGGCGACGATACGATCGATGGCGGTGCGGGCAGAGACGTCCTGCGGGGCGATGCCGGCGACGACAGCATCGATGGCGGCGCCGGTGCGGACTCGCTGATCGGCGGAGCCAGCAACGATACCCTCATCGGCGGCGATTCGGACGCCCGGGACGATGACCCGGTCTTCGCCGATACGCTGATCGGTGACGCGGGCGATGACCTTCTCGACGGCGGGGAAGGCGACAACGTTCTCAAGGGAGGTCACGGGCGGGATCGTCTCTTCACCGGGTCCGGCAACGACGTCCTGCGCGGAGGGATCGGCCACGACTACCTGTCCTCGGGGCGTGGCGACGACGCCCTCGACGGCGGCGACGGCGACGACACGCTGAACGCCGACGCCGGTCTCGACACGCTGACCGGCGGCGACGGTGACGACATCCTCAACGCCGGCGGCGGCAACGATCTGCTGCTGGGAGAGGCCGGCAACGACGCCCTGTACGGCGAAGACGGCTTGGACACGCTGGACGGCGGCGCGGGCGACGACAACCTGAACGGCGGCGGGCACGCCGACCTCCTGATGGGTGACCTCGGCAGCGACACCCTTGACGGCGGCGCCGACGCCGACCGCCTTGAGGGCGGCGACGGCGACGACTGGCTCTTCGGCTCGGACGGTCTCGACACACTCCTCGGCGAGGAGGGCAACGACCGCCTAGTCGGTGGCGACGACGACGACGTCCTCATTGGGGCGGGCGGCGACGACCTCGGCCGTGGCGGCTCCGGAGACGACACGATCGAAGGCGGCACCGGCGACGACTTCCTGTTCGGCGACGCAGGCCGCGACCAGCTGATCGGCGGCGATGGCAACGACGTCCTGCGCGGTGGTGACGACGGGGACCGCCTGTCCGGCGGCCTCGGCGACGATCGCTTCTTCGGCAACGCCGGCAGCGACCGCCTCTTCGGCGAAGACGGCAACGATATCCTGGATGGCGGCCTCGATCAGGACACATTGCAGGGCGGTGCCGGCGACGATCTCCTGAAGGGCCAGGATGGCGACGACGTCCTCAACGGCGCGGCGGGGATCGACACCCTGCGTGGCGGCGTCGGACGGGACACGCTTCTGGGCGGCGCCGGCGACGACGAGCTGCGTGGCGGGTTCGACCAGGACCGCCTGGAAGGAGGGGCCGGGGACGACGTCCTCCTCGGCCAGGGCGACCAGGACATCTTCGTGTTCCGCGGGGACTGGGGGACGGACACCATCCTCGATTTCGAGGCCGGCGCGGACCGCATTCTCCTGTCCTACCAGGAGGACGAGGCGACCACCCGCCGCGAGTTCCGCAATGCCTGCTTTGAGGACGGCGACAACCTGATCTACGACTTCAACAATGACGGCGACAACGTCATCGTCATGGAAAACCTGAAGATCTCAGATCTCTTCTACATTCTCATCGGGTAGTGAAAGTGCGGGCTCGAGACCCGTAAACGCCCCGGCGTCCCGTCGCGCACGGCGGCATCCCCCCTTGCGGGTGTGCATGCCATGGACAGCAATACCGGAGCAGCATCGCGCGTGACGCGTCAGGCCGTCCATACGAAATCCATGGACGGCCTGACCTTCATTTTATCTGAGTGCGATGTACAAGCCGGACCTTGGCGTCGCGACGTGCTGCCCGTGAGCTCGCTCGACCGCGTCGTCGCCCGCCCCCTTCAGGAGGGCTCGAGGCCCAGTTGGGCGCGGAAGCGGTTCTTCACGAACACGGCGTCCCGCGGCGGCAGCGAGCGCGGGAGGTTTTCCGCATGGACCTTCAGGACATGCAGTCGCGGGCCTTCACCGGTGGTGGCAAGCCGCGCGCACAAGTCATCGACCTCGGAAAGTGAGCGAAGAAGACCGGCTTCCGCAAAGCCCGCCGCGGCCGCGACGGCGGCGAGGTCGATGCCGCGGCCGGTATGGCTCCCCTGCATCCCGGTCTCGCCGAAGTGCTCGTTGTCGAGGACGATGACGTCGAGGTTGCGCGGGCGGGCCACGGCGATCGTCGCCAGCGCGCCGAAGGCCATCAGCTGCTCACCGTCGCCGGTGATCACCATCACCCGACGTTCCGGCTGCGCCTGCGCGAGGCCGAGACCGACGAGCGCGGCGGCGCCCATCGCGCCCCAGAGGTAGTAGTTGTCGTCGCGGTCGCCGGCGGCATGCACGTCGTAGCTCGGCGAGCCGAGGCCGGTCACGACGAGGGCGCCGCCGCGCGCGTCCAGAAGTCGGGCGACCGCCGCGCGGCGGTCCATGGTCGAGGTGCCGGGGGCCTGGTCCACGCTGCTCACCACTTCTTCTTGCCGAGGAGGCGCTGGCCGATCAGCACGGCCACCTGCTGGTCACTCTCGAATGCCATCCTGGCCGCCTGCTCGACCGTGGCGACGACGTCCTCGCCCGTCTCCGCGCGATGTACGGTGACGCCGATGGCGGTCAACGCGGCCTCGGTCGCGCGCCCCATCGGCACCTGCCAGGGGTTGAACTCGTCCCATTCGCCCCGCATCGTCACCAGGATCAGGAGCGGGATGCGCGCCTGCACGGGCAGTGACAGCATGTTGATGCAGTTGCCGACACCGGACGACTGCATGAGAACCACCGACCGCGTGCCGCCGAGCCAGGAGCCGCAGGCGATGGCGATCCCCTCCTCCTCGCTGGTCAAGACGTTGGAGACGACGGCGCCGTCCGCCTCGAGGAGGCGGATCAGGGTGGAATGGCCGGCGTCCGGTACGTACGCCATGTGGCGCACATCCGCGGCGCGCAGCGCGTCGTAGGTGGCGCGTGGCCAGTCGGTGGTAAGGTCGGCTGTCACGGATGTGGCTCCGGCATCTGGATCATTCTGCCCTAGTCTTTCCGAAATTGAATGACATCGACCCTTTTGGTCGATCAGACATAGCGATATTCTATCGCTGTGGACATTCCGCAGCTGCGCACCATTCTGCATGTCGCCGAGCTCGGCAGCCTCTCGAAGGCGTCCGAACGGCTGAAGATCGCCCAGCCGGCCCTCTCGAGGCAGGTCCGGCTGCTGGAGGCCGAACTCGGCGTGCGCCTGTTCGACCGGCACGGCCGCGGGATGGTGGCGACCGAGTCCGGACGCGACGTGCTGCGCCACGCCCGCCGCATCATGGCCGAACTCGACGAGATCCGCGCGTGCGTTTCCGGCGAGGATGTGCCGCTTCGCGGACACGTCGCGGTCGGGATGCCGCCGACGGTATCGGACCTCCTCTCGGTCCGGCTCGTGGCGGCATTCCAGGAGCGGCACCCGGAGGCGACCCTTCGCATCGTCAGCGCCTATTCCGCTAGCCTCATCGACTGGCTCCAGCGGGGCGAGATCAACGTCGCCATCGTCTATGGCACCCGGCCCGGGCCCTCGCTGGTCGCGACCCCGCTGATCGAGGAGACGCTCTCGCTGATCGGCCCGCCGGATGCGCCGCCGCGCGACGCACCCGTCGACGTCGACGAGATTTCCACGATGCGGCTCTTCCTGCCGAGCGTCGGCAACGGCCTTCGCACCGTCGTCGAGCAGTGGGCCGAGGCAACGGGCGCGTCGCTCGACGTACGGGTCGAGGCGGACAGTTACGCGACGCTGAAGAGCCTCGTGGAGAGCGGGCGCGGCTACACGATCCTGCCGATCGCGCCGCTCTTCGGCGACATCGCGGCCGGCAGGCTCTGGCACGCACCGTTCGCGGAACCGGCCCCGCGCCGGCGGCTCCTCCTCGTGACGCCGGCGGACCGGACCACCTCGCGCCTCGCCCGCTACGCCGTGCGCACGATCCAGGAGACCACGCGCGCCCTTGCCCGGGACGGCATCTGGCACGGCCGGGTCCTCACGCCCGAGCCATAGAAATACGCGAAGGCTGATCGACCTGTTCTGTAATTGTCGGCATAGCTCGCACCCACTACCTGCGGACGACCACGGCCGGTCCGGCGGCCGCCATCGTCGAAAGGCCTCCCATGAACGTCCTGATCGTCTACGCCCATCCCGAGCCGACGTCGTTCAACGCGGCCATGAAGAACGTCGCGGTGGAGACGCTCTCGGGTCTCGGCCATGAGGTCACCGTGTCCGACCTTTACGCGACGGGCTGGAACGCGGTGGCAGGGCCGGCGGACATGACCGGCCCACCGTCCGACGGGGACCGCTTTTCATTGGCGCGCGAGCAGACCGCCGCGATGGAGACAGGGACAATCGCGCCGGACATCGCCGCCGAGCAGGCGAAGCTCGGCGCGGCCGACCTCCTGATCCTGCAGTTCCCCATCTGGTGGTTCGGAATGCCGGCGATCATGAAGGGCTGGGCGGACCGTGTCTTCGCCCGGGGTTTCGCCTACACGACGGGCCGCAAATACGACACCGGCATGTTCCGAGGCAAACGCGCGATCGTCGCGGCGACCACCGGCACGTCAGCCGACACCTATGCGCCCGACGGCATCGACGGCGATATCCTCGCCGTGCTCTGGCCGGTTCACAACGGCCTGCTCCGCTACACCGGGTTCGACGTCCTGCCTCCCTGCGTCGCGTACATGCCGGGTCGCGAGAGCCCCGAGGTTCGCACCACGCAGCTCTCCACCTGGGCCGACCGCCTCCGCACGCTCGACAGCACCGAACCCCTGTTCTTCCACCCCGCATCCGACTATGGCCCGAACGAGCGCCTCAGGCCGGGAATCCCCGCCAGATCCGCCGTTCAACGGAACGTCTAGGCAGATACACGCGGGTTCCGGTACGTATTCGTCGGCGGCGCGACGGCAAAAAAGTTTGCGCCACTCTGAGCGGAGACCATGCACAACCATGTGCCCCAGCTCCAATATTCGACGATATCGACATCACAACCGGCCCAGCATTCGGCCGTGGGCCCGAGATCGGCGGAAAAGCTCGTCGACGTCGGACCAATCTCTTGTTCCGCTCTCGCGGGCAGGCATCCCGCCGACCGTCCGCAATGGACATCACTCGGAGAGGGCGGGTCCGAGCGCGTCGATCGCCACCCGGACGGTGGCGGCCGACGTCATGTCAGAGTGGACCGCCAGCCAGATGTCGCGGCGGAAGACGTCCGCTTCGGTGCCGACACGCACGAGCGCGGGATCGTCCCCGGCCAGGAAGTCCGGCAGCATGGCAACGCCCGCCCCGGCTCGGGCGGCGGCGAGCTGGATCTCCGCCGTGCTCGCGGCGAAGGCGATCGGCCGGCCGCCCGCGATCTCGCGCAGCCTGACCTGTTGCGGGGCCGCTTCAAGGGGAGCGTCATAACCGATGAACGTCCACGCGGCCTCCGGCGTGTCGTCGAGGTAGGCGCGAGTGGCGTAGAGGGCGAACGCCATCACGCCGACCTTCCGGATCGTCAGCTCGCCGGCCTCCGGGCGGCTGAGGCGGATCGCGATGTCGGCTTCGCGCAACGCGAGCGCGGCGCTCCGCGGCTCGCCGATCAGCCGGATCGCGAGCGCGGGATGCTGCCGCCGCAACGCCGCGAGGGGGGCGACGAGGCGGGCCGCCGCCAGCGCGGGCGGGGCGCTGATCGTCACCTCGCCGGAAAGTTCGGACCGCGAACCGGCTGCCGCCCGGCTGATCGCGGCGGCATCGGCCTCCATCGTCTTGGCGAGCGCTGCGATCCGGGCCCCGTCCGGCGTCAGCGTCAAACGCCGCCCGCGCCGGTCGACCAGCTTGAGCGCAAGCTGCGCCTCGAGCGCCGCAATCCGGCGCGCGACGGTCGCGTGCTCGACCCCGAGCGCCCGCGCTGCGCCCGACAGGCTGCCCGTCGCGACGAAGCCGCGGAAATGACGGAGGTTCTCCCAGTCCATCCGTCAATTTATACCCAATCATTGGGAGGAGAAGCGGGATTTTCTCACAGACGAGAACCGGTCATCGTCGCCGCCTGCAAGAGGAGACGGCGCGACATGGACATCGACATACGCATCACGACACCCGGCGGCCCGGCGGCGCTCGAGGTGACGGCGAGCGAGGCGCGGGAGCCCGCCGCCGGTGAAATCCGCCTTCGCCAGCAGGCCATCGGCGTCAGCTTCATCGACATCTACCATCGCGCCGGGCTCTACCCCCTGGCGGCGCCGGGCATTCCGGGCGTGGAGGGGGCCGGGATCGTCGAAGCGGTCGGCCCCGGCGTGGAGGACCTTCGGGTGGGCGAGCGCGTCGTCTATGCGGGCGCCGTGGGAGGGTACGCGACGACGCGGTGCCTGCCGGCCTGGCGCGCGGTTCGGCTACCCGACGACGTTCCGATGGAGATCGCCGCGACGTCCATGCTGCGCGGCCTCACGACCCACATGCTGTTTCATGCCACCTGTCCGGTCGGTGCCGGATCGGTTCTCCTCGTGCACGCCGTGGCGGGCGGGCTCGGCATCATCCTGACGCGCTGGGCCGCACGGCTCGGCGCCCGGGTGATCGGCACGGCGAGCACGCCGCAGAAGGCCGCCGCCGCGCTGGCGAACGGGGCCGATCATGTCATCGTCGGCCGTGATGCCGACATTGCTGCCGAGGTGATGCGCCTCACCGGCGGGGCGGGCGTCGACCTCGTGATCGACGGTATCGGCGGGGCGATGCTCAGAACGTCGTTGCGATGCGCTCGCCCCTTCGGCGCCGTCGCCAGCATCGGCTGGGTCGCCGGCGGGGTCCCTCCCATCGCGATCGAGGAGCTGGGCCTCGCATCGCTCTCGAAGCCGAGCGTCATGGCCTACTCTGCCGATCCGGCTCGCTACGTCGCCGCGGCCGAGACCGTCATCGAGGCGTTCCGATCAGGTATCGTCGGCGACGTCGGCGGACGTTATCCGCTCGGCGACGCGGCCGACGCGCACCGGGCTCTGGAGGGCGGACAGACGCAAGGCGGGCTCGTTCTCCTGCCATAGACGCCCGGCCGCATCCGGATCGGTCGCCAATGGCACGATCCGCCCGTCGCGCCCTGGTCGGCGGACGGCGACCCGGAGCGATCAGTCGGAGCGGCTGGACCCGGATGAGCCGCTCACGCTGACCAAGGCGTCAGCGATGCGGCTGCGTGGAAAAATGCCGGTATCAGGGCGCGAAGTGACAACGCATGTCTCTCGCCACCCTACTGTGACGTGGTGCTGGCAAGCGGAGATTTTCGGGGGCTTTGCGCACTGACCGGCAGGACGATGGAGGAGGTCTGCGCTCACCATCACCTGCATCATCAGGGAACCGTTCACAGAGGGTTGTTGGCCAGACGGACCGGCAATCGGTCCCGTAAAAGCCATTCCTGCGGCTGGTCCGTTGAAATTAGTGGTGCCGCAGAAGGGACTCGAACCCCCGACCCCATCATTACGAATGACGTGCTCTACCAACTGAGCTACTGCGGCCTGCCGGTCGGCCCCTCTTTAGTCGGGAACGGACGCGCCCGCAACCGATTTTCCGACTTCTCCGCCATGCAGTCCTGCGCGCCTTGGAATGGGCACATTTCGTCGCAGCCCGGCCGTCCGGGGCCACGTCAGGCCCGGTTCCTCGCGGCGCCTGGGAGCCGTGCCGACGCGTCCCGGGGCAGCTCCGGGTGGCCGTAGAGGATGGATGCCGCGGCGCACCATCGGGACACCGCCCGGGGACCTTGCGTCCCGGGCCACGACCCGCCGAAGGCATACCGGAGGCGACGGATTGCGGGCGAATCCGGCCATCGCGGCGACGCCAGGGCCATCACGCTGCATTGCGCAAACGGCCTGACATATCGGACGCTTGGCCGATACGGACGGCGCCGCATCATTTCGGCTTGTCATACCAGTGGCGGCGACCCCCGCACGGCCCAGTTCCGGTGTGAATTCCGGCGCATGGGCCCATAGGCTGCGCATATCGCTCTAGGAGACGGGCGGTAAATGTGCCACACACCCCGATACAACAAATCAAGTATGGGGAGAGTCATGAAGTCCTTCTTCTGCGCCGCCGTCGCTCTGGGACTCGCCGCCACCCCCGCCCTCGCGCAGGGCGACGGGTGTGACAGCGGCGAGACGGTCATCAAGTTCAGCCACGTCGTCGCCGCTCAGGGTCACCCCAAGGGCGAGATGGCAGAGGCGCTCGCCAAGCGCGTCAACGAGGAGATGAACGGCAAGGCCTGCATGCAGGTGTTCCCGAACTCCCAGCTCTACGACGACGACAAGGTCATGGAGGCTCTCCTCCTCGGCGACGTGCAGCTCGCCGCCCCGTCGCTCTCCAAGTTCGGCGCCTATACGGCGAAGCTGAACCTCTTCGACCTGCCGTTCCTGTTCACCGACATGAACGCCGTCGACAAGTTCCTGAAGACCCCGGAGGCCGAGAGCCTGCTGACGTCCATGTCCGACTACGGCTACATCGGGCTCGGCTACATCAACAACGGCCTGAAGCAGTTCTCGGCGGACAAGCCGCTGCTCGTCCCGTCCGACGCCGCCGGTCTGAAGTTCCGCATCCAGACGTCCGACGTCGCCGACGCGATGATCCGCGCCCTCGGCGCCAACGCCCAGAAGCTCGCCTTCAACGAGGTCTATGGCGCGCTGCAGACCGGCGTGGTGGACGGCCAGGAGAACTCCTACACCAACATCTACACGCAGAAGTTCTTCGAGGTGCAGGACGGCATCACGGAGACCAACCACCAGCTCCTGACCTACTTCATCGTCACCACCCAGGACTTCCTCGATTCGCTGGATGACGAGACCCGCGAGCAGTTCATCACGATCCTCAACGAGACCACGGACGAGTACAACCAGCGCTCGACCGAGCTCAACGAGCAGGCCAAGCAGAAGATCATCGACGCCGGCGGCGTGGTCCGCACGCTGACCGACGAGCAGCGCCAGCAGTGGGTCGACGCGATGAAGCCCGTCTGGGACCAGTTCTCCGACAAGATCGGCCAGGACCTGATCGACGCGGCGGTGGCTGCGGGCCAGTCCAACTCGTAAGGCCTGTCTCAGCGGAGCCGAACCGGCTCCCACGACCCAACGGGGCCGGGCGCTGCGCCGGCTCCAGGCTGAAGAGCACCGGGGCCGGCAGCCGCGCGGCCCCCCTCGGCGACGGGACGGCGCATGTACGACTTCATCGTGAACTACCCGCTCGGCGCGCTGGCCGCGTTCGTGGCGATCTACTTCCTCCTCGACCGGATCGCCCCGGCGGCCATGAACGTCTTCGAGGAATCGCTGATCGCGATCATCCTCGCCCTGATGGTCATCGTCGCCTTCGTCCAGGTCGTGCTGCGCTACGGCTTCAACTCCGGCATCACCGGCGCGCTGGAGCTGAACCGCATCCTCTTCGCCTGGCTCATCCTCTTCGGCATGAGCTACGGGGTGAAGATCGGCGCGCACCTCGGAATCGACTCGCTGATCCGCTCCTTCCCCCGCCCGCTCTTCCGCGCATTTGCCGTGTTCGGCGCGGCGGCGGCTTTCCTGTGGGCGATCATCCTCATCCATGGCACGTGGCTGTCGATCTTCGGCGCCACCTCGCGCGGCGGCGGCGCCGTCGACTACTGGGTGCGCTTCTTCAAGCTGCCCCTCGGGCTCGACGACCTCGTCTACCCCTCGTTCCTGCGCGAGTTCGCCGGGCAGGACCGGGTGCACCGGTGGGTCGCCTACATGATCCTGCCGATCGGCCTCGGCCTCTTCGCGATGCGCTCGGCCCAGGCGCTGGTCGAAATCGCCCTCGGCCGGCGCGAGCTCATCATCGCGAGCCACGAGGCCGAAGATCTCGTCAATGAAAACAAAGACGTCTTGAGGGACTGATGGAAGCCGGGATCCTCTTTGCGCTCGTCTTCGCGCTTCTGCTGCTCGGCGTCCCCGTCGCGATCTCGCTGGGCCTGTCGTCGCTGCTCCTGATCGCCTTCTTCTCCAACGACTCGATCTCCTCGGTCGCCCAGCAGCTCTACACCGCGTCGCAGAACTACACGCTGCTCGCGATCCCCTACTTCATCCTCGCCTCCGCGTTCATGTCGACGGGCGGCGTCGCGCAGCGCATCATCCGCTTCGCGATCGCCACCATCGGCTCCCTCCGCGGCGGCCTCGCGATGGCCTCGGTGCTCGCCTGCATGCTGTTCGCGGCGCTGTCGGGCTCCTCGCCCGCCACGGTGGTCGCGATTGGCACCATCGCCATCGCCGGCATGCGCCAGGTCGGCTACTCCAAGGAATTCGCCGCCGGCATCATCGCCAACGCCGGCACGCTCGGCATCCTGATCCCGCCGTCCATCGTCATGGTCGTCTACGCGGCCGCGACGGACGTCTCGGTCGGTCGCATGTTCCTCGGCGGCGTCGTTCCGGGCATCGTCGCCGGGCTGATGCTGATGGTCGCCATCTACATCATGGCGCGCGTGCGGGGCCTGCCGAAGGGCGAGTGGGAAGGCTGGGGCGAGTTCCTGCGCGCCGGCAAGGACGCGGCCTGGGGCCTCTTCCTCATCATCATCATCCTCGGCGGCATCTACGGCGGCGTCTTCACGCCGACGGAGGCCGCCGCCGTCGCCGCGGTCTACGCCTTCGTCATCGCCCTCTTCGTCTACCGCGACATGGGGCCGATGAAGGGCCGCCGCTTCCTCGCGGAGAACACCAGCGACACGGCCCGCGTCGGCTTCTTCGCGTGGGTCTACGGCCTCGCGCTGTGGGTGATCGTGCTGATCATCGGCTACTTCATCGGCGGCGAGGGGGCGATCGCGGAGCGGGCGCTCGTCGGCCTCGTCCTCGGCGTGGTGTCCGGTCTCGCCTACATCACGCTGAAGACCGGAGCCGCGTCGATCCCGATGGCGCTGGTGAAGGGCCTCGCGATCCTGCTCAGGAACGTCGCCGAATCGCTCGCCTTCGCGCCGCTGACGATCGTCCATCCCGAGACGCGCAAGGTCATGATCGACGCGGCGCGCACGACGATCATGCTGATGTTCATCATCGTCAACGCGCTGCTGTTCGCGCACGTCCTCACCTCCGAGCGCATCCCGCAGGCGATCACCTCGCTGATGCTGGACGCCGGCTTCGACTGGTTCACCTTCCTCATCGCGGTGAACGTCCTGCTCCTCATCGGCGGCCAGTTCATGGAGCCCTCGGGCCTCCTCCTGATCGTCGCGCCGGTCGTCTTCCCCATCGCGCTGGAGCTGGGCGTCGACCCGATCCATCTCGGCATCATCATGGTGGTGAACATGGAGATCGGCATGATCACGCCGCCGATCGGCCTCAACCTGTTCGTCACCTCGGGCATCACGGGGATGAGCCTCGTCCAGGTGGTGAAGGCGGCGGCGCCGTTCGTCGCGATCCTCTTCCTGTTCCTCATCCTGGTGACCTACGTGCCGGCGCTCTCCACCTGGCTGCCGACCGAGCTGATGGGCCCGGAGATCTCCACCCGCGGCCCGACGCCGAGCACCTGACTGCAGGGCAGGACGAAAAAAGGCCGGGGAATTCCCCGGCCTTTTTTGTTCGAACAATAGGCGGTCGTTATTTGACGATCATCGTTTCGGGCAGCTCCTGGTAGGCGTCCGCGTCGTACTCGTCCATCGCCTCGATGTCGCTCTGGGACATGTCCGTGTTGAGGACGACGGCGCTGCTGGTGATGGTAAGGTCGCCGTAGGGGAAGGCGAGTTCCTTCTCGCCGATGCCCAGCACGCCGCCGACGGCGATGATGACCACCGGCGCGTCGGTCGCCGGGTCGAGCAGGACCGCATGCACCTCGCCGACCTCCTCGCCCGCCGAGTTCATCACGTCGGCCCCCTCGAGGGCGGAGACGTTGATCTGGTACGGCACCGTCGAGATTGTCGCGACCTCGTCCTCCACGGAGGCCGTGTCCGCTCCGGCCGCCGCGGCTGCGCCCTCGCCGGCCCCGGCGTCAGCGTCGGAGGGCTGCGGGGACTCGCTGGACGCCGCGTTCGCCTCGTCGGTCGGAGCGGGCGCCTCCGCCGGACGGTCCGGCTCGCCGGTCCGGGCCTGCTCCTCGCCGGAAGCGTCCGTCGCGCCGGCTTCGGTGGCCTCCTCCGCCGGCGTGTCCGCCTCCGCCGATTGCGGCGCCTCTTCGGACGCGGGGCCCGTCCCGGCGGGGGCGGCCGCCGCCGCTGCGGCCTCCGTCGCGGCGGTCTGCCGATCCGCTGCGGTGCCGGCCTCGCGCGGCGGCGTGGCGGTCGCCTGCGCCGTGTCCCCGGCGGGCGGTGCGGCATCCGCGGCATCGGCGTCCGTGGAAGGCGCCGCCGCCGGCTCTTGCCCGGCCGTGTCCGACGGCGCGGCCGCAGGCTCTTCCACGCCGGGGTCCGGCCGATCGACCGCGGCAGCCTGCTCGTTCCCGGCGGCGCCCTGGTCCGTGGCGGCCTCGGCGGCGGAGGCCGGCGCGGCCGGCTGGTCCGCGGCCTCGCCCTCGGGGGCGTCTCCGCCAGCCGGCGCCTCCGCGGTCTGCGCCGGCGTCTCGTCCGCCGTCTCCGCCCGGGGAGGCTTGGCCCGGGCGACGTACACCTCGAGCTCGGGGTACATCAGCGTGCCGTCGGTATTGCGGTCCGCCTCGGCGAACAGCGTGTTGTAGTCGTCCATCGCCTCGTCGGAGAGCGTGATGCCGCGGTCATCGAGGCAGTCGATGTACTCGTCCATCGACAGGCCGGTGTCGCCGTTCTCGTCGAGTGCCAGAAATTCCTCGTTGCTCATCCCGGCGATGTCGCAGTCGCCGAAATCGGACTGGGCCGAGGCGGAACTCGCGGCCAGAACGGCGGCCAGCGCCGTGCCCAGCATCCACTTGTTGGTCATCAAAGACTCCGTCGTCACGATGGGGTTCGGCTCTCGGCGCGGGGCCTGCGCGGCCTCGTCGAGCCAATACGCTCGTCCGACTGATGTCTCGCAAGTGCGGTCGGACGGCTGTGTCGAACGACACATCGTCTATCGGTTAGACCGAAATATGGTCGGATCGCCGCGACCGCGTAGCCGCGGCGATCCAGCGCGTCCAGGTGAGGTCGCCGGTTACTCGACCATGGTGTCGGGCAGCGGCGCGTACTTCTCCTCGTCGTACTCCGGCATCGCCTCGAGGACGTCCTCGTTGGTCGAGGTCGAGAGCGTCGCGGTCTCGCCGTCGTAGTCGAGATCGCTGTACGGGAAGACGAGCTGCGTCGCGCCAAGACCCAGCAGGCCGCCGACGGAGACGACCACCATCGGCTCCTGCGTCGCGCTGTCGATGACGACGTCCTTGATGGTGCCGATCGTGTCGCCTTCGACGTTCACCAGCTTCTGGTCGACGAGGTCGTCCTTCGGGATGGTGACCGCGACGGCCGTCCCTTCCGTGGCCGGCGCCTCGCCTTCCGCGGGGGCTTCCGCCGCCTCCGTGGGCGCTTCGGCCGCGGTCTCGGTCGTCCCGGCGGTGTCGGCCGGGGCCTCCGCCGCTTCTGCCGGCGTCTCGGCGTCCTCAGCGGGCGCCTCGGCGGTGTCGGCCGGGGCCTCGGCGGTCTCCGAGCCTTCGGCCGGGGCCTCAGCGGTGTCGGCGGGCGCCTCGGTGGTCTGGGCCGGCGCCTCGGCGGTATCCGTCACCGGAGCCTCGGATTCGGCGGCCTCGGGTTCGGCCGTCTCGGCGGGCGCTGCCTCGGGCTCTCCGGTGGTCTCGGCGGGGGCCTCCGCGGTCTCGGCCGGGGCTTCAGCCGGGGCCTCGGCCTCTGCGGCTTCGGTCTCCGCCGCGGGCTCCTCGGCGGCGGGCGCTGCAGCCTCGGTCCCGGCTGCGGGCTCCTCAGCGGCGGGCTCGCTCGCCTCGGCCGTCTCGGGCTCGGTCGCCGGCTCCTGCGCAGCGGGCTCGGCGGCCGGCGCCTCGGTCGCGGCCGTCTCGGTGGTCTCGGCGGCCTCCGGGGCCTCCTCGGCCTTGGCGGCATCCTCGGCCGGCTGGTCGGACGGGGCGGACAGCGCGGCGATCGCCTCCTCCTGCGCCGCGCCCGGCTTGTCGGTGCCCGCGTCGGGCTGGGCGGTGCCGCCGCGCGCGACGTTCACGTTCGGCTCGGCCTGCTCGACCGAAACCTGCGGCTCTTCCTGCTGGATCTCGACGTTGTAGCTCGGCTGGGAGACCTCGACCTTCGGCTCCGGGGTCTCGACGCGCACCTCGGGCGCCACGGCGCTCACCGCGACGTCCGGGTCGGCGGGCGTCACCTCGACCTCGGGGTCGGGCTGGTCGACCTCGACCTCGGCGCGCGGCTGGTCGATCGACACGGTCGGCTTGGCCTGCTCGACGATCACCTCGGGGTCGCGCAGCTCGACCTTAACGTCCGGCTCGACCGGGGTCACCGTGACCTTGGGCTTCTTCTGCGTCACCGTGACGATCGGGTCGTACTGGCGCACGATGATCCGGGGCGCGGGCTGCGTCACCGTCACCGTCGGCGCGGGCTCGAAGACGCGCACCGTCGCCGCCGGCTGGCGCACCACGATCACCGTGCGGCCGGCAGCGGAGTCGTCGGCGGACGCTGCCGGGGTCTCGCCTTCGGGCGCGGGCGCAGGCGCCGTGTCCTGCGCGAGCGACGGTGTGGCGGCAAGCATGGCAACGATCGCCGTGCAGGTCCAAAGCTTCATGGGAGCTCCTCTTTTGTTTTGCGAAGGCGTGTCAGTGAGCCGCCCCTGGCAATACCGCGCGACGGCCATAAACGCACATGAAAACGCCGGGGCAAACTGCCCCGGCGCGAATGGCGAACCGGTGTTCCGCCTTAGTCTTTCACCTCGGTGAAGCTGCTCTCGTCGTATTCCGCCTGATCGTCCAGCGTATCCTCCGAGAGGTCGGTGTCGATGACGGCGCGGTCACCCTCCATCGAGACGTCGGACAGCGGGAAGGCGATGTCCTTGTCGCCGATCCCGAGGAAGCCGCCGACCGAGACGACGACGTACCGGTCACCCGTCGCCTTCTCGATCACGAGCTCGTCGATGGTACCGATGTCGTCGCCGGTGTTGTTGGTGGCGGTCACGCCCTCGATCTCCTCGGCGCTGATGTCGAGCGCCGCGCTCTCCTTGGCGGCGGCGACGTCCGCGCCCGTCGGGGCGGCGGCCGGCTCGGTGGCGTCGGTCTTGCGCGGCATGGCGTCGTTCTGCGCCACCTCCGCGGTGGCCTCGTCGCCGGCCTTGCCCGCCTCGGTGTTCATGGCGGCGGTGGCGTCGGCATCGTCCGCGGCGTCGGTGTCGGCGGCGTCATTGCTGGCGCTCTCGACCTTGACGTTGTCGTCGGACTTGACCTTCTCGATCACCACCTCGGGCTTGGCCTGATTGACGACCACCTTCGGCTCGGCCGTCTTGACCTCGACGTTCGGCTTCGCGGTCTCGACCGTCACCTTCGGCTCGGGCTGGGTGACCGTCACCTTCGGCTCGTTCTGCTTCACGGTGACTTTCGGCTTCGCCTGCTGGACCTCGACCTGCGGCGGCGGTGCATCGACCACCACGCGCGGCTCGGCCTGCTGGATCGCCACCTGAGCCTCGGGCTGCTGAACCTCGATCTCGGGCGCAGGCTGGGTCACCGCGACCTCGGGCTGCGCCTGCTCGACGTTCACCTTCGGCGCGTTCTGCGTCACGGCGACCTCGGGTTGCGCCTGACCGGATGCGGCGGTCGTCTGCGCGCCGCCGGAGGCGTCGAGGTCGGCGATCACGATCATGTCGTCATCGTCGTCGTCCATCTCGTCGAAGGCGTCGAGGGCGGCCTGCCGCTGGTCGTCAGCGACGTTGTCGTCGAGGCACGCGGTATATTCGTCGCGCGTAATCTCGCCGTTGCCGTCCTTGTCGATGGCGGCGAGGGCCGGGGCGCCGCCCTCCAGCGAGCACGGCGACGTCGTCTGCGCGAGCGCTGGGGTCGCAGCCAACAGGGCCGCGAGTGCAGTGCCAGTCAACCAGGTGCGTGTCACAACCTCACTCCAATCGTTAGAATCCTCGTTCGGACTTGCGTCCTCTCAGGAGACAACGGGGCCCTTGCGGCATGTGTTCCGAGATTAACCTAGTTCGCATCACCCGTAGATTGACAAAAGCGGATGCACTCGGTTTGCCTTCCTCGACGCGGCTGGGCCGGCATTGGCTCATCGTCCTCGTTTGGTCCGCTCGATGACTCGGACGGGGCAAGCGAGGACGGAGTCCGCACTCTGCGAGAGGGAGACTAACCATGAGCATCCGCATTATGGCCCTGGCGGCCGCCGCCGCGCTGACCGTGTCAGCGTTGCCGGCGAGCGCGCAGGACAAGTTCGTCACCATCGGCACCGGCGGCGTCACCGGCGTCTACTACCCGACCGGCGGCGCGATCTGCCGTCTCGTCAACCGCGGCCGCCGCGATCACGGCATCCGCTGCTCGGCCGAATCGACGGGCGGTTCGGTCTACAACGTCAACACGCTGCGCGCCGGCGAGCTCGACTTCGGCGTCGCCCAGTCGGACGTGCAGTATCACGCCTACCACGGCGACGCGCAGTTCGCGGACGCCGGCCCGTTCGAGGGTCTGCGCTCGGTCTTCGCCATCCACCCCGAGCCGTTCACGATCGTCGTGCGCGCCGACAGCGACATCAACACGTTCGAGGACATCAAGGGCAAGCGCGTCAACGTCGGCAACCCCGGCTCGGGCCAGCGCGACACCATGGAAATCGTGATGGCCGCGTACGGCATCACCATGGATGACCTCGCCCTCGCGACCGAGCTGAAGGGCGCCGAGATGGCCCAGGCCCTGTGCGACGGCAACATCGACGTCATGATGTACGTCGTCGGCCACCCGGCCGCGGCGATCCAGGAAGCGGCGAACTCCTGCGACGTGAAGCTCGTCAGCGTCACCGGCGAGCCGATCGACAAGCTCGTCGCCGACAACCCCTACTACCGTGTCGCGACGATCCCGGGCGGCATGTACAAGGGCAACCCGGACGAGATCACCACCTTCGGCGTCGGCGCCACTCTCGTCACCTCGACGGACGTGCCGGACGACGTGGTCTACAACGTCGTGAAGGCGGTGTTCGACAACTTCGCCCAGTTCAAGCAGCTCCACCCCGCCTTCGAGAACCTGAAGGAGGAGGAGATGATCTCCGACTCGCTGTCGGCCCCGCTGCACCCGGGCGCGGAGAAGTACTACAAGGAGCGCGGCTGGATGTAATCCGGCCCCGGCTTTCCGAGTGTCAGGATCGCGCCGCCCCCTCCGGGCGGCGCTTTTCGTTTCGGCCCGTCGTTCGGGCCATCGCGGGCCGGACCCGCGTCAGGTCATCTCGGGCGGTCCCTCGCCCGGCACCTCGAACACGTTGAGCGTCATCGAGACGAGGGTGTAGTAGCCGAGGATCCCGGTAAGATCGACGACACCCTCGCTCCCCAGCTCCTTCACCGCCGCCGCGTAAACCGCGTCGCTGACCTTGCGATCGGTGTGGAGCATCCTGGCGAAGTCGTAGATCGCGCGCTGGGTATCGTTCTCGAACGGCGGCTCGGCGTGGGTGCGGATCGCCTCGATGATGGCCGGAGACACACCGGCGTCGAGCGCGATCTTCTTGTGCGCCGACCACTCGAACTCCGACGACCAGACGCGCGCCGTCACCAGGATGGCGAGCTCGGACAGCTCCGGCGGCAGCGAGGAATCGAAGCGGCAGTACTGGCCGAGGCGCTGCGCGTGCTGGCCGAGGTCGGGCCGGTGCAGCCAGATGCGCATCGGACCGATCACCGCCTTGCGCGGGCCGGCGATGATCGCCTGCGCGACCGCCTCCTGCTCCGGCGTCAGATTGTCGAGATCGGGGGGCTGTAGGCGTTCCATCCGTTCGTCCTTGTCGTTTGACGTTCGGCGCAACCTACGTCGCCGCGACGCACCGGGCGAGATCCCCGTTGCCTATGGCGTCCCGATCCGGTCCGTCCCGCAGGCTGAAAGGCCGCCGGCAGCGGCATCGGCCCTGCCCCCTCGCCGCCCCTACGGCGCGGTCCAAAACCGGCGGATCGGGGCACTGCACGCTCGACACGGCGGTCCGGAACTTGCAGGTTCAACGGGCGAAGAGCAAAGGCCCAGATGACCGCAACTCTCCTCGAGATCCTGAACCTCACGAAGTCGTTCGGTGCGCTCAGGGCCAACGACGACATCTCGCTTCGGCTCGGCGAGGGGGAGATCGTCGCGCTCCTCGGTGAGAACGGCGCCGGCAAGTCGACCTTGGTCAAGATGCTGTTCGGCGCGCTGCAGCCCGACTCCGGCACGATCCTCTGGCGCGACAAGGAGACGGCGATCCCGGACCCGGCCGCAGCCCGCGCGCTCGGCATCTCGATGGTCCACCAGCACTTCTCGCTGTTCGATGCCTTCACCGTCGAGGAGAACATCGCCCTCGGCCTGCCGGACGTCCCGCGCGCCGGCCTCGCCGACAAGGCGCGCGAGCTGTCGGCCACCTACGGCCTCCCCCTCGACCCCGGCGCGCTCGTCGCCGACCTCTCGGTCGGCGAGCGGCAGCGCGTCGAGATCGTGCGCTGCCTGCTGCAGAACCCGACCCTCGTCATCATGGACGAGCCGACCTCGGTGCTCACCCCGCAGGAGGTCGAGCGGCTGTTCGCCACGCTGCGCCAGCTGAAGGCGGAGGGGCGCACCGTCGTCTACATCTCCCACAAGCTGGAGGAGGTGCGCGAGCTCTGCGAGCGGGCCGTCATCCTGCGCCATGGCCGCGTGGTCGAGACGTGCGTCCCGCGCGAGCGCTCCGCCGCGGAACTCGCGAGCGCCATGGTCGGCGGCGCCATCGCCGACGTCGCCCGCAGCCCCGGCACTCCCGGCGCGCCGGTCCTGTCCGTGAAGGGACTGACCTACGCGAGCGCCACGACCTTCGGCACCACGCTCGGCGACATCGATCTCGAGGTGCGGGCCGGCGAGGTGGTCGGCATCGCCGGGATCGCCGGCAACGGACAGGGCGAGCTCTTCGCCCTCCTCTCGGGCGAGACGCTGGCGGACCGCGCCGAGGCCATCGTGCTGGGTGGCCAGCCGGTGGGCCGGCTCGGGATCGACGCCCGCCGCCGCCGCGGCGCCGCCTTCGTGCCGGAGGAGCGGCTCGGCCACGGCGCCGTGCCCGCCTTCGACCTCGCCGACAACGCCCTCGTGTCGCGCCACCGCCACGCCGACGGCACCGCCGGCCCGTTCGGCTTCCTGCGCCACGGCAGGGCGCGCAAGATGGCCGCCCGCGTGATCGAGGCGATGGACGTGCGCACCCCCGGCACCCACGCCACCGCCGGCTCCCTCTCGGGCGGCAACCTGCAGAAGTTCGTCGTCGGGCGGGAGCTCGACGCTAAGCCGAAGCTCCTCGTCGTCGACCAGCCCACCTGGGGCGTCGACGCCGGCGCCGCCGCCAACATCCGCCAGGCGCTCATCGACCTCGCCGGGACGGGGGCGGCGGTCCTCGTCGTCAGCCAGGACCTCGACGAGCTGTTCGAGATCGCCGACCGGATCGCGGTGATCTGCGGCGGCCGCCTCTCCCCGGCCGAGCCGGCGGCCGGACTGACCCGCGAGGCGATCGGCCTCCTCATGGCCGGTGCCGTGCCAGGCGCGGCCGCCCCGGAGAGCGCGCATGCGCATTGACCTTCGCAAGCGCACCTCGGTTCCCTGGTGGGGCGAGCTGCTGGCGCCGCTGATCGCCTTCGCCGTGACGCTGGTGATCGGCGCGATCATGTTCGCCGCGTCCGGCAAGCCGCCCGTCGCCGCGCTCCACGCCTACTTCGTCGAGCCGCTGTCGGAGATCTGGTCGCTGCACGAGCTGGCGATCAAGGCGGCACCGCTGATCATCATCGCCATCGGGCTCTCGGTCGCCTACCGCTCCAACAACTGGAACATCGGCGCGGAGGGCCAGTTCGTCGCCGGGGCCATCACCGGGTCGGCGATCCCCGTCCTCTTCCCCGGCGCGAGCGGGGCGTGGCTCCTGCCGGCGATCCTCCTCCTCGGCATCCTCGGCGGGGCGGCGTGGGCGGCGATCCCCGGTCTCCTCAAGACGCGCTTCGGCGCCAACGAGATCCTCGTCTCGCTGATGCTCGTCTACGTCGCCAAGCTGCTGCTCGACTGGCTCGTGCGCGGCCCCTGGCGGAACCCGGAAGGCTACAACTTCCCCGAGACGCGCTTCTTCGGCGACGACGCGCGGTTGCCCGAGCTGATCTCGCAGGGCGACTGGGGCGGGCGGGCGAACTGGGGCATCGTCATCGCCGTGGTGCTGGCCGTCGCCACCGCGATCATGCTGACACGCACCCGGAAGGGCTTCGAGATCAAGATCACCGGCCAGAGCCCCCGCGCCGCCCGCTTCGCCGGGTTCGACCAGAATGCGACGACGATGTTCGCCTTCCTGTTCTCCGGCGCGCTGGCGGGCCTCGCCGGCATCATCGAGGTGAGCGGCGCCATCGGCCAGCTCACGCCCGTGATCAGCCCGGGCTACGGCTTCACGGCGATCATCGTCGCGTTCCTCGGCCGCCTCAACCCGATCGGCATCGTCGTCGCGGGCCTCCTGCTGGCGCTCACCTACCTCGGCGGCGAGGCGGCGCAGATCTCGCTCGGCGTCTCGGAGAAGATCGCGTCCGTGTTCCAGGGCCTCCTGCTCTTCGCCGTCCTCGCGAGCGACACGCTGGTGCGCTACCGGGTGCGCATCGTCACCCGCGGCCAGGGGAAGCCGGCATGATCGAGGCGATCCTCATCTCGGTGATCATCGCGTCCACGCCGATCCTGATCGCCGCGCTGGGCGAGGTGGTGGCGGAGCGGTCCGGCGTCCTCAACCTCGGCGTCGAGGGCATGATGATCGTCGGTGCCGTGACCGCGTTCGCGACCGCGCAGACGACCGGCTCGCCCTACCTCGCGCTGGTCGCGGCCGGCCTCGCGGGCGTGGCGCTGGCGGGCCTCTTCGCCGTCCTCGCGGTGTGGCTCGCCACGAACCAGGTGGCGACGGGGCTGGCGCTGACCCTCTTCGGCCTCGGCGTCGCGAGCCTCGCCGGCGAACCGTTCGTCGGCCGCCCTGGGGTGAAGCTGCCAGACGTCTCCATTCCCGGCCTCGCCGACCTTCCCTTCGTCGGCCCGGTCCTCTTCGCGCAGAGCCCGATCTTCTACCTCTCGATCCTCCTCACCGTCGGGGTCACGTGGTTCCTGTTCCGCACGCGCGCGGGGCTTCAGCTCCGGGCCGTTGGGGACCAGCCGGTGGCCGCGCACGCGCTGGGGCTGAAGGTGAACCGCACGCGGACGCTCGCGGTCCTCTTCGGCGGTCTTTGCGCGGGTATCGCCGGGGCGCAGCTCACCCTCGTCTACACGCCGCAGTGGATCGACGGCCTGTCGGCCGGCCGCGGCTGGATCGCGCTGGCGCTCGTGGTCTTCGCGAGCTGGCGCCCGCTGCGGGTGCTGGCGGGCGCCTACCTCTTCGGCGCGGTGACCATCGCGCAGTTCCACGCGCAGGCCTTCGGCGTGGAGGTCCCGTCGCAGGTCCTCTCGGCCCTTCCCTACCTCGCGACGATCCTGGTGCTGGTGGCCTTCGCCTCGAACCGGCGGTTCACGATGGTCAACACCCCCGCCGCCCTCGGCCGCCCCTTCGTCCCCGACAGGTAGCGGCCCGGCACGCCGGCGCCTGCGCGGTCGCAGGCGCCGGCCACCGTATCCGGTGAGACGGGAGGAGCCTGCACCCACTCCCCTCGGCACGGCGCTCCGGTCCCGGGAGGAAAGCACGGCCTCGCCTGGCGTCTGTTCCTTGGTGAGGCTTGAGCCCCGCGGCCTCTCGCCATCCCGCACGCCTGCCGATGAAACCGGCAAACAAAAACCCCGCGCCGGACGGCGCGGGGTCATTGTCGTCGATCGGGTGCGGAACGCGAAGCCCCGCCGTCGTGGTCATCTCAGACGCCCGGAGGCTCAGCTCAGACGCCCGGAGGCGTGGGCGAGGAGCGTGTAGAGCTTGCCGTCATCGCCGAGGAGGGCGTCGCGGGTGCGGCGGCCCGACGGGTCGAGCTGCGCGGTCTCGCCCAGCATCTCCTCGAAGTCGTCGACGTACTGGTCGACGGCGGTGCGGAAGTCCCGGTCACGCTGGTAGCGGCGGCGGGCGTCCTCGAAGGTCTGCTGGCCCTCGTCGGTGTAGGCCTGGCGCGAGAAGACCTGGCGGTCACCGCGGTTGAAGCGGCTCCAGAGCTCCCGGTAGAGGCCGTCCTCGATGGCGCGGGCCGCGGGCTTGGCGAAGCGCGCGACAGCGGGGTCGAGCGTATGGGCGGGCGCCTCAGGCTCCTCGGCGGCGGGCTCGGGCCGGCGCATCAGGCCGTTCATCCAGGTGCCGGCCTCACGCTCGGGCGCCGCGCCGAAGCGGGAGGGACGGGGCTCGGCCCGTTCGGAGAGGCGCGCGCCGCGGCGGTAGCCCTCACGGGTTCCGCTCTCGGCAAGGGCGCCGGCCGGCTGGCGCGGCTGCACCTCGCCGGCCGCCGCGTGGCGGGCGACGATGTCCCCCAGCTCGCGCACGGCGTCGAGCTGCTCGGTGACGGCGCGGCGGAGGGCGTCGGCGTTCTGCATCGTCTCCTCCGGCAGCTCGAAGACGCTGCGGGCGAGCGCGGTGCGGGTGCTCTCGAACTCGCTCTGCACGACACGGGCCGACTCGCGCATCTCGGTGGTGGCGGCCTGGAAGCGCTCGGCGACGGCCTGGAGGGCGTCGACCATGTCGGACGCCATCGCCTCGTGCGCCTGGCGCAGGTTCTCGCGGACGCGCTCGGCGTCGGCCGAGGCGCTTTCGTGCAGCGCCTCGAGCTGCGGCGCGACGGCGCGGGAGGCCTCCTCGAGGGTCCGCTCCAGGAGCGTGCGGGCGGCGCTGACGCGCTGCTCGGTCTGGTCGAGCTGCTCGTCGACGCGGGCGGTGAAGGTGCGGGTCAGCGCATCCACCTGCTCGGTCTTCTCGGTCAGCTTCCCGGCGAGTTCCTCGAGGCCGCGGCGGCGGGACTCGATGCGCTCGTCGAAGTCGCCGGCGTTGTCACCGAAGCGCTCGACCGTGGAGGCCAGGAACTGGCTGTCGCGCTCGATCCGCTCGGCGATCGACGAGAGGTCGTTGAGCGCCGCGGCGGCCTGGTCGCGCAGGGCGTCGGCCTGACGGGTCATCTCCTCGCCCGTCCGCTGGGTGTCGACGAGTGCCTTCTGCACCACGTCGCGCAGGGCCTCGCCGCGGGTGGAGAGGTTGTTCTCCATGTCGGCCAGGGTCATCGAGACCGACCCCAGCATCTCGTGGAGGGCCGTGTTGGTCGTGTGGACGCGGTCGAGCGTTCCGCCGAGCTCCTCGATCAGCGAGCGGTGCGTGTCGCGCAGCTCGGAGATCGCCCCGGCGCCGCGCTCGGCGAGCTGGGCGAGGAACTCGTCGCCGTGCTCGTCGATGACCGCGCGGAGCTGGGCCAGCGACTCGGAGGCGTCGGTCGCGACCTGGCGCATCGCGGCGGAGGTGCGGCTGCCTTCCTCCGACAGGGCGTCGTGGGCGACGGACATCGTCTCGGTGATCTTCCGGCGCGTCTCCTCGGAGTGCTCGGTGATCATGTTGAGGAGCTGGTCCATGGTCTCGATCATGGCCTGTCGCATCTGGCTGCCGCCGGACGCGACCTCGCCGGACATGTTGGCCATGGTGTCCGCCAGCATCCGGTTGACCGCGCCGGTCTCCTCGGAGAGCTGGGTGGAGATGTCCTGCATCGGCTCCAGGATGTCCCGGCGGGCCGACTCGACGACCGCCTTGAGCGCGTCCTGCGCGAGGGCGCCGCCCTCGGCGAGCCCGTCGGCCACCGTCTGGGTGGCGTCGCGCGACATGATCGCGATCTCCTCGAGGCGCTGGGCGAAGGCGTCGTTGATGGCGGCCTGGCCGTCCGAGAGCGCCTCGGAGATGGAGCGGGCGCGCTGGACGAGGGCGTCGGAGATCTTCTCGACGCGACCGTCGAGGGCGTCCTCCATCGCCTCCATGCGCTCGGCGAGCACCTGGCCGACCTCGGTCGCGTGGTTCGTCAGCGCGGCGACGATCTCGACCGAGCGCTCGCTCATCAGCTCCTCGTAGCGGCCGATGGCGGCGGTCAGCTCCTCGGCGATGGGCGCGGCGCGATCGTCGAGGAGGCCCGAGAGGCGGACGATGTCGCCGCTGATGGTGTCGCGGACGGCGTCCATCCGGGCGGCAAAGGCCTGCGTCTCATTGTCGAAGGCCGAGACGAGGGCGTCGATGCGGTCGCCGATCGTGCGCTCGGTGTTGTCGGCGGTGGCGAGGACCACCTGCTCCAGACGGCCCGACTGCTCGGTGAGAACGCCGGTGTAGCGGTCGACGCCGTCCTCGATGGTGGCGCGGATCTCCTCGATCTGCGTGCCGAGGCGGTCGCGGGTGCCTTCGGACGCCTCGTTGAGCAGCAGCTCGAGGCGGTCGGTGTGAGAGCCGATGACGCCGGCGAAGTTCTCGATGCCGTCGGTCATGAAGACGCGGATCTCGTTCATCGGCTCGCCGACCGTCGTCTGGATCGACTCGGCCGTGGTGGCCATCAGCGACTCGAGGCGCTCGGACTGCTCGCGGATGATCGAGGCGTAGTTGTCGACCCCGTTGTCGAGAGCGATGCGGATGGTCTCGATCCGGTCGTTGAAGACGTTGGTCGATTCCTCCGACGTCACGGTCAGCATCTGGTCGAGGCGGTGCGAGTTCTCGGAGAACATGTCGCCCAGACGGCCGGTGCTGCTGCCGATCATGTCGGCCATCTCGTGTGTCGACTGGCCGAGGGTGGAGACGAGCCGCCCGGCGCTCTCGCTGAGCGTCGACTCGAACCGGCCGGCGCTGTCGGCGACCATCATGTTGAAGCGCTCCATCTCGCCGTCGAACGAGATGCGGATCGCGTCGGAGCGGTCGGCGATGAGGTCGGCGACGCGGCTGGCCGATTCGTTGATCTGCTCGGCCGCTTCCTCGCCGCGCAGGGCCACGGCTGCCGCGATCTCGCGGCCGGCCTCGGCGAGCGAGGTGGCGAGGGAGCCGGTCTGCTCGCGCATGTCGGTGGAGACGGTCTCCACGGCGGTGGTGAGGTCGCCCTTCACCGCGTCGGTGTGCAGGCGCAGGCTCGTCTGGAAGGCGTCGGTCGACTCGCGCAGCGTGCTGTCGAGCGCGGCGCCCTCCTCCAGGATCGCCTTCTCGATGCGGCCGGCCACGCTCTCGATGCGGGTGGCGAGGTCGCCGCCGCTCTCGTTGAGGGTGCCGGAGAGGTGCCCGTGCACCTCCTCGATGCGGGAGGCGAAGGCCTCGGCCCTGAGGCCGAAGTCCTCGACGATCGAAGTGCCGGAGCCGGCGATGATATCGGCGACGCGGTCCACCTCGGAGGTGATGCGCTCGACGATGAGGTCGGTGCGCTCGGACAGGGTGTTGCCGGCGGTCTCGGTGCCCTGGGTGAACGTCGCCTCGAGGGCTTCGCCGAACTGGGCGAGCGAGGCCTCGAAGGTCTCGGCGTGGCGCAGGAAGCTCTGCTCGAGGTCGGACTGACGCTCGCGCAGGAGCTGCTCGGACCGGTCGGCCTGGGCGAGCAGGGTCTCGGACAGGGAGGCCGAGGTGGAGCTCACCGAGTCCGTCAGGCGGTCGCCGAGGGCGCCGACGGACGACTCGATCTGGTCGATCTGGGCGAAGACGGCGTCGTGCATCTGCGTCGAGGCGCCGCTGATCGTCTCGGTCATGCGGTCGCCGAGCTCGCCGAGGCGGCCCTCCACCTCCTCGATGCGGCCGCTGAAGGTGTCGAGCATGGCCGTCGTGGTCGACTGCACGGAGCCGGTCAGCGCGTCGGACAGCGAGCGCAGGCGGTTCTCCATGTCGTCGACCTGGCTCGAGATCGTGCTGGTGAAGCCGTTGGAGGCGGTCACCACCACGTCGGTCACGCGGTCACCGAGGGTGCCGAGCGTCGCCTCGAGCTGGTCGGCATGGGTGATCATCGTGTCGCTGATGTGCGCCGAGGAACCGCCGATGGCGTCCGTCAGGCGCTCGCCGAGGGCGCCCAGGGTCGAGGTCACCTGGTCCACCTGCGTGGCAAGCTGGTGCGTCAGCTCCTCGGAGGCGGCGGAGATCGAGCCGCTGGTCACGGTCGAGGTCTGGGCGATGGTCGCGTCCAGCTCGCCGATCTTCAGCTCCAGGGTCTCGACGAGGCGTGCGGCCGTGTCGCCGAGGCGCTCGTCCACCGTGCGGGCGCTGGTGGCGACGCTCTCGACGGCGCGCATGGCGGTCGAGTTGATCTCCCGCTCCATCACGTCGAGGCGCTCGGCCATCGTGTCGGTGATGTGGCTGGAGGCGCCGTCGACCCGCTCGTCGATCTCGACGAGGCGGCCCTCGATCATGCCGGAGATGCGCTGCGCCGCCTCGGTCAGGGTCGAGTCCAGGTGGCTGAGCGAGCCGCCGACGATGCCGGACAGGCGTTCGCCGCTCTCACCCATCCGCTCGATGACGACGTCGAGGCGCTCGCCGATCTGCGACTCCAGCGTGTGCGAGGCCGTGACGAGAGTCGACTCGATGGTGGCGAGGCGCTGGTCGACGACCGTGACGACCTCGTCGGACGCCTTCGACAGCGTCTCGTCGATGGCGGAGAGCTGGGTCGAGAAGGTGGCGTTCAGCTCGGTGTTGATGCGCGTCATCTCGGCGGTGACGGCGCCGGCGCGCTCGCCGAGGTTCTGCGTCAGCTCGGTGGCGGTGCGGTACATCACCTCGCTGGTGTCGCCGAGACGGCCCTCGACCGTCTCGATCAGCGAGCGGGAGGCACGCTCCAGCGTCCCGTCGATGCCCTCCATCGAGGATTCGACCAGGCTGCTGAAGGTCTCAGACGCGCCGGTGACGATGTTGTCCAGCGCCTCGAGGCGCTCCTCGACCATGCCGGAGAAGCGCTCGGTGGAGTAGGACACCGTGGTGTCGATGGCGTTGATGCGATCCTCGACCGTGTTGGCGAGACGTTCGGCCGAGACCATCACGGTCGTGTCGAGCGCGCCCATCTTGTCGGCGATCGTCATGTCGAAGTTGCTGGACGCTTCGGCGAGCGTCGCGTTGATCTCCGACAGCTTGGAGTCGAGCGTCACCGAGAGGGACGTGTTGACCTCGCCGATGGCGTTCGAGACCTGCTCGCCCGCGTTCATGAGGATCTTCGAGACCTCTTCGGCGCGCTCCAGGACCGTGTCGGCCATCGTCGAGCCGGTGCTGGCGAAGCTGTCGGTCATCGCGACGGTGCGGTCGGCGAGGCTGTCCACCAGCTCCTGGCCGACGCGGCCGAACTCGTCGGTGATCTCCCGCGCCTGGCCGGAGATCGAATCGATGAGGATGTCGGCGGTCGAGCGGATCGTCTCGGTCGCGGAGCCGGCCTCGGCCTGCAGCGAGCCGACGAGGTACTCGGCCGTGGTGCGGATGGTCTCGACCGTCTGGCCCGTCTCGGAGTGGAGCGAGCCGACGAGGCCCTCGGACGCGGAGCGCACGGCGTCGATCGTCGCGGAGGACTGGGTGTTGAGCGCGTCGATCAGCGCGGTGACGTAGCCCTCGACCGCGGCGGCCTGGCTCTCCGACGCGTCGGCGAGCTGCTGGCCGACCTGCTCGCCACGCTCGACCAGCGTGCGCTGCAGCTCGTCGGTTCGGTCGCTGAGGCGCGTGACGTAGGCGTCGCCCGTGGTCGTGAGCGCGGTCAGGAGCTCGTCGCCGGACGACTTCAGGTCCTCGACGAGACGGTTGCTCTCGCCGCGGATCGACTCGCCGATCATGTTGGTTGTGTCGGTCAGGCGCGTGGAGACGACGTCCTGCAGCTCGTGCACGAGAACGGCGAGACCGGACTTGGCGGTCTCCAGCTCGTCGCGCATGCGGTCGGAGTTGGCCATCAGCGTCTCACGCTCGGCCACCAGCTCCTCGAAAAGGGCGCGGATCTTGGCCTCGTGGTCGCCGTAGGAGCGCTCGAGCGCGGAAACCTCGCGGTGCACCAGCACCTCGAGCTCGGAGGCACGCTCCAGCGCCTGCTCGATGCCGGCTGACATGCCCGCGACCTCGCGGCGGATCGCCTGGCCGATGTTGGCGACGCCCTCGGAGGCGCTGACCTCCGGCTCGGTGAGGCGCTGCGCGATGCCGGTCATGGCGAGGGACGCGGACCGCAGCTCCTCCGAGCGCCCGGCGAGGGCGGCCACCATGAGGAACAGAATGATCGGACCGAGGGTCGCGCCGAGGACGGCGAACGCGGACGGCGAGGTGAGGAATTCCATGAACCCGCCGGTCGCGACCTGGTTGACCGCGACAAGCCCCCCGACAGCCGCCCATGCGATGGAGGCGATGACGGCGACCGTCATCGCCGTCGTGCCGCGGCGGCGGCCCTGGCGCTCGGCCTCCTCGAACCGGCGGCGGTCGTCGTTGGCGGCGGCCTGCTGCTTGGCGAGCGCGCGGTGGCGGCGCCGGCGCGGACGCGACGGCTGCTCCTCGGGTGCGTCGTTCGCGGGCGCGAACGCTTCCACCTCGGACCCGGCCTCGAACTCGGGCTCGAGCGACAGCTCCTCATCGGGCGCGCGGCCCGACAGGGAGGACTCGATGCCGGCCGCGAGATCGGCGGGTTCGTCGTACGCCTCGTCGCTGGGGCTGAGATCGAACTTCAGCGCTTCCTCGACTGCGGACAGCGCCGCATCGGCGGGGTCCGACTCCGAAGAAGCCTTGCGGTGCGGGTCTATCGCCATGATCGTCGCCTCGATCGTACGCTACGCTGAGGGCGGCAGGATCGCCGCAACCTCGGAGTGGCTCAAATGCCACGCTTTGACTGGAAGGGGCCAGCCGCTCCCGTGTCAAAACGTTAATGGTTTGCTAATGCCACACCTGCCAACCGGGTACAAGGAAGTGTGACTTTCCCGCATCACTGTGGTTAATTCTGGTATTCGATGAAAATTTTAACGAAAACATCTTGGACGGCGCAACAATTGCCTATGACGGGTCGACAACCCTGCCGTGTCGCGCAGATTGCTTGACGCCCTATCCTGAACCGTTATGTCCGCCCCATCGTCGCCCGTATTTTCGCCGGCGCTTGAGAGGGTTCATGGCCAAGATCACCTACATCACCCACGACGAACAAACCTTCGAAGTCGAGGCCGAGAGCGGCGCGACGGTGATGTCGGCGGCGGTGCGCAACATGGTCCCGGGGATCGAGGCGGAATGCGGCGGCGCCTGCGCCTGCGCCACCTGCCATGTCTACGTCGACGACGCCTGGCAGGAGACCGTCGGCAAGCCCTCCCCGATGGAGGAGGACATGCTCGACTTCGCCATCGACGTCAAACCCGGCTCGCGCCTCTCCTGCCAGATCAAGGTGACGGACGCCCTCGACGGGCTGGTCGTGCGCATCCCCGAAGAGCAGGCCTGATGGCCACTTTCGAGAGCGACGGCGTCACCCTCTCCTACGCCGACGAGGGCGAGGGTGCCCCGGTCGTGATGATCCACGGCTTCGCCTCGAACATGGCGGTGAACTGGGCCAACACGTCCTGGGTACGCACGATCGTCTCGAGCGGACGCCGCGCGATCCGGATCGACAACCGCGGCCACGGCGCATCCGAGAAGCTCTACGACCCGGCCTTCTACCGGACCGACTTCATGGGCGCCGACGCGATCCGCCTGCTGGACCACCTCGGGATCGAGAAGGCGACGCTGTTCGGCTACTCGATGGGCGCGCGCATCGCCGCGTTCGCGACGCTCGGCGCACCGGAGCGCGTCTCGACGCTGATCCTGTCGGGGATGGCGAGCGCGCTGGTCGACGGGCACAGCGGCAGCGATAAGATCGCCGGCGCCCTCGGGGCCGCCTCCCGCGACGACATCACCGACCCGCAGGCCCTCGGCTACCGCGTCTTCGCCGAGCAGACGAAGAGCGACCTCGGCGCGCTCGCCGCCTGCATCCAGGCCTCGCGGCAGAAGCTGACGGCCGACGAGGTCGGCAGGATCGCCGTCCCCACCCTCGTGGTGGCGGGCGCGGACGACGCGGTGTCCGGATCGGCGGACGCGCTCGCGGCGATGATCCCCGGTGCCGAAGCCGTGACCTTGCCGGGCAAGGACCACATGACCGCCGTCGGCGACCGCGGCCATAAGTCGGCGGTTATAGACTTCCTCGACCGCCACAGCGCCTGACCAGCGCGGCGCGGCGGTCGCGACCGCCTATCCCACTGACGTGGCGGGGAGAACCTCCGCGCGAGCCCCCGTCGCGGGGCGGACCTGCGACCAAGGGACCATCAGCAACCGTTTTTCCGTACGATCACGCAATTGAATTTGCCACTTGCGTGTGCGTGTCTATGTCCGTCAGGCGAAACCTGCGCCAGGAGATGGCTATGAGTGAGGCAGCACCGGCCAAGCTTGTCGAGCACGATCCCGTGTGGCGGCGAATCCGTAACGAGGCGCAGTCCATCGTCGACCGCGAACCGGCGATTGCCGGGTTCGTCAGCGCGGTGGTGCTGGACCAGGCCTCGCTGGAGGATTCGATCGCCGAGCGGGTGTCGACCCGGATCGCCGACCCCAACCTCGGGGCGACCCACATCCGCCACGCCTTCCGCGACGCGCTGGACGACGATCCGACGCTCGCCGAGGTCTTCCGAGTCGACCTCGTTGCGGTGCTCGACCGCGACGCGGCGTGCGAGCGCCTCATAGAGCCGCTCCTCTACTTCAAGGGCTTCCACGCCCTCGCCGCCCACCGCATCGCCCACTCGATGTGGACCCGCGGCCGGCGCGACTTCGCGCTGATGATGCAGTCGGCGGTGTCGGCGGCGCTGCAGGTGGACATCCATCCCCAGGTGCCGATCGGCCGGGGCATCTTCATCGACCACGCGACGGGCGTCGTCATCGGCCAGACGGCCACCCTCGGCGACGACGTGTCGCTGCTGCAGGGCGTGACCCTCGGCGGTACGGGCAAGACGGGCGGCGACCGCCACCCGAAGATCGGCTCGGGCGTTCTCGTCGGCGCGGGCGCGAAGGTGCTCGGCAACTTCGAGATCGGCCATTGCTCCCGCATCGCCGCGGGCTCCGTGGTCCTTTCGGCGGTGCCGCCGAACACCACCGTCGCCGGCGTCCCGGCCCGCGTGGTGGGCACGGGCACCTGCCCTGACCCGTCCCGCTCGATGGACCAGATCCTCGCCGAAGTCTGACCGCACCCCACGGCCGGACCGCCCCCGCGACCCGGCCGCCGTCTGACGAGAACCACCCCGCCCCGGGACACGGCGCCCACCCCGCGCCCCCGGTCCGCCGCTGCCCCCAACCTGTGGATATCCCGCCGCGCAAGCCACGCCGCCGGGATGCAGGGGCCGGCTCGGTCGCCATGGCACCCGCATCCCGGCCCCTGCCGCATTGCGGCGCCCGGCAACCCCGCTCCGCCCGAACGCCGACCGCCTGCCCCTCCAACCCTCAGACCGCCATGCGCGCGGCCCCGTCGGCCGAGGGCGAGGACCCGCGTGAATGCGTATCGAAGCCACTCCCCTTACACGGCCAGTTCCTTTAGGTTTCGCGACAACACATTGCGGCGCCTGCCGAACGGCGTGCTGACGGCGCGGACCGGAATGGCCGGCCCGCGCCCCGCGCGCCGGCCGGACCCGTTCGGCGCTTCGCCGTCGGGGCGGGCCGATGCGTGCCGCGAGACCATCCCAAGGAGACTGACATGACCACCCCCACCCCCAACAGCGTGCTGACGGAGGCCATCGGCCCGAACAGCGGTGCCGCGCTTCGCGCCAAGGAGCTGCTGTTGATCGTCGCCGGCGTGGCGGCGCTCGCCATCACGGCGAAGATGCGTGTGCCGATGTGGCCGGTGCCGATCACGATGCAGACGTTCACGGTGTTCGTGATCGGCGCGGCGTACGGGGCGCGGCTCGGCGTCGGGACGGTGCTCGCCTATCTCGCGCTCGGCGCGCTGGGGGCGGACGTGTTCACCGGGTCGAGCGCCACGGTGGGCGGCCTGTCCTACATGGCCGGCCCGACGGGCGGCTACCTCGCCGGCTTCGTCGTCGCGACGGCGGTCGTCGGTGCTCTGGCGCGCCGCGGCTGGGACCGTTCGGTGTGGCGCATGGCGGTGGCCGTCGCGCTCGGCACGGCGACGGTCTACGCGCTCGGCCTCGGCTGGATGTCGGTGCTCTTCGCCGGCGACAAGGGCATGGCGTGGGTGCTGCAGTACGGCATGGTGAACTTCCTGCCGGGCGACGCGCTGAAGCTCGCGCTGGCGGCGACCGCGGTGCCGGCGGTCGTGCACCTGGTCGGCTCGCGCCGCGCCTGACCGGCGCGGGCACGGCCGGAGGGATGCGGCCGGGTCAAGGGCGCGCGCAGCGCGGGCGAAGCCTTCACCCTTGACGCGGTCGCAGCCCGACCGAGGCTGGACGAGGGGATCGGGTCAGTCGGCCGCCGCTTCAGCGGCCGTCTGACCCGAACCCCTGCCCATCGGCGAGATGGAGGGGAGCGCGAGGGGAGGAACGCCCCTCGCCTTCGTGGCACCGCGCCCCCGCCCGGTTCGGCGGCGGCCGGAGCCGCGTCCGCTCACTCCGCCGGCGGCAGGGCCCTGCTCGACACGGCCGGCCCCCAGTTGCCGACGCCGCCGGTCTGGTTGGTCGCCGCCTGCTTCTTCAGCTCCAGGCGGGCGAGCTGGTCGCGGTGCACCTCGTCCGGACCGTCGACGAGGCGCATGATGCGCGCCGTCGCGTAGGCCGACGCGAGGCCGAAGTCGTTGCCGGTGCCGCCGCCGCCGAACGCCTGGATGGCCCAGTCGACCACCTGACAGACCATCTTCGGCACGGCGACCTTGATCATCGCGATCTCGGCCTTCGCCTCCTTGTTGCCGACGGTGTCCATCTTGTGCGCCGCGTAGAGCGTCAGAAGGCGGCACTGCTCGATCATGATGCGCATCTCGGCGATGCGCTCGCGAGTGACCGACTGGTCAGAGATCGGCTTGCCGAAGGCGACGCGCTCGGAGGTCCGCTTGCAGACCTTGGCGAGGGTGCGCTCGGCGAGGCCGATGGAGCGCATGCAGTGGTGGATGCGCCCCGGCCCGAGCCGGCCCTGCGCGATCTCGAAGCCGCGCCCCTCGCCCAGAAGCATGCTCGATACCGGAACGCGCACGTTCTCGAAGGTGATCTCGGACGCCCGGTCCGGCACCGCGTAGAAGCCGAACACCGGCAGCGAGCGCTTCACCGTGACGCCCGGCGTGTCCTTCGGCAGCAGGATCATCGACTGCTGCCGATAGGTCTCGGCCGACGGGTCGGTCTTGCCCATGAAGATCAGCAGCTTGCAGCGCGGATCGGTGGCCCCGGTGGTGTACCACTTGTGCCCGTTGATGACGTACTCGTCGCCCTCGCGCCGGATCTCGCTCTGGATGTTGCGGGCGTCCGACGAGGCGACGTCCGGTTCGGTCATCGCGAACGAGGAGCGGATCTCGCCGGCGAGGAGCGGCTTCAGCCATCGCTCCTGCTGCTCCGGCGTCGCATAACGGACCAGCGTCTCCATGTTGCCGGTGTCGGGCGCCGAGCAGTTGAAGACTTCGGGGGCGAGGTGCGAGCGGCCCATGATCTCGCACAGGGGCGCGTACTCGACGTTCTTGAGGCCGGCGCCGAGCTCGGAATCGGGGAGGAAGAGGTTCCAGAGGCCGGCCGCCTTGGCAATCGGCTTCAACTCCTCGACGATGGGCTGGACGGCGAAGGGGCCGAGCTCCTCGGTCTCGCGGTAGTAGCGCGCCTCGTTCGGGTAGATGTGCTCTTCCATGAACTCCAGCAGCCTGGCCTCGAGTTCGAGCACGCGTTCCGTCTTGTCGGGGATCATGTCGGGCCTCCTCCATCGCTCTCTTGCAGGGCTCTCGTCGGAGAGGTTCATACGCCCAAACCAATTCGGCTGGCAATATCGTCAGACGATTTCGGTTGACATCGGTGCTTGACTGGCGACACTCACGCTGCCGACTTCTCCCGTGCGACAGGAGCCGCACCTTTGCGCAAATCCGCAGACGCGGCCCGGCCCCGGGCCGACGCCTCCACCCCAGACGCGTCCGCCCCAGACGCGGCGGCGACCGCCTCCGGCGCGGACGCGGCCGGTACCGCCGGGACCGCGCCCCGTGGCGACAGCGCCTCGGCGAGGGTCGTGCGCGCCGTCCTGCGGGGGCTTTACGAAGGAACCTACGTTCCCGGGCAGCGCCTCGTCGAGCCTGACCTGATGGCGCAGTTCGGGGTGAGCCGCAGCACGGTGCGCGAGAGCATCAAGCGCCTCGAGGCCGACGGCGTCGTCGAGGTGCTCCCCTATCGCGGCGCGCAGATCCGCCGCCTCTCGGCCCGGGAGGCGCGCGACGCGCTCGCCGTGGTGGAGCTCTGCGTCGGCCTCGCCGCGCGGCAGGCGGCGGAACGCATCGCGGGCAGCCCCGACCGGGCGGCGTTCGAGGAGGCGTGGGCGCACCTGCAGAGCTTCCAGTCCGCCCCGGAGAGCTTCGAGTTCGTGCGCGCGCGCAACCGGTTCTACCAGGCGATGACCCGCCTGTCGCAGAACCGCGAGCTGATGCGGATCGTGCCGAGCCTCCAGGTCCACATGATCCGCCGCTCCTACAAGGTGGCGGGGCCCGCCCGCTTCGGCTCCTACAAGGCGATGACCGACGCGATCCTCGCCGGCGACGCCGCCGCGGCGGAGGACGCCGCCCGCGCCCACATGCGCAACATCGCCGCGGCGATCACCGCCGAGACGACCTGAAAGCGGCTCCCACGCCCGCCCCGCCGGCGGGGCGGCCATGCGCCGCATCATTCGGCTTCGGACCCGGAGCGTGCTACGCCACCGGTCCGCGCCGTGCTTGAAAGACCCCCATGGACCTGACGTTTCCCTTCGCCGAGCCGCCCGCCCCCGGCACCGTGACCACCGTCGCGCCCGGCCTCCTGTGGGCGCGCCTCGCGCTCCCGTTCCGCCTCGACCACGTCAACATCTACTTCCTCGAAGGGCGGAACGGCTTCACGATCGTGGACACCGGCATCTCCAACAAGCCGACCGTCGCAGCGTGGGAGGAGCTGCTCGCCGGTCCGCTGCGCGGCGCCCGGTTCGAGGGGCTGATCGTCACCCACCATCATCCCGACCACATCGGCCTCGCGGGATGGCTCTGCGAGCGGCTCGAGATCCCGCTCTACATGAGCCGCACGAGCTATCTGTCGTGCCTCACCTTCTTCAACTCGCCGGAGCTGCTCGCCGCCAGCGCGTACAGCCGCTTCTACGTCCGCCACGGCATGCCGGAGGATCTCGCCGCGCTCGTCTCCACCATGGGGCACGAGTACATGCGCATGCTCTCCAAGCCGCCGTTCACCTACACGCGCCTGCGCGCCGGCGACACGATGACGCCGGACGGGCGCAGCTTCGAGGTCATGTCCGGCGACGGTCACTGCCCGGAGCAGCTCATGTTCTACGCGCCGGACGACAAGCTCTTCCTCGCCGCCGACCAGGTGATCGAGAAGATCTCGCCTAACGTGTCCGTCATGGCGCTGGAGCCGCACGGCAACCCGCTCGGCGACTTCCTGAGATCCCAGGCCGAGATCGCGGCGACCATTCCGGACGATGCGCTCGTCCTCTCGGGCCACCGCCTGCCGTTCTACGGCGCGGCCGCGCGGTGCGCCGCGCTCATCGCCCATCACGAGGAGCGGTGCGAGCGCATCAACGTCGCCTCCGCGGCGAAGCCGATGAGCGCGGCCGACCTGATCCCGGTCCTGTTCGACCGCCAGCTCAGCCCGCACGAGATGAGCTTCGCCTTCAGCGAGATCCTGGCGCACATCAACTACATGGTCGCCCGCGGGGACGTGGCCTGGCAGGAAGAGCACGACCGGCTGCGCGTCCGCCGCGTCTAGGCCGCGGTCCGGCGCGCCCGGCCCGGCGACCCCCCTCAGACCGCCGCGAAGATCCGCTCCGGAACGCGGCGCGTGACCGCGGCGTCCGCCGTCAGCGGCGCCAGCATCCCGGCGATGCGCGGCATCTCGGCGGCGAAGAAGTGGCGGCAGGTCCACAGTGCCGCCTCGGCGACGGCCGGGTCCGCGCTCTGCCGCGCGGCGAGCGCCATGTCGAGCCACAGCCATCCGACGACGAGGTGCCCCATCCCCTCGAGGAAGGCGTTCGCCTCGGCGAGCACCGCGGGCCGGTCGTCCCGGGCGACGGCCCCGTCCACCACAGCGGCGACCTCGCGGCGCGCCGCGTCCAGCGCCGCGCCGATCGCTGCGAGTTCGACGTCGGCCCCTGCCCGGCCGACCGTCGCCTGCATCTCCTCCTGAAGGGCCGCGAAGCCGGCGCCGCGGTCGCCGAGGATCTTGCGGCCCAGGAGGTCGATGCCCTGGATCCCCGTCGTCCCCTCGTGGATCGGGTTCAGGCGGTTGTCGCGGTAGAGCTGCTCGACGTCGAAGTCGCGCGTGTAGCCGTAGCCGCCGTGGATCTGGATCGCATGGTGGTTGGCGAGGAGACCCTGCTCCGACGGCCAGGACTTCACGATCGGCGTCAGGAGGTCGAGGAGCGTGTGCGCCCGTTGCCGCTCGACCGCGTCCCCGGCGGAGCGGGAGACGTCGGCGAGGCGGGCGGCGTAGAAGCAGAGCGCCAGCGCGCCCTCGCCGATCGCCCGCTGTGCCAGCAGCATCCGCCGCACGTCCGGATGGCGCACCAGCGGAACCGGCCTTTCCGCCCGGCGGTCCTCCAGAGGCCGCCCCTGCACCCGCTCGGCCGCGTACTCGCATGACAGCACGTAGCCGCGCCAGGCGAGCGCAGCCGCGCCGAGCCCGACGTTGATGCGCGCCTCGTTCATCATCTGGAACATGATCGCGAGGCCCTGCCCCGGCTCGCCGAGGAGCCAGCCGACGGCCCCAGCCTCGCCGCCCGGCCGATGGTGCATCCCCTCGCCGAAGTTGAGGAGGCAGTTCGGGATGCCGCGGTAGCCCATCTTGTGGTTGAGCCCGGCGACGGTGACGTCGTTGCGGCCCCCGTCGGGCAGCACGCGCGGCACGACGAAGAGGGAGATGCCCCTGGTGCCGGACGGCAACCTCCCGTCCTCGTCGGCGATCTTGGCGAGGACGAGGTGGATGTTCTGCTCGGTCACGTCGTGCCCGCCGCCGGAGATCCACATCTTGCGGCCCGAGATCCGGTATCTCCGGCCGATCTCATCCTCGCCGTCGAGGCTGGCGCGGGTGGTGATGTCGCCCAGCGACGAGCCGACGTCGGGCTCGGACAGGCACATGGTGCCGAGCGAGGTCCCCTCGTGCTGCGGCGCCGCGAAGAGTTCCACCTGCGCCGGCGTCCCGAAGTCGCTGATGACGCGCGCGTTGGCGATGGTCAGCATCATGAAGGCGGAGCCGGAGACGTTCGCGGCCATCACCTTGGCGAGCGCCACGCTGGCGACAACCGTCGGAAGCTGCATGCCGCCGTGCCCGGCATCTACTGCGGCGAGCTGCAGGCCGGACGCCAGCCACGTGCGCATCGCCTCCCGGAGGTCCGGCTGCACACGGACCTCGCCGTCCTGGGTCAGGCTCGGCTCGTCCCGGTCGGCGATCTTGTTGCACGGCAGGAAGTCGTTGCCGGCGAGGCGCTCGGCGAGGTCCAGCACGGCGTCCCAGTCCTCCCGGGTCTGGCCCTCGAAGCGCGGCAGCGCGGTGAGCCGCTCGGCCTTCAGCCAGTCGTAGAGCAGGAACTCGACCTCCCGGCGCGCGATCATCTCCACTGCCGTCTCCCCCCCGTCTTGCCGCTGAGGCACGCGTCGCCCGAAGCGATCGAGCCAATACGCCGTGCCCGTTCTCAATCCGATGTCGCGTCCCGCCACCCGGCGGGGCGCGGGCCGCGACAGCGTCTTGTTGCCGAAGGACGCGCGCCTGTCACGCGTCCTCGGCGGTCCGGCCGGGGATCTTCAGCGACCGAAGGGCCTCGGCGAGTTCCTCCGCGAAGCGCGAGGCCGCGACCGGCAGCGTCCTGCCCGTGAGCTGGCCCAGCAGAAGATGACCCGGCGCGACGTCCGCCGCGTCGAGCGGCCGCACCGTCAGCCCCTGCGCCACCGCGCCGGTGAGGCCGATGGGGATCTCGAAGCCGACGGCGCGCTCGTGCGTCACGTACCGCCGCATGAACTCGAAGCTGTCCGCCTCGACCACGGGACGCAGCTTGCGCGACGAGCGCCTGAGCGCGACGTCGAGGAGGTGCCGGACGCCGAACCGTGCCGAGGGGACCACGTGCGGCTCGTCGAGACAGTCCCGGAGCCTCAGCTTCGGGCGGGTCGCCAGCGGATGGTCCTGCGCCATCACGGCGCAGACCGGCTGCGCCACGGCACACAGGATGTCGAAGTCGGCCATGTTGACCGGCTCGAAGACGATGGCGAGGTCGGCCGTGTACTGCGACAGCTCGTGCTCCGCGGCGAGGCGGTCGCGGACGTTCACCGTGAACGTCACGCCCGGATGCCGCGCCCGGAACGCGGCGATCCGGTCCGGAAGGTAGAACGGGGTGAGCGCCTGGCTGCAGGCGATCGCGACGTGACCCCGCCGCATTCCGACGAGGTCGTCGACCTGGGCCTTCACCGTCGCGAGGTCCGCCCGCTGGGCGCGGATGTGCTTGAGGATCAGCTCCCCCGCCGCGTTCGGCCGCACCCCCTGCGGGAGGCGTTCGAAGAGGGGCGTGCCGAACTCCTCCTCGAAGGCCTGGAGGCGGCGGTTCAGTGCCGAGGACGTGAGGTGCATGACCTCCGCCGCCTTGCGGATCGACCCCGCCCTGGCGACGGCCTCGATGAGGTCCAACGTCAGCATGTGCCGCATGCGGCCCTCCCGGTGCACCCGATGCAGCACGGGATGCAAACCTGCTGCCGGTTCGGCAGCACCCCGCCGCAAAGATAGCAACAGCGTGAATCACCGAGTGGCGGCATCCTCCCCCCGGCCCCTCACGGAGACCGGATCATGCCGCCCGGGGATGCGTTGCTCCATCTCATGCCCAAGTCGAGCGGCCCGTGGCACGGGCACTTGTGCGGGCACTCGTGCGGGCGTCCCGACCGGCGGACCGCCGCGAAGTCGCGCGAGCGCCGTGCCGGGCCCGGTCGAGGGGGGTTCCCCCCTCGAGCTCCCTCCGTCTCGCCGACGGGCAGGGGTTGGGGCCAGACGGCCGCTGCGCGTCCGGCTGTCACCAACCCCGTGGACGAGGCTGGGCCGGACCGCGGCCGCGTCAAGAGCAAGGGCTGCGCCCGCCGCTGCGCGTTGCCCTTGACCCGGCCACGGCCCGGCAGAGCGATACGCGCCCGATCAGCCGCCGAGGCTCACGTGCGCGGAGACGATGCGCCAGCCCTCGTCGCCCCGCTGCCAGACCTGGGTCTGTGCCCCCTTCTTGCCGGAGACCTTGCGGGTATAGGTCGCGCTCGCCACCGCGATCTCCGGGCTCAGGCCGACGATTTCCACCCGCGTCAGCGTCCGCTCGATGTCCGCGACGTCCCGGCCCTTCCGGAAGGCCGCGATCTCGTCGATGCCGAAGAGGCCGCTGTCGTTCATCATCCGCACCGTCCGCGGCCCTTCCGCGAACGCGTCGATCAGCGCCGCCACGTCGTTCGTGTTGAGCGCCCGCTCGTACGCGTCGAATGCCTCCCGGACCTCGGCCTCCACCGCCTGCCGCTTCGCCTCGTCCATCGCGCCCTCCATCCAGACGGCGCGCACACTACCCGTATCCGCCTGAACCGCAACGCTTCCCACGAGGACACGCGATGACCACGATCACCGCCGAACCGTCCCCCCTCGCCTTCGACCCCGCCCGCGCCGCCCTCGTCGTCATCGACATGCAGCGCGACTTCCTCGAACCCGGCGGCTTCGGCGAGACGCTCGGCAACGACGTCTCGCTGCTCGCCGCCGCCGTCGGCCCCTGCCAGACGGCGTTGAAGGCCGCGCGCGCAGCGGGGATGCTCGTCATCCACACCCGCGAGGGACATCGCCCCGACCTCGCCGACGCGCCGCCCGCCAAGGTGGAGCGCGGCGCGCCCTCGAGGCGCATCGGCGATCCGGGCCCGATGGGGCGCATCCTCGTCCGCGGCGAGCCGGGGCACGACATCGTCGACGCCCTCGCCCCCGCGCCGGGCGAGGTGGTGCTCGACAAGCCCGGCAAGGGCGCCTTCCACCAGACCGACCTGATGCAGATCCTCGTCAACCGGGGCGTCGACACGCTGTTCGTCGCCGGCGTGACCACCGAGGTCTGCGTCCACACCACCATCCGCGAGGGCAACGACCGCGGCTTCCGCTGCGTCGCCCTCGGCGACGCCTGCGCGAGCTACTTCCCCGAGTTCCACCGCGTCGGCCTCGAGATGATCAAGGCGCAGGGCGGCATCTTCGGATGGGTCTCGAACGCCGCCGCCTTCGCCGACGCGCTCTCCACCCTGAAATCCAACGCCGCCTGACGAAGGAGACACGGCCATGTCACGAACGACCCCCTCCGCCGCGCCGCGCCTCTGGACGCCCGGCGACTGGAACGCCCTCTTCGGGCTCGGCACCAACGTGCTCGTCAACCTCCTGGTGATGACGGGCCTCCTGAAGTTCGTCGTCGGCCTGCCGGACGAGCTGACGTTCGGGCGGATCCTCCCCGCCGTCGGCCTGATGCTCTTCGCCGGCAACATGTACTATGCGTGGATGGCGCTGAAGCTCGCCCGCAAGGAGGGGCGCGACACGGTCTGCGCGCTGCCCTCCGGGCCGTCCGTGCCGCACATGTTCATCGTCGTCTTCGTCATCATGCTGCCGATCCTCGGCCAGACGCAGGACCCGGTGAAGGCCTGGGAGGCGGGGCTCGCGTGGGTGTTCATCCAGGGCTTCATCCTCATCGGCGGCGGCTTCGTGGCGCCGCTCATCCGCAGGATCACGCCGCGAGCCGCGCTCCTCGGGACGCTCGCGGGCGTCTCGATCGCCTTCATCTCCATGAAGCCGGCGACCGAGATCTTCATGACCTCGATCATCGGCCTCACCTGCTTCGGCATCATCCTCGTCTCGTGGTTCGGCGGGGTGCGCTACCCGAAGGGGCTGCCGGCGGGTCTGGTCGCCATCGTCGTCGGCATGGCGATCGCCTGGGGCGCGACGGCGCTCGGCTTTCCGGAGATCGGCGGCATGAGCGGCTCGGCCCTCGCCGGCGCCTTCTCCAACTTCGGCTTCTCCGTGCCGCTGCCGGCCGTGGACCACGTGTTCTCGGGGTTCGAGTTCCTCGGCTTCATCCTCGTCACCGCGATCCCGTTCGGCGTCTACGACCTCGTCGAGGCGATGGACAACGTGGAGAGCGCCGAGGCGGCGGGCGACGAGTACTCCACCACCGAGGCGCTGGCCGCCGAGGGCACCATCTCGCTGATCGGCACCCTGTTCGGCTCGCCCTTCGCCAACGCGGTCTACATCGGCCACCCGGGGTGGAAGTCGATGGGCGGGCGCATCGGCTATTCCGCCGCCACCGGGCTCTTCGTGCTGGCGATCACCTGGTTCGGCATCCTCGCGGTGTTCCTCAACCTCGTGCCGGTGGTCGCGATCGCGCCGATCCTCCTCTACATCGGCATGCTGATCGGCGCGCAGGCGTTCCAGACGACGCCGCTGACGCACGCCCCCGCCATCGTGCTGGGCCTCGTGCCGCACCTCGCGGCATGGGCCAAGACCCTGATCGACGGAGCGCTCGGCGCGGCGGGCGTCCAGGTCACGCCGGAGCTGATCGGTGGCATGGCCCAGGGCGGCGTCCTCTACGAGGGACTCGGCATTCTCGGCAACGGCGCTATCCTGACGGGCCTCGTCCTTGCCGCCATCGGAGTCTTCATCATCGAAAAGAAACTTGATATCGCCGCCGCCTTTGCCGGCGCCGGCGCGCTGCTCGCCTTCTTCGGCTTCATGCACGGCGACGCGGTCGGCGTCGCGGTCTCGCCGATGATCTCGTTCGCCTACGCGGTGCTCGCCGTCTTCCTCATGGCGCTCGCCAAGCTCGAGGCGGGGCGCGAGAGCCTCGGCGCGGTCGAGCCGGTGGCCGCCGAATGAGCGGCACGTTCGACCCCGAGGCCACCGTCGACGCGATGAGCGCGGCGGTCGGCCTCGCCATCGACGATGCGCACCGCCCCGGGGTGGTGCGCTTCCTCGCCATCGCGGCGGAGTTCGCCGCGATCGTGGACGCCGCCCCGCTCGACGAGCGCGAGCTCGCCCCCGCCCCGGTCTACACGCCGCCGGAGACCTGAGATGACGCTCCCCCCATTCGCCACCGCCGCCGAGATCGCGGCCGCGGTGAAGGCCGGCACCGTCACCGCGCGCGCCGTGGTCGAGGACGTGCTCGACCGCATCGAAACGGTCGACCGGGCGGTGAACGCCTACTCGGAGGTGACCGCCGAACGCGCCCTCGTGCAGGCGGACGCCGTCGACGCCGCGTGCGCCGCCGGGCGCGGCGGCCCGCTCGCCGGCGTTCCCTTCGCGGTGAAGAACCTCTGCGACCTCACCGGCCTCACGACGATCGCCGGCGCGGCGATCACCCGGGACGACCCGCCCGCCGCCGCCGACGCCGACCTGGTGACGGCGCTCGAGGCGGCGGGTGCCGTCTGCCTCGGCGCGCTCCACATGGGCGAGTTCGCGTACGACTTCACCGGCGAGAACGCGCACTACGGGGCCTGCCGCAACCCGCACGACCCGAACCGCATGACCGGCGGCTCGTCGTCCGGATCGGGGGCGGCGACGGCGGCCGGGATCGCCCCGATCTCGGTCGGGTCCGACACCAACGGCTCGCTGCGCGTCCCGGCGTCGCTGTGCGGGGTCTTCAGCCTGAAGCCGACCTACGGGCGCCTGTCGCGGGGGGGCACCTACCCGTTCGTGGACAGCCTGGACCACCTCGGCCCGCTCGCCCGCACGAGCGAGGATCTGGCGCTGGCCTACGAGGCGCTCGCCGCCACCGCCTCGAGCCGCGACCACGCCTGGGCGCACCACGCGGTGGAGCCGGCGCTGCCGCTGGCCGGCCCGCCGGCGCGCGTCGGCGTGCTGCGCGGCTGGTTCGAGGACAACGCCTCGTCCGAAGCGCTGGACCGGCGCGACCGGGCACTCGCCGCCTTCGAGGACACGACCGACATGACGATCGAGGGCGCCGCCGAGGGACGCGCGGCGGCCTACCTCGTCACCAACGCGGAAAGCTCGGAGTTCCACCTGCCGCGCCTTCGCAGCGACGCGGCGGCGTTCGACCCGGACACGCGGGACCGCTTCCTCGCCGGCGCCCTGCTGCCGGCCGCCTGGGTGGCGCGGGCGCAGCGGGTGCGGCGGTGGTGGCTCGACAAGGTGATGGAGGCGTTCGCGGCCACCAACGTCGATGTCCTGCTCGTCCCGGCGACGCCGTTCACCGCCCCGGCGATCGGGCAGAAGACGCTGACCATCGCCGGCAGGGAGGTGCCGCTGCGGCCGAACCTCGGCCTCCTGGCGCAACCTTTCTCCTGCATCGGGCTTCCGGTGGTGACGGTACCGGTGTTCGAGCCCGGCGAGTTGCCGCTCGGCATGCAGCTCGTCGCCCGGCCGTGGCGCGAGGCGACCGCCCTGCGCGCCGCCGGCCAGCTCGAGGCCGCGGGCTTCACCGCCCACGCACCGGTCGCCATCGCCGAGGCGCTGCGCAGGGTGGCCTGAGGGAGCACGCTTGCGGACCGGTCGGGCCGTCGCCCGGACCGGCCCGGCGCCGTCGCTAGCCGGCGGCGCCGGTTTCGGACAGCATCGTCGCCTCGAGTTCGGCGAGCGCCGTGGTGAGCTGGATGGCGAAGCGGGCGGAGGCGACCGGGAGCGCCCTCCGGCGCATCTGCCCCAGCAAGAGATGCCCGGCGGCGACGTCCCGCTCGCTCACCTGGCGGATCGCGAGCTCCCCCGCATCCTCCGGCTTCAGGCCGATGGGGATCTGAAAGCCGATCGCCCCCTCCTCCTGCACGTAGTGGCGGGCGAGCTCGAAGCTGTCGCACTCCACCACCGGCTTCAGCCCCTCCGACATCCGCTGCGTCGCGAGGTCGAGGAGATGGCGCACGCCGATCGGCGCCGTCGGCACCACATGCGGGTAGGCGAGGCAGTCGCGCAGCCGCACCACCTTCTTGGCGGTGAGCGGGTGGTCCTTCGCCATCATCGCGTAGACCGGCTGCGGCACGCTCGCCAGCACCTCGAAGTCGACGAGGTAGACCGGCTCGAACACCAGGGCGAGGTCGCTGGTGAAGCTCACAAGCTCCCGCTCCGCCGCCGTGCGGTCACGCACGTAGACCGAGAACGTCACGCCCGGGTGCTCGGCCCGGTAGCGCGCGATCTGCCGCGGCAGGAAGTAGGGCTGCAGCGCCTGGCTGCAGGCGATCGAGACATGCCCGCGCCGCACGCCGGAGAGGTCCGAGACCTGGCGCTGCACCCGGTCGAAGTCCGACCGCTGCTCCCGGTAGTGCTGCACCAGAAGCTCCCCGGCGGCGTTGAGCCGGACCCCGCGGGGCAGCCGCTCGAACACCTGCGCCCCGAACTCCTCCTCGAACCGCTGGATGCGCCGGTTGAGCGCGGACGAGGTGATGTTGAGATCGTCCGCCGCCTTGCGGATCGAACCCGCCCGCGCGACGTCGTCGATCAGCCGAAATGTCTCCAGATGCCGCGCCATGGCTGGCCTCTCCCCAGACTGCTGCATTTAATGAAGCGGATCACTGTAAAACTAGCAATAGAACGCAGCGGTGTTTCGGTGCAGGCTCCCTCCAGGACGACATCCACCATCTGAGGAGCCGCCGATGACGACCATTTCGAGACGAACCATCCTGAAGGGCGCCGGAGCGGGGATCGCCGCCTCCTCGTTGCCGTTTGCGTCCATCCTCCCCGCCGCGGCGGCTCCGAACGGGGTTCTCGTCGGCGTCCACGGCGAGACCATCAACAGCCTGGATCTGCACCGCACCGGCACCAACCGGCCGAGCTACCAGGTCGCGGTCAACTGCTACGACCGCCTCGTCACATTCGGCCTCAAGACGTTGGAGGACGGCAGCCTCTCGTACGACTACGCCACCATCAATCCGGACATCGCCGAGTCCTGGGAGATCTCCGAGGACGGCACGCTCTACACCTTCACCCTGCGCGACGACGTGAAGTTCCAGGACGGCAAGCCCGTCACCGCGGCAGACGTGAAGTGGTCGTTCGACCGCGCCGTCACGGTCGGCGGCTTTCCGACGGTGCAGATGAAGGCCGGCGGCCTGGAGCGTCCGGACCAGTTCGAGGCGGTCGACGACAAGACCTTCGTCATCAAGCTCGACCGCGCGTCGAAGCTGACCCTGCCGGACCTCGCGGTGCCGGTGCCGTTCATCCTGAACTCCGAAGTCGCCAAGGCGCATGCCACCGCGGACGATCCGTGGGCCCTCGAATACGTCCACAAGAACACGATCGGCTCCGGCGCCTTCAAGGTTGTGCGCTGGGATCCGGGCCAGCAGCTCGTCTACGAGCGCAATGACAACTGGCACGGCGAGCTGCCGGGGGTGAAGCGGCTCATCCTGCGCGAAGTGCCGAGCCAGGCGACGCGGCGCGCGCTGATCGAGCGCGGCGACGTGCAGCTCTCCTTCAACATCCCCAACAAGGACGCCAAGGAGCTCGCCGACGGCGGCCTGACCGTCTACTCGACCCCGATCGAGAACGCGATCCAGGTGGTCGGCCTCAACACCAACTTCGAGCCGTTCACCGACCCGGACGTGCGCAAGGCCATCGCCTACGCGATCCCCTACGAGGAGATCTTCCAGACCGCGGCCTACGGGCGCGGCAACAAGATGTGGGGCGGCCCGGAGAAGGCGACCGAGCCCGTCTGGCCGCAGCCCTCGCCCTACTACACCGACCTCGACAAGGCGCGGGAGTTCCTCGCCAAGTCGAAGTTCGCGGACGGCTTCGAGGTGCCCTTCTCCATCGACCTCGACCAGGTCGACTGGATGGAGCCGACGGCCCTCCTCATCATCGAGAACCTCGCCAAGCTCGGCATCACCGCGAGCCTCGAGAAGATCCCCGGCGCCAACTGGCGCACCGCCTCGCTGGTGGAGAAGCGCCTGCCGCTGCACCTCGAGAACTTCGGCGGCTGGTTGAACTACCCGGACTACTACTTCTTCTGGGCCTACCAGGACGGCCACCTCTTCAACTCGTCGAACTACCAAAACGACGAGATCGAGCAGCTCGTCGACGAGACGCTCTACCTGCCGACCGACGATCCGGAGTGGGCGCCGAAGATCCTCAGGATGATCGAGATCGCCTTCGAGGACATCCCGCGCATCCCGCTGTGGCAGCCGGCCCTCAACGTCGCTTCCAACGGCGCCGACGGCTACGCTTACTGGTTCCACCGCCAGCTCGACGCCCGCACCCTCTCGCCGGCGGACTCGTGAGATGGAGCGGCTGAGATCGATACTGGTGCGGGTCGCGCAAGCGATCCCGGTCGTCGTCGGCGTGGTGATCATCAGCTTCGTGCTGACCCGCGCGCTGCCCGGCGACCCCGCAGTCTACTTCGCCGGCGCCGCGGCCGACGAAGCCTCGATCGCCGAGATCCGAGCCGAGCTCGGTCTCGATCAGCCGCTTCCGATCCAGTTCCTCTACTACGTCAAGGAGCTGGCGACGGGCGACCTCGGCCAGTCCCTCTCGACCGGCCAGCCCGTCCTCTCCGACCTCTCGCGGCGCCTGCCGGCGTCGCTGGAGCTGACCATCGTCGCGCTCCTCATCTCCTGCTGCGTCGCGGTCCCCCTCGGGGTGCTCGCGGCGACGCGCCCCGGCTCGTGGGTCGACCACGTCTGCCGGGTGCTGGTGACGACGGGCGTGTCGATGCCGACCTTCTTCACCGGCATCCTCCTCATCTACGTCTTCTACTACCTCGTCGGGTGGGCGCCCTCGCCGCTCGGACGGCTCGACTTCATGTACATCGAGCCCGACCGCGTGACCGGCTTCTACCTCATCGACGCCGCGCTGGCGGGTGACTGGGAGACCTGGCTCGCGGCCCTCAAGCAGCTCGCCCTCCCGGCGCTGACGCTGGCGCTCTTCACCATGGCCCCCATCGCGCGGATGACGCGTGCGGCGATGCTGGCCGCCCTCTCGTCCGACTTCATCCGCACGGCCCGGGCCGCGGGGCTCACGCGCTCGAAGGTGCTCTACACCTATGCGCTGCGAAACGCGCTGCTGCCGGTGGTGACCACGCTCGGCATGGTCTTCTCCTTCACCCTCGGCGCCAACGTGCTGGTGGAGAAGGTGTTCGCCTGGCCGGGCATCGGCTCCTACGCGGTCGAGGCGCTGGTGGCCTCCGACTATGCCGCGGTGCAGGGCTTCGTCCTCGCCATGGCGCTGCTCTTCGTCGCCCTCAACCTCGTGATCGACATCGCCTACGCCGCGATCGATCCCCGCATCGGGTTCGAAAACCAATGACCGTCGCCGACGTCGCTCGCCCGCAGCGTCAGTCGACGCTGTCCCACATCGCCTACGTCCTCAAGGACAATCCGGTCACGATGGTCGCGTTCGCGATCTTCGCCCTGATCCTCTTCGTCGCCTTCTTCGGGGCGGCGATCGCCCCCTACGACCCGCTCGCCTCCAACGCCGCCCGCGCGCTGGAGGCCCCGTCCTGGGACCACTGGTTCGGGACCGACAACCTCGGCCGCGACGTCTTCAGCCGCGTCCTCGTCGCCACCCGGCTCGACCTCACCATCTCGGTCGCCGCCGTCGCCCTCTCCTTCATCGGCGGCTCGGTGCTGGGAGCGGCCGCGGGCTACTGGGGCGGCTGGCTCGATGCCTGCCTGTCGCGCGTCCTCGACACCATCATGGCCTTCCCGCTGTTCGTGCTCGCCATGGGCATCGTCGCGGCGATGGGCAACACGGTGGAGAACATCATCTACGCCACCGCCGTCATCAACCTGCCGTTCTATGCGCGGCTGGTGCGGGCGGAGGTGAACATCCGCCGCAACGCCGGATTCGCGCAGGCGGCCAAGCTCTCCGGCAACTCGGACGTCCGGGTGCTGGCACTGCACATCTTCCCCAACGCGCTGCCGCCGATGATGGTGCAGATCTCGCTCAACCTCGGATGGGCGATCCTCAACGCGGCCGGCCTCTCCTTCATCGGCCTCGGCGTGCGTCCGCCGACGCCGGAGTGGGGCATCATGGTCGCCGAAGGCGCCAACTTCATCGTCTCCGGCGAATGGTGGCTCGCCTTCTTCCCCGGCATGGCGCTCGTCGTCGCGGTCTTCACCTTCAATCTCCTCGGCGACGGCCTGCGCGACATGGTCGACCCCCGGAGGCGCACATGAGGGCGCCGATGGCGCCCGAGCCCGGCGCCCACAAAGGCGCAAGCGGACGCCAACGGGACGCCCTCCGGGGCGTCCTCCCGAGCCGCGGCGGCGCACCGGTGCGCGCCGCCCCGCCCACCCCTCCGCCGCGCCTGAGAAGGAAGCCGACCATGCTGTCGATCAAGGACCTGCACGTTGCCTTCAAGACCCGCCGCGGCATCGTCGACGCCGTCCGCGGCATCGACCTCGAGCTCGGATCCGGCGAGACCCTCGGCATCGTGGGCGAGTCGGGCTCCGGCAAGTCCGTCACCTCCTATGCGCTGATGCGGATCCTGGACGCGGGGGGCACCATCACCGCCGCCGGCGTCACCTACGGCGGCGTCGACCTCATCAAGGCGAGCGAGCGCCAGATGGGCGACATCCGCGGCCGCGAGATCTCGATGATCTTCCAGAACCCGCGCGCGGCGCTGAACCCGATCCGCAAGGTCGGCCATCAGATCGAGGACGTCCTGCGGCGGCACAATCGCGCCACCCGTTCGGACGCCAGGGCGAAGGCCATCGAGGCGATGGAGGCGGTCAAGATCCGCGACGCCGAGAAGCGCTACGAGGCGTACCCGTTCGAGCTGTCGGGCGGCATGTGCCAGCGCGTCGTCATCGCCATCGCGCTCGCCTGCGACCCGCGGCTCCTCATCGCCGACGAACCCACCACCGGCCTCGACATCACCACGCAGAAGGCGGTGATGGACCTCGTCGCCGAGCTGATCCGCGAGCGCGGGATGAGCGCCATCGTCATCACCCACGACCTCGGCCTCGCCGCGCAGTACTGCGACCGGATCGCCGTCATGAAGGACGGCGCGGTGGTGGAGACGGGAACGTCCATCGACGTGTTCAGCGCGCCGAAGCACCCCTACACGCAGCGCCTCGTGGACGCGACGCCGCGTGAGGGGGCGACGATCCGCCGTCTCCTCCCGGCCGAGGCCCGCACGCCCGAGCCGCCGCACGCTCCGGGCATCACGCCCCTCCTCGAGGTGAAGGACCTCGTGAAGACGTTCGAGGGCAAGTCCGGCCCCGTGCACGCGGTGAAGGGCGTCAACTTCACCGTCCACGAGGGCGAGACGGTCGGCCTCGTCGGCGAATCGGGGTGCGGCAAGTCCACCACGTCGTCGATGGTCGTCCGCCTCCTCGACCCGACGTCGGGCCAGATCCTCTTCGCCGGGCAGGACCTCGCCGCGACCCCGGCACAGTCTTTCGCCCGCGATCCCCGGCGCTCGGCGATCCAGATGGTGTTCCAGGACGCCACCGACAGTCTCAATCCGCGCCACGCGGCCGGCCGCGCCATTGAGGAGCCGCTGCGCCGCATGGCGGACCTCGGGCGCCGCGCCCGCGCCGAGCGGGTCCGCGACCTCGCCCACCTGGTGGGGCTGCCGCAGCACCTCCTCGACCGCTTTCCGCACCAGCTCTCCGGCGGGCAGAAGGCACGCGTGGGCATCGCCCGGGCCATCGCGGTCGACCCGCGATTCCTCATCCTCGACGAGCCGACCGCCGCGCTGGACGTCTCCATTCAGGCGGTCGTGCTCAATCTCCTCGTCGATCTTCGAGCCAAACTGAACATGAGCTATCTCTTCGTCAGCCACGACCTCAATGTCGTGCGCCTCCTGTGCGACCACGTCGTGGTGATGCAGAACGGCGCCGTCGTGGAAGCCGGTCCCGTCGCGAAGGTGATGGACGCGCCGAGCGATCCCTACACCGCCTCCCTCATCGACGCCGCGCCGCATCCGCCGGTGCGCAAGCTGGCGGCCTGACGCGATGCTGTCCGGAACGCCATTCACGCTGGCGGACCTGCGTGCCGCCTACGACGCCGGCGCGACCGCCGCCGACGTCGTCCGGGAGGTCTACCGCCGCATCGAAGCGGTGAACGACCCCGGGATCTTCATCCACCTCCCTGCCGAAGCGGAGGTCATCGCCGCCGCCGAGGCGCTCGGCCCCCGAGACGGCCGCCCGCTATGGGGCATCCCCTTCGTGGTGAAGGACAACATCGACGTCGCCGACATGCCGACGACGTCCGCCTGCCCTGCGGTCGAGCGGGTCGCGGACGCGGACGCCTTCGTGGTGGCGCGGCTGAAGGCGGCGGGGGCGATCGTCGTCGGCAAGACGAACCTCGACCAGTTCGCCACCGGCCTCGTTGGCGTGCGCTCGCCCTACCCGGTGCCGAAGAACGCCGTCGACCCGGCGATCGTGCCGGGCGGCTCCTCCTCCGGATCGGCGGTCGCGGTCGGGCACGGCATTGTCCCCTTCTCGCTCGGCACCGATACCGCGGGCTCCGGCCGCGTCCCGGCGGCGCTCAACAACATCGTGGGGCTGAAGCCGTCCCTCGGCGCGCTGTCGGCGACGGGCATGATGCCGGCCTGCCGGACCGTCGACACGATCTCGATCTTCGCCCTCACGGTGGCGGACGCGCACGAGGTGTTCCGCCTCGCGGCCGCCTACGACCCGGCCGACGCATGGTCCCGCCCGGTCGCCGCGCCGCCGCCGAGCGCGCCGCCGAAGCCGCGCGTCGCGATCCCCGATGCGGCCAGCATCGAGTTCTTCGGCGACACGGTCCAGGCCGAGAACTTCGCCACCACGGTCGCAGCGCTCGAGCAGAGCGGCGCCGTGATCACCGAGATCGATCTCACGCCGTTCTTCCAGGTCGCGGAGATGCTCTACTACGGCGCGTTCGTCGCCGAGCGGCACACGGTCATCGAGCCGCTGCTCGCCTCCCGGCCGGACGCCGTCCACCCGGTCACCCGCGAGGTCGTCGAAAAGGCACTCGGCTTCACCGCGACGGACGCCTTCCGCGACATCTACCGCCTCGCCGAACTGCGCCGCGTGGTCGAGCCGGTGGTGGCGAACGTCGACCTCATCCTGGTGCCGACGATCCCGACCTTCTACTCGGTCGCGGACCTCGAGGCCGATCCGATCGGGCCCAACTCGCGCCTCGGCACCTACACCAATTTCGTCAACCTCCTCGACATGTGCGGCCTCGCCGTCCCGACCCTGCCGCGCGGCGACGGGCGGCCGGGGAGCGTCACACTCCTGGCGCCGCACGGCCGCGACGGCCTCCTCGCCGGTGTCGCCCGGACCATCGAGCAGTTCGGCAGCCGCACCCTCGGCGCGACCGGCGCGCCCGTGCCGCCGCCTGTGCCGCTCGCCGAGCAGGCGGTCGACGGGGAGATCGAGCTTGCGGTGTGCGGGGCGCACATGTCCGGCATGGCGCTCAACGGGGAGCTGACGTCGCGGGGCGGGCGCTACCTGCGCACCGTCGACACGACATCCGAATACGGCCTCTACGCGCTGCCGGGGGGACCGCCGTTCCGCCCGGGCCTGGTGCGTATCGGCGATCGGGGGGGCGCTGTATCGGTGGAGGTCTGGGCGCTGCCCCTCGCCGAAGTGGGCGGCTTCCTGGCCGGGATCCCGGCGCCGCTCGGCCTCGGCACGACGCGGCTCGCGGACGGCACGACGCCGAAGGGGTTCGTCTGCGAGGCGATCGCGACCGCGGACGCGCAGGACGTCACCGCCTACGGAAGCTGGCGCGCCTTCACGGCCGCCCGCCTCGCGAGCTGAGCCGCCGCCGACACCACCGAGAACGTCGCCGGGACGCTATGGCCCTGCCGTGGTGCCGGGCCGTGGCGACGGGTCGTGCTGCGGGGCCGTGGCGGCCTACGCCACGGCAGCCCCGGCACGCGGCGGCGTGGTGCGCGAGAGGAGCGCGGGGACGTCGGCCCCCTGTACCGGCTGGCCGAAGAGGAAGCCCTGCACCTCCTGGTAGCCCTCGAGCTGGGCGCGCGCGAACTGGTCCTCGGTCTCGACCCCCTCCGCGACGGCCGAGATCCCGAGCATGTTCGCCAGCCCCGCGATGGCCCGCACGATCGCCGCCGACCCCGCCGAATCGAGGTCGCGCATGAACGAGCGGTCGATCTTGATCTTGTCGAACGGGAACTTGCGCAGGTAGCCGAGGCTCGAATACCCCGTGCCGAAGTCGTCCATCGAAAGCTGCACGCCGAGCTCGCGCAGACGCTGCAGCGTGCTGACCGTCGCTCCCGCGTCCTTCAGCAGGATCGCCTCGGAGATGTCGAGCTCCAGCCGCGCAGGCTCCAGCCCCGTATCGGCGAGGATCCGACGCACGTTGTCGACGAGCTCGTCGCTCGCGAACTGCACCGGCGACAGGTTGACGACGATCCCGATGGTCCCCGGCCAGGTGGTCGCCGTGCGGCAGGCCTCCTCCATCACCCAGCGCCCGACCCTGCCGATGATCCCGATCTCCTCGATGAGCGAGATGAAGTCGCAGGCGCTCACGGTCCCCCTCTCGGGATGATGCCAGCGCAGCAGCGCCTCGAAACAGCTGACCGCGCCCGAGTCGGCCCTGACCAGCGGCTGGTAGTAGACCTCGAACTGACCTGCCGCGAGGGCGTTGCGCAGCTCCATCTCCATCGTGCGGCGGCTCTGCATGCGCTGGTTCATGCCCGGCTCGAAGAAGCTGAACGTGCCGCGGCCGAGCTCCTTGGAGCGGTAGAGCGCCATGTCGGCGTTGCGCAGGAGATCGTCCGGGTCGAGGCCGTCGTCGGATGAGAGCGCGATGCCCACGCTGGCACCGATGACGACCTTGTGCCCGTCGATCTCGTAAGGGCGGCTGACCTCGGCGATCATTCGCGCGGCAAGCGCCGAGGCCATCCGCGGCGCCTCGATGTCGAGCTGCACGATGGCGAATTCGTCGCCGCCGAGGCGCGCGAAGGTGTCGGACGGCCTGAGGCACGCGCGCACCCGCTCCGCGACCGACTTCAGGAGCGTGTCGCCGACCGGATGCCCGAGGGTGTCGTTGACGTGCTTGAAGTGATCGAGATCGAACGCCAGCACCGCGAGCGGATGCCCGCGCGGCACCCGTGACAGCGCCGCCACGAGACGGTCGCGGAAGGCGACCCGGTTGGGCAGCTCCGTCAGCATGTCGTGCAGCGCCATGAAGGCGATCCGCTCCTGCGACTGGAGCCGTTCTGTGATGTCCTCGTGGACCGAGACGGCGCCCCCGTCGGGCGTCGGGCTGCTAGAAATGGCGATGGAGCGGCCGTCGTTGAGCGCGATGGTATAGGCGACCGGCTGACGCGTGCCGACGGCGTCGCGCGCGATCGAGACCAGCTCGTGCCCGGCGTCGATGACGTCCTGGCGGACCAGCTCGCCGATGACGTCCCGCAGCGGCACGCCGGGGGCGGCAAAGTCCATGTCGAAGTCGTAGATCTCCGCGAGCCGGTCGTTCCAGATGACCACGTTGTGCTCGCGGTCGTACATGATCAGCCCGTGCCGGAGGCTCCCGATCGCCGACACCAGCCGCTGGTACTGGACCTGCACCTTGGCCTCGGACTGCTCCACCAGGCGGCGGCGTGCATATTGCAGGTCGGCGATCATCGCGTTGAACGCGCGTGCCAGCTCGCCGATCTCGTCGAGCCGGGTGACGATGGCGGTGTCCTCCAGCCGCTGCATGTCGCCGCTGCGGCTGATGCGGGCCGCGTGCTGGGTCAGCCGGTCGATCGGGTGCGTCACCTTCCGCGCCACCCGCATGCCGAGCAGGGTCGCGACGATGAGGTAGACGACGACCGAGATCGTGACGAAGGCGAGTGCCTGCTCGATGACGACGGTGGCGCTCGCGTGGGCGTCGCTGTTGAGCCGGCTGACGAAGTCCTGCGCTTCGTTGAGGATCGTGAGGTAGTCCTCGTCGAGCCGCTCCACCTCCAGGCGCCCCGCGGCGAGGCTGGCGCGGGCCGCGGCGAGCCGGCGCGCCTCGGCGAACAGCCCGTACTCGCCGAGGGTCAGGGTTCCGAGCGCCGCGATGTCCCGGTCGAGCATGGCGAGCTGGATGCGGTCGCTGTCATGGCGCATCAGCCCGGACATCTCCTTCGAGAGCCTGCGGACGGTATGGAGCGAGGCCCGAATGCCGCGAGCCGAACTGTCGAAGTCGCCCCCGGCCATCCACTCGGAACGGACCGCGCGTTCGATGGCGTGAAGTTCGCCCCGCAGCCGCTGCGCCCGTCCCGCCACCTGAAGCGGCTCGGACAACAGGTGCGTGATCAGCGAGGACATGCCCTCGACGGTGGCGACCCCGTTGAGGATGTCGAAGTTCGCCTGCTCCTCGATGATCGCGATATCCTGGCCCGTCGCGGCGGCGATCCCCTCAATCACATGCGCCGCGCGGCCGGAGATGCGCACGATCCGCGTCCGCAGCTGCTCGGCCTGTGCGGCCGCCTGCGCCTCGCGCTCGCTGGCCTTGACCATGCGGTCGAGCGCTGCGGTGAAGCGCTCCTCGATCCTGTTGCCGAGGCGAAGCTCGGCTCCCGCTTTCGCAAAGTAGCCTTCGATCGCCCGGATCCGGGTGTCGGCCTCGGCATGCAGCGCGCTGATTTCGTCGATCGCGTCCGCGTAGGTACTGCCGGGGCGCCCGGCGCGGAACGCCGTCGACTTCAGCCCGTGGGCCGTGTCGATGAGCGCCATCGTCTCGGCCATCAGCGGCGAGGTGACGTTGGCATAGACGCCCACGGTGGCGGCGATCCGGCTGACGCAGTAGATGCCGACGCCGCCGCCCGCGACGGCGCCGGCCGCCAGGATCAGGAATGTCGCCGTCAGCTTCCGGCGGATGCTCTGGTGCGTCATCGTCGTCCGCTTTCGGTCCCCCCGGCGGCGCGCCCGCCGGCGGCGTCCGGCCCGGCCGTCGATCGAGGCCGCCTAGCGGTCCCGGCACGTGCTCCGTCGTGCCCCCGCCCGATGCTCGGCGCGCCGGGCAAGTACGACCGCGTGCGCGCGCTTCCGCTGACTGCGGACCGTGAGCTGCGCGGTCATCGCGAGGCCGGCGAGGCCGTAGACGACCGCCAGCACGACCGTACCGGGTCCTGCGCTCGCCGCCGCCACCGCGGCCGGAAGGACGAAAGCCACCGACAGGAGCGCCGTTCGGCCGATCGAGAATGGAAGCATGGGTCCCCACATCCACGGATCACATCGGGCGAGGCTAGTGCGCATCCCTGTCCCGAAGCTGCCGGGCGGGGCTCGGGTCTCGGGTCTCGGGTCTCGGGTCTCGGGTCTCGGGTCTCGGGTCTCGGGTCTCGGGTCTCGGGTCTCGGGTCTCGGGTCTCGGGTCTCGGGTCTCGGGTCTCGGGTCTCGGGTCTCGGGAGGGATGTTCGAGGTGCGGGGAGAAAGCCGTCAAGAATTATGACCGAGATCGGCCATTGGCCTACATCTCGCGGCACGATTTGCTATAGGAACCGATCGGCGCTGCCGCGCTCGGGGGTGTAGCTTAACGGTTAAAGCCACCGGCTCATAACCGGCCAGATGGGGGTTCAAATCCCTCCGCCCCTACCACGCAGTCCACCGATCCGCGCATGAATTGGCGCATTCGGAGTGACTAGGCGATATATCAAAGGCTTACGCGCTGTCGGCCGGGCGACTGTCCCGTCTCTCCCGTCTGTGGAACGGGTTCTCCGCGGTCTTGCGCTGCGTTTTCTCCGGAGGCCGCTTTCGCCGTCATGGATCGCAGGCGTTCAGCCCGACGCGGAGACACACACGGCCGCGCGAGAATGTCCGCTTCATTTTGTCTGGAGGAATCGAAGCGCCCCAGGTCCGCTATCGACGAGATTGTCCGAGACGCTCGGCCTGCTCGCTCCAGCCGAGAGGGAGCGGAACAGCCTGCCGCAACCGCTCCGCCGTCAGCGCCGGCGGCTGCCGCCCGTCCATGATTGTCCGGACGATGTCCGGCGCGAGGATAGCCAGGCCGATCGTGCGGCTGACGACGGCAGCATCGACCCCACTTCGACGTGCGATATCCGCCAGGCTTTCGGCACTGCCTGTCCTCTGATCCTCTAACCAGCGGTTCGCGTCCCGGACCAGCTTGATCAGATGCGGGTCCGGCGACGCTTGCTCAGTCTCGACGTCACCTTCGCGCGCAGCTTCCTGCCTCCGACTGGCCGCCTCGCGCGCGATCTCCTCGTGCTCGGCGAGGACGAGCGCGCTCCGCTGGCCCCAGCGGGCGACGTCGGCCGGCGCCATCGGCCGCAGCGTTTCCGCAACGTAGCCGCCTTCGAAAACGAAGGCTCGGGACGGACCTCGTTGCCAGGCGCCTAGAAGGTCAGGATGTCGATCACGCCCGGACGCGCGGCGGCATCGGCGCGATCGAGGGATGCGATCGTCCCGCGCCCCATCCGGCTCGTGAGGAGGAATGCGTAGGCGGTCCCGGCCGGCCGCACGTCGGCCGCGAAGCGCGCGCGGCAGGCGACCTTCTCGCGCGCCGCGTGGCGGGGAACGGCTGCCCGCTGGGGCCGGACGCCTGCGGCAAGAGCGGCTCAGCCATGGTGGACCTCCATCGCAGCGGTGGCGGATCGGGGGGCCAGAGATCGCGCATGAAGGCGCCGTTGCCGGCGGCCCGCACGGCCTCCGTCCGACAGGCGAAGCCTTCGGGTGTTTGCTCCGTCATCGCGCCGGCGCCCAGTCCCCCCGCATTCGCGACGGTGGCGGCGAGCGCGGGGAGACACGCGCCCGCCATCGGCGCCATCACGACCGGGAGCCGGAGCCCGTACGCTGCGCAGAACGCTTGGGCTCTCGCCAGAACGGGATGGAGAAACCGCCTGTGTGGCTGGGGTCGTTTGGCGCTCCCGTCGACCGTTTCTTTCCTCGCTTCGATCAAATGAGACATGCGCCGGCGGGGCCGAAACGAAAGATCACTTCGTGGTCACGTTACCGCGTCCGGCCGCGCGATGATGGCCCCGTGGGCTACAAACAGGCTGCTCCGCCGTCTATGTTCGGCCTTGTTGGACAGGAGGACCGAATTCGGCCCCGAAGGACCGATGACATTCCGGCCTGTCGACCTAGGTGGCTTCACGGGTCGGACCGAAGGGGCCATGAGAACGCGAATGGATGCGCGCCCTTCTGCACGCGTCGTTCGGGCACGCGGCGCTGCCCGCCGCGGTGAAGTTCGGCTCCCGACCGCGGCGATGCGCCGAACTGGAGCCCGGAGGCGCTTTGGGACGCCGACGCCGGCGGTTCGCCGAACCGACGCGCGCTCTGTAACCATCCCGGCGCCGTAGCCGAAGAACCCATCAAGGAGCACGGATGCGGTCGACCGAGAGTGCCTTGCGTGGGCTGATGATCGACGGACTGAACGGGGACGCGTCGGCTCATTCGGCTCTGTTGAGCCTTCTGGTGCCGATTTTGCGCGGCTTCTTTCGGCGTCGTATGCGCGATGACGAGAGCGATATCGAGGATCTCGTGCAGGAAACACTGATCGCCGTTCATACGCGCCGCGCCACCTACGACCGGGAGCGTCCGTTCACCGCGTGGATGTTCGCGATTGCGCGCTACAAGCTGATTGACCATTTCCGCCGCGCCCACCGCCTCCAGCCGATCGACGAGCTGGAGGAGACGCTGCCGGCCGCCGACGAGGAGGCGAGCGTGATGGCGCAGCTTGATGTCGATCGGCTCCTGGCCGAACTTCCGCCCAAGCAGGCACGCATGATCCGGGCGACCAAGATCGAGGGACTGAGCGTTGCCGAGGCGGCGGATGCCGGCGGTATCGGCGAATCCGATGTGAAGGTTTCGGTCCATCGCGGGTTGAAGGCGCTGATGGGGCGTGTCCGGGGCGAGGCATGACGACAACCGAGGAACTGGTTCAGGGACTTGCGCGGGACGTGCGGCCCGTTGGCCGCCGCGCGGTCGAGTGGCGGGTGCTGATCGGCGTCGGAGGGGGCGCCGTGGTATCCGCTGTGCTCGCGATCTCGGTACTCGGGCTGCGTGAAGACCTTGGCACCGCCGCTCAAGGCGGCGCCTTGTGGATCAAGGTGGCCTACACGCTGGCGCTGGCGCTGGCCGCCTTTGCGATGACCACGCAGCTCGCCCGACCCGGCCGCGAATCCCTGCGTTTCGCCTGGGCGGCAGCGGTGCCGGTGGTCCTGCTCGCGGCCCTCGGCTTCGTCGAGCTGATGCGCACGCCGCCGAACGAGCGGATGGCGCTATGGCTCGGGGAAAGCTGGCAGAGCTGTCCGTGGCTCGTCCTGTCGCTCGCCGTGCCCGTCTTCGTCGGCCTCCTGTGGGCATTTCGCCAGCTTGCGCCGACGCGGCTGCGGGCGGCCGGCGCGGCGGCAGGGCTGACGGCAGGTGCGGTTGCGGCGGCCGTCTATTGTCTGCACTGCCCGGAGGCGTCGGCGCTCTTCGTACTGACCTGGTATTCGCTCGGCATCGCGCTCGCGACCCTCGCCGGCACGCTCGTCGGCCCACGCCTCTTGCGCTGGTGAACGTCTCCGAGAGGGCCACGGATCGGCGCTCTCGCACTTCGGCAGCCGCGCCTGCGCGCGTTGCCCACCCGCCGCCGCGCCCGGTGGAACATGGCGCCGCCGGGTGGGGGCGCTGCCGGGTGGGGCATCGATCCCCCGCGGCATCGAAACCCGAGCCAGGCGGCATCTCCATGTCAGCCGACGATGCCGCGAGGGGCCGGTGCCACCAGCATCGGGCCCCGCACCGCCACACCGCGCGGACCTCACGGCGACGTGATAACGCCCCCGCGTAACCCGGCCTGCCGGCCTGTCGAACTCCTGTCGGACCATCCCTGTTGCGGACGATGAAGGAGTTGCACCGTGAGACCGACCTCCCGCGAAGAACGCGGCTACGCCGTCGGCCCGTTGCCGACGCCTGATGCCCCCTCGTGTCGCAGCCGGCCGGACCGGCCCCTCTCCTGCGCGCAGACTCGCGCGCGCATGGATCGAGACACCATCGTGGGAGTGGAGTGATGGACGTCGACCGCTACGGCACCGCGCACACCAACGCCGACCAGAGGGCGCTGGCGCCATTCGAGGACGCCACCCATGCCGTCCTTGCTCACCGGCCTAACGCGGGCGCAGCCCTCGAGGCGGCCATCGCGTTCGACCCCGCCCTCGTCTCGGCTCATGCGCTCAAGGGGTTCGCCTGTCTGACCCTCGCCCGCGAGGAGCTCTTCCCCGCCGCGCGGTCGGCCGCGCAGGCTGCGCGCGAGGCGCAACGTGACAAGGGGGACGTCACCGCGGCCGAGGCGGCCCTCGTCGACGCACTCGCGCTCGGCATCGACGGTCGGTTCGGGGCCGCGGCGGACAGGCTCCATGCCTTCGTCGCGACCGATCCCCACGCGCTGCTCCATCTGAAGCTTGCCCAGTCGCTACGCTTCATGGTCGGCGACGTCGCCGGTATGCTGGCCGACACCCGCGCCATCCTGCCGGCGTGGGATGAAACGCGCCCCGGCTTCGGCTACCTCCTCGGCTGTCACGCCTTCGCACTCGAGGAAACGGGAGAATTCGCGGCCGCCGAAACGGCCGGGCGTCGTGCCGTCGCCCTCGCGCCGGACGACGCATGGGGCCTTCACTCGGTCGCTCACGTGTACGAGATGCGGGGCCGCACGGCCGACGGGATTGGCTGGATCGAGGCGGCTCGCCCGGTCTGGACCGGGTGCAACAACTTCGCCTTCCACATGGCCTGGCATCTCGCCCTGTTCCACCTGGAGGCCGGTGACGACGCGCGGGTGCTCCATCTCTACGATACCGAGGTGCGACCGCGCCCGACGGACGACTTCCGCGACATGGCCAACGCGGTTTCGCTGCTGTGGCGCCTCGAGCTGGAGGGCGTCGCTGTCGGTGATCGCTGGGAGGCACTGGCCGAGGTCGCGCGCAGGCGTCGCCGCGACACGACCCTCGCCTTCGCAGCACTGCACAACCTCATCGCCCTCGTCGCGGCGGGAGACAACGCCAGTGCGCGCGAGCTCGCTGCCGCGATGGCCGAAAAGGCCCGGGAGGAGACCGACCAGGGCGACACCATCAGGGCGGTCGGGCTCGACCTTGCCGGCGTGATAGTGTCGTTCGGATCTGTGCCGCGTGAGGCGGCGGCGCTTGTCGCTCTCGCCCCACGCCTCCAGAACCTCGGCGGGAGTCATGCGCAGCGGGACGTCTTCGTGCGCACCCTGGCGAGGGCTGCGGCCGACCGCGGCGACCGGGCGGCGCTCGACCGCGTGCTCGCCGCGCGTCGCCGGCTGAAGTGTGACGACCGGTTCGTCGCGGATCTCGCTGCCTGCCTCGATCGGCGCCCCGGTCTGCTCATCCACGGGTGAAGCGATCCCGGAGCGCCTGCCCTGCCAGGGCAGGCGCTCCGGGATGCGCCACCGCCACCGCGGCCGAGTTCCGGGAGCACCTCCTGACGGAGGGTTCAGCCTTGTGTGGCTGGTGCCGCGCACCGGCGTCGCCACAGCGGTCAGCTTGTGCGGGCGGGAGGCGCCCGAGCTTGCGGTCTGCCCCCAGGTCGCCCGGTCGGTGTTTGCGGACCGGGCGGTACAGCCTTTCAGCCGATCACGATTGGGGGGCATCGTGCGCCTGTTTCCTGCACGGATGAGGTCCGCCCGCAGTCGCTCAACCGGTCCGCTTCTCTCGCCAGCGCACGACGAAAGCGGTGACGAAGCCGAACAGGATGTGCCCGCCGAGCGAGGCCCACGTGAGCGGAATGAAGCCCAGAAAGGCCGGCAACCCCGCCACAAGGTGCGCCATGACGAACAGGGCGAAGATCCACAGTCCGACGCCGAAGCCCGCGCCAGTCAGCCACCACGGCAAGGACTGCAGCACGATGCGTTGAAGCGGGCGGGCGATGAACAGATAGCCGAGCGGATAGAACACCACGCCGACCACCGCATGGATCGCCTCGGCGAGCGGCTTGCTCGAAAAGCCGAACACGCTGCGGATGAGGGCCTCCGGCTCGAGCGGGCCGCCAACACCCGGAAGCTGCGGCGTGATGAGGCGGGCCCAGATTTCCCAGCTCAGGTCGGCGGCGAGGCCAGCCAGGAGCGCGGTGACGCATGTCGCGGCCGTCAGTGGCGGCACGAGGTCGGCCATGCGGGGGCCCGTCACGGGCGCCGTGGAGGAGGTCTTGCCCATGTCCGTCTCCTTCAAGGCCGGGTGCAACGACCCGGCGAAATCATTGATGTTCACGGCACGCCCGCTTCGGAATTGCAGGCGTGCTCAGCGCCCGGCCGCCTGCCCGCCGTCGACGTGAAGCGTTTCTCCCGTGACGAACCTCGCGCGCTCGAGGAACATCACCGCATCCACGACCTCGTCGATCTCGCCCATTCGACCGACGGGATGGAGCGCGCCCAGTGCCTCGTGCGCCTCCGGGGCATGCATCGGCGTCTTGATGATGCCCGGGGCAACCGCGTTGACGCGGATACCCCGCGACGCATACTCGATCGCGAGACTGCGGGTTGCGGCATCGACGCCCCCCTTCGACAGTGAGGCCAGCACCGACGGCACGGCCGACAGGGGCTGAGAGACAAGCGCGGTCGTGATGCTCACAACATGTCCCTCGCCACGGCCGACCATCGCCGCGATCGCGGCCTGCGTCGTAAAGAAGAAGCCACCCAGATTCGCCGCGATCACACGTGAATAGTCATCGGCTGAGTATTTCGTGAAGGCGTTTGCAGCGAATACTCCGGCGTTGTTGACCAGGGTATCGACCCGGCCGAAGCGCTCCAGTGTGCGCGCAACGAGCTCCGGCCCCGTTTCCGGGATGCCGATATCGCCGGAGACAGTGAGCAGATTGGGGTCGTCCGAAGGGGCAATCGACCGCGACCCTGCGGCGACCCTGTAGCCAGAGGCCAGAAAGGCCCTGACGAGACCTGCCCCTATCCCTTGTGACCCGCCGCTCACGACGGCGACCTTCGCCTCATCCGACATGGGAATTCCGATCTGATCCGATGACTGGCCAGATGGCCGGATGTGCATCTGCAACCGGCATCCGCCGGCGGCATCGGCCCCGTCGGCCACATCGGTCCGGGGTCCCGGCCATCAGCCGGCACCGTCGGCCGGTGGCGCGATGCCGATTGCGGCCTGCTCGGCCGGAGGCGCGTTCCGGAAACCGAAAGCGGCAGCGGTCGCGGCGAGATGGGCGAGGCGCTCCGGCGTCATCGCCGCATCGGCCTGCCCTGTCGCGACCTGCGCGAAGAAGCGGGCCATGCGCGGGGTCGTCACGAGCACGAGCGCGACCTCGCAGGGCCCGTCATTGCGCAGCGCATGCGGCACGTCCGGGGCGACTTCGATGATCTCGCCGGGGCCGAAGCGTCGCCACGCGCCATCGAGCCAGGCGGTGAGAACGCCTTCGACGATGACCATCGTTTCGCGCTCGCCGTGGCTGTGGAGCGGCACGACCACGCCGACCGGGGCGATGCTGCGGATGACGACGTAGCCGTCCGCGCCGGCGGTATGGGAAAGATCGACAAGCGGTCCGGTGATCGTTCGCATGTCTGCACGCAGGGCGGCAAAGATCGTCGCGGACGTCATGCCGCCACCTCCCGGCTCGCGGCAGCAAGTCCGTCGCGGCCGGAGCGCGCGGCAGATCCACTGCCGTGCCGTTCGAGCAAGACTGAAAGGCCGTGCATCGCGATGGGACGACGCGCATGGGCACCGCGCCGGACCTGGCGGGGGCGAGCGTCCTGCGCCGCGGCATCCGCGCAGATCAGGCTGTGGACGTCGATCGCGACGCGGGGCGCGCGGACCTCATCCATTGGCGACCTGCGCGCGCCATGTTCGACGCCGGCGCGTGACGCCGTCATCGGAGGGGTCACCGAAGCCTTTATTCGCAGGCGGTAAGCAAGAAGCACTCTCATCTTCAGGTGTCTCGTCAGCCGAAAGAACACCCGTTATTCGCCGCCACGGCGCAGCCGGTTACAGTCGAGATGCAATTCATCGGGCGATCGGCGGTGCGGGCGGGCGCTCCGTCATCCCGTCGATGCCGTCGATGCCGCACCGCAGGGGCCGCAGCCCATCCGCGACCGGGTCGCATCGGCCGCCGGTGTCGCCCCCCGACTTATCGATCGCCGGTCCGCTCACGAGGGTCTACCTGTCCGCTTCCGGTCGCCGCGCCCCGAGGCTTCGCGTGATGCGGGGAAACGGATCTGCCGGCGGCCCGCATCCGTCTTCGGGCGGCGCGATGTAACCGCCGGCGGCGCGTGCCCGAACTGTCCGACATGACACGGGTATCCCGCCTCCACCCCGGTCAGCGCGCGTCCGTGACGGTCCGTCGTGGCGTTTCGTCCGCGTCACGCGCAGAGGCGACGACATGAACTGGTGAAAGACATGCGCACCCGCACCTCGACCGAAGCGCCGCTCGAACCGCCCCGCGATGAGAGCGAGGGAGAGCGACGGAAAGCGATGATGGCGAACGAGCGTGATCCCCGCTTCGCGCTGGCCGGCAAGGTCGCGCTGGTCACGGGAGGCGGTACCGGAATCGGTGCCAGCACCGCCCTGCAGCTCGCGCAGCTTGGCGCAACCGTCGTCGTGGCGGGGCGGCGCGAGGCACCGCTGCAAGCAACCGTCGACCGGATCGAAGCAGCCGGCGCCGCGGCTTGGGCCCATCGTGCCGACGTGACCGACGAAGCGGCCGTCGAGGATCTCGTCGCCGCCGTCGTGGATCGCGCCGGTGGCCTCCATCTCGCGGTGAACAGTGCCGGCGGCGGCTTCCTCGGCGACATCGGCGAGACCGACGCTGCGACCTTCGACGCCGTCATGCGCGTCAACGCCTACGCCACCTTCTTTTCGATGCGAGCCGAGCTGCGGGCGATCGAGGCGAGCGGGGGCGGTGCGATCGTGAACGTTTCCAGCACCGCCGGGATTCGCGGGCTGCCGCAGTTTTCCGCCTATTCCGCGGCCAAGCATGCGGTGGTCGGCATGACGCGCTGCGTGGCGCTGGAGGCGGCCGGCCGCGGCGTGCGGATCAACGCGGTCGCCCCGGGAACGACGGCGACCGACATGATCGACCAACTCCCCACCGAGGTGAAGGATGCGCTGGCGGCCGCCTGCGCACTGCAACGCATCGCGGACCCCGAAGAGATCGCACGCAGCATCGTCCATCTGCTGACCGACGCGACATACTGCACGGGGATGGTTCTGCCGGTCGACGGCGGATTGCCCTGAAGCTGAGGCTGGACCGCCGGCCCTTTGCCCGCAGGAACAAAGGGCCGCTTTCCCATGGCTCCGGCCCGTACCGACCGGGCTGCGTCCGGCGGCCCCTGTCCGGGCGCTGGCCACGCGCGCTTTCATGCGGTCGGACAACCGGGACCGCGCGCCGCGTCCACACCCAACCGCACAACGATTGGTTCGCCCATGATCCTCAAAACCTACACGCGCATCCTGACCACCGATCTCGACGCGACGCTGCCGCTCGTCCGGGCACTGCATGGCATCGAGCCGCACCTCCATGCGAAATTCGCGGACTGGACACTGGTCGGGATCGGCGATGTGCTGATCGTCGCCGGCACTGAAGAATCGTTGGCGCCGATCAGCGGCAGCCTTGGTCCGTGGATCGTCGAGGACCTCACCGAGGTCCGTGCCACGCTCGCCGACAGTGGCGCGGAGATCGTGCGCGACATCGAGGACGTGCCGACGGGGCGAATGATGTATGCCCGAAATCCCAACGGCGTCCTCGTGGAATATGTCGAGTGGAACGCCGACCTTCTCGAACGGTACATCTGGGCACCGCTACGCGATGGCATCCCCGCTTCGCAAGTCCGGTAACGGCGAAGGACGAACGGAACGGGTCGCGTCATCCCTGACCGGCGTCAGGCTGTCGGCGAGTGGGCGATGGGGGCGGTCCCGAGCCACTTGGCGGAAGCGTCGGCGCGGATCGCCCTGACCTGGCAGTCGATCGGTATTGCGCTTGCGTCGATCGCCGGCGCTCTCGTTGTCCCACGCCGTCTGCGCTGGTCAACGCGGTGGCGAGGCGTCACGGGCGACGGTGCCGGCGCCAGGCGCAGGAGGCCGGGCCTCACGACGGCGTGACGGCGCGCCTGCGTAACCCAGCCCGTCGTCAGGCCGAATTCCCGTCAGATCAACCCTGTTGCGACCGCGAAGGAGTTACATCGTGAGATCGACCTGCCGCGAAAACCGGACCCCCATGCGCTCCGGCGCATCGGACCGCCTCACCTCCGGGGCGCCTCGTGCGGCCCGTCGCGCCATCGTGGGAGTAGCCTGATGCACGCCAGCCATGGCAGCAATGCCCACACTGCGCAGGCGTTGAGGGAGCCGGCGCCGTTTGAGGGCGCCACCCACGCCATTCCCGCTCATCGCCGGTACGCCGGTGCCCTCGAGACAGCAGCCGTTTTCGACCCCGCCCCCGTTTCGACCACCGTGCCGGGAAGGCTCTCGTGCCCCAACCCCGCGTGCGGCGATCCTCGCCCCGCCGCGCCGTTGGCCGAGGCGGCCCTCGTTGACGGCCTCACGCTCGTCGCGGGGGGCGCGGCCGGCATCGCCATGAACAGAAAGGGCTCGGCGTGATGACCACTGTGCTTTCCCATCGCATGATCAAAATCGCCCAGATGGTCCTGCAGGGCCTTGTTGCGTTCGTCTTTCTTGTGTCCGGCGTCCTCAACCTGGCCGGGGTGATGACCGAGGAAATGGTTCGCCTTGGCTATCCGGGTTATTTCACGACCATTGTCGGCGTGGCTTATATCGTCGGCGTGATCTGCATCTACCAGACACGCGTTGCCTTCTTGCGGGACTGGGCCTTTGGCGCCATGGCGGCCACGCTGGTGGCCGCGGTGGGCTCGCACGTGCTTGCCGGCGACCCGATCGGCAGTGCCGCGCCGGCGATCGTGACGCTCGTTGTTTTCGTGGCCGCCTACACCCTGCGCGTGCGACTTCGCGAGGCCTGATCGACCGGCAGGCCTGTCCCCCGTCGTGGCCGGGACCGGGCAGCGTAAAGCCCGCCGGCGGAGGGACGGGGTCGCCCACGAGGCGCTTGCGGATGCGCTTGAGCGGCCGCGAGGCCGGGGTTCGCCATGCGGAGAATGTTCGCCCCCGGCCCCTCTCCCTCCGCCATCACATGAGTTCGAGCGGTTCTGTCCGGTTCCAGAGAGCGTCAAAAACGCCAAGAGCCGCGCGCCGCAGCGCGTGAGCCGTTGCCCGCGGAGGTGTCAGACTGATCCTGCCCCGTTCGAGTGGACGGGGTTATGCCTGCTGCGGCAAGGACCTGACGGTAAGCGTCGGCTGCGGGTCGCCGTGTCGATGATGGCTGCCAGGAAGAGCCAGCCTTCCCCGGTCGGGATATAGGTGAGATCTGCGAGCCACACCTGGTTCGGCCGAGCCGCGATCCGGGCGAGGTCGACGCCCAGGACACCATGAAGGGCCGCCCGCACATCGAACGCCGGCGCGCCCGCCGGCATTTGCCGGTGCCGCGCGTTGGGCAGGATGGTCGGACTCTACTCCTGAATGGATGAGCTTTCGGGGGTCACGTCAACCACCATCACCCAGTTTCGCCCACAGCTCAGCAGAGGGCACGCGCACGCGCGCGCATCCGCCGAGGCGCGTCGGACGCGAGCACGGCAGCGGACCGGGCACGGAAAGCAGACCCCTTTAGGCGCGGACGTTGTTCGAGCCCCGTCCGCAGGACGCCCAGGTGACGTGCGGCACGCAGGGCGCACGCCGGGCCGCCTCAGCCGCCTGAGGAAGCGCGGAAGGCACGCGCAGCGGTGACGAGGGCGGCGAAAAGGCGGCGTCCATGCTCATCCCCCAGCTCTTCGGGATGCCATTGAACGCCGATCAGAAACGGCGTCGCGGGATCCTCGATCGCCTCGATCACCCCGTCCGGCGCATGGCCGGTCACGACGAAGCCTTCGCCCACGCGGTCGATCGCCTGATGATGCATCGAGTTCACGCCGAACCGCACCGCGTCCAAAATCCGCGTCAACGCCGCATCCGCCGCCAGCTCAACGTCGTGAACGATCTCTTTGATCGGCGACCCGTCACGGTGATCATCGGTCGGCACGGTGCGCCCGTCCAGCGTGTGATCGAAGATCGACCCGCCGCGCACCACGTTCATGATCTGCATGCCGCGGCACACGCCCAGCACCGGCATGCCCCGCCCCATCGCCGCCTCCGCCAGCGGAAACTCGAACGCATCGCGCGGCTCGATGATCTCGGTAATCGCCGGATGCATAGACCCGCCATAGCGCGACGGGGCAAAGTCGCTCCCGCCAGTCAGGATCAGCGCGTCGAGCAGCGGCAGGTAGGCCGCCACGTCATCCGCCGCGCCATGCGGCACGATGACGGGGAGTCCCCCCGCCTCGCGCACGCCCTCCACGAAGCCGCCCTGGGCGTAGAACTCGCCCGTCGCGGTGCGGAAACTGGCGGTTATGCCGATGAGCGGCCGCCCCACTCCCCCGCTCATCGCGCCAGGATTTCGCCGATAAGGCGCTCATAGACCCGCGCGCCGTCGACGATCTCGGGAATGAGGCCGAATTCATCCGGAATGTCGGAGTTGCTGCCGGACGGATGCACCGTGCGCAGCCACGGCCCGAAATTCAGCGCCGGAACGCCGAGGTCATGCATGAAGAAGTGCGCGTCGGTGAAGCCGCCCGCGCCGGTGAGGCCGATCGCATCGCCCGTCACCGCGGTGAAGGCATCGCGGCAGTGCGCCACCAGCGGCGAGGTTTCTTCCAGCTCGCAGGCCGGAACGAAGAGGTCCACCGTGGCCTCGACCTTGGCGTTCCAGCGCGCCGCCACCGGCTCGACCACCGCTTTCACCGCCGCCAGCACCTCGTCCGCCGTCTCGCGCACCGTCACGCGGCGATCGATGATCAGCTCCACATGCTGCGCGATCACGTTCGGTTTGATGCCGCCCGCGATGCCGCCGAAATTGAACGAGGGTTCGGGCAGATATTTCGACCGCCCGTTCGGGAAGGACGCGGGAAGGTCGCGTCCCAGCTCGACGATCATGTCGCCGGCGACGGCGATGGCGTTGATGCCGGTGTGCGCCTTACCCGCCTGGCCGGGCCGCCCAGTGATGGCGAGCTTCACCCAGCAGCATCCGCGCGCGCCGAGGCCGATGCCGAGGGGCGTCGGCTCGCACACCACGGCGAAGTCCGGCTTCAGCACGCGCAACTCATCCAGCACCGCGCCGACGCCGAGATAGCCACCCGAGGTCTCATCTGCCGAGGCGAGCAGCACCAGGCGCCCCGCGAAATCCGTCCCGCCCTTTGCGAAGGCCGCGCCCGCCGCCATCATCGCCGCCACACCCGACTTCATGTCGCCCGTGCCGCGGCCATAGATGCGCTCGCCGCGGATCTCGCCGCCGATCGGGTCCACGGTCCAGCCGCTGTCCCGCGCGATCGGCTGGGTGTCGAGGTGACCGTTCAGGAGCAGCGTCGGCCCCGGCCGCTCCCCCTCCAGAACGGCAATCACGTTGCCGCGCCCAGGCGCCGACTGCGAAAGCGAGCATGTGAATCCGGCCTTCTCCAGCCACGCGGCAGTGAACTTCGCCGCCTCCAGCTCATTCCCTGGCGGGTTCTCCGTGTCGAACTGCACCAGTGGCTGCAGAATTTCTTCGATGAAGCCCGGATCCACGCGAGAGGGCGAAGGCGTGACGGTGGCGTCGGTCATGTCCGTTTCCGTGTCCAAAAGTCTTCCGGCAGAAGAGGAGGAGGCCGCGGGGCGCCGGGTCCGCGCGGCACAGGGTCAGTTGCGGTAGAGGCCCTTGCCCATCACCGCGTCGAGGCCGACGAGGCGGTCGAGCACGATCATCACCACCAGCGCGAACAGCATCAGCATGGTCGACGCGGCGGCGATGGTGACGTCGAAGTTGGCCTTCATGTTGGCCACCAGCGCCACCGGCAGAGTCGTCGTGCTGGGGCTCGTCAGGAAGATCGTCACCGCGATATCGTCGAGCGAGAAGCAGAAGGCGAAGACGAAGCCTGTGGCGATGCCGGTGCGCGCCAGTGGCACGATCACCTTGCGCAGCGCCTGCCCCTCCGTGGCGCCCAGGCTCAGCGCTGCATCATAAAGGCGCGGGCTGATGCCGTTCACCGCGGCGAGGCTGGTGCGGATCGTATAGGGCAGCGTCAGCAGAACGTGGGCGATGAGGAGCGTCACCGGGCTGCCGTTCAGCCCCAGCGCGGCGAAGAACATCAACAGCGAGAAGCCGACCACCACGCCCGGCACGATGAGCGGCGACAACAGCAGCGCCGCCAGCGCCGAGCGGCCCGGCAGGTTGCTCATCGCGATCGCCAGCGCCGCCAGCAGGCCGAGCGTTGCCGAGATGATCGAGGCCGACAGCGCCAGGATGAGGCTCGTCCTCAGCCCGTTCATATAATATGGGCTCTGGAAGAAGCTCTGGTACCAGCGCAGCGATAGGCCCGGCGGCGGAAACCCGCCCATATACTGCCGCGGCTCGAACGACATGACGATGGCATAGCCGAGCGGGATGAGGATCACCGCCGCCGTCGTCACCATCAAGAGCGCGACAAGGCCGAAAGTGAGGGTGTCGATGGTGCGTTTCATCGGGCAGGTGCGCTCCCGGCTTGGCGACCGATGAGCCGGTTCAGCGCTCCGGCGATGACGTAGACCATCAGGAGCGAGAGCAGCAGCATCAGCATCGAAAGCGCCGCCCCGCTCGGATAGTTCGAGATCTCGCTAAAGCGGGTATAGATGAGATTGGTCACGAAGGTCACACGGCCGCGCCCCAGGATCATCGGGATCACGAAGGCGCTGATGCCCAAGGTGAAGGTGACGAGGAAAGCCGAGGTCAGCCCCGGCAGCGCCAGCGGCAGCATCACCTTGAGGTGCGAGGAGAGATGGTTGGCCCCCAGCGCCAGCGATGCCTCGAGATAGCGCGGGTTGATGTTCTGGATGGTCGCCACCAGCATCAGCGTACCGATCGGCAAGAGGAAGCTGAAGAGACCGAAGAGGACGGCGATCTCACTCATCGCGCTGCTGTTGAGGTAGGTGCCGAACAGCGCTGCGATGGGACGGCCGAAGCCGAGCGGCCCCAGCGCGATGGTGATGGCATACACCTTCACCAGCGTGCTCATGAACATCAGCATCACCAGCCCGGCGATGAGCACCTTCCGGATGAGGTCGGATGGGCGACGCGCGATGTGGGTCGCCAGCGGATAGGCCGCCAGCAGCGTCAGCATCGTCGCGATGAAGGAGATGCGAAAGGTCTCGGCGAGGTAGCCGAGATAGACCGGTTCGATCAGCACCCGGTAATTTTCCAGCGTCAGCCCGCCTTCGTCCGACGAGCCGACCATGCCGGGGACGTAGGGGCGCAGGCTCTCGGCCGCGCTGAAGCCGAGCGGCGTCAGGAAAAAGGCCAGGAAGAAGCCGAGCGGCGCGGCGATGAGGTAGAGACCCCATCTCAGACTGAGCATGTCGGCGTCCTTGATCGTTGTGCGGAAGACGGGATACCCCGCGACCCGGCAAGGGCCGCGGGGCGGTGCGTCGCATTAGAGCAGCGGCGCAACCTCGCGCTCCCAGCGCGTCGCCCACTCGTTCATGTTCTCGGCCTGGTAGGCCCAGTCCGGCTGCAGGGTGTGAACCGCCAGCTCGTCCTCGGTAAAGGTGATGTGTGCCAGCGCCTCACTCGCCGCCGCCTTCGAGTTCGTCGGCACGGTGCCGATCATCTCATTCATGGTGCCGTTGTTGTCCGGCGACATCATGAGGTTGACCCACTCCTTCGCCGCGTCGACGCGCCCGTTGGAGGGGATCGCCCACCCTTCCATCACCAACGCGGTGACGAAGCCGCTGTCTTCCGGCATCTTCGTCAGATGCTTGACCGGCGCGACCTTGGCGACTTCGGCAAAGCTCGTCGTCGCGCTGAAGGCGATCGAGGTCTCGCCCGACGCCAGAGAATTCAGCGTCTCGCTGTCGGAGGTGGAGACGCGACCGATATTGCCCTTGCGCGCCAGCTCTTTGACGAAATCCCAGGCGGGCTCGATGTCGCTCACGCTTCCGCCCAGCGCGCGGGCGATGGTAACCATCTGCATGTTGGAGTTCATGATCGGCGACGGGAACAGGATCTGCCCGCGCAGACGGTCATCCAGAAGCTGCTCGACATTCTCGAGCGCGAACGGCGCCATATCCTCGCGGTAGCCCCAATACTGGCCGGTGATCGAGCGCGGCACCACCTTCAGCGCGCCGTCGGCGTCGGTCATGAACAGCGCGCGCGGGACGTCCTTCAGGTTGGGCATCTCATCGGGGTCGATCGTCTCGCACCAGCCTTCGCGGATCATCGAGGTGAAGACCGGGCTGAAGGCGGCCACCGCGTCGAAGCTGCGTTCGGGCCAGGCAGCGTCGATCTTGGCGAGCACCGTGGCCGCACCGCCGGAATGAAGGTCGAAGGTCACGTCGACGGCGTCCTGCGTGCCGTTGATCGCCTCGACGGCGGCGAGGTAGTTGCCGCCCCACTCCACGGCGACGATCTCCTGTTCCGCCGCAAATACGCCGCGGGCAAAGGGGAGCGTGCCGAGGCCGAGCGCGGCGGTGGAGAGGAGGCCGTTCCGCAGAACGGTGCGTCTGTTGATCATCGTTGAATATCCATGCGGTGGAGTGGGCGAACGTCAGTCGACCTCGACGAAGCCCAGGCTGTCGGGTGGAACGAGAAGCAGAACCTCCGCCCCCGTTTTCGGTGTCTCCCTCGTCCGCACCAGGGTGGCGATATCCACCTCTTCAACGCGCGCGGTTAATTCGATGTCCTGGCCGAGGAAGGTCACATCGCTGACAGTGCCATTCCAGGCGATCCAGCCGTCCGGCACCGTTTCGCCAGGTGCGGCGAGGCGAATGTCCTCCGGGCGCACGAAGCACATGATCTCGCGCCCGTCCGGCAGGTGCGCCGGGGCGGCGAAGCGCGGACCGCCGACGGCCGCGAAGGTGCGCGCGCCGTCCGCCATCTCGACCCGGCCGCGCAGCCAGTTGGAGCGGCCGACGAACTCGGCGACGAACTGGTTGGCGGGGCGGCGGTACAACTCGTGCGGCGGCGCGTCCTGGTCGATCCGCCCGCGGTTCATCACCAGCACGCGATCCGACAGGCTGAGCGCCTCTTCCTGATCGTGGGTGACGATGATCGTCGTTACTCCGGTTTCGGCGATGATCGCCTTCAGCTCCGCCCGCACGCTCTTGCGCAGCTTGGCGTCGAGCGCGGACAAGGGCTCGTCGAGGAGGAGGATTTCCGGCTCGGTGGCCAGCGCACGGGCAAGCGCCACGCGCTGTTGCTGCCCGCCCGACAGGTTGCCGGGAAAACGCTGCGCATGCTCGCCCATGTGGACAAGGCCGAGATAGCGCTCCACCCGCTGGTATACGGTGGCGGCATCCAGCCCCCGGTGGCGCGGCCCGAAGGCGACATTGTCGAATACGGTGAGATGCGGAAACAGGGCGTAGTCCTGGAAGAGCACGCCGATATTGCGCTCATAGGGCCGGCGCTTGTTGACCGTCTCGCCGCGCAGCACGACGCGGCCGGCGTCCGGCGCGGCGAAGCCGGCAATCACCCTGAGCGTCGTCGTCTTGCCGCAGCCTGACGGGCCGAGCAGCGAGATGGTCTCCCCTTCCCGCAGGGAGAGTGAAAGCCCGTCGATGGCGCGTACGCCCCCGAACGCCTTCACGATCCCGTCCAGCTTCAGGATGGGTTCTAACTTATCCGGCATCTTGGGTCCTTCTGCGGCGGCCGGGTGCGGGCTGCGCCGTTGCCTCACCGATGCGCACGAGCAGCCGCTGACCGGCGCCCAGGATGTGTTCGCGCAGGGCGTTCTCGGCGGAATCGATCTCGGCCGCGCGCACGGCGGCGAGGATCGGACGGTGGGACAGCGCCTCGCTCTCGGCGTCCGAGCGATAGATTTTGGTGTAGAGGATGCACAACCGCGTGCGGGCTTGAAGCTGCTTCAAGTGATGCAGCAGCAGACCGTGGCCGCAGGGCTGGCAGAGGGCGAGGTGGAAGTCCATGTCCGCCTCGATCTGCGCCACGGGGTCGGTTCGCTCGGCCGCCTCGCACAGCGCCGCATAGGCGGCTTCGATCGCCTCCAAATGCTCGCCATGCATCCTTCCGGCGTTGATGGCGAGGCGCACCGCGAAGGCCTCCAGCGTGGCGCGCAGGGTGTAGACCTCGTGCACCACGGTCGCCGACACGGCGACGACTTCGGCCCCATGGCGCGGGCTGACCATCACGAGCCCGGTATCGGTAAGAAGGCGCAGAGCCTCGCGCACGGTGGAGCGCGATGCCTCGAACCTCTTAGCGAGGGTCAGCTCGCGCAGCGGTGCGCCTGGGCTGAAGTCGCCGCGCAGGATCCCAGCCTCGACACGATCGGCGACAAGTGCCGCAGTTGTGGGCACAACTGATGCAGTTTTCGCCACTGGAGCAGCATAATTGTCGTCATAATCGTTCATAGAGCAAATATTTGTCGACAATTTTTGTCCTGTCAATCCGATCCACGACAGGTCCGCCACTCTCTGGAAGCGGACGCGCAACCTCACGTGACAACACCCCGAGGGCAGCCATCGAGGCGGATCTGGTGTGTCGGCAAAGACGGGCGACGACCCGGCAAAGCGGCGCCTCAGCGCGTGATGCCGGGCGCTGGACCGGAGGCCGGCGGCCCCACCGCCCCCAATTCCTTGGGGCTTGTCGTCTGCCGGGCCGTGTCACCGGCCAGGCGCGCCTTGCCCGCTTGTCGGGCGGCACGATCGGTCACCGGTTGGTCGCACCATTGGCGCGCGCGGGCCGCAACGTCGAGGAGCTGCAACGCGAGTTTGAGCCATGCGCCCATACGATCGACGGCTGGATCCGCCGGGCCGAGCGTGACGGCGAAAGCCGGAACGATGGTCTGACGAGCGAAGGTGCTGGGCGTGTGCCGCGGTATGCAGATCATGAACGTGGTGCGCGACGCACCTCCCTCTACGAGACCGACCCGCCGCACGAGGGCGACAGCCCCGTCGACCCGGCGCGGCAGACCGAGGCGGCGCACGCGACGGCGCTCCTCGTATCGGACCTCCTCATCGCGGTCGTGGTTTTGTCGTTCTTGCTGCCCTTCGTCCGGCCACCCGGGTTGCCGCTCTGGCCCGGCTTGCACTGCGAATGTTTCGGCGGCTTGCCGCGCCCGACCTGAGGGTCGGGCGCCTTCGATGTCCTGTTCCTCGACATGGCAGCCTCCTATGCGGCCGCCGCGCGAACGTGCCTGCGGGCTCGGCAAAGGTCGGACCGCTGACGTGATACGCGCTCGTGCCCGCCCAGGCCTCCCAGCGGCGGACCGCGACGTCGATATAATGCGGATCGAGTTCGATCGCCCGGGCGCGGCGACCGCACCGTGCGGCAGCGATGATCGTCGTCCCCGACCCGCAGAAGCAGTCGAGAACGATATCGTTGCGGTCGCTGACGTCGCGGATCGCGTCCGCGACGGGGCGACCGGATTCGGCGTCGGATGAAGCTCCAGTTCCTTGCGAAGGCCCCCGGGGGATAGCGCCAGACATTCGTCCGGTTGCGTCCGAACTTGCCGACCTGGACGTTGTTGACGGCAGGGCCATTCTAATCCTGGAACAGGAACACCAGTTCGTGCGGGCTGCGCAGAAGCGAGCCCACGGCGCCAGCGCCCTTGTCCCAGACCGCCAGGTTCCTCAGCTGCCTGCCATCTCCCTTCTAAAGACAGCAGAAACGGACGGTCGTCTGGCTCAGTCGACCGAACGCTCCGACTCCCGCCTTCCAAGTATACGGCGATCTATACGTTCAAATGATCGCGAAATCGGCTCGAACTTGCCAGATCAGGTGAACCGGACGGGCGGCTGTCGGCAGAACTGACCGTCGGCTCGCCGCTGCCGCCCGCACTCCAACAGATCGACCCGGCATGGAGCCCCCGATGACCCGCCGCTGAGCCCCGCAAAGCCCTCGAGGGCGTCAGCACAAGTTCGGCCGTCCTGACACTGCGCGCCCTTCACCCCCGAACTGCAAGCGGTGGTCGAGGATCCTCACCCGCGGGATGTCGACACGACGTGACCAGGGCCGGGTTCAGCGCCCTGATCACTCACACGGCGTCCTCTGCCGGCTTTCCAGCGGCCATCTCCCCGTCAGCCTGCGCGGCCGCAATTCCCGGAACCCTGCCCGGCGGCCGAACTCCTGGCATCCCGACCTCAGCCGCCCGAGGGCCAAACCCGTCCGTCCGGACCGCGATCTCACCACGTAGAAATGGAGCGAACCCATGAAGGTTCTGACTGATACGGTGCTGTCGAAATCTGCTTTCAGCACCGATATCGACGTTCCGATCGAGAAGATCGACATTGCCGATTGGCTTTTCAATCTGCCCGAGGCCGAATATAAGCGCTGCTGCGCTCCGGATCATATCGGCGCCGGGACAACCGCGACCGACGATGGCAAGCGCATGTCGATCAACGTGGAGATGATCGGCACCGCCCTCGTGATCCAACACTACGTCGCCGAAGAAGCCGGGCCTACCTACTGCCGCATGAACTCGATCTCGGACGTGTTCACCGCGGCGGGGCGCACGCAGGTCAACGTCGTCTGGGAACTGAACGCGGAAAAGATCGAAGGCGGCCGCACGCGCTACACCAACAGCGTGACGGCGCATCCGACGGACGCCTTCATGGCCTTCATCGCGGAGCACGGGATCACGTACGAGGACGCGGCGGCCGCACGGCAGTCTGCCGGCGGCGACCACAACAGACGCGAAACGCCGCTCTTCGCCGCTAGCATCGCCCGCAAGGCGCTCGGCGAGCCGAACCCGACCTAACCCGAACCTGCATGACCGGCGTGGGAATCACGGGCCGGTCGGAAGGGACGAGCTGGAGGCCGCGGTGCCTGTCTCCCCGAGCCAGGTCTCCGGCTCAAGGATCTGCGGGCGCCGCGGTCTTGCCGGGCATCTGGCCGCGCCCCCGGGGCCGTGCGGTGGATGCGGCGGCGAGCGTCAGAAGCGCTTTGTGAGGCGGAGCATGCCCGAACGGCTCCAGTACTCGTCACCGAAGGCCCCGTCGTCCTCGGCCCGCAGGTCGAACTTGCCGGGGCCGCTCACCGTCGGGCCGGCGCCCACACGGCCGACGACGTCCGCGACCGGGATCGTCGTGTCGAACGCGCCCGCACCGGACGGCGCTTCGATGAGCCGCGCGCTCGTCGTCCAGTCGTCCTCCGTCGACAGGCTGATGCCGGCGTTGGCGAAGATGCGGCAGGTCATCGCACGATGATCGCGCTCGACCCGTCCGGGCTTGTCGTGGTGATGTCGCCCGAGATGCGGCCCTGGTTCTCGACCGTAAGGACAGCGTCGTCTCCGACTGTCGCTTTGGTCATGTACCGGATCGCGTCGCCCCCGGAGGAGGCCACGACGGAGCCATCGGAGGCGACTTCGATGATATTGCTGTAGCCGCCGGCGATGACGACGCCGGCGCCGCCTTCGCCACCCCCGGTCACGACGTCGTTGACGGCGATCCCGCCGCCGATCGACTGGACGAGGATACCGTCCGCGTCGACGCCACTCGTGTGGATGGTCGAGCCGTCGTAGGTGACGGCGCGCGCCACGCCGCCCGTTCCGCCGGCGCCCCCCTGCCCGCCGATGTCGACGCCCAGGGAGCCGGAGAAGCCGCCGCTCTCCTCGGTCGCCTTGACCCTGAAGCCGCCGGAGAGATCTCCGCCCTGCGAGGTGCCGCCGCCGTCACATTGACGTTCCCGCCGAGGCCGCCGCTACCGCCGGGCTCGTCGTGCTGGCCGATGCCGCCTTGGCCGCCCGCCGAGGTCACGTAGATGGTGGCGCTCTGATCGGCGGATGCGCCTGTGCTGCTCGCCACCGCCGCGATGGCGGCATCGACGTTCACGGTGGTGTTGTCGCCGTCGCCGCCCGCATAGAAGTAGTCGATTATCCCGGCGTTGTATGACCAGCCACCGTCGCCGCCCATGCTCTCGGCGCTGACGCCGCGGAGGGCGCCGCCGGTTGCATCTCCGACGACGCTCACGGTCCCCACGAGGTCGAGCTGCACGATGGAGCCGGAGCCGCCGAGACTGGAGCCGCCGCCCCCTTGCGTCTCGTTGTTGGAGGAGTTGAAGCCATTGGGGCCGCGGCCGCCGACCGACTGAGCCGCGAGGCCGATGACGGAACCGGCCGTCGCCGGCGCGCTCGCCGTGCCTACCGTGATGGCGCCGAACGCCCCCATCACCTCGGCGCCGTTTCCGCCGTCCCCGCCGTTGCTGGCATTGTTGGTGTTGTTGTCGGACCCGTTGCCGCCGCTCGACTTGATGGGGACGGCGCCCATCTCCGTTTCCAGGGAGTGGTCCAGGGTCGCGGCGATGCTGTCCGACGGGTTGACGATCAGGTCGCCGCCGGGGCCGCTCGCCGAACGCCCATTGTCGGAGCCCTCGCCACCTGCCGAGAGGGCGAGGACGCTGCCAGGCAGGTACTGAGGATAAAGGTACGGGTTGGGGTAGGCGACGTGGACGTCGAGGTTGATCGTAACGGAGGGTGCGTTCCCGGCGGGTCAGGACCCGTTCCCGTCCACGGGGCTGACCGAGTCCAGATAGAGAGGCGCGTCGGACGGGCCGCTGCTCGGAAGGGTGCATGCCGTCGTGTTGTTGCCGCAGAGGGTCTGGGACGCCACATCGGACGCGGCCAGCAGCGTCGGCACGGACGACAGAAGTGACCGCGCGGAGCCGTTGCACTGGAATGCGGATGCTGCTCGGCTTCATCTTTGCTTCCTGACGGCAGAACGGACACAATGCACCGTCAGCGGTACGCCGCCCGATTGCCAGTCATAGGCACTCCCACGCGCCCGGCGCCCGCCCGGGACTTATGCGATGCCGCGGTCAAGCAACAAGTACAACTTGTCTTTCGTTTATTTTGACAATATTCCAATATTGCTTATTGTTTCTGATGTGCATATTTCAATTAATTATCTTATATATAATCATATCCAAGCCGGAGCCTACCAAGTTTTCTTCATGAAATCGAAGGTTCATAAATAAAATTTGGAACTTGCATTCCGCATCCGCCTCCACATCCCGTATGAATTGCATGCGGCTGGGGCAATATAAATCATCAACAGCGAGCCAACGCGCTCATCCCGCTTTCCGATAGATCGCCGCGGTGGCGGGAACGCCGGTGAGCCTCCACGGCCGGTCGGAGCCGGACGGTCACCGGGGCCCGATCTCGCCGCTGTTCTGCGAGATCCGCGGGTTTCGCCGGGGTCTGCGAGGCGCCACGCGTAGCGCCGACCCTCGGCGGCGGCCGCGAACCGGCCCGGGTCGTCCGGCTGGCCGGGTCCCGAGGGCCGCCCTGCGGTCAATGCCGCGTGACGGTGGCCACGGGGCCCGGCTCGCGAGAGGTGGCATCAGCACGTCATTGGCGAGCTGCGCGGACAATCGGCGCGACCTCGGCGCCCAGAAGCTCGATCGAACGCTTCATCGCCGCGGTTTCGAGCGCGGCCGTGCTCATCTGGAAGGTGATGCGCGAGACGCCGCCCAGCGCATCGCTGGCGTGGAGCATCTTGGCGGCGACCGTTGCCGGGTCGCCGATCAGGAACGCGCCCTCCGGGTCCGCCAAGGCGTCGAATTGCCTGCGCGTCGGCCGAGCCCAGCCGCGTTCCCGGCCGATGGTGGCCGTCAGGTGAGCCCACCCGGGGAAGAAGGCGTCCCTCGCCGCCGTATCGGTTTCGCCGACGAATCCCATCGCGTGAACGCCCACCGCCAGCGCATCGGGACTGTGCCCGGCGCTCAGACCGGTCTCGCGATAAAGGTCCACGAGCGGACGGAAGCGCTCGAAGGTTCCGCCGATGATCGCGACCATCAGCGGAAGCCCCAGCATGCCGGCGCGCGCGAAGGATTCGGGGGTGCCACCGACGCCGAGCCAGATCGGCAGGCGAGGCTGATGGGGCCGCGGGAAGACGCCCTGCCCGGCCAGCGCCGGGCGAAAGCGACCGTCCCAGGTGATCTCGGTCGCTTCGCCGAGCTTCAGGAACAGGTCGAGCTTCTCCGCGAAGAGGTCGTCGTAGTTCCGCGGGTCCAGACCGAACAGCGGGAACGCCTCGCCGAACGAACCGCGCCCGGCAACGATTTCGGCACGCCCCCCGGAGATCAGGTCGAGGGTCGCGAACTCCTGAAACACCCGCACGGGGTCGGCGGCGCTGAGGACCGTCACCGCGCTCGTCAATCGGATCCGGCTCGTGCGGGCAGCGGCGGCGGCCAGAATGATGGCGGGCGCGGAATCGAGGAATTCTGCGCGGTGATGTTCGCCGATCCCGAACACGTCGAGCCCGGCCCTGTCGGCGACCTCGACCTCCCCGATGAGGTCGGCCATGCGATCGGTCGCGGAGGGGCGCTTGCCGGTCGTGGGATCAGGCAGGATCGCCGCGAAACTGTCGATACCGATTTCCATGAGAGATCCTTCAAGGACGTGTTGTCGATGCGGCCGGCGTGGCGGCATCGAAGGGGGGCTCATCGATCGCTTTCCACGCGCAGCGACGCCGTCACGCTGACCTCCAGGAAGGGGACGAGCGTTCTGCCGGGATTGGGGAAAAGTCCCCAGACCGTGATCGTGCCGGTTTCGGGGTCGATGGCGGCGCTCTCGGCCAGCGGGCGACCGACGTGGGGATAGTCCCGGCCGGACGGGAGCGTGAGGGTGAGTTCGATGCGCTCGAAAAGCTCCGTCGGGGTGCCCACCTCGGCCATGGCCAGCGCCTGGCTGCGCTCGGCGTAGGACACCTCGTAGGCGACGCGAACGGGGTCCAGCGTCACGATCTCGGCCAGGGCGGTCCCGGCCTTGGCCTCCACGAATGCGCCTTCCGTGACGAGGGGGAGCGAGATGGTGCCGCTGATCGGCGCGTGGACTCTCGCCCGCCGCAGCGCGAGGTTCGCCGCGTCCAGCTCGGCCAAGCGTCTGTCGCGCTCCGCCACGGCAGCGTCGCGCGCGACCTCGGCCCGCAGCGCCGCGACACGCGAACCTGTGGCGCGCGCAAGAAGCTCCGCCTGGCGCCGGGCATCGTCGTCGGCGAGCCGCAGCGCCGCCTCCGCTTCGGCGAGCGCGGCCCGGGCGGCGCGCACCGCGATCTCGAAGTCGCGCGGATCGATGAGGGCGAGGAGGTCGCCCGCGGTGACGTGCTCACCCCCCGAGAACCGAAGCTCCTGGACGACGCCCTTCACGTGATTGGCGACGATGACGGTTCGCGATGGCTCGACGCGCCCCCGGAAACGCAGCGTCGATTCGGCAAACGTGACCGTCGGCATGACGAGGAGCGCAAGCGCGATCGGCAGGGTCTCCAGAAACTTCATTGCGGATCCTCCGGATCGGACTCGTGGACGGCGGTCGGTCGGCCGATCGCTCCTGCCGGGGCGTTCGCACGGTCCGTTGCGCCCTGAGGGCTGGCGGGTGGCGTCGACGATCCGGGACGGGGTGTGTCGATCATTGCTGCAGGCGTTGGCTCCGGCGCCGCCTGCGAACGCGGCGCTTGCGAGCGGACAATCAGCACCGTCGAAGGTGGGCGGAGCGCCGAGGTCGGCACTCAGGCGGACGACGCCTGGCCGCGCGGCGCGACATCGAAGGCTGCGTGCCGGAAGCGGATGAGCCACCGTGTGCGCGCCGGCCGTTGCGCGCCGACGATCTGCCGACGAAGGCGGAGGGCCGAGCACGCCTCCCGCCGGCCCGGGTCGTCGAACGTGGGCCGGCGATCGCTCATTCCCGTTTCTCGAACTTCGGGCGGCGCCACTCTGCGATCCCCCGCCCTCCCCCGCTGCTCAGTCCGGGAGGGGGATGTGTTCGTTGCGGTCGCCAGCGGGGAGGTCGAAGCGCCCCGTGCCCCAGGCCTGCGTGCGCCACTCGGCCTTCGCCGCCTCGATGCGCTCCTTCGAGGACGCGACGAAGTTCCACCAGATGTATCGCGGCCCTTCGAGCGTCGCGCCACCGAGGAGCATCAGCCGCGCGCCCTGCTCGCCGGCCGCGACCGTAATCCGGTCGCCGGGGCGGAACACCATCATCCGCCCCGCCTCGAAGACCTCGCCGGCGACCGAGATCGAGCCGTCGACGATGTAGATGCCGCGGTCCTCGTGATCGTCCGGCATCGGCAACCGGCGGCGGGGTTCGAGCGCCACGTCGGCGTAGAACGTGTCGGAGTACATTGTCGCCGGGGCGGACGCGCCGTAGGCGGTGCCGAGGATCAGCCGGACCGAGACCCCGTCGTCCTGGATCACGGGAAGCGTCTCCCTGCCGTGATGCGCGAACGAGGGCGCGATGTCCTCCTGCGCCTCGGGCAGCGCCAGCCAGGTCTGGATGCCGAACAGGCCGTTGGGACCGCGCCTCGCCGCTTCGGGGGTCCGCTCCGAGTGGGTGACGCCCCGTCCCGCGACCATCCAGTTCAACGCGCCGGGGCTGATGATCTGGTCGGCGCCCGTCGAGTCGCGATGGTGGAAGTCGCCGCGAAACAGGTACGTGACGGTACCGAGCCCGATATGCGGGTGCGGCCGCACGTCGACGCCCTGCCCGGTCAGGAGCTCCGCGGGACCCGCCTGGTCGAAGAAGATGAACGGGCCGACCATCTGGCGCTTGGGCGCCGGCAGGGCGCGCCGAACCTCGAAGCCGCCGAGGTCCCGGGATCGCGGCACGATGAGGGTCTCGATCGCATCGACGCCCACCTCGTCGGGGCAGCCGGGTTCGAGTGCGGGGTTCCAGCTCATGCGCGTCGCCTCCTCGGGGTGGTCGAGGGCCCTACCTCGCGACCGGCCGCGGCTTGCACTAGCCCTGCTGCGCGATCAGCAGTGTCGCGCGAAGTGGAACGGCGCGGTCGGGATGCGCCGCGGCAAGTGCAAAGCGCTCGCGCGCGAAGCACGCGAGCGCCGCCTCGATCCGGCCCCACCGATGGCCGACAATGGCTGACCGCCGAGCCGGTAATGCCGAGCGTGCGCGGGTGGCGGAACCGGCAACCTCGTGGTCGACAGGCGTTGAATGCCGGCGACGGTGTTCCGCGCTGCGCGACACAGCGTGCCGGGATCCGGGGCTACCGGGCCGCGCCGAAATCGGCATGTTGCGGCAGCAGGCGCCCGCTTCGGGGCCGGTCCGGCGCCCGTTGCCGATCCCACCGGCGGAAATCCACCGATCCGCCATCGCAGGTCCCGCCGTCCGAGGTGTGATGGAAATCTCGGCCTATCTCGTCTTCGTCGCCGTCGCCGCGCTCCAGGTCGCGACGCCCGGTCCGTCCACCCTGTTCGTCGTGCGCAACGCCACGGCCTATGGGCGGCGTCGCGCACTCGTGGCGCTGAGCGGCGATCTCGTCGCGATCGCGCTGCTCGCCACGCTGTCCGCCACAGGACTGGGGGCTCTGATCGTCGCCTGGCCGACGACCTTTCTCGTGCTCCGCCTCGCCGGCGCCGCCTACATCCTCTGGCTCGGCTGGGACCAGCTACGCCCGGCGGCACCGCAGGAGCGGACGCGGGGCGGCGCGGACGGCGGGCGGAACACGTCGCTCTGGCTCCACTCCTTCGGCGTCGGGATCAGCAACCCGAAGGCGGTCCTGTTCTTCGCGGCGCTGTTCCCGCAGTTCATCCCGGGGGGAAGCGGACCGTCCGTCCTCGCCCTGCTGGTGCTGACGTTCGTGGCGGTGAAGCTTCTGGTGCTCGGCGGCTACGCCCTTGGTGCCCGGAGCGTCGGCCGCCTCCTCGGCAGGCCGGGGAATGCGCGGCGCGGGCGGATCCTGACCGGGCTTCTCTTCATGGCGTTCGGAGCCCTGATGATCTGGGCTGCCGTTGCCGACTACGCTCGGCCTGCCGCCGGCGCGACCGCGGCCGGATGAGCGCCCGCGTCGCCGAATGGCGCAAGTCCGCCGGGAGGCGTCGGCCAGCACCGTCACCGACCCTCGGCGCGGTCGAGCGTGCTACAGGAGTTGGCGAGAATTTGCCGGCGCGTGCGCCCGAGGAGCTCGGTCGGCCACTGCGTCGACGATCATCCGGACGAGGGTCCGGGCAATCCAGAACAGCAAGGGATGTAATCATGGCGGCTGCGAGCCTCGGCCAGACGATCGGACCGGCGGTGGTCCTGATGGGGGCGGCTGTCGTCGCCGTTCCGCTTTTCCGGCGGCTCGGCCTCGGCTCGGTCCTCGGCTACTTCACCGCCGGGCTCTTGGTCGGCCCGTCGGTCCTCGGGCTGATCACCGATGCGGGGTCCATTCTCCACTTCTCCGAACTCGGCGTGGTCATGTTCCTGTTCGTGATCGGGCTGGAACTGCGGCCGAACAAGCTGTGGGCGATGAAGGGTGAGATCTTCGGCCTCGGTCTCGTTCAGGTCGCGGCGGCGATGGCCGCGCTCTCGGTGACGGGGGCGCTCGCGTTCGGTCTCGCCGCGCCGGTCGCCTTCGTGGCGGGGGCGGGTTTCGTGCTGTCCTCGACCGCCGTCATCATGTCGGTGCTGCAGGATCGGGGCGAGATCGCGACGAGCGAGGGCCGGAAGTCCGTGGCGATCCTCCTGTTCGAGGATCTGATGATCGTGCCGCTGCTCGGCGTCGTCGCCTTCCTGTCGCCGTTGGCGCACGGCGGATCGGGATGGGCCGATCTCGCGGTGGCGGTCGCGGCGCTTCTGGCGCTCATCGCCGTTGCGCGGTTCGCGCTCAACCCGTTCTTCGCGCTCCTGGCGCGGGCGCGGACCCGCGAGGTGCTGACGGCCGGTGCGCTCATGGTCGTGCTCGGCGCGGCGCTCCTTATGGACGCCGCGGGCCTGTCGATGGCGATGGGGGCGTTCATCGCGGGCGTGATGCTGTCCGGCTCGAGCTATCGGCACCAGATCGAGAGCGACATCGAACCGTTCCGCGGGCTCCTGATGGGATTGTTCTTCCTGGCCGTGGGCATGTCGCTCGACCTGTCGGTCGTCGCGGCGGAATGGGGGCTCGTCCTCACCCTCCTGTTGGCCTTCACGGTGGTGAAGGGGGTGGCGGTGTTCGCGGTGGCGCGCCTGTTCGGCAGCGAGTCCCGCGCGGCGCTGCACCGGACGTCGATGTTCCTGCAGGGCGGCGAGTTCGCCTTCGTGCTCTACGCCGCAGCCGCCTCGGGCGGGGTGATCGACGCGCGGGACAACGCGGTCTTCTCCACCATCGTGATCCTGTCGATGGCGCTGACGCCTCTCATCATGATCGCCGCCGACCGGTTCGTTCGGACCGATGCGTCGATGGACGGCGTCGACGCGGTCCGCGACCTGAAGGGGCGGATCCTGCTCATCGGGTTCGGACGGTTCGGGCAGATCGCCTCGCAGGCGCTCCTGTCCCGCGGGATTTCGCTGTCGGTCATCGACAATGACCCCGACCGCATCCGCGACGCCGCCCGGTACGGCTTCAAGGTCTACTTCGGCGACGGCGCGCGGCTGGACGTCCTTCGCCACGCCGGCGCGGCGGAGGCCGAAGCGATCCTGATCGCGATCGACGCTCCGGCCCAGGCGACGCAGATCGTGGCGCTCGCGCAGCACGAGTTCCCGCAGGCCAGGCTCCTTGTCCGCAGCTACGACCGTCACCATGCCGTGGATCTTCTCCGCGCCGGTGTCGACTTTCAGGTTCGCGAGACGGTCGAGTCCGCCTACCTGATGGGCGCGCAGGGCCTGCGCGCGCTCGGCTTTGCCGAGGCCGAAATCGCGGAGGCAGTCGAGGACATCCGCCAGCGCGATGCCGCCCGCCTGTCCGAGCAGATGCAGGGCGACGCGATGTCGGGCAGCGAGAGGCTCCACACCCGTCCGGTCCCGGAGCCGCTCACCGGCGTACCGCGGTAGGCGAGCGTATGGTGTCGCGTCCTGCCGCGCGCCTCGGGTCGGGCATGACGCGAGCGGCGCTCAGCGTGCGAGGCCCCAGATCTCCGGCTTCTGCTCGAACGAGGCGATGAGCAACTCGGTGAGCACCCGCACTTTGCGCGTGGGATGCTGGCCCGGCGGGCGGACGACGTAGACGCCGCCCGCCGGGACCGGATGGCGTGTCATGATCGGGATGAGAGCGCCGGCGGCAACGTACTCGTGCGTGATGCAGTCGGGGAGCCATGCGATGCCGAGACCGGCCAGGGCGGCGGACGCGAGCGCGGTCGCGCTGTCGGCCTTGAACCGTCCCTGCGGCTGGACGGTCACGACCCGGTCGCCGTCCATGAAGCGCCAGCTCTCGGTCCCCTGCATCAGCGCCTGGTGGTCGGCGATCTCGTCCGGTGTTTCGGGCGAGCCGTTCGCGGCGATGTAGTCCGGGCTCGCCAGAAGCGATCCATAGATCGGGCCGACCCTGCGCGCGACCAGGTTCGAGCTTTCGAGGTAGGCGCTGCGGATGGCGCAGTCGAACCCCTCTGCGACGAGATCGACGAAACGGTCGCTGTAGGAGGTCTGGATATGAAGCTGCGGGTGCTGGCGCGCCATGTCGGCCAGCACCGGGGCAAAGTGGGTCGGCCCCAACGTGGCTGGCATCGCCACCCGCAGGCGCCCGCGCAGGTCGCCGTCCGGACGCATCGTCTCCCTCGCCGTGTCGATCTCGGCTTGCACCCTTGCCGCATGGTCCCGGAACGTCGTTCCGGCCTCCGTCAGCGCCGCCCCGCGGGTGGTGCGGGCGAGAAGCTGGACGCCGAGTTCCGCTTCGAGCCGGAACAGCCGCCGGCTGACGATCGACTTCGCGACCCCGAGGCGGCGCGCCGCGGCCGAGACGCCTCCCGCATCCGCGACGGCGACGAAGGTCTCGAGATCCTCGATGTCCACCCGCGTTCCTCCTTTCGCGACACAGCTGCCGCGGTTGCGGCACTATCGCACCTCAAGGCGGAACGGCAAACAGGGCGCAGACGCCGCGGGGGCATGTCCATCAGCGCCCGGAGGCCAACGGCGAAGACGACAACAAAGGTGCCAGATGACGTTTCGCAACGGACTCGATTCACTTCTCCGCCCGCAGGATTCGGTGCTGGTCCTGATCGACCACCAGCCCGCACAGCTTGCGAACCTGAACAGCCACGACCCGCACATGGTGGTGAACAATGCAACGGGACTCGCCAAGGCGGCGAAGATCTTCGGCGTCCCGACGATCCTGACGAGCGTGATCGCCGACCGGGGCGGCCTGATCTTCCCGCAGATCACCAGCGTGTTTCCCGGGCAGGAAGTGATCGACCGCACGACCGTCAACACGTGGGAAGACCCGAATGTGGTCGACGCGGTCAGGGCGACGGGCCGCAAGCAGCTGATCATCGCGGGCCTCTGGACCGAGGTCTGCGTGGCGATGCCGGTGATCCAGGCGGCGGGCGAAGGCTGGGACGTGACCGCGGTGACGGACGCATCGGGCGGCATGTCCGTGGAGTCCCACGAGGTTGCCATCCAGCGGATGATCCGGGCCGGCGCCAACATGATGACCTGGTTCGCGGTGTTGGCCGAATGGCAGCGCGACTGGGCCCGGACCGAGCACGTGGCGGAGCTGTCGGAGCTCTTCATGGAGCACGCCGCCGGCAGCGGCATCGCGTTCTTCTGGGAGCAGCAGCTCCTCAACACGCCGGTCCCCCGCACCGCGGCGTAACGCGCACGCTGGCGGACGGACGTCCGCCACGGGCGCTCGGCCCGGCGGAAGCGACGGAAGGCCGCTTCCGCCGGATCCGCCGACGGTACGCCAGCAGCGGCCATGGCCCGATCCTCGAGCGGGCCCCCATCGCACGGATGATGGGCCCCCTCGACTGGTTCGGTCATCAATCGGCTTCGCGAATTGGTGAGATCGTGACCGACACCAAAGGCGATCGTGCCTGAAACGGTCGGCGCCTACGAAATGCGCGGTGTTCCAGTGGGCGTCGTCGGGCCCCGGCAGGTTCGGGTCCGCGTTCAGGCTACCGCATCGATCCGCGAGATCCGACGTGGAGACTGCGTCGACCAGGTGCCGTTACTCGCCAACATCGGTCACGAGGTTTCTGGCGTCGTGGTGGAGAAGGGGGCGGATGTGAGCGAGTTCGACGCCGGCCACGAGATCTAGACACGCCCACAGTCTTCGACGGCACCGGCGCATTTGCGCAGCAGCATGTTGCCAATCTCGACATGGTCGCCCGCAAGCCGCGCAACATCCACCTGGGCGGCGCAAGCCAGACGCAGGTCGGGAGGGACGGTCCGGGGAGCCCTGGTGACCCGCGCCCGGTTCTCCGTTCACGAGACCATCCTGACCCACGGCGGCGCGGGCCCCGGTTCCGAGGTTTCGCTAGCGGACGCCCCGAGGGCGCCGCTGGCGGTCACTCCGAGTGCTTCGGGTGCATGGCGGCCGGGAGCAGCCGCAGCAGCGACATCTGGCGGCACATGACGGTGCGGCCCTCCACGGGTTCGGCGTAGAGATCCGCCAGCGCCGCCTTGCCGAGGCTGTGCGGTCCGACGATGCGGTAGGACGACGGGTTGAAGCTCCCGAACCAGACCTGCGTGAACAGCTTCGGATTGAGGAGCAGCTTGCGCATCGGCAGCAGGCACCCGATCTCGCGCGCCAGCGCATCGAGGTACAGGACCTGCGAGGGATGCGATTCCGTGTGCCGGGGGCTCAACGCGGTCCAGTACTCCTCCCATGCGCGCTCCTCCGCGATGATCTCACCGAGATTTTCGGGCGGACGCAGCTTGCCGCTGAGCACCCGCGCGAAGTAGCGGGCCTGCATTTCGGCGCAGATCGGGATGCCGCCGGAGAAGGGGCGCACGAAACCGATGAAGGCGACCTTCCCGTCATGATCGGGATGCAGGAAGTGCCGGTAGAGATTGCGGATGTTGCCGTCCGCGACGCTCAGGTCGCCCACCGTGAAATCGCGCGCGTAGCCGGTGCAGAGCACGACGGCGTCGTACTCTGCCGAGGTGCCGTCCTGGAAATGGACGGTCGTGCCTTCGGCGCGCGCGAGGCCGGCGTCGTTCACCACCACCTTGCCGCTGACGATGCTCGGGATGAAGCTGACGTTCTTGCAGAAGATGCGGCGTTTGCTCCAGCTTCCCTCCGGGTGGGACTTCCTGTTCCAGTCGGAGATCAGGGCCCAGTTCGCGGCGTTCTCCTCGGTGCCGAGGTCCATCTTGTAGGGCACCATCGGCTCGCCGAGCAGGTTGACCGGGCCGAGGGGGCGCGCCGGCGTCAGCCGCTCGCGCAGCCGCTGCAGGTCCCCGCCGAGGGACGAGACCAGTCCCAGGATCACCGACACGCCGCCGAACACGGCCTTGGCCAGCCGGCTTCGGCCCCAGAAGGTCTGGTAGGGCACGGGCCGGTCGGTGGCGCGATCGTACATCTCGTGGTGGTGCGCGCGCACCGTTTCGCTGTCCGTGCTCCTGTGGTCGTCGATGATGCGGGGCAGCAGGAAGCTGTAGGAGCGGATGGCGAGCGTCGTCGCCGAGGCGACGTCGCCGATCTCCCGCACGATGTCGGCGCCGGACTCGGCCAGACCGACGATGAGAACGCGCTTGCCGCGGAACCGCTCCGCGTTGCGGTATTCCGCGGAATGCACGACCTCGCCGCTGAATCCCGCCAGTTCCCGAAGCTCGCGGTGCGGTGTCTTGAACGGGCCGGAGCAGAGCGCGACGGCGTCGAAGCCCTCGCTGGATTCGACCCCCTTGCGTCGTGAGGTGACGAGGTAGCCCTGCGCGGTCGTCTTGACGTCGGTCACCTCCGAATCGAACCGGATCGAGCCGAGCAGCCCGAACCTGTCGGCATACTCGGCGAGGTACTCGAAGTACTGCTGACGGGTGTAGAATTTCCGGCCGCCCGGAAACGGGTAGTCCGAATAGGCCATGAGCCTCATGGAGATGGTCAGCATGAGGTTGTCGAAGGCCTTGGTCTTCGTGCCGTCATCGCCGTCACGCAGCCAGATGCCGCCGACGTCGGAGTTCTTGTCGTGGCAGACGACCTCATGTCCCTCGTCGAGCAGCTGCTTGATCGTCGTCAGGCCTGAGGGACCCGCGCCCACAACGCAAACCTTCATATACCAACGCTCCTGATCGGGTTCTGGGCGGGGTGTTTGCGTTATCAGTGTGCTTCGGTCAAGTCATAGTGTCGCAATCGGACCACCAGAATACCATATATCCTGACCATCTCTCGAGATATACTTTTAAATCATAATAAAGTTATAGTACTGGCTTCCGACTGAGACGCACCTAAGCTCCATTTTACAACCCGGAACACGGTGGCTGATCGGCGCATCCGAGCGCGCTCGGATGCGGCGGCAGGACGAGCCACGCGGCGAGGACGGCGCCCTGCTGCACGAAAAAGGCGGCGCTGGACGCCCCGAGAGGAGCGACGCACGCCGGACGCACGGCCGGTGCCGAGAGCGGCAACCGCGTCATGCGTCGCGTTTCCAACCTCGAGTTGGTCTAAGTCGGCCCCCTCACTGCCGGCCCTGGATCGATTCCAAATATGTAGACTATTATAGACAGGTTTTCCCGGTTGTGCCATTGCAACCGCGCAGTGGCAGCGCACGGTCCGTCAACGTCCGGCCGGAGCCGTCGCCGGTCAGCAGGATGCCAGGAGATTGGGCTCGGAAATGACGACCAGATCCGCGCCTGCCTGCGGCACCGCCGAACGTGCCATCATCGGGACAATCGCGCCCTGCTACCTGTGCGGGATCCGGCCCGGGACCGGCGGCGAGCGCAGGAAGGCAGGCCCGACGCATGGAACGCGCGGCCCCGCGCGCGGAGGTTGTTTCCATGTCGCGCGGCGGACGTCACCGCTTCAGCTGCCGCCAGCACTCGGTCGAAACACGGCCCCACCTCAAGGCAACCCGCCCGCTCGGCGCTCTCTCCACGTACCTCCGGGCGGCATCCCGGACGATGCGGCGACGCGCGCGTCCGGCCGGATCATCCGGCGCCGCGAACGAAACCATCAACCGCCGCGAACCGGCGAACCTCGCCGCCGCCGGCGGCCAGGAGACCGCGTGACACCGACATGACGATGACACCGACCCGCCCCCGGACCAGCGACGACGTCGTCGACGCCGTCAGGGATGTCCTCGCGAACCGTCTTGCGTGCCGCCACATGGCCCGCTTCGGTCCGGACGCCTCGCTCGGCACCGACCTTGCGCTCGATTCGCTCATGACGATGAATCTCCTCCTCCATCTCGAGAAGGACCACGGCCTCGTGGCGCCCGAGAAGGCGATCACCACCCGCGCGGCCGAGACCGTGGGCGAATTCGCGGCGCTGTTCCTCGAGGAGGACGAGGACGAGAAAGCGGCACCCGTCACCATCTCGGCCCTGAGCGCGCCGCACGAGGCGGACCGGCGCGAGGGCGTCCACGGCGAGGACTACTACAAGGTCAAGGTCCACTGCTTCATCAGCTGCATCGCCGATGCGGTGATGCGCGCCCCCGGGCTCGACGAGCGGCCGCTTTTCTTCGGCGTGTGGGATGCGCCGTTCGTCACCGGCGACGGATCGGTGATCCGCTATCACGAGCCGGGAATGGAGCAGGACTTCTTCCGCGAATGGGCCGAGCGGCTCTACGGGCTGAGGATCGTGTCCTGGTACGATGCGCACCGCTCCATCGACGACAATCTCGCCACGATGCGTGATCTCATCGCCCGCCGCACCGAAGCGGAGGACGTGATGGTCATGCTCGACATGGTCCGCCTTCCCGAACGCGAAAACCTCCTCAACAAGGACCCGTTTCCGCACTTCGTCCTGCTGGAGCGCACCGACGATCCCGAGACCCTCCTGATGCGGGACGTGGACTACCGCTGGGAGGGGCCGATGGCGCGCGAACGGGTCGAGGATGCGATCCGCCAGCCGTCGGTGGAGGGCGGATACATCGTCGACCGGTCCGCGACGCGGGCGCCCTCGCCGGACGACATCGCGGCCTACTTCGAGGCGAGCTTCCACCCTCGTTCCAACCCGCTGTTCGACGCGCTGAGGACCGTTGTTGCCGCCCACGTGAGGCCGGGCGGCGACCTTGCAGCGCTGGAGGACGCGGTCGCCGACTTCCCGCTGCTCCTGGTGCGCAAGTACGCCTACGAGCACGGCTTCGCCTTCTTCTGGCGGGCGCTGCAGCGCGACACGGCGAGCTTCATGGCCTGGTGCGACGAGATCGAGGCGCTGGTCAGGGGCGCGCGGTCGCTCAACTTCGAGCTCCTGAAGCTGTCGCGGTCCGCCGATCCGGCCAGCGTCGGCGCCGTCAACGATGCGATCGAGAGGCTCGACCGGCAGGAGCGCGCGATCAAGGACGGCCTCGCGGAGGCGTTCGCGGCCTGGCAGCGCAGCGTCGGCCCGCTCGGCGACGGGATCCGTTGACGGCCCCCCTCGCCCGGTCGGCGCCGGCACCGAACGAGGGGCGACGCGCCATGCCGATCGCCCCACCCGCTCACCACCATCCCCAAGCGAGTTCGATGCTCCGACGCTTTTTCGCCTACTACGCACCCTGGCGCGGTCTCTTCGCCCTCGACTTCGGCTCCGCCGTTCTCGCCGGACTGCTCGAACTCACCTTTCCGGTCGCGATCAAGCTCTTCGTCGATCGGCTGATGCCCTCCGGCGACTGGTCGCTGATCCTACTGGCGACGGCGGCGCTGATGGCCGTCTACGTCCTCAACACCGTCCTGATGGCCGTGGTCACCTACTGGGGCCACATGCTGGGCATCAACATCGAGACCGAGATGCGCCGCCGGGCCTTCGAGCATCTGCAGCGGCTCTCGTTCGCCTACTTCGACCGCGTCAAGACAGGCCACCTCGTCGCGCGCCTCACCAAGGACCTCGAGGAGATCGGCGAGATCGCCCATCACGGTCCGGAGGACATCTTCATCGCCGTGATGACGTTCGTCGGTGCGTTCGTCCTCATGCTGTTCGTGCATGTGGAACTGGCGCTGATTTCGGGTGTCGTCGTGCCGCTGGGGGCCTGGGTGACCACGCGCTACGGCGCGAAGATGACCGACATGTGGCGGCAGATCTTCTCCTCGGTCGGTGATTTCAACGCGCGGATCGAGGAGAATGTCGGCGGCATCCGTGTCGTGCAGGCCTTCACCAACGAGGAGCACGAACGCACCCTGTTCGCCGCGAACAACGCCGAGTACCGGCGGCGCAAGCTCAGCGCCTACTGGATCACCGCCGCCTCGCAGGCGCTCAACTACATGACGATGCGCGCCACGCAGGTCATCGTGATGGTCGCCGGCACGTACTACGTCGTGGAGGGCGACCTCACGATCGGCGGCTTTGTCGGCTTCCTGCTTCTCGTCGGCGTCTTCTTCCGGCCGATCGAGAAGATGGCGGCCGTGCTGGAGACCTATCCCAAGGGGATCGCGGGCTTCCGCCGCTATTGTGAGTTTCTCGACACCGAGCCGGACGTGACCGACCGGCCCCGCGCCCGTCAGGTCATGCTCGCCGGCGCGATCCGTTTCGACGATGTGCGCTTCGGGTACGCCGGCGGCCCGCCGGTCCTGCGCGGTCTGAACCTCGAGGTTTCGGCGGGCGAGACGGTCGCCTTCGTCGGCCCGTCGGGTGCCGGCAAGACGACCCTTTGCTCTTTGGTGCCGCGGTTCTACGACGTCGCCGCCGGCGCCGTCACGATCGACGGGATCGACGTGCGGGACATGACGCTCGCCTCGCTGCGGAGCCAGGTCGGTGTCGTGCAGCAGGACGTGTTCCTGTTCGGCGGAACGGTGCGTGAAAACATCGCCTACGGCCGACTCGGCGCGACGGAGGCGGAGATCGTCGCGGCGATGGAGAAGGCGAGCCTCGCCGAAACGGTGGCCGCGTTGCCGGACGGCCTCGACACGGTGATCGGCGAACGCGGCGTCAAGCTGTCGGGTGGGCAAAAGCAACGCCTTTCCATCGCGCGCATGTTCCTGAAGGACCCCGCCATCCTGATCCTCGACGAGGCGACGTCGGCGCTCGACACCCGCACTGAGGCGCAGGTTCAAAGCGCCCTGTTCGAACTCGCGATGGGCCGCACGACACTCATCATTGCGCACCGGCTGACGACGGTGAGGCGCGCCAACCGGATCCTCGTCGTGCATCACGGCCGCATCGTGGAACAGGGAAGCCACGACGCGCTTCTCGCGCAGGGCGGAGAGTACCGGGCGCTGCTGAACCTCGGCGAGCTCGCCTCCGAGCCGGCCGCCGTCCCGACCCCCTAGCGCGCCGCGAAGCGATGGCGGCCGGGCCGCGGTGGCGCTGGCACCTCGACGAAGTCGTCGTGACGGTCAGTGGCGAAGCGCCCCCGTCGCTGGCGTGCCGTGGCCAGCGGCGGCGCGGCTCAACCGCAGCCGGCACCCCGCGCGCCAAGTCCTCCCTTGCCGCGCACTGCAACCGGCTTCAGCCCTGGTGCGCGGCGGGGCGCCAGTCCGGCGGGCCGAGCGCCATCAGCGTATTGCCGATGGGCAGCATATTGGCGATGGTGTAGCCGGTGAAGGTCTCGAGGGCGGAACGGAGCGGCGCCCTCGCCGCGACCGGCAACGAGGCCACGCCACGCGCAAGGGCTTCGTCGACCAGCGGCTCCGCCATCCTTCGCGCCTCCTCCACAAGCTCTTCCCGCGCCCTCTTCAGCAGGCCGGACGAATCCAGCGGAACAAGGACGGCGAGCACCAAACCGAGGTAGGGCGGCCAGTGCGCGAGGTGCCGGTAGAGCGAGGGCACGATTCCGCTGTCCGCCGGCCCGACGTCGCCCATTCGGGTCAGCGCGAGGACCATGTGCCGGGTTGGCTCGTCCATCGCGTCCATCGCCACGATCGGCGGTATCGGGTCCGAGGCGCCCGGCCGCGTCGCCGCAGGGCCACGCTCAGCCGCCGCCTCCCCCGCCGCCACGTCGATCAGCCGCAGGAGCGCCGTCAGCGTCACGAGATTCAGCGCGTTGGCGGTATTGTAGCTGCCGACCACCGCGAGCGCCGAGCGCACGGCCTCTTCCCGGAGACCGACCGAGACGTAGGCCTCCGCCGGCAGCGGCGCCCCGAATGCCGGCACGGACAGCCCGGCACGCGCGCCCTCGATCCGTGGGTAGCGGATGGAGTCGCGGATCGTCGCCCAGCCCCATTCGAGCGCACCCGGTATCGTCGCCATGTGGCGGTAGATCAGGTTGACCATCGCCAGTCCGGAGGTCGCCTTGATGTCCGCGTAGGTCGCCGCGACCGCGCCACTGGCCGCCGCTTCCGCTATCTCTGGGAATTCCGGCACGTCTCTCTCCCACGGTGTTCCGGACCCCAGTATGGACCGTTCCGGCATCCGTGTGGCCCCGCGCCTCGTCAGAGCGCATCAATCGCCGGGCGGGCGCCGCGCGGGCGCAGACGGGGGCTCAGGCGCGGGCCATCAGCCCGGCGTCGGGGAAGCCGTAGAGCGCATGCCGTCCCCTCTCGACCATGTTGACCGACATGAGGATCCGGTTCAGGCAGACCTCCGACAGGCGCTCGTACGCGGCCTCCGCATCGCTCCTTGCCGTGGCTCCCCATTTGACGACGAGCAGCGCGCGATCGGCCCGACCGGCGACGACGAGAGCGTCCACGGCCTCGAGCACCGGAGGGCAGTCGAAGATCACGAGGCGATCTTCCGCAGCCGCCTGACGCAGGATCCAGTCGATGGCGTCGCGGTCCTTCAGGAGCGAGGTCATCCGCTCCCCCCACTTCAGCACGGCGATGCCCTCGCCGGCGCTTTCGCAGATGACATGGCCCACGGACACCGGTCGTTCGGCGACCTTGACGAAGCCGAACCATCCCGGAGTACCCCTGTCTCGATGCGACCGCCAGCCGATCTGGGCGAGGAGCACGGCCTGTCCGTTGCGGGCATACTCCTGCGCCAGAGCCGTCGCGATGAACGACGCCCCGACGCCCGTCCTGGTCGACGTGACGACGACGCTCTGCAGTTCCGGCGCCGAGTGCTCGAGGCGCAGCATGATCATCCGCATCGCCTCGGACAGGGCGGGATCGGTCCGCCGCTCCCGGCCGGACATCAAGCGCTCCGCGTCGCGGCGGCGGATGCCGGGGACAAGGACCGCCGCTGCGCGCCTGGCGGCTCCGGAAAGCTGACGGGTGCTGCGCACCGAGCGGTCGGCGACCTCGATCGCCAGAGCCACCGTAAAGGCGATCGCCGCGGCGACGAGCGACCATGCGACCGCGTAGGTCGCCCGGCCGTACCCCTGCGGATCGAGCGGTATCGTTGCCGGCGAGAGGACCTCGAGTTCCACGGTCGGCACGTCGATCCGTGACTGGAGCGTGCGGCGGCTGGCCTCGAGCGACGTCAGCGTCTCGATCTCTCGCTCGACGCCCTGCTTGAGCTCGAGATGCTCGGCCTCCCTGCGGCGAACGTCCACGAGTGCGACCCGCGCCGTCCCGAGCGCGCGCGACAGCGCCTCGTCGGCGTCGGCGATGGCCGTCAGCCGGCTCCGCAGCACGCCGATCTGGCGCTGCAGCTCCGCCTCGATCGCCACCTCGGTCTCCCGCATGGCGGTCTCCGCCTCGATCGTCGACTTGTGGGCGGCGCCGTACTTGGCGCTGAATTCCGCGTACTGAAAGCGTTTGGCGTCCAGCTCGCGCTGGAGGGCGAAGAGGTTCGGGTCGTCTATGCCGCCGTCGTCGAGGCCCCCGCCCTTTGCGCCCAGCTCGGCAGCCTGCAACCGTGACTGGACCTCCGCCTTTTCGCGCAGCAGCGCGCCGCGCTCCGCCGAGAGGCTGGCGACGGTCTGCTCCGCATCCGTCGCCTGTCTCAGGTCGGCTGCGTTGGTGGTCTCGAACGCCCGAACGGAGGCGCGCGCCGCCTCGATCCGCTGCTTTTGCTCGTCCATCCGCCCGGCCAGGACGGTTTCTCCCGCCGCCACCCGCTCAAGCCGGCGCTCGCGGGCATCGTCACGATAGGCATCGATGAGCGCGTTGGGGGCCATCGCCGCGAGCGCGGGATCGGTCGATCCAAAGCCGATCTCGACGACCTCGGACGTGTCCGCCCTGCGGATGTCGAGGTGCGCGTAGTACGCCTGCATGATGCGCTCGGACGGATCGACCTCGGCGACCTCACCCCCGTCCCCGTGGCTGCTCGCAAAGGCGGACGCGATGAACTGGCGGAGGGCGTCGATGGTCGAGGGCCCGCGCAGCGCCGGGTTGAACTCGGGGACATCGGCCAGTTTCAGCTCGTCGATCACCCGGCGCGCGACGGGCCGTGACCAGAGCCGCTCGACCTCCGTCCCGATGTCGATTCCATCCGGCTTGTCGGGGTCGATATCCCGAAGGGGGGTCTGCAGCAGGACCCGCGCCCGGGCGTGGTACTCGGTCTTGATCGCGAGGATTGCCGGCACGGCGGCCACTGTGAGCAGACCGGCGATCACGACGATCAGACCGATGCGCCGCCGCACGAGCCGCAGGATGGCGAAGACATCGACCACATCGTCGGGAACTTCCGGCGCGAACGCGGCCTCGAGCCTGAGGCTCGGGCTGCCGATCTTCTGATGGCTGTTCATACCAAAGAAGCGCTCCGATTGTGGGCCGGACGGACGGATGCCCCGCGAACGTCGGCGGTGCCAACGTCACGGTCGTTCGCGGATCGCGAGCGGACGGGTTGCGCGGGCCATGGCCTCACCATCGAAGCCTCCTTCCGCGCCGACCGCGAGCGCTGCGTTCGACGGACGGTGCGGGCACACTTGCGCCTTTCGGGCGCCAGCAGACGAGCAATCAGGCACCCCGATCCCCCAATAGGTGTAGGGGGTTGCCGCTCGGCCGGCTTGCCTCGCCGGCCACGCCCGGCGACGGTCCGGTTGCTCCCGCTTGTCTGCGCCGTTGCCAAGCCGCGTGCAGGAGCGAGCTCCGGAGGGTGCGGGACTTGAGCATTGTGCTCCGTAACAGCGCGGTCGGGCTAGGCGTCGAATGGCGGGCGCTGGAGTTCGCCGGCTGTGCCGTCGCGCTGTTCCTCTACTCCGGCGCGCTCTTCCCCCTGCTCCTCGCGTCCCCGGACGGCAGCGTCGACTCGGTCCGTTCGGTCTTGCGGGCGCTTCAGGTCCCCGCCTATGCGATCACCCTGGCTCTCATGGCGCCGCATCTCGACGCGGTTCTCAAGGTCTTGCGGCGGAACCTCGTTCTCTCGGCCCTCCTGCTGATGCCGCTCGTCTCGTCCGTCTGGTCGGTGAGCGGATCGGTGACGCTTCGGCGGGCGGTCGGACTTCTGATGTCGGTGCTGCTGGCCTACCTTCTCGCGGCGCGCTTCACCCCACGCCTGCTCCTGCTCCTGCTCGTCAGCGTCCTCGGGTTCTGTATGGTCGGGAGTCTGGCGATGCTGGTTCTGTCGCCCCGCCTCGCGCTGATGCCGGACGTGCCCGAGCTTCGCGGGATCTTCACGCACAAGAACGTCCTCGGGTGGTACGCCGCCGCGGCCACCATCATGAACGTCGCGTTGCTGGCCGACCGGAGCCTGGGGCGCAGGAGGCTTGGCCTCGCCCTCCTCGTGGCCAGCCTCGCCTGCCTGCTCATGTCGCAGTCCGGGACGTCCCTGTTCATCCTGCTCATGGCCGGTCCCGCCTGCGCCGCCTTTCTGGCGTTCGCGCAGGTCGCCGGCCTGAAGCGCCTGCTGTTGGTGGTCGCGGTCGCCGAACTCTTCGCGATCTTCCTGGTGTTCGCGGTCCCGGCGTCGGTGTTCGTGCTGGAATCGGTGGGGAAGGACGCCACCCTGACCGGCCGTATCCCGCTCTGGGAAGAGGTCGACGCCATGATCGCCCAGCGGCCCGTGCTCGGCTGGGGCTACGAGGCCTTCTGGTCCGAGGCCAACCCGGCCGCCTGGTCGATCTGGGCCAGCGTCGGCTGGAATGCCCCGCACGCGCACAACGGATTTCGCGACACCCTCCTCGGCCTCGGGCTGGTGGGGTTCGTGCTCCTCGTGTGCGTGATCCTGCGTGGCCTGCGCCACGGGACGGCGCTCCTGTCCCGTCCGGGCGGATCGGACTGGCTCTGGGCCAACGTCTTCGTCTCCACCTTCGTCCTGCTGAACCTGACGGAGAGTACGTTTCTGTCCTCGAACGACTTCTTCTTCGTCGTCTACACCACCTGTCTCCTGATGTTTTCGACGCACGCGGCGGCACTTCGGCGGGCGTGATACCGGTCGACGCCCTTCAGGAAGGACCGGGATGTCGAGGAGAGCCCCACCGCGACGAGCGCGGTGGGGCGATTTTGGACCGGGCACACCGGCCCGGCCGCGTCCTCGACCGGACCGGACAGGGCCGGCGTGCCGCAGCCGGCACGCTCACGCGTGCGCGCCGACCGATGGCCTGCTCATGCCGAGGCGGATGGGGGGAAGCGGTCGTCCTGGAGCCGCCGTGGATCGGTCAGAAGAGGAACCCGGTGGTTTCCGTCACGGCGGAGGTGCCGTCACGTGTCTCGTCGAAGACGACGTCGACGAAGTAGTTGCTTGCGCCGTAGGTCGAGCTCGGGAACGCCCCCTCGTCACCGTAGGTGTACACACCGGCGTCCGGCGCCAGCGAGATGGGGCCGGCCTCCAGCTCGGTCGTGAAGTAGTCCTGGCTCACCGCGTAGCCCCCTTCGGGAGCATGGTAGGACACGACATAGCTCTCGCCGGCCGTGACCTCGATGGGGGTCTCGAGCAGCGCCGTATGCCAGCCTTGATCGGTGTCCTCGAACGTGACGGAGGCGAGCTCCTGGCCGGACGCAGTCCACAGACGCCCGGTGTAGTTCGGGCCGCCGTCCGCTCCGTCGTAGACGCGCAGCGCATCGATCTCGCCGTCCTCGTTGACCTGGAACTTCAGGCCGAGCTCGACGCCATCCGTGTCCGGGTCGGACGCGATGTCGGGCCTTGCCCCGTCGCTCCAGATCGTCGTCGATCCGGATGCCTCGGGCACCGCAGTCGACCCGGCGGAGCTGAACACGACGTCGGCGAAGTAGTTGCTGGACTGGTACGTCCCGTTCGGGAACGTGGCGCCGTCGCCGTAGGCGAAGACACCGGCATTCGACGAATGGCTGATCGGCCCGGCGTCGGCGGATCCGGTGAGCGCGTTCTGGGACACCGCGTAGCCGCCGTCGTCCACATGGTAGGACACGACGTACCTCTCGCCCGCCCTCACCGTGATCGGCTGGTCGAGCGCGGCCGTCTTCCAGCCGGTGCCGCTCGCTTCAAACTCGACCGAGGCGATTTCCTGACCGCTGGAGGACCAGAGCCGGCCGGTCTGCACGCCGTCGCTCCCGTCGCCGTCGAAGAAGCGCAGCGCGTCGATGGTCCCGGCCTCGTCGACGGAGAAGCGCAGACCGAGCTCGACGCTGGCGGTGTCGCTGGCCGACTGAACGTCGGGCATGGCGTCGCCCCAGAAGCTCACCTGCTCGCCGCCGGGAAGGTCGGTCGCGGGCTGGACGGAGATCGACGCGGTCGCCGTGTCGACGGTGCCATTCGCGTCGGTCACCTCGTAGTCGAAGCCGGCCGTTGCCGCGTCCGCGGCGGCTGTGAAGACGACGTCGCCCGAAGCGTTCAGCCTGACCGAGCCGCCGACGGCGTTCATGACGTCGGTGACGTCGAGCGTGCCGCTGCCCACGTCGTTCGCCAGGAGCGCGCTCGAATCGATCGTCGTCGCTTCTCCCGCGGTCACGACGAACCCGGAATCGTCGTTGGCCGCGACCGGCGTCGGAGCTTCGCCGCCATCGGAGCCGCCGGTGGAACCGTCGGTCGAGCCGTCCGTGGAGCCGTCGGTCGAACCGCCAGTGGAACCGCCCGTCGAACCGCCGGTCGAGCCGCCGGTGGAACCGCCTGTCGACGTGCTCCCATACTCGTAGGCGCCCATGTCGACCTCTCCGACGGTGCGGTCATTGCCCGCAAGGTCGTCGCTGGCCACGCCGTAGTCCTGGCTGCCCGCGTCGATCGCGGGCGAGTCGGCGCTCAGCCTGAAGTCACCGTTCGCGGGATCGACGAGCTGCGGATCGACGCCGAGGAGGTTGCCGTCCGCCGCCGACAGGGCGGGGTTGCCACCATCGAGCCGCATCGACCCATCGCCATCGCGGCCGTTGTAGGTGATGTTGTTCGCCCACTCGACGTTGCTGTTGTTTCCGTAGAACCCGATCGCCGTGTTGTTCTGGTTGTTGAACTCGGGATCCGCGATCGCGATGTTGTTGACCCAGACGTTGTTATTCGCGTCCTGGTTGCTGAGCTCGCCTTGCCAGGTCCCGTCCAGATACGGACTGTGGTTGTTATGGTAGGCGGTGTTGTTGCTGATGGTGACGTTGTCACTCCAGTGGATCGCGATCCCCTTGCCGCCGTTCTCGTAGAGCAGGTTGTTCTCGACCAGGCTCTCGTACTGGTACGTCCCCCAGGTGCTGCCGTTCTGGTTATTCTGGAAGTCGTCGAGGATGATTCCGTTACCGTCCGTGTGCGGGGCAACCTCGGTTACGTTGTCGTAGGCGACGTTGTCCCGGATGATGATTCGGGGGCCTTCGGTCTCGGTATCGCCGGTAATGTTCCGGGCCTGGTAGATCGAGATACCCGAATACCAGCCGCTCGCGGCATTGCCGTAGATCTCGTTACCCTCGACAATGAAGAACTCGCCGTAGTTGAGCTGAACGCCCGACTCGCCGTTGTCGTGGATGATGTTGTTGCTGACGGTGATGTGGTGCACATCGGCCGAGCCTATCCCGGAGCCGTTGGCACCGGCGATGTCGAAGCCGTCGATGGTCACGTAGTCGTCGTTGACGTTGATCGCGGTCCAGCCACTGGACGGCGGCCGGATCAGCGCCTCGCCCGGGACTTCTGATCGCAGGGTGACATCGCCGCTTGCCGAGCCGCCACGGTTGATATCGACCTGCTCATTGTACGTCCCCGGCCGGACGACGACTTCGTCGCCGGGCTGAAGCTCGGTGGACATCGCATGAGAGATCGTACGCCACGGGGAGTCGGCGCTGCCGTTCCCCGCATCGTTGCCAGTCGTTGCGACGTAATAGGTGGCCATAAGGATGATGCCTCTAGACTGATTGGCGGACTTGACGGGCCGGCCCCATTGCAGGGCGGCGGCGTGCCTAGGGGGCCACTGAGGCGGGGTTGCGTCCTGACCGGGGTGAAAATTCGAATTGTCTGGCACCGGTATCGACACGATTGTCGAAAGCTGAACAACAAATGCGAAGGACAGCGCAACCAATAATCCGAGCGCATAGCGCATGCGACGACTTCCCTATCGGACAAAATCTGTTACGGACATCGCGATTTTGAATTTGAGCGTTACCCCGGGGATCAGACGGCCCCGCGCAACGCGCACAATAACGACATGATTCATTGCCAAAATACAATTTTTCACATCGGCAAAACGCATTCCAATCGGCGCGGATCGAACCCGCATCGACATAAGAACAGGGTTTCGGAGTGCATTGGCTCGAGGTTCAGCCTCGGTCATCCCGGCATCGACCGCCGGGAGAATGGACGAGCGCCGGCGATGATTCGGCCGGGCCGCCGTTCGTGCCCCCCTCCACCAAATGGATGCGGGGTATCATCCTTTCGGGGGAAGCGGGACGGTGCCCCCGCGCTCAGGCCTCCCCCGTCCGCTGGGCCGGCGCGAAGACCGCGAGATTGTAGAGCGCGAAATTGATCGCGAGGCCAACGGCGACACCGATCGGCATGGCGATGTAGGGCGCAAGGGCGGCCGGCGGGAGGACCCAGAGGACAGCGGCGAAGGTCGACAGGTTCGCCGCCCCGGCCAGAACGCTGGCTGCCGCGTAGAGCGCGAACTGCCGCGCCCCGCGCCGCGGCCGGTCGGCAAACGTCACCGCGCGGTTGAGAGCGAAGCTGAAGGAGAGCGCGACCGAGAACGCGAGAAGCCGCGCCGGCACCGGCGCGAGCCCGGCGATTTCGACCCCGCCCGCGAACAGCGCCGCATCGACGACGAAGGCCGCACCGCCCACGACGGCGAACTTCAGGAAGCGGAGCACCATGACGCCCGTCAGTCCTTCGCCGGCAGGCCCGAGAGGTAGAAGAGCTGCTTGAACTCCCGGCGGGCGGTCGCGATGCCGTCGAGCACGAATCCCGTGACGAGCGACAGCGCGCTCATCAGCACCAGGCCGGTGGCAAGGACGGCGGTCGGCAGGCGCGGGACGAGGCCGGTCTCGGCGTATTCGATCAGGATCGGCGTCGCGAGAATCAGCGCGATCAGGCTGAGGAGAGCGGCGACCGCCGAAAAGAACAGGAGCGGCCGCTCGTCCTTGATCAGCAGCAGGATGAGCCGCAGGATCCGGAAGCCGTCACGGAAGGTTCTCAGCTTGCTGACCGTCTCGGCGTTCCGTTCGCGGTACGGGGTCATCACTTCAGCCGAGGGCGCGCGCGACTCCATGGTGTGGATGAGAAGCTCGGTCTCGATCTCGAAACCGCGCGAGGTGATCGGGAAACTCTTCACGAAGCGGCGCGACATGACCTTGTAGCCCGACAGCATGTCGGTCCAGTTGGCGCCGAAGGCGAGGCGAACCATCCCGCTGAGGAGTTTGTTGCCGAGCCGGTGGCCCGGTCGGTACGCGCCGTTGGAGAGCGCCACCCGCCCGCCGTTCACGACATCGTTCGGTCCGGCGAGGAGCATCGTGATGAGGCGCGGCGCGCTCTCGGCGTCGTAGGTGTCGTCACCATCGGCGAGGACGTAGATGTCGGCGTCGATGTCGGCGAACATGCGCCTTACCACGTACCCCTTGCCCTGCCGCGGCTCGCGCCTCAGCACCGCGCCGTGGGCGGCTGCGATCTCGGCTGTCCCGTCGGTCGAGTTGTTGTCGTACACGAAGATGGTCGCATCGGGCAGGGCCCTGCGGAACGCGTCGATCACGGCGCCGACCGCCCCGGCCTCGTTGTAGCAGGGCAGCAGCACGGCGACCGACGGCACCTTCTCCGGCTGGAACGCCTCGACGACCCTGACGGGCATAGCCTGCATCATGTAAGTTCCTCGAGCTTTGAACCAAATTGCGGCGAACCGGCCCCCGGCGGGACCGCGCGCTCGGTCGGGGCGGGAGTGGCGCCGCGCGTCGCCGTGCCGACGGTGCGCCGCAGGCCGTACAGGAAGGCGAGCGCAACGAGCGGCACGAGCCAGAGGCCGCGCGCGCCGTACCGGTCGAACGGCCCCGACGCGGCGCCACACAGGACGATGTTGGCGGCGACGACCGCGATGATGACGCTGCCCGCGATCATCGCGGCGGCGCCGATCCCGCTCGCCGAGCGTGCGGAGTACACGAGAAGCGCCAGCGCGGCTCCGAGGGCGGCGATGCCGACAGCCGCAAACCATCCGTCGACGAGGGCGAAGGGTATCGCGTCACGATAGGCGGCGCTCGCAGCGTAGGCGTCGGCGGTTCCCGGGGCGTAATCGTCGAAGTCGCGCCAGATCTCCGGCGGCATGTTCCAGTCGAGCTCGGCCGCGAGGGCGGTGCGTCCGGTGAGGCGCAGGACGTTCGTCGCCGTGGCCGAGGCGACGCCGAGCGGGTCGGACAGAAGCGTGCCGAGGACGACCTCGCGCTCCTCGTCGATCACACGGACGCGCGTCGCATAGTCGGCCGGCCAGAAGACCGCCGACGCGGGGTCGGTCCCCCAGAGGATGGCCTGGCTGTCATCCAGCGGCCTGTCGCGGAAGGCGCACAGCGCAAGGTCACGCTCCTGGCAGGCCGCGTCGAGCCAGGCGCGGCCGGGGCCGTCGGCGACCACACGCGCCATCAGGAACGGCGGATTGCGCAGCGGCTGGCCGAGAGCGATCTCCTCCGCCTTCTTCGCACCGAGGACAGCCGCCAGCCCGGCGACGATCACGACGAGCGACATGACGGTTCCCCGGCGCCAGAAGGCCAGTCCGCGCAGGCTGCCGACCACCGCCCCGGCGAGAACCCCCGCGGCGAGGATCGGGGCATGCGTCGAATGGACGAGCACGCCTGCCGCCAGCATCAGGCAGAGGAAGACGACGCCGCTTCGGCCCAGCCGGTCGAACCAGGCCATGAGCACCGCCGCCGACACCGCCGCGAGGCCGAGGAACACGTCCGGCATGATGTTGGATACGAGGAATCCGAGGGGTGTCGTCAGCGTGAGGAGTGCTGCGAGCGCCACGGTCGCGCCCGGCGCGATGTACGGCACCATGGCCGACAGAACGACACGGAGCGTGACGGCGGCGAGGACGGCCTGCGCGACGGCGACCGCCCAGAACCCTCCGAGGACCATCAGGAGATAGGCCGGGAGACCGTAGTAGATCGATCGCGCACCGAGATATGTGGTGCCCATCCGAATGGCTTCGTCGGACGCACTCGTCGCGGACGCATCGGCACTCCCGTCCGGTTCGACGTCCGGGGCACGGGGTAGCCAGGCGCCTGCGTCCGCAAAACCGAGCTTGTCCAGCATCGCATGCGCGGCGGCATCGCCGACCCTCAGGTAGCTCAACGTGTCGCTGTTCGGGAACGGCGCACCGTTCCAGGCCGCCGGGGCGAGGAGACAGAGCGCGGCGACGCCGACGGCGACAAAGTCCAGCAAGGCCGCAACGGCGCCCCTCGGGAACATGACCCGGCGGCGGGATCGAATCGTAGAATCCGCTCGGATCATGCCCGCTACCTCGGCCCGCGACCTCTTCCGGACCAGGATCGTAGGCGTGCCGCAGGGGTCACGCATGTCACCCGATCGGCCGATTCTCGCCGTCAGGGTCGGCATTTCGCGTCCGGGGCATCCGAAAGTGTCATCCGGACACACTCGTTCGGCCCTGTCGGCGCACCGGCCGGCCGGACGATGCATCGCCCACACCTGCGCCCCGAATCACAGCGCGGCGGCCCGCTCCACCGCCCGGGACCCGCGCGGCCAGCCGGTCAGTGGGGACTCCGGAAGACCGCTCCGACGCAGGCCGTTGCCGCCCGCCTCGGCTACGACGGGTTGTACGCGATGGACCCGTCGGAGTAGCGCCAGGACGCGGAGGGGCCGTTGCCGGCGGCGACGACGCCGCCATTGTCGAGGACCATCAGGCCGTAGGTGGTCGGGCCGCCGGTACTCACCTGCACGAAGTAGTCCGCCGGATCGCCGTTGTTGATGCTGCGGTTCCCGGCGATGCGGATGTCCCGGTTCGTCAGGCCCGATACGGAGCCGATCCTGACGATCGGGTTCTTCGACGAGAGGAGGCGGTTGCCTTCGACGCGGATATCCACGCCGGCGAGCCAGACGGCGGAAAGGTCCGGGTTCGGCTTCAGCTCGTCGGTCGTGTAGCCGGAGGCGGCGCAGTGGTCCATCGTGATGTTCTCGCCGACGAGGTAGTGGTTCGACGCCTGATGGCGCACCGAGGCGGACTTGGCATTCCGGTAGGCCTCGCAGTTGACGAGGTTCACCCGGTACGGAACCGTGCCGTTCGTGCCCGTGCTGGGGTGGCCGACACAGATCCCGTGACCGTCGTTGTCGGTCGTCCGGGCCTGGACGATCTCGATGATGCCGGGACGATCCTTGTTCACGCGCGCGGTGTGGTCGCCGCCGTCGAACAGGATGCCGTGGCCCTTGTTGGCGATCGCGGTGACGTGGCTCATCGTGTTCGAGACGCCGAGACCGGCGAACATGATGCCGTTTCCGGGCTGATCGCGGACGAGAACGTTGTGCAGCGTGGCGCTGGTGACGCGCATGCCGGGAGAGTCGTCGGCCTCCAGGCGGATGCCGTTTCGCGTTCCGCCGTACGGCATCGCCGCACGCTCTTCGCCGCTATAGATCGCGATGTTGACCACGTCGCACTCGCTCGCCTTGAGGCGAATGCCGTCCCCTCCCGTCGAGATGACGCGAAGGATGGTGCCGTGCATGTCGCCGCCCTCGCTCGGCCGCCAGGTATCCGTCGGCCGGCAACCCCGAAGCACGACGCCCGGCTCATCGACCACGAGACCGTTCGAGCAGTAGATCCCGGGGCCGAACGTGACGGTTCCACCGCCCTTGAACTCGACGTAGTTGATCACGTTCTGGATGGCTGTCCGGTTGTCGACGGCGTTGGCCTCGTCGTCGCCGACGACGGCTCCACCCCACTCGACCAGCGCCTCGCCATGCCATTCGGGCTCCCACCACTGGCCCCCGACGCTCTGGAACTTGAGCGCGTGAGACGGATTGGTGGCCGCCTTCACCATGTAGGCCTTGCGGTCCATGAGGTAGCAGCGAGGTTCGATAATCGTTGCGGCCTTCGCGGCAGCGATCGTCTGATAGACGGCAGTCATTCTCGGGATCGTCCTTCTCTCGGTTGAGCCCCCGGACACCGGGCAGCTTGACGGTCGGCTGGCCGACGCCGGACCGCCGTCTCGGGTTGGCGAGGCGGGTCATGCCGCCTCCCCGCCCCGGAGCGCCGGCACCGGGGCGCGGGGGCTGCTTGTCGTCCTCGCCGTGGGGGCGGTCGTCCGACCGGCTCGGTCGGACGACGACGCGGTGATCCTGCTCCGCTGGAATCGACGCCACTGATCGGCTTACGAAGAAGGGCCGGAGTTTCCGGGGGTGCGCAAGAGGCGGTCGAACGGACTGCGCCGGATGAGGTTCGCCCGGCGGCCTGCCAAATGTTGAAGTCTATGCCCCCCGGGCCGCCTATTCTCATCCTGGATTCACGTGCGGCTTGGTGGTCGTGGCGGTCCGGAGGGCCGCCGCGCCGGTGGAGAAGCGGTTTGGCTGATAGCAACGCGAACTTGCGGCGCATTTTCATCGGCGGCGTCCCCCGTTCCGGGACGACCCTCATCCAGAGCATGCTGGCGGCGCATCCCGACGTGACGACCTTTCCGGAGAGCCATTTCTTCAGCACGATCGTCGACGACCTCGACTGGAAGAAGTTCGGCCTCGCCAATGGCGGCCGGACCCGAGGCGGCGCGGCGATGGCGCGGGCGGGCGTCGCCCGGGCACGCCGGACCATGGACATCCCGTCGCGGCGCGCGGAGGCGAATATCGAGAAATTCCTCGGTCGCGCGGGGCTGGAGCACCACCGTCACCGCTTCGCCGAGAATGCCGGCAGCATCAGGGGGATGACCCGGGCCTTCGTTTCGACGCTCGACGAGGCGGCACGAGGCGGCGCCTGGGTGGAGAAGACGCCCAACCACATCTTCCGCACCGACCTCATCAGCGCCTTGGTCGACGACGCGATCTTCATCCATATCGTCCGCAACGCCGAGGACACCATCGCGTCGATCAAGCACGCGGCGGACCGGCATGAGGGCTGGAGCCATCGGTATCTGCGGGGCGCCGATACGGTTCCGCGCATGGTGGCGCTGTGGCGAAGGGGCGTGCAGTGCAGCCTCGGCAAGGTCGGCAGGCCGGGCCACCTCGTCCTCTACTACGACGATGTGGTGCGCGAGCCGCACGCGGCCGCGCGGGCGATCGCCGCGCACGTCGGGCTCGACTTCACGGACGCCATGCTGACCCCCGACACCACGTCCGCGGTCCTCTCCTACGAGACGTGGAAATCGAACGTGTCCGGGCCGATCCAGATGGCGGGCTCCCGCTTCGCCACCGTGTTCACCCCGCAGCAGCAGGCCGAGATTCGCCGGCGGCTCGCGACGGCCCCGGCCCCCGGCGATCTGGCGCGTGCCATCCACACGGCCCGGCCGGCACGGTCGGCCCTTGCCGCTCAGAACCTGATTTGAGCGGTTACGCCGTCCGGCGCCGCCGGATCCGATAGCGTCCGGCAGTCACCACTGCCGGGTTTCGGCGCGAACGATCCGGACCGTTGCTGGCGCACGCCGCAGGGGGTGGCTCCGTGGTCCCGGCGCCGCATGGCGCGCGTGGTCAATGCCCCGGTTTGTTGTTCAGATAGCCACTCCTGCGCGGCTGCTTTCGGGATTGCCGAAAGGGATGCCCGCCGGCGGGTCCGGTCAGTCGAGAAGGCCGAGCGTCTCGACGAGCGTTCCGTAGGCGGCATGGATGTCCGCCGCGAGTGCGCCTGCCGCGCCCACCGGATCGTGCGCCTCGAGCGCGTCGAGCATCGCCTCGTGCTGGTGGTTCGAGATCCGATAGTTCCCCGACGACTGCAGCATGTGAAAGTACGGGCTGATCTGCAGCCACAGGTTCTCGATGATCCCGAGCATCAGCTCGGATCCGGCGTGGCGATAGACCGTGAAGTGGAAGTCGTAGTTCGCGCGTAGATAGAGCGCGACCTCGCCACCCTGCTCCGCATCCTGCAACCGACCGAGTGCGGCCCGGAGCGTCTCGATCATCGCCGCGTCCGAACGCTCCGCCGCCCACCGCGCGGCGGCCTGCTCCACCTCCAGACGTACCCGGGTCAGATCGTCCAGCCGTTCGCGCGTCAGCCTCGGGATGCCGATGGTCCGGCCGGACACCACCGTCAGCGCACCCGCCGCCGTCAACCGCGTGAGCGCCTCGCGCACCGGCATCGGACTGACGCCGAAGGCGGACGCCAGGCTCGCCACCGTGATCGACTGACCCGGCGCAAGCCCGCCGTGAAGGATCAGTTCGCAGAGCTTCCGGTGCACCCCGTCCTGCAACGTCTCCTTGCGGAGCGGAGTCACGATCTCGTTCAGCGCGGGCATCGGCGTCCTTCTCGGGTTGGGTCCTCTTGATAGCAAGCTTCGGGCCCCCTTGAACACCATTAGATTTTTGATCTAATATCTAATCAAGAACGAAAACGTCCGGCATGAGCGAGACCGGACCCGAACCCGGGAGGATTTCGATGAAACGTGTTCACGCCCTAGCTCTGGCCGCCGCCCTGTCGGCGGCGTCGGCCCTCGGAGGCCCGGCCGCGCAGGCGCAGGACAAGCACAACGTCTTCCTGTCGATGAGCTACATCGGCAACGACTGGCAGGCCGAAGCGGCCAACATGATCAAGGCCATGGCCGGCTCGCAGACGCTGCGGGACAAGGTGGACCTCAAGGTCCAGGTCGCGGGCCCCTCGGCCCAGCGCCAGATCCAGCAGATCAATGCCATGGTGCAGGCCGGCGCGGACGCCATCGTCGTCTATCCGATCTCGCCGACCGCACTGAACCAGGTCGTCAAGAACGCCTGCGCTAAGGGCGTCACCGTCATCGCCTACGACGCCGAGATCACCGAACCCTGCGCCTACAACGTGACGATCGACCAGAGCGAAGCAGGGCGCGTCACCGCCGAATGGCTGGTCGAGGAGCTCGGCGGCAAGGGTGACATCGTGATGGTCACCGGCGTCCCCGGCACCTCGGTCGACACCGCGCGCACCAATGCAGCCAGGAAGGTGTTCGACGAGGCCGGCATCAACGTCGTCGGCACCGCTGTCGGGATGTGGAGCCAGGCCGTCGCCCGGAACGAGCTGTCGAAGCTTCTCGCGACGCGCAACTGGGACGAGATCGACGGGCTGTGGATGCAGGTCGGCTGCTATACCGCCAACGCGATGCAGCTCGAAGCGGGCCGGACGGCCGAGTACCTCCTGCCGTGCGCCGGCGAAGGCTCGAACGGCGGCCGGATCCAGATGCTGCCGACCGGCACCGAGGCCGAGGGGTCGTCCGGTGCCTATGCGCCGCAGGGCGCACGGCGCATCTCCTATGCCTCCCCGCCCTATTCCGGCGCCTACGCCCTGAAGCTCGCCGTCGACATCCTGGAAGGTGCCGAGGTCGAGAAACACACCACGCTGCCGCTGCCGATCGTCACCAACGAGACGGTGAAGCTCTGCGAGGAAGGCACGTGGGAGGAGATGAAGGCCGGCTGCAACGCCTTCAAACCCTCGCTGGTGCAGAACCCGGGCTGGTTCGCCTCGATCTTCTCGGAGGAGACCCCCGAGGTCGGTCTGCAGGCCGCGCTCGTCGGCGAGCCTGAAAACTAGGATTCCAGGCGCGGCCCAGGCCGCGCCCCCGACCCTGCCGCCGCGCCAAAGCGGCGTCACCCGCGACCCCGCCGCGCCGCTCTCGGGACACACGACATGACACTTCCGCCTGCCGTCGCCCTCAGCGGCGTATCGAAATCGTTCGGCCCGGTGACGGCGCTCGAGGACGTCTCGTTCGAAGTCGCCCCCGGCACCGTCCACGCCCTGCTGGGCGAGAACGGAGCCGGCAAGTCCACCACGATGAAGCTCCTGTCGGGGCTGATCGAGCCGAGCCGCGGCACGATCGCGGTCGACGGAGCGGCGACCCGCATCGCCTCCCCGCGCACCGCCCATCGGCTCGGCATCCAGACCGCATTCCAGGAGCTTACCCTGGTCCGCGACCTCTCCGTGCTCGACAACATGCTGATCCCCCGCGCGCCCGTCGGCCCGCTCGGAATGCTGCGGCGCTCGCAGGTGGCCGACGCCGTCGCCGCGCACTTCGACGCGCTCGGCATCGACGTCGACCTTCACGCCGAGGCCGGGACGCTCGACCTTGCCCTGCGGCAGAAGATCGAGATCGCGCGGGCGCTCTTCCGCGAGCCCAAGATCCTCCTCCTCGACGAACCGACGTCCGCCCTCGCCGGCAGCGACGTCGGATGGCTCGGCCGCATCATCGCCGGCGCCAGGGCGCGCGGCGTCACCGTCATCTTCATCTCCCACCGCCTGCCCGAGGTGCGGGACTTCTGCGAGACGATGACCATCCTCAGGAACGGACGCCACATCCGTACCGGCCGCGTCGAGGAGTTCTCCGATGCCGAGGTGGTGGAGCTCATCATCGGCCGCTCGCTCGACCAGACCTTTCCTGCGCGCCCGCCCAGAAATGACACCGCCCCTGCGCCAGTCCTTCAGGCGCGCCGGCTGTCGAGCGGTCCAAAGCTGCGGGACGTCGACTTCGACCTCAGGCCCGGGGAGATCCTCGGCGTCGCCGCCCTCCAGGGCATGGGCCAGCGCGACCTCTTCGAGGCACTGTTCGGCGCAAGGCCGATCGACGAGGGCGCCATGCTGGTCGACGGCGCGCCTGTCCACCTCTCCTCCCCCGCCGATGCGCTCGCCCCGTCGCTGCGCATCGGCCTCCTGCCCGAGGATCGCAAGACCGAGGGCCTCTTTCTTCAGCTCGACGGCACCACCAACGCGACCCTCCCCGTCGCGGACCGCTTCACGCGTTTCGGCCTCGCCGACCGGGCCCGCGAGGAGAGTGCCGCCAGCAAGGTCTTCGACCTTCTCAGCGTGACCCGGGGCGCCACCTACCGTCCCGCGAGCGCGTTCTCGGGAGGCAACCAGCAGAAGATCGCGCTCGCCAAGTGGCTCGTGGCCGAGAGCCGGATCCTCCTCCTCTTCGACCCCACGCGCGGCATCGACGTCGGCACCAAGCATGAGATCTACGAGCTGATGCGGGCGTTCGCGAACGCGGGCGGCGCGATCCTCTTCCACTCCACCGAAATCCCCGAGCTCGTCCACCTCTCGGACCGCGTGATCGTCCTTTACGAGGGACACGTGGCGGCACGGCTCGACGCGGACGACCTCGACGAGGTGACCATTATGGATGCCGCCCTCGGCAACGCGAAGGCCGCGGCGTGAGCGTGATTCCGATGCCCGCCGCCCGCCCGCACGCCGCCCGCTCCCTCTCCCGCTTCCTGGTGCGCTCCCGCGGCCCGATCGCGGCGCTCGCGGTCTTCCTCGCCCTCTTCGCGTTCATCGACGTGATCAGCCCGGGGCCGCTGACCTACTTCGACATCTCCTACCAGATCTCCGGCGCCGCGCCGCTCGCGCTCGCCGCCATGGGGCAGACGCTGGTGATCCTCTCCGGCGGGTTCGATCTTTCCGCCGGCGCCGTCGTGTCGCTCGTCAACGCGACGCTGGCGGCGAACATGGACCCGATGGATTTCGAAGCCTCCGTGCTGCTGTGGACCCTTGTCGGCGTCGGCACCGGCATGGCCGTCGGTGCGGTCAACGGCTTCTTCGTCGCCTTCCTGCGGCTGCAGCCGATCGTCGTGACCCTGTCGACGATGTTCATCGTCCAGGGTGCGACCCTGCTGGTCCTCGAGCAGCCGGGCGGCATGATCTCCCCGACTCTCGGCACCTTCTACATGGGCGATGCGGTCACCGGGCTGATCCCGAGCCCGGCGGTGCTGCTTCTCGTCGCCGCGCTCGCCTGGATGTGGCTGAAGTCGTCGCCCTACGGCATCGCCCTCTACGCGGTCGGGAGCGAACCCCAGTCGACCGCGGCCACCGGTGTGCGCGTCGCCTGGGTGCGCTTCGCCACATACGTCCTCGCCGGCGGCTTCTACGGCCTTTCCGGTGTCTTCATCTCGGCGCAGACCGGCTCCGGCGATCCGCTCGTCGGTAACTCTCTGCTCCTGCCGATGTTCGCCGCGGTGGTGATCGGGGGCACGCGGCTCGGCGGCGGACGCGGCGGGCTCGTCGGCACGATCGTCGGCGCCTTCGTCCTGATGATCGTCGTCAACGTGCTCCTCGCCCTCGGCGTCTCGGCCTACTACTCGACGATCGCCGAGGCCGGCGTGCTGCTGGCCGCGGTCCTCGTCGGCGCCTTCAGTCGCGACTCGGTGCTGATGGAAGCGCTGCGGCGCCTCGCGGGTGCCGTCCGCGCCCGCCGGGCCGGTTCCAGCGTCGCCCAGCGCGGCGGCGCCGACCGGCGGCTCGACTTCGTCGCCGGACGGGGCACCGCGCAGCCCGTCGCCGCCGGCTTCTTCGCCCGCAACGCCGGAACGCTGCGCTACAGCCTGCCGGCCTGGATCTGCCTCGTGCTCGTCCTCGTCGCGACGCAGGCCCTTCTCGGCAATACGCTCGGCAACTGGCACTTCTGGAACTCGCTCCTGGTGCTGTCGACCTTCCTCGTCATCCTGGCCCTCGGGCAGGGCGCGGTGATCCTCACGGGCGGGCTCGACCTCTCGGTGCCGTGGATGATCGGCCTCGCCGGCATCATGTGCGCGGGACTGGTCCAGGGGTCGGACGTCGCGCTGATCTACGCGGTGCCGATCGTCATCGCGGTCGCGGCCATCGTCGGCCTCGCCAACGGACTGGGCGTCGTCGCGCTCGGCCTTTCGCCGATCGTCGTCACGCTCGCCGCCAACGGCATCCTGCAGGGCGCCGCCCTCCTCTACTCCGACGGAACCCCCTCCGGCTTCGCCTCGCCCCTCCTGCGCACGCTGATGACGGGCCGGGTCTTCGGCGTAACGCCGGTCGTGGTCCTGCTCGCGATCATCGTCGTCGCCGGCACCCTGCTGCTGTCGCGCACGCCGTTCGGCCGCCGCGTCACGGCGATCGGCAACAGCCCTGCGGCGGCCCGGCTCTCCGGCGTTCGCGTCGGCCGGGTCACCGTGGGGGTCTACGTCCTTTCGGCGGTCTGCGCCGCGCTCGTCGGGATCCTGCTGACGGGGTTCGCGGGCCAAGCGAGCCTCGGCATGGGCGACGACTACCTCCTGCCGTCGATCGCGGTCGTCGTCGTCGGCGGCGCACTCATCACCGGCGGGCGCGGGCACTTCCTCGGCATGGTGGGTGGCGCCCTGCTCCTCACCGCACTGCAGACGCTGCTCGCCGGCACCAACCTTCCCTACGCCTTCCGCGCCATCGTCTTCGGCTGCGTCGTCCTCGCCGCCGTCCTCGCCCTGCGCGACAAAAGGAGCTGAACGTGTCCGACATCGTAACCGGGCTCGCCGGCCAGCGCGTGATCATCACCGCGGGCGCCGGGGGCATCGGCCTCGCCATCGCCCGTGTCCTGCACGCGGCCGGCTGCCGCCTCGCCATCTGCGACGTCGACGACGCCGCCCTCGATGCTGCCGCCGCGGCACTGCCGGGGACCCTCACCGCCCGCGCCGACGTCTCCGACGAGGGCGACGTCGAGTCCTTCTTTGCCGCGGCACTCGACACCCTCGGCGGCCTCGACGCGCTCATCAACAACGCCGGGATCGCCGGACCCACCGGCGGTGTCGAGGACCTCTCCATCGACGACTGGCGCCGTACGCTCGATATCGGGCTGACCGGGCAGTTCCTGTGCGCGCGCCTCGCGGTGCCGCACCTGAAGGCGGCGGGCGGCGGCTCGATCGTCTCGATGTCCTCATCGGCGGGCCGCTTCGGCTATGCCTTCCGGACGCCTTACGCGGCGACGAAATGGGGCGTCATCGGCTTCACCCAGTCGCTCGCCAAGGAGCTCGGCCCGGCCAACATCCGCGTCAACGCGGTCCTCCCGGGGATCGTCGCCGGGCCGCGCATGGAGGGCGTGATCCGCGCCCGCGCCGATCAGGTCGGCGTCCCCTACGAGACCATGGAAGCGCAGTACCTCGACCGCATCTCGCTGCGGCGGATGGTGAGCGCCGACGACATCGCGAGGTCCGTCGCCTTCCTGCTGTCGGACGCGGGCGCCAATCTGTCGGGCCTCTCGTTGCCGGTCGACGGGAACCTGGAATCGCTATGAGCGCGGTCGCGATCGTCGGCGCCGGCCTGATCGGGCGCGCCTTCGCCATCACGTTCGCCCGCGCGGGCCGCACGGTCCGGCTGTGGGACCCGGACCCCGCCGCGGCCCCGGGCGCCGCCGGCTTCATCGCCACCGTCGCCGACGACCTCGCCGCGAACGATCTGCTGGGTGGCCGGACCGTCGCCGAGGTCCTCGCCGCGATCCATCCGGTCACGACCATCGAGGCGGCGCTCGACGGCGCCGAGTGGGTGCAGGAGTGCGGCCCCGAGCGGATCGAGCCGAAGCGCGAGACCTTCGCGGCGCTCGACCGCATCGCCGCGCCGGACACGATCCTCGCGAGCTCCACCTCGGGACTCCTGCCGTCGGCCTTTTCCGAGGGGCTCCCCGGACGCGCACGCTGCATCGTCGCGCACCCGATCAACCCGCCCTACCTCGTCCCGGCCGTCGAGCTCGTCCCGGCGCCGTGGACGGATCCGGACGTGATGCGCCGTGCCGAGGCGTTCCTGCGCGAAGTCGGCCAGGTGCCGCTCGTGATGACCCGGGAGATCGACGGTTTCATCATGAACCGCCTGCAGGGCGCGCTCCTCGAGGAGGCGTTCCGCCTCGTCGCCGAAGGCTACGCCGGTCCCGAGGACATCGACCGCGGGATCGCCGACGGGCTTGCCCTCCGCTGGTCCTTCATCGGCCCGTTCGAGACCATCGACCTCAACGCGCCGGGCGGCGTCGCCGACTACGTCGCCCGCTACAACGACCTCTACGCCGGGATCTTCGCGCAATCGCAGAGGCGCGCCGACTGGACCGGCGCGGTCCTCGACACCGTCACCGCCCAGCGGCGGACGGTGACCCCGCAGGACGGTCTCGCGGAGCGCCAGATCTGGCGTGACCGCCGCCTGATGGCCCTGCGCGCCCACAAGAAACTCGCCGACGACACGTTCGGCCGCTGATCGGAGACGTTATGGCCACCCTCCAGCCCCAGGGCAAAGTCATCATCACCTGCGCCGTGACCGGCGCGATCCATACGCCGACGATGTCGCCGTACCTGCCGATCACGCCCGACCAGATCGCCGCCGACGCCATCGGCGCCGCCGAGGCCGGCGCGGCGATCCTGCATCTCCACGCCCGCGATCCTGAAACCGGCAAGCCGGATCAGACACCCGAGGCCTTCGCCCCGTTCCTGCCGCGCATCAAGCAGGCGACCGACGCGGCGATCAACATCACCACCGGCGGCAGCCCCTACATGAAGGTCGAGGAGCGCGTCCTGCCGGCCGCGACCTACAAGCCGGAGGTCGCATCCCTCAACATGGGCTCGATCAACTTCGGCCTGTTCCACCTCGCGCCGAAGTACGACACGTTCAAGCACGACTGGGAGAAGCCCCATCTCGAGGCGACGCGCGATCTCGTCTTCCGCAACTCCTTCAAGGACATCGAGTACATCCTCGAGACCTGCTACGGGAACGGCACGCGCTTCGAGTTCGAGTGCTACGACATCGCCCACCTCTACAACCTCGCCCACTTCGCCGACCGCGGGCTGGTGAAGCCTCCCTTCTTCGTGCAGTCCGTGTTCGGCCTCCTCGGCGGGATCGGGACCCACCCCGAGGACGTCATGCACATGAAGCGCACGGCCGACCGCCTGCTCGGGACCGACTATCGCTGGTCGGTGCTGGGTGCCGGGGCGAGCCAGCTCCGCATCGCCGCGCAGGCGGCGGCCCTCGGCGGCAACGTGCGCGTCGGCCTCGAGGACTCGCTGTGGGCCGGCAAGGGCAAGCTCGCCACCTGCAGCGCCGATCAGGTGCGCATGGCGCGCCAGATCATCGAAGGCCTCGGCATGACGGTCGCGACCCCCACCGAAGCCCGCGAGATCCTGTCGCTCAAGGGCGGCGACAACGTCGCGTTCTGACGCGCACGCAACTATAAGGGAGGACCACCATGCGCATCGAGATCGTGTGCGACGTGAAGACCACGCTCGGCGAAGGCCCGATCTGGGACGCCGAGCAGGAGAGGCTCTACTTCATCGACAGCTTCGACGGCCGCATCTTCCGCACCACAGCGGCCGGCGGCGAGATCCGCGCCTGGGACGTGCCGGAGAAGATCGGCTCGATGGCCCTGCGCAAGGACGGCAAGGGGGCAATCTGCTCGCTGGAGACAGGGTTTTACGCGCTGGACTTCACCACCGGTGACTGCGAGCTCATCCACAACCCCGAGCCGGACCGGCCGAACAACCGCATCAACGACGGCAAGGTCGACCGCCGGGGCCGCTTCTTCGCCGGCTCGATGGACACCCTCGAGGAGGGTCGCTACGGCGCCCTCTACCGGCTTGATCCGGACTTCTCCGTCACCAGGATCGACGAAGGGCTCATCTGCTCGAACGGCCCCTGCTTCAGCCCCGACGACAAGACCTTCTACTTCTCCGACACCTGGTCGGGGGAGATCTGGGCCTACGACTACGACATCGAGACCGGGACGCCGTCCAACCGGCGACATTTCGGAGCGGTCGACGGCAGCGAGGGCGGCGGATCGGACGGGTCGACAGTCGACAGCGAGGGCTGTCTCTGGAATGCGCTGGTCTATGCCGGGAAGCTCGTTCGCTATACGCCGGCCGGCGCAGTGGAGCGAGTGATCGACATGCCGGTCAAGAAGGTCACCAGCATGGCCTTCGGCGGCCCCAACCTCGACATCCTCTACGTGACGTCGATGGCTCGGCCCCCGCTGCCACGCTTCCCCGGCGACGGCATCCAGCGTGGCGCGGTCTTCGCCATCCATGACCTCGGGATCACCGGCCTGCCGGAGCCGCGCTTCGGCGCCTGACGGCGGTCCGCCTCCCGGCCGCCCACCGGCGGCCTCGCACGAGGGCGGGCGGAGGCCGCCGGCCCCGCCAGCCGATCCAAACGGGCGCCTCGGCTTCCGGCGGACATGCTTGCCCCAGGAGGGGCAAGCCGAGACGCGGGGAACGGGACGTCCCGCCCCCGCCGGACCACAGGCAACAGATCGCCGGGCGGGCGAGCGCAGCGCCATGTGCCCTGCGCTCATCGTCTCGCGGCCCGGAAAGGCATCGCGAATACCTATGGTCCGGCCCGCGCCGGCGGATCACGCCACGAGGCGCACCCGGGCGCACACCGGGACGCTCAGGCGCACAATCCGCTTCACGCGTGGTCACCCGCAGACACCGGACGCAAAACGGCAGCATCGAATCAGGCGGCTCGATCGGGCGCGCGCGGATGGTCCCGTTCGCCCGGCTCCCCGACGGGCCCCGTAGCGCGAGCGCCCCGGCGGGCGCGGCGCCATCCTCGCGCGCGGACCCGTCAGGACCGCCGGCGTTGACCGAAACTTGACGAACGCGCCCCCGGCGCCGATTGATGGCCGCCGTCCCGACGGGCGCGGTCCGGCTTCGAACTCTCCGGCAAGCTCCCCGCCCCGCCGGGCAGCGCGGATCGGGACCCGTTCCCCGATCGCGTCCGGTCGTGCATCGATGACATGCGCGGCCGCCCCTTTACAGCCCCCTGCACCGGATACCTTCAAGACCCATGACGACGCGCCGCCCCCATTCGATCGACAACGACGTGCACCCCGGCGAGACCACCGAGGCATCGCCTGCTATCGATCCCATGGTGCTGAACAGCGCGCACTGGGGCGTGTTCCGCGTGGCGAGCGCGGCGGGCCGGCCGATAGCCATCGTCCCCTTCGAGCGCGATCCGAAGCCGTCCCCCCTCCTCGAGGGCATGGTCGAGGCGTACGATCATCCGACCCGCATCGCCCGGCCCGCGGTGCGAAAGGGCTGGCTCGAGCGCGGCCCTGCCGACAGCCGGCGCGAGCGAGGCGCCGATCCGTTCGTGGAGGTGCCTTGGGACGAGGCGCTCGACCTCGTCGCCGCAGAGCTTGCCCGCGTGAAAAAGGACCACGGCAACTCGGCCATCTTCGGCGGCTCCTACGGCTGGTCGAGCGCCGGGCGCTTCCACCACGCGAAGACGCAGGTGAAGCGCTTCCTGAACACGTTCGGCGGCGCGGTCGGCCAGGTCAACAACTACTCCTTCGGCGCCGGCATGGTGCTGCTGCCGCATGTCCTCGGCTCCTCGGCGATGCTGTTCGGCGTCACGACCGGCCGCCGCTCGATCGCGGCCAACACCGAGCTGTTCCTCGCCTTCGGCGGCATGCCGTCGCGCAACACGCAGATCGAGTCCGGCGGCCCGGGCGAGCACCGCCAGGAAAGCTGGCTGAGGGAGCTCGGCAAGCGCTGCCGCATCGTCAACGTCAGCCCGCTCGCCGACGACGTGGAGGGCATCGGTTCGGAGTGGTGGCCGGCGATCCCGGGGACCGACACCGCGCTCATCCTCGGGCTCTGCCATACCCTCCTCGCCGAGGGGCTGGCGGACGAGGGCTTTCTCGCCTCGCACTGCCACGGCTACGACGCCTTCGCGCAGTATCTCCGCGAAGGCCGGTCCGGCGCCTCGTTCGACGCCGACTGGGCCGCGACGATCACCGGCTTCGACGCCGACCGGATCCGCACGCTGGCCCGCGACCTCGCGCGGTCGCGCTCGTTCATCGCCCTCTCCTGGTCGCTGCAGCGCGCCGACCATGGCGAGGACGTCTTCTGGGCGGCCGTCGCGCTGGCCGCGATGCTCGGCCAGATCGGCCTCCCCGGCGGGGGCGTCGGCTTCGGCTACGGCTCGCTGCACGGCATCGGCAACGAGGTGGCGCCGTTCTGCACGCCCCGCCTCGACGCCGGCGCGAACCCGGTCGGGATGTCGATCCCCGTCGCGCGGATCGCGGACCTGCTCCTCGGTCCCGGCGCGCGCCTCGACTACGACGGTTCCGCGATGACGCTGCCGAAGATCCGCCTCGTCTACTGGGCAGGCGGCAACCCGTTCCACCACCATCAGGACCTCAACCGGCTGGTGGACGCGTTCCGGCAGCCCGAGACCGTCATCGTCCACGAGACGCACTGGACCGCGACGGCGCGCCGCGCGGACATCGTCCTGCCGGCGACGACCACCATCGAGCGCGACGACATCGGCGCCTCCTCGACGGACCGCTACCTCGTCTCGATGAGGCGCGCGGTCGACCCTTACGCCGAGGCGCGGGACGACTACGCGATCTTCACCGCTCTCGCCGCCCGCCTCGGCATCGAGGAGCGCTTCACCGAGGGACGGAGCGACGCCGAATGGCTCCGCCACATGTACGAGGAGACGCGGCACGGCTCGGCCCTTCTGGGCGTGGAGCTCCCCGACTACGAGACCTTCCGCGCACAGGAGTTCGCCGAGATCGCGCAGCCGCCGGAGCCCGTCGACGCGCTCGCCGCCTTCCGCGCCGATCCGCAGGGCCAGCCGCTCGACACGCCGTCCGGCCGGATCGAGCTCTTCAGCGAGACCATCGCGGGCTTCGGGTACCCCGACTGCGGCGGCCATCCGATGTGGCGCACGCCTCGGGAGTGGCTCGGCGGGCCGCTCGCCGAGCGCTTCCCCCTCGCCCTGATCTCGAACCAGCCGGCGCACCGCCTGCACGGCCAGCTCGATCCCGTCGGGGTCAGCAAGGCCACCAAGATCGCCGGACGCGAACCGATCCGCCTCCACCCGGAGGACGCGCGGGCGCGCGGCGTCCGGGACGGCGACATCGTGCGCGTCTTCAACGACCGCGGCGCGTGTCTCGCCGGTGTCGTCGTCTCGGACGCATTGCGGCAGGGCGTCGTCCAGATGGCGACGGGTGCCTGGTACGATCCCTTGCAGCCCGAGGCGCCGGGCGGCCTCGACGTTCACGGCAATCCGAACGTCCTCACCCACGACCACGGAACCTCGACGCTGTCCCGGGGTCCCGCCCCCGGCAACACCCTCGTCGAGGTGGAGCCCTACCGGGCACCGCCGCCGCCGATCACGGTGGATCGCCCGCCGCAGTTCGTGCCCGATCCGCGCCGTTCCGGGACCTGATCCGCGGCCGCCACCGCGCCGCACCGCCTCGTTCGCGCGAGCCTCGCGGCGCCGCGGCGAGGACGTGCGGGCGGCTTGCATCATCGGGACGCATCCGGCGGCGGCGGCGTAGACAGTCCTGCCGCCGCCGTCTATGCAGGTTTGTCCGATTCCGGAGACCACTCGGGGCCCGTGTCCGTCCTTCGCAGACTCATCATCGCGCTGGCGATCCTGGGATCGCTCTCCCCCACCCAGGGGGCGATGGCGATGTCTTCGGCCGGGCATCGGACCGAGGCGGCTGCGGCGACGGGCGGCTGCAACGCCGAAAAGGCGCACCATCCGCGCGATGGCGGCCACCGAATGGTCGGACATGCGATGGCCCACGGGACCGATGACGGGACCGGCCACGACATGGACCACGCGGCGATGCACGGCGGTGCCATGCAGCACGCCGCGCACGGCATGATCTCCCCACCGTGCGCCACCGAAACCGCCGATCACGACGGCTCATGTTGCGACCCCGGCGCGTGCTGCCCGGCGGCGGACCTCGTGGTCCTGCGTCTCGCGGAACGCGAGCGGGTCCGCGGCTTCTCCCCCGTGCTGCCGGAGAAGACCGGCAACGACGCCAGCCCGCCGGCGTTCGAGCGACCTCCCAGATCCCACTGAGACCCACCGCGTAGCGCGGGGCCGCCCCGGCGGCTCCGAACGGTGTTCGACGCAGCGCCCCTGACCGCGCCTGCGCCCATCGCGGCGCCGGCGTTCCGGCCGGGTGCGGCTCGCGTCCGCAGTCTCAGGAACATGTCATGCAAGGTCGACACGTCGCGCTGTCGATCCTCCTCTTCGGCGCAAGCTTCGGAGGCGGGATCGCATGGGAGCGTCACTACATCAGCGCGCCGACGGGCGCCGCGGACCAGGGACCGAAGATCGCCTACTGGGTCGCGCCGATGGACCCGAACTTCCGGCGCGACGGTCCGGGCAAGTCGCCGATGGGGATGGACCTCATCCCCGTCTACGAGGGCGACGAGCCGTCCGGTGACCCGGCGGAGGTCGAGGTCAGCGCGCGCGAGATCAACGCCATCGGCGTGCGCACCGCGCTCGCCCGGGTGGAGGACGTGGCGCGCCGGATCGAGACGGTCGGTTTCGTCGGCTACGACGAGCACCGCACCAGTCACATCCACGTGCGCGCGGAGGGCTGGATCGAGGACCTGAAGGTCCGCGCCGTCGGCGACCGCGTGGCCGAGGGCGACCTCCTCTTCCGCATCTTCTCCCCGGACGTCACCGTCGGCAGCGCCGAGCTTGTCCGCGCCGTGGAGCGCGGCAACAGGGTCGAGATCGCCAACGCCCGCCGCAAGCTGGAGAGCCTCGGCGTCTCGGACCGGCAGATCGACGAGATGGCCCGCACCCGCGAGACCGCGCGCAGCCTCGCCGTCTACGCCCCGCAGGGCGGCGTCGTCACCGCGCTGGAGGCGGCGGACGGCATGTTCCTGCAGCCCGCGACGCGGGCCATGAGCATCGCCGACCTCGGCTCGGTCTGGCTGATGGCGGACGTCTTCGAGCGCGACATCGGCCGTCTGGCGCCGCATGCCACCGCCGAGGCACGGTTCGAGCACTTGCCGGGCCGCGTCTTCGAGGGGACGATCGACTATATCTACCCCGAGCTCGACCGCTCGACCCGCACGCTCCCCGTCCGCCTCCGCTTCGACAACGCCGACGGGCTCCTGCGGCCCAACATGTACGCGACCGTCTCGCTCGCGCCGGATTCGGGGCGCGAGGCGGTGACGGTGCCGTCCGAGGCGGTGATCCGCACCGGCCGCGCCGAACGCGTCATCCTGAAGGTCGGCGACGGTCGCTTCCGGCCGCGCCTCGTCACCACCGGGCTCACGGACGGTTACGGCGAGGGCGGGCGGACCGAGATCGTCCAGGGCCTGAAGCCGGGCGAGGAGGTCGTCGCCTCCGCCCAGTTCCTCATCGACAGCGAGAGCGCCATGAACGGCGCGCTGATGCGCATGGCCCCGACCGAGGCCGAGCCGGCGGCCGGCGCCGGCGTCCTCGTGGCACTCGACGCGGACAGCCGCAGCGCCGAGGTGCGCCACGAGGCGATCCCGTCGCTCGACTGGCCGGCCATGACGACCCGCTTCACGGTGCGCGCCGACGTCCCCCTCGCGGACCTGACGACCGGCGAGGAGGTGCGCTTCGCCGCCGCGCGCGGCGCCGACGGGACGCTCGCCCTCACCGAACTCGCCGCCTCCGACGGCGTCGAGGCCACCGGCACCGGCGTCGTCGAGAGGGTGGAGCCGGACGGCAAGCTGCTCCTGGCGCACGATCCTGTCCCGGCGCTCGCTTGGCCCGCGATGACCATGGCGCTGCCGACCCGCGACATCGACACGGCGAGCGTGCCGGTCGGCACCCGCGTCGAGTTCGACCTCGCCAGAGCGGGCGGCGGCCTCTACGCCATCGTCGCCGTCCGGCCGGAGGGAGCCGCGGCCGCGCCGTCCGCCGCGGCCGAGGCCCCCGGGATGCGCACGATGGCGGCCGAGGGATCCGTCAACAGCGTCGACGCGGCGGCCCGCACCGCCAACATCACCCACGGCCCGCTCGCCGAGATCGGCATGCCGGGCATGACGATGGACTTCCCACTCGCTGCCGGGCTCGACCCGGCGGCCGTCGTCCCGGGGCCGGCCGCGTTCGAGATCACCGTCGACGGCAGCGGCCGCATGGTCCTGACCGGCGTCACGGCGGCTGCGCCGCCGATCCGGGTGCAGGGCACCATCAACCGGGTCGACGCGGCGGCGCGCACGGCGAACGTCACACACGGTCCGATGGCCGACATCGGCATGCCCGGCATGACGATGGATTTCGCCCTCGCGGACGGCCTCGACCCGGCGAAGCTGCCCATCGGCCGGGAGGTGCCGCTGCTGATGCGGCGCGAGGCGGACTTCACGCTGACCCTCCTCGGCCTCGCCGACAAGGACGACGAGGTGGCCCTGCGATGATCCCGGCCATCATCCGCGGCTCCATCCAGAACCGCTTCCTCGTCATCGTGCTGGCGCTGATGCTGACCGCCGGCGGGATCTGGGCCGTCCGCTCCACCCCCGTCGACGCGATCCCGGACCTTTCCGACGTCCAGGTCATCGTGAAGACGCCCTACGCCGGCCAGGCGCCGCAGGTGGTCGAGGACCAGGTCACCTACCCGATCGCCACCGCGATGCTCGCCGTGCCGGGCGCGGTCACCGTGCGCGGCTTCTCGTTCTTCGGCGATTCCTACGTCTACATCGTCTTCGAGGACGGGACCGACCTCTACTGGGCCCGCTCGCGGGTCCTCGAATACCTGGCGCAGGTGCAGTCGCGCCTGCCGGAGAACGCCGCGCCCGAACTGGGGCCCGACGCGACCGGCGTCGGCTGGATCTACCAGTACGCGCTGATCGACCGGACGGGCCGGCACGACATCTCGCAGCTCCGCACCCTGCAGGACTGGTGGCTCAAGTACGAGCTGCAGACGGTGGAGGGCGTCTCGGAGGTCGCCACCATCGGCGGAATGGTCAAGCAGTACCAGGTGGTCGTCGACCCCAACAAGCTGCGCGCCTTCGGCATCCCGCTGCAGAAGGTCCGCGACGCCATCCGGGCCGCCAACCAGGAGACCGGCGGCAGCGTCGTCGAGATGGCGGAGGCGGAGTACATGGTCCGCGCCACCGGCTACATCGACGAGCTCGACGACCTCGCCAGGATCCCCCTCGTGGTCAACGATCGCGGCGCGGCGCTGACGCTGGCGGACGTCGCCGAGATCCGCCTCGGCCCGGAGATGCGCCGCGGCGTCGGCGAGTTCGACGGGGAGGGCGACGCCGTCGGCGGCGTCGTCATCATGCGCTGGGGCGGCAACGCGCTGGCCACGATCCGCGCCGTGGAGGAGCGGCTCGAGACCCTGAAGGAGAGCCTCCCCGAGGGCGTCGAGATCGTCACCACGTACGACCGCTCCGGCGTGATCGAGCGGGCGATCGACAACCTCGGCCACAAGCTGGGGGAGGAGTTCATCGTCGTGGTGCTGGTGTGCGCGGCGTTCCTCCTTCACCTGCGCTCGTCGCTCGTCATCCTGTTCTCGCTGCCGCTGGGCATCCTCGCCGCGGTGCTGGTGATGAAGCTGCAGGGCGTCAACGCGAACATCATGTCGCTGGGCGGCATCGCGATCGCCATCGGCGCGATGGTGGACGCCGCCATCGTCATGATCGAGGCGCTGCACCGGCGCATGGAGAAGGAAACGATCACCGCCGAGAACCGCTGGCGCATCGTCGCCGAGGTGACGGCGGAGGTCGGGCCAGCCCTCTTCTACTCGCTCGCCATCATCACGGTCAGCTTCATGCCCGTGTTCGTCCTGGAGTCGCAGGAGGGGCGCCTCTTCAAGCCGCTCGCCTTCACCAAGACCTACGCGATGGCCGCGGCCTCCATCCTCTCGATCACCGTCGTGCCGGTGCTGATGGGCTACTTCATCCGCGGCAGGATCATCCCCGAGCGCAAGAACCCGCTGAACCGCCTCTGCATCATGATCTACCGCCCGTTCCTCGACGCGGCGGTGGCCTGGCCGTGGGCGACGGTGGTGCTCGCGCTGGCGCTGATCGCCTCGATGTGGTGGCCGCTGCAGCGGATCGGCTCGGAGTTCATGCCCGCGCTGAACGAGGGCGACTTTCTCTACATGCCCTCGCTCTATCCGGGCGTCTCCATCGGCAAGGCCCGCGAGGTGCTGCAGCAGACCGACCGGCTCATCGCCACCGTGCCGGAGGTCGCGACCGTCCACGGCAAGCTCGGCCGGGCCGATACCGCGACGGACCCGGCGCCGCTGACGATGATCGAGACCACCATCCGCCTGAAGCCGCGGGAGGAATGGCGACCCGGAATGACCATGGACGGGATCCGCGACGCGCTCGACAAGGCGGTTGAGGTCCCGGGCGTCACCAACGTGTGGATCCAGCCGATCAAGAACCGGATCGACATGCTGGCGACGGGCATCAAGACGCCGGTCGGCGTCAAGGTCGCGGGGCCGGATCTTGCCGAGATCGAACGCATCGGCGTCGCCATCGAGCGCGCGGTCGGCGGGATCGACGGGACCGCGTCGGCCTACGCGGAACGTCCCGTCGGCGGCCGGTTCATCGAGATCGACATCGACCGGGACGCGGCGGCCCGCTACGGCCTTTCCATCCGCGAGGTGCAGGACGTGGTGCAGACCGCCATCGGCGGAATGCAGGTCACCGAGAGCGTCGAGGGGCTGGAGCGCTTCCCCGTCAACCTTCGCTACCCGCAGGACTGGCGCAACAGCCCGGAGCGGCTGGAGGACCTTCCCGTCGTCACCGCCTCCGGCGCCAACATCCCGCTCGGCGCGGTGGCGGACGTCGCCATCGTCGACGGGCCGGGCATGATCCGCTCCGAGAACGCGCGGCGCACGGGCTTCGTCTTCATCGACATCGCGGGTCGCGATCTCGGCTCCTACGTGGCAGAGGCACAGGCGACGGTCGCCCGGGAGGTGAGCCTGCCGCCGGGCTACTCGATCGCCTGGTCCGGCCAGTACGAGTACCTGGAGCGCGTCAAGGAGCGGCTGACGCTGGTGGCGCCCGCCACGCTGATGATCATCGCGCTGATGCTATTCCTGGCGTTCAACCGCATCATCGAGGTCGTGATCATCCTCACCGCCCTTCCCGTCGCGCTGGCGGGCGGCGTGTGGCTCCTCTGGTGGCTGCAGTTCGACATGTCGGTCGCGGTGCTGGTCGGCTTCATCGCCCTCGCCGGCGTCGCGGTGGAGACGGCGATCGTCATGCTGCTCTACCTCAACCTCGCCTGGGCCAAGCGGCTGGACCGCGCGAAGGTCGAGTGCCGCGCCCTGGTCCGCCAGGACATCGAGGACGTCGTCTTCGAGGGCGCGCTCCTGCGCCTGCGCCCCAAGGTGATGACGGTCGCGACCATCTTCGCCGGCCTGATCCCGATCATGTTCGGCAACGCCACCGGCTCGGAGATCATGCAGCGCATCGCCGCGCCGATGATCGGCGGCATGGCGACCGCGACCCTCCTCACCCTCTTCGTCATCCCCGCGGTGTTCGTGATCTGGAAGCTGATTGCGCTGAAGCGCCTCAACGCCTCCGCCCCGTCCCCCGCGGCGATTCCGTCACCGGCGCCGGCGGAATGACCCGCCCGCGCCGTTCCCTTCCCGCGCATCTCATGGAGGATCACATGCGCAATCTCGTTCTGGCCCTCGCCCTCGTCGCCATGCCGCTCTCGCCGGCGCTCGCGCAGATGAACCACGGCAGCCACGCCGGCATGGCCGACGGCGTGCACGCGACGGCGAAGCTGAACTCCGTCGGCGACGGCAGCGTCAACGTCAGCCACGATCCGATCCCGGCGATCGGCTGGCCGGCGATGACGATGGACATGCCGCTCCTCGGCGATGTGGACACCAGCGGCGTCGCCCCGGGTGACTCGGTGACGATCATGCTGGAGAAGGGCGATGATGGCATGTACGGCATCACCGCAATCGAGCCGGCCGAGTAGGCCGGCACCCACGGCCGGGGCGACCACGCCCCGGCCACCACCAAACGAACAGCGCTGCGGCGGGCGCGTCCCCACCGCGGCCGAACCATGAGACGACTGGAGGAAACCATGATCCGTGTCGCCCGCTTCGTCAGCCTCGTCCTCGCGGCGACGATGCTCCTCGCCGCCCCGCCCGGAGCGTTTGCGCACTCCGCCGCGAAACCGGCCGTCCCGAAGGACGGCGAGACCCTCTCCGCGCCGCCGAAGGTCGTGCGCCTGGAATTCACCGGCCCGATGCGCATCACCGTCCTGAAGCTCACCGGCCCCGGCGGCGAGGTGCCGCTCGAACGGACCGACGGGATGAAGCCCGTCACCACGCTCGAAGCCACGCCGGGCAGCGCGATGGCCGAGGGCGCGTATCAGATCGAATGGCGCGGCATGGGCGCCGACGGACACGTCATGACGGGAACGGTCGGCTTCACGATCGCCCCGTGAGCGAGGTCGACAGCTTCACCCTTCTCGCGATCCTGATCCGCGCCGCGGGTTACGGCGCCGGACTGCTCGCCGTCGGCAGCGGCCTGTACCTGGCCGCCTATGGCGCCCGCGCCTTCCCGGCCAGCTCACCCGACGCAGCGGCGTCCCTCGCGCGGCGGACCGCCTTGCTCGGCGCGGCGGCGCTGGTCCTGGCGGTGCTTCTGGCGGTGGCCGGCGTGTGCGTCCGCGCGGGGCGCCTCTCCGGCATGGGCGTCGGCGGGATGACCGAGCCGATGATGCTCCAGATCGTCTGGGAGGGACCGGTGGGCCGGGCCGTCACCGTGCGCCTCGCCGGGTTCCTCCTGCTCGCCGTCGGCCTCGCCGCCTACGCTACCGCGTTCGGCCGGTTCATCCTGTTCCTCGCCGCGGGGGTGTTCGCCTTTTCCTACACGTTCGTCGGCCATGCGACGGAGGCGCCGCGCTGGCTCCTGCCGGCGATGCTGACGATCCACCTCGTCGCGGTCAGCTTCTGGGTCGGCGCCTTCGCGCCGCTGGCGATCGCCAGTCGCCGCCTCGCGGCGAAGGACGCCGCGTGTCTCCTCGAGGCCTTCGGACGCCACGCCGTCTACGTCGTCGCGACCCTCGTCGCGGCCGGGGCGGTCTTCGCCGCGGTCCTGATCGCCACGCCCGCCGGGCTCTTCGGCAGCGCCTACGGGCGGATCTTCCTCGTGAAGCTCGCGGTCGTGGCGGTGCTCCTCGGTCTCGCGGCACAGAACAAGCTGCGGCTGGTCCCGGGCCTCGCCGCCGGAGACGAGGCGATGCGCGGCCGGCTCGCCCGGTCGATCAGGCTGGAGGCTCTGGCGGTGGCGGCGATCCTGCTGGCGACGGCGGTGCTCACCTCCGTCGCGACCCCTCCGAGCCACGCCATGCTCGGCGCCGCAGCGTCGTAGGCGCGCCACGGGGTCAGTGGCGGGGCCAGATCGGGTGGTGGTCGTCGATGACGAAGGCGTGCGCGTGGCGGATCGGTCGATGCCGGTGCCAGCCGTCGCCATTCGGATCTGCCCCGGCGGTGGAATGATGCACCGGGTCGCCGTCGCCATGGCGGTGGGCGACGGGGATGTGCTCGTGCTCGATCGTCATCGGATCGCTCCGCGGCCACAGGATGGCGGCGGCGCCGACGCCGCACGTCGCCGCGACGGCGAGGACGAGCGCGGTCGTCGTGATGCCGACCGTCGCACCGAGCCAGCCCGCGGCAGGGTACGCCAGCAGCCAGCAGGCGTGCGACAGCGCGAACTGCGCCGCGAACAGGGCCGGCCGGTCCTCCGGATGCGACGAGCGGCGCAGGAGCAGCCCGCCCGGCGTCTGCACCAGCGACGACCCGACGCCGATCAGCGCCCAGATCGCGACCAGCGCGACGTAGCTGCTCGACGCGGCGGTGAGGACGAGGCCCAGCGGCAGGAGCGCGCCGCCGGCGAGCATCGCCTGGCGCGGTTCAATGCGAGCGGCGCCGCCGGTGCGCGCCGCCAGCAGCCGCGGCAGGGACAGCGCCACCGCCATCGACCCGAGCCCGTAGGCGGCGAAGGCAAGCGCGACGTTGCCGTCGGTGCCGCCGAACGTCCCCTTCACGATCACGACGGTGTTCACGATCACCATCGACCCCGCCGAGGAGACAGCGAAAGAGAGCGCCAGCAATCCCCTCAGGCGCGGCGTCGCGAGGTAGATCCAGCTCCCGCGCGTCACGCGCTTCACGAAAGGCCGCTCCGTCTTCGCCGCGACCGCCGGCAGCACCACGGTCCCCACCAGGGCGGCGGAGGCGAGGAAACCCGCCGCGTTCAGCGTGAAGAGCCAGTGGAAGCTCATGACCGTGAGGAGCGCCCCCGCGAGCATCGGCGACACGAGCGACTCCAGGTCGTAGGCGAGGCGGGAGAGCGACAGCGCCTCGGTGTACTCCTCCTCGTCGGGGAGGATGTCGGGAATCGTCGCCTGGAAGGTCGGCGTGAAGGCGGCGGAGAACGACTGGAAGGCGAACACCAGCGCGTAGATCTGCCAGACCTCGGTGACGAACGGCAGCAGCAGCACCATTCCGGCGCGCATGAGGTCGAGAAGGACGAGGAACCGCCGCCGCGGCAGCAGCCCGACGAGTGCGCCGGCGACGGGTGCGATGCCGACGTAGGCGACCATCTTCAGCGCCAGCGCGGTGCCGAGGACGCGGCCCGCATCCGCCCCGGCGAGGTCGTAGGCGAGGAGGCCGAGCGCGACGGTCGTCAGCCCGGTTCCGATCAGCGACAGCACCTGTGCCGCGAAGAGATGCCGGTAGGTGGTGTGCCGGAGGATCGAGAGCATCGCAACGTCCATCTGTGGTGCGGGCCGAGCCTGGCATGGCCCGCCAGCGCTCGCAGGGTGCCGCAATTGCCGTCAGCGTGACAACGCATCCAACGGCCGTGCGGATGCCGACGCCATGCGAAGGCGACGATCCAGTTCGGAGCGGACCGGGCGGCCGGCTAGCCTTCGGCGCCCGAACCGAGTTCGGAGCGCAGCCAGTCCGAAAAGCCGCTCATTGCGGGTGTCACGGCGCGGTCGGCGGGGTGGGTGAGGTAGTAGCGTCCGGTCGAGACCGTGTGGCCGAAGGGCTGCACGAGCCGCCCCTCCTCCAGATGGCGCGACAGCATCGCGACGGGGAGCAGCGCGACGCCGGCGCCGCCGGCAGCGACCTCGGCGAGAGCCAGCGACGAGTCGAAGACCGGGCCCGTGAGCGGGGGGCAGATGGCACCGATCTCGGCGAACCAGCGCGGCCACTCGTCGCTGCGGTAGCTGCGCAGCAGCGTCTGCTGGGCGAGGTCCTCTGGGTGATGGAGAGCGGCGGCGACGGACGGCGCGCAGAGCGGCGACATCGGCGTCTCCAGCAGCGGCAGCGCCTCGACACCCGGCCAGCTCCCGACACCGAAGCGGATCGCCATGTCGAGCCCCTCCCGGCCGATTTCGACCCGGTTGTTATGCGTCGAGAGGCGCAAGTCGATCTCCGGGTGGGCGCGCTGGAACGCCGGCAGGCGCGGCATCAGCCAGCCCAGCGCGAAGGTCGTGACGACCCCGACCTTGAGCACCTCGACGTGGTGTCCGCCGCTGATCCGGTCCAGCGTCCGCGCCATCGCGTCGAACCCGTGCTCCAGCACGGGGAAGAGCGCCCGCCCCTCGTCGGTGGGCACCAGCCCGGCCGAGGTGCGCAGGAAGAGCGTCTTGCCGAGGAGGTCCTCCAGCCGCGCGATCTGATGGCTCACCGCGGCCTGCGTCACCCGAAGCTCGACCGCAGCGCGGGTGAAGCTCCCCTGCCGGACCGCGACCTCGAAGACGCGGAGCGCGTTGAGCGGGATGTCGGGTCGATCCATCGGGGCATGACCTCAGCTAATGGCCTGCGTGATGATTTCTCGTTTGCCGGCCTGAAAGCGGCTCTGGTATCAAAAACACCTGAAGTCAACTAATAGCTCAACGCCTCCGAGACCGGCCCGAACTCGCACCCATGTCCCGTTATGACCGGGACACGCGAGGGCTGCGCCGGCCCGAGACAAGGACCTTCCAACATGATCGGTAATGTGTTCACGCTGCCTCGCGCGGCGGGGCTGGCCCTGTGCGTCCTCATCTCCACCCCGGCGCTCTCCGCCGACGCGGAGGACCGCCTCGCGGACACGATCCGCACGCTCGAGACGGACATCGACGCGCGGATCGGCGTCCTTGTGCGCGATAGCGCCTCGGGCTGGGAGTGGGGCCACCGCCAGGACGAGCGGTTCCTCATGGCGAGCACGTTCAAGTCGCTGCTCTGCGGCGCCGTCCTCGCGCAGGTCGACAGCGGCGCGCTCTCGCTCGACGAGCCCATCGAGATCGGCGAGGAGGACATGGTCGAGTACGCGCCGACGACCGAGAAGCACATCGGCGGCTCCATGACCGTCGGCGATCTGTGCTTCGCGACGCTGGACCTCAGCGACAACCCGGCCGCGAACCTCCTGATCGAGCGGCTGGGAGGACCGCAGGCGGTCACGGCGTTCGCGCGGAGCACCGGCGACGAGGTCACGCGCCTCGACCGGTTCGAGCCGGAACTCAACGTCTTCGACCCCGACGACCCGCGCGACACGACGAGCCCGACGGCGATGCTCTCGACCTGGGAGGCGATGCTGCGCGGCGACGCGCTGTCCGCCACCTCGCGAGACCAGCTTGAGGAGTGGATGAGCCACGGCGGCGTGACCGGCAAACTGATCCGCGCCGAAACGCCCGACGGCTGGACCGTGGCCGACAAGTCCGGGAGTGGCGAAGGCTACACGCGCAATCTGGTCGCGATGGTCACGCCGGAGGACCGCCCTCCCTATTTCGTGGCAATCTTCGTCTCGGACTCCCCGACCGACTTCACGACACGCAATGGCGCCCTGTCGCGGATCGGCGCGGCCGTCGTCGACGTCATCGAGGCCCGCTGAGCCTTCCGGGCCATGCGCCACGGCGGCATGGCCCACGACCCGGCGCCGCGGCGGGGCGGCCACCCCTCCGCGGCGCTGCAGGTCTCACCCGGCGTCAAGCGTCAAAACCTGCCCGCCCATCGCCTCGAGGCGCGCAAGGTAGGTGGTGGGATCGAGGAGCTGGTAGGGAAAGTAGAGCCCGGCGGGGGTGGGCGGATCGCCATCGAGCCCGAGGAGCCGTTCGAGCACCTGGGCGACGCCGAAGCCCGTCAGCGGAAACTGTCCTTCCGGATGGACGACCGCGTGACGGCTGCGGTGCGGCCGGCCCGCATGGTCCTCCCCCGCAAGCTCGATGACGATCTCGGTCGACTTCGCCTCGCCGCGACGGCGGCTGGACGTCTCGCCCGTCGCCAGATGGAAGGAGATGCTGGGCGCTCCGGTCGCGTTCGCAAGGCCGACCACGTCGTGGGGGGAAAGCGCCGTCGCCTCCATCGCGGTCCCGTCGACGGACCGGACCTTGCCCGCGGCCTCGGTCCCCACACGCCATTCCCAGACGCCGTCGCGGCGGGCGAGTGCCGCGGGTGCCGTCCGCGTCAGCCGCTCCAGATCGACAAGCTGCGCCGGTCCGCCGGTGTCCTCGTCGTCGAGCACCGCGCCGATCGCGATCTCGTCCAGCCGCGCGAACGCCCTGGCGAACTCCAGCGCCGGCAGCGTGGTGGCACCGACGAGCCATTCGGTGCCCAGAACCACCGGCGCGGCCTCCGGCCGGTCCATGAAGGCGGCGACCTCGGGACCGATCTCGTTGATCAGCGGCGCGATGTTCACGTAGGCGACACCGCGGTCCTGGGCGAATCGAAGCCCTGCGGTCCGATCATCGTTGAAGAAGACCGCGACGGCGCCGACCGGCCTGTCACCGAGACCGAGGTCGGCGGCGGCCAGATCCACCACCACGCCCTCCGCGTTCCCGACTTCCCTGGCGGCCTCCTCCGCCCTGGCCGGATCGCGGCCACCGATCAGCAGACGGATGTCTGGATGGGCGGCCCGCAGGTGGCGCGCGGTCTGACGGCCGACGACGCCGGAGCCGCCGATGAGCAGGATGGGATGCGACGACATTGCCGTGCCTCCTTGCTTGGGGTTAGAAACCTACTATTCGTAGGAAGCAACGTAGTTACCAATGGTAGGTTCCGCAACGAGTCCCGACCGGCCTCCATCCGACGGCGCTGAAGAGCCCGGCCGGCGGCGCCTCTCGAAGGCGCAGCGGCGTCGGCAGCTCCTCGAGACCGCGCTGCTGATCGTGCGGGAGGAAGGGGCGGATCGTCTCACGCTCGGGCATCTCGCGGCACGCGCCGGAGTGTCCAAGCCGGTCGCGTACGATCACTTCGGCACGCGGGCGGGACTGCTGATCGACCTCTACAAGTCCATCGACGTCGAACAGTCGAACACCCTGCGGGAGGCGCTGACGTCCGCAGAACGGTCCTTCGACGAAACGGTCGACGTGCTCGCGACCACCTACATCCACTGCTCGGCCGACACGAGCGGGGTGTGGCACGCGGTCGGCGCGGCGCTCGCCGGCAGCGAGGAGATGGACGCCGTCCACCGGGAGCTGCTCGACGGCTACGTCCGGCTCTTCGCCACGGTGCTGGCGCGACACAGCGCGCTGCCGCCGGAGGAGCTGGTGCGACGCTGCATCGGCATGATCGGTGCCGGCGAGGCACTCGCGGCGGCGATGCTGCGCGGCACCTGCAGTGAGCCAGACGCCGCGGCGGCCTTCGCCGCGCTGATCAGGGGCGGCCTGAGCGCGCCTTCACGAGCACACGGTCCCGCCACGCCGAATTTATAAATCGATCGATACATATTTCGTTGACGCCCTCATATGCCGCACCTAATTTTTGTGCCAACCGATACACAATAGGTGAGCCATGAGTGAGTTGACTGGTAAGCGCGCCCTCGTGACGGGCGGCTCGCGCGGGATCGGCGCGGCCATCGCGTTGACGCTCGCGGAGAAGGGCGCCGACGTCGCCCTGTCGTACGAACGCTCGGCCGAACGCGCCGCGGACGTGGTCCGTGCGATCGAGGCGAAGGGCCGGCGCGGCATCGCCATCCAGGCCGACAGCGCCGACCCCGAGGCCGTGAAACGCCTCGTCAGAGAGGCGGTCGACGGTCTGGGCGGGCTCGACATCGTCGTGAACAACGCCGGCATCGCCCGTCAGGGCCCCCTGGCGGAGATCGGCCTCGCCGACATCGACGCCCTCCTCGACGTCAACGTGCGGGCCGCAGTGCTGGTCTCGCAGGCGGTCATCCCGCACCTCGGACAGGGCGGGCGCATCGTCCTGATCGGCTCGTCGCTGGCCGACCGCGTGGTCTTCGGCGGCGTCACGGTCTACTCGATGACGAAGTCCGCGCAGGTCGCCCTGGCACGTGGCCTCGCGCGCGAGCTCGGCCCCCGGGACATTACGGTCAACCTGGTGCATCCGGGGGCGACCGACACCGACATGAACCCCGCCGACGCCGATCACGCCGACACGCTGCGCGCCATGTCGGCGCTCGGCCGCTACGGCACGCCGGAAGATGTCGCCACCGCCGTCGCCTTCCTCGCGAGCCCCGCCGCGAAGCAGATCACCGGCACCAGCATCACGGTGGACGGCGGCCTGAACATCTGACGGCCGATCCCGCGGCCCCCGCGGGGCCGGTCGCGGCGCGCCGAGGTTTGGCAGGCACAATCGGGGTCATCGCGGCGCTGCGTCGCCGCGATGACTGGCGGCTCGCCCATCCGACCGGGGCAGCCGCACCGCAACGATGCCCCCCTTTCGGGTGTCGGCCCGACCGCGTGCCGACGCGCGGCCACGAGCCTTCCGCCGCCAGCAACATCGTCCCGATGACGGGCGGTCTTGCGACGCCGCGATGGCACGCGGGCGTCCAGAACAGGCAACGGCGACCACCGGAACCATGAGCGCCCGCCATCCCCGCGTCAGGTCAGCAACATGATTTTATCTGCGGGCAGCCGCCATGCCGTCGTTTTCACTGGACATTAAACGAAATTGAATCGAAGGCCTCGCAACGGTTCGGTTGTTGGCCGATCGCAACGTTAAGTATATCAGTCGGATGAGGGGATCGTACCGGCGAACCCGTCTCCTTCTCCCGTGGTCCTGGTGGAACGATCCGATGTTGAACCTCCCCTCCTGCATCGCCTTCGGACACGACCTCGTGCTCGTCGGCCTTGCGGTGGTGATCTGCGCCATCGGCAGCGTCATCACCGCGCGGTTGCTGCGGCGGACGATGGAAAGCGTCGGCCGCGCGCGCATCGCCTGGATCTCCATCGGCGCGATCGCCGCCGGCTCGACCATCTGGTGCACGCACTTCGTCGCCATGCTGGGGTACGAGCCCGGCGTCGCGGTCACGTACGAGCCCCTGATCACCATCGTCTCGCTGGTGGTCGCGGTCGTCGGCTGCGGGGCCGCGTTCGGACTGGCGAGCGAGAGGGTCCGGTACGCCGCGCCGGTGGGTGGTGCCGCCTTCGGTATCGCCATCTCCGTCATGCACTATAGTGGGATGATGGCGATCGCGGTGAACGGCGTCATCGAGTGGAACGCCCCGCTCGTCGCGCTTTCCATCGCGTTCGCAGTCGTCTTCGGCGCCGTCGCGTTCTTGCAGGTGAAGCGGCGCCGCGCCTCGGGGGCGATCGTCGCCGGCGCGGTCCTCGTCTCGGTGGCGATCGTCGCGCTGCACTTCACCGGCATGGCGGCCCTCTCGATCTACCCCAATCCGGCCCTGGAAGGCGACATCCTGATCAACGACGTGGCGCGCGGCCTGATCGCCTTCGCCGTCACCGGTGTCGGGCTCAGCATCCTCGCCGTCGGCGCCATCAGCTACTTCCTCGACGAGCAGACCCGGGCGCAGTACGCCTCGCGTCTCCACCACCTCACCCAGAGCGTGGTCGACGGGGTCGCGGTCGTCTCCGGGGGGCGCATCGTCGACGCCAACGCCGAGCTTGAGCGGATGACGCATCTCACCCGCGCGGAGCTCCTCGGCCGTTCGATGTCGGACTTCCTCAACGTGAACGACGCCATGCCGGAAGGCCAGGTCCTCACCGCGACCTTGACCCCGGCCTGCGCGGCCGCGCTGCCGGTCGAATTCGCGCTGCGCACGGAAGTCTCCACCATCGACGCGACGCCGCTGACGATCTACTCGGTGCGCGACATCAGCCAGCGGCTCGCCCAGGAGCGCCGCATCCTCTTCCTTGCCGAGTTCGACAGCCTGACCGGCCTGCGCAACCGCGCCTCGTTCCTGGACAAGAGCGCTTCGCTGCTGCACTGGAGCGCCGACTCGACCCGCTACGTGATGCTCGCGGTGGACCTCGACCGGTTCAAGGAGGTCAACGACATCCACGGCCATTCGGCCGGCGACATGGTGCTGCGCACCGCCGGCGGCCGCCTGCGGGAGATCCTGGAGCCCGGCCAGATCGGCGCGCGGTTCGGCGGCGACGAGTTCGTCGTCTTCTCGCAGGTGTCGTCGAAGGATCAGGCCGTCACCCTCGCCGAGCGCATCGAGAAAGCGTTCTCCGCCGCGATCGACTACGACGGGGCGACGCTGCAATGCTATGCCAGCGTCGGCGTCGCGCTCTACCCGCAGGACGGCGAGGAGATCAACACGCTCCTCAACAATGCCGACCTCGCGATGTATCGCGCCAAGGCCTCGGGCACCGAGCGCATCTGCTACTATGACGAGACGCTGGACGATGCCATCCGCGCGCAGCGCCGGATGATCGACGAGATGCGCCACGCCATCGCCAACGACGAGTTCGAGCTGCACTATCAGGCACAGGTGCGCCTGCCGGACGAGGAGATCGACGGCTACGAGGCGCTGGTCCGCTGGCGCCACCCGACGCGCGGCCTCGTCGCGCCGAACGATTTCATCCCGGCGGCGGAGCAGACGGGGCTCATCGTCAGGCTCGGCGAATGGATCCTGCGGACCGCCTGCACGGAAGCCAGCCGGTGGGCCAACGCCCTGCCTGTCGCGGTCAACATCTCCCCGGTGCAACTCGCCGACCCGCACTTCGTGTCGAAGGTGAAGGAGACGCTTCGGACGACGGGAATGGACCCCTCGCGCCTGGAGCTCGAGGTCACCGAGAGCTGCTTCATCGGCGACAATCCGTGGGCCAACCCGGCGCTTCAGGAGCTCAAGTCGCTCGGCATCGCCATCTCGATGGACGACTTCGGCACGGGCTACTCGTCCCTCGCGATGCTCAACTCGTTCCCGTTCGACAAGATCAAGCTGGACAAGTCCCTGATCGACCAGGTCCACGCGAACCCGAAGGCCAAGAGCATCGTCAGGGCCGTCATGTCCCTCGGCGATGCCCTCGACGTCCCCATTCTCGCCGAGGGCGTGGAGATCGTGGAGCAGCTCGACTACCTGCGCGCGGAGGGTTGCTCGCTGGTCCAGGGCTACTACTACGGCAAACCCGGCCGCCTCACGGTGGCCGACGCCTCCGCCGGTGAGCCGTCCAAGTCCGGCCTGAGCGGCCCGGCCCGGCCGGCGGCGGCAGGCTGACCGACCGCGCCGACGCGGCGCGCTAGAACATCAAGGCCTTCAGCGGCATCCAGATGCCCATCAGCATCATCATCAGGCTCTCCGTCAGCGACACGAAGCCAAGCGGAACGGACGAGCTGCCGCCGACGCACGCGCACTTCAGCTCGCGCTTGTCGATGTAGACGGCCTTGAAGATGCTGACCGCGCCGACGGTCCCGATGAACAGGGCGACCGGAGCCGAGATCCACACCAGCGCGCCCGCCGTCATCAGGATGCCGGCCAGCGCTTCGCCGAAGGGGTAGATCTTGCCGTACCTGACCCAGCGGCGCGCCAGCAGGTCGTAGTTCAGGAACATCGTCGAGAAGCTCTCGACGTCCTGCAGCTTCTGGATGGCGAGGATCGTCATCGACAGCGACACGAACCACTCCGCCGCGCGCAGCGTCAGCGGGGTGCCGTACTGGTGCCACGAGAGCCCCAGCGCCAGGAGGAACGCGACGGAAAAGATCGCCACGACCGGCTGATACGTGGTGTCGCTCTGCTCCTCCTTCGGGGGGTCGATGCCGAAGTGGACGCGAAGGTCGTCGTACCCGCCGACGCGCTGGCCGTCGATGAACGTCTGCGGCGTCGTCGAGACGCCGTGCTTCGCCATGAAGGCGTCCGTCTCCTGCCGGGTCGTCAGATGATGGTCGTCGACCTTGAAGCCCTGCCGCTCCAGGAGGTCCTTGGACTTCAGGCCGAACGGGCAGATGTGGTCGGGCATCACCATCCGGTAGAGAGCGGCGGTCCTCGTTTGCACACGCTGCTGCATGTCGTGCTCCTTCCTCGTCGGTCGGCAGCCCTCGGCTCGGCCGCGACGCCCGTCGGGCCGGCCGGCCCGGCGGCGTCAGCTCACGCTGCCGCGCCCGACACCGGAGGGCCGCCGTCGACAGGTTTGAGCACCGCGGACAGGTGGACCGCGAACCATGGGGGCTTTTGTGCGCAACGCCTCGCCCGGAAAATCGATCCCGGCCCGCTCGAACGAAACGGGGAACCAGCGTCGCGGAGGCGGCGACCCGCATGCGCGATCCTGCCGATTTTTCAGGAGGATGCAGGCACGCCGACTCGATTTTGAGTGGATTCGCAGCGTTCGCATCCTGTGATTTTAGAGTGACACCAAAGATTGAACTTGCTTCAACCCGCGTCAATTGCGCCCGTTTTGATCACATGAACCGATCATTTGCAGCATTCTTCCAAGCCTTCGGCGGGCTTTGCGGGGGATCACGACGGTGCGGACCGAACTTCTCGTAACCAGCGCGGTTGCTCTTGCGCTTTCGATCCCGGTACCTGCGGCCGCCGGCTGCTCGACCAAGAGCGGCGTCACCACCTGCACCGGCGACGTCTCGGGCGGCGTCAGCGTGTCGGGTGGCTCGGCCCTGACCGTCGGGGAGCTGACGGCCGACATCACTCCGTCGAAATCCAATCCCGGCGCGCGGCTGCGCAATGCCGGGTCCAAGGGTGGCCGCTCCAAGAAGCACAACGGCAAGACGGGCGGCAACGGAAAGTCGGCAGCCGTATCCTACGACGGCGCGCCATACTCGATGAGCACGGCGGGCTCCGGCGCGCTCGCCCAGTCGACCGGCGGCAAGGGCGGGTCGGGCAAGAAGATCACCTACGCCTTCGGCGGCAAGGGCAAATCCGGCGGGGACGGAGGCGCCGGGCACACCGCGGCGATCACCGTCTCGTCGGGAACCATCAGCACGAGCGGATCGGATCAATCGGCCATCGGCGCGGTCAGTGACGGCGGCAATGGCGGTTCGTCCGGCCAGACCGGCGGCGACTTCGGCAACGCGACGAGCCGCAGCGCCGGAGCCGGCGGCAGCGCCGGCGACGCCAGCGTGACGGTGACGACCGCGACGGTGGGGGTGGACGCCAACGGCGCGATCACGGTGCTGTCGAAGAGCACCGCAGGGAACGGCGGCGCGGGTGGCTCGGCGGAGGCTTACGCCGAGGCGACCGGCGGATCCGGCGGGCACGGCGGGGCGAGCGGGACGGCGAGCGCCAACATCGCCTCCGGCATATTCACCGCCAGCGGCTCGGACGCGCGCACGCTCGACGTCCGAAGCATCGCCGGGAACGGTGGCGAAGGCGGATTGGCGACAGGCTCCAGCAAGGGCGCCGCGGCGGTCGGCGGAAGCGGCGGGCACGGCGGAAATGCCAGCGCCGCGACCGCCACGATCGGCAACGGCATATTCTCCGTCACCGGGGCGAATGCCAATCTGCTCCTGGTCAGGAGCGTCGCCGGCGATGGCGGCGACGGCGGCGGCGGTGTCGGTACGCCGCCAGGGGCGACCGGCGGCGGCAGCAATGGCGGCGGGGGCGGCTCCGCCGGAACCGCCACCCTTACGATCAACGGCGGCGACTATTCGGCGAGCGGCAACGGCACGATCGGCATCGAGGTCGCCAGCAAGGGCGGCGCCGGTGGCGACGGAGGCATCGCGGTTTCGTCGACGGACGATGTCTACGCCGGCGATGCCTCGGACGGCGGCGCGTCAGGGTCGGTGAGCCTCGGCATCACCGATGCCAGCATCACGTTGGTCGGCGACACCGGCCCCGCCATCCTCCTCGTCAGCACCGGCGGCGACGGCGGCGACGGCGGTTCCGCATCGAGCGCCGAGGGCTTCGTCTACGGAGGATCGGGCGGGTCCGGGGGCAACGCCGGCCAGATCACGCTGACCTCGAAAGGCTCGCTCACGATCTACGCCGAGGGAACCGCTCCGGGACAGCACGGCATCCATGCCGCCAGCATCGGCGCGTCCGGCGGCAAGGGCGGAGCCGCGTCCGCGGGCGGCGGGTCCAGCCACGGCGGCGACGGCGGATCGGGCGGCGCCGGCGGGTTCGTCTCGCTCACCGTGGCGGACGGTTCGATCACGACCAGCGCCGAGAGCAGCCGCGGCGTCTGGGGCCGCAGCTACGGAGGCTCGGGCGGCAACGGCGGCAAGGCCGACACCACCATCGGCGACGGCAAGGGCGGCGCCGCGGCGGGAAGCGGTCCGGCCGGCAACGTCAGCATCTCCTACGGCGGCAGCGTCTCCACCACGGGCGGCGAGTCGGATGCGGTGTTCGCGCAGAGTGTCGGCGGGTTCAGCGGCTCGGGCGGAAACAGCACCGGCACCACCGCCTTCGGCGCCGGCAGCGAGAGCGCCGGCGCGGGCGGCGAGGTCGCCGTGACCATCGCGGCCGGCTCCACGCTCAAGACGAGCGGCGAATTCTCCTATGCCCTCGACGCGCAGAGCGTCGGCGGAGGCGGCGGCAAGGGCAACTCCGGCCTCGGCGTCAAGCAGCTCGGCGGTTCCGGCTCTGCGGGCGGAGACGGCGGCAACGTCACGGTCACCAGCGGCGGCGCCAGCATCACCACCGACGGCGACGCGGCGAAGGCGCTGACCGCCCGCAGCGTCGGCGGCGGCGGCGGTGACGCCGGCGGCGGCGCCGGCATCGAAAGCATCGGCGGATCGGCCGGAACCGGCGGCGACGGCGGCGACGTGATGGTCACCAACAGCGCCGACATCGCCACCGACGGAGCTTCCGCCGACGGCATCCACGCCGCGAGCCACGGCGGCGGCGGCGGCTCGACGGCACAGATCGTGGCGAGCTTCGCCCTCGGCGGCGCGGGCGGCAAGGGCGGCGATGCCGGCCTCGTCACCGTCATCAACGAGGGCAACGTGGCCACGCAGGGCGACAGCGCCGACGCGATCTTCCTGCACAGCGTCGGCGGGGGTGGCGGCGACGCCGGCGGCGTGATCGCGGTCGGCGGGCCCGTCGCCATCAGCCATGGCGGGTCGGGCGGCAACGGCGGCGACGGCGGCAACGTCAGCTATTCGGAGACCGTCCTCACGCCGCTGCAGATCACCACCGAGGGCGACGGCGCCCTCGGGATCCTGGCACACTCCAACGGTGGCGGCGGCGGGCACAGCAGCAGCACGGTCACCGTCAGCAGCGCCATCGTCGGCGGCGTCAGCGTATCGGTCGGCGGCAAGGCCGGGGACGGCGGCAACGGCGGCGTCGTCTCGCTGACGACCGGCGCGGACGTCAGCACGACCGGCGACAACGCGGTCGGCGTCTCGGCGGCTTCGGTCGGCGGCGGCGGCGGCAGCGCCGGCAATCAGGTGTCGGCGGCGGCCGGCGTCTTCTTCTCCGCCGACGTCGCGATCGGCGGCAAGGGCGGCTCGGGCGGCGACGGCGCGGCCGTGACGCTGGTGAGCGGCGGCAACGTCTCGACCCAGGGGCACAACGCGTCGGCGCTCGTCGCCCGCAGCGTCGGCGGCGGCGGCGGCAGCGCGGGCAGCCTCGTCGGCGCCAGCCTCACCGGCGTCAACGTCACCATCGGCGGCAGCGGCAGCGCGAGCGGTTCCGGCGGCACGGTCAACGTGAACACCGCCGGCTCGCTCTCGACCGTCGGGGACGACAGCCTCGGAATCTATGCGGTGAGCGTGGCGCGGGGCGGCGGTGACGCGGGTCTCGTGGTCAACGGCTCGGGCGGACTCGCGACCATCGGCGTCAACATCGGCGGCAGCGGCGGCGCCGGCGGCTCGGGCGGCGTGGTCACCGTGAACAACGGCGCCGACATCAACACGATCGGCGACCATTCCACCGCGATCCTCGCCAAGAGCGTCGGCGGCGGCGGCGGGCACAGCAGCACGGTGGTCTCCGGCGCCGCGGCGGTCGCCTCGATCGCCGTGGCGATCGGCGGGTCCGGCGGCGCCGGCGGCACCGGCGGAGCGGTCACGGTAACGTCGGACGGGGTGCTGTCGACGGCGGGGGCACAGGCGCACGGCATCCACGCGCAGAGCCACGGCGGCGCCGGCGGCACGTCCAACACCGTCGTCAACGGCACGTTCGACATCGGCGTCGGCGACATCCCCGTCTCGGGCAACGTGTCGGTGACGATCGGCGGGTCCGGCGGGAAGGGCGGAAAGGCCGGCGCCGTGACCGTGACGACGAAATCCGGAAGCTCGATCACCACCGGGGACCTCGGCGCGAAGGGTATCCTTGCGCAGTCCATCGGCGGCAACGGCGGCGCGGGCGGCACGGTCTGGGCGGGCGCGGTCGACGTCTCCGAGACGGCGTCGGTGAGCGTCGACGTCGGCATCGGCGGCGCGGGGGGCGACAGCGGCCGGTCCGGCGACGTCTCGGTCACCAACGCCGGCCCGGTGACGACCGGCGGTGACTTCGGCGAGGGCATCCTCGCCCTTTCGGTGGGCGGCAACGGCGGTTCGGGCGGGAGCGTCTACTCGATCCTCGGAACCTTCAGCCAGAGCTCATCGGGAAGCGTCCAGGTGAACGTCGGCGGCGCGGGCGGGGACGGCGCCGTCGCCGGGGCGGTGACCGTCGACAATTCGGGCGACATCACCACCGTCGGCGGAAGTGCGGACGCCATCCACGCCAAGAGCGTGGGTGGCAACGGCGGGCGTGCCGGCTCGGCCGCGGCGATCTCGGTCGCCAAGACGGCGACCAGCAGCGAAAGCAAGAGCTTCAACTTCTCGGTCGGCGTCGACGTCGGCGGGAAGGGCGGCAAGGCCGCGCACGGCAACACTGTCACGGTGACCAACTCCGGCGCGCTGACGACGAGCGGCGACGACGCGCGCGGCATCGTCGCGCACTCGGTCGGCGGCGGCGGCGGCGACGGCGGGGCGGCGGCGGCCTACTCCCTGTCCCTCGAAGCGCCGTACGACTGCCGCCTCGAGGGGCCGACATTCACCTGCACCTCCCCCACCAACGACGACGATACGGTGGATGTCTCAGCCTCGCTCGCCGTCGCCGTGGGCGGCAGCGGCGGCGCGGCCGGCAACGGCGGCGACGTCGTCGTCACCAACAACGGCGCGATCACGACGTCGGGCAAGGCAGCGCACGCCATCGTCGCCGAGAGCCACGGTGGCGGCGGCGGAACGGGCGGCAACGCCGGCCTCGGCACGCGGCCCTGGACCAAGAACCAGTACGTGAGCGACTTCACCGGCGTCACCATCCCGGTCTGGACCGAGCTCAGCGTGCTGGTCGGCGGCTCCGGTGGCGCATCGGGCGACGGCGGCGCGATCTCGGTCGACAACACCGCGCCGCTGACCCTTTCGGGCGACTCCAGCTTCGGCATCCGCGCGCAGTCGGTGGGCGGCGGCGGCGGGCACGGCGGCACGGGGTCGGGCGGCTTCTTCACAATCTTCAACCTCGGCGGCCTCGGCAGCGGCGGTGGCGACGGCGGCAAGATCGGCGTCGAGAGCAGCGGCGCCATCACCCTGAGCGGGAGCGGCGGTTCGGCGATCTTCGCCCAGTCCGTGGGCGGGGGCGGAGGCTCGGCGGGAGACGTCGAGTTCTTCCTCGCCAAGGGGTTCGGCAACCTCAACATCGGCGCCGGTGTCGGCGTGCAGCTCAATGCCGGCGCGGGCGGCGACGGCGGCAACGTCAGCGTGACCTCGTCGGGCGCGATCACCACCACCGGCGACACGAGCCATGGCATCCTCGCCATCTCGATCGGCGGCAGCGGCGGGTCGGCCGGCATCAGCGGGATCTTCGAGGGCGGCATCGACAGCTTCTCCGGCAGCGCCGGCGACAAGGGCGACGGCGGGACGGTGACAGTCGACGTCGAGGCCCCGATCCGCGTGTCCGGCCAGTGGTCGCACGGCGTGTTCGCCCAGTCCGGGTCCGGCTCGAAGGACGGCGACAAGAGCGGTGACGTCACGATCACCGTGTCGGCGGACGTGACCGCCTCGGGCCAGAAGGGCCGCGCGCTGCTCGCCCAGAGCTCGAGCCACAACAACGCCAACAACGGCACCGTCGCGATCGTCGTCGAGGAGGGCGCCGCCGTGACGGTCGGCGCGTCCGGCAGCGAGACGATCGGCTACTTCGACGGCGACGCCAACACGCTGGAGAACTCCGGCATCATCCGCCACGGCGGGTCGGGCTTCGTCATCCGCACCAACGGCGTCGCCTCACTCTCGGTCGAGAACAACCGCGCCATCGTCGGGTCGGTCCTGACCGAGCTGAGGTCGGGCGGAACCGCCGCGCCGATCACCATCGCCAACAACGCGGGCGCCGCGTTCGGTCTCGGCGAGACGATGTCGCTGGGCGCCTCCGGGTCGTTCACCAACGACGGCGTGATGTCCGCCGGTGGCGTCGGCACCATCGGCACCGCGACGTTCGACATGGGCCGCCTGGAGCAGTCCGCGACCGGCATCCTCCATGTCGACTTCGACATCGCCGGCGGCAACGACCTCGTCGCCTTCAAGGGTGGCAGCGCACCGACGCTCGCCGGCACGGTGAAGCCGAACGTGGTGGGCACGCTTCCGTTGTCCGGCGACAGCGGCAGCTTCGACATCGTCACCTCGACGGTGGGGATCGGCGGAAACACGCTCACCGTCTCGGACACTGCGACGGTCGACTATTCGCTCACCTCCTCCGTCGCGATATCGGGCAGCGCCGGCGGCGTCCCCGGTGCGGCGACGACCAATGCGATCGCGCTCAACTACGAGGTGGACTACACGCCCTGGACCGCCCTCCCCGGCGCCGCCGCGCCGGCGAGCGTGGCGGCCCCCTCCAAGCTCAACAGCAACCACACGCGCTTCGGCCACCACGTCGACGACCTCGTCACCTTGCGCCGCCAGGAGATCGCAGCCGGCGGCGACGACTTCGCCTTCGTGGACGACCTCGTCGGCTACCTGCTCGACACCGACGATGTCGGCCAGCTCGTCGACATCTACGACCGCTTCGCACCGGGGGAGCTGCTCGCCGGAGCGGATGCGGCGACCTTCGCCTCGCTGCGGTTCGCCGACGTCCTCAACAGCTGCCCGGCGGTGGACGCCAACAGCGCGGCGGTCTTCAACGAGGAAGGGAGCTGCGTCTTCCTCCAGATCGCGGGTGTCGCCCGCCGGGGCGAGCGCGAAGGGCTCTCCATCGGCTACGACGAGGACGTGTTCGCCGTCAGCGCGGGCGGCACGGGCGAGGTGGCCGAGAACTGGTTCGTCGGCGGCGCCCTCCGCTACGAGGCGTACGAGCTCGACAACGGCCGCGCCGACGCGTCCGGCAACCGCTTCCACGCCGGCGCCGTGCTGAAGCGCGAGATCGGCGCGACGACGCTGTCCGCGTCCTTCTCCGGCGGCTTCGGCGACTACGACCTGTCGCGCAGCGTGTACACGCCGGGCGGTGCCACCCATGTCTCGGGCGACCCGACGCTGTGGTGGATGGCCGGCCACGCCCGCGCCGCCCACACCTTCGCGGTCAGCGACGTCGTTGCGGTGAAGCCGTACGTCGACGTCGGCGTGACGCACGTCAGCCAGGACGCCCTGCGCGAGACTGGAGCGGGCGCCTACGGCCTTAGCGCCGACGAGTTCGCGGAGACGTTCGTGACGCTGAACCCCGCCGCCGAGCTCAGCGCGAACTTCCGTCTCGCCGGCATCGAGGCGCAGGCCTCGCTGCGCGCAGGCGTCCTCGCGTTCATCGGCAACGACGGGTTCGAGACGGACGCCCGCCTCGTCGGCGCGGGCGGCGCCGGCCCGACGTTCACCGTGCGCAACGACGTCGACGACCTCTTCGCCGACCTCGGCGCCGCGCTGAAGGCCCAGGTCCACGACAACGTCACCGTGGAGGCTGGCCTCGACGCCCTCGTCGGCAGCGATCAGCAGGAGTACCAGGGCGCGCTTCGCCTCAACATCCACTTCTAGAGACGGAGCGAGACCGGGACGAATACCGACTGCCTTTTCAGGTTGTTCGATCAATACGCCGGTGGATGGCGGCATGTGACTTGCAAAGCGGTGGCTCACCCCACGCGACAAAGAGGCATCACATGGGCGCTCAAAGCCGTTGGCATCGTGTTCCGAGGATGGCGGCCGCCGTCGCCGTCCTCGCCCTGGCCCTTCAGGGCCCGGCCCAGGCGCTCGACGACGTGCATCTGCAGACCGACTGGATCCCCTCGGGCGAGCACGCGATGTACTACGGCGGCTGGTCCAAGGGCATCTTCGAGGACCACGGCATCAACATCACCATCACGCGCGGCTACGGCTCGGGCGACACGGTGACGAAGCTCGCCGGCGGGGCCTTCGACTTCGGCGTCGCCGACTTCGGCGCGGTGCTCGCCGCCCGGGCCAAGTCCGAGATTCCGGTGAAGACGATCGGCATCCTCTACACCCACTCGCCGCACTCGCTCTTCGTGCTGGAATCGTCGGGGATCACGGACTTCAAGGGGCTGGAAGGCAAGCGGATCGGCATCACGCCGGGCAACAGCCACCGCCTCTACTTCCCGAAGGTGGCCGAGCGGGCGGGCACCGACGCCAGCCAGATCCGCTGGGTCAACACCGACGGCGCGACGATGGCCCCCCTCCTCATCCAGAAGAAGCTCGACGCGGCGCCGTTCTACTCGATCCACTACTACTACCAGAACAAGGCCGCGCAGGCCGTCGGCGAGAGCATCCGCGTGCTCCCCTTCGAGAAGGTCGGCTTCGCGATCTACGCCGCCTCGCTCGTCACCACGGACGAGATGATCGAGGAGAACCCGGACCTCGTGAAGCGCTTCCTCGCTGCGGTCTACGAGTCGTTCGAGTGGGCGAAGGAGAACCCCGAGGAGGCCTGCCGCCTCCACACCGAGCGGGTCCCCGAGGTCGCGATGGACGACTGCCTCGGCAGCCTCGAGGCCACCCTCGGCTTCGTCATCAACGAGCACTCCGAGAAGACGGGGCTCGGCCAGTACGACCCCGAGCGCCTCGCCTTCACCTGGGAGGTCGTGAAGGAGGCCCAGGAGATCGAGACCGACTTCGACCCGACCGAAGCGCTCGACACCTCGCTGGTCCCCAGTGCCGTCGGGAACTGAGACGCCGAACGGCCACGCCATCGTCCTCGATGGCGTGGAGCGCGTCTTCGAGAGCCGGGACGGGGAGCAGATCCAGGCGCTGAAGGGCGTCAACCTCACCGTCTCGGAGCATGAGTTCGTCTCCCTGGTCGGTCAGTCGGGGTGCGGGAAGTCCACGCTCCTGCGTCTCGTCGCTGGCCTACTCGCGCCGACGGTCGGCCGTGTCGCGATCCACGGCGAGACGGTGACCGAGCCGCGCACGGACACCGGTCTCGTCTTCCAGAGCCCGACGCTCCTGCCCTGGGCGTCGATCCTCGACAACCTCCTGTTCCCGCTGCGCATGCTGCACCGGCCGATCGACGCGGAGGCGCGGGAGCGCGCGCTCGCCCTGCTCGAGCTGGTGGGCCTCGCCGGGTTCGCCTCGCGCTACCCGAAGGAGCTGTCGGGCGGGATGCAGCAGCGGGCCGGCATCTGCCGCGCGCTGATGCACGACCCGGACGTCCTGCTCATGGACGAGCCGTTCGGCGCGCTCGATGCGCTCACCCGCGAGGAGATGAGCCGCGAGCTGCTGGACCTTTGCGTCAGGCGTCCGAAAACCGTCCTCTTCGTCACCCACTCGATCACCGAATCGGTGCTCCTCTCGGACCGTGTGGTGGTGATGTCGCCGCGTCCCGGCCGCATCCAGGAGATCGTCACGGTCCCCCTGCCGCGGGAGAACCGCATCGGATCAGAGGCAAGCCATGAGTTCCAATCCTGCGCCCAGCACATTCGCGACCTCATCTTCGGCCGCCGCCACGCCGCCGCGTGAGGTGAGGCGCCGGCGGCGTCTGGCGCCGCTGCTGGAGGAGGCCGGCATCCCGGTGCTCGCGATCGGCGGGCTGGTCGCGATCTGGCAGCTCTGCGTGATGGTCTTCGAGATCCCGGCCTTTCTGCTGCCCTCCCCGGCACGGATCCTGAGGGACAGCGTCGCCGAGGCGGACACGCTCGGCTGGCACACGCTGGCGACGCTGAAGACGGTGTTCCTCGGCTTCCTCGCATCGGTCGTGATCAGCCTGCCCCTCGCGGTGCTCATCACCTCGTCCAAACGGATGGCGAACACGATCTACCCGATACTCGTCCTCACCCAGTCGATCCCCAAGGTGGCACTGGCGCCGATCCTGGTGATCCTCCTCGGCACCAACGAGCTGCCGCGCATCGTCGTCACCTTCCTCGTCGCGTTCTTCCCGCTCGTCATCGCGGTGGCGACAGGCCTCTCCTCCGTGCCCGACGACCTCGTCGAGCTCGGCCGCTCCTACCGCGGCTCGCGCTGGCAGATGCTCACCCGGATCCGCCTGCCCTACGCGGTGCCGATGATCTTCTCCGGCCTCAAGGTCGCGGTTACCCTGTCCGTCGTCGGCGCGGTGGTGGCGGAGTTCGTCAATGCCGATGCCGGGCTCGGCTACTTCATCATCTCGTCCACGGCGTTCTTCGAGACCGGACTCGCGTACGCCGCCCTCATCATCCTGTCACTCATGGGAATCGTCTTGTTCCAGATCGTCGTCGTCGCCGAGCGGGTGCTGTTCCCGTGGTCCCCGGCCAACACCGACCCGGTGTCCAGATGAGCGCCACCGTCATCCGAGGCGGGCGCCTCGTCGACATCCCCGCCCGCGCCGCGCCCTACACCGACATCCTGGTGGTGGACGGCGTCATCCGCGAGATGGGGCCGGCCGGGCTCGCCGCGCCCGAGGACGCCGAGGTGTTCGACGCGGCCGGAATGCTGATGCACCCCGGCCTGATCAACGGACACACCCACGGCCACGGCGGCCTCTCCAAGGGGATGGCGGACCGCTGGACGCTGGAGCTGCTGCTGACCGCCGGCCCCTGGATCTCCGGCTCGCGCCAGGTCGAGGACAAGTACCTCTCCACCTACCTCGGCGCCGCGGAGATGCTGCTGAAGGGCTGCACGGCCTGCTACGACCTGACGTACGAGTTCCCGACCCCGACCTCGGAAGGCCTCGCCGCCTGCGTGAAGGCGTACGCCGACGCCGGAATGCGGGCCGTCGTCGCGCCGATGGTCGCCGACATCTCGTTCTACGAGGCGATCCCGGGCCTTCTCGATGCCCTGCCGCCGGCGCTCCAGAAGCGCGTCGAGGCGATGCGGCTCGCTCCCGCCGAGACGACGCTCGCGGCCATCCGCGCCGCGATCCACGACTGGACCGGACCGGCCTCGATCCGCCCGGCGGTGGCGCCGACGATCCCGCACCACTGCACCGACGCCTTCATGATCGGCTGCCGCGACATCGCGCGGGACCATGGGCTCGGCCTGCACAGCCACGTCGCCGAGTCCCGCATGCAGGTGGTGGTCGGAAAGCGCCTCTACGGCCGCACGCAGCTTCAGCACATGGACGGCCTCGGCCTCGTCGGCCCCGACTTCGTCGTCGGCCACGGGGTCTGGCTCGACGACGAGGACATGCGCATCCTCGCCGGCCATGGCGGTTCGGTGTCCCACAACCCGGGCAGCAACGCCCTGCTCGGCAACGGGATCGCCCACGCGCGGCGGATGCTGGAGCTGGGCGTCAACCTCGCCGTCGGCACCGACGGGTCGAGCTGCTCGGACAACCAGAACATGTACGAGGCGATGCGCACGGCGATCTACGTCAGCCACGCCCGTGGCCCGGAGGCCTTCGCCGAGTGGCTGTCGACGGCGGAGATCTTCACCGCCGCGACCGAGGGGAGCGCCCGCGCGCTGGGGTTGAAGGACGTCGGCCGGATCGCGCCGGGCTACAAGGCCGACATCGTCTTCCTCGACCTGACCTCCATCAACCTCATCCCGCTGAACGATCCGGTGAACCAGATCGTGCAGGCCGAGGACGGGCGCTCGGTCCACTCGGTGATGGTGGACGGCCGCGTCGTGGTGCGCGACGGCCGTCTGGTCGGCGCCGACATGGCGCGCCTCGCACTCGACGCCGAGCGGGCCCGCGAGCGACTCACGGCGGCCAACGCCGACAACCGGGCGCTCTTCACCCAGCTCGCGCCGGTGGTCGGCTCCTACTGTCCCGGCCTCTCCGCCCAGCCCTACCACGCGGAGCGGCACGCCCACATCCACTGACGGGAGACCGCGGCGCCTGAAACCCATGCTCGGGCGCCTCGCCTTAACCGGGTCCTGTCTTGGCGGGACCCGGCGCGTACGGCAGGAGCTGCCGCGCACGACGCCCCTTCGCTCGCGGCGCGGGATCGGGCGGGCGGGACCCATTTTGCCTTTGCCCAACCCTGGGGCGAGGCAGTAAACAGTCTCGCATGGAATTCTCCCGCTTCGAGACCGCCGCCTACGATGGCGAGACCGTCGGCGACGTCGCCTATCGCCGCATCCGGTCCGACATCGTGAACGGGCGCCTGCCGCCGGTCGAAAAGCTCAAGCTCGACACGCTGAAAACCACCTACAACGTCAGCGTGACGACGCTCAGGGAAATCCTGAACCGCCTCGCGGTGGAGGAACTGGTGACGGCGGAGGGCCAGCGTGGCTTCCGCGTCGCGCCGATCAGCGCGGCCGAGCTTCAGGAGCTGGCGGACCTGCGCGTCCTGCTGGAGTGCCACGCCCTCGAAAAGTCGATCCGGCACGGCGACCTCGATTGGGAGGCCGACGTCGTCTCCGCGCATTACAAGCTGTCGGTGATCGAGGCCGCCCTGCTCGAGGGGCAGCCGAGCGCGGTCGAGCGCTGGGTCCGCCACGACTGGGGCTTCCACCATGCGATGATCTCGGCCTGCAACACCCGCGCGATGATGCGGACCCACTCGTCGATCTTCGACCGCTACATGCGCTACCACATGCTGGTGCTGGACTTTCGCGGCCGCCCGGTCGCGGACGACCACCAGCGGCTTCGCGACCTCGTCCTCGCGCGGGACGTGGACGGTGCCGTCGCGCTGCTGACGCGGCACGTCCAGAGCGGGGTCGACTACATCCTCGGGACCGGACGGATTCCGCGGACCGAGGCCGGCGCGCTCAAGCCGCCAGCTTCGCCAGCTCGGCCAGTCGCATGATGGCGAAGGCGTATCCGGCGATGCCGAACCCCTCGATCTTCGCGGTCGCGGCCTTCGACACGTAGGAGAGGTGCCGGAACGCGTCGCGGCGGAACAGCGGCGAGATGTGCACCTCGATGATCGGCCCGTCGAAGATGAGCAGCGAGTCGAGGATCGCGATCGAGGTCGAGGTGAACCCGGCCGGGTTGATCAGGATGCCCGAGGCCGTCCCCCGTGCCCTCTTGATCCAGCCCATGATCTCCGCCTCGCTGTCGGACTGGCGGAAGTCGACAGTGACGCCGTGGTCGGCGGCGGTCCTGCGGCAGAGGGCCTCCACGTCGGCAAGCGTGTCGCTGCCGTAGATCTCCGGCTGGCGGGTGCCCAGCATGTCGAGATTGGGACCGTTGATCACCAGGATCGGACGGATCGTGTCACTCATTCGGGTCTCCGAGGCGTCAGCCCCGATAGCCGTAGAGCCGTGGCAGCCACAGCACGACCTCGGGGATGAAGGTGATGATCGCGAGGCCCGCGATCATGATGGCGAGAAAAGGCAGGAGGTGCCGGATCGTCTGGCGGATCGGCGACTTCGTGATCGAGGAGACCACGAAGAGGAGGAGCCCGTAGGGCGGCGTCGCGAGTCCGATCATCGTGTTGACCACGACGATGACGCCGAAGTGGACAGGATCGACCCCGAGGGCGATCGCCGTCGGCAGGAAGATCGGCACGATGACCAGGAGGATGGCGTTCGCCTCGAGGAGGCAGCCGAGCAGCAGCAGCAGCCCGTTCACGAGGAGCAGGAAGCCGATCCGGTCGAGCTCCGTGCCGGCGAGTGCGTCGCGGATGACGTTCGGGATCTGCTCGACCGTGACGACGTAGTTGAACGCCAGCGCGCCGGCGATCAGAAAGCCCACGCTCGCGGTCGAGCGGGCGCTGTTGCGCACCGTGGCGTACGCCGTGCGCAGGCTCACCGACCGGTAGAAGACGGTGGAGACGAGGAAGGCGTAGAGCGCCGCGAGCGCGGCCGCCTCCGTCGGCGTCGTCACGCCGCCGTAGATGCCGACGAGGAGGATCACCGGCATCAGGAGTGCCGGCACCGCGCGCAGGGTGATCATCGGCATCTCGCGCAGCGGCACCGGCGCCTCGACGGGGTAGTCGTGCACCCGCGCCTGCCAGGCGTTCATCGCCATCAGCAGGACGCCGAGGATGAGGCCGGGCATGACGCCGCCGAGGAACAGGAACCCGATCGACGTGTCCGACACCAGCGCGAACAGCACCATCGGGATCGACGGCGGGATGATCGGGCCGATGATCGCCGATGCGGCGGTGATGGCGCCGGCGTAGGATGCGGGATATTTCCCGTCCTTCGTCATCAGGTTGATGATGATCCGGCCCATGCCGACCGCGTCCGCGATCGCCGAGCCGGACATGCCGGAAAAGATCAGCGAGGACACGACGTTGACGTGGCCGAGCCCGCCCCTGAACCGCCCCACCAGCGCCCGGCAGAAATCCAGCAGCCGGTCCGACAGCGAGCCGACGTTCATGAGGTCGGCGGCGAAGATGAAGAGCGGGATCGCGAGCAGGACGTAGGAGCCGTAGAGCCCGTTGAGCATCTGCTCGAAGGCGATCGACATGTCCCGCCCCTCGAGGAACAGGTAGAGCACCGAGGAGGCGAGCATCGCGTGGCCGATCGGCAGGCCGAGAACCGCCGTCGCGACGATTGCGGCAACGGCGACGCCGAATTCCCAGCTCATTCGCTGAAGTCCTTGCGCGCCGCAACCTCAGGGCCGGCCGCCGCCTCCTCCCGCCCGGTCAGCGCCGTCCAGAGGATCCGGACGTAGCGCAGGATCGTGACCGCGGAGAACACCAGCGCGATCGAGTAGACCCAGTTGAAGCGGATATCGAGGTAGCTCGTCTTCTGGACCCGCATGAACGTCACGAAGTCCCACAGCGCCGGCAGCGACACCGCGTAGACGACGACGAGGAAGATCGCGAAGAGCGCCCGGAACACGCGCCGCGTCCTCGGCGAGACGCTGCCGTAAACGATGTCGAACCGGATCTCGTCCTCCTCGCGCGCCGCGACCGACTGGCCCCAGAGCAGGATCCACAGCCAGGAGATGACGCAGACCTCGACCGTCCAGCCGACCGGGTCGTTCATCACGTAGCGCATGAAGACCTGCACGATGAACGACAGGAACATCGCAGCGAGGAGGACGGCCGGGACGGCCTCGGCCAGATGGCGGGCCAGGGTCGTCCAGCGGTGGCGCGGCATCGTCATGGGGAGCCCTTGAGGGATACGGCGGGCCGGCGTCGCGGCCCGCACGGGAGAGTCAGATCAGTTCGCGAGGGCGTTGATCTTCTCGAGCATCCCCTCCGGCCAGCTCTCGGCGAACTCGGACTCGAGGTACTTCTGCTGGGCGTAGGTGCGGAACGCGGCGCGGTCGGGCTCGTACACCTTGAGACCCTCGTCCTTGAAGAAGGAGACGAGTTCCTCCTCGCGCTTCAGGTGGCGCTCGGTGCTCCCGGCGATCGCGGCGTCCACCGCCGACTGCAGCGCCTCCTGCTGCTCCGGCGTGAACCCGTCCCAAAGCTTCTTGCCGATGGCGAGGACGTCGAAGCCGACGAGGTGGCCGGTGAGGACGATCTGGCTCGTCACCTCGTAGAACTTCATGTTGTAGTCGTTGGGGAGCGGGTTGTCCTGCCCGTCGATCGCACCGGTCTGGAGCGCGGTGTAGACCTCGGCGTAGGCGAGCGGGGTCGGATTGGCGCCGATCGCCTCGCCCAGGAACTGCCATGCGTCGCCGCCCGGCATGCGCAGCGTGATGCCGGACAGGTCCTGCGGGGTCATCACCTCCTTGTCAGGGGCGAGGTTGACCTGCCGCGTCCCGAAGTAGACCGGCGCGAGGATGTGGATGCCGATGTCCTCGGCCATGCCGGCGAGCTCCGCGCCGACGTCGCTGTCGAACACCGCCTTCAGGTGAGCCGCATCGTCGAACAGGTAGGCGGAGGTGACGATGGACCATTCCGGCACCTGCTCGGCGATCGTCTGCGGCGCGACGAGGCCCATCTCCAGGTTGCCGCGCTGGATCGACGTGAGCTCGGCCCCCTGCGCGACGAGGGTGGCGCCGTTGAAGACCTGAAGGTCGAACTGGTCCTTCACGGCCTCCGCGATCTCGGCGAAGGCCTCGGAGCGGATGTCGTTCTCCGAGACCACCGATGAGAGGCGCAGCGTGGGCCGGTCCTGCGCGCTGGCGGCGCCGGTCATTCCGAGAATGCAGGCTCCGGCGAGACTGGCCGCGAGCGCGGTCCGTCGAGTGATGAGCGTCATGTGTTCCTCCCTGCGCCGCCGCCCGGTTTTTCGTCTCGTCGGCCCGGTTCAGCGGCTCGCAGCGCTTCTGTTTTTGTAGGCTATAACCAGAAATACCCTACAAAATGTCGGTTGATCAACCGGTGACCTCGTCCCCGCCATCATCGACCGCCTCCGGGCCGCGCTCGAAGCCGACGCCGGATGCCTGCCAGCGTTGCGGGAGGAGCGCGGGGCCGAGATCGGGGTGGCTCCGAAGCGCTCGGCGGACGGCGCTTCCGGTGTGCGGCACGCGCGAATCCGTTGGGGGCGCGGGGCGGGTGGAGTATGATCGGAGGCGGAGCGGACGGCAGGCGGGGACCTGCGCCGCACTCCCGGCCGGGCCGGCCGCAGCGGCCTCACGGAGATCGAGATGAAGCAATTCCTGCTTGCCGCTGCGCTCGCAGCCGCGACGGTCGGCGCAGTCCATGCGCAGCCCGCCGAGACCGCCCCGGAAGGCGGCCCGATGCACCTGGAGTTCATCCAGCAGGCCGGGTCGATGACCTTCGACGGCTCGACCCTGACGCTGACCAACCCTGCCTACTCGACCATCGTCTCGGCCAAGGGCGCGGACGGGTCGACCGGCATCATGACGACGGAGGCCTTCGTCGAGGCGTTCGCGACCATCGCCGGGGAGGACTCGAAGGATCCGCCCAATGCGATGGTCGTCGTGGGCGGCGCCGACACGGAACCGGCGATCGTGGAGCTCTCGGCGCCGAAGATGAACGGCGACGCCGTCGTCTACAAGGTCGCGGTCCTGGAGGGGGATCTGCCGGCGAGCGGCGACAACGTGACGGTCTTCATCGACCCGTGGATCCACGTCGGCCCGTACCGTCCGTGGCGCGCCCCGGTGGTGGTCGCCCCCGGCCCGTGGGGCCCGCGCTGCCACTGGAGCCCGTACTACTACGGCCGTGTCTGCCGCTGGTGATCGGGCCGCGTCCGGCCTCCCGCGCGGCGCCCACGTATGACGAGCCGGCGGCGCGCCCCGCCGCCGGCGACGTCCGCGAAATGCCGGGCGAACCGCCCGGCTGCTGCGACGCTCGCGCCGGATGCTCCGCCGATCGGCCGGGTGCCCGACCTCAGTCCGGCGCGGTGTAGCGGCAGGCCGTCCAGCCGCCGTCGACGGTGATCACCTGACCCGAGACGTAGGAGGCCGCCGGCGAGGCGAGGAAGGCGACGACCTCGGCCACCTCCTCCGGCCGCCCGGCGCGGCCGGCCGGGATCTGACCCACCGTCAGGCGCTGGAAGCGCGCGTTCTTCGCCATCCGCTCCGCCGTCGCCGGGGTGGCGATGAGGCCCGGCGCGACGGCGTTGACGCGCACGCCGAGCGGCCCGTAGTCCGCCACCATCTGGCGCGTCAGGCCGATGATTCCCGCCTTCGCCGCCGCATAGGCGGCCACCCCCGGAAAGCCCACCTCCCCGAACACCGACGTCACGTTGACGATGGCGCGCTCCCCGGCCCCCGGCGCCGACACGAACGCGCGGGACAGCCGCATGACGGAGCGCAGGTTCACGTCCAGATAGCGGTCGAGCGTCTCGTCGTCGGTGTCGTGGAGCGGTCTGGCATTGCCGAGGCCGGCGTTGTTGACGAGCACGTCCACCCCGCCGAACGCCGCGTCGCAGGCGGCGAAAATACGCTCGGGCGCGTCGCGTGCCGTCACGTCCGCCAGGAGGGTCGCGATGCGGTCCTGCCCCTCGTAGGCGTCGAGCCCGTCCGGCTTCAGGTCGACCGCGAGCACGCAGACCCCGCCGTCCGCGAGGCGCGCCGCGATCGCCGCGCCGATCCCCGAGCCGGCCCCCGTGACGATCGCCCTCGTCGCAGCCGGACCCGTCACGATGCGGTCCCGTCGTCGACGACGCGAAGGTGCTCCGGAGCGGCGGTCGAATTCAGGTACTGCTGCACGACGTGACCCATGAAACCGACGTGCTCGCGCATCAGCGCCTCGGCGCGGGAAGGGTCACGCGTCGCGATGGCGTCGCGGATGCGATGGTGGTCGTCGTGCGAACGGTCGATCAGGCGATAGTCGTGCCACAGGATGATGCGGTCGGACAGGAACGGAATCTGACCGATCTGCTGCACCATCTCCGCCGTACTGGCGCTCCCGCTGGCGGCCGTGATCGCGCCGTGGAAGTGGTTGTTCATGAGCCGGTAGGCCGGCAGGTCCTCGGGGTCGAGGCGCCCGCCGGCGAGGATGCGGTCCCCGTCCGCCAGCGCCTCGTCGAGCGTCGCCAGCACCTGATCGGGCACGCCGTTGCGCGCGCAAAGGCCCGCCGCCGCCCCCTCGAGGACGGAGCGGACGAAATACTTGTCGGCGATTTCCCCGTGGCTGAAGACGCGCACCGCGAAGCCGCGCTTGGGCACGTAGTCGAGCAGCCCCTCCCGCTCGAGCGCCGCGAACGCCGCCCGCACGGGTGTGCGTGACACGCCCATCGCCTCCGCGACCGGCACCTCCTGAAGGTGCTCGCCCGGCATGTAGTCGCCCTCCAGGATCATCGCGCGAAGCCGGTCCGCCACCGACGTCGATCGTGTCCGCATCCCCTCACCTCCACTCGCTTTATGTATACTTACTAGTCGATTTGTTCCGGCAATCAACCACGATTGACGTCATACCATCACCTCATGCATACATATTGCGACGAATGGAGACGTTATGCTGACGATGCCCGAAGCCGCCCCGCCGATCGAGGAGCGTACCGTGGACCCGATCGCGCGGCAGATCATCAAGGGCGCCCTCGGCTCGATGCAGTCGGAGATGGAGGTGCTGCTGGAGCGCACCGCCATGTCGCCGTTCATCCGGGAGAAGAAGGACTACTTCATCGGCATCTTCGACGCGGACGGCGGGCTCGTGATGGGCACCAACATCCCCGTCTTCGGCGATCTCGTCCGGCCGATCTTCGAGCACTACCCGCTCGCGACGATGCGCCCCGGCGACGTCTACTGGTATTCGGACTGCTACGGCACGAAGGGTGCCGTCTCCCATACGCCCGACCAGGTCTACGTGGCGCCGGTCTTCGTCGACGGGCAGGTCGCCGCCTTCGTCCAGTCCTGGGCGCACTTCCAGGACGTCGGCGGAATGCGCCCCGGCTCGCTCTCGCCGGACGCGACGGACATCTTCCAGGAGGGCATCGTCGTGCCTCCGGTCCGGCTCTACCGCGAGGGGGTCATGAACGAGGACGCCTTCCGCATCTTCAAGCGCAACTCGCGGTTCCCCGAGATGATCCAGGGCGACACGCGCGCCGGCGTCGCCGCCGTCCATCTCGGCGTGCGGCGCCTCGGCGACATCATGGAGAAGTTCGGCGCCGGACAGGTGCAGGCGACCTTCGCCTCCCTCATCGAGGAGACGCGCCGCACGGTGCGTGCGCGCCTCGCCGAGGCGTTCCCGGAAGGCACCGTCGAGGTCACCGAGTGGGTGGACGACGACGGCCACGGCAACGGCCCGTTCGCGATCCGCTTCGCGCTGGTGCGCGAGGGCGACCGCTTCATCCTCGACACCACGCGCAGCGACGACCAGGCGCCGGGGCCGATCAACTACCTGACGCACCCGAACGTCCTCAACATGATCTTCGGGCTCTATTTCCTCGCCGAGCATACCGACGTGCTCCTCAACGAGGGCGCCTGCCGGATCCTCGACGAGGTGCGGCTGCGGCCGGGCAGCATCCTGCTGCCGCTCTCCCCCGCGCCGCTCGGCCAGCGGGGGCTGACGCTGGTGCGCATGATCGCGGCCTGCTGCGCTCTCGTCGGCACGGCCACCAAGGGCCGCTCGGTCGCAGCCTCCAACGTCTACGCGCTCTACTACCTGCGCGGAACGGACGACGGGGCGGGCGCGCCCTTCCTCATCACCGACGGGGTCGGGGTCGGCTGTGGTGCGCGCCCCTACGCCGACGGAACCGACGCGGTATACCTGGTGGCGCAGGAGAACTATCCGGCTGAGTTCATGGACCTCACCTTCCCGGTCCGGCTCCTGCGCTACAGCCTCAATCCGGACTCCGGCGGGCCGGGGCGCTGGCGCGGCGGCTGCGGCGTCGTCCGCGAGGTGGAGCTCCTGGCGCCGGCAGCGATGCTCTCCAACCGCGCCGGCGGCGGAGGCTTCCCGCCCTGGGGCGTCGCGGGCGGCATGAACGGCGGCAACACGCGATGGATCGTCAACCCCGGCCGGGCGGACGAGCGGGAACTCCCGCCGATGGCCGACGGCACGATCCTGAAGAAGGGCGACGTCCTGCAGATGCGCACCGGCGGCGGTGGTGGCTGGGGCCACCCCTTCGACCGCGAGCCGGAGCGGGTCCGCGAGGACGTCCTCGGCGGCATGGTGAGCCGGGAGAGCGCCGAGCGCGACTACGGCGTCGTGCTGACCGGCCCCGGCGCCGAGATCGACGCCGCCGCTACGGCGGCCCGCCGCGCCGAGCGCCCCGCGCCCGGCCTCTTCCACCGCAACCACTATGCCGAGGTCCTGGCGTGAACACGATGATGCGCTCCGGCGATCTCCTCCTCGGCATCGACATCGGCGGCACCTTCACCGACATCGTCGCCCTCGACACCGCCACCGGCCAGCGCTGGTCCACCAAGACGCCGACGACGCCGCACGACCAGTCGGAGGGTTTCATCGCCGGGGTCGACAAGATCCTCGACACCATCGGCGAGCGGCGGCCCATCGCGCAGATCCTGCACGGGACCACCGTCGCGACCAATGCGATCCTGGAGGGCAAGGGCGGCACGGCGGCGCTAATCACCAGCGAGGGTTTCCGCCACGTCCTGGAGATCGGCCGGCACGACATCCCGCGCAAGGCGAACATGTTCTCCTGGGTGAAGCCGGCGCGGCCGGTGCCCGCGAAGCGCATCGTCGAGGTCGCCGGGCGGATCGACGTCGACGGCGCGGAGCACGTCCCCCTCGACGAGGCGGCCGTGCGCGCCGCGGCGGAGGCCTTCGCCGCGGAGGGGCTCGACACCATCGCCGTCTGCCTCATCCACGCCTACGCCAACCCCGCGCACGAGCGCCGCGTCGCCGAGATCGTGCGCGAGGTGATCCCGGACGCGCTGATCTCGCTGTCCAGCGACGTGCTCCCGGTCTTCCGCGAGTACGAGCGGTCGATGGTGACGATCCTCAACGCCTACGTCATGCCGCCGGTGTCGCGCTATGTCGGCCGCCTCGGCGCGCGGATCGCCGAGACGGGGGCGACGCGCTCCCTCCTCCTCATGAATTCGGGCGGCGGCGTCATGAGCGCGGCGACCGCCGGCAGCGAGCCGGTGCAGACCGCGCTCTCGGGCCCCGCCGCCGGGGCGCTCGGCGCCGCCGCGACCGGACTCGCGGCGGGCCGGCCCGACGTCATCTCCATCGACATCGGCGGCACCTCGGCGGACGTCACCCTCATCAAGGACGGGCGCCCAACGATCACCAAGCGCGGCACGATCGGCGAGTGGCCGGTGCACACGCCGATGGTGGACATGGTCACCATCGGCGCCGGCGGCGGCTCGATCGCCCGCGTCACGGACGGCGGCAGCCTCACGGTCGGGCCAGAGAGCGCGGGCGCGGTGCCGGGCCCGGCCTGCTACGGCCGCGGCGGCACGCTGCCGACGGTGAGCGACGCGCACCTCGTCCTCGGCCGCCTCTGCCCGCACCTCCTCGACGATGCGATGGCCCTCGACGTCGAGGCGGCCCGGCGCGCCGTCCACGACCATGTCGCCGCCCCGCTCGGCCTCACCGTGGAGCGCGCGGCGGAGGGGATCCTCGAGGTCATCAACAACGCCATGGTCGGCGCGATCCGCCTCGTCTCCGTCGAGCGCGGGCTCGACCCGCGCGACTTCGCCCTCCTCGCCTTCGGCGGCGCGGGACCGCTGCACGGACCGGCGCTGGCGCGGCTCCTCGGCATGTCGTCCGTCATCGTCCCGCCGAACCCGGGCGTGCTGTCGGCGGTCGGCCTGACGGTCGCGGACCTGCGCAACGACTTCTCGCTCACCTGCGTGGAGCGCGGGCCGGACCACGACCTCGCCCGCCTCGCGGCCACCTTCGCCGGCCTCGAGGACAAGGCGCGGTCCTGGCTCGCCAGCGAGGGCATCGCCGAGGGCGCGAGCCGCACCGAGTGGGAGGCGAGCCTGCGCTATCGCCACCAGGGTTTCGAGCTCGCGATCCCCTGGCCCGGCCACGAGGTCGGCGCCGCCACGCTCGCGAAGCTCTTCGAAGCGTTCCACCAGACCCACGAGCGGCTCTACACCTTCGCCCAGCGCGACACGCCGGTGGAGATCGTCACCCTCTCGGTGACCGCGCACGGCCGGCTCGACCGCCCCGAGGTGGCGACTCCGGCGGGCGTGCGCGAGGGCGACCCCATCGTCGCCCGGCAGCCGCTGTGGAGCGGCGGCCGGTTCGTCGATTGCCCCGTCTACGACCGCGCGCGTCTCGCCGCCGGCACCCGCGTCGAGGGTCCCGCCATCCTGCGCCAGCTCGACACGACCACGGTCATCGAGGCGGGGCAGAGCGCGTCCATCCATCCGTCCGGCAGCGCGATCGTGACGGTCTGAACGATAATAAAACGGGAGGAAACCAATGATCATGCGACCCCTCGGCCTGGCCGTCATGGCACTGGCGTTCGGCGTGGCGCCGCTCGCCGCGCAGGAGCAGGTGAAGCTCGGCGTGCTGAACGACCAGTCCTCGCTCTACTCCGACCTGACCGGCTCCGGCTCCGTCACCGCGGCACGCTTCGCGGTCGAGGACTTCGGCGGCGAGGTCCTCGGCAAGCCGATCGAGATCGTGACCGCCGACCACCAGAACAAGCCGGACGTCGGTTCCACCATCGCCCGCCGGTGGATCGACCAGGAGGGCGTCACGGCGATCGTCGACGTCCCGGCCTCCTCGGTCGCTTTCGCCGTGCAGGAGGTGACGCGCGACGCGGGGGTGCCGTTCCTCATCTCAGGCGCCGCCTCGTCGGGCCTGACGGGCGAGGCGTGCTCGCCGACCACCGTCCACTGGACCTACGACACCTACGCCCTCGCTGCCGGCGCGGCGCGCGGCGTCGTCCAGGACGGCGGCAAGAAGTGGTTCTTCATCACCCAGGACAACCAGTTCGGCCACGCCCTCGAAGCCGACATCAGCCGTTTCGTGAAGGAGGCCGGGGGCGATGTGGTCGGCAGCGTGCGCCATCCGCTGCAGACGACCGACTTCTCCGCCTACCTCCTCCAGGCGCAGGCCGCGGGCCCGGATGTGGTCGCCCTCGCCAATGCCGGCAGCGACTTCACCAACGCGCTGAAGCAGGCGGCCGAGTTCCAGCTCACGCAGGAAGGCATCCGCATGGTCGGCACAAGCGTGACGATCAACGACATCCACTCCCTCGGCCCGAAGACGGCTCAGGGCGTCCAGTTCGCCGCGCCCTTCTACTGGGACATGACGGACGAGACGCGCGCGTTCTCCGAACGCTTCGCCGAGGTCGAGGGCAAGATGCCCAACCACATCCATGCCGGCGTCTACGGCGTCGTGAAGCACTACCTCGAAGCGGTGGAGAAGGCCGGAACGACCGACGGCCTCAAGGTCGTCGAGGCCATGAAGTCGATGCCGATCAACGACTTCTTCACCCACGACGGCTCGATCCGCCCGGACGGCCGCGTCCTGCGCGAATTCTACCTGATGAGCGTGAAGACGCCGGAGCAGTCGACCGGCGACTGGGACCTCGTGAACGTCCTGTCGACCATTGCGCCGGAGAACGCGGCTCTCCCGCTCTCGGAGAGCAAATGTCCCCTCGTCGCCAACAAGAGCTGACCGGAGGCCGCGCGCGGGCATGAACCGTCTCGCCCTTGTCACCGGCGCCGCCCGAGGGATCGGGCGGGCCATCGCCGAGCGGCTGGCGGCGGACGGCTTCACCGTCGTCGCCGCCGACCGCGACCTCCCCGATGCCGCCGACGGCATCACCCCGATCCGGCTCGACGTGACGGACCGGCTAGCGGTCAAGGCCGCGCTCACCGGTCTCGACCGGCCCGTCGACGTCCTTGTCAACAACGCCGGGGTCTATTCCGACCGTCCGTTCATGGAGCTGACGGAGGCGGACTTCGAGGCGATGCTGGCGGTCAACCTGATGGGGGTCTTCATCGTCTCGCAGGAGGTGCTGCGGTCGATGCCGGACGGCGGGCGCATCGTCACCGTCTCCTCACGCTCCTACCTCGGCGCGCGCAACATGGGCCACTACGGCGCGTCGAAGGCCGCGGTCGTGGCGCTGACGCGGACGATGGCCATCGAGTTCGCCGACCGCGACATCGCCGTCAACGCCATCGCACCGGGCCTAGTCGAGACGTCGATCCTGGACCAGCTCACGCCCGAACGGCGGGCGGACCTGGCGCGCCTGCAGCCGACCGGGCGTCTCGGCCAGCCGCAGGACATCGCCGCCGCGGCCGCCTACCTCGCCGCCCCGGCGACGCAGTTCATCACCGGTCAGGTGCTCATCGTCGACGGCGGCAAGTCGCTCGGCGGCGTTTGGATGTAGGACGCGGCCGGGGTCAGCCCCGGCCGCGATAGGTCGGCACGCCCTGCTCGGGGATCCAGACGTCCGCCGGGGCGGGGCCGGTCTGGTAGAAGACGTCGATCGGGATGCCACCGCGCGGGTACCAGTAGCCGCCGATGCGCAGCCAGTCCGGCTCGAGCAGGTCGACGAGGCGCCGGCCGATCGACACCGTGCAGTCCTCGTGGAAGGCGCCGTGGTTGCGGAACGACGTCAGGTAGAGCTTCAGGGACTTGCTCTCCACGAGCCACTTTTCCGGCACGTAGTCGATGACGAGATGGGCGAAGTCGGGCTGGCCCGTCATCGGGCACACCGAGGTGAACTCCGGCGCGGTGAAGCGTACGGTGTAGCGCGTCCCCTCCTGCGGGTTGGGGACGCGCTCGAGCACGGCCTCCTCGGGACTCGCCGGAATGGCGGTCGCCTGACCCAGCTGGGTGAGACCGGAATAGATGTCGCTCTTGGCCAAGACGAAGTGCCTCTTCGAAGGCCTCGGGTGAGCCTGCGTCCGGACGGCGGCCGACCAGGCGGGCTGCAACCGGAGGCGGTTCCGCGAAGCCCGCCTTCTACACCGCCGGACCCCAGACATGAAGTCCGGACGGGAGACCGGCGGACACCGGTCCCACCCGGCTTCACGGCCGCCCTACCCGGCCGTGACACCGAAGATCGTGCCGACGGCCGCCGTCGCCGCCATGGCAAGGGCGCCCCAGAAGGTCACGCGGACCGCTCCGCGCACGAGGCCGGCCCCTCCGGCCGACGCGCCGAGCGCGCCCAGCACCGCGAGCGCGACCAGCGTCGCCGCCGCGACGACCGCCCCGGTCCGCGCCGCCGGCGCCAGCAACGCCACGATGAGCGGGACGACGGCGCCGACTGCAAACGTCAGCGCCGACACGAACGCGGCCTGCACGGGGTGCGTCGCGACCGTCTCGGAAATTCCCAGCTCGTCGCGCGCGTGGGTGGCGAGCGCGTCCCGCTCGGTGAGCTGGGCGGCGACCTTTTCGGCAAGGCCCCGGTCTAGGCCGCGCGCCACGTAGATCTGGGTGAGCTCCTCGAGCTCCGCCTCGGGTAGCTCGGCGAGTTCCTGCCGCTCCCGGGCGAGGTCCGCCCGCTCGGCGTCCGCCTGCGAGCTGACGGAGACGTATTCGCCCGCCGCCATCGACATCGCGCCGGCCACCAGACCGGCGAGCCCCGCGACCAGGACCTCCGTCCGCCCGGTCCCCGCGGCAGCGACGCCGACGACGAGGCTCGACGTCGACACGATGCCGTCGTTGGCGCCGAGCACGGCCGCCCGCAGCCAGCCGATGCGGTGGATCATGTGCCCTTCGGTGTGCGACAGCCGCCTCATGTCTTCGATCCTGAAACGTTGGAGGGTGCGGCCCCCGCCGTCCCGGTGGCCGGTCCGGCGATCTCCGGCGGAGTGATGCGCAGGGCGCGCAGGGCGTTGAGGATGACGGCGACGTCGATCGCCTCCTGCAGCAGCGCGCCCTCCACGGGCGTGAGGTATCCGAACGCGGCGGCGATCATCCCGAGTACCGAGAGGCCGATCCCGGCGACGACGCTCTCCATGGCGATCCGCCGCGAGCGGCGGGCGATGCAGATCCCGGCGCCGAGGCGGTCGATCCGGTCCACCAAGAGCACCACGTCCGCCGCTTCCGCCGAGGCGGCGGCGCCGCGTGCGCCCATCGCGACGCCGACGTCGGCGGCAGCCAGCGCCGGTGCGTCGTTGACGCCGTCGCCCACCATCATGACCGGGCCGTTCTTGTGCTCGGTGAGGACAAGCAGGACCTTCTGGTCCGGCGACAGGCCGGCGCGCAACCCGTCGAGGCCGAGCCCCTCGGTGACGCGCTCGGCGACGTCGGCGCGGTCGCCGGTCGCCATCAGGATGCGTTCGACACCCTCGCGCCGGAGCGCCTGGAGCATCGCCTTCGCCTCTCCTCGCAGGGGATCGGCCATCACGAGGTGACCCGCGAACCGGCCGTCGACCGCCACGGCGACAAGGACGGACCCGGCGGCGAGCGCGTCCGCCTCCGACCCGCACCCGACGCGGCCCGCGACGAAATCGTCGCCGCCGACGATCACGTTGCGGCCCTCGATGCGGCCGATCACGCCTTCGCCCGGCACCTCGACGATGTCCGAGGGGACCGGCAGCGGCAGCCCGCGGGCCTTCGCGGCCGCGACGATCGCCTGCGCCACCGGGTGCTTCGACGCCTGGTCGAGCGATGCCGCCAGGTGGAGGATGTCCGCCTCCTCCATGCCGTCACGGCTCTCGATCTCGACGATCTGCGGGCGGCCGTCGGTCAGAGTGCCCGTCTTGTCGAGGATCAGCGTGCGGATCCGCGCCATGCCCTCGAGCGGTCGCGCCCCCTTGATGAGCACGCCGAACTGGGCCGCCCGCGAGAGCCCGGCGACGAGGGCGACAGGCACGGCGAGGATCAGCGGGCACGGGGTCGCCACCACGAGGACGGCGACCGCGCGGATGGGGTCCCCGGTGAACCACGCAGCGGCGAGCGCGAGCGTCACGGTGACGGCGAGAAAGCCGAGCGACCAGCGGTCCGCGAGGCGCGACATCGGCGCCTTGGACCGCTGCGCCTCCTCCACGAGGCGGACGATCCCGGCGTAGGTACTTTCCGCCGCGCGGCGGGTCGCGGTCAGGTCGAACGCCTCGCCCGCGTTGGTCGAGCCGCTCATCGCCTCGGCCCCTTCGCCGAGGCGCACGGGCAGCGACTCGCCGGTCAGCGCCGAGGTGTCGAGAAAGGCGGTCGGGGAGGCGATCGTGCCGTCGACGGGCACGATGTCCCCCTGCCGGATGAGAAGCCGGTCGCCCGGAACGATCGCGTCGAGCGGAACCTCCTCGAGCGTGCCGTCGAGGTGCCGCGTCGCCGTGTGCGGCACGCGGGACAGGAGGTCCCGCATCTCCCGCCGCGCGCGGCCCTCCGCGAAGCTCTCGAGGAAGGTGCCGCCGGAGTACATCAGCGCGACGACGGCGGCGGCCAGCGTCTCCCCGAAGGTCAGAGCGGCCGACATCGACAGCGCGGCGACGATGTCGAGGCCGACCTCCCCCCGGCGGAGGCTGCGCAGGATCTCCACCAGGAGCGCCAGGAGGACCGGCGCGACGCCGATGAACCAGACGACGCCGGCCGCGTCCGCCCACCCGGCGAGGCGCAGCACCAGTCCGATCGACAGCCCCGCCAGCGCCATCCCGAGGAGGGCGGTCTTCACGCGGTCGCTCTGCTCGTAGTCCACGCCGCTCAGCTTCCCCTGGCCCCGGCGTGCGCCGCGGCTCCGTCGGCGACCTGTCCTCCGGAGTCGCGGCCCGGGGGCCGGCCTATCGCCGCCCGGCCCCATCAGTACGCCCAGTCTGGAAAAAGTCTAATGCCAAACTGATGGGACAGGTCGCCGCCTCCCATCCGCGGCCACGACCGCGCCGGCGGGCTCGGCCGATGTCCCGGACCTTAGTCGCTGCGAGATTGCGATAGATCAAAGCACCGGGTCGCAGGCTCGACAGTATGATGCTGGTAGAAGAGCCGTGCGGGCCTGCGTTTCGGCCCACGTGGACGCAACAAGGCGCACAATAGTGTCCCGCGTGTGCTAATGTTCGAGAGACCGAATTTCAATTCAGGGCCGGACCGAGGCTGCGAGACCTCATCCATTTGAAGGACCGGTCTGATTTTGGAAGGCATCGAGATGTCGCAACGCCTCACACGTCTTGCCCTCGCTCTGACCGGAACGGTCCTGTCCGGCCCCCTGGCCGCGCAGGTCACCACCGACGCCGGGACGATCAACCCGGCCCAGATCGAGCGATTTTTCAACCAGCCGGGATATTCCCCCTACGCCGGACGCAGCTTTCCGTCGCGGCCGCTCTGGGGCGAACAGCACCTCCACACCTCCTGGTCGCCGGACGCGTTCGCCGCCGGCACGCGGGTGGGTCCGGACGAGGCGCTTCGTTACGCCAAGGGCGAGCAGATCGTCTCCTCGACCGGGCAGCCGGTCAGACTCTCGCGCCCCTACGACTGGATGGTCGTCGCCGATCACTCCGACTCGCTCGGCGTGATCACGAACGTCTACGACGGCGAACCGGCGCTCCTCGCCGATCCGGTCCTGAAGCGCTGGCACGACGGCATGAAGGAAGGCGGCGCGGCGGCCAGCGCCGTGGTGATCGAGATGATCACCCTGCAGGGACAGGGCAAGTTGCCCAAGGCCGTGACCGACAAGGACACGCAGTTCGACATGTGGCGCAAGATGACCGAGATCGTCGAGGGCCATGACGAACCCGGGCGCTTCTCCGCCATCATCGGCTACGAGTGGACGTCCAACTACGGCGGCGGCAACAACCTGCACCGCAACGTCATCTACCGGGACGGCAAGGCCATCGCCGACCGGGTGCGCCCCCTCACGACCTTCGACACCGAGATCCCGAACAAGCTTTGGGACTGGATGGCCAACTTCGAGGAGACCACCGGCGGGCGCGTCCTCGCCGTGCCGCACAACGGCAATCTCTCCAACGGCCTGATGTTCGCGACCGAGACCCCGGACGGCAAGCCGATCGACGCCGAGTGGGCAGCGATGCGAGCCCGCTTCGAGCCGCTCTACGAGGTGACGCAGAGCAAGGGGACCTCGGAGCAGCACCCCTCGCTGGCACCGTCGGACGAGTTCGCGAACTTCGAGATCTGGGACAAGGGCAACCTCAACGTGGTGCCCAAGACGCCCGGCATGATCCAGTACGAGTACGCACGCGAGGCGCTGAAACGCGGCCTCAAGCTGGAGGGCGAGCTCGGCACCAACCCCTTCAAGTTCGGCCTCCTCGGCTCGACCGACGACCACACCGGCATCTCCTCGGCCGAGGAGAACAACTTCTTCGGCAAGTTCCCGGCGAGCGAGCCGGGGCCCGAGCGCTCCACCGCCAACGCGTTCGACTTCGAGGGCCGCACCATCAAGGACTGGCAGCTCGGCGCCTCGGGCCTCACCGCGGTCTGGGCCGCGGAGAACACGCGCGCCTCGATCTGGGACGCGATGAAGCGCAAGGAGGTCTACGGGACGACCGGTCCGCGCATCTTCGTGCGCTTCTTCGGCGGGTGGAACTTCGTGCCGGACGACGCGCTGGGGCGCAATCCCGGACCGGTCGGCTACGGCAAGGGCGTGCCTATGGGGGCGGACCTGCCCCCGGCACCGGACGCCGCGAAGGCGCCGACCTTCCTCGTGGCCGCGCTGAAGGACCCGCTGTCGGGCAATCTCGACCGCATCCAGGTCATCAAGGGCTGGGTCGATGCCGAGGGCGGAATGCAGGAGAAGGTCTACGACGTCGTGTGGTCCGGCGACCGCACTCCGGGCGCCGACGGCAAGGTTCCGCTGGTGGGCGACACAGTCGACGTCGGGCGCGCCACCTGGACCAACACGATCGGCGCGCCGGAACTCATCACGGTCTGGACCGACCCGGACTTCGACCCCGCCCTCAAGGCGTTCTACTACGCCCGCGTGATCGAGATCCCGACGCCGCGCTGGACCGCATACGACGCGGCCTATTTCAAGGACGCATCGTTCGCGCCGGAGGTGCCGATGACCGTGACCGAACGCGCCTACACCTCCCCGATCTGGTATTCGCCTGTGAGTTGAACGATGGCTGACATCGGCATCACAGTGACCCTCGACCGCCCCTTCGACGAGGCGGTCGAGACGGTCGTCGCGGCGCTCGCCCGGGAGGGGTTCGGCGTCATCTCGCGCATCGACCTCGACAAGGCCTTCGCCGAGAAGCTGGGCGAGGCGTTCCGGCGCTACACGATCCTCGGCGCCTGCAATCCGAGGCTGGCGCGCACGGCCGTGACGGCGCGGCCGGAGGTCGGCCTGCTGCTGCCCTGCAACGTCGTCGTCGAGGAGCAGGGCGCGGGCGCGCTGGTCCGGATCGTCGACGCGGGACAGATGATGGCAATGGGCGACCTCGCCACGACGCCGGAGATCGCCGAGCTGGCCAGGGACGCCGGCGCCAGGCTGGGCCGCGTCGCCGACGCCCTTGGCGCCGCCTGACGGTCCTCCTGTCCGGTCCTCCGCCTCCGGCTTCAGGCCGGCGTCCGGGTCCGGGCCTTCAGGTAGGGGAACGAGACCAGGGCGGCGGCGAGGACGTACGCCGTGACGAGGACCGCCGTGCGCGGTCCCGGCACCGTCGAGGCGACGACCATCGCGATCCCGACGTGCCGGGTGGCGCAGGCGATGGCCAGCGCCGTTCGGTCGTTCTCCGCCGGTCCGCCGAGCAGGTGGCCGATCCCGAGCGCGGCGAACGTCAGGGCGACCAGTGCGACGAGCGACGGCCATCCGAGCTCCAGCAGCGTCCGCCCGTGCAACACGAGAAGCAGGAGCGCGAAGAGCGCGAGCGCGATCGACGCGATCGTCAGGAAGCGGTCGCCGAGACGGGCACCCGTCTCCGGAAAGCGCCACCGCACCAGCATGCCGACGATCAGCGGTCCGACGAACGAGCCGGCGATGACCCCCGCCACGTTCAGCGCCGTCAGCTCGACGCTGAGCCCGTAGACCGGCTTCAGCACGTCGAGCCACAGGGGCACGGCGACGACCGCGACGATCGACGACGTCGCGACAAGGCTCAGCATGTAGGAGTCGTGCCCCACCTTCATGAGCTTGCGCGGCAGCAGCGGCGCGCCGGCGGAGACCGCCAGCACCAGGATCGCGACCTCCACGGCCCGCGGCAGCGGCAGCGCCTTCAGCACGAAGAAGGCCGTCACCGGGATCGCGACGTACATCGCGAACAGCGCCCGCAGGAGCTGCCATGGCCTGCGCCAGAGGTAGGTGAGGTCGGCCCAGGTCGAGCTCAGCCCGATCGCCAGGATGAGCGCCGCGACGGACAGCTTGAGCCCGACCAGCAGCATCGCCGTCATGTCGCCCTCCCCATTATCGAACCGCCGGCATCACGATGCCTGCGGAGCCTTCCCGCGCCTAGAGCGAATCCCGCGCAGGACGTCACACTGGCGGGAAACCTATGCCCGCTCCGACGTGCGACAGCAGCGGCGCGGCGCCGTCACCCCACGACGATGGTCGTCCCGCCGCCCCCGTTCAGCAGGCGCTTCAGGTGGAAGCTGGCGAGCGGGTCGTCGGGATGGCTGCCGAAGACGACCGCGAACGCCGCCACCGCGTCGGGGTCGCCGCGTTCCAGCCTGTCGAAGGCGGCGCGGTAGTCGTCGCCGTCGTCCCGGCTCGACAGTTCGAAGACGCGCATCGGCCCGCGGCATCCCCTCAACTGCAGGTCCCCCACCGGGCGGCCGTGAAAGTCCGGCGCGGCGCTCGCCGTCGCGGCGGTGACGAGCACGCGGGTGCCGAACGCCTTGTTGGCGGCCTCGAGCCGGGCGGCGATGTTGATCGTCTCGCCGTACGCCGTGTAGTCGAAGAACCGGCCGCCGCCGAATGAGCCGACGAGCGCCGGGCCCGAGTGGACGCCGATCCGGGTTGGCCCCAGCGCGACGCCCCGCTCCTGCCAGACCGTGCAGAACTCCTGCGCCAGCGTATCGAGGTCGCGGGCGCAGGCGATGGCACGGGCGGCGTGGTCGCCCTGGTCGGCGGGCGCGCCGAACAGGATGTGCAGCGCGTCGCCGACGATCTTCGCCACCGTGCCCTGATGGTCGAAGACGCACGCCGTCATGCCCGAGACGTAGGCATTGAGGAGCTGCGCGAGCACCGCCGGCTCGACCACCTCCACCAGCGGCGTGAACCCGGTGATGTCGGTGAAGACGGCGGTGATCTCCCGCCGCTCGCCGGCGTCGAGCGTGTCGGCCGCTGCGGCAAGCCGCTCGGCGATGTTGGGCGAGAAGTAGCGTGACAGCGCCGCGCTCGCCTGCTCGGCGCTCCGCTGCCGCTCCTCGGCCTCGCGGAACAGGCGCGTGTGCCGCATCGTCTTCTCGATGGTCCGCTCGAGATCGCTGAAGTCCAGCGGCTTCGTCAGGAAGTCGAACGCGCCGCGGTTCATCGCGGTCCTGATGTTGGCCATGTCGCCGTAGGCCGAGACGATGACCGTGAACACCCGCTGGTCCAGCGCGGCGAGGCGCTCCAGCAAGGTCAGCCCGTCCATCCGCGGCATGTTGATGTCCGACAGGACGAGGTCGACGTGCGGGTTGGCCGCGAGCACCTCCAGCGCCTCCACGCCGTCCCGCGCGAACAGGAAGGCGAACGTCTCGTCCCGCACGGACCGGCGGAAACGCTGGAGGATCAGCGCCTCGAAGTCGGGCTCGTCGTCCACGACGAGGATGGTCGTCGTCACCTCAGGACCTCGAGGCTCTTGTCGATCTCCTGCGCGACGAGGGCGAAGTCGATGGGTTTGACAAGGAAGCCGGCGGCACCCTTGTCGAACGCGTCGTGCTCGGTCGCGGCGTCGCCGTAGGCCGTGACGATGATGACCGGGACGTCCGGCCGCGCGGCGCGGGCCCGCGGCAACAGCTCCAGCCCGCTCATCCCCGGCATGTTCACGTCGGTGAAGATGAGGACGAGGGTGACCTCGGTGGCGTCCTCGATCACCGCAAGGGCCTCCTCGCCGGAGCGGGCGAAGGCGAGGTCGAAGCGGCCGGCCCGCACGTCCCGGCGGAAACGCTGCCGGAACAGCGGCTCGACGTCCACCTCGTCGTCGACGACCAGGACCATCAGGGTCATACAACGCCCTCCTTCGCGCTTCGTGGCAGACGGATGCGGAATTCCGCCCCGTCGTCGCCGGTCACCTCGATGGTCCCGCCGTGCTGCTTCACGACGATGTCGTGGCTGAGCGACAGGCCGAGGCCGGTTCCCTTCCCGGCGGGTTTCGTCGTGAAGAAGGGCTCGAACATCCGCTCGCGCACGTCCGGCGCGATCCCGCCGCCGTTGTCGCGCACGACGATCTCGACCGCCGGGCCGGTGCCGCGCGTGGTGACCGTCAGGGTCGGCCGGTAGTCCGGCTCCGCGGCAGCGGCCCGGTCGCGCACCGCGTCGAAGGCATTCGAGACGAGATTGAGGAGGACGCGCGAGAGCTCCTGCGCGAACCCCTCGACGGTCCCGGCCCCGGGGTCGAGGTCGCGGACGATCTCCACCTGGAAGCCGGGGTCGCTGGCGCGGGCGCCGTGCCAGGCCAGGTTCAGCGTCTCGTCCACCAGGGCGTTGACGGCGACCGGGCCGCGCTCGCCCGTCCCGGTGCGCGAGTGCAGCAGCATGTTGCGCACGATCGAGTCGGCCCGCGTGCCATGGGCGGCGATCTTGTCGAGGTTGGCCCGGATGAGGTCGGTCAGCTCGGCGACGTCGGCGAGGGCGCCGTCGTCGAGGCCGGCCTCCGCGAGACGCTCCATCAGCTCGGCGAAGAGGTCGGCGGAGAGCACCGAGAAGTTATTGATGAAGTTGAGCGGGTTCTTGATCTCGTGGGCGATGCCGGCGGTGAGCTGACCGAGCGAGGCGAGCTTTTCGGTCTGCACGAGGCGGTCCTGCGCCGCCCGCAGCTCGTCGAGGGAGCGCGACAATGCCTCGGTCCGCTCGCTGAGGGCGGCGAACAGGCGCCCGTTCGCCATGGCGATCACCGCGTGGTCGGCAAAGCTCTCGACGATCGCCACCTCGCGGGCGGTGAACGGCTCGGGGGCGAAGCGCAGCAGCACGATGACCCCGACGACGCGCTTGCCGTCGACGAGCGGGACCGCGAAGCCGGTGCGCATCGCGTTCGGGCCGATCGTCCGGACGAAGGGGTAGGACGGGTCCGCCGCGAGGTCGGCGACGTGGACGGTCGCCCCCCGCAGGATCGCGCGACCCGCGAGGGAGGCGTCGCCGATCGGGATCAGGTCGTGTTCCGCGACGCCGGTGCGCTCCAGGCTGGCGGCCACGAGGCGCAGCCCGTCCCCGTCGACCACGCGGATCGCGGCGACGTCGGCGCGGCAGAGCGTGCAGGCCGTCTCGACGATCGCATCGAGGGCGGGCTGCACCTCATCCGGCGAGCGGCCGATCACGTCGAGCACGTCGGCGGACGCCTTCTGGAAGCGTAGCGCCTCGTCGAGGTCGTGGGTGCGGGCGCGGACCTTGCCCTCCAGCGTCTCCTGCGCCTCCTGAATGCTGCTCGCCATGGTGTTGAACCGTTCGGCGAGCGTCGCGAACTCGTCGCTCGTCCCGACGTCGATGCGCTCGGAGAGGTCGCCGGCGCCGAGCCGTTCGGCGCCCGCCTCCAGCCGGCGCAGCGGCACCGTCAGGCGCCGGGCGAGAACCGTCCCCAGCACCACCGCCGCGAGGAGGCCCACGAGGAGGAGCAACCCGGCACGGGTCAGCATCACGTAGACCGACCTCAGCGCCGTCGCGGCGGGCGATTCCACGAACACCGCCCAGCCGAGGCGCGGGATCAGCGCCGCGGCTGTCAGCACCTCGCGGCCCGCGAGGTCCCGCCCGAGCATCGACGTCGCGCCGTCCGCGAACACGGCCCTGACCTGCGGCAGCGTGCTCATGTCCGTGTCGCGCAGGACGAGGCTCATGTCCGGGTGGCTGACGAGGCGCCCGGCTGGCCCCACGACGTAGGCGTAGCCCCCGCCGCCGACGTCGATCTCGGTGACCACGTCCGCGATCAGCTTGAGATTGACCTCGGCGATGGTGACGCCGGGGTTCCGCCCCGCATGGCGCACCGCGATCGCCATGTAGGGCTCGGACCCGTGCCGGAAGGTCACCGGGCCGAACCACTCGCCGCTCGCCTCCGCCCCCATCACCCGAGGGTCGGCGGAGAGGTCCGGGCCGGGGCCGACCTCGTCCGGCTCGAGACGGGAGACCTTGAGCTGCTGGATCCCGGCGCCGTCGACGTAGTGCAGCTCGGTGATGGCGGGAACCTGGCGCAGCAGGCGGATGAAGTCGTAGCGCTGCTGCTCGGACGGGATGCTGCGCCACTCGGCGCGCGTGGTCCAGCCGATCTGGTTGACGATCTCCGAGATGAAGCCGTTGATGCGCGCGGTCGCCGCCTCCGCCTTCTCCTCCTGCAGCTCCAGCGTGTTGCGGCGGGCTTCGGAATAGGCGAGCCAGGTGGCGACCGCCGCGTTGACGACGAGGAGCGTCGCCACCAGCCCGACGGTGGCCGCCGCGAGCTTGGCCGCGAGCGGGATGTGGCGCCGCTTCGCCCTCGCCGGCTCGGCTGCGCCGGCCCCGGCCCGCTCGATGGTCGCGACGGTCACCTCCCGGGCCTCACGCATCGGCCCGGGCGGACGGTGGAGGTCGCTGGCGCAGCGTCGCGACGGGCGGCGGGGGCACGGTCATTCCAGCACACTGTCGGCGCGCGCGATCAGCGAGGGTGGGAAGACGATCCCGAGCCGGTCCGCCGTGGCGAGATTGAGGTAGAGCCTGAACCGCGTCGGCAGCTCGATCGGGATCTCGCCGGCCGGCGTGCCGTCGAGGATGCGCACCACGAACGACGCGATGTGCGTCATCGCCGCGTCGACGTCCTCGCTATAGGCCATCAGCGCGCCGGCCTCGACGAAGATCGGGTGCTCCGACACCAGCGGGAGGCCGAGCCGCGCCGCCGCCTCGCAGATGTGGAGCCGATTGGTGTGAGTGAGGAAGTCGCGGATGACGAGCACCACGTCGCCGCCGCTAGCCTTGAAGCCGCCGAGCAGCCCGTCGACCTCCGCCGGCGAGCCGCTCTCGAGGGGAAGCCGCATCGTCGCGAGGCCCGCCGCGCGGGCGGCCTCCTCGCTCTTTTCCCCCCAGTCGCTGTAGACCGGGTCGGTCACGTTGTGCATGACGCCGAGCAGCCGGAGGTCGGGCAGAGCCTCGCGGATCACCTCGATCCGCTTGGCGGCGAGGTCCTCGCCGAAGCTCGACAGGCCCGACACCGTCCCGCCGGGCCGGCCGAGGCTCTCGAACAGGAAGGGATCGGCGAGCGGCAGCCCGCCGGACACCACCGGGACGCCCGTCATCGACTTGACGAGACGCGCGGCCGCGGGCCCGGGCACGACGAACACGTCGGCTCCGAGGGCGACCAGCTCGGCGATCTGACGTCCGGCGAGGGTCATGTCGCCGGACGCATGGCGGTGCTCCAGCACGATCGTCTCGCCCTCGACGACGCCGTTGGCGGCGAGGCCCGAGCGGAATCGCTCCAGAAAGGCGCTGTCCGCTTCCTCGCTCGCGAGGCCCAGCATGGCGACGACCGGCCTGTCCTTCGCGGCCGCACGGGGCGCCGCGGCGAGCAGCGCGAGGAGAGCGAGGACGTCACGCCGGCTCGGCCGGCCCCGCGCGGCAGCGCCGCCGGGATGGCAGTGTCCGGCGGCGGTCATTCGATCACCTCGTCCGCCTGTCCGACCACCACCGGCGAGAGCTCGAGGCCGAGCGATTTCGCGACCGGGAGGCTCACGACGAGCTCCACCGCGGTCGGGCGTACGACCGGCAGGTCGCCGGGCCTCTCCCCGCCGAGGATCCGCCCGGCGTAGATACCGGCCTGCCGGTACGCCTCGGTAAAGCTTGCTCCGTAGCTCGCGAGGCCGCCCGCCTCCACGAAGCTGCGCTGATCGTAGATCGCCGGCAGGCGCGCCGCGGCGGCGAGAGTGACGAGGCGTCTGGACTGGCTGGTGAAGAACGGGCTGCCGGAGACGAGGAGCGCCGCCGCCCCGGATTGCGCGACGGCCTCGAACGCGGCGTCGAAGTCGTCGCCGTCAGGACGCACCACCACGAGCTCGATCCCGAGGGAGGCCGCCACCGGCTCCAGTGCGGGAAGCTCGGCCTCGGCCGGTGGGTAACGCTCGTCGATCATCACCGCGACCCGCCGGGCGCCGGGAGCGATCCCGTGCAAAAGGTCGAGGCGCTTGCCGCCGAGCTGGCTGCCGCCGAAGAACGTCACACCGGTCGTCATCCCGCCCGGCCGCGCGAAGTCCGGCGCGAGGCCGGTTCGGACCGGATCGTCGGCCGCGACGAAGACCAGAGGCACCGTCCCCGTCGCCGCGCGGGCGGCCTCGATCGCGAGACTGTTGCCGACGATCACGCCGGCCCCGGACGCGGCCAGCTCGGCGGCGAGCGCCGGGAGCCGCCCGACATCGCCATCGGCCCAGCGGTACTCAATCCGGACGGATTTGCCGTCGACATAGCCCCGGCTGGCGAGGCCCTCGACGAAGGCGGCCACGATGTTCGCGAAGGGGGCGGACGGCGTCGAGCGGAGAAAGCCGGCAACAGGAAGGCTCGCGGCCGGCTCTCCGGCGAATGCCGGCGGCATGGCCAGAAGGCCGAGGGCGAGGAGGACGCCGATGCGCCGCATGGTGGCCCTGCGCTGTTGTGCTCCCTAAGGTTGATCGGATCCTCAAGAAAGGCAAGCGTTCAGCGATTGGCGCCCGCATGCGTCGCGGCGCCTCGACCCTGTTCCCGGCCGCCCGCGAAGGGCAATGTCCGACACCGGTGCGACGGGCCGGCCACCGGTCGCGAACCCGCCCATCGCGGTCGCGGCAACGGACCGGAAAAAATTTCGGCGGCGATGTCGGATTGCGGCACCGCCGTTCGTCCTGGGACGGTACGGCTACAAAAGGAGACGAGCCATGCGAGTGATGGTGCTGGTAAAGGCGGACGAGAACAGCGAAGCGGGCGTGATGCCGCCGCCGGGGCTGCTCGAAGCGATGATGAACTACAACGAGGAGCTGACGAAGGCGGGCATCCTCGTCGCGGGCGAGGGGCTGAAGCCGACGTCCCAGGGCGTGCGCATCCACTTCGCCGGTGACGACAGGACCGTCGTCGACGGGCCGTTCGCCGAGACCAAGGAGTTGGTCGCCGGCTTCTGGATCTGGGAGGTGGAGTCGATGGAAGAGGCCGTCGCGTGGGCGAAGCGCTGTCCCAACCCGCAACTCACGGATTCCGACCTCGAGATCCGCCCGTTCTACACGATGGCGGACTTCGCCGAGCTGTCGACGCCCGAGATCGACGAGCAGGCCAGGCGGGTCGGCGCGGCGGCGGAAGCGAAGCACGGCAAGTTCATGTAGGCGCCCGGCGGCGGTGGCGGCGAGGTCATGACCCAGGACCTGAACTGGATCGAGGCCGCCGTCGCGGTGGCGCGTCCTCGCGTGGTCGCCGCGCTGCTGCGGCGCTTCGGCAGCGTCGAGCTGGCGGAGGAGGCCTTCCAGGACGCCTGCCTGAAGGCGCTCGCGCGCTGGCCGGAGCAGGGGCCGCCGCGCGACCCGACGGCGTGGCTTCTCGCCGTCGGCCGCAACGCCTGCATCGACGGCGTGCGGCGGGCCGCCCGCGAGACCAGCCTGCCGGAGGAGATCGCCCCGACGGAGGAGGACGAGGAGCAGGCGCGGGTCGATGCCATGGACGACGCCGTCTACGGCGACGACATCCTGCGTCTCCTCTTCATATGCTGCCACCGCGACCTGCCGCGCACGCAGCAGGTCGCGCTGGCGCTGCGCGTCGTGTCCGGGCTCACCGTCAACGAGATCGCGCGGGCCTTCCTCGTCAGCGAATCGGCGATGGAGCAGCGGATCACCCGGGCGAAGCGCACGATCGGCCAGGCGGACGTGCGCTTCGAGACCCCCTCGCCCCTCGTTCGCGCCGAACGGCTGACGGCTGTCTCGGCGATGATCTACCTCATCTTCAACGAGGGTTACGCCGCCTCGGCGCGTGAGGCGAAGCGCAAGCACTGCCTGTGCGCCGAGGCGATCCGGCTCGGCCGGCTGCTGCTGGCGCTGTTCCCGGACGAGGCGGAAGTGACCGGTCTCGTCGCCCTGATGCTGCTCCAGCATTCCCGCACGGCCGCACGGTTCGACGGCAACGGCGGTGTCGTCCTGCTCGAGGACCAGGACCGCAGGCTGTGGGATGCCGCGGCCATCGCCGAGGGCACCGCGCTCACCGACCGCGCCTTCCGCATGCGACGGCCGGGCCCCTATCAGCTGCAGGCGGCCATCGCGGCGCTCCACGGACGCGCGACGACGTTCGCGCAGACCGACTGGGGCCAGATCGAGCAGCTCTACGCCTTCCTCGCCGAGATGCAGCCGACACCTGTGGTGGCGCTGAACCACGCGGTCGCCGTCTCGCGGGTGCGCGGGCCGCAGGAGGCACTCGCCCGGATCGAGCCGCTGGCGGAGGCGCTGGCGAACTACTTCTATTACCACGCCGTGCGCGGCCACCTGCTCGAACGCCTCGGCCGGGACGCGGACGCACGCGATGCCTATCGGCGGAGCCTCGGCCTCGCCACGAGCGCCGCCGAGGCCACCCAGATCCGCACCTACATCGACAGGCTCGACATCAAGCCCTGATCTCCGGCGGGAGGCGCGCCGCGGGACCCCGCCGGTGCGGCCTGCCGAACGGGACGCCGAGATGCCCGGCCCGAACCGGCGGTCGTCCCGACGCCAACCCCGTCGGCGCTCGCGACACGGTTGCCGACATTGAACGGCGGACCTGGGGAAGAGGTCATCGACGCACTCGGAACTCCGCCTTCCGATCGCGTAGGACGCTTGACCTCGTAGGTCACTTGACCTAATAATTTGGACAACTGACCTAGACGGTTTCGGCGAACCGGAGGGGAGCGCATATGCCGGCGCAGGACACACGCGAGCAGATCGTCGAAGCCGCCGACCGGCTGTTCTACGAGCAGGGGTTCGACACCACCTCGTTCGCCGACATCGCGTCCGTCGTCGGCCTGTCGCGCGGCAATTTCTACTATCATTTCAAGACGAAGGACGAGATCCTCGACGCCGTGATCGACCGGCGCCTCGCGGTCACCCGTGCCATGCTCAACGCCTGGCAGGCTGGCGCGGAGACGCCGAAGGCCCGCATCATGAGCTTCGTCCGCATCCTCATTGCCAACCGCGCGAAGATCATGAGCCATGGCTGTCCGGTCGGGACGCTGAGCAGCGAACTCGCCAAGCTCGACCACGCGTCGCGCGACAAGGCGGCGGCGGTCTTCACCCTCTTCCGCGACTTCCTGCGCCGCCAGTTCGCCGAGCTCGGCGAGCCGGACGCGGACGGCCTCGCCCTCCACGTCCTGATGCGCAGCCAGGGCGTCGCGGCCCTCGCCACGGCCTTCCGCGACGAGGCCTTCGTCGACCGCGAGGTCGCCGGCATGGAGCGCTGGCTCGACACCCGATGCCCCGACACACCGAGGAACTGAAGGTTACTTCGATGTACCTGATCACCCTGAAGTTCGCCGCGAACAAGGCGAGCGCTCCCGACCACCTGGACGCCCACAAGGCCTGGATCGCCCGCGGGTTCGAGGACGGAATCTTCCTCATGACCGGCACGATCGAGCCGCAGGCCGGCGGTGTGGTCCTCGCCCACAATGTCGACCGCGCCGCGCTCGAGGCGCGGGTCGGGGAGGATCCGTTCGTGGCCGAGGGGATCGTGAGCGCCGAGATCATCGGCGTCGCCCCGGGACGCACGGACGACCGCCTCGCTTTCCTGAAGGCCTGACCGGTGGCCGACCCGTTCATCGGACCGGACGGGGCCCCGCGCTGCCGCTGGAGCGGCGCCGCGCCGGAGTTCCTCGCCTACCACGACACCGAGTGGGGCTTCCCCGTCGGCGAGGACCGGCGCCTCTTCGAGAAGCTGTGCCTGGAGAGCTTCCAGTCGGGCCTGAGCTGGCGGACCATCCTCGCCAAGCGCGAGAACTTCCGCGCCGCGTTCGACGGCTTCGATGCCGAGCGGATCGCCGGATACGGCGAGGAAGACATCGCGCGGCTTCTCGCCGACGAGGGCATCGTGCGCCATCGCGGCAAGATCGCGGCGGTGATCAACAACGCGCGCCGCTGCCGCGAGCTGGTCGCCGCCGAGGGGAGCTTCGCCGCCTACGTCTGGCGGTTCGAGCCGCGCGCGGAGGACCTCGCAGAACCGCAGACCGCCTCGGTGTCCGCCGCATCCATCGCCATGGCCAAGGACCTCAAGAGGCGTGGCTGGGCATTCGTCGGCCCGACCACCGTCTACGCCTTCATGCAGGCGATGGGCCTCGTCGACGACCACACCGCCGACTGCTCGGCGCGCGCCGCGGTCGAGGCGGCGAGAGCGGCGTTCGTGCGCCCCGCCTGACCGGGCGCGGCGACCGGCGACGGCCGGCCGTGTCCCCTCGCGGCGAAGCCCGGGGATGCCTCGGCGGTCCCCTTGACCGGTCAGAGGAAGGCGCCGAAGACGGTGCGGTGTGTTCCGAGTGCGAAGGTCCGTCCCCACCGCGCCAACGGCGCCGCGCCTCCGACGGCGGTCCGCCCGGGGCGGTCGCGCGCTTGCGTGGCCGCGCCAGCCGGGACCGGACATGCCGGACCGCCGGGTCTTCCGGGGACGCGTGCACCGGGCGCCCGGGCGGCGTGTGGAGAGGGTCCGTCGCGCCATGCTGCTGACGCACGACGCAATCGCCTCCCTCGCCCCCGACCAGAAGGCGCTGACGGCGGCGCGCGGGCAAATGAAGCCCGCCAAATGGCCCGTCCGCGAGAGGGCCGATGACCGCGCGCTGGTGTGGGGCGAGTGCCAGGGTTCCGGCGCCAACCCGTACCGTACGGTCGTCGATGCGGCGACGCTCGGCTACAAGTGCACCTGCCCCTCGCGCAAGTTCCCCTGCAAGCACGTTCTGGCGCTGATGTGGATGTTCGTCGACGATCCGGCGCTCTTCCAGCCGGCCGTCACGCCGGAGTGGGTGGCCGAATGGCTCGGCCGCCGCCGCAGGGCCGGACCGGCTGCCGTCACATCCGGCGGCGGCAAGAGCCTCGCTGCCGCCTCTCTGGAGCCGGACGCGGCGGCCGCCGACCCGAAGGCCGAGGCGCGCCGCATCGCGGCGGCGGAGAAGCGCGCCGGCGAGACCCGCGCCGCCCTCTTCCAAGCGATCGATGACGTCGAGGGCTGGATCGCCGATCAGCTCCGCACCGGCCTCGGCGCCTTCATCGAGGACGCGCCGGACCGCTGCCGCGCCATCGCCGCGCGGATGGTCGACGGCAAGGCCGCCGCGCTCGCCGGCCGCATCGACGAGATTCCCGCCCGCCTCCTCCTCCGACCGGTCGAGGAGCGGCTCGACGCGGCGGTCGCCGAGCTCGGCAAGGTCGTCATCCTCGCCCACGCCTTCCGCGCCGCACCCGAGGACCCGGAGCTGCGCCGGCTCGTCTCCACGGCCGAGACGCGCGAGTCGGTGCTGGAGGCGGCCGGGACCTTGCGCGTGCGGGCCGCGTGGGAGGTGCTGGGCGAGCGCATCTCCACCCGCCGCGACGGGATGGTGATGCAGGAGAGCTGGCTCCTCAACCTCGGCGAAGGGCCACGCTTCTCCGTGCTCCTCGACTTCTTCCCGGCGTCGGCTGGCCGCCGCGGCTCGGCGTTCTCGAACGGGGACCGGTTCGAGGGTGAGCTCGCGTTCTACCCGGCCCGTGTGCCGCTCAGGGCGCTTATCGCCGACCGCACGCCCCTCGCGGGCGATGCCGACTGGCCGGCCACGCCCGCCGCCCCGGATCCGCTCGCGGCCGTCGCGGCTGCGAACGATGCCGCGCCGTGGCTGACGCGCGTCCCGCTGCTGCTGCCGCCCGGCCGTCTCCTCGCCGGCGGCAAAGCGTTCTGGTGGCAGAGCGCCGACGGAGGCGCCGCCCTGCCGCTCGCCGATCCGCCGCCGCCGGCCGTCCGCGGCATGGCGCTCGCCGCCGCGGCCGGGGTATGGGACGCGGGCCGCCTCACGCTCCTCGCCGCGCAGACGGACTGGGGCCGGATCGCGCTCGATGGATGATCTCGCCGCCGCACTCGACGCCATGAAGGCACGCTGGATGGTGGGCGGCTCGGCCGCCGCCGCCGCGCCCGCCGGCTGGGACGGCGGCGACGGGGACGCGACCCTCCTCGCCATTGCCTGCCAGGCCGAGGCCGTGGCCTTCCGTCCCGCCGCGCCGACCGGGCTCGCCGCGTCGCCGCCGCTGCCGCGCCTGACCCTGCCGACGCTGCCGGACGGCCTGCGCGGCGCGTTCCGCCGGCTGGTCTCGGCGAAGGGGATCAGGTCGCCGGAGCGCGGCGCGATCCTCACTTTGCTGGCGAACCGGGGCTACAGCGTCCATCCGGCTGACCTGATGCCCGCCGAGGGCGACCCTGGCGTCCCCGCGGTCTACGCTCCCTGGCGCGCCTGGAGCGCTGGCACCACCGCACCGGCCGATGCGCTGACCGATGCGACGTGGGACGACGTGCCCCCCGCCGAACGGCGTGCCGCGCTGGCGGCGCTGCGCCGCTCCGACCCGGCCGAAGCGCGGCGGCTCGTCACCGCGCACGCCGGCAAGGAGGCCGCGGACGGGCGTCTCGCCCTCGTCTCGATCCTCGAGACGGGCCTCCGCGCCGAGGACAAGCCGGCCCTCGAGGCCTTCCTTTCCGACCGGTCGGGCAAGGTGCGGACGGTGGCCGAGACGCTGCTCGCCCGGCTCGGCGCCGTATCCGATGGCGAGGCGGCCGGCGAGCTCGCCGCGTTCTACGCGGTGGAGACGCGCGACCGGCGCGTCCTCGTGCGGTCCCGGACACTGAAGACGTCCGCCCAGCGCCAGCGCCGCTGGGGCCTCGCGGAGCGCGTAACGCTCACCGGCTTCGCGAAGGCGCTCGGCCTCGGTGTGGCCGAGCTCGTCGACGCCTTCGTGATCGACGACACGGCGGTCGACTTCATCGCCACTGTCGCGCGCACCGGCGATCACGCGAGCGTCGCCGCGCTCGCCGAACGGGCGCTCGCAGCGACCGCGCCGCGCCTGCTCGCGCCGCTGTTCGACCGTCTCGGCGACGATGCGCGCAGCGCCCTCCTCCCGGCGCTGCTCGCGGCGGGTGGCCTCGACGTCGCGGCAGAGGTCTGCCGCGCGGATTTCGGCTCCGTACCGGCCGGAACGCTGCGGCGGGCGCCGGAGATCGCGCAGCTCATCCAGTCGGCCAAGGATCTCATGGACCCCAAGGCCGCACAGGCCGCGTCCATCCGCCTCGCGACCGGGCTACTTCCTCTCGGCCTTCTCGCCGACCAGGACGCGGCGCGGCGCCTCGTCCTCGCCTTCACCGACGCCAGCCTGTCGCCGTCCGACCCCAGCCTCGCCCTCTTGGCGTTCAACGCCCGACTGCCCCGGAGAGACCCTTGAGCGATATCCTGAGGCGACCCGCCGAGGTCACCACCGCCGACGAGCTCGCGGCCCTGAAGGCATCCGACGACAGGCCGAGGCCCACCGGGTGGATGCTCTCGCCCCAGGCCGTCGTCACCTACCTCATGGGCGGGCGGACGGCGGACGGGACCGAGATCGGCGCGAAGTATGTCGGCGACCGGCGCATCATCGAGACGGCCGTCGCGACGCTCGCGACCGACCGCGCGCTCCTGCTCCTCGGTGTGCCGGGCACCGCGAAGTCCTGGGTCTCCGAGCACCTGGCGGCGGCGATCAGCGGCGATTCCACGCTGCTCATCCAGTGCACCGCCGGCACCGACGAGAACCAGGTGCGCTACGGCTGGAACTACGCCCGGCTCCTCGCCCACGGCCCGAGCCGCGAGGCGCTCGTTCCGACGCCGCTCCTGCGCGCCATGGAGAACGGCAAGCTCTGCCGCCTCGAGGAGCTGACACGCATGGGCAGCGACGTGCAGGACACGCTGATCACCGTCCTGTCGGAGAAGATGCTGCCGATCCCCGAGCTCAACACCTCCGTCTACGCGACGCGCGGCTTCAACGTGATCGCGACGGCGAACGACCGGGACAAGGGCGTCAACGACCTCTCGGCGGCGCTGAAGCGGCGCTTCAACGTGGTGGTCCTGCCGCTCCCGAACGACATGGAGCAGGAGATCGCCATCGTGGCCAGGCGCGTCGCCGAGAGCGCCACCGCTCTGGAGCTGCCCGCGCCGAAGAACGTCGCCGAGGAGGTTGCGCGGGTGCTCTCCATCTTCCGCGAGCTGCGCGGCGGCGAGACCCTCGACGGCAAGACGACGCTGAAGACCCCGAGCAGCACGCTCTCCACCGCCGAGGCGATCGCGGTGATGATCGGGGGCCTCTCCCACGCGGCGTTCTTCAACGACGGCATCCTGTCCGCCGAGGGGCTCGCCCCGAACGTCCTCGGCGCCGTCGTCAAGGATCCAGTGCAGGACCGCGCGGTGCTCGCCGAATACCTCGAGACGGTGCTCCGCCAGCGCCGCGACTACGCCGACTACTACGCGACGCTGACCGAGCTGCTCTAGGGTGCAGACCGACCTCTGGTCCGATCGCGGCGCCGCCTACTTCGGCATCCGTCACCACGGGCCGGGCTCGGCCCGGCGCCTCGTCGAGGCGTTGGACGCGCTGCGTCCGACGGTCGTCCTCATCGAGGGGCCCAGCGACCTGACGCCGCTCCTGCCGATGCTGGCCAGCGAGGCGATGGTCCCGCCGGTGGCCCTCCTCGCCTACCCGGCCGACGATCCGGGCGCCGCGTCGTTCTGGCCGTTCGCGGTCTTCTCGCCGGAATACCAGGCGGCGCGGTGGGCGGTCGCGGCCGGCGTCCCGGTGCGGTTCATCGACCTCCCCGTCGCGTGGCGGCACGCCCCGGCCGAGCCGGGCAAGGCTGACGCCGGAGCCGAACCGGACGAGGCGAGCGCCGGGGACGAGGCGGCCCCGGACGCCGCGGTCGACGAGGCCGAGCGCGACCCCATCGGCCTCCTCGCCCGGGCCGCCGGCTACGAGGACGGCGAGAGCTTCTGGCGCGACGTCATCGAGGAGAACCCGGAGCCCGGCGAGATCTTCGAGGCGGTCGCGGACGCCATGACCGCGCTGCGCGGGGACGGCCCGCCGCCCGACCGCTTCGAGGCCCGACGCGAGGCCCACATGCGCCTCGAGATCGCCAGCGCGGTGAAGGCGTCGGACGGGCCCGTCGCGGTGGTCTGCGGCGCGTGGCACGTCCCGGCACTGAGGACCTGGCACGCTGCCAAGGACGACCGCGCGCTGCTGAAGGGCGCTCCCAGGCGCAGGATCGCCGCCACATGGGCCCCCTGGACGTCGCCCCGGCTTGCCGTCGCGAGCGGCTACGGCGCGGGCGTCGTCGCGCCGGGCTGGTGCCGCCACCTCTGGGAGTCGCCGCGCGGCGAGATCGCGACGCGCTGGCTCGCCCGGACCGCCTGGGCGCTGCGGTCGGCCGGGCACCTCGTCTCCACCGCCTCGCTGATCGAGGCGGAGCGGCTGGCGGTGGCGCTGTCGGCCCTGCGCGGCAAGCCGCAGCCGGGGTTCGAGGAGCTGCGCGAGGCCACCGTCGCCTGCCTCATGGGCGGCCAGACGGCGCTCTGGTCCACCATCGCCGACCCGCTCCTCGTCGGCACGGAGGTCGGTTCGATCCCCGACGACGTGCCGCTCGCGCCGCTGCTCGACGATCTCGCCCGGCAGCAGAAGACGGCACGGCTGAAGCCCGAGGCGCTGGACCGCGAGCTGTCGCTGGACCTGCGTTCGGAGTCCGGCCTCTTCCGTTCGACCCTCCTGCACCGGCTGGACGCGCTCGGCGTCGGGTGGGGCGAGCTGCAGGACCCCGGCCGCAGCCGCGGCACGTTCCGCGAGCGCTGGGTGCTGCGCTGGGAGCCGGAACACGCCGTCGCCCTGGTGGAGAACCTCGTCTACGGTCCGACGATCGAGAAGGCGGCCGCCGGACGGCTCGCCGCGCAGATGGGCGAGGCCCACGACCTCGGACGCCTCGCGGAACTGGTCCTCCAGGCGATGACCGCCCAGCTCCCGGACGCCAGCGCCCGCGGCATCGCGCTCATCGGCGAGCGGGCCGGCGTGACCGGCGACGGCCTCGAGATGCTCGCCGCCCTGCCGCCGCTCGCCGACGTCGTGCGCTACGGCAAGGCCCGCGCCACCGCGACGGACCAACTCGCCGCGCTGTTCGACAAGATCGCCGTGCAGGCGGCGCTCGCGCTCGGCTACGCCGTGCGCAATCTCGATGCGGAGGCGGCCGCCGCCATGCGCGCCGCCGTCGAGGCGGCGGACGGCGCCGTCCGTCTCCTCGGCTCCGACGCCCTCGCCGACTGGAACGCGGCCCTCGCCACCGTCAGCGCCTCGGCCGCCGCGAGCCGCCTCGTCGCCGGCCTCGCGACGCGGCTCCTCTATGAGTCGGAGGCGATGTCGTCGGAGGACGCGGTCGCGCACGTCGCGCGCATGCTCTCGCCGGGCACGCCCATCGCCGACGCCGCCGCCTACTTCGCCGGCTTCTTCGAGGGCGCCGGCCAGCGCCTCCTTTTCGATGCCGACCTCAGGGCGTGCGTCGACGGCTGGCTGACGGCGCTCGAGGCCGAGGCGTTCACCGCGCACCTCCCCCTCTTCCGCCGCGTCTTCGGCCGCCTCGACCGGACCGAGCGGCGGCGCCTGATGGACGTTCTCTTCGGCGCCGGCGGATCGGGCCTCCGCGGCCTTCGCCCCGCGACGGACGCGGAGACGCGCTGGCCGGCACACCACGCGATGCTGACCGCGCTCCTGAAGAAAGGCGCTCCCGATGGCCGATGAACGCGAGCGGCGCTGGAAGCTCGCCCTCGGCGGCGACGACGAGGGGCTCGATGCCCCCGACGTCCGCCTCTCCAGAGCCCTAACCGCCCTCTACAATCCGGACGACGAGGGCGCGCGCCGCGGCGGCCTCAAACGCTCCGCCCCCTCGGTCGCGCGGTGGCTGGGCGACATCCGCGAGTTCTTCCCGGCAAGCGTCGTCCAGGTCGTCCAGAAGGACGCGTTCGAGCGGATGGGGCTGAAGGAGATGCTCCTGCAGCCCGAATTCCTGCAGGCGGTGGAGGCGGACGTGAACCTCGTCGCCGACCTCATGTCGCTGCGCGGCGTGATGCCGGAGAAGACCCGGGACACCGCGCGACAGGTCATCGCCAAGGTCGTCGCGGAGCTGATGGAGCGGCTGGAGCGGCGCACAGCCGAGGCCCTGCGCGGTGCCGTCGACCGCTCGCGGCGCACCACGCGCCCGCGCTTCGCCGACATCGACTGGCCGCGCACGATCCGCGCGAACCTCGCCCAGTACCAGCCGGCCTACGGCACGGTCGTACCGGAGCGGCTCGTCGGCTTCATGCGACGCCAGCGGCGCATCGTCGACCTCGACGAGGTGATCCTGTGCGTCGACCAGTCGGGGTCGATGGCGGCCTCCGTGGTCTACGCGTCGATCTTCGCCGCGGTGATGGCCTCGCTGCCTGTGGTCTCCACGCGGCTCGTCTGCTTCGACACCTCCGTCCTCGACCTGACCGATGACCTCGCGGACCCGGTGGAGGTCCTGTTCGGCGTTCAGCTCGGCGGCGGGACGGACATCAACCAGGCGGTCGCCTATTGCGAGGAGCGGATCGAGCGTCCGGCGAAGGCGCACCTCGTCATGATCACCGACCTCCACGAAGGCGGCGACAGCCTGTCGCTCGTCGCCCGGATCCGCCGCCTCAAGTCGATCGGCGTCAACGTGATCGTGCTGCTCGCACTCTCCGACCAGGGCCGCCCCGCGTACGATGCGCGCCTCGCCGGGATCGTCGCCGGCTACGGCATCCCCGTCTTCGCCTGCACGCCGGACCAGTTCCCGTCGTTGATGGCGGCGGCGTTGCGGCGCGAGGACGTCCTCGCCTGGGCCGCCGGCGAGGACATCAAGGCCGTCCGTCCCGAGGACCCGCCCGCCGAAGAATCATGACCGCCGCCGTACGGTCACTGCGGGCCAGCCGTTGCCCCGCATCGCCGCCAGGTCCGTTTCCAGTGGGATTATCGCGCGGGCGGGCTTGCGTCGGAGGGATCGGCTGGATCATCATCGAATGTGTCGACAGAATTGAGCACACTCGGTCGGCAAGTTGGCACCCGGCCGATCCGCGCATGCGCCGCGGTCGCCGCGGCGGCGCTTGCCGGGGTGGGCTCACCCGCGGACGCCGCAGGCCGGCCCGACCTTGGATTGACCGATGATCTACGAAGAACGCGACTACCACGTGAAGCCCGGCAAACTCGCCGAGTTCGTCAACCTCTACAAGACCTACGGCGTCGAGATTCAGAAGAAGTATCTCGGCACGTTCATCGGCTACTTCACGTCCGAGATCGGCGAGCTCAACCACGTCGTCGCGCTCTGGGGTTACGAGGGGCTCGACGACCGCCTGGCCCGCCGGCGCGCCATGCTCGCGGACCCCGAGTGGCAGGACTACATGCGCCGCGTCGACGGTCTCCTCGCCCAGCAGAACTCGCGCGTGCTGCTCCCGACCGACTTCTCGCCGCTGCAGTAGGCCCCGCCAAGCCGCCGACCAAGGGCGGGCATTGATGTCCGCCCGCAGCGGCGCGTTGCGCGCCGCCCGCGGCATGGACACCAGGGGCCGAGATTCTTGTGCCGGGACGCCTTGCAAGGACGGGTCGTCCGCGACATCATGAGTGCATACACTTTTGCCGACACCCTCGTCGTCGTGCAAAATCCGCCGTCCCGCCCGTGCGATAACCGTCCGCCTCGCGCCAGCCAGGAGTCTTCCCCGTGCGCAATGCCCCATCCCCCGAGGATCACCTCGAGATGTACCGCCGCATGTGCCTCGTCCGGGAACTGGAGGAAGAGCTCGGCCGGCTCCACAAGAAGGGCAGGACGCGCGGCCCCATCCACCGCTGCGACGGGCAGGAAGCGGTCGGTGTCGGCGTCACCGCCGCCCTCGGCCTCGCCGACAAGGTGACGACGACCCACCGCGGCCACGCCGTCTATATCGGCAAGGGCATGGAGCCCGGCCCCGTGGTGGCGGAGATCCTCGGCCGCGCCACCGGCGCGTGCGGCGGGCGCGCGGGGCACATGCTGATCGCCGACGCGTCCCTCGGCATGATCGGTGGCAACGCCATCGTGGGCGCCGGCATTCCCGCCGCGACCGGCATGGCCCTTTCGGCCCAGGTGCGCGGCACCAACGAGGTGGCGGTCACCGTCTTCGGCGACGGAGCCTCGCAGACCGGCATCTGCCACGAGGCGATGAACATGGCCGGCCTCTGGAAGCTGCCCGTCGTCTTCGTCCTCGAGCACAACCACTACGGCCTCACGGTCCCGACCGAGGTGCAGTCGGCGGTGGACGACTTCGCCCTGCGCGCACCCGGCTACGGCATGCCGGTCGAGACCGTCGACGGCAACGACGCCGTCGCCGTCTATCGCGCGACCGCCGACATGGCCGACCGCGCCCGCCGCGGCGAGGGCCCCGGCCTGATCGTCGCCAACACCTATCGCGTCGAGGGTTTCTCCACGTCGGACATGGGCGGCTACCAGGACCCGGAGGTGATCGCGAAGTGGCGCGAGCACGACCCGATCCGCATCGCCTTCGACGCGCTGGAGCCGACCTTCGGCGCCGAGCGCCTCACCGAGATGCGCGAGGCCGCCGCCCGTGAGATTGCCGAGGCGTTCGAGGCCGCCTTCGAGGCCCCGTTCCCAACCTTCGCCGTCGACGCCGCGTCGGCCCCGTACACCGCAGCACAGAACTGACCATGGCGATGATGCGATATGCGGAGGCGCTCAACGCCGCCCTCCGGGAAGAGATGCAGGCCGACCCGACCGTCTTCCTGTTCGGCGAGGACATCGGCCGCTACGGCGGCGTCTTCAAGGTCACGAAGGGCCTGCGCGAGGAGTTCGGCGACCTTCGCGTGCGTGACACGCCGATCTCCGAGCAGGCCCTCACCGCGATGGCCGTGACGGCGGCGATGACCGGGACGCGCCCGGTGCTTGAGATCATGTACGCCGACTTCGTGCCGCTGACCCTCGACGCGCTCGTCAACCAGGCGTCGATCTACGAGTACATCTGGAACGGGCAGGTGACGATGCCGTTCGTGATGCGCACGCAGGGCGGCGGCGGTTCCGGCGCGGGCGCGCAGCACTCCAAGTCGCTCGACGCGATGCTGGCGCACATTCCGGGCCTCAAGGTGGTCGCCCCCGCGACCCCGGCCGACGCCAAGGGGCTCCTCAAGGCGGCGATCCGCGATCCGGGCCCCGTCATCGTGCTGGAGCACAAGCTGCTCTACAACATGCGCGACGAGGTGCCGGACGACGTCGTCGTGCCGATCGGCAAGGCCGTCGTGCGGCGCGAGGGCACCGACGTGTCGCTCTTCGCCACGTCGAAGATGGTGCACGAGGCGCTGGCCGCGGCCGAGCGCCTCGCCGGGGACGGCGTCTCGGCCGAGGTCGTGGACCTTCGCAGCCTGCGCCCGCTGGACCTCGAGGCGGTCGTTGCCTCCGTCGCGAAGACCCACCACGCCGTCGTCGTCAACGAGGGCTGGCGCTTCTGCGGCTACGCTGCGGAGCTGTCGGCGACGATCATGGACCACGCCTTCGACGAGCTCGACGCGCCGGTCGCCCGCGTCACCCTGCCGGACATGCCGATCCCCTACGCCGAGACCCTGGAGAGCGCGATGCTCCCGTCGGCCGAGACGATCCGCCGGGCGGCGCTGGACACGGTGCGCTGAAGATGGCGCTGCACCCGATCAAAGTGGACGCGGCGGGCGGGGAGTACATGGACGCCGTCGTCGTCAAGGAATGGCTCAAGACGCCGGGCGACCGCGTCGCGCGCGGGGAACTCGTCGTCGTCGTCGAGACCGCCAAGGCCGCCACCGAGGTCGAGGCGGAGACGGACGGCTGGCTCGCCGCGATCCACGTCGCCGAGGGCGCGGAGGCCCCCGTCGGGGACGTCCTCGGCCTGATCGCCGACAGCGCCGCCGAGGCGGCGCCGGCCGCACCGCGGTCCGAGGCGTCCGCCGGGACGACGGAGGCGCAATCTCCTGCCGCCGTCCCGTCCGCCGCCTCCCCGTCCGCCGTCGCGGACCCCAGGGTCGTGGCGAGCCCCCTCGCCCGCCGCCTCGCGAGGGCGAAGGGCGTCGCCCTCGCCGATCTCACCGGGACGGGGCCGCGCGGCCGGATCAAGGCCCGCGACGTCGAGGCCGCCGCCACGCGCCAGGGCGCAGCCTCCGCCCCCGCCGCGCAGCCGCCAGCCGAGAGGTTCGGCGGCGAAGCGCCCGCGCCCCTCTCAGCGCCGGTCCTCGCGACGGGCCGTGCGGCGCCGCTCGTCCTGCTGCACGGGTTCGGGGCGGACCGGACGAGCTGGCACGCGGTGCGCGGCCTCCTGCCATCCGCCGTCCCGACGATCGCGCCGGACCTCCCGGGACACGGCAAGCGCGCCGGCATGCGCGCCGTCTCGCTGGATGCCATCGCCGACAACCTCGCCGACCGGCTGGAGGGCGAGGGGCTCGACGAGATCCACCTCGCCGGCCATTCCCTCGGCGGAGCCGCTGCGATCGCCCTCGCCGCGCGCGGCCGGCTCGTGGTGCGTTCTCTCGCGCTGCTGGCGCCCGCCGGCCTCGGCGCCGCGATCCACGCGGGTTTCATCTCCGGCCTCGTCGACGCCGAGACACCGGAGGCACTCGGCGTGTGGCTCGCCGAGATGGTCGCCGCGCCGGAGCGCCTGCCGGACGGGTTCGCCGCCGCCGCCCTCTCCGCCATCGCCCGCGACGGAAGCCGCGAGCCGATGCGCATGATGGCGCGCAACCTCTTCCCCGGTGGCCGCGCCGCCTTCGACGTGACGGACGCCCTCGCCCGGCTCGAAATGCCGCTCCGCGCGGTTTTCGGCCGCGAGGACCGCATCGTCGGCGTCCCCGACATTGCCGCACTGCCGCCGCATGCGGCCTGCCACGTCCTCGACGGCGTCGGCCACGTTCCGCAGCTCGAAGCGCCGGCCCTGACAGCGCGCCTCCTCACCGAGACGGTCCGCAGTGCCGGCTGACACGATCCCCGATCTCCCGACCGCCGCGGCCCGTCCCCGAACGCGAAAGACCGACGACATGACGCTTGATTTCACGGTCCGCACCCTGCGCCCGACGGCGCTGCAGGCGTCCCCCGTCCCGACAGGCGCCGCGCAATGAGACTGACGTTCACCGCCGACGGCTTCACGTGCCCGATCGTCCCGGCGGAAGGCGCGCCGCGGACGATGGCAGCGCTCCTCGCCGCGCTGCCGATGCCGCTCCAGCTCCACACCCCGAAGATCGCCGGCAGCCACATCTACTGGCACGCCCCCTTCGTGGAGGACGTGGAGGGCGGCGTCGACGTCCTCAGCGCCAGGCCGGGGGCCTTCATCTACTGGCCGGTGCGCCAGTTCCTCGAGATCACCTTCGCCCCGCTGCAGGCGGAGACGGCGTCGGTGACGGTGCTCGGCCACATCGACGCGCCGGTCGAGGGCGTCGTCGCGCTCGGCGAGCGGCTCCGCGCCGAGGCCGGCCGGCGTCGTCTCACCGGCACGCTCGCCGCGAGCGGGGACGCGCCAGCCGCCGCCGCACCGACGCCGGCCGTCCCGACCGCACTGCATGTCGCCCGCCTCGCCCTCTGGGCCGAGTGCCCGGCCGACGTCGCGGCACTCACCGGATCGCGCGCGATCATGCACCCGGTCGGCCCGGTCATGCTGGCCGAGTCGGAGGCACGGGTGCTGCACGAGACGCTGTGGTGGATCCGCAGCCGCCTCGACGCGGGCGACGAGGCCGGCCTGCGCACCGCGACCGCCATCGCCCTCGACAAGGCGGCGGTGCGGCTGCGCGACTTCTGCCACATGACGACGACCGCCGACACGCTGTTCGCCGCCGCCGCCGCGCTCGACGCGCCGGGCCAGCAGCTCGGCCCGCTGGTGGACGAGGCGATCCTGATCGCCGGCCGCATCGCCGCGTGGCTGGACCTCCTGATCCCATGGAACGACATCAACGAAGGCTTTCGCGAGGCGCTGTCGGAGGCGCCGGCGATGGGAGCGGCATCATGAGCACCGAGACGATCGGCGTCGTCGGCTTCGGGGTCATCGGCCAGCGCTGGGCCGCGGCCTTCGCCCACTTCGGCCACCCCGTGCGCTGCCACGATCCCGACGGTGACGCCTGGAACCGGTTCGGAATGATCCGCGCGGCGCTCGATGCCGACCTCGTCGCCCTCTTCGGCGCCGCCCGACCAGGCGGCAGCATCACGTTCTTCACCGACATCGCCACGGCGCTCGCCGGCGTCGACCATGTTCAGGAGAGCGGTCCGGAGAACATCGAGACCAAGCGGGCGCTGCTCGCCGAGATCGAGCGGCACGTCGGCACCGAGGTCGTCATCGCATCGTCGTCCTCGGCGCTGCACGTGACCCAGATGCAGGCCGACTGCGCGCGGCCGGAGCGGATCGTCCTCGCCCACCCGTTCAACCCGGCGCACATCATGCCGCTGGTCGAGATCGTCGGCGGGGAACGCACGGATCCGGCCCTGCCGGAGCGCATGCGCAACTTCTACGAGGCGGTCGGCAAGAAGCCGGTGATCCTCAACCGCGAGGTCACGGGGCACCTGGCCCTGCGCCTCATGGGGGCGATGTGGCGGGAGGCGATCGCGCTGGTGCGCGACGGCGTCGCCAGCGCCGAGGACGTCGACCGTGCCTTCGTCTACGGCCCCGGCCCGAAGTGGGGCCTCCAGGGCTCGTTCATCTCCAACAGCCTCAACGCCGCCGGGATCGACGATTTCCTGAGGAAGTACGGCGCGACCTACGAGGCGATCTGGGCCGACCTCGGCGACGCGACGCTCGACGAGGCGACCCGCGCCGGCGTCGTCAGGAGCGTCACGCCGATGCTGGAGGCGCGCGGCCTCGACACGCTGCGGGACGAGCGCGACGCCGGCATCGTCGACATTCTGAAGGCCGTCGCGGCAAAGGGAGCACTATGAGCGTCAACGGTTACAGGTCGGCGCTGGTCACCGGCGCCTCCAAGGGGATCGGCGCCGGGATCGCGCGGCGCCTCGTCGAGGGCGGGCTCACCGTCCACGCGCTCGCCCGCAGCGCCGAGGCGCTGGGCGTGCTGCGCGATGAGCTCGGCGAACGGCTCGTCCCCCTCGCCGCCGACGTCACCGACACGGACGCGGTGATCGCCGCGCTCGCGGGGGCGGAGATCGACGTCCTCGTCAACAACGCGGGCGGCCTCGCGACGGTCCGTCCCCTCGCCGAGCAGACCGCCGAGGAGACGGCGGAGACGCTGGCTCTCAACCTCACCGCCCCGCTGCAGCTCATCCGTGCGCTCCTGCCGGGCATGATCGCCCGCAGCCGCGGCCACATCTTCAACCTCACGAGCTCGGCCGCGCGCGGCGTCTTCACCGGCACCACCGCCTACGCCGCCGCGAAGGCGGGCCTCTCCCAGGCCGGCCATGTCCTGCGCTACGACCTCGCCGGCACCGGTGTCCGCATCACCGAGATCGCTCCGGGGCGCGTCGAGACCGACTTCTACCTCGAGAGCTTCGGCGGCGACCGGGACGCACTGACGGCGCGGATGTACACGAAGGAGCGCCCGCTCCGCCCGGCGGACGTCGCCGAGGCGCTGTGGGGCGCGCTCGCCCTGCCGCCGCATGCGGACGTCACCGAGCTGGTCCTGTCACCGACCGACCAGGCGCCGGGCGGCCACGTCTACCGCCGTCCGGCAGACCTATGATCCCTTGAGCCTTCCGAGGACGACATCGCAGGCCTCCTCCCACCCTGCCGGCACGCCGGACCGTTCGAGGCTCCTCAGCCCGGCCTCGGTGATGCCGCCGGGGGTGGCGAGCGCCGCGATCAGGTCGTCCATCGGCGCCGGCTGCTCCGCGATCATCCTGCCCGCGGCGACGAAGGTTCGGGCGGCGAGGCGGCGGGCGGTGGCCTCGTCGAGCCCCTGCGCCGCCGACCACTTCGCGCCGGTCGCGATCAGCGCCTGCGCCCAGCCGTAGACCGCCGCATGGACCGTCGCGACCTCGAAATCGTCCTCGCGCCGGAGCGGAACGGGGCTGCCGACCCGCTCCAGCAGCGCCACGACGTCGGGGTCGGCGGGGAACACCAGCGTCGGGCTGGCACCGATGGACGCCGCGGTCAGCGGCATGACACGCACCACCTCGGCCTCCGGCGCGGCCCGCTGCAACGCCTCGATCGGAACGCCGGCGCAGGCGGAGACGAGCCGCTGGCCCGGGCGCCAGCCGAGGTCGGCCACCGCGTCCGCCGCCGCGCCCGGCCGCACCGCGAGGAGAACGATCCCGCTCTCCGCCACCACAGCGGCGTTGTCGGCGGCGAGTCGCACGCCGAACCGGTCCGCCATCGCCGGTCCCTTGCCCCGCGGCGCGAGGAGGATGTCCCCCGGCGCCATGCCGGAGGCGATCAGCCCCTCGATCACGGCCACAGCGAGATGGCCGACGCCGATGATCCCGAGTGTCATATCCCGATCCATTGCAGGCGGCTGCCGTTCCGGCGGCCCGAAAAGTGCGTTATAGCTTGTATGCACCTGAGGGAGCGTCTCGCAACGCCCTGCCCGACGGCCCACCCGCCCGCGGTCCCGACCGCGAAGGAGACCCAATGGACGATCCCGTTGCCGATGCCGGCGCCCCCTTGCAGAAGCGCTCCGCCGACAGCAGCGAACGGGCTTACGAGACGATCCGCAAGCTTCTCGTGGAATTTCGCCTGCGCCCGGAGGAGCGGATCAACGAGGTGCAGCTTTCCCGCACGCTCGGCCTCTCGCGCACTCCGATCCGCGAGGCGCTGAACCGGCTGGCGAGCGAGGGCTTCGTCGAGCTCTCGCCGAACCGCGGCTTCCACGTCCGCCCGCTCAGCACCGAGGGCCTCCTCGACCTCTACGAGCTGCGCTCCATCGTCGAATGCGCCGCGTTCCAGCTGATGTGCAAGCGCGCCGACCCCGAGGACCTCGCCGATTTCGGTGACTTCTGGGCCTCCGTGCGGGACGACTATCGCGACCGCGATCCGGACGAGATCCTCGAGCTCGACGAGACGTTCCACATGATGCTCGCGGAGCTCTCCGGCAATCAGGAGATCCCCAAGCAACTCTCCGCCATCAATGCCCGAATCCGCTTCATCCGGCGCATACAGATCGAGCACGTCACCCACGACACCGGCCAGGTCCTGCAGCACGACGCGATCGTCGACGCGGCGATGAAACGCGACGTGGAGGCCGGAACCGCTGCGCTTCGGAGCCACATCGAGATCACCGTCTCGGCCACGCAGCAGGCCATGAAGGACGCGCTTCTCAAAATCTATGAAAGCGGCACCAGCCCTTTCCAGCAGCGCAAGAAGCGAGCAAAGCGTCTGAATGCTGAGCAGCATTCAAAATAGACGACAAAGTTGTCGACACTTTATTGACGTCGGTCGGCCGGTCTGATCCCATACGTCCCGCAACTGTTCGCAAGCGATCGGCCCCCGCGGTTCCGACTGCGGCGAAGCCCGACGTCGAGGGCTTGTCCTCAGAACATCACTTCGGGAGTTAGGACATGAAACTCAGAGCCGCATTGATGATCTCGGCGTCGCTTCTCGCGACCCCGGTTCTGGCCGAGGAGATGACCATCGGTCTCTCCGCGCCGCTCTCCGGCGCCCAGGCCTACTTCGGCAACACCTGGCACAACGGCTTCAAGCTGTACGCCGACGCGCTCAACAAGGCCGGCGGCGTCAATGGCGTGACGATCAACTACAACCAGCAGGACGACAAGGCCGATCCCCGCGAAGGCACGCTCGTCGCCCAGCTGTTCTGCGACGACGACGACGTCGTCATCGGCCTCGTCAACTTCAACTCCGGCGTCGCGCAGTCCACGCTGCCGATCTACGACGACTGCGGCCTGCCGAACATGACCTTCGGCTCCAACCCGTCGCTGACCCAGCAGGGCTACGAGTACATGGTCCGCCCGGTCGCCAACGACCTCGCCGGCGCCCTCCTCCCGGCGCAGTACGCCCTCGAGACGCTCGGCGCCAAGACCGCCGTCATCGTCAACGACAAGCAGGTCTTCGGCCAGGGCATCTCCGAGATCTTCGGCAAGAACTTCAAGGACGGCGGCGGCGAGGTGCTCGACACGCTCGCGGTGGCCCCGACCGACGTCGACTTCAGCGCCGTGCTCGGTCAGATCAAGCAGATGAACCCTGACGTCATCTACCTCGGCGCGGTGATGCCGCAGCTCGCGCTGTTCGCCCGCCAGATGCACGACCAGGGCGTCAAAGCCACGCTGATGGTCCCGGACGGCGGCTACACGCCCGAGTTCATCGAGCAGGCCGGCGCCGAGAACGTCGAGGGCGCGACGGTCGCCATCCAGGTCCCGCCGATGGACGCCTCCGACGCGATCAAGGACTTCGCCGCGAAGTACCAGGAGGCCTACGGCGAGGAGCCCGGACCGTACTCGATCTACGGCTACGTCCAGGGCCAGATCCTCGAGGAGGTGCTGAAGACCACCGCCGACCTCTCCCGCGAGGCGATGAACGAGGCGCTTCACAACGTGTCCGTCGACACCGTCATGGGCCACCTCGAGTTCGACGAGAACGGCGACCTCAAGGTGGCGCCGTCCTTCCTCTACAAGGTCGAAGACGGCGCCTTCGTCCTGATCGACCAGATGTAAGGTCCGAGTCCGCGGCCGCGCGCGCCCTCGGGAGCGGCGGCCGCCCTGTCCTGTCGGCGGACGGCCCGCCGCGTGGCCGGCAGCGCACGCCCGTCGACCGGCGTGCGCCACGCCCCGCATCGCAAGGATGACAGCCCCCCATGGTGGGTCACTTCGTACAGCAGACCGTGAACGCGCTGACCATCGGCTCGATCTACGCGCTCATCGCGCTCGGATACACGATGGTCTACGGCGTCCTGAAGATGATCAACTTCGCCCACGGCGAGATGTTCATGCTCGGCGCCTACGCCGCCTTCCTCGCGCTCAGCCTGATGGTGGGCGACGTCGGCAGCGCCGGCGCGCTGGCCCTGACGGTCGCCTTCTTCGCCGCGGTGCTCGCCACCGGCTTCGTCGGCGTCGGCATCGAGCGGCTCGCCTACAAGCCGCTGCGCAGCTCAACCCGCATCGCGCCGATGCTGTCCTCGCTGGGCGTCTCGCTGGCGCTGGTCGCGGCGATCCAGATCCTCGCCGGCCCGCAGCCGCGGGCGTTCCCGAGCTTCTTTCCCAACGAGCGCTTCGAGTTCTTCGGCGGCTCGCTGACGACCATCCAGATCGGCATCCTGATCGCGTCCTTCATCCTGATGGGCGGGCTGCAGATCCTCGTCACCAAGACGCGCATCGGCATCGTCGTGCGGGCGGTCTCCGAGAGCCGCGCCACCGCGCAGCTCCTCGGCATCAACGTGAACCGGTCGATCTCGATGGTGTTCTTCGTCGGGCCCCTGCTGGGCGCCGCGGGCGGCATCCTCTACGCCAGCTACTACGGCGTGATGACCCCCACGATGGGTGCGGTCGTCGGCCTCAAGGCCTTCACCGCGGCGATCCTCGGCGGCATCGGCTCGATCCCCGGCGCGATGCTCGGCGCCTTCATCCTCGCCGCGGTCGAGGTCGCCGGGACGGCGCTGCTGCCGATCGTGTCGTTCGGCACCCTCGGCACCGAGTACCGCGACGTGCTCGCCTTCGCGATCCTCATCCTCGTGCTTCTGTTCCGCCCCGCCGGCATCCTCGGCGAGCCCGTGTCGGAAGAGAGCATGGTCTACAAGAGGGAATTCTGATGTCGGCCCAGACCCTCGCAGATTCCCGGGAGGCGGAGGCGACCGGCTCGCGCCTCGGCCGGCGCCTCGCCGCCTTCCTCCTCCTCGCGGCGATCGTGGCGCTGATCGCCGTCACGCCGTTCCTGCCGAACTACTACATCCGCGTCGTCAACAGCCTGCTGATCTACGTGCTGCTCGGCATCGGCCTCAACATCGTGATCGGCTACGCCGGCCTCCTCGACCTCGGCTTCGTCGCCTTCTACGCCGTTGGCGCCTACACCTACGGCCTTCTCGCCAGCCCGCAGCTCGGCCTGCACCTGCCGATCCTGGTGATCCTGCCGATCGCCGCCGCCATCGGCGCGATCACCGGCATCCTCCTCGGCATGCCGGTGCTGCGGCTGAGGGGCGACTACCTCGCCATCGTCACGCTCGGCTTCGGCGAGATCATCCGCATCCTCCTCAACAACCTCGACGACCTCACCGGCGGTCCGCGCGGGATCTTCGGCATCGACAAGGCGTCGATCCTCGGCGTGTCGATCGCGCGGCCGGGCGAGATCTTCTGGCTGCTGGTCGTCACGGTCTTCATCGTCGGCACGCTGGTCTGGCGCCTCGAGCGGTCCATCCTCGGCAAGGCGTGGGCGGCGATCCGCGAGGACCAGGACGCGGCCAAGGGCGTCGGCATCAACACCACGAACGTAAAGCTCGCCGCCTTCGCCATCTCGGCGACCATCGGCTCCATCGCCGGCGTGATCTTCGCCGCCTCCCAGCGCTTCGTCTCGCCGGAGAGCTTCACGCTTCAGGAGTCGGTCCTGATCGTCCTCATGATCGTCATCGGCGGGATGGGCAACATCCTTGGCGTGTTCGTGGGCGCCTCGATCCTCATCCTTCTGCCGGAGGTGCTGCGCGAGTTCGCCGAGTGGCGCATCCTCTTCCTGGGCCTCCTCATGGTGACGCTCATCATCATCCGGCCCGCGGGGATCGTGCCCCGCACCCTCGGCCCGGTGCGGCTCGTCAAGGTGCTGTTCGGCAAATGACCCTCGTCTTCGAGAACCTCACCAAGCGCTACGGCAGCAACGTCGCCATCGACGGCGTCTCGGCCATCTTCGAGCCTGGCCTGATCCACGGCATCATCGGCCCCAACGGCGCCGGCAAGTCGACCCTCATCAACATGACGGCCGGCTCCTACACCGTCTCGGAGGGCGAGATCCGCCTCGACGCCACGCGGCTCGACGGCCTGAAGAAGTACGAGATCGCCAACGGCGGGCTCGGGCGCACCTACCAGAACATCCGCCTGTTCGACCAGATGACGTGCGCCGAGAACCTCGAGGTCTGCTTCTACGACCGCGACAAGGGCGGCATCTGGCGCGAGGTGCTTTGGCCGCCCTACGCCCGGCGCCGGGAGGCCGAGCGGCGGGCGAGCGCCATCGCGATCCTGAAGGTCTTCGGCCTGGAGGGCTTCGCCGACCGCGAGGCGGGAAGCCTGCCCTACGGCCGCCAGAGGATGCTGGAAATCGCCCGCGCGCTGGCGCAGGATCCGAAGGTGCTGCTCCTCGACGAGCCCGCCGCCGGCCTCAACCACCACGAGACGGCCGAGCTGACGGAGCGTCTGGCGACGCTGCGCCGGCCGGACCGCATCATCATCGTGGTCGAGCACGACATGGACCTCGTGATGAGCCTGTGCGACCGCATCAAGGTGCTGCATCACGGCAAGCTCCTGTTCGAGGGCACGCCGGCCGAGGTGCAGGCATCGAGCGACGTCCAACTCGCGTATCTGGGGACTCCCAATGACATCGAAGACATCCGGGCCGCTGCTCAAGATCGAAGGGCTCAGCTCGGGATACGGACGCGTCGGCGTACTCACTGACATCAACCTCGAGGCCGACCGACAGGAGATCGTCGTCGTGCTCGGCCCCAACGGGGCGGGCAAGACGACGCTGCTCAACTCGATCTCGGGCGTCGCGCGGGCGACGATGGGCACCATCACCTTCGAGGGCAGGGACATCACCAACGCGCGGCCGGAGACGGTGGTGCGCGCCGGCCTCGCCCACTGCCCGGAAGGCCGGCAGATCTTCCAGCGCCTGACGATCGAGGAGAACCTCGTCGCCGCGCACATCGGCCGCTCGAACCGCTCCTTCGAGGACCTGCGAGCGGAGGTGTTCGACCACTTCCCGGTGCTGAAGGAGAAGCGCAACGGCATGGCGAGCCGCATCTCCGGCGGGCAGCAGCAGATGCTGGCGGTCGGCCGCGCGCTGATGGCCGAGCCGAAGCTCCTGATGCTGGACGAGCCGTCGCTCGGCCTCGCCCCGCTGATCGCGCACCAGATCTTCCGCATCATCCTCGACCTGTCCAGGGAAGGGATGTCGATCCTCCTCGTGGAGCAGAACGTGCAGCTCGCGCTCGAGTGCGGGGACTACGCCTATCTTCTCAACACCGGCCGCGTCCGCCTGCACGGCGACGCCCAGCATATGGCCGAGCACAGCGCGCTCGGCGACGCCTATCTCGGAGGGGCGACGGACGATGTTCTCCACGTTTGACGTCGATTGGAAGACGCCTCACCTGTGGCGCAAGACAGGGCCGGCGCGCACCGCGGCCGCGCCGCTGACGGGCGAGGCGGAGGTCGACGTCCTCGTCGTCGGCGGCGGCCTCACCGGGATGGGCGCGGCGCTGGCGGCGGCTGACGCGGGTCTCGAGGCGATGCTGCTGGAGGGCAACGAGATCGGCTCGGCGGCGTCCGGCCGCAACAACGGCCTCGTCATCTCGCACCACTCCAAGGCGTCGCCGTCGGAGATCGAGGCCACGTTCGGGCCCGTGATCGGCCAGCGCTACAACGCGATGATCGCGGCCTCGGCGGGGCACGTCTTCGACACGATGCGCCGCTTCGGCATCGACGCGCACCAGGTGGAGAACGGCTGGATCCAGCCGTGCCACTCGGCGACCGCGGCCGCGCGCGGCCGCAAGGTCTACGAGGAGTGGAAGGCGCTCGGCCACGCCGTCGAGTGGCTGGACCGCGAGACCGTCACCGGGATCGTCGGCGCCAGGTACACGGCCGGCTGGCGCGTCGAGGGGAGCGGCCACATCAACCCGTTCGCGCTGACGGTGGGCCTCGCCGCGGCGCTCGAAGGGCTCGGCGTCACGATCGCCGAGAACAGCCGCGCGACGCGCATCGTGCGCGAGGGAGCCGGCTGGCGGATCTTCACCGCCGGCGGCTCGGTCAATGCGCGGCAGGTGATCCTCGCGACGAACGCGCTGACGGGGGACATCTGGCCGGAGCTCGGCCGGGCGATGATCCCGTTCAAGGTGTTCCAGGCCTCGACGCGACCGGTGCCGGAGGCGCTCCGCCAGTCGATCCTCGTCGGCAACCCGGCCGTCTCGGACACGCGGCGCGACATCCGCGCCTACCACTACGACCGCGACTTCCGCATCGTCACCGGCGGCACGCACAGCTTCTGGCACAACGCCGAGCGGCGGGGGCTCGCGAAGATCGCCCGGGCGGTGGCCGACTCCTTTCCGCAGCTTGGCGCGGACCCTGAGATCGAGAACTACTGGGAGGGCACCTTCGCGGTGGTGCCGGATCGCAAGCCGCGGCTCTTCCGTCTGGGGGACGGCCTCATCTTCGGCGGCATCTACTCCGGCCGGGGCGTCGCGGCTTCGATGTCGCTGGGCCGGGAGATGGGCCGGCTGGCGGCCGGCCAGAAGGGCGACGCGGACATGCCGCTTCCGGTGACGGCGATCCGCACGGTCCCCTCGCACTGGATGGCGACGACGATCGCCAACCACATCCACCCCTGGCACCGCCTGAGGGACCGCACGGACAAGTAGGCGGATGGCGCAGCGCCCCACTGCCAAACACCCGCTGGCGCCGCACCACCGCTTCATGGCGCGGCGTCCCCGTCCCCACGGAAAGGCGGCCCCCGAGCCTGTTCCCTGGTGAAGCCCGAGCCCCGCGGCGCCGCCAACAGGCCCCGCGGCTCCCATTCAGCCGCGGTTGTCGGTGAGCATCGTCTCGGCCGCGATGTAGCCCCAGGTCATGTTCGGGCCGATGGTGGTTCCGGCGCCGACGGCGCGGGTGCCGAAGGGGTTGGCCATGGCGAGGCCCGCCGCGTAGAGGCCGGCGATGATGCTGCCGTCCTCGCGCAGGACCTGCGCCCTGGCGTTGGTGCGGGCGCCGCCCTTCGTGCCGATGGTCGAGAGGTTCATGCTCATCGCCAGGAACGGCCCCTTCTCGATCGTGCCGAGCCCCTTCGCCGCGGCCGCCTCGAGGCCCGTGAGGGTCCCCCCGGCCGCGTGGTTCTTGTAGGCTTCCCAGGCGGACTCGCCGCGGCCGAACTCGGTATCCCGGCCCGCCTCGCGCAGCATGGCGTTGAACCGCGCGACGGTCGCCTCGAGGGCGTCGGCGGGGAGACCGATCTGCGCGGCCAGCGCGTCCAGTGTCGGGGCCTTCTTCACCCATCCCTTCTCGTAGCTCTGGTACCAGCGGAAGGGGAGCGAAGTGCCGAGGAAGCGATGGTCGGCGATCAGCCAGGCCGGGAGGTGCATCGGCATCCCGGTGTCGGGGTCGTGGGCGTTGAGGTGCTCGCCGATATTGTAGTCGCTCTCGGAGACGAAGCGGGCGCCATGGCGGTTGACGATGATCGAGTGCGGCTCGGCCTGGAAGGTCATCGGCATCCCGTGCGGGCGTCCCTCGTAGCGGGTCGGCAGGCAGGGGTAGATGTTGGCCTGGTCCATGCGGTCGAGCTTCGCGCCGATCGCCGCGGCCATCCGCTGGCCGTCGCCGGTGTTGGTGCGGGGGGTGCCGATCCGGTCCTTAGGGCCTGGGAAGTGCTCGCCGTAGAGGCCCTCGTTCCACTCGAACCCGCCCGACGCGATCACCACGCCGCGCCCGGCCGCGATGGTGGAGCGCACGCCGTCCACCTCGACCTCGACACCGGTCACCTCGCCGGTGTCGCCGGTCACGAGCGCCGTCACGGGGGTGGCGCGGCGGATGGTGACGCCGGCGTCGAGGCAACCGCGGATGAGGCCGGTCATCAAGGCCGTCCCCTGCCCGCCGCTGTTGCCGAGGACGCGGCGGAGAAGCTTCGGCCACAGGGCGAGGCCGGCCCTGATCGGGTGGTGGTAGACGTCGTGGCCGACGATCTCCTGGTAGGTGAACTGGTGCGGCAGGGTGGAGCGGCGCAGGTGCCGGCCGAGCGGACCGAGGAGGTTGCGCGACAGCGGCATCGGCGAGACCATGCGGCCGACGGTCTTGCCGCCGGGGACCTCAACCATCGGGTCGGGCTCGTCGATGATCCTGAGGTCGAGGGGGGTGTTCTCCTCGAGGAAGGCGAGCATCTTCGGGCCGTTCTCGACGAAGGCCTGCCAGAGCCCGTCCTCGGTCTCGGCCCAGCCGAGGGGCGAGGCGCCGCGGATGTACTCGAGCGCCTCCTCGCGGCTGTCGGCGATGCCGTCGCGCCGGGCGACGTGGTTGGCGGGGATCCAGATGCCGGAGCCGGACATCGCCGAGGTCCCGCCGACCTTTTCCGACTTCTCCAGGATGACGACGCGGAGCCCGCCTTTCGCGGCCCGGAGCGCGGCGGAGCAGGCCGCCGAGCCCGAGCCGATCACCACCACGTCGAAGCTGTCTCCCGATGCCGTCATGCCGCGCGCCTCTCCGATTGCTGCGGCAGACTGTTGACCAACGCACAAATTCTGTCCACCATTCTGTATGCACTTTTATTGACCATCCTCCGCGGAGTTTTCGATGGACACCCAGCGCGCCCCGGCCGAGATCGGCGTATACGTTTCCGGCCCGAAGGAGCGGGAGAGCTACTGGCAGCCGGTTCCCGCCAACGGGTTTATCGACGTCGTTCTCGCCCCGCACATCGTCGGCATGGAGAACCCGTTCGGGATGGGCACGCAGAACGTGGCCCCCGGCGGCTACGTGCGCGAGCACACCCACGAGGAGAACGAGGAGGCGATCTTCGTGCTGGAGGGCACCGGACGCGCGGTGATCGACGGCACCTCGTACCCGATGGAGCCCGGGACGACGGTGTTCCTGCCGAAGCGCGTCCGGCACATGTTCATCAACGAGGGGCCGACGGACCTTCGCTGGGTCTGGCTGATCGTGCCGAACGGGCTGGAGGACTTCTTCCGCCTCATCGGCAAGCAGCGGTCGCCCGGCGACAAGGTGCCGACCAATTTCCCCCGTCCCGAGAACGTGCTCGAAATCGAGCGCGCGACGGTGTTTGGTGCGCAGCCACAGGACCAGCGCGACCCGAACGCGCTCTGAGAGAGGCACCGCCATGGCCCCGCCCCCCGCACCGCTCGTCGATCCGCGGCTGCGCCCCGGCCGCGAGCTCGTCGCCGACGGGCGGGCGATGGCGGGGGACTGGCGGCTGGGCCGCTGCCTCTTCCTGACGGCGCAGGGCGTCCCGTCGGAGGCGGCCTACAAGCGCCGCTCCGCCGCCGAGGGGCGGATCATGCGCCATGCGCACATAGGCTTCCGCAGCGTCGGCCGGACGGTCGACGCGATGGCCGAGCTGACCGACGCGATGGCGCGGCGCGGCGAGCGGATCGACCGTTTCGGCGTCACGCTCGACTGGACGATGGGCTATCCCGTCGACCGCCGTGCGGGGGCGGTGCGCGGAACCGGCATCGTGCTGACGGAGCCGGACGACTTCGCGCGCATCACCAACGCCAGCCCGTCGGCCTGCCACTTCGGCGACTTCATGCTCGGCCTCCCGGGTGCGCTGGAGAACACGCGGGCGGCCATCGCCGCCGGGGCGACGGCGATCGGCAATCTCGGCCAGTACTTCACCTTCCGCCTGCCGCACTGGGACGACGACGTGGCGACGACCGAGGCGACGGTCACCGCGATCGGCCTGATCGCCGCGCAGGAGGCGGACATCCTCGTCCACTCCAACCTCGACGACGGTTTCGCCGGGCTCTTCGTGGACATGGCCTCCGCGGTGGGCATGGTCATCATCGAGAAGCACATCGTCGAGGACCTGATCGGCGCCAATGCCTCGTTCTGCTTCGGCCACCACTTCTCGCACCCGCTGAGCCGGGCCGCGTTCCAGACCGCCGTCGCGCGGCTCACCGACACGCCCGGCACGATGATCTTCGGCAACACCGTCGCCTACCGGTCCGACGCTGCGGCCAACTATGCGAGCCTCGCAAGCTACCTGCTGGCCGACATCCTCGCCCTGATGCGCCACCCGAGCGGCCACGCGATCAACCCGGTCCCGGTCACCGAGAACGAGCGCATTCCGGACGTCGACGAGATCCGCGACGCCCAGCTCTTCGCCGCGCGGCTATGCGAGCATGCCTCCGTGCACGCCGCGACGACGGACGTCGAGGCCATCGAGGCGCTCGCCAACACGCTTGTCGCCGGCGGGCAGGCGTTCGCCATGCGGGCGCTGCAGGGGCTTGCCGAGCGGGGCGTCGACATCGCCGACCCGGCCGCGCTGATGCTGGCGATCCGCCGCATGGGGCCGAAGCGGATGGAGGCGCTGTTCGGCGCCGGCGCGCAGGCTGCCGCGCGCGGCAGCCCGCTCGTCCCGGCCGACTGGGCCGAGGAGCTGAACCACATGGCCGACGACTGGGCCGGCGCCCACCGCGCGCAGCTCGCCGCCGGCGGGGGCCGCGCGCCGAAGGTCATCGTCGGGACGACGGACGTTCACGAGCATGGCGCCTACCTGGTGCGGCGCGCGCTGGAGGGCGCCGGGGTCGAGGTGGTGGACGGCGGCGTCGCGGTCGACGCCGACGTGCTGGTCGCGCGGGCGCGCGAGAGCGGCGCCGACGTGATCGCGATCAGCACCTACAACGGGATCGGCCTCGCCTACGCGCGCGAGGTCATCGGCCTCGTCGCCGCGAGCGGAATGACGTCTCCGGTGGTGATCGGCGGCAAGCTCAACGGGATCCCGGACGAGTCGAACTCCGGCCTCCCCCTCGACCTCACCGAGGAGATCCGGGCGACCGGCGCGATCCCCTGCGCCGACCTCGACGACATGCTCCCCGTGCTGCTGGAGCGCACTCCCCAGGGCGCCAGCGCCGACTGACGCCGCGCGAGTCCGATCCGACCGCTCCACGGCACGACCCGTCGCGGCCGTTGGCACGGCCCTTGCCACTCAGTGGGTTAGCCAGCGGATGAGCGTCGGGGCGGACGATGTCTCCCCTTCGCGGGAGACCACCGACATGCGAGCCGACACCCGACCCCGGACAGACGAGACCGAGACCGCGATCTCCGGCGTCGCCGCGACCACGCCCGGCGGCGTGTCCGAGCGGCGGCGCGTCGTTCCGGCCCACGGCGGTGGGGCGGCTGGGTGTGGTCCGGACCGCGCGTACCAAGGCGCGCCCGTTCGCGGTAACGGCCGGACATTCTCCTTGCTCAGATCGATTCAATCCGGACCGATGATGCGCTAGCCTCGCCCTCGGCTCGCCGCGCACCGGCGGCGTCCCGTCCGTGCCCGGCGCGATCCGGCCGACGGGACGCGCCGGCCCCGGCAGCGCCCCGCGCCGGCTTCCCGGCCGCGTGCCGCGCGGCCACCGTCCCGCCGCCCTCGGCGTGGCGACCCCATCACGGAGCGAACCCCAGCGAATGACTACGCCCTACGACACCATCCTCATCACCGGCGCCGCCGGCCGTCTCGGCCGCGAGCTGCGCCACGGCCTGGCCCCGCTCGCCAGGACCATCCGCCTCGCCGACCGTGAGATGATCACGGACCTAAAACCCAACGAAGAAGCCGTCATCTTCGACCTCGCCGACGAGGCGGCCACGATGGAGGCCACCAAGGGCGTCGACGCCATCGTCCACATGGGCGGCGCGCCGGTGGAGCTGCCCTGGCAGGAGATCCTCGACTCCACCATCCGCGGCACCTACCACCTCTACGAGGGCGCGCGGAAACACGGCGTGAAGCGCATCGCCTACGCCTCGTCGGTGCACGCGATCGGCTACCACCGCCTGACCGACCACATCGACGCCGACAGCCGCGTCCGGCCGGACAGCCTCTACGGCGTGTCGAAGTGCTTCGTGGAGGCCCTATCCAGCCTCTACTGGGACAAGTTCGGGATCGAGACCGCGTGCGTGCGGATCTTCTCCTCCTTCCCCGAGCCGGCCGACCGGCGGCACCTGTGGTCGTGGCTCTCCTTCGACGACTGCGTGCGCCTCTTCACGGCCTGCCTGACCGCGCCCCACGTCGGCCACACGATCACGTTCGGCATGTCGGACAACAAGGTGAAGCCGGTCGACAACTCGAAGGCCGGCCACCTCGGCTACATCCCCCAGGACTCCACCGAGCCGTTCCGTGCGGCGCTCGAGGCGACCGTGCCGGTCGCCGACCCGATGGCGCTCGCAACCCGGTGCTACGGCGGCGGCTTCGTCGACTTCCCCCACCCCGATGACGAGACGGCCCAATGAACAAGCACTATGACGTCGTGATCGTCGGCGGGGCCGTGATCGGCTCCGCCGTCGCCTACTTCCTCGCCGCGAACCCGGACTTCGACGGGTCCGTCCTCATCGTCGAGCGCGACCCGACCTTCCGCACCGCGTCGACCTCGCTGTCCGGATCGGCGATCCGCACGCAGTTCTCCAATCCGGTGAACGTGAGGATCGGCCTCTTCGGCGTCTCCTTCATCAAGGCGTTCGCGGAGACCATGGAGGTCGACGGCGACAAGCCCGATCTCGGCTTCCACGAGGGTGGCTACCTCTTCCTCGCCAACACGCCGGAAGGCGTCAAGACGCTGCGCGAGAACCACGAGGTGCAGGTCGCCTGCGGCGCCGACGTCGCGCTGATGGGGCCGGACGAGCTGAAGGCTGCCTTCCCGCACCTCAATGTCGACGACCTCACCCTCGGCTCCTACGGACGCTCCAACGAGGGCTGGTTCTCAAACACCGGCCTCATGGACGGCTTCCGCGCCAAGGCCCGCTCGCTCGGCGCGGACTTCGTCGCCGACGAGGTGGTCGCCATCGGCCGCGAGGGCGGCAAGGTCACGACCGTGACGCTGAAGTCCGGCGCCGTCGTCGAGGCGGGCACCATCGTCAACGCGTCCGGCCCGCGCGCGGCGCTGACGGCGAAGATGGCCGGCCTCGACGTTCCCATCGAGCCGCGCAAGCGCACCATGTTCGTGTTCGACGCCGCGAACTCGCCCGAGGGCACCGCGACCGTGAACGGCGGCCGGCTGCCGCTGATGATCGACCCCACCGGCGTCTTCTGCCGTCCGGAGGGCCGCTATTTCCTCTGCGGTGCCGCGCCGGTGGACGACCCCGCCGTCCCGTTCGACGACTTCGAGCCCCGCTACGAGGAGTTCGAGGACATCATCTGGCCTGCGCTCGCGACCCGCTCGACCGCCTTCGAGGCGATCAAGGTCATCAACCAGTGGGCCGGGCACTACGATTTCAACGTCCTCGACCACAACCTGATCGTCGGGCGCCACCCGGAGGTGCAGAACTTCATCTACGCCAACGGGTTCTCCGGGCACGGCCTGCAGCAGAGCCCGGCGGCGGGGCGGGCGGTGTCCGAACTCATCACCTACGGCGAGTTCCGCGCCATCGACCTCTCCGAGGTCGGCTACGAGCGGGTCATCGAGAACCGCCCGTTCCTCGAAAAGGCGGTGATCTGACCGCGCCGGACACCACGCCCGGCGACGAAGCGGGCGGGACCGGACGGCCCCGCCCCGCGGCTCTCGCCGTGCCCTCGGAACGGGTCGCCGCGCCGGCGCGCCGTTCCGGCACGGATCTTGATTTGCAAGGCACCATCGGCGGCCGCAATCCTGCGAACCCGCCCGATTGGGGGACGGCGGACGGATGAGGTCGGCGAACGGGACGGGACGGACGGACGGGCCATCCAGCGGCGTGATGCCGGTGACGCCCGCCCCACGCACCGGACCCGCGCCACCGCTCCGGGCGCCATAGGGCGGCGGCCCACCACCACCAGCGCCGCCCCGAGCAAGGCCGGCCGCCGACCAGAGGCGACTGCCCTCATCACGCACCCCGCAACGTCACGACCATGAAGAGCAAAGAGAGAACGGCATGAAGCACTCCATCGTCACGGCCATTCTGGCCGCCGGCCTCGCGTTCGGCGCGAGCGCGGCGCACGCCGAGTTCGGCGCGACGCTGAAGACCGTCAAGGACCGCGGCACCCTCGAGTGCACCGGCCACAACGGCTCCTTCCTCGGCTTCGCCGAAGTGGACGACCAGGGCGCCTGGAAGGGCCTCGACATCGACCTCTGCCGGGCCGTTGCCGCCGCCGTTCTCGGCGCGCCCGACAAGCTGAACATCGTGCCGATCTCCTGGGCGCAGCGCTGGCCCTCGCTCCAGTCGGGCGACGTCGACCTCATCATCAAGGCCTCCGGCGCCACCTTCAGCCGCGACACCGACCTCGGCCTCCAGTTCTCGCGCCCCTACTACCTCGGCACCACCAAGGTGATGGCGCACAAGGACCTCGGCATCGCCTCGCTGAAGGACGCGGACGGCGGCTCGGTCTGCATCCCCGCCGGCACCACGATCGAACGGCAGGTGGCCTCCTACGCGGACCGCATCGGCATCACCCTCGAGCCCGTCCTCTTCGAGAAGACCGAGGAGCTGCGCGAGGCCTACTTCTCCCATCGCTGCGACCTCTACGCCCAGTGGGGCCCGACGCTCGCCATCGCCCGCACGGTCGCCGAGGACCCGAGCGCGCACATCATCCTCGACGACGTCCTCGCGCTCGAACCGGAGGTGATCATCGTGCGCCAGGGTGACGAGCAGTGGCTCGACGTCATCAACTGGATCCTGTCGGCGCTGATGTTCGCCGAGCAGGAGGGCATCACCAGCGCCAACGTCGACGAGATGAAGGCCAACCCGCCGACCTCCGAGGTGGGCAAGCTCCTCGGCGCGACGCCCGGCATCGGCTCGCCGCTCCAGCTCTCGGACGACTGGGCCTACACGATGATCAAGACGGTCGGGAACTACGCCGAGATCTTCGACCGCAACATCGGCGACGGCTCCGTCTACAAGATGCCGCGCGGCCTCAACCGCCTGTGGATCGACGGCGGCGTGATGTTCCCGATGGTCTTCGACTGATCCCGCAGCGCCCTTCCCCCACCAGGAAGGGCGCCCCACCGGCTCCGGCCGGTTCCCCGATCGCGAGGAGCACGCGATGATCTCCGCCGTCTACAACCGGCAGGTCCGGGCGGTCGTCGCCCAGGCCGCCTACCTGCTGTTCTGGGCCGGCCTCGTCCTGGTGTGCGTCCTCGAGGCGCGCGCCAACCTCAACGCCCAGCATCTCACCACCGGGTTCGACTTCCTCTGGAAGTCCACCGGCTGGGACGTCACCTTCTCCCTCATCGAGTACAAGCCCTCCGACCCCTACTGGAAGGTGCTCCTGATCGGCGTGATGAACACGCTGTTCCTGGGGGCGATCGGGCTCGTTCTCGCCACCGTCGTCGGCGTCGTCGTCGGCATGGCACGCACGTCGCAGAACGACATCGCCCGCCTGCTGGGCACGATCTACGTCGAGATCTTCCGCAACATCCCGCTGATCGTGCAGGTGTTCTTCTGGTACGCGGTCGCGACGCGCTTCCCCGCGCCGCGCCAGGCCCTGTCGGTCGAGGGGCTCGTCTACCTGACGAGCCGCGGGCTCTACGTGCCGGGCCTCAACATCACCGGCCTCTCGGCCTTCCTCGGCATCCTCGCACTCCTCGCGGCGCTCGGCCTCATCGTCTTCATCGCCGCCGCGCCGCGCTTCCGGCGGTACGAGCCGCGCGAGAAGGGCCGGCTTCAGCTCGCGGTGCTGGCGGTCGGCCTCGCGGTGATGGCGGTGATCTTCGTCGCCGGGCGGCTGCCGGAGCTTCCCTTCGTCGGCGTTCCGGAGCTGAAGGGCCTCGCATTCAAAGGCGGGATCCGCATCACGCCGGAGCTCGCCGCCCTCGCCTTCGCCATCGCCATCTACGGCGGCGCCTATATCGGCGAGATCGTGCGCGGGGGCTTCAAGGCGGTCGGCCACGGACAGGTGGAGGCAGCAGAGGCGCTCGGCCTCACGCCCCTTCAGGTCTTCACCAAGGTGCGCTTTCCTCTCGCCCTCCGCGCGATGCTGCCGATCCTCACCAACCAGTACGTCTGGCTCATCAAGGCGACGACGATGGGCATCGCCATCGGCTTCACCGACTTCTTCATGGTCGTGTCGATCTCGATCAACCAGTCCGGCCAGACGCTGGAGCTGATCGGCATCCTGATGGCGGGTTTCCTGATCATCAACTTCGGCCTCGCGGCGATCCTCAACACCATCAACCGCGCCATCGCCCTCAAGGGCGACCAGCTTCGCACGTGAGGGGGTGGCCATGAGCGACGTCGCAGCCCCGCCCGCCCCCTCCATTCTGGAGGTGGTGCGCCGGCGCTATTTCTCCTCCGTCGGCAACACGCTCCTGACGGTGGTCTCGCTCGCCCTCCTCGGCACGATCCTCTGGAAGGTGCTCGACTGGGCGGTCTTCACCGCCGTCTTCTCGACCAGCGGCGGACCGGAGGCGTGCCGCGGCGCGGACGGTGCCTGCTGGTCCGTGATCGGCGCGCGCTGGCGGCTCATCTTCTTCGGCCTCTACCCCTACGAGGAGCACTGGCGGTCCGGGCTCGCCTGCCTCGTCGTCGTCGTCATGACGGTGCTGAGCTGCATGCCGCGCTTCTGGAGCATGAAGGCCATCTCCGTCATCTGGATCGGCGGCTTCGCGGTCTTCTACGTGTTGATGAAGGGCGGCGTGCTCGGTCTCGTCCGGGTCGACGAGCAGAACTGGGGCGGCCTCGCCCTCACCGTCTTCATCTTCGTGACGACGGTGATCATAGGCATGCCGCTCTCCCTCGCCTGGGCGCTGCTGCGCCGCTCGGAGCTGAAGGTCGTCTCCCGTGTCACCGCGGTGATCATCGACTCGGTGCGCTCGCTGCCGCTGGTGTCGATCCTCTTCACCTTCGCCATCGTCCTGCCGTTCGTGCTGCCGGACTGGCTGACGGGGGACAAGCTCTACCGGGCGATCATCGGCTCCGCGCTCTTCTTCTCGGCCTACCAGGCGGAGATCATCCGCGGCGGGTTCCAGGGCGTGCCGAAGGGGCAGGAGGAGGCGGCCAAGGCGCTCGGCCTCGGCTACTGGCTGCGGATTGGCAAGATCCTCCTGCCGCAGGCCTTCAAGAACGCGCTGCCGGCGACGATCAACCAGTTCGTCATCACCTTCAAGGAAACCTCGCTCTTCATCATCATCGGCTTCTTCGAGGTGCTCGCGTCCGGCAACGCGGCCTACGGCACGGGTGACTGGACCTTCGCCTACGTCGAGGTCTACGTCTTCATCGCCGCGATCTACTTCGCGTTCGTCTTCAGCCTGTCGCGCTACGGCGCGTTCCTCGAGCGCCGCATGGACGCCGGCGACCGGCGCTGAGACAATAGCGGCGGCGACGGGGCCGGCGGGCCGGCGCTAGGCCCTCAGCGCGTCGATCAGCGGGCCGAGGTGCGCCTCGTAGCGGCGCCAGTCGTCGGAGCTGCCGGTGTAGATCCTGCGGCGCACCTGCCCGGCGCTGGCCGTCGAGACCGCGCGCTCCAGGGTATGGAACTCCAGGCACCGCGGCTCGTAGGCGAGGCCGCAATGGCCGAGGAGCTCGCGTGTCGACGCCTCCGGCTCTCGGGTCAGCCGCTCGTAGCCGACGTCGAGGACCAGGCCCGGGAGGAGTGCGCGCCATCGCTCAAGCATCGCCGTGTCGAGCCGGTGATAGTGGGCGAGGTCGGCAAGGTCGTAGGCGTAGTTGTTGCCGGAGGAGGCGAACAGCTTCCTGTAGATCGACCAGCACGTCGCCGCCGGGTCGCGCGACATGGCGATCACCGGCGCCTCCGGGAAGACGGCGGCGATGAAGCCAAGCCACCGTGTGTTCGCGAGATACTTGTCGACGATCACCGGCGCGCCGGTCCGATACTCGCCGATCGCCCGTCGGTAGCGCGCGCGCACCTCGCCGAGCACCCCCTGCCCCACCGTCCCGGCCTTGACGGCGTCCAGCAGAGGCCGTACGGCGCGCGGAAAGGCGTCCGCCTCGCCGACGCCGTCGACGCCGGAGTGGGCACAGAGGATCTGCTCGGTCAGGCTCGACCCCGAGCGCGGCATGCCGACGACGAAGACCGGCAGCGGGCCGTCGTCCGTCGGCCCGCTCCATGCTGGCAGCGGCCCGCGATCGAAGACCGCGCGGATGGTCGCGAAGGTCGCCGCCATACTCGCCCGGTCGTATGGCGCGCGCGCCCGCCGCGCCCGGTTCCCGGCCGTGAAATGCGCGAAGGCGCGGTCGGTGTCACCGGTGTCGTCGAACGCCTTGCCGAGCGCGAAGTCGAGGTACATGCGGCCGACGGGGTCGTCCTCCAGCGCGAGCAGCGCCGTCATCTCGTCGATATGCGGATGGTCCCGGTCGTAGCGCGTCCACGTCGCGAGGTTCGCGTGGGCCTGGACGTAGCGCGGCTTCAGGGCGATGGCGGAGTGGAAGGCGGCCACCGCGTCTTCTGTACGGCCGAGGTCGCCGAGGGCGACGCCCATCGCGTTGTACGCCAGATGGGCGCGGGAACCGTGCGCGACGGCCGCGGCGTAGGCATCGAGCGCCTCGTCGTGCCGCCGCACGTCCCGCAGGATGTTGCCGCGCTCGACCTGCAGGGCGGTGTCCCCCGGCGCGATGGCGACGGCCGCATCGAAGTCGGCAATCGCGTCCGCGTAACGTCCGACCTGACCGCGCGCCACCCCCCGCTGCCGCAGCGCCTCGGCGTCTCCGGGCCGCAGCGCGACCACGGCGTCGAAGGCGGCCAGCGCCTCCTCGTGGCGCCTCGCCGCGGAGAGGGCGTTGCCGAGATTGCGCTGCGCGTCCGCATCCTGCGGGTCGAAGCCGACCACCTGGCGGTAGCATATCACCGCCTCCTCGTGACGCCGCAGGCGCGTCAGGGCGGCAGCGAGCTTGGCGAGGGCGGGGATGAAGGTCGGTTGCCGGCCGACGGCGGCGGCGAAGGCGGCCGCCGCGGGCTCCCACCGGCCGAGCGCCGAGAGGATGGCGCCGAGCGCATACTGCACTCTCACCTCGCCCGGATGGCGGCGCGCCAGCGGCTCGGCCAGACGCAGCGCCTCCGCGAGGTGCCCGCTCGCGGTAAGCCCGGCGATGCGCGACAGCGCCGCCGCCACCGCCTTGCGCTCGCCCTCCGCGTCGAGGGGCGCCGGCTCGGCGAGGGCCCGCAGCCCCTCACGGGCGCGCGCGTTGGTGGAGTGGCGCGCCAGCACGTCGCGGTAGAGCGCGTGCGCGGCGAGGTAGTCTCCGGTTTTCGCCAGCCGGCGCGCCTTGGACAGCGTGCGGTCGAGCGACATGCCAGCGGACAAGGGGGCGCCTCCGTTGCCGATCTGCGCAAGGCAGCGATCGACCGGAGGCTAACCGCCGCGGCTCGCGCGAGGCTGCGCCGGGCGGGTTCAGTGCGGCGCGCGCAGCCGGTGCAGGGTCGGCAGTACGCGCCCGAGGTCGGCGGAACGGCCCTCGCCGAGGGCGAAGTAGACGTCGCGGAAGATCGCGAAGAGCTCGTCGTAGACCGCGACGGCGGCAGGATCGGGCGCGAAACGGCGCATCGGCGGGCAGAGCGCGTCCTGACCGGCCTCGATGCTGTCGAACGCCCCGGCGGCGAGACCCGCAAAGACGCAGGACCCCACCCCGACCGGCGAGCGCGTCGGCACGAGGATGTCCCGGCCGAGGGCGTTGGCGTAGACCTGGTTCAGCGTCTCGCTGCGCTGCGGCACGCCCCCGGCGTTGATGATCCGCTCCGACGGCACGCCCCCCTCGCCCATGCGGTCGACGATGACGCGCACGTGGAGCGCCATCCCCTCGATCGCCGCGAAGAGCTCGTCCGCCGCGGTCGAGCTCAGCGTCCAGCCCATCGTCACGCCGCCGAGGTCCGGACGCACCAGCACGGTCCGGTCGCCGTTGTCCCACGGCACGCGCAGGAGGCCCGTCTGCGCCGCACGATAGGACACGACCTCCTCGCCGAGGTCGGCAAGCGAGCGGCCCGCGCGCCGCGCGATGGCGTCGAACACGTCGCCGGTGGCCGACTGCCCGGCCTCCACGCCCATGTGCGCCGGGTGAACGCTGCCGGGGACGAGACCGCACAGGCCCGGGATGGTCCCGCTGTCCCTCGGTCCCAGCGCGATGATGCAGGTGGACGTGCCCACGACGTTGACGATGTCGCCCATCCGGCAGCCGGAGCCGACGGCGTCCCAATGTGCGTCGAACGCGCCGACCGGGATCGGAATCCCCGCCGCGAGCCCCAGCCGCTCGGCCCACTCGGCCGACAGGTGCCCGGCGATCCGGTCCGACGTCGCGACCTCGCCCGCAAGGCGGTCGTTGATGCCGGCAAGGCGCGGGTCGACCTTGGCGAGGAGTTCCTCCGGCGGGAGCCCGCCCCACTTGGGGTTCCACATCCACTTGTGGCCGAGCGCGCAGACCGAGCGGACGGCGTCGGCCGGGCGCGTCACGCCGGCGAGCGTCGCGGCGACCATGTCGCAGTGCTCGAAGGCGGAGGCCATGCGGCCTGCCTCGGGGTCGTGGCGCAGGAAGTGGAGGAGCTTGGCGTAGCCCCATTCGTGCGAGTAGACGCCGCCGCACCAGTCGATCGCCTCGTGCCCGGAGGCGCGGAACACCTCGGTGATCTCGGCCGCCTCGCGGTGGGCGCGGTGGTCGCACCACAGATAGTACTCGCCCACCGGCTCGAGATTCTCGTCCACCGGGATGACGCTCGACCCGGTCGTGTCGCAGGCGATCGCTGCGACGTCGCGCCCGTCGATGCCCGCGTCGGCCACCGCCGCGCGCGTCGCCGTCGCGAGCGCCTCCATGTGGTCCGCGTGGGACTGGGTGGCGCGATAGGGATCGGCGGGGCTGGTATGGAGCGGATAGGGCGCGACGGCGGTGCCGAGATGCTCGCCCGACGTCTCCATCAGGGTGACGCGGACGCTCAGGGTGCCGAAGTCGACGCCGGCGACGATGGCCATGGATTATTGCCCGTAGGTCGCTGCGGCACCGTGCTTGCGCAGGTAGTGCCGGTCGCGCAGGTGGTCGGTGATGGCCCCGGTGCCCGGGGCCAGCGTCAGCGTCAGGTAGGCCATGCGGGCGATCTCCTCGAGGAGATAGGCGTTCTGTACCGCCGCCTGCGGTGTCGGCCCCCATACGAACGGCCCGTGCCCCTGGACGAGCGCCGCCGGCACCTCGGCCGGGTCGCGGTCCCGGAAGGCCTCGACGATGACCTCGCCCGTCGCCTCCACGTAGGAGGCGCCGGTCTCGTCCGGCCGCAGTGCCCGGGTCACGGGGACGGGCCCGCGGAAGTAGTCCGCGTGGGTGGTGCCGAGGCAGGGGATCTCCCGTCCGGCCTGGGCGAAGATGGTGGCGTAGGTGGAATGGGTGTGGACGACGCCGCCGATCCCGCCGAACGCCCGGTAGAGGACGACGTGGGTGGCAAGGTCGGAGGACGGCTTGAAGCGGTTGTCCTGCGGCACCCCGTCCAGCGTCGTGATGACGATCTGGTCGGCCGTCAGCTCGGCATAGGGGACACCGCTCGGCTTGATGGCGATACGCCCGGCCTCGCGGTCGATCCCGCTCGCGTTTCCGAAGGTGGAGATGACGAGGCCGCGGGCGACCGTTTCCACGTTGGCCGCGCGCACCTGCTCTTTCAGCGCATCAAGGGTCATGATCCGTCCGGTGGTTGGACGGCCCGCGCCTTGCGCCCGGAGGGCGGCGCGGACCGTGGTCGCGGGATGGCCGCGCCGGCGTGGCGCGGCCGGTGGCGCTGCCCGCGCCGTGGCGAGGCCGACCTCAGCGGGGGGCGGTCCAGCCCTTGTAGCCCTCGAGGTTGCCGGCGGTGATGAGTTCGGGGTCGAGGAGCACCGTGTCCTCCGCCGGCGCCTTCCCCTGGAACGCGTCGTAGCCCATCTTCAGCGCCTCGCCCGCCATCACGTAGGGATCCTGCGAGGCCGAGGCCTTGATGAGCGAGGAGTCGCTCTGCAGTTCCTTCTCGATGTCCGGCGCGCCGTCCACCGCCGTGATGATGAACTCCGAGCGGCCGAGCTGCTTGGCGGCGAGCTGGGCGCCGATCGCGGTCGGATCGTTGATCGCGAACACCGCGTCGATGTCGTCGTAGCGGGTCAGGAGGCCCTGCATCACCGCGAGGCCGCCCTCGCGCGAGCCCTGGCCGTTCTGGTCGTCGGAGAGGACGTTGATGCCGCCGTGCTCGTCGAACACCTCCTTGCAGCCCTGGACGCGGTCGAGGATCGAGGACGAGGCCGGACCGTTGATGATGATGACGTTCCCCTCCTCGCCGATCTCGTCGATGATGTACTGGCACGCCTTGCGCCCGGCGGCGACGTTGTCGGTCATCACGGTGACGTCCGCGCCCGGGGCCGACACGTCGAACGCGGCGACGGTGATGCCGGCGTTCTGCGCGCGCTTCACGGCCGGACCGATCGCCTTCGCATCGACCGCGTTCAGCATGATGATGTCGACGCCCGCGGCGATGAAGTTGTCGATCTGGCTGACCTGCTTGTTGAGGTCGTAGTCGGCGGAGACCGACGTCACCTGCACGTCCGGATTGATCTCCTTGGCGCGGTCCTCGATGCCCTTGATGGTGGCGACGAAGAACGGGTTGCCGAGCAGGCCGACGGAGATGCCGATCGACTTCAGCTCCTTGTCCTGTGCGGCGGCGCCGGTGGCGACCATCGCGGCGAGCGCGGTGGTGGCGAGCAGCTTGGTCAAAGTACGCATGTGTGCTTCCTCCCTGTTGGCCTCAGGCTCCGACACCCCTGAGGCGGTAGCGATCGAGGGCGACGGCGACTATGATGACGAGGCCCTTGATGATGAACTGCCAGATGTCCGACACGCCGGTCAGGATGAGACCGTTCGATAGGACGGCGATGATGAGCGCGCCGATGAGCGTGCCCCAGATGGACCCGACGCCGCCCACGAACGACGTCCCGCCGAGGATGACCGCGGCGATGGCATCGAGTTCGTAGGCCTGGCCGAGCTGCAGGCCGTTGGCCGCATAAAGGCGCGCCGCCGACATGACGCCGCCGAGGCCGGCCATCAGCCCCGACATGGCGTAGACGAAGAGCAGCACGAGGCTCACCTTGATGCCGGTGAGGCGCGCCGCCTCCTGGTTGCCGCCGATGGAGTAGATCCACAGGCCCAGCACCGTACGGCGCAGGATCACCCACGAGAGCAGGATGACGGCGATGGCAATGATCGCGAGCCACGGCACGCCGAAGATCGACCCGTTGCCGATGAAGTCGAACGGCAGGTCCGAGTTGAAGACGGTCGTGTCCGCACCCAGCAGGCGCGCGAGGCCGCGCACCGCGGTCAGCGTACCGAGCGTGACGATGAAGGGTGGCAGCTTGAGGTAGGCGATGAGGCCGCCGTTGACGAGGCCGCAGGCGAGGCCCATCGCGAGGCCGAGCGGAATCCCCACTAGGCCGATGTCGGGCCACAGCGAGGCGATCACCGCCACCATCGCCGAGGCCGCCAACACCGAGCCGACCGAGAGGTCGATGCCGCCGGTCAGGATGACGAAGGTCATGCCGGCCGCGAGCACGATGTTGATCGAGGCCTGCTGCATGACGATCGACAGGTTGTTGACCGTCAGGAACTTGCCGGAGAGCAGCTCGAACCCGATCCCCAGGAGGATGAGCACCGGGAGCATCCCGAGCGCCGTGAAGAGGACGCGGAGCTGCTGCTTGCGGTCGACCGCGCTCGGGGCTTCGTCCTTCGTCGCAGTGGTCACGCTCTCGCTCCTTCGCTCGCCCGCGCCGCACCGATGGCGCCAGTGGAATAGGCCATGATCTCCTCCTGCCGGATCGGCTCGCCGCGCGGTGGTGCCACTTCGCCGGCGATCGTCCCCTCGCGCATGACGAGCACGCGGTCCGCGACGCCGATGATCTCCGGCAGCTCGGAGGAGATCACCACGACGGCGATCCCGTCGCGCGCGAGGCCGTCGATGAGGCGGTAGATCTCGGATTTCGCGCCGACGTCGACGCCGCGGGTCGGCTCGTCGAGGATGACGACGCGCGGGCCGAGCTCCAGAAGGCGCGCCAGCAGGACCTTCTGCTGGTTGCCGCCGGACAGGGCGCTGGTGTTGATCCGGGTGTTGGGCGCGCGGATCGCCAGCGACTTCATCGCCTTGTCGGCGCGGCGCTGGCCGGCTTTGAAGTCGATGAGCCCGGCCGAGCGCGCGTCGCGCTGCATGACGCCGATGTTGACGTTCTCGGAAATCGTCATGTCGAGGAAGAGGCCGAGACCCTTGCGGTCCTCGGTGAGGTAGGCAATGCCGTGGTCCAGCGCGTCGCGGGGCGTCGCGATCGCGAGCGTCTCGCCGTCGAGGATGACGCGGCCCTCGGCCGGTTTCTCCGCCCCGTAGATGAGCCGCGCCAGCTCCGTGCGGCCGGAGCCGACGAGGCCGGCGACGCCGATCACCTCGCCGTGGCGCACCTCGAAGGAGCAGTCGTGGACGAAGTGCCCGTCGCCGAGGCCCTCCACGCGCAGCACCACGTCCCCCGGCTCGGCCGCCGCCGCGTGGTCCTTCTTGTAGAACGTGGAGAGGTCGCGCCCGACCATCATCGAGACGACCCGCTCGGCGCTGATCTCGTCCTTCGCGAGCGTGCCCACGTACTGGCCGTCGCGCAGGATCGTGCAGCGGTCGGCGAGGGCGTACACCTCGTCCATCCGGTGGGAGATGTAGATGATGGCGATCCCGTCGGCCTTCAGCGCGGCGATGACGTCGAACAGCTTCTCCGTCTCGCGGGTGGTAAGCGCGGTGGTCGGCTCGTCCATCACGATGAGGCGGGCGTTGGTGGAGAGCGCGCGGGCGATCTCCACCATCTGCCGCTCGCCGAGCGACAGGCGGCCCAGCGTCGTGTCGGGCCGGAAGGTGAGGCCGAGGCGGCGGTTGAGGATGTCGCCGGCGCGGCGGTTCATCTCGCCGCGGTCGACGAAGAGGCCGCGGCGCGGCTCGGCGCCGAGAAAGATGTTCTCCGCCACCGTCAGGTTCGGCGACAGCGCCAGCTCCTGATAGATGACGGCGATGCCGTTCGCCTTGGCGAGCTTGGGGTCGCCCGTCGGCACCTTCTCCCCGGCGATGAGGATCTCGCCGCCGCGGTCGGCGACGTAGGCGCCCGAGAGGATCTTCATCAGGGTGGACTTGCCCGCCCCGTTTTCGCCCATCAGCGCGTGAACCTCGCCGGGATCGACGGTGAGGGAGACGTTCGAGAGCGCCATGACGGGCCCGAACGTCTTGGAGATGCCACGCATTTCGAGAAGGGTCATTGGGTCCTCCCGCTGATCTCGGCGACGATGAGGTTGACCCCCTCCTCGCGCACCATCCGCTCGTCCGCCGCCGAAATTCCCTCGTCCGTCACCAGGGTGGTGATGCGCGACATCGGCAGCGCCACCATCGGCGGGCGCAGCGCGAACTTGGAGGAATCGACGAGGACGATGATTTCGTTCGCCCGCGCGCTCATCTCCTTCACGAAGTGCACCAGCAGCGGATGCTGCTCGAGGATGCCCTGTCCGGAGACCCCCAGCGCGCCGACGTAGAACTGGGCGGCATAGTGCGTCGGTCCGGGCACCGGGTCGTAGAGGATGCCGGGCTCGCGGTGGATGTCGCCGCCGCCGACGGTGAGGTGGCAGGTACCGTTCTCGGCGAGGTAGGCCGCGAGCGGCATGGAGTTGGTGAAGACGCGCACGTTGCGCAGCGCCAGACGGCACCCGAACGTGAAGCAGGTCGAGCCGGCGTGGACGATGATGGACGACCCGTCGCGCACCAGCCCCTCGGCGGCCATGGCGATGGCGCGCTTCTGCTCCACCGCAAGGTCGCGGTTTTCCACGAACGGAAGCGCGGAGGGCGGGCGGCGGCGGAGGTTGTCCTCGAGGGCCGCGACGCCGCCGTAGACTTTCCGCGCGACGCCGGCCTCGTTCAGCTTGTCGATATCGCGCCGGACGGTCGCGGCGGAGACGCCGAGCGCCTGCTGCAGCTCGCGCACGGACACGAATGTCTGTGACGACAGTAGCTCGACGATGGACTGTTGCCGCTCAAGGTCGCTCATCCCGGGCCGCCGTTTTGTTACGACTTGCGCATGAAATTAGCGCATTCGCTCACCGGCGCAACAACAAATGATTGGCTTCAATCATTATCCGCTCACAGACCGTCACGGCCGGAGGGCATTGTGGTGCTCCGTCAGGCCGTTAGCCGCCGTCGCCGACGCGGACCGCCGGTCGCATGCGACGAAGGTGGGAGAAGCGGCGAAGGCTTGGCGCGCGGCATGCCACTTCGGGGTGCGACTGCGGACGAAGCGGCCGAGGTGCGATGGAATGTCCCTGCCCTCGACCGGGTGCGGCGGGTCGGCCGGCGACCGGGTGCCGCAAATCGCATGGAAGTCAGAGATTTGCGCAGCGCCCGTCGGAAACTTGTTCGACGAGCATGTCAGGTTTGGCTTTGATTACACTGTGTTGAAGTGATCGGGAGACTCTGTGAAAGAGTGAGCCTGTCGAGCCGAGCTTACAGGAAACGGACCCATGTGCGCGTGCGCCTACCTGCAGACCGCCGAAGACCACGCCCATCACGGCGCAGGGTGCCGCTGCGGGGCGCCTGAAACGCTCGCGGCCTTCCGGCGGATCGAGGCGCACCTGTCGCGGCGCGAGCTCCTCGGCGGCGCGGCGGCGGTCATGGGACTCTTCGCCGGGTTCGGCCTCACGCCGCACACCGCCTGGGGCCAGACCGCCGGGCAGCCGCTCCTCATCACCAACGTGCGCGTGTTCGACGGTCTGACGCTCCGCATGCGTGACGACGTCGACGTCCTCGTCGAGGGCGGCAGGATCGCGGCGCTGCCCCCGCGCGGCGAGGGACCCGCCGACGCCGCCCGCTTCGACGGCGGCGGCCGGGCCCTCATCCCCGGCCTGATCGATTGCCACTGGCACGCCACCCTCACCAGCGTCTCGCAGATGACCGCCATGTCGGCGGACATCGCCTACGTGCAGTTCATCGCCGCGCGCGAGGCCGGCGAGACGGTGATGCGCGGCTTCACCACCGTGCGCGACACCGGCGGCCCCGCGTTCGCGCTGAAGCGGGCCATCGACGAGGGGATCTGCGAGGGGCCGCGCATCTTCCCGTCCGGCGCGATGATCTCGCAGACCGCCGGCCACGGCGACTACCGCCCGGTGAATCACCTGCCGTGGGCCTTCCGCGATCCGCTAAGCTACGCCGAGGAAGTCGGCGTCTCGGCGCTCGCGGACGGTCGCGCAGCGGTGCTGCTGCGCACGCGCGAGCAGCTGATGAAGGGCGCCTCGCAGATCAAGCTGATGGCCGGCGGCGGCGTCTCCTCGCTCTACGATCCGCTCGACACGATGCAGTTCACGCTCGACGAGCTGCGCGCCGGCGTCGAGGCGGCCTCCGACTGGGGCACGTACGTGTGCACCCACGTCTACACCGCCGCCGGGATCCGGCGCTCGATCGAGGCGGGCGTGAAGTGCATCGAGCACGGCCAGCTCGCCGACGAGGCGACGGTGAAGCTGATGGCCGACGAGGGGATCTGGTGGTCGATCCAGCCCTTCCTCGCCGACGAGGACGCCAACGTGAAGGCGCTGCCCGAGCAGCGTACGCAGCAGGAGTACGTCGCCGAGGGCACTGTGCGCGCCTACGAGATGATGCTGCACCACCGCGTCAAGAGCGCGTTCGGCACCGACATCCTGATGTCGCCGGGGCTCGCGAAGACCCAGGGGCGCCAGCTCGCCAAGCTGACGCGCTTCATGAGCCCGCTGGAGACGCTGCGTCATGCGACCGGCCGCGCGGGCGAGCTCCTCGCCCTTTCGGGCGAACGGGCGCCCTACGGCGGCGCGCCGCTCGGCGTCATCGCCCCCGGAGCCCTCGCCGACCTCCTCATCGTCGACGGCGAGCCCGACCGGGACCTCACCTTCCTCGCCGACCCGGACGCCAGCCTGCGCCTCATCATGAAGGGCGGGCGTGTCGTGAAGGATACGATGTCCGCCCGGGGCGAGGCCGGCGCGCAGTAGTCGCCGGCCCGGGCCCGCCGCAGGGCCGTGGCCAAACTCCGCCTAACCTCATCCTGAATAGATCAATCCGGCCGCCCGGCGCCCGAAAGGCTGAAACGATGTGCACCTCCCTGGTCTACACCGATGCGTCCGGACAGCCGTACTTCGGCCGGACGCTCGAGCTGACGATCAACCTGCCGTACCAGATCGCCTACCTCCCCGCCGGCTTCGCCTTCCAGTCGCAAGTCGGTGACTACGCCCCTGTCGATTTCACGGCGAAGTACCCGTTCGTCGCCCTCACCATGCCGGGCCGCATGCCCACCGCCGACGCGCCGCTGGGCCTCGCCGACCTCAAGGTCGTCGAGGGGCTCAACGCGGCCGGCCTGACGTTCAGCGTCCTCTCCTATCCCGCGGCGGGGGGCGGCCATCAGGCGGTGGACAGGACTCGCGAGGTGCTGGCCGCGGCCGACCTCGGCGGCTGGGCGCTCGGCCAGTTCGCGACAGTCGCCGAGCTGAAGGCGGCGCTCGAGACGCAGCCGGTGATGCTGGAACCGCTCGCGGTCCTCGGCGGCGCGCCGACACCGTTCCACTACGTCGTGCATGACGCGGCGGGCACCTCGCTGGTGATCGAGTTCACGCGCGGCGAGCGGGCCGTCTACGACAACCCGGTCGGGGTCATGACGAACGGGCCGGAATTCACCTGGCACCTCACCAACCTCGGCAACTACACCTTCCTCAGCAACGTCGACACGCCGAGCGCGACGTTCGGCACCTACAAGGCGGTGCAGCCCGATTCCGGCATCGCGACCGCAGGGCTGCCGTCCTCCAACACGTCGGTCGGCCGCTTCGTCCGGGCGGCCTACTATGCGCAGTTCACCGAGAAGGCGGCGACGCCGGACGCGGCGGTGCTGGCGCTCGCGCACATCATGAACAACTTCGACCGGCCGCGCGGCGTGACGATCGACTACCCGGCGCCCGGCGGCGGCCACCTCGAGGTGCAGGGCCTCGAAGCGGACTGCACGACCGCATACGCCACCGAGTTCACCACCTGGACGAGCCTCGCCGACCTGACCCGCAGGCTCTTCTTCGTGCGCGACTACGGGCAGCTCAACTACACGAGGATCGACCTCGCCGCACTCGCGACGCTCGCCGAGCCGCGCCTCGTTCCCCTCGCCGGGTTGCCGGAGTTCCCGAGCGACGGCACCGACGCGCTGCGCGCTGCCCCGTCGCGATGACGCGGGCGACGCCGATGCATCGCTCGGCCGGCCGTGGCGCCGGGCCGGGGGACCGGGTTAAGCCCGGTGCGCCCTGATGGTATGAGCCGAAGCGGACCCTAGAACAGGCGGGAGCAGCCGACGATGAGCAAACTACAGTGGGGCATCCTCTCCACGGCGCAGATCGGCCTCAACAAGGCGATCCCGGGTATCCAGCGGAGCGCGTCCGGCGAAGTGGCCGCCATCGCCTCGCGCGGCGAGGAGCGCGCGGTGAAGGCCGCCGCGGACCTTTCCATCCCCCGCGCCTACGGCAGCTACGAGGCGCTGCTCGCCGACCCCGCCGTCGAGGCGGTCTACAATCCCCTCCCGAACCACCTCCACGTTCCATGGACGATCAAGGCGCTGGAGGCCGGCAAGCACGTCCTGTGCGAAAAGCCGATCGCGATCACAAAGGCCGAGGCGGCGACGCTGAAGGCGGCGGCGGACAGGTCCGGGCGGCTCGTTGCCGAGGCGTTCATGGTGCGGCACCACCCGCAGTGGCGCCTGGTGCGTGAGATCGCGGCGTCCGGACGGCTCGGCGAGGTGCGCGCGATCCAGACCCTCTTCGCCTACCACAACCCCGACCCGGCCAACATCCGCAACCAGGCCGACATCGGCGGCGGCGGCCTCCTCGACATCGGCTGCTACGCCGTCGCCACCGCCCGCTTCCTGTTCGGCGCGGAACCGGAGCGTGCCATCGCCGCCATCGACCGCGACCCGGCGCTCGGCGTCGACCGGATGACGTCGGGGCTCGTCGTCTTCCCCGGCGCGCAGCAGCTCGGTTTCACCGTCGCGACGCAGATCGCCAAGGGCCAGCGGGTGGAGATCCTCGGGACCAGGGCGCGTATCACGATGCTGGTCCCGTTCAACGCGCCGCACGACCGCGCGGTGGACATCGTCGTGGACGACGGCACGGACCTCTTCGGCGCCGGCGCCGAGACGATCTCCGTCGCCCCGGCGGACCAGTTCACCCTTCAGGCCGACGCGTTCGCCGCCGCCGTCCGGGGCGAGGCGCCGCTCGAGTGGGGCCTCGACGACGCGCTCGCCAACATGGCGGTGCTGGACGCCCTGTTCCGGTCGGCCGAGACCTCCACGTGGGAACGCCCGTGAGCGCAGCACCCCTCCGTGTCGCCGTCATCGGCGGCGGCGTCCTCGGCGTCTCCACCGCCGCGCACCTCGCCCGTGAGGGCGCCGCCGTCACCCTCGTCACCGAGGGTGCGCTCGGGTCGGGCGCCTCCGGGCGGTCGCTGTCGTGGCTCAACTCGGGCGGATCGCGCTCGGCGGCCTACCACCGCCTCAGGATGGCGGGGATCGACCGCTACCGCACCCTCGCCGCCCGCAATCCGCCGAGCGCGAGCTGGCTTCGCTTCGACGGCGGCCTCACGTGGGCGGCGGGCGGCCCGGACGACGCGATCGTCCGGGCGCACGCGCACGAGCGCTCGCTCGGTTACGACTCGCGCCTCCTCACCGTCGAAGAGGTGGCGGCGACGGTCCCCGGCGTGGACCCATCGGCAATCGCGGGGCCGGCGATCTTCAATCCCGGCGAGGGCTGGGTGGACCTCAACGCCCTGATCGACCACCTCGCCGCGAACCTTCGCGCGCTGGGCGGGACGATCGTCGAGAACGCCGGACCGGCCCGCCTCGCCCTGACGGGCGGCCGCATCAGCGGCGTCACGGCCGGCGATCTCGCCCTGGAGGCCGACCGCGTCGTCGTCGCGACGGGCCCGGCCGTCCCGGCGATGCTGTCCGAGTACGGCGTCATGATACCGGACCGGACGCCGATCTCGCTGCTTCTGCGCGTCGCGCCGCTCGCCCATCCGTTGCGCGCGGTGCTGAACACGCCGCGCGTATCGATCCGGCCCGCCCCCGACGGCGGCTTCTCGCTCGACGCGGGCTGGTCCGAGAAGGAGGTCTCGCTGCGCGCCGACGGGACCGTGGCGATCCCTCTGTCCACGGTCGCGGGACTTCTGGAGGCGGCGACGCGCGTGCTCGCCGGCAACCCGTCCCTGACGCTGCGCTCCACCGGCGCGGGGCCGAAGCCGATCCCGGGCGATGGCGAGCCTGTCCTCGGCGAGCTCGCGGACCTGCCCGGCGTCACCGTCGCGTTCAGCCACAGCGGCGCGACCCTCGGCCTCGTCGCCGGCGAGATGCTGGCCGGCGAGATCGTGTCCGGCGAACGGCACCCGATGCTGGAGACGTTCCGCCCCGGACGGTTCGCGGCCGCCAGCGCGGCCGCGCAGTAGGCCACCGGTTCAGGCGAGCAGCGCGCGCGCCTTGTCGAGGATCGCGGTGGGGACGGCGACGCCCTCCGCATCCGCCCTCGCCCGCGCGGCGGCCCGCTTCGCGCCGGGGAGCCGCACCCCCTCCTGCGCGCCGATCGCCGCCGTCAGTGCCGAAAGACGCTCGGCGAAGGCGCCGCCCGACGTGGTGGCGACGTCGATGGCGATGAACATCTGCCCCGTGCGCGGCGGCCCGCCCTTCGTGCCGGAGAACGGCGAGGCGTCGATGCCGAGCGTCGCGCCTGTCGCCACCGCCGCGAGCAGCTCCGTGAGGAGGCCCCAGCCGACGCCCTTGTAGCCGGCGGCGGGCGCCATCGATCCCTTGAGCGCCGCGTCCGCGTCCTCCGTCGGGTTGCCGTCCGCGTCGAGCGCCCAGCCGAGCGGGATCGGCTCGCCCTCGCGCGCCCGCTTCATCACCTCCGACTTTGCGACCACGCTGGCGCTCTGGTCGATGAGGAGCGCCGCCCCGCCCGCCCCGTCCGGCGCGGCGACCGACATCGGGTTGGTGCCGATGACCGGCTTCGCGCCGCCCGCCGGGGCGATCGACGCGGGGCTGTTGGTGAAGCCGATCCCGAGGAGACCCTCGGCGGCCAGCGCCTCCGTATGGTATCCCAATACCCCACAATTGTAGGAGTTCGAGACCGCGAGCACCGCGATGCCGCAGGCTTGGGCGGCGGGGACCAGCGCGGCGAAGCCGATGGCGATGGCCGGGTGGGCGAAGCCCGTCCCCGCATCCACCAGGATCGTGCCCGGCTTCGGGTGCGTGACACCTGGCACGGCCGTCCCCGACACCTTCCCGCACTTCACGTGCTCCATGTAGATGGGCAGGTACATGAGGCCGTGGCTGGCAATTCCCTCCCGCTCGGCCGCCGCGATGGCCTTGGCGAGCGGGGCGGCGTTGTCCGGGCTCGTTCCGGCCGCCTGCAGCATGCCGGCCGCGAACTCCTCGATCTCGGCGACGGACATCCGCGTCGTGTCGGCCATGTTCGCTCCTTCAGTCGTTATCGGATGTGCCGGCGCCCGCGCCGGTGAGACGCGACGTCTCGGACGCGGGCACATAGGTGCGCGCGGCGTAGGCGGCGAGCGCGGACCAGACGCCGGCATCGACCGGACGGGGCCCGGTCGCCGGGCGCGGCGCAGCCAGCGGACCCGCGCGGCGCACGGTGAGCGGCCCGCTCGGCCGGTCTCCCGCCGGCACCGGACCGGCAAGGCCCCCGACTCCGCAACGCACCTCGCGCCCGCCGATGTCGAGGGCGACGGACCCGCCGCCGCCGGCCGCAAGCGCGAGGAATGGGAGCAGCAGCGCGGCGCAGTAGACGGACGGCAGCGCCAGCGGCTCGTCATGCAGGAGGTGACGCGCATCGGCGAAGCGGACGCCGATGCCGATCGGGCATAGCGGTCCGCCGTCCGCCGTGAGGTCGGCGAGCGGCCTTGCCGGCTGCAGCCGGCCGACCGCCCCGTCGAGCCGGTCGAACAGCGCGACGGCGAGGTCGGCGCCCGGGACGCCCCACGTCTCCAGGCGGCGGACGGCGAAGGCGGTCTCGTCGGCCATGCCCCAGCTCATCCCGGCCCCGCGTGCGGCCTTGCGCACGAGAGCCTCGATCTCGCCCCGGGAGGGGACGACGGGACCGGCATCGGCCGGACCGCGGGTATCGTTGGATGCGGTCATGTCAGGCGGTGAGGATGTCCTGCGGGTGCGGCTTGCCCTGGAAGAGGCTGACGCGGACCCAGCGGTCGGAGCGCGGATCGAACCGGTCCGCGCCGAAGAAGGAGAGCTTGCAGCGCAGCAGGTCGATGGGCAGCATCCCGGCGTCGATCAGGTTGTCCCGGATCTCGGCGTAGGGGTAGCGGGCGACGGTCTGCGCGCGGCGGACGGCGTGCCGGTGCTCCGGGTGCCGCGCGAGGAAGCCCGCGACAGTGCCCTCCGGCGCGCGTGCCAGATCGGCCGCGAGGTCCGCAGCGTCACGGCCGACGGCCAACGGCTCCTCCAGCTCGCCACCCGGCTCCAGCGCCCGCTCGCCGAGCCGCGGCTCCAGCTTCTCCTCGGAGGTGTACCAGAACCGCGCGACGCTCTCGGGCCGGCCGTAGTCGACGGCGAGCGCCTCGGCGTAGTGTTCGGCGAGGATGTCGCCAAGCCGTGCCAGCGGCATCGCGCCATCGATCGCGAAGGCGGCATCCTCGTCGGCGCCCATCGTGGCGGCGAGATCGTCGACGAGCTCGCCATGCGCGTCGATCAGCGCTGAGGCCAGCGCCTCCTGCCCCTCCAGCGACAGGCGCGCGGCGCGCCGGAAGAGAGCGTCGTACGGATAGGTCTCCGGAAGGTCGTCGAGCCACGTCGCCAGCATCTCGAGGTCGGCGCGCAGCGCGGCCAGCTTCTCAAGCTGAAGCGGGTGCCCGGACCGCCACTCCGCGGCGTTCTCGCGGGCGCGCGCCAGGGCGGCCGCGACATCGGCGTGGCTCTCCTGCGTCGCGGCGGGGCGGGCGCGGACGCGGGCGAGCGCCTCCTCCCGCGCCGCGATCCAGTTGTTGAGAAGGACCGGGTGGCGCACCAGGAACGGCGCCATGCCGAGCCCCGTCGAATTGCCGACGCCGACGCTCCGGGCGAGATCGCGGTCGAGCCGTGCGGCGTCCGCCCCGCCGCGCACCTTTGCCAGCCACTCCACGATGTCCACCGTGAAGAGGCGGATGAGCCAGACCGTCAGCATCTCGGCGCGGAACGGTCCCGTGAGTTCCGGCCGGCCGGCGATCGTCGCGCGGTCAGCCGCGCCGAACTTGCCGGAGCCGTAGACGGCTGTGGTCCGCATGAGGTATCCCGTTGCCGTAACCTGCTCGGCATCGGGCTGCTCCCCGGCGGCGAGCGCGGCGACGACGTGCTCGAACAGGCGCACCGAGCGGTTGGCGCGGGCGAGCGTCAGCTCGCGCGGGCTGACGCGTCCCGCCTCCTGCAGCGGCACGTTCGCCTCCAGCCGGTCCAGATCCGCCGGCTCCGGCACCCCGTCGAACAGCGCGAAGGTCGCGTCCCAGCGGGTGGCGATCACGCGGTCGGAGCGCTCCTCGTCCGGCAGGTCATGACCGAACGCGACCAGCGAATAGCAATGCGGCCCGGTGTCGACCGTATAGACCGCGCGGCCGACGCCCCGCGCGTCGAACTCCCACAGCGTGCGGGCGAAGCGCCAGCCGTCGCGGGCCGCCTCCCGCAGCATGGTGTCCAGGAAGGAGAGGCGCGAGCGGTGGAACGAGCCGAGCCGCGCGAGGTGCATCACCTCGGACGGCGGACGGCGGAACCGATCGCACGAGCGCGACGGCGCACGCTTCGGCGCCGGTCCGGCCGGCCGATGTGCCGCGATCGTGGTCACGCGACGCTCATCGGACGGACCTCGGCCGGAGCGGCGGGCGCGGGGCCGAAGCTCTCCTCGAAGAAGCGGAGCCAGTTGCCGCCCATGACGAGCGCCACCTCGTCCGCCGAGAAGCCCGCCGCCGCGAGGCCCGTGGCGATGTTGGGGAAGTCGCGGTTGTCGGCGAAGAAGTCCGGCATCGGCGGGAAGCCGGGCGCGGCGGCCGAGCCCTCGCCGTAGTCCATCTCCCTGGTCCAACGGCCGACGCGCATCCAGGTGACGATGCTGTCCGGATGGTCCTGGCAGAGGTCCGAGCCGATGCCGATCCGCTCCACGCCCATCGTCTCGGCGGTCCGCGCGATCATCGTGCAGAAGCTCTCGAGGGTGCAGTCCGACTTGTCCTTCAGGTGATGCGGGTAGAGCGAGCAGCCCAGCATTCCGCCCGACTCTGCCAGTGCCTTCAGCACCGTGTCCGACTTGTTGCGCAGCGCCGGGTGCCAGACGGCGGGGTTGGCGTGGGTGATCGCGATGGGGCGCGCGGAGATCTCGATCGCCTCGAGCGTGGAGCGCTCGGCGGAGTGGCTCATGTCCACCACCATGCCGACGCGGTTCATCTCCTTGATGACCTGGCGGCCCATGCGGGTGATTCCGGGGTCCTCCGCCTCGTAGCAGCCGGTCGCGAGCAGCGACTGGTTGTTGTAGCTGAGCTGCATGAACCTCGCGCCCAGCGTATGGGTGATCTCGACGAGGCCGATGTCGTCCTCGATGGCGGACGGGTTCTGGAAGCCGAAGATGATCGCTGTGCACCCGGCGGCCTTCGCCGCGCGCACATCGTCGGCCGTGCGCGCCTGGACGATCAGGTCGGGGTGCCGCTCGAACCAGCGGTTCCACTGCTCGAAGTTCAGCACCGTCTCGCGGAAGTTCTCATGGTAGGCGATGGTCACGTGGACTGCGTCGACGCCGCCTTCCCGGAATTGCCGGAAGATCTTCTCCGACCAGTTGGCGTACTGCAGTCCATCGATCACCATTGTGCCACGTACCTCGTTCATGCTCCGCTCCATAGGCCGAGCTTTGGCATGCAATGTGCAAACCTCGTGCCTGTCGCATGAAGCGAAAACAGATCGGCTCGGCTTGGCAACGATCCTGTTGCAAGGCTGCGTCGGTCGCAATGATCGAGACCTATGGCGACCGGACGACATAAGAAAGAGGCGACCCGCGCCAGTCAGTCTCGGGTCACCGGACCGGGTACGGCGGAGGGCGAATCTTGACGGCACTCAAGACCGACGACTTCATGGCCATGAAGGGCGCCGGGTATTACTCGCAGGCGACCATCGGCGCCAAGCACGTCATGGACAACGCCGCCGGCCTCATCCTCGACGCGCTGGAGCGCCGCCCCCTCGCGGACGACGGCACCGACTTCACCATGACCGACATGGGCTGCGCCGACGGCGGCACCTCCATCGACATGGTCGGCCGCGTCCTCTCGGCGGTCCGGGCGAAGTGCCCGTCGCGGCCGATCCGCATGGTCTACACCGACCTGCCGCGCAACGACTTCAGCCAGGTGTTCAAGAACGTCCATGGCCTCACGGGGCTCGAGACCTACGCGAAGTCGATCTCCGACCTCTACGTCTTCGCCTCCGCGACCTCGTTCCACCGCCAGATCGTTCCGGCAGGCTCGCTCGACCTCGGCCACTCGGCGACGGCCTCGCACTACATCACCGAAGTGCCGATGCCGATCGAGAACCACGTCCACATGGTCGGTGCGACCGGGGCGACCCGCGACGCCTGGCGCGCGAAGGGCGCGGTCGACTGGGAGAACTTCCTGCTCAACCGCACGAGGGAGCTGAAGCCCGGCGGGTTCCTCGCCCTCTTCAACTTCGGCATCGACGAGGAGGGCCGCTACCTCGGCAGCACCGGGGGCGTGTCGATGTTCGACACGTTCGACCGCATCTGGCGCGAGATGGCCGCCGAGGGGACCATCACCGAGGCGGAGGTGCTCGCCACCAACTTCCCCCAGGTCTACCGCACTGTCGAGGAGTTCCGCGCCCCGCTCGACGATCCCGGCAGCCCCGTCTACCAGGCCGGACTGCGCGCCGAGCACGTCGAGACGCGCGTCGTGCGCTGCCCCTTCGCGGTCGACTTCGAACGCCACGGCGACGCGGCGAAGTTCGCCAGGGCGTACATCCCGACGCTCCGCTCATGGTCGGAGCCTGTGTTCCTTGCGGGCCTCTCGCCAGAGCGCACGGTCGAGGAGCGGGCCGAGATCGTCGACGCCTACTTCGGCCGCTACGAGGCGGAGGTCGCACGGGCGCCGCACGGCCATGCGATGGACTACGTCCATTGCTACATGATCTGCCGGAAGGTCTGAGCGCCTTGCGGCACGCGCGGTCCGTCCGCTTCGCGGGGCGATGATGCTGTTCCTGCAGTTTCTCGTCAGCGGCTTCGTCACCGGATGCTTCCTGATCCTCGCAACGATCGGCTTCTCGCTGACGCGCCGGGTTGAGGGGTTCCTCAATATCGCCCACGCCGAGCTGATCGGCGTCGGCGCGTTCACCTGCTGGGGCCTCAACGCCCTCCTCGGGGTCCACGTCGTCGTCGCCGCGGTGGTCGCCATCGTCGTGACGGCGTTCCTCGGGCTTTTCGTGGGCCGTCTCGTCTACGACCCGATCCGCCGCTTCGGCCCGGCGGTGCTGCTCATCACCTCGGTGGGCGTCGCCTACGTCATCGGCGGCACCCTCGACGGGGTGATCGGCACCGGGATCAGGACGCTCGATATCCCCCTCGCCACCACCTACCGCATCCACGGCCTCAGGATCACCGACTACCAGCTCGTGATGGTGGCGTTGGCGGCGCTGTCGGCCATCGCGCTCGCCGTCTTCCTCAACACCACGAAGGTGGGTCTCGCGGTGCGGGCGATGGCCGACAATCCCGGCCTCGCCGCCTCGCGCGGCATCGACGTCGCGACGACCTCTCGCATCACCTGGCTCCTCGCCTCGGGACTCGCCGGGCTTGCCGGCGTGATGCTCGCGGTGACGGCGACGCTCTCCACCGACATCGCCTTCCACCAGATCCTGCAGATCCTCGCGGTCGCGATCCTCGCCGGTCTCGGGTCGCTCTACGCGGTGATCTGGTCCGGACTCATCGTCGGCATCTGCATGGACGTCTCGGTGTACTGGATCCCGGCGGGCTACCGGCCGCTGATCGCCTTCGCGGTGGTGATCCTCGTCCTGCTCGTGCGGCCGCAGGGACTTGCCGGAGCGAGAGCGTCGTGAACCTCGAGCCGCTCGTCATCTCCGTCCTCACCTACGGCTCCATGTACGCGATCCTGACGATGTCGCTGCAGGTGCAGTACGCGCGCGGCGGCATGATCAACTTCGGCATCGTCGCGTACTTCGCGGCCGGGGCCTACGCCTACGCGATCGTCACGCAGGAGCCGCCATCGGGGCTCGACCAGTACCTCTTCGGCTTCGACGCGCCATGGTGGGCCGGCGTCCTCGCCGCGCCGGTCGCGGCGGCCGCCTTCGCGGCGCTGACGGGGTGGCCGACGCTGCGGCTGCGCGGGGAATACCTCGCCCTCACCACCTTCGCCTTCGCCGAGGTGCTTCACTCCTTCCTCCTCAACGAGCGGCGCATCGGCAACGGCAGCGTCGGCCTCGCCAACATCACCCAGCCCGATCCCCCCGGGATCGACACCGCGCACCTCTACGCGGCCGCGGCGGTGGTGATGATGCTGGCGACGCTCCTGTTCTACCGCCGCCTCCTCGCCTCGCCTTACGGCCGGGCGATGGACGCGATCCGCGACGACGAGCTCGCCGCGCAGACCGTCGGCAAGGACATCGCCCGGATCCGCTTCGAGATCTTCGTGCTCACCGCCATCCCCATCGGCCTCGCCGGGGCGCTTTTCGCGATGATCACGACGCTGGTCGCGCCCAACCTCTTCACGGCGGAGGTGACCTTCCTCGTCTGGATCGCCCTCATCCTAGGCGGAGAGCGGACGATCTGGGGCGCCGTCCTCGGCACGCTCGCGCTGGTGACGTTCGAGGAGCTGGTGCGAGCCTACCCGTTCGAGACGGTGCGCGGCGCGCAGGTCGCCGCCTCGGTCGAGGAGGTGGTGACCGGGCTGATCTTCATCCTCATCCTCAGGTGGCAGCCGTTCGACAGGGCGGCGCGGCAGAAGAGCGGCACGCCATGAGCCAGCCCTTCCTGAACCTCGACCGCGTCACCAAGCGCTTCGGCGGCCTCAAGGCCGTCGGCGGCGACGACGGCCTCTCCCTGTCCGTGACGGAGGGCCACCTCCTCGGGCTGATCGGCCCGAACGGGGCGGGAAAGTCGACCACGTTCAACCTCATCTCCGGCGTCCTGAAGCCGGACAGCGGGACGATCCGGCTCGCCGGCGCGCCGCTGCCGGCGACGAAACCCGACAGGATCGCCGCGATGGGAATCGCGCGCGCCTTCCAGCAGCCGCGCGCGTTCCCGTCGCTGTCGGTGCGCGAAAACGTCATGATCGCGCCCGACAATCCCGGCGAACACATCTGGGCCGCCCTCACCGGCCGCTGGCGCGAGACCGACAGAGGCCTTGCCGACGAGGCGGCCGCACTCCTCTCGGTCGTCGGGCTCGCCGACCGGGTCGACGCGCCCGTCTCCACCCTCTCGGGCGGCGAGCTGCGCATGCTGGAGGTCGCCCGTCAGCTGATGCGCCACCCGCGCCTTCTGCTGCTGGACGAGCCGACCGCCGGCGTCGACCCGAAGCTGCAGAAGCGCCTCGGCGCCCTCCTCGGCGAACTCAAGCAGGGCGGCACGACGATCATCATCGTCGAGCATAACCTGCACTTCCTGCTGGGGATCGCCGACCATGTGGCCGTGCTCGTGCGGGGCGAGCTGCTCGCCGAGGGGCCGCCGGACGCGATCCGCCGCGACGAGCGGGTCATCGCCGCCTACCTCGGAGCCAACCATGCTGCTTGAGGCGACGGGCGTTCGCGCCGGCTACGGCAAGCTCACCATCCTGCAGGGCATGGAGATCGCCGCCGAGGCGGGGAAGATCACGACCGTCCTCGGTCCCAACGGCGCCGGCAAGTCGACGCTGATGAAGGCGGTCGCCGGGCATCTCCCCATCACGGGCGGCACGGTATGCTTCGAGGGAGAGGACATCACCCGGCTCGGCGCCCTCGCCTCCGCCCGTGCCGGCATCGGCTACGTGCCGCAGGAGCGCAACGTGTTCGCCGGCCTCTCCGTGGCGGACAACCTGCGCGTCGCGGCCCTCGCCTACGAGGGCGCGGAGGCCCGCGTCGCTGGCGTCCTGGAGCGTTTCCCGATCCTCGCCGAACGCCGTCGGCAGGCGGCGTCCACGCTCTCGGGCGGGGAGCGGCAGACGCTCGCCATCGCCACCGCGCTCGTCGGCGCGCCGCGCCTCCTGCTGCTCGACGAGCCCACCGCGGGCCTCGCCCCGATCTTCGTGCAGGCGATCATCGACTGGGTGCGGACGCTGACCGGGGACGGCATGGCCGTCATCTGGGTCATCGAGCAGGACCCAGAGGCCGTGCTGGCCATCTCGGACACCACCACCGTCATCGCGGCCGGCCAGACCCGCGAGACCCTGCCGAGCGCCGAGCTGCTCGAACCCGGGCGGCTCGAGTCGATCATCTTCGAGACGGACGACACCTGACACCACCACCGGCCGCCGCGTGCCGCCGAACCCAGGAGACCGGTCACCATGCGTAACACGAAGTCCAACCGCTTCCGCAGCATGACGGCGCTCGCCGTGGCGGGCACCCTTCTGGCCACGACGAGCCTCGCCCGGGCCGACGTCACCGTCGGCGTCCTCGTACCCCTCACCGGCGAGCTGGGCGAATTCGGCGAGATCGTCGCGAGCGCCGTGGAGCTGGGCGTGAAGGAGATCAACGCCGCCGGCGGCACCAAGTGCGGCCCGCTGCGCACCGTGATCGCCGACACCGGCGGCGACCCGAACGTCGGCGTGCGCGAGGCGACACGCATGATCGAGAGCGAGGGCGCCGTGGCGATCCTCGGCCCGACGTCCGGCGTGATGGTGGCGCTCGTGGATCTCGCCAAGCGCCGCGAGGTGGTGGTGATGTCGCCCTACGCCGGCACCATCACGCTGAACAAGTTGGGCGGCGATTTCGTCTACCGCACCGTCTCCTCCGACCTCGGGGACGGCGCCGCGTCGGGCCTCTGGCTGACGGAGAAGGGCTACGGCAGCGTCGCCTTCCTGGTGCAGAATGAAGAATCGACGATCTCCCCGGCTCAGGTCGCGCGGGAGAAGGTCGAGGCGGCCGGCATCGAGCTGACGGACTACATCGTCTACAACCCCGGCCAGCCCTCCTACCAGGCCGAGCTCGTCTCCGTGCTGGCGCGCAACCCGGACGCCATCTACCTCGCCGGCGGCCAGGAATCGGGCGTGACGGTCATCAAGGAGGCGACGGCGGGCGGCTTCACCGGCGAGTGGCTCTTCACCGCCGACCTCGCTGTGCCGGAGATCTTCGACGCGGTCGGCGCGCGGATCCTCAACGACCGCGCCTTCGTGGAGGTCGCCGACCCGGACAAGTCGCTCCCCGCCTACGCGTCGTTCGCCGCGCTCGTGGAGAAAGAGCAGGGCGGCGAGCCGGGACCGTTCGCGGCCAACTCCTTCGACATGGTGAACCTCGTCGCGATCGCGCTGGAGGCGTCCGAGGGCTGCTCGGGCGCGGCGATCAACGGCGTCATCCGCGACATCGCCGAGGGCGGCACGCCGGCCTCGACGTTCGCGGAGGCGAAGGCGATCCTCGCCGACGGCGGCGACGTGGACTACGAGGGCGCGGCGGGTCCGATGAGCTTCGACGAGAGCGGCACGGTGGCCGGCTCCTACTCGATCAAGGCCGCGCGCGACGGCAAGTGGGTCGAGGAGCGCTTCATCCCCGCCTCCGAGTTCGAATAGGCGGCGACGCCGGGCAGCACCGCTGCCCGGCCCCGCTGCGGCGAACGATCAGCCGGCGGACCTTTTGGCCCGCTCGCCGTACCGCTCCTCGTACGTCTCGACGGACATGGTCGGCAGGTCGAAATAGTCCTGGGTGCGCGCGTACCCGTGACCACCCATGCGGCCGATGGCGTCGAGCGCGACGTGGTCGGTATAGAGCTTCACCGGGTCGATGACGTCCTCGCGGATATGCGCCGCCAGCACCCGGCCGAGCACGATCTCCCGCTCCCTGCCGATCGAGATGCCGACGTGGCGCACGCACTCGAACGCCACCGGCGCCTCGGCGATGCGCGGGCAGGCCACCATCTCCCCCGGCACCGCCGTCAGCCCGGCGAGCGCGATCTCGTCGACGTCGGCGGCGAACGGCGTCGCGGTGATGTTCATCGCCTCCATGTTGGCGCCGTCGACGATGTTGACGGTGAATTCCTCGGTGAGGCGGATATTCCAGGTGGTGTCCTTGTAGGCGCCGCCGCCGCGGTTCTCGACCCCCAGCGCCAGGATCGGCGGGTCCGCCGACAGGCAGTTGAAGAACGAATAGGGCGCCGCGTTGGGTACGCCCTCGGGGCTCATGGTCGTCACCCAGGCGATCGGCCGAGGCACGACGGTGCCGATGAGGATCTTGTAGGCCTCGCGCGCGGAGAGCGCGGCGAAATCGAACTTCAGATGGCTCACGAGGCCAACTCCTTACCGTAGCGGGCGAGCACCGATTCGACGTCGTCCCCCTCGTCCCTCAGTTCGGCGCGGCCAGCGACGGCGCCGAGGTGGTGGTCCATGATCTCCATCGCCCGCTCCGCGTCGTGGTCGGCGAGGGCGGCGATGATCTGCCGGTGCTCGTCGACGGCGCAGTCGGACGAGTGGGTCCGCCCGTACACCGCGAGGATCAGCGAGCAGCGCGTGACGAGCTCCGACACGTAGCGGGCGAGCACCTGGTTGCCGGTCATCTCCGCGAGGAGGATGTGGAATTCCCCCGCGAGGCGGATCGACACCGGCCCGTTCTTGCCGAGGACACGGTCCTCCTGGGTGACGTGGGCGGCGAGCGCGTCGAGCCCGTTGACCGAGATGCGCTGGGCGAGGCGCTTGATCACCTCCTTCTCCAGCACATGGCGGATCTCGAAGATCTGCTGCGCCTCCTCCAGCGACGGCTCGGCGACGAACGCGCCGCGGTTGCGCTTCGTCTCGACGAGCCCCTCCGACTCGAGCTTGCCCAGCGCCTGACGCACGACGGTGCGGCTGACGCCGAACTGCTCGCCGATGGTGTCCTCCGGCAGACGCGTTCCCGGCTTCAACGCCTGCTCGATCACGGCGCGGCGAAGCAGACGATAGACGGTGAGACTCGGGGGTTCTGATCGATGCGCTGCCATGACCTTCATTAGTGCTCCCGCCTTCCCACCGTCAATCGCATACAATATTTCCTGAAGATCGTATACAATCTAAATCTCATATGGTATCCAATCGCCAGTCGCCCGCTGCGGGGCGCCGGCTCGGGCGACGTCCGGGGCCAGGGAAACGAAAGGGATGGTTATGGGATTTCGCCGCTCACTCCTGCTCGCCACGGTCGCCGCGACGGCGCTGGTTTCGGCTGCGGAGGCCAACACGCTGAAATGGGGCGCCAACCGCGATATCGGCTCGCTCGACCCCTACAGCTACGGCGACTCGTTCACGATCAACGTGCTGAACCACGTCTACGAGGGCCTCGTCCGCTACGACAGGGACCTGAAGATCGAGCCGGCGCTCGCGACCTCCTGGGAGATCATGGAAGACGGCGTCACCTGGCGCTTCACGCTGCGCGAGGGCGTCAAGTTCCATAACGGCAACGACTTCACCGCCGAGGACGTGGTCGCCTCGCTGGAGCGCGTCAGCGACGAGACGAGCCCGCTGAAGGGCAACCTGCCGGCCTACGTCTCCTCCAAGGTGGTGGACGACCACACGGTCGACGTCACGCTGAACGGCACCTACCCGCTGCTCCTCAACGACCTCACCAACATCCACATCTTCGACAAGACCTGGCTGGTGGAGAACAACGCCGAGAAGCCGACCGACATCGGCGCCGGCGTCGAGGGCTTCGCGACCTACCACGCCAACGGCACCGGCCCCTTCATCGTCGAGAGCCGCCAGCCGGACGCGAAGACCGTCTTCGTGAAGAACCCCGACTGGTGGGACACGCCGCAGCACAACATCGACCGGATCGAGCTCACGCCGGTGACGTCGGCGGCGACGCGCGTGGCGGCGCTCCTCTCGGGCGAGATCAACTTCACCAACGACGCCCCGGTGCAGGACCTGCCGCGCCTCGAGGCGGCGCCGAACGTCGACGTCCTCGAGGGCGTCGACCTCCGCACGGTGATGATCGGCTTCTCCTTCCGCGACGCGCTGGCCAACGGCGAGGCGAACCCCTTCAAGGACGTGAAGGTGCGCGAGGCGATGTACAAGGCGATCGACCTCGAGGCGCTGCACAAGAAGGTCATGCGCGGCAAGTCCCGCGTCGCGGCGGCGGCGGTCGCCCCGCCGATCCCAGGCTACGACGAGGCGCTCGACGTGCTTCCCGGCTACGATCCGGACGCGGCGAAAGCGATGCTGGCCGAGGCCGGGGTGCCGGAGGGCCTGGAGTTCAACTTCAACTGCCTGCAGGACGGCCTCGTGAACGAGGAGCAGATCTGCCAGGCGGTCGCCTCGATGTGGAGCCGGGTGGGCCTCGCGCCGAAGCTCGACGTGGCGCCGCGCGCGGTGCAGACGCCCAAGCGCACCAACGGCCAGACGGATACCTACACGCTCGGCTGGGCGACGCTGCCGATGCTCGACGCCTACTCGCCGCTCCTGCAGATCTTCCACACGAAGGAGGGCAACTCCGGCGTCTTCAACTGGGGCGGCTGGTCCTTCCCCGAGCTCGACGCGCTGGTCCAGGAGGCCGGCAGCGAGCTCGACACGCAGAAGCGGCTAGGCCTCGAGACGGATGCGCTGAAGGTGGTGAAGGACGAGTTCATCATGCTGCCGCTGCACCAGCAGCCGATGGCCTGGGCGGTCACCACCGACGTGAAGGAGATGCCGCTCTTCCCCGACAACAAGCCGCGCCTCTGGTACGCCAAGATGTAACGCGCCGCCGGCGCGGGGAACGCCCCCCTTCCCCGCGCCACGGCACGGCGGCCCGTTCCCTCCGAGGCACGGCAGCCCGTTTCCCGGCGAAGCCCGAGCACCCTCGGCGCTCCCGTCCGGCACCGCCCTGCGGACCCGGCCCCTGCCGGTTCCGACGTCCCATGTAGCGGCACCCCCAACCGGCAGGAGCGCGGCGATGCTCGCCTTTCTGATCAAACGGACCGCCAACGGCATCCTGGTGATGCTGGCGGTCGCCTTCCTCGCCTTCATGATCTTCCGCTTCTTCGGCGACCCGGTGGAGATGATGGTCAACGAGCAGGCGACGCAGGCCGAGCGGGCCGAGCTTCGCGAGCGGCTCGGCCTCAACGACGGCTTCCTCGTCCAGTACGCGCGCTTCGTGACCAACGCGGCGCAGGGCGAGTTCGGCATCTCCTACCGCAACCAGCAGGACGTGATGGTGCTGATCGGCGAGCGCTTCCCGGCGACGTTCGAGCTCGTCATCGTCGCGACGGTGCTCTCGCTCCTCGTCGGCATCCCCCTCGGCGTCGTCACCGCGATCCACAGGGAGAAGCGGGCCGCGGACGCCCTGCAGATCGGCTCCATCGTCGGCGTCTCGCTGCCGTCGTTCGTGGTCGGCATCCTCCTCATCCTCGTCTTCTCGGTGACGCTGGGGTGGCTGCCGGCGTTCGGACGGGGCGAGACGGTCGACATCGGCTGGTGGTCGACCGGCTTCCTGACGCCGAGCGGGCGGATGGCGCTGGTCCTCCCGGCCCTCTCCCTGTCGCTCTTCCAGATCACCCTCGTCATGCGCCTCGTCCGGGCGGAGATGCTGGAGACGATGCGCACCGACTTCGTGAAGTTCGCCCGCGCCCGGGGCCTGCCGGCGCGCACGATCCACTGGCGGCACGCGCTGCGGAACTGCCTGATGCCGGTGATCACCCTGACGGGCATGCAGATCGGCAACCTCATCGCCTTCGCGCTGGTGACGGAGACGGTGTTCCAGTGGCCGGGGATGGGGCTCCTCTTCATCCAGGCGGTGACCTTCGTCGATATCCCGGTGATGGCGGCCTACCTGATGCTGGTGTCCTTCATCTTCGTCACGCTCAACACGCTGGTGGACGTGACCTACGCGTTCGTCGACCCGCGCCTCAAGGACGACGCCCTCGCCGCAGGAGGTGCCCGTGGCTGACGCTGCCGTTCCCGAGCCGGCGACCTTGCCGGCCGCCCGCCGCCGCCCGATCCGCGACCACGAGCTATGGGTCAGCTTCTGGGCGCACCCGTCGGCGGTGATCGCCGCCGCGATGCTCCTCGCCATCGTCGCGACCAGCCTCGCCGCGCCCTGGATCACGCCGCAGAACCCCTACGACCTCGCCGCGCTCGACCTCATGAACTCGGAGATCCCGCCGATCTGGTCGGAGGACGGACAGTGGCCGTACATCCTCGGGACGGACACGCAGGGCCGCGACCTCCTGTCGGCGATCCTCTACGGCAGCCGGATCTCGCTGGTGATCGGCTTCGCCTCGGTGCTGGCGGCGCTCGCCGTCGGCCTGTCGCTGGGCCTGCTGGCGGGCTACTTCGGCGGGATCGTCGACAACCTGCTGATGCGCCTCGGCGACGTGCTGCTGTCGATGCCGTTCATCCTGATCGCCATCCTCATCAGCGCGGTGGCGCAGCAGTCGCTCCCGGTCGGCATGCGCGACACCCTGGCGGCGCCGATCCTGGTGCTCGCCATCGCGGTGCCGTCCTGGGTCCAGTACGCCCGCACGGTGCGCGCCTCGGCGATGGTGGAGAAGCGCAAGGAATACGTGCAGGCGGCGCGGCTCATCCGCGTGAAGTCGTGGCGCATCATGCTGCACCACATCCTGCCGAACACGCTGACGCCGATCCTGGTGGCGGCGACGCTCAACTTCGGCCTCGCCATCCTGTCGGAGGCGACGCTGTCCTTCCTCGGCGTCGGCATGCCGCCCGACCAGCCGTCCCTCGGCACCCTCATCCGCGTCGGCAACCAGTTCCTGTTCTCGGGACTGTGGTGGATCGTGGTGTTACCTTCCGTGATGCTCTGCCTGATCGTCCTGTCGGTGAACCTCATCGGCGACTGGCTGCGCGACGCGCTCAATCCCAAGCTCCGGTGACTTCGATGACGACCCTTCTTCTCAAGAACGTCCGCCCCATGGCCGGCGAGATCCGCGACGTGACGATCGTCGACGGCCTGTTCGCCGACGGCCCCGCGCCCGAGGGCGCGGCCGAGATCGACGGCGGCGGCGCGATCCTGATCCCCGGCCTCGTCGAGGCGCACACCCATCTCGACAAGTCGCTGCTGGGCCTCCCCTGGTACCGCAACGAGGTCGGCGCGCGGCTGATCGACAAGATCACCAACGAGCGGGAGAACAAGGAACGTCTCGGCATCGAGCCGGCGCGCCAGTCCGAGCGGCAGGCGATCCAGTCGGTCGCGAAGGGGTCGACGCACATCCGCAGCCACGTCGACGTCGACACGCACCACGGCCTGAAGGGCATCGAGGGCGTGATGGCGACGCGCGACAGGCTGAAGGACCTCGTGACGATCGAGCTGGTCGCCTTCCCGCAGTCGGGCATGATGATCCGCCCGGGCACGGCCGAGCTGATGGACCAGGCGATGGCGCTCGGCTGCGAGGTGGTCGGCGGCCTCGACCCGTGCGGCATCGACCGGGACCCGAAAGGCCACCTCGACACGATCTTCGGCCTCGCGGAGCGCTACGGGCGTCCGGTCGACATTCACCTCCACGAGCGGGACGCGCTCGGCGCCTTCTCGATGGAGCTGATCATCGAGCGGACCGAGGCGCTCGGGATGCAGGGCCACGTCACTGTGAGCCACGCCTTCTGCCTCGGCCAGACGGACCGGACGGTGGCCGCCGGGCTGACCGAGGCGCTGGCGCGCGCCGGCGTCCACATCGTCACCACCGCGCCGGCCGCCGTGCCCGTGCCGGCGGTACGCGAGCTGATCTCCGCCGGCGTCGCGGTCGGCGCCGGGTCGGACGGGATCCGCGACACATGGGGCCCGTTCGGCAACGCGGACATGCTCGAACGGGCCATGTTCATCGCGCTGAAGAACAACTTCCGCCGCGACGACGAGGTGGAGATGGCGCTTTCCGTCTGCACCACCGGAGGCGCGGCCGTGATGGAGCTGGAAGGCTACGGCCTCGGAACCGGCGACAAGGCCGACGCGGTGCTCATCGAGGGTGAGACGATTGCCGAGGCGGTGGCCAACCGCGCGCCGCGCCGGCTGGTGCTGAAGGGTGGTCGGGTCGTCGCCGAGAACGGCGTGTGCGTGGTCGAGGCGCCCTGAGCATGCCCGGCCGGACCCTCCTCGCCGCGCGCTGGCTGATCGGCCACGAGAACGGGCGCCACGTCATCCTCGAGGACGGCGAGCTCGTCCTCGAGGACGGGCGTGTCGTCTTCGCCGGGCACGACTTCCCCGGCGAGGTGGGTGAGCGGCGCGACTTCGGCGAGGCGGTGATCATGCCCGGCTTCGTCGACCTCGACGCCCTGTCGGACCTCGACACGACGATCCTCGGCTACGACACCTTCCCGGCCTGGAAGACCGGCCGGGTCTGGCCCGAAACCTACCTCGCGCGCGGGCCGTACGAGATGTACACGGCCGAGGAGCTGGCGTTCCAGAAGCGCTTCGCCTTCGCCGAACTGATCCGGAACGGCATCACCACGGCCCTCCCCATCGCCTCCCTCTTCTACCGCGCGTGGGGGGAGACCGTGGCCGAGTTCGAGGCGGCGGCGGACGCGGCGGAGGCGCTCGGCCTGCGCGTGTACCTCGGCCCGGCCTACCGCACGGGCAACCAGGTGGTGGACGCCGCCGGCACCATCCGCCCCGTCTACGACGAGGCGCGAGGGCTCGCCGAGCTCGACGCCGCGGCCGACTTCGCGCGGCGGATCGAGGGGCGTGCCGGCGGCCGCATCCGGGCGATGTTCGCCCCCGACCGCATCGAGACGTCCACCGCGACGCTCCTGAAGCGGACCGCCGACATCGCCGCAGGGATGGGCGCGCCGGTGCGGCTCCACTGCTGCCAGTCGCCGACGGAGCTGGCCCTCGTCGCCGACCAGCACGGCACGACGCCCGCCGTCTGGCTCGACAGCCTCGGTGTCCTCTCGGAGCGCTGGCTGCTGCCGCACGGCACCCACGCCGGCGCGGACGACTTCGCGGCGATGCGCGCAGCCGGTGCGAGCCTGGTGCACTGCCCCCTCGTCTCCGCCCGGCACGGCGGGGCGCTGAAGACATTCCCGCGCCTCAGGGCGGAGGGCCTCAACATCGCGATGGGGACCGACACCTGGCCGGCCGACATGATCCTCAACATGCAGGTCGGCATGATGACCGCACGCATCCTCGAGGGGAGCCCGACCGCGGTGCGCTCGGAGGACTACTTCGACGCCGCCACCGTCGGCGGGGCCGACGCGCTCGGGCGCCCGGACCTCGGCCGCCTCGCCGTCGGCGCGAAGGCCGACGTCGCCGTCGTCGCCCTCGACCGGACGCTCGCCGGGACCGACCCGGTCCAGTCGCTGATGACGAGCGCGTCCGGCCGCGACGTCACCGACGTCTACATCGACGGTCGCCCGGTGATGACGGACCGCATCGTCCGGGGCATCGACGACGCAGCCGACTTCGCCCGCGCGCGCGAACAGTTCGCCGGTCTCATCGCCCGCTACCCGGACCGCACACTCGGCCATCCCCCGGTCGAGCGGATCTTCTCCTCGAGCTACGAAAGGGTGCGCGTCTCATGAGCGAACATGTGCTTGAGGTGAAAAACCTCACCGTCGAGTTCCCCTCCCGGAACGGCCGCGCCCTGAAGGCCGTCGACAACCTGTCGATGACCATCGACAAGGGGGAGATCCTCGGCGTCGTCGGCGAGAGCGGAGCCGGGAAGTCCATGACCGGCATGGCGATCCTCGGCCTCATCGAGCCGCCGGGGTACATCGCCGGCGGCGAGATCCACCTCTCCGGCACGCGCATCGACGGCCTTTCGGACCGCGCGCTGCAGGACGTGCGCGGCAAGCGGATCGGGGCGATCTTCCAGGACCCGCTGACGAGCCTCAACCCGCTCTTCACCGTCGGCGCGCAGCTCGTCGAGACGATCCGCTTCCACACCGCGGTCACCAGGCGCGAGGCGCGGGCGCGGGCACTGGCGCTGATGAAGGAGGTCGGCATCCCCGCCGCGGAGGAGCGCATAGACCACTATCCGCACCAGTTCTCCGGCGGCATGCGCCAGCGCATCGTCATCTCGCTGGCGCTCGCGGGCGAGCCGGAGCTCATCATCGCCGACGAGCCGACGACCGCGCTCGACGTCTCCATCCAGGCGCAGATCACCGCGCTGCTGAAGCGGCTCTGCCGCGAGCGGGGCATGGCGGTGATGCTCGTGACCCACGACATGGGCGTGATCGCCGAGACCGCGGACCGGGTCGCCGTGCTGTACGCCGGCCGCCTCGCGGAGGTCGGGCCGGTTGAGACGGTGGTGCGCCGCCCGCACCACCCCTACACGCGCGGCCTGATGGGCTCGATCCCGTCGCTGCGCAACGATGCGGACGAGCTGATGCAAATCCCCGGCGCAATGCCGCGGCTCGGCAGCATCCCGGCCGGCTGCGCCTTCAACCCGCGCTGCGCCTATGCCGGGCCGCGCTGCCGTGACGAGCGCCCGTTCCTCGGCGCGCCGTGTGCCGACCTGCCGCCGCTCGACGTGCCGTCGTTCGACGGCACGGCGCCAATCGCGGCGCCCTTCCGCGGTGCCGGATCCGGCGCCGTCGCCTGCTGGCTTGCCACCGAAGGAGCCGTCGCATGACCATCGTCCGTGCCGTGACCGCCCCGGCGGCCGCCCTCGCCGCCGCGCCCTTCCGCTCCGTCGCCACCGGCGGCCCGTCCTCCCCCCGCCCCGGCCTCGCGGCAGGCGCGGGTGCCGGTCCGCGGGCCGTTCCGCCGATGGCCCCCGATGGGGCCGGCGGGCCCGGTGCCGCGCCAAAGCCGGAGCCGATCCTCGAGGTCGCGGCGCTGGAGCGGAGCTTCGACGTGTCCGCGCCGTGGCTCAACCGCGTGCTGGAGCGGAAGCCGCGCCGGGTGCTGAAGGCGGTGGACGGCGTGTCGTTCGAGATCCCGGCCGGCGAGACGCTCGCCCTCGTCGGCGAGTCGGGCTGCGGCAAGTCCACGGTCGCCAAGCTCGTCACCGGGCTGGTGGCGCCGAGCGGCGGACGCATCGCCTTCCGCGGTGACCCGCGCCGCGTGCAGATGATATTTCAGGACCCCTACGCCAGCCTCAACCCGCGCTGGCGGGTGTCGCGCATCGTCGCCGAACCGGTGGTGACGCTCGACCCCGCCCGCCCGGCGCGCGAGGTGGCCGCCCGTGTCGACGAACTGCTGGAGACCGTCGGCCTCTCGGCGGCGGACGGGCGCAAGTACCCGCACGAGTTCTCCGGCGGGCAGCGCCAGCGCATCTCCATCGCGCGGGCGCTGGCGGGAGAGCCGCACTTCCTCGTCTGCGACGAGCCGACGTCGGCGCTCGACGTCTCGGTCCAGGCGCAGATCCTCAACCTGATGAAGCGCCTGCAGAAGGAACTCGGCCTCACCTACCTCTTCATCAGCCACGACCTGTCGGTGGTGCGGCACATGGCCGACGTCATCGCCGTGATGTACCTCGGGCGGATCGTCGAGATGGCGCCGAAGGCTGACCTCTTCGCGAATCCGCTGCACCCCTACACGCGGATGCTGCTCGACACGATCCCCGACCTCGAGGCGCCGCGGCGGGACCGCACGCCGATGTCCGGCGAGGTGCCGAGCCCGATCGCACCGCCACCGGGCTGCAGCTTCCACCCCCGCTGCCCCCTCGCCTTCGACCGCTGCCGCGCCGAGCGCCCCGAACGCGACGCCCGCAACCACGACGGCCGCGTCGCCTGCTTCGCCGCCGAGACGGCCTGACACCGGACCGGCCGGCTCCCCGTCCCGCCCTGGCCGGGACCGGTTGTCCACAGCGCCAGGCGGCCCCGGCGGCGCCGCCGGCATCCGGCCAGGGGCTGGCACGCGGCGGCGGCCGAGCCTCCGGCACCCGTCGCGACATTTGCCGGGCGCCGGAAACCCCGGCATAGGCCTCTTCGCGCATGTCGCAATGCCGACGACGCGTGTCGGCTTCCCGCCAAAGATTGTCGTCGTATCGACACCCTCAATCGCCGATTGCATTGAAGCAGCCTTTCGCAGTTGCTCACTGCGCGAATGGCAGGGTTGCAAGCGGCGGCTTCGCGACCAAGACAGGCGCGAGGCACCGCCCCGAGTGGCGGAGGGCAGCCAAACCAAATCTCTTAATACACTGAATTAATTCGTATTTTATGTGAAACGCGACGCGCCAGCGGCGGTTCGGGAGGATCGTGTGGATGCGCCCGCGCGCCGCAGCGATAGAACCGATCTATCGGTATTCGGCGACTTATCTATTTCATATATCGCACTGCAGCACATAGGTTGCGCTGCGAAGACGCACGCCCCGAAAGAGTGAAGGACCGGAATGTCTGTCATCAACACCCCCGTTAAGCCGTTCTCTGCCAAAGCCTACCAGGGCGGCAAGTTCATCGACGTCTCTGACGCCGACATCAAGGGCAAGTGGGCCATCTTCTTCTTCTACCCGGCCGACTTCACCTTCGTCTGCCCCACCGAGCTCGGCGACCTCGCCGACCACTATGCCGAGCTGCAGAAGATGGGCGTCGAAGTGTTCTCCGTGTCGACCGACACGCACTTCACCCACAAGGCCTGGCACGAGACCTCCGACACGATCGGCAAGATCGAGTACGCGATGATCGGTGACCCGACCGGCACCGTCACCCGCAACTTCGAGGTCATGCGCGAAGGCCAGGGCCTCGCCGACCGCGGCACCTTCGTCGTCGACCCGGACGGCGTGATCCAGGCGATCGAGATCACCGCCGAGGGCATCGGCCGCAACGCCAAGGACCTCGTGCGCAAGGTGAAGGCCGCGCAGTACGTCCGCGCCCATCCGAACGAGGTCTGCCCGGCGAAGTGGGAAGAGGGTGAGGCGACGCTCGCCCCCTCGCTCGAGCTCGTCGGCAAGATCTGACACCCCGGTCCCGCACCGGTCCGGCCGCCCGCTGACGGCGGCCGTCTCCGGCGAAGCGGCGCGCTGCTTGCACCAGGGTGCCGGCGGCGCTCCGTTCCCGCCGCTCCGAGATTCCATGGGGGCCGCCCGGCCCCCATTCGTCAGAGACAGACGTGCGAGAGCGCTCGCGCAAGGAGGCCGCAATGCTCGATGACGCGATGAAGTCCCAGCTCAAGGGCCACTTCACCAGGATGGTCCGCCCTGTCGTGATCGTCGCCACGCTCGACGACAGCGCCAAGTCGCGCGAGCTGGCCGGGCTCCTCGCCGACCTCGCGACCCTGTCGGACCACATCACCGTCACCGAGAAGAGGGGCGGCGCCGCCCGCGCGCCGGCTTTCGCGCTGACGAGCCCGGGCGAGTCGATCCACCTCACCTTCGCCGGCATCCCGATGGGCCACGAGTTCACCTCGCTCATCTTGGCGCTGCTGCAGACGGGCGGGTACCCGCCGAAGGTCGACGCCTCCGTCATCGACGACATCAAGGCGATCGAGGGCGACTTCCGCTTCGAGACCTACTACTCGCTGAGCTGCCAGAACTGCCCTGACGTGGTGCAGGCGCTGAACCTGATGGCGGTTCTCAACCCGAACATCCATCACACCGCCATCGACGGCGCCCTCTTCAAGCAGGAGGTCGAGGCGCGGCAGATCATGTCCGTGCCGACGGTCTACCTGAACGGCGAGCCCTTCGCGCAGGGCCGCATGGAAGTCGAGGAGATCATCGCCAGGCTGGACACCGGCGCCTCGGCCCGCGCGGCCGAGAAGCTGAAGGACCAGGCGCCGTTCGACGTCCTCGTCGTCGGCGGCGGTCCCGCCGGCGCGGCGGCTGCGATCTACGCCGCCCGCAAGGGCATCCGGACCGGTGTCGTCGCCGAGCGCTTCGGCGGACAGGTCCTCGACACGATGGCGATCGAGAACTTCGTCTCCGTCTCCCACACCGAGGGCCCGCAGTTCGCCAAGGCACTCGAGACCCACGTCAAGGACTACGACGTGGAGATCATGAACCTGCAGACCGCCACCCGCCTCCTCGACCACGGCGGCATCTTCGAGGTCGAGCTGGAGAACGGGGCCGCGCTGAAGGCCAGGACCGTCATCCTTTCCACCGGCGCCCGCTGGCGGCAGATGGGCGTGCCGGGCGAGGATGAGTACCGCAACAAGGGCGTAGCCTACTGCCCGCACTGCGACGGTCCGCTCTTCAAGGGCAAGCCCGTGGCGGTGATCGGCGGCGGAAACTCCGGCGTCGAGGCGGCGATCGACCTCGCCGGCATCACCAGTCACGTCACCCTCCTGGAGTTCGACGCCGAGCTGCGCGCCGACGACGTGCTGCAGCGCAAGCTCCGCAGCCTGCCGAACGTCACCATCCTCACCTCGGCCAAGACGACCGAGGTGAAGGGCGACGGCAACAAGGTCACCGGCCTCACCTACGAGAACCGCATCTCCGGCGACACGCATGAGGTCGAGCTCGACGGCATCTTCGTGCAGATCGGACTGCTGCCGAACACGGAGTGGCTGCGCGGCACCGTCGCGCTCACGCCGCGCGGCGAAATCGAGATCGACAACCACGGCGCGACCTCCCTACCCGGCGTCTTCGCCGCGGGCGACTGCACCACGGTGCCCTACAAGCAGATCGTGATCGCGGTCGGCGAAGGGGCGCGCGCGTCGCTGGCGGCGTTCGACCACCTCATCCGCACCTCGGTGCCCGAGGCGCAGGAAAGCAAGGCCGCTTGAAGAACCCGGCGCAGCGATGACCCTACGGGAGCTCGAGTATCTGGTCGCTCTCGCACGCTACCGCCACTTCGGGCGGGCAGCGGAGGCCTGCTGCGTCAGCCAGCCGACGCTGTCCACCCAGCTCAAGAAGCTGGAGACCGAGCTCGGCATGCAGCTCGTGGAGCGCAGCTCCACGGGCGTGCTCCTGACCCCGTTCGGACAGGCGACGGCCGAGCGCGCCCGCCGCATCCTCGTCGAGGTTCAGCACATCAAGGACGCCGCGCAGATCGGACGCGACCCGGAAAGCGGGACGGTCCGGCTCGGCATCTTCCCGACGCTCGGCCCCTACCTGCTGCCGAGCATCATGCTGCGCTACGCCGAGCGTTTCCCGAGCCTCCAGCTCTTCCTCATCGAGGAGAAGAGCCCGAACCTCGTAACGCGGCTCCACGACGGCGACATCGACGTCGCCCTCCTCGCCCTCCCCATGGACGACGACCAGCTCACCTGCGAGTTCCTCTTCGAGGAGCCGTTCCTGTTCGCCGTGCCGTCCGGACATCCGCTGGCGAACCGGACGCGGATCACGATGGAGGACATCTGCGAGCAGGAGCTGCTGCTGCTGGAGGACGGACACTGCCTGCGCGACCAGGCGCTCGACGTGTGCAGCCTGTCGGGCGCGGTGGAGCAGCCGGCCTTCCGGGCGGCAAGCCTGGAGACGCTGCGGCACATGGTAGGCGCCGGGCTCGGCGTCACCCTCCTGCCGCAGCTCGCCACGGCGGGCGGCAAGTCGGCCTCCGACATGCTCCGCCTCGTCCCCTTCGTCGACCCTGCTCCCAGCCGCCGGATCGCCCTCGTCTGGCGCAAGAGCTCGGCGCGCACCGGGCTGTACCGCGCGATGGCCGAGCTCTTCCGTCAGGTGGCCGACGATCTCCTGCACGGCCCGGTGGCGGACCCCGCCCTCCGGCGGAGCGAGGCGGCACAGGACCGCCCCGCCGCCTGAAGCGGCACCGCGCGCGGACGACGCCGGCGTTCGCTTGTCAGAGGCTGAGGCTCAGGCTGAGGCTCGATTCCACATCGGCCAGCGGGGCGGGATTGGGCCATTCCTTGCGCGCACGCTCGAACTCCGGCGCGTAGGCCTTGCGCACGAAGGGGTAGAACTTCTGGGCGAGTTCCTTGCCGGCCCGCGTGTCGCTCGCGTAGTGGACGCCGGCATATTCGCGATTCTCCGCGACCCGGTGGGCGATCTCCTCCAGCCGCTGCTTGTAGAGCGGCGCGAACTCGGTGAGCGCGAAGGCGATCATGTGGTGCTGGTTGGAGTGCCCGCTCGGGTAGGACGGGTGGCCGGGAATGTCCACGACCGGGTCGATGTCCGGCTCAAGCTGGCAGGGCCTGCAGCGGTTGAACTTGTCCTTGAAGTAGAAGTGCGCGAGGCGCCCGGCGATCAGGATCGCGTCGATCACCTCGGCGGTCGCCGGATGCGAGGTGTCGTTCATCACCAGAAGACGCGCGAACTTCGGGGTGAGGTTGTCGGCCTCGAACTCGATCTCGGCCATGCGGTCCGCCCGCCCGTTCCATTTCTTCTCGAGAAGCTCGTCCGTTTCCTTGTGGAGTTCGGCGGGGTTGGTCGGCGGCGGGGTGAGGTCGATGTTCTTCCAGGCGGGGTCGAGGTTGGAAAGATTGACGAAGGAGCGGAAACGCTTGGTCCAATATGTGCGCGGAAACACGTGGCCCGTCGGATCAATAGGCATAGTCGTCGAACGTCCTTTTGATGAAAAGATCTAGGAGTTGCCCTCGGCGGTCTCGGGGATTCCGACGGCACGATACGCGGTTACATACAGCGCCACATCCGCCGGGCGGCGGAACGGGTACACGCGGCGGAACTTTTCGATGCTGAAATCCGGCTCGAGCGCGAGCAGCGTCGCGGCGAACGAGCGCGCCTCCGACTCCGCCCCGAGGTGCCACAAGCTGGTGATCAGCGGCTTGTAGGAATTGATGAAATTCGGATTCTCGCGAACCACCTCGGTGCCGATTTCGATGGCCCTCTCGAACTCGTGCATCATCGTGTAGGCGATCACGTAGATCGCGCGGAAATAGCACCCTGCCGGGTCGAACGGGCACAGGCGCTGGTACCGCGCCATGTTGTCGAGCGCCTGCTCGGGATGGCCGAGATAGCACTCCAGCACGGCGCTCATCGCCCATGCGAAGCTGGAGTTAGGGTTGATCGCCAGCGCGCGGGCGAGGAGGCGCCCGCCGTTGTCGAGACGGCGGTAGAGAAACGATTCCACGTGACCGGCGAGGGCGAGCGCCAGCGCGTTGCCGGGGTCCAGCGCGATGGCGAAGTGGGCGTTGTCGGCCGCGTCGGTCAGCGTGACCCGGGGTTCCCTGTTCCAGCCCTGGCCGATGCAGTGCATGCACCAGAAGGCGCGCCAGGCGTAGGCGTCCGAGTAGTTCGGGTCGAGCTCGATCGCCTTCAGGAGCGACGTGCCCGCCTCATGGAACTTCACCGGATCGGACCGGTAGATCGACGGGATTGCGAGGAGGACGTGCTCGTAGGCGGCGAGGTTCTGGGGCCGGTAGCGCGTCACCTTCTCGCTCTCGGACCAGACCACGCAGGGGTCGATGCGCCCGACGATCTGCGACGCCACCTCGTCCTCGAAGTCGAAGACGTTGCCCATCGTGCCGTCGAACCGGTCCGCCCAGACGATCTGCCCGCCCTCGCAGTTCACCAGCTCCACCGTGATGCGGATCCGCTCGCCGGAGGATCGCACCCGGCCACGCACGTAGTAGTGCACCTTGAAGAGACGGGCGATCTCCTGCGGCGGCAGCGTCGCAAGGTCGCCATGGACGCCCGACGCGGTGCCGCTCGACACCACCACCAGCGAGCGGAAGCGCGAGAGGGCGATGACGATCGCCTCGCTGATCCCGCTGCCGAGCGAAGCCCCGGGCCGGCCGTTCCCGTGATCCTCCTCCTGGAACGGCAACACCGTGATCGGGATCGCGCGCCCGCCCTGCAACCCCGTCGGCTGCTGCCGCACGGCCGTGTCGATCCCCTGGATGGCCGGCACCGCCGTGATGGCCGTCGCCGCCGGGGCATCGAGCGGTGCGGTCGCGTGGTCCGCCTGCGCGGTGCGCGCCTTGGCGTAGATCTCCTCGGCCGTGCTCGAGGGGACGGTGCCGTATTCGCGTTGCAGCACCTCCTTGAGGGTCCGGTACTGCCGGACGGCCGAGCCGAAGTCCCCACCCGACACGAAGGACTGCATCAGCGCGCAATGCGCCTCCTCGTGGGCCGGGTCGACGCGCAGCAGCGCCACCGCCGTCCGCTGGGCCCGTGGCCACTGCCCGTTGGCGATCTGCGCCTGCAGGATCGCGGCGAAGGCGATGCGGATCCGGTTGTCCCAGTTCATCCGCTCGGCGTAGAGCCACTCGTCGAACGCGGTGTCGTCGGGGAGGTCGCAGTCGAGCAGGCGGCCCTTGTAGAGGTCCGGGACGTCGTCCGGTGCGTCCTCGGCACGTTCACCGAACGCCACGATCTCGCGGACGTCGACCGAAACGTGCTCCAGATTGAGGGCGATGCGCCGTCCGTCGATGGCGATGCCGTCGACGCCGTTGTTGAGCACGCCACGGAGCTCTCGCAGACACTGCCTGAGGTTGGCGCGCGCCTGCTCGTCGGACTTGTTGCTCCAGAGGGTGCCGGCGACCTTCTCGCGGCTGACCGCGCCCTCCGGCGACAGCGCCATCATGACCAGAGCGGCCCGGGCCTTCCGGCTCCGCGGCGTCAAGTCCTCTCCGTTGCGAGTTCGAACCTCGCAACCGCCCAGGAGGTTGATGCGCAGATCCACCGGCATGCACCAATTACCGATTAGTTAAAATATAACATCAAACGTCAGGAATATACTCGCGGGGTGACGGGCCTGCAAACCCAAATGCCAAATCGCAAGTTGCGCCGCGGGACGCTTTTCACGCTTTTTCAATGCGTGAGCTCACGCTCCTTGTGCCCCTTCTCGATCACCTTGCCCTTCTGGCCCGACCGCCAGGGATTGCCAGTCGAAACGCTGAAGAGGCGACGGTGTCGAGACCTCACGACCTGGTCATCGGCCCTCAGATAAGTCCTCGATGAATTGATGGCAGGGACGCGGTTTGCGGGCGGTGCTCAAAAAGGTGTGAGAGTCAAATGCCGTATGTTCCGCCGCGGCACCCGAAATCGGACAGGGTGCAGACCGGCGTTCACTTCCGTCCCGGCGAAACACCGCCGGATCTGTGGCGTCTCATCGTGCTCGACGTCGTCCCCGGTGCAGCCGCGAGCGACGTGGCCGACGCGTTGGGCGAGATATGGCAACTCCTGACCGAACTCAGTCAGGGGCGGGTGCGCGAGCTGGGTCCCTACGGCGACGGAAGCGCCGGCGCCTTCGTGCCGGACGGTTCGCTCGCGTTCGTCCTCGGATATGGCGCCCGCCTCTTCGGCCCACGCGCGGGCGGCGCGCCGCTGATCGACGCCGCCGCCCGTCCGGGTGCACTCCCGGCGCATTATCCCGCGGGCAATATGGCCCCCTTCCCGGCGCTCCACTGGCGCGACGACGCCGCAGCGGGGCGAGCCCAGCGCGACATCGCGGTCCAGCTGACCGCCGACACGGAGCTCGCCCTCGCCCGCGCCGTGCTGGACATCGCCGAACTGATCCGCACCGCCTCTCTGCCGCTGCGTCTCCGCGCGATGTTCGACGGCTTCGGGCGGGACGACCGGCGGAGCTGGATCGGCTTCCACGACGCCATCAACACTCTCTCGGCGGCGGACCGGCGCGAGGCGATCATCATCGAGCGCAATGCGGCGAGCGGCTGGACCGAGGGCGGGACCTACATGGTCTTCCTGCGCGTCGTCGTCGACATCGGGCGCTGGCGTGACCTCGATGTCCCGGCGCAGGAGGCCGTGGTCGGCCGGACGAAGCTGCACGGCGTTCCGTTGGCCGGGATCGACCGTACGCGGGATGGCCGTATCGAGACGACACCGGACCTCGCCTGCCCTTTCCGCACTACCGGTCCGGACGGCCGGCGGGACCCCGAAGCCTGCAGGGAGCCCGACTTCGCGCATGACCCCAGGCTCGCCGCGAGCCATGTCGGCCGCGCCTCCCCGCACTGGTCGCGCGCCCGGATCTACCGCCAGGGCTACGAGTTCCTGGAGGTCGGCACCGACGGCCGGCCGGTCGTCGGGCTCAACTTCGTGGCCTTCGTGAAATCCCCCGACGAGGTTCACCGGCTTCTCGCCGAGAAGGACGGGTTCGGGGATTGCAACTTCGGTGGTGGCGTCGATGGCATCCCCTCCCCGCCCCTCCTGTCGTTGAGCGCCGCCGGCGTCTACGTCGCGCCCGCGATCCCGGACGAGGGCGAGCGCTTCCCCGGCGAGTGCCTCTTCATGACCGAGACGGTGGCGTGACGGTTCGGCGGAGCTGTTGATCGGCGGCACTCTCATTGCTTCATTCGGCGGCGCCGCATGCCGAGAAGCTCGGAGTTGAGGTCGATCTTGCCGGAAGCGACGAGGCGGACGAACGCGCGCAGGTATCCGCCGGGATTGCGGATACGGCTCTCCCCGCCATGTTCGATCAGGTCGTCTTCATAGAGCTGGAGCACATATAGGACCGACGTGGCGGCCTGTGTCGCGCCGATGGAGGCCTCGGCCTCGATCCAGACCGTCTCGCTGGCGCCGAGGAGCGAGCGAACGTGACGACCGAGGTCGACGAGATCCTTCGTCGCCCTGAGAGGTCGACCGAATTGAAGCACGGCCGGGCAGGCCTCGGGGACGGCTGCGATGAGCATCTCCGGCGAGAGGGGTGTTCTCCCCTCCCCCGTCGGCGGAGCTGCCGATTGTGAGCGACGATGGATGACGCGGCGTCGATGCTGCGTGGATGTCGTCAGTACGTCGTGCAGAACCGTTGTCTCGTCGGTCGGGTCGGCGCCCGTCGTCGGCTGGTGGTAACTTGGATCGCACTCGGCCGGCTCCGCGCCGTTGTTACAGGCTTCGCCTGAAGACTCGGTGTTAGACTCATTGTGCCGGCAGATTTCGCCGTCTTTGCCAGCAAGGAAGAAGAGATCCTCAGCGTTTGCGCGGAGTTCGCGCCACTCGTCGATGAGCGTCTCCGGCGGCATCGTGGCACTCCGGCGCGGGGTGCGGGCGGTCAGCGCCGCGTGCGCGGTCTCGAGTTCGGTGAGCGAAACGTCCGGGAACGTGTCGCGCAGCGCGGCGAGCGCCTCCTGCGTGGCGCGGCGGGCGATGGTGATCTCGTCGAAGGCGCGGCGGATCCGTGTGCGCTCGGCCTTGCGGACGGCGACCATTCCGGCCCACGTTTCGCGTCTGGCGTAGAGCGGCGTGAGGTCGAAGCCGTACGCGTCCATGACCTTTCCCTCCGCATCGCGGAGCGCATAGCGTTTCCCGTTGGGCGACTCCTTCGGCACGATCACGCCGAGGTCGACGAGGGCGCGGAACGCATCGCGTACGGCGCGTTCCGAGAGGCCCGTGCGGCGCACGAGATGCTCGTTCGACGGCCACACGAGCAGCCGCTCCCACGTCTGTTCGCCCCAGTTGGCGACGAGTTCGGACAGCACCAGGCGAACGCTGGGGCGCAGTCCGAGGGCCTCTTCGGCCATGCGGCAGGCTTCCGACAGGTCCTTACGCGTCACGCTCGGGCCTGAACCGAGCGCAAGCCGACCGGCGGCCAGGGCGGCATGTCTCAGCCGCCGGCCTCCGGAGGATGCAAGTTGCATCGCTCCCTCCACAATTCAGGCAAAACGGAAGGGTTCACCGGCTTCGGTGTTCTTGACACACGGCTTGTCGTGGTGGCATAAGGTCGTTGTCCAGACGAACCTAGCCACTCACGTGGTGAGACCCGAAGGCCTCGAAGTTCCCGCTTCGAGGCCTTTCGTTTTGCCGGGCTACGTCATGGTCTTCGTGTCCCTTCGGATGAAGTCCGGTTTCCACGCCCTCCACGCCGGTCCTGCTCGCGGACTGTCAGTGATTGGCCGCGCGGTCTGGCGCGTGATCGCGGTCGCGCGATGCCGCGCACGCGCCATCACCACCCTGTTCCCGCAGGGTGGTATCTGGACACCGTACATGGCGATCGGGGCTCCGATCATGCCGTCACCTTCAGTTCCGCTCTGAGGCGGTGTTTCGGACGAAAACGAGAAATGCACGATTCTGATGCCGGTGTGGAGTCGGACTCGGCATTTTCGTTCGTCCAGAACCGCTTTGCGGAGGAATTCCGTGTCAAAAACGGCACTGCCGGCTCCAAAGGGAACCGAATCCACAGGTGTCTACGCGCGGGCTGGAATGGCAGGCAATCCGGGGCTTTTCAGCACCTTGGGCTGATTCTCGTGCGCTGACGAGTCGGATTGTTTCATGGTATTGGACGAACCAGCGGCGGAGCCAGAGAAAAATTTGCTACCGGATGGTGTCGGTGCTCGTCGGCGGAGACGCCTGGGAGTGTCACGTTTTCGGCTGCGACGGTCCGCTCCCCCGCTGAAGCGATCTGGCGTCGGAGAAACGGCAGGCCGGGGCTACGGCGAGCGGAGTTAATTGCGTCAAATGTAATGCACGCAGGGGTTGTGTCGCCGGGCGCAGAATGATTCGGCCGACGCTGGGCAACATTTCAAACGAAAAAATTCTGGAAATTCGTTGGATCAAGTGCGGGGCCTGTGGGCCACCCGATTCGGACAGTTTCATCCGCCTTGACCGTGAACCGACTCTAATACGAGCGAGTCCGCCGGATCAACCCAAATTCTCGATCCCGGACTCCCCGCTCGCCGATTTCCCGGCTCCCCGATCCGGCGTGTGGCCTTTTTGACTCACTCCGCCCAGTCGCTGCCGTGGTCCAGAGTCCCTCCTCCCCATTCGGCACCCCGAGGCGAACGATACCGCCGGAGATGGGATCGCTTCTGACCGCCTTGCGGAGCGCGCGGCACCGCGCTTGGTCCGCCGCTGGACTGCGGTCCACAGACCCGGCCGCTGGCCGAAGCCCGTTTCGGGCACGTGGTGTTGGTGCTCCTCCGGTTCGGTATGGAGTAGGTGCTTTCCTTCAACACAGCGCGACCGTCATCGAAGCAGGTGGAACTCGGATCGCGAATTGGCGCACTCGCATCGGGGGCGCACGCGCCGGTGTGATTGGTCTGGGGTGGCGTGTGACGTTGGCGAACGAGGCGACGCGGTCCGGCATCGTGACAGCTGTCACGGGGCGTCCGGACGATGCGCTGCCAGTGGGCCGTGACAGCTGTCACGCCATGCGGCAGCGGACGACTCGACGCTTGGCCGGCGAAGGCGATTCCGTCGTTGCGACCGCTGACGATCGGGTGTCGGACACTCTCTATATATAGCGGATAGGGATGGCCACTACTTCGTCTTTGACGGCCAACGTACGAGTGCCGACATCTCCGGGGCCAGTGCCGGTCGGCGGCGAGGCAGTCCTCGAGGCCAATGTCTTCGAGCATGCCGCCTGCAAGCTCACCTATGCACATGGGCGACGCGGCACAACTGAGCGCCCTTCGATGGCGGCGCGAAGCACCGGATGTCGGGCGGCATCGGAAAGGCGCTGCGCACGGATGGACGATCTGTGCGGATAGGGCGAAGGCGCTCCGTTGGCGCCCCGGGTAGTCAAGCCCATCACGGCCGCAGCGTTGGGTCCATAGCAGAGCGCCGGGGTGGTCGAGCAGCGGTTGCACAACGGTTCCTGTGGGCCAGGTCCCCGGGTCCGGTTTTCAAGCGCACGGCGCGGCGTGCAGCCTTACGAGCACCTCGTCTCTGGCGAGCCATCGCCCCGCGCACCTAACTCCAGCTCCGGGATCGAACGGGTCATACTCGGATAGGTCCCGCTCGGATGGATCTCAAAGGGAAGGCAACATTGTACGCAGGTGCGGGTTGTGGTTGCTCGATCCATCCGCTCGATACGAGAACGTCCGGCGCGCCCTTCGGCCGCATAGAGTCAAGGGGGGAACGCAATTTTAACCTCGGGCGGGCAGGGTGGCTTTGGATCGGGCGGAAAATCGGGAAATCGCCTTTGCGTCCGGCCCATCAGCGCGTTAACGAATTGGTAAGGTCTCCGAGCGGGGTTGCCTTTACCGGTTGTTCGCGGCAGTTCCGCAAAACCGCCGCGAAAGTCGATCAAGACGGAGCTGCGGCACCGGACGCCCGGCGAACCAGGTCCGGGAGGAGGACACTCGATGGATCAGAACACCGTCCAGGATCGCCCGAGGGCCGACGCCGACAGCGATCGTCAGGACGTGGAGGGCATCGCCACGCCGCTCGTTGCACCGACGCTGCCGCTTCAGGGTGGCAAGAACTCCGCATCCCCCAACAACGGCATCGCCAGAAGCTTCACCCGCAAGGGCGAGCTGCTGTCGCGCAAGCTGAGCCGCCTCGCAGAGGAGGTGTGGGCGCCGGAGCAGACCAAGCAGCTCCGCCCCTTCCAGACGCAGGAAGTCGCCGCCCTGCTGGGCGTGACCGAGCGCTACGTGCGCCAGATGGCGAACGAGCTCGAGATCCCGAAGGCTGACGCCAAGCCCGTCGGCCGCCGCGTCTGGACGCTCGACGAGATCTCGCGCCTCCGCATTCACCTAGACGCCAAGTCCCCGGGTCGCTACCTGCCGCACCGCCGCGAGGGCGAGCACATCCAGGTGCTGAACTTCGCGACCTTCAAGGGCGGCTCCGGCAAGTCGACGCAGGCGGTGCACGCCGCGCAGTACTTCGCGCTGCGCGGCTACCGCGTCCTCGCCATCGACCTCGACCCGCAGGCGAGCCTCACCACCATGCTCGGCGTCACGCCGGAGCTGCACGTCGGCCCGCAGGAAAGCCTCTTCGGCGCGATCTCTTTCCAGGACGACGGCGACCCGACCAAGCTCGGCGAGGGGAGGGGCCCGCGCCCGATGCGCGAGGTGATCCGCCAGACCTACTTCACCGGCCTCGACCTCGTCCCCGCCAGCCTGGAGCTTGCGGAGTTCGAGACCGAGAGCCCGCGGGCGCTGATGCTGCGCCATCCCTCGCCGTTCTTCACCCGCATCTCCTCGGCCATCGACCAGGTCGCGGACGACTACGACATCGTGGTGCTCGACTCGCCGCCGCAGCTCGGCTTCATCACCATGGCGGGGCTCTACGCCTCCACCGGCCTCGTCGTGACGGTTCATCCGCAGATGATCGACGTCGCGTCGATGGCGCAGTTCATGACGCTCGCCGGATCGCTGATGGAGGTTCTGGAGGGGCAGGGGGGACGCACCGTTCCCCTCGATTTCGAGAAGATCCTCGTCACGCGGCACACGCCGTCCGATCAGCCGCAGATGGCCGTGGTCACGTTCCTGCGCTCGCTGTTCCGGACCGACGTCCTCACCGCGACGATGGTGAACAGCACCGCCGTCGCCGACTGCGGCCTCGCCCGCCAGACCCTCTACGAGGCGGTGCGTGACAGCTCGAACAAGCGCACCTACGACCGGGCGCTGCAGTCCATGGACGGTGTCAACGCCGAGCTCGAGGCCGAGGTGCTCCGCGTCTGGCACCGCACGAACCACCGCGCCGAGGATTGATATGGCGAAATCCACCCGCAAGCGCGTTGCCAGCTTCCTCGCCGACATCGCCAACGAGGACGATTCCGAGCTTCCGGCCGATGCCCCGGCGGCCAAGCCCAAGGCTGCGGAACACGCGCTCGCGAGCCTCGCCGCCGGCGCCCTGAGCGAGCCCGGACCGCCGCCCGCCGAGGAGGCCGTCGAGCCCCAGACGGCCGCCGGGACCCATGCGGCTCCCGAGACCAAAGCTGCCGCGGAGCCGGAGCCGGTGGCAGATACTTCGGCCGAGCCTGCCCCGGAAGCTGAGGCGCAGCCTGCGCCCGAGCCGGCGCCGCAGCGGGCCCCGGAGGTCAAGTCCGCGGGTGGGCGGGGCGATGGAGCGGGCCCGTCCGCATCCCGCGCGCCGGGTCTCGGGCACCTCCTCCACAACTGGGGGGAGCAGAGCCGCGAGGCCGAGCAGTGGCGCCGGGCGCTGGAACAGGGACAGGTGGTCCAGGAGGTCCCGACGGAGCTCATCACGCCGTTCCGCTGGCACGACCGCTTCTCCGACTTCGACGACAACGCTGAGTTCGAGGCGCTGGTCGAGAGCATCCTGCGCGAGGGGCAGATCGCGCCGGCGCTGTTGCGGCCGCATCCGAAGGAGCCGGGCAAGTACGAACTCGTCTACGGGCACCGGCGGCACCGGGCCTGCGTCAAGCTCGGTCGCCCGCTGCGCGCGATCGTGCGGGAGATGGACGACGAGTCCGCCGTCACGTTCCTGTCGCGGGAGAACAGCCAGCACGCGCCGCCATCCTTCATCGAGCGGGCGCGTCAGGCTGACCGGCTCCTCAAGGACACCGGCTGGACCGTCCAATTCACCGCCGACGTGCTCGGCGTGCAGCGCAGCGAAGTCAGCCGCTACCGCATGGTGATGACCCTGCCGGACCGGCTCGTGATGCAGATCGGCGGCGACCCCGCGATCGGACGGCCGACGTGGATGTCGCTGGAGACGATGTGGCGCGACGAGGCGACGCGCGAGCGCATCACCGCCGAGCTCGACCGGGTGGAGCGGCAGGAGATCCGTGGCGCGCGTGCGATGCGCCGGCTGGTCGCGGCCGGCAAGCCGAATGTCGACAAGGGCGAGGTATTCCGGCCGAAAGGCGCGCAGGAGGCCGTGGTCCGCCGCGACGTCACGGCGTCCTCGGACAAGATCGTCATCGACAAGCGCCACGCGGCGGGGTTCGGCGACTTCCTGTGGGACCGGCTCGACGACCTCTGGACGGAGTGGCAGAGCCGCCAGGACTAGGCGCCTGCCCGCAGTTCCCTTGGGCTTTTGGTCCGACTACGGGGCCAGAAGGCCGATGAGCCGGCCGATTTCCGCCTTGTCGTAGGTGCGGCGCACGGGAACGTGGTGGAGCGGCAGTCCCGCCCGCCGCATCGCGCGGTCGACGAACCTGTCACGCTGGCGCCGCTCGCGCAGCTCGTGGCTGCGGTCGTCGAGCTCGACGGCGCAGATCGGCTCCAGTGTCTGCGGGTCGAGGAGCACGAAGTCGATGTGCTTCTGGGCGATCTGGTGGAAGGCGCGCCAGAAGAGCCGCTTGCGCGCCTTCACCGTGATCAGGTCGGCGAGCCGCACCTTCGTGACGACGATCGCCCGTTTGCCCGCCACCGCCAGCAGCACGCGGTAGAACCGCTTCTCCGCCGGGCTGAGGAGCGGGCGGCGCACGTAGCGGGGCCGCCGTGCCAGGAGCACGACGAGGAGGGCGACCGCAGCAGCGAGAGCGGCGCCCGCGGCAATGAGTTCAGGGGTCGAGAGCACGCGGGGTCCGAGGCGTCGGTTTGGTTGGCGGCATCGCAGCCACCATGTAGACGCCTCGCCGCCCCACGGCCAGCGGCAGGGTCTCGCGCGTCAGTTCACGCCGGCGACGTCCTCGCGTGCGTTGGACGGGTCGAGGAGGTCGCGCACCCAGTCGCCCAGGATGCTGATCGACAACGTGGTGAAGAAGATCGCGCAGCCGGCGGGGATGCCGATCCACCACGCTGTCGCCAGGTAGTTGCGGCCTTCGCCGAGCGTGAGGCCGAGGCTCGTCGCCGGCGGCTGCACGCCGAGGCCGAGGAAGGAGAGCGAGGTCTCCAGAAGGATGATCTCGGGGAAGTTCAGCGTGATCTGGACGACGAGGATGCTGAGGATGTTCGGCAGGACGTGCCGGACGTAGATCCGCGCCGGGTGGACGCCGAGGGTGCGGATGGCACCGGCGTAGCCCTTGCTGTTGGCCGACAGCACCAGGCCGCGCGTCAGCCGCGCGTAGGTCTCCCAGCCGTAAAGGCCGACGATGGCGAGGAACAACTCGAACGTGTTGCCGAAGAAGGCGAGGATCGCCAGCGCCACGATGAAGAACGGCACCGCCGCCTGGAAGTCGACGAAGATCATGATGACGTCGTCGACGAAGCCGCGGAAGTGCGCCGCGACGAAGCCGAGGATGGTGCCGGCGACGGCGCCGATCAGCGTGCCGACGAGCGCGATGACGAGGCTGGTGCGCACCGCGTAGAAGAGGCGGGAGAGGACGTCGCGCCCGAGACCGTCGGTGCCGAGGACGTAGTCCCAGCTCCCGCCCGCGAACACCGGCGGTTTCAGGCGGTTGAGGAGGCTCTGCTCGGCGAACCCGTAGGGGGCGATCACGTCCGCGAAGATCGCGACGAGGACGATGAGCGCGAGCCAGACAACGCAGACCGCGACGGCGAGCGGCGTGCGCGACCACGCGCCGAGGATCCTCGCGCGGACGCCCGCGCCCCGCGGTTCGGCAGTTGCAGCCATCGTCATCGCGCCGCTCCCCGGGCTTCGGTGGTGGAAACGCGTGGGTCGAGGAGGGTGTAGAGGAGGTCGACCGCCAGATTGACGACGACCATGGTCACGGCGATCAGCAGCACGATCACCTGCACCACCGCGAGGTCGCGCTGCGCCACGGCGTTGACGAGCAGCGAGCCGACGCCCGGATAGCCGAACACCGTTTCGATCACCGTCGCCCCGCCGATCATCATGCCGATCCTCAGCCCCAGGACGGTGATGAGCGGGATCGAAGCGTTCGGCAGCGCGTGGCCGATGACGCGCGCCCGCCAGCCGACGCCCTTCGCCCAGGCGGTGCGCATGAAGGGCTGGTCCAGCACCTCCAGCATGGAGGAGCGGGTGTAGCGCGCGACCATCCCGGCGTAGGCGGTGCCGTAGGTGACGGCGGGCATGACGAGGTGCTTCCAGCTGCCGCTGCCGGAGCTAGGCAGCCAGCGCAGCGTCATCGAGAAGAGCATGATGAGGAGGATGCCGAGGAAGAAGTTCGGCACCGAATAGCCGAGCACGGTCGCGCCCATGGTGACGCGGTCGAGCCAGGAGTCCTTGTTGAGCGCGGCCATGATGCCGGAGGGGATGCCGATGAGGAGCATCACCGTGAGCGCGAGGCCGGCGAGGACGAGCGTCGCGGGGACGCGCTCCAGCACCACCTCGGTCGCCTCCCGCCCGTCGCGGAAGGAGAAGCCGAGGTCGCCGGTGAAGACGGAGCGGACGTAACCGGCGAACTGCTCGGGCAGGGTGCGGTCGAGGCCCCACATCTCGCGGTAGCGCTGCTGCACTTCCGGCGGCGTGTCGTCGGGGAGCATGCGTTCCACCGGATCGCCGGAGAGGCGCAGCACGACGAACACGAACGTCAGCGCGAGGAAGAGCGTCGCGATGCAGCGCAGGACCTTGGTGACGAGGAAGGCGGCCGTCACCGCCACGCCCCCGTGCCGGCGGTCCAGCCGCAGTCGATGACGCTCTTGCCCTCGACGTCCCACACCGCGAGGTGCTGCTGGAAGCCGCGGTGCTCCACCGAATTGACCGTCTGCGCCGCGCGCGGCGGCTCGGGACCGTCGGCGAACGCCTCGGCGAGGACGCGGCCGCTGGTGTCCTCGGTCGACAGGCCGAGGAGGGCAAGGACGGTGGGGGTGATGTCGGGCAGCCAGCAGGGGGTGTCGCTGACGAAACCGGCGCGGAACTGCGGGCCTGCGCCCGCCAGTACGGTCGCGAGCTCGCCGCGGTTGAGGCCGCCGTGCATGCCGCCGCCGATGTCGATCCCCTCGGTGAAGTAGCGCCGCTCGGCGCCCGCGTCGCTCGCCTCGTCCGGTCCGGTGGAGCGCAGGGTGAAGGCGATCGGCGGGGCGAGGGCGTGGCCCTGGCCGACGAGCGGGAAGGGGAGGGTGCCCGGTACCGCAGGCGCGCCGGCGCGGCCGGTGAAGACGAGGCCGCACCACGGCATCTCGCTCAGAACGTCGACGGCGCGGGCGAGGTCGGCCGGGGCCGGGTCGTCGAGCCAGAGACCGTTGAAGACGCCGCTGACGAGGCGGTCGCGGTACTCGGCCGGCAGGTCCATGTCGGGGGAGGCGGTGGCAGAGCCGGTGATCTGCCCGTGATCGGACATGACGATCAGGTGCTCCGGTCCGCGACCGGCGCGCCACCCGGCGAGGATCTCGCCGAACGCTGCATCGGTGAGGCGCTGCGACGCCTCGGTCTCGGGGGCGCGCACGCCGAACGCGTGGGAGGTGAGGTCCGGGTCGTTCATCCAGATGACCGCGACGTCGGGGTCGCGGGTCGGCCAGACGATGTCGGTGAGGACGCGGCGCGCGTAGTCGATCCGGGCGTTGTTGGGGCGTGCGGTCTCGGGGACGGGGCCGAGGAGGGCCTCCGCCTCGGCCTTCAGCGTGGGGGACATGTCCGGCGTCGGGTGGCAGCAGAAGGTCTCGTGACCGTTCGTCACCGCGTTCGGGTTCATCATGTGGGTGGCGCCGGTCGAGGCGGTGCTGACGACCACCATCGACCTGCCCGCTGCCGCGAGCCGGTCGCCGAGCGCCGGGCGGTGGATGAGCGGGCCGCGACCGGCAACGCGGAGGAGATCCTCGACGAGGCCGGTGCGCACCGGCTCCTCGGGGACAGCCGCATGGCGGAAGCGGTTGGCGATCATCCCGTGCCAGCGCGGCGGATTGCCGGTGAAGGTGCTGGTGACGGCGACGCGCGTCTCGCTCGGGAACACGCTGCGGGCGTTGGCGAACCGCACCCCCTCGGCCATGAACGCGGCGAGGTTGGGCATGAGGTCCGCCGTGACGCGGTCCGGCCGCAGGCCGTCGAAACTGACGATGAGTGTGCTGCCGGGCTTCATGCGGCAAGTCCTTCCAGGAGCTGGCGTGCGCCGGCCGGGTCGTTGACGAGGATGGCGTCGACGCCGAGCGTCGCGAGCCGGGAGACGGCGGTGCGGTCGATGTCGCCGACCGCGCGGCCGGTGCCGCCGCCGCCGGCCGTCACCCAGATGGGGACCGTGCGCGCCGCGATGGCGGCGAGGATTGTGGGCTCCGCGTCCCGCTCCCAGAGGCGCACCGCGTCGGCGCCGGCGTCGAGGAACGCAGTCCAGAGGCCGGGCTGCGGGATCATCGCGAGGACCGTGTGGCCGGAGTCGGCGAAGCGGCGGACGCTCTCTATCGCGTGCAGGGCGAGGACGATGGGCCGCGCGTCGGGCTCGGGGAGGGCCGCGGCGAGCGCGTCGAGGCCCGCGGGAGTCTCGTCCTTCACGTCGAGCATCAGCGGGACGGACGGCGAAACGGCGCCTAGCGCGTCGGCGAAGACGGGCGCGGCGGGAACGCCTCCGGCCGTCACACCGGCGAGGGCCGCGGCGGTCAGGTCCGCGACGCGGTCGGGGCGGCCGGCGAGGCGTGCGAGGTCGGCGTCGTGGATGCAGACGACGTGGCCGTCGGCGGTGACACGCACGTCCGACTCCACGGCGTCCGCGCCGGCGGCGACCGCGGCGCGCCAGGATGCGGGCGAGTTCTCGCGGTGCGTGGCGCTGGCGCCCCGGTGGGCGACGATCTGGATCATACGGCAATCCTTGCTGCGCGTTCGCCCCTGAGGGTCGGGGCGCGGTCCATGCTCGGGATCGCGGCGACGAGGCGGCGCGTGTAGTCCTCGCTCGGGGCATCGAACAGCGTGTCCGGGTCGCCGGTCTCGACGATGCGGCCGGCGCGCATGACGGCGATCCGGTCGGAGATGTGCCGCGCCACGGAGAGGTCGTGGGTGATGAAGACGAGGGAGAGGCCGAACGCCTCGCGCAGCGCCATCAACAGGTTGATGATCTGCGCCTGCACCGAGACGTCGAGCGCGCTGACCGCCTCGTCGCACACGAGAAGCCGCGGCTGCAGGACGAGCGCGCGGGCGATGACGGCGCGCTGGAGCTGCCCGCCGGAGAGCTGCTGCGGGACGCGCCCGGCGATCCCGGCGAGCCCGACCCGCTCCAGGATGTCGTCGACGCGGGCGTGCAGCTCGGGTCGGGGAAGGCGCTCGTGCGCCGACAGGGCACCGGCGACCTGGTCGCGGACGCGTACGCGCGGATCGAGAGCGTCGGCCGGGTTCTGGAAGACGAGCTGCACGTGGCGTCGTTCGCGCCGCCAGGCGGCCGAGCCCGGCCTCGCATAGGGGCGTCCGTCGAAGAGGACGGAACCGGCGGAGGGGGTCTCGATCCCGGCGGCGATGCGGCCGAGGGTCGACTTGCCGCTGCCGCTCTCGCCGACGATGCCGAGCGTCTCGCCGGGCGCCATCGCGAGGCTCACCCCGTCCACCGCCGGCACCGTGACCCCGCCGAGGAGGCGCTGCCCGGTGCGGTAGTGCCGCGAGACGTCGCGGATGCGGAGGATGGCGTCTGTCATTGCGGGCGTCTCGCGAAGTGGCAGGCCGCGGCGGAGCCGGGGGCGGTCTCCACCATCGCCGGGCGCGTGGCGCAGACAGGGGCCGCCTTCGGGCAGCGGGTGGAGAAGTAGCATCCGGGGGGGCGGGCCGCCGGCGGCGGGACACTGCCCCCGATCGCCTCCAGCGCGGTGCCGCGCGGCGTCTCGGGGCCGATGCGGCATTCCATCAGGGCGCGGGTGTAGGGATGGTGCGGGCGGGTGAAGAGCTCGTCGGCCGGTGCCGTCTCGACGATGCGGCCGGCGTACATCACGGCGACGCGGTCGGCGATCTCGGCGACGACGCCGAGGTCGTGGGTGACGAAGACCAGCGCCATTCCGGTCTCGCCCTGAAGCGCCTTCAGGAGGTCGAGGATCTGCGCCTGGATGGTGACGTCCAGCGCGGTGGTCGGTTCGTCGGCGAGCAGCACCCTGGGGCGTGAGGCGATCGCCATCGCGATCATCACACGCTGGCACATGCCGCCGGAGAGCTGGTTCGGGTAGGACCGCGCGCAGCGGGCGGGGTCGGTGATGCCGACGTGCTCCAGCAGCGTCGTGACCTCGTGCCGCCGCTCGCCGGGGGAGAGGGCGGTGTGGAGGCGGAGCGCTTCCTCGATCTGCCGGCCGACGGTGCGAATCGGATTCAGCGCGGACATCGGGTTCTGGAAGATCATGGCCGCGTCGCGCCCGCGCACGGGGCCGAGCGCGCTCTCCGGCGTTCCGACCATCTGGTGGCCGGCGATCCGCACGGACCCTTCGGCATGGAGCGGCGGCGTCAGGAGGCCGAGGGCGGCCATCAGGGTGAGGCTCTTGCCGCAGCCGGACTCGCCGACGAGGCAGACCGTCTCGCCCGCTGCGACGTCGAGCGTCACGTCGTCGACGAGCGTCAGCGGTCCCCGCCGAACCGCGAGCCGGTCGATGCGCAGGACCGCTTCGCCCGCCGCGGGGGCAGCGGGCGCGCGGCCGAAACGGAGGGCGCCGGGGGCGCCCTCCGCGGTGGTGGCGGCGAGGCTCACCGAGCCGCCTCGTCCTTCAGGTTATCGGGACGCAGGTCCATGTAGTAGAACGTGTACGGCTGCCACTTCAGCGAGGTGCGCACGCCGTAGGTCTCCAGCGGCTGGTAGAGGATCGTGCCCGGGGCCTCGTCCTCCCAGATGTCGAGGAGCTGCTTGCCGAGCTTCTGGCGCTCGGGCAGGTCGACCGTCGTCTCCAGCTTGCGGCCGACCTCGTTGAACTCGCCGGCGACCGAATCCCAGGCGTGCCAGTTGCCCTGCGCACCGCCGTAGGGACCCCACGCGATCCACAGCGCGCCGAGCGGGTCCGGGTAGCGGGTGGAGTTCGACCAGTTGCGGATCTGCAGGTCGTCGTTGGGGATGTCGTCGAGGCCCTCGGTGACGTTGAGCGTCACGTTGAGGCCGACGGCCTTCCACATCTCGACCAGCACCTGCGCGGCCGGGACGGCGTTGAGGTAGTAGGTCGGGTGCGTGGAGTAGACGATCTCCTCGCCGTTGTAGCCGGCCTCGTCGAGCAGCGCGCGGGCGTGCTCGGGATCGTAGACGAGGCCCTCGCGGGTCGCGTCGTACATGTCGCCGTAGGACGGATACTGGTGGCTGAGCGGCACGACGGCCTTGCCGTCCCACAGGGCGTCGACGAGGAGCTGCCGGTCGATGGCGAGGTTCAGCGCCTGACGCACGCGCTTGTCGGACAGCACCGGCTGGTCGACGTTGTAGACGAGCACGTGGCTGTTCGCGAGGACGACGCTGCGGGTCTCGACGTCGTCGTACCCGTCGATCTGGGCGATCTGGTCCGGGGCGACGTTGGTGACGATGTCGAACTCGCCGGAGACGAGACCGGCGATGCGGGCGGCCTGCTCCGGCACCTCGCGGAAGGTGACCGTCTCGGCGGTCGGCTGGCCGCCGTAGTAGTCGTCGAAGGCGGTGAGGCGGATGTACTGGTCGGTCTTCGCCTCGTCGAACTTGAACGGGCCGGTGCCGACCGGGTAGCGCGGCAGGCCGCCGTTCGCCTCGGCCTTCTCCTGCCAGTCCTTCTTGTTGACGATCCAGGACGCCCAGGAGGCGAGGCGCTGCTCGAGCAGCGGGTCCGGCGCCTTGGTGACGAAACGCACCGTCAGCGGGTCCACCACCTCGACGTGGTCGAGGACGGCGAAATAGGCGCGGCCCCGCGGAAGCTGCGTGTCCTCGCCGACGAGACGCTCGGGCGAGAAGGTGAAGGCGACGTCCTCGGCCGTCAGCGGCTCGCCGTTGTGGAAGGTCACGCCCTCGCGCAGCTTCACCTCGAGGGTGAGGTCGTCGACGCGCGTCCAGCTCTCGGCGAGGCCCGGCATCAGCCTGGAGCCGCTGCCGCCTTCGGCGGAGAGGAAGTCACGGCGAATGAGGGTGTCGAACACCGAATAGGTGATGCGGGTCCCGACGTTGGAGAGCTCCTTCGCGGGCTCCAGCGTCGGCGGCAGATCCGCGACGCCGACGACGATGTCGGGGCGATCCTGCGCGGCTGCGGTGCCGGTCAGCGCGAGCGCGGCGAGCCCCGCGGCGATGACGCGCGGCATGGTGAGGACGAAGGGCACGGGATTCCTTTCCGCGAGTATGCAGATGGCCTCCGCCGCTAGCCCTCCGAGGTGACAGTCGGGTGACAGAATCCCAGAATTTTTGGAACCGTACTTTGAGTTTTTCTCACACGGCGCGCCGCGCGCCATTGGCTCGGGACTGTGAACCACCTTCGTGACAGACGGATTGCAGCGCCTCCGCCGTAGGCGGTTTGCCGGCGTCTGGCGCGCGGTGGCGGAGACGTCCGGGGAGATCCCGCGACACAGTGTGGCAACCCGTTCAGATGCCAATTGTATACAGGTGCAACAAAGGCGATAACGCAGTCTCTTCCCGCCAAAGGCGCATCGCGCGCCCAAGCCCCGCTCGAGGCACGCCCCGCGGGGCGCATTCGACAGGTGCTCTACGTTGATCCATTCCGCACTCTTCTCGCCGGCGGCGACGGCTCTTGTCGGAGCCTCGACGGACGTCGGCAAATTCAGCGGAAAACTGTTTCACTACTTCCGTGCGCGCGGGTACGGCGGTGCGCTCTGGCCGGTCAATCCGAAGTACGAGCGGCTCGACGATCTCGCCTGCTATCCGAGCCTTGCGGATCTCCCCGGCCCGGTGGACCACGTCGGGGTGGCCGTCGCGCCGCACCGCGTGATCCCCACCCTGGAAGAGGCGATCGCGGCGGGCGCGAAGGCGGCCACCGTGTTCTCCGCGGGCTTCGCCGAGTCCGGCACGGAGGAGGGGCGCGCACTCCAGGAGCGGCTCTCCGCGTTCTGTCGCGAGACCGGGCTCGCGGTCGTCGGGCCGAACTGCAACGGGATCCTCAACATCCGCGACGGGTTCGTCCTGTCGGCGACGGCGGCTGTACACAATCCGGCGCTGAAGCCCGGGCCGATCGGCATCGTTTCGCAGAGCGGCGGATTCGGCCAGATCGGCGTGATGTGGCGCGCGATGGAGATGGGTCTCGGCGTCGGCCTGCAGGTCAGCTGCGGCAACGAAGCGGGGCTGACGGCCAGCGAGATCGCCGGCCTGATGCTCGACGACCCGGACATCGGCATCGTCCTGCTGGCGTTGGAGAGCATCCGTGACGGCGCGGGCCTCCTGTCGCTCGGCGAGAAGGCGCGGGCCGCAGGCAAGCCGGTCGTCGCCGTCAAGCTCGGCCGGTCGAGCCTCGGCGCCAAGGCGGCGAGCTCGCACACGGCGGCCCTCGTCGGCGCCGACGAGGTGCACGACGCGGCGCTCGCGCAGGCGGGGATCGTTCGCGTCGACACCGCGCAGGAGCTCTGCGACGTGGCGATGCTCTACACCGGCGGCAAGCGGCCGCGGGACAACGGCGTCGCCGCGGTGTCGCTCTCGGGCGGCAGCCTCGTCGCGGCGGCCGACCACGCCGAGCCGAACGGGCTCGCCTTCCCCGCCTACCAGGAGACGACCCTCGAGGCCCTGCGCGGGCTGATCCCGGGCTTCATCAACGTCAGCAACCCCACCGACCTCTCGCCGCAGGCGATCGGCAACCGCGAGATCTTCCGCAGCACCCTTCAGACGCTGGCGGCGGATCCGGGCGTCGGCACCCTCATGCCGATCCTGACGCTCAGCCAGGGGCCGATCGTGGAGACCATCTGCGAGGTGGCGCAGCAGTCGGCGCAGCTCACGATGGTCGTCTGGGTGGGTGGAACGACGGACGGCAGCGAGGCACCGGCGATGAGCGGGCTCTTCCACGGCGTTCCGGTCTTCCGCGACATCGAGCCGGCGATGAAGGCGCTCGGCCACCTGCTGGCATCGATGTCCGCGCTCGGCCGGACGGAGGGCGCACCCGAGGCGCCCGCCGGGATCGATCGTGACAGGGCGCTGCGGATCGCCGGGGCCGGAGGCGAGCTCTCCGCGCGCGAGGCGAAGGAGGTGCTGAAGGCCTACGGCATCGCCACCACGGCGGAGCGTCTCGCGACGAGCGAGGCGGAGGCGGTCGCGGCGTTCGAGGCGGTCGGCCGCCCGGTCGTGATGAAGATCGACGCCGAGGGGGTGGCGCACAAGTCCGACATCGGCGGCGTGGCGCTGGGGCTCGCCAGCGGCGAAGCCGTACGGGACGCCTACCGGACGATGCTGGAGCGCGTCGCGGCGCATGTCGAGCCGTCGGCGATCCGCGGCGTCACCATCGAGCCGATGGCGCCCAGGGGGTTCGAGGCGCTGCTCGGCTTCTCGGAGGATCCGATCTACGGCCCCGTCGTGGCGCTGGGGGCGGGCGGTATCCTCGCCGAATATCTCGGCCGGCCGGTGTTGCGCCTGCCGCCGCTCTCGGAGGCCGCCGCGCGCGAGATGGTCGAGGCGATGCCGGGGCGCAGGGTGCTGTCCGGCGTCCGCGGCGAGGCGGCCCGTGACGTCGGGGCGCTGGTCGACCTCGTCGTGCGCTTTTCCCACCTCGCCCACGACCTCGCCGGCACGGTGCGGGAGATGGACGTCAACCCGGTGATCGTCGGCGCCGAGGGCGAGGGTGCCATCGCGGTCGACGCGTTGATGGTGAAGGGCGCATGAGGGACGAGGCCGTCATCGTCGGCGTCGGGACCAGCCGGCTCGGCCGCGTTCCCGACACCGGTGCCACCGCCCTGATGGCCGAAGCCGCGCTCGCCGCGCTCGCCGATGCGGGCCTCGCGATGAGCGACGTCGACGGGCTCGTCACGACGCCGCTGCGGACCGAGGCGCTCAATCCGCCGGCGACGCTGATCGCCAGCGCGCTCGGCATCGCCCCGGCCTGGCTCGCGACGCTGGACCTCGCCGGCGCCTCCGGCACGGCGATGATCGACCAGGCCGTGCAGGCGGTGGAGAGCGGGCGCTGCAACACGGTGCTGTGCGTCACCGGGCAGAACCTCCTGTCGTTCCAGTCGAGCGGCTCGACGATCGGCACGATCGCGCGCTCCGGCGTCGCGCACCCGGAGTTCGAGGCGCCGCTCGGGCCGCTGATCCCCTCGCTCTACGCCCTCGCCGCGAGCGAGCACATCGCCCGCTACGGCACCACCGAGGCGCAGATGGCGGAGGTCGCCGTCGCGATCCGCGCCCACGCGGCGGGCAACCCCGCGGCCCACAAGCAGCGCGCGATCACGGTCGAGGACGTCCTGTCGTCGGCGCCGGTGTCGACCCCGCTGAAGCGCCTCGACTGCTCGCTCATCTCCGACGGCGCGGCGGCGGTGATCGTCACGACACGCGCGCGGGCGGCCGAGATCGCGCGTGTGGTGCGGGTCGCCGGATCCGGCTACGGCCAGCGCCACGGCCATGTCGGCGAGGCGGAGACCTTGACGGCGACGGGCGCCGTCGAGTCCGGTCGCCGGGCGTTCGCCGCCGCGGGCATCGGTCCGAAGGACATCGACGTCGCCGAGCTCTACGACTGCTTCACCATCACGGTGATCCTCGAACTGGAGGATCTCGGCTTCTGCGAGAAGGGGGAGGGCGGTGCGTTCGTGGAAGGCGGGCGGATCGGCCCCGGCGGCGCGCTCCCGGTGACGACGCACGGCGGCCTTCTGTCGGCCTGCCACTGCGGTGTCGGCGGCGGCCTGCTGCATCTCGTGGAAGGTGTCACGCAGCTCCGCGGCGAGGCGGGCGTGCGTCAGGTGGACGGGGCGAGGACCGCGCTCGTCCACGGCAACGGCGGCATCCTCGGTGTCCATTGCACTCTGATCCTGGAGGGCGCGGCATGAGCGCCGACTGGCCCGCCGCCGAGGAGCGGCTTCGCGCCCGCGATCCCCTGAGCCGCCCATTCTGGGCCGGGCTGGAGGAGGGGCGCTTCCTGGTGCCCGTCTGCCGCGCCTGCGAGCGGCCGCACTTCTACCCGCGGCCCCTCTGCCCGCACTGCGGCAGCCGCGAGATCGCCTTCGAGGCGACGTCGCCGGACGGCGTCGTGATCTCGGCGACGACGCTCTCCCGCGCGCCCGAGCCGCAGTGGGAGGGGGAGGTTCCCTATACCCTCGCGGTCGTGCGTCTCGACGCCGGCATCTCGCTGATGGCCCGCGCGCCGAACGATACGAAGCCCGGCGATCGGGTGCGGATCGCCGGCGAGCCGATCGCCGCGCCGCCGTTCCTGCGCCTCGTCGCGATCCGCGAGGACTAGGGACACGGCCGGCGCGTGGCCGCCGCGATCCGTCGGGGCGGTCGCGGACGGCCGTGCCGCTGGCGCTTCGCCGGACGAGATGGCATCAAGCGGGATGGATCCACATTCGTTCGACCGCGCCTCGCGGGCGGGACCCCTTCGGGCCCGTCCGCCGGCGCGGCGCTCTGGCAGACGAGCACGATGGCCCACGACCACGTGACCGCAAACCGACTCATCGCGGCCGCCGAACGGGTCATCTGCCGGGCGCGGGTGTTCGGGGACGTCACCGTCCGGCGGATCGCGGCGGAGGCGGAGGTGAACCCGTCCGCCATCGCCTACCACTTCGGCTCACTGGAGAAGCTGACGGCGGCGGTCGGCGCGCGGATCTACCGGCGGCTCAACGCCGAGCGGGTGGACGAGCTGCAGCGGGCCGTAGACCGGGCACGGCCCCAGCCGCCGGGCATCGACGGCCTCGTCGCGGCGCTGGTCGGCCCGTCGATCAGGTGGAGCCTCGATCCCGCCAGCGCCTATCCGGTCCTGACCTACATGAACCGCCTCGCGCTGATGGCCGACACGCCCGACTCCTACCGCGAGATGATCGAGAACGTGGAGCACCACCGCATCTTCATCCGCTACCTGCGCGAGGCCGCGCCCTGGTTCGACGAGGTGGAGATCGGCTGGCGGCTCAACGCGGCGCTCGGCGTCAGGACCCAGGTGATCCGCAGCCGCAGGCGCACCGCCGCGCTGACCGGCGGCGCCATCGATCTCGACGACGCGGACACCGTGGTGAGGCACCTCGTCTCGGTGATCGCGCCGATGTTCGGGCCGCCGCGCTGACCGGGCCGGGCGGCTCCCGGGCCATGCCGGGCGCGAATTGAAACAGCGTTCGGGAACCGTCACGCAGGCGTAACACGGCGGCCATAGGCCTTGCCCTGCGATAGCGGATCAAGGTTGGGCCATGGCAGAGATCGCCCTCGCCGGCGTGCATAAATCCTACGGCAAGGCCCATGCGGTGCGGGGCGTCGATCTCGTCATCGGGACCGGCGAGTTCCTCGTCATCCTCGGCCCGTCGGGTTGCGGAAAGTCGACGCTCCTCAGGATGATCGCCGGTCTCGAGGACATCACCGCCGGCACCGTCGCCATCGACGGGACGGTGGTGAACGACACGGACCCTGGCCGGCGCGGCTGCGCGATGGTGTTCCAGAACTACGCGCTCTATCCGCACATGAGCGTCGCGGCGAACCTCGGCTACGCCCTCAAGGTGGCCGGAGTGCCGCGGCGCGAACGGCGGGAGCGCGTCGTTGCGATTGCCCGCATGCTGGAGCTCGAGGCGCTGCTGGAGCGGCGGCCCGGGCAGCTTTCCGGCGGCCAGCGCCAGCGCGTCGCCATGGGGCGGGCGATGATCCGCTCGCCGAAGGTCTTCCTGTTCGACGAGCCGCTGTCGAACCTCGACGCCAAGCTGCGCGTGGCGATGCGGCTCGAGATCAAGCGCCTCCACCGCGAGTTGAAGACCACCTCCATCTTCGTCACCCACGACCAGCTCGAGGCGATGACGATGGCCGATCGGCTGGTCGTCATGAACGGCGGGCGGATCGAGCAGATCGGCACGCCGCAGGACATCTACCGCCGCCCGGCAACGCACTTCGTGGCGGGCTTCATCGGCACGCCGGCGATGAACATGCTCCCCGCCGTGATCGGCGCGGACGGCCGGGCGATCGTCGGCGAGGGCTGGTGCCCGGCGCCCGACGCCGCCTGGGACCTGCCGGACGGGAGCGAGATCACGCTCGGCGTGCGCCCGGCCGATCTGACCGCCGTTCCGCCCCGTCCCGGCGCGCCGGTGTTCGAGGCGGACGTCGTCGAGGACGTCGGCACCGAGCTCCATGTCCACGCGCGCGCGGCGGGAGCGGACGTCACGCTGTCGGTCCCCACGATGGCGGCGCTGCCGGACCGGCGCTTCGCCGTCACCTTCGCGCCGGAGGCCGCGCACGCCTTCGACATGCGGACCGGGGCGCGTGCCGCGCCGCGTCCGCGCCCCGCCCGTCACGACATCAAGGATGGATCGGCCCCATGGCCCAAGAAACGACTTTCGTACATCTGACCGACCTGCACATCGGCCGGAGCGACGATCCGCACCTTCACTCCGACACCACCGCGACGCTGCAGGCCGTGCTGGCCGAGCTGAAGCGGATCACTCCGGCGCCGGACTTCATCGTCGCGAGCGGCGATCTCACCAACGCCGGCGACGCGGAGAGCTACCGGGCGCTGAAGGCGATGCTGGAGCCGCTCGGCCTTCCCATCGTCTACGCCATCGGCAACCACGACACCCGCGAGGGCTTCTACGAGGGGATGCTCGGCCGCACCGAGGATCTCGCCGCGAGCTACGATCATGACCAGGTGCTCGCCGGCGTCCATGTCATCACGCTGGATTCGACCGTGCCGGGCGCCATCGGCGGCGCGCTGGAGCCGGCGCAGTTCGCCTGGCTGGAGGGGCGTCTCGCCGATCATCCGGTGCTGCCGAAGCTCATCGTCGTGCACCATGCGCCGATGCTCGGCGACGCGCCGGACGACACGCCATGGCGCGCCATCCGCTTCGAGGACAGCCAGCGCCTCGCCGGGATGCTGAAGGGCCACGATATCAAGGGCATTATCTCCGGCCACATCCACCACGACCGCTTCTCGGTCTGGCACGGGATCCCCATCGTCGTCGGCCTCGGCCAGCATGCGGCGACCGACATCCTCGCCACCGACGAGCTGCGGATGGTTCGCGGCGCCTCCTTCGGGATCGGCACGATCCGCCCGTCCGGCCTCACCATGGCGCTGGTGCCGATGCCGTCCGACCGCGCGCTCCTCAACGTCTATCCGTTCGCGATGCTGCGCGAGCGGGCAATGGCCAACGACGCGGCGCTCGTCAGCGCCGGCGCCGCCGAATAGACGCCCCGCCCACGGCGCCACGAACCGCGACCCACACCCGACAGAGGTCCCCCAGATGCTCCGCAGAACGCTTCTGACGCTCGCGCTCGCCGGCACGCTCCTCGCGCCGCTGCCCGCCGCGGCCGACATGGCCGCCGAGATCACCGAGCCCGTGACGATCACCTTCTACTCCTACAACCTCGCCTCAGCGGGGCTGGGGAAGGAGACCACGCTCGGTCTCGTCAACGACTTCATGGCCGAGAACCCGCTCGTCACGGTCGAGCCCGTCGCCGCGCCGTCCAACGAGATCCTCAGCCGCGTGCAGGCCGACATCGTCGCCGGGCAGCAGCCTGACGTGGCCCAGCTCGTCTTCCGCGATCTCATCTACGCCGCTCACGACCTCGGCGCGCAGCCGCTCGAAGACCTCACCGGCGACGAGCTGACCCGGCACTCCGAGGGGATGGTCGACAACGGCCTCGAGCTCGGCAGGGTGGACGGCAAGACGTACGGCCTCGCCTACACGTTCTCGACGCCCGTGCTCTTCATCAACGACGACATCTTCCGCGCGGCGGGCCTCGACCCGAAGACCCCGCCGAAGACGTGGGCGGAGGTGAAGGACGCCGGCAGGACCATCCAGGAGAAGACCGGCAAGTACGGCTTCTTCCCCGGCGCCTTCGGGCCGATCGACGGCACGTTCGTCTACCAGTCGCTCGTCATGTCCAACGGCGGGCGGGTGCGCCAGGGCAACACGCTGACCTTCGCCGACGGCGATGCGGCCGACGCGGTCGCCATGCTGCGCGACCTGAGGGACTCCGGCGCCTACGCCGACATCGACGTCGCCTCCCACATGGACACGTTCGCGGCCGGCGACCTCGGCATGTTCCTCTTCACCTCCGCCGTCGCCTCCCGCTTCGAGAAGGCAGCCGCCGGGAACTTCGAGATGAGCGTCGCCAGGATGCCGTCCTTCGGGGCCAAGCCGACCGCCCCGACGAACTCCGGCTCCGCGCTGTTCATCCTGAGCCGGGATCCGGTGAAGCAGCGTGCCGCGTGGGAGCTGATGAAGTTCCTCACCTCCAGGCACGCCTACACCGAGATCACCTCGAAGATCGGCTACCTTCCGCTGCGCCTCGATATCGTCGACGACCCGGCGTACCTGAAGCCTTGGGTCGACGCGCACCCGATGATCCTGCCCAACCTCGAGCAGCTGAAGAACCTGACGGCGAACGTCGCCTTCCCCGGCCCGAACTACCGCCAGGTCGAGAACATGATGAAGGATGCGGCGGCGGAGGCGGTGCTCGGCTCCGAGGACCCCTACGCAGTGCTGAAGGCGGCCCAGGAGCGTGCCCAGCCGCTGATGCCGGCCGCCGATTGACGAGCCGCGCGCCGGCCCGTTCGCGGGCCAGCCACGAGGCAGCGCCACGATGACCCACGTACTCGACGCCCCCGTCGTCCTCGCTCCGCGGCGCCGCCTCGGCCTGCGCCTCCCGATCGCGCCGTGGCTCTACCTCGCCCCGGCGCTCGCCGTCATCGGCGTCTGGATCTACTGGCCGCTGGTGGAAGCGTTCATCCTCTCCTTCTACCAGTGGAACATGCTGCCGACCTCGACCCCGCGCCCGGTCGGCCTCGCCAACTACGAGAACCTCCTGACCCTGCCGGAGATGCGCATCGCGGTGCGCAACACCGTGCTCTACATCGCCGGCCTGCTGCCTCTGTCGGTGGTGCTCCCGCTGGCGGTCGCGATCGTCACGCAGGACCTCGCCGGCCCGCTGCGCAACCTCTACCGGTCGCTGATCTTCGTGCCGATGATCGTGGCGCCCATCGTCGCGGCGGTCCTGTGGCGCTGGCTGCTCGCGGAAAGGAACGGGCTCGTCAACCAGGCGCTCGCGGCGCTCGGCTTCTCCGACGTCGCGTTCCTGCGCGACCCGGACGTCGCGCTCTGGACGCTGGTCTGGATCACCGGCTGGAAGCTCATCGGGTTCTCGACGCTCCTCCTCTCGGCGGCGAACGCCTCGATCAGTCCGGCCTACGTGGAGGCGGCGCGGATGGACGGGGCGACGCGCTGGCAGATCGTGCGCGACATCCGCCTGCCGCTCCTGTCGCCGACGATCCTGCTGCTGACGATGATGACGATCCTGTTCGGCGCGCAGTGGAGCTTCGTCTACATCAACGCGCTCACCGGCGGCGGCCCGCTGAAGTCCACGACCAACGTCTTCTACCTGATGTGGGAGTACGGCTTTCAGTCGCTGTCGGCGGGGTGGAGCGCGACGGCAGGGGTCCTCACCTTCGCCGCCTTCGGCCTCATCGCGCTCGTCTGCCTGACCCTCATGAAACGGATGGCCGTCTATGACGAGTGACCGGTGGCCGCTGGCGCGTCTCGCGGTCCACGGGACGATGATCGTCCTCGCGTTCGTGGCGATCTTCCCGGTCTACTGGATGGTCGTGTCGTCGCTGAAGGGGGACGGCGACATCTACTCGAGCCGGCTGTGGCCCGAGCACGTGACGTTCGAGCATTACGCATACGTGCTCGACGCGATCCCGATGCTGGGCATCCTCTGGAACACCACGCTGATGGCGTCGGCGACCATGCTTGCGCAGGTGCTGACCGGGCTTCTCGCCGCATACGCCCTGACGCGCTGGCGCTTTCGCGGATCGAGCCTCGTGCACGGCCTCGTCGCGCTGTCGTGGCTGGTGCCGTTTCAGGTGACGATGATCCCGAACTACGTGCTGGCGACGCGGCTCGGCCTGCTTGACAGCCTCGCGGGCCTCGTCGTCCCGAACGCGGCGGCCGCGTTCGCCGTGCTCGTCCTCTACAACGGGATGCGGGGATTTCCGAAGGAGGTCGTCGAAGCGGCGCGGATGGACGGGGCCGGCCACTGGCGCATCCTGTGGCAGATCGTGGTTCCGAACCTGAAGGCGCCGCTCGCCGCGCTCGCGGTCCTCGCCTTCATCTCGGCGTGGAACGAGTACTTCTGGCCGCTGCTCCTGATCCGGCGGATGGACAACGCGGTGGTCCAGATCGGGCTGCAGATGTTCATGACGCAGGAGGGCAACCAGTGGGGGGCGATGATGGCCGCCGCCACGCTCTCGTCGCTCCCGATCCTCGCGGTCTACATGCTCCTGCATCGCCACGTGATCGACAGCTTCATGCGCGCGGGGCTGCGCTGACGCGGCCCGGCGTTTCCCGAAACACCAACGCCGCACGACCGTCACCCGGAGGGGCGTGGCCGTGCGGCGTCGTTTGCGTGTCCGCCCCGGTCCGGCGTGGGCCGGGGCGGCCTCGGGCTACTCGGCGGCGCCGGGCTGCGGCGAGAGGGCGGGGGGCCCTTCCGGCGCGGCGGCCGGGTCGCGGCGGCCGGTCAGGCGGCGGAGCGCGACGTAGAATGCCGGCGTGAAGAACAGGCCGAAGATCGTCACGCCCAGCATGCCGGAGAACACCGCGGTGCCGAGGGAGATGCGCATCTCCGCACCGGGTCCTTCGGCGAGCATCAGCGGCACGACGCCGAGGATGAACGCGAAGGCGGTCATCAGGATCGGGCGCAGGCGCAGCCGGCAGGCCTCCACGGTCGCGTCGACCAGCGACTTGCCCTCCGCCTCGCCCTGCCGCGCGAACTCCACGATCAGGATCGCGTTCTTCGCCGCGAGGCCGACCAGGACGACGAGTCCGACCTGGGTCAGGATGTTGTTGTCGAGCCCCCTGATGTTGACGCCGATGAGCGCGGCGAGGATCGACAGCGGCACGATCAGGATGATCGCGATAGGCAGCACCCAGCTCTCGTAGAGTGCCGCCATCGCGAGGAAGGCGAACAGCACGGCGAGGCCGAAGATGTAGACCGCCGTGTCGCCCGTCGCCCGCTGCTGGTAGGCAAGGTCCGTCCACTCGTAGGAGACGCCCGGAGGCGCGACCTCCTGGATGACCCGCTCCATCGTGTCGAGCGCCGTGCCGGTGGAGGTGCCCGGCGCCGCGTTCCCCTGCAGCGGCACCGAGACGTACATGTTGTAGCGCTGGACAAGCGCCGGTCCCGACGCCTCGCGCACCGACATCACCGTGCCGAGCGGCACCAGCGCCCCGGTCGCGGACCGCACCTTCAGGCGCAAGAGGTCCTTGACGCTCGACCGGAACGGGGCGTCCGCCTGCGCCCGGACCTGGAAGATGCGTCCGAACGCGTTGAAGTCGTTGACGTAGGCCGTGCCGAAGTTGGTGCTGAGGGCGTCGAAGATGTTGGGGATCGGCACGTTCAGCATCCGCGCCTTGTCCCGCTCGATGTCGAGGTAGATCTGCGGGCTGGACGCCGAGAAGGTGGTGAACACGCCCGCCAGGCCCGGTGTCTGCGCCGCGGCGCCCATGGCCTCGCGCGCGGTGGCCAGCACGCGGTCGACCTCGGCGCGGTCGCGGTCCTGGAGCTGGATCTTGAAGCCGCCCTGCTGGCCGATGCCGCGCACCGAGGGCGGCGGCACGGCGATGATGAACGCCTCCTGGATCGACTGCAGCCGCCCGTAGAGCTCGTGGATGATCGAGTCTGCGGTCTCACCCGCCTCGAGCCGCTCCTCGAAGGGCTTGAAGCTGGCGAAGATCGCCGCCGAGTCGGACTGGTTGGTGAAGGTCGCGCCGGAGAATCCGGCGAAGGCGACGGCGCTCGCGACGCCGGGCGTCTCCATCATGATCTCGGACGCGCGCTTGGTGACGGCGTCGGTGCGCGACAGGGAGGCGCCATCGGGCAGCTTGACCACGACGATCGCGTAGCCCTGGTCCTGCTGCGGGATGAAGCCCTGCGGCGTGGTGGAGAGCATCCACCAGGTGGCGACGAGCAGCCCCGCGAAGCTGAGGATCATCACGCCGAGCGTGACGACCCGCGAGACGAGGAAGCGCACCACCGCCGCGTAGCCGCGCGACAGCGCGTCGAACGCTTTGTTGAAGCCGTTCGCCAGCAGGGCGAGGACCCGGCCGATCCCCTTCGGCTCCCGGTGTTCCCGGCGCGACTTCAGGAACAGCGCCGCGAGCGCGGGCGAGAGCGTCAGCGAGTTGAGGCCGGAGAGGGCGGTCGCCGCCGCGATGGTGACCGCGAACTGCTGGTAGAACTGGCCCGAGATGCCGGGAATGAAGGCGGTCGGCACGAACACGGCGATGAGGACGACCGTGATCGCGATGACCGCCGAGCCGACCTCGTTCATGGTGCGGTGCGACGCCTCGCGCGGGTCGAGCCCCTCCTCGATGTTGCGCTCGACGTTCTCCACCACGACGATCGCGTCGTCGACGACGATGCCGATGGCAAGGACGAGCCCGAACAGGGTCAGAAGGTTCAGCGAGTAGCCGAACGCCAGCATGATCGCGAACGTGCCGATCAGCGACACGGGAATCGCGATGATCGGGATGATCGCCGTCCGCCAGGACTGAAGGAAGACGATGACGACGAGGATCACGAGGAGCATCGCCTCGAAGATCGTCTTGTAGACCTCGTTGACCGACTCGGCGATGTAGTCCGTCGGGTTGTAGACGATGCGGTACTCGAGCCCCGGCGGGAAGTCCGCGGAGAGCTCCTTCATCGTCGTCTGGATCTCCTCGGCCGCGTCGAGCGCGTTGGTGCCGGGCCGCTGGAAGATGGCGAGCGCCACCGCGGGCTGGTTGTTGAGGTAGGAGTTGGTGACGTAGTCCTGCGCGCCGAGCTCGATCCGGGCGATGTCCTGGAGCTGGATCAGTCGTCCGTCCTCGGTCGCCTTGACGATGACGTAGCGGAAGTCGCGCGCGTCGTCGAAGCGGCCCTGCGTGGTCACGGCGAGCTGGAAGGCGTTTCCGTCCGGTTCCGGTGGGGCGCCGATGGCACCGCCCGACACCTGCACGTTCTGCTCGCGCAGCGCCTCCACGACGTCGGACGCGGTCATCCCGTAGGCGGACAGGCGGTCGGGATTGAGCCAGATGCGCATCGCGTAGCGGCGCTCGCCGAAGATGATGAGGTCGCCGACGCCGTCGAGCCGGGTCAGCACGTCGCGCACGCGGCTGCGGGCGTAGTTGGAGATGTAGAGCTGGTCGTACGTCTCGTCTGGCGAGAGCATGTGCACGACCATCATCAGGTCCGGCGAGGACTTGAGCGTCGTGATGCCGAGGCGGCGGACCTCCTCCGGCAGGCGCGGCTCGGCGATGGCGACGCGGTTCTGGACGAGGACCTGCGCCTGGTCGAGGTCGGTGCCGAGGCGGAAGGTGACCGTCAGCGCCATCGATCCGTCGGCGGTCGAGTAGGAGGACATGTAGAGCATGCCCTCGACGCCGTTCACCTCCTCCTCGATGGGCGTGGCGACGGTGCGGGCGACGGTGTCGGCGTCCGCGCCGGGATAGGAGGCGCGCACAACGATCGTCGGCGGGGCGATCTCGGGGTACTGCGCCACCGGGAGCTGCGTGTAGGCGAGCCCGCCGAGGATGACGATCAGCACCGAGACCACCGTCGCGAAGATCGGGCGGTCGATGAAGAAATGCGAGAGGGACACGGGGGTCAGCCCTCCGTCTTTTCGTTGGTCGGGGGCAGCTCGATCATGTGCGGCGTCACCTTGATGCCCGGACGCACGCGCATCAGGCCGTCGATGATGATCGTCTCGGACCCGTCGAGGCCGGAACGGATGACGCGGTACCCGTCGATGGTCGGGCCGGGACGGACGGGCTTGGTGGAGACCGTGCCGTCGTCGGCGACGACGTAGACGATGCGCTGGTCCTGGTCGGACGAGATCGCCTCGTCGGGCAGCATGATGCCGTCGTGCGGCAGCGAGGCTGGCACGTTGACCCGCCCGAACATGCCGGGCTTCATGATGAACTGCGGATTGTCGAGGCGCGCGCGCAGGCGGATCGTGCCGGAGGCGTCGTCGATCCGGTTCTCCGCGAAGTCGAGCCGGCCGGTGAACGGCCCGTCGCGCTCGTCGGCGAGGCGGACCTTCACGTCGAGGCCGGCGCCCTGCTGCAGGTCGGCGCCGCGGCTGCGGGCGTCGCGGGCGTAGTTGAGCAGCGCGCGCTCGTCGATGTCGAAGTAGATGTCGATGGGGTCGAGCGACACGATCCGCGTGAGCAGCGTCTCGTCCGGCTGGATGAGGTTGCCGACGGAGACAAAGCGCCGGTCGATCCGCCCGGCAATGGGCGCGCGGATCTCGGTGAAGTCGAGGTTGAGGCTTGCGACCCGCGCCGTCGCCTTGGCCGCCTCGGCGCCCGCCACCGCGGCGAGATAGGCCTGGTTGCGTTCGTCGTACTGCGACTGCGGGATGGTGCCGCGCTTGAGGAGGTCGGCGCCGCGATCGAACTGTTGCTTGGCGTAGTCGAGCATCGCGGCGGTGACGCGCTCCTGCGCGTCGGCGCGGTCCTTCTCGGCGACGAAGGGACGCTGATCGATGGTGAAGAGGAGGTCGCCCTCCTTGACGATCTGACCGTCAGTGAAATGGACCTGTGCGAGGTATCCGCCGACGCGTGCGCGCACGCCGACCTCGTCGACCGCCTCGAAGCGGCCGACGAACTCGTCGTCCTCCACGATCTTGCGGTCGACCGGCTTGGCGACGGTCACCTCCGGCGGGGCCGCTGGGGCGGATTCCTGCGCCTCGGGCTGGCAGGCGGCGAGACCGAGGATCAGAAGCACAGGGAGTCGATGAACGATGCGTAACACTGAGTGCTCCCGAACTGGCGAGCCGACAACTGGCCCGGCCCGATATGGATAATCGGTAATCTCATACAATGGGTGCTATGCCACATAGGCTTAAGGCAGGGCCGGGGGCACGCGTGTAGAGTGACGCTAACTCTCGGATGTTCCGTCGCTTTTTACGAATCGGCAACGCGAGCGCAGATCTGCATCCCGCATCTGAATTGCCGTCATAAGGAGTGCTGCCGGCCGAAACGGGCGCGGCGGAAGGGGGCACGGCAAGGGTCGATCCGGCCGCCGCGCGGGCCCGTTCCCGTCATGGCGGCCGGATCGATGTCGAACATGCACTCACACGCAGATCGTGGCTTTTGTACAGGTGGCGCGGGCGGCGGCTGGCACGAGCACCGGCCGTCGCCTACATCTCCCCCGTCTGTTACACGGACGGGACACGCGTCTCTTCCTCAGACGAACGTTCGAGAGGAGCGGTCGATGCCGCAATATCGAAAGACGGCCGAAGCCCTTGCCGCGCTGACGCCGGAGCAATTCTACGTCACCCAGCAGAGTGGCACGGAGCGCCCCGGGACGGGTGCGCTCCTCAACAACAAGGCGGCCGGCATCTACGTCGACGTCGTATCGGGCGAGCCGCTGTTCGCGTCCGCCGACAAGTACGAGTCAGGCTGCGGCTGGCCGAGCTTCACGAAGCCGATCGATCACGGCAACGTGAAGGAGCTGACCGACACGACGCACGGCATGGTGCGCACGGAGGTGCGCTCCGCCTTCGGCGACAGCCATCTCGGCCACGTCTTCGAGGATGGTCCGCTGGACCGGGGCGGCCTGCGCTACTGCATCAACTCCGCCTCGCTCCGCTTCGTGCCGCGCGAGCGGATGGAGGCGGAAGGCTACGGCGCCTATCTCGACCAGGTGGAGGACGTCCGATGACTGAAGAGCGTGCGGTCCTCGCAGGGGGATGCTTCTGGGGCATGCAGGACCTGATCCGCCGCTACGACGGCGTGATCCGGACCCGCGTCGGCTACACCGGCGGCGACGTGCCCAACGCCACCTACCGCAACCACGGCACCCACGCCGAGGCGATCGAGATCGTCTATGATCCCGCGCGGATCACCTTCCGCAGGTTGCTGGAATTCTTCTTTCAGATCCACGATCCGACGACGCTGAACCGCCAGGGCAACGACGTCGGCCTCAGCTACCGCTCCGCGATCTACTATACGAGCGCGGAGCAGAAGCAGGTTGCGGAAGACACCATCGCCGACGTCGAGGCGTCGGGCCTGTGGCCCGGCAAGGTGGTGACCGAGGTCGAGCCGGCGGGCCCGTTCTGGGAGGCGGAGCCGGAGCACCAGGACTACCTGGAGCGCTACCCCAACGGATACACCTGCCACTTCATCCGCCCGAACTGGACGCTTCCGGTCCGCGGCGAGGCGGCGCTGTCGACGGCCTCCCGGTAGGCCCGCTCGGCTTCGTTGGAACCGCGATTCGCGCCCGCCCCGGCATCCGGGGCGGACGTTTTCGTATGCGGGCGCGCGACCCGTGGCGCTCGCGGCGGGTCAGAGGAGGGACGGGACGGTCTTCGCGATCGGGACCTCTAGAACCGTCGGTCCCTTGCGGGAAAACGCTTCGGCGCAGATCCGGCGCACCTCGTCGAGCGTCTCGGCACGCTCCCCGGTGCAGCCGTAGCCCTTCGCCAGCGCGACGAGGTCGAGGCCGGGGATGTCGAGGCCGGGAACGCCCGGCGTCTCCTCGAGCTCGGCGAACGCCTTCAGGATGGCGTACTGGCCGTTGCGCGGGGCGACGAACAGGACGGGCAGGTCGTGCTGCGCGGCGGTCCACAGGGCCTGTACGGAGTACTGGAACGAGCCGTCGCCGATGACGGCCAGCACCGGGCGGTTGCGCCCGCTGTCACGCTCGGCGAGGGCGATGCCGACGGCTGCCGGCAGGTTCCAGCCGAGGCTGCCGCTGGCGAAGGTGTAGAACGAGTCGGGCTTGTCGACCGGCCATGCGGTGTGCAGCTCGCCGAGGTTGGAGGGGGACTCCTCCACCAGCACCGTGTCGGCCGGGGCGGCCTCCCGCAGCGCGCGGAAGAGGTCGAGGGCGCCGATCTCTCCGTCCGCGGCGCCACCCGTCGCGGCGGGGTGAGGGGCCATGCCGTGGGGTTGCCGCTCGATCGGGCGTACCGGCTCGGCGCGGGGCGGCACCAGCCGCTCCAGCGCTTCGAGCGCCAGCACCGCGTCGCCGATCAGGCTCTCGCCGACCGGGGCGCGCCCGGTCTCCACCGGATCGTCGGACACGTGGAGCAGGCGCAGGCCGTCGGGCAGCCACGGGCCGGGCACGTAGGGGTAGTAGCGGAAGACGGGCGCGCCGATGACGACCGCGAGGTCGTGCCCCTCCAGCCGCTTCGCGAGGGGGCCTATGGCGAAGGGGAGGCCACCGCAGTAGAGCGCGTGCGTCTCGGGAAACGGCGGGCGCTCCGAGGCGGGGGCCGAGTAGACCGGGGCCTGGAGCTTCTCGGCGAGGGCGATGGCCTGGGGCCAGCCCTGGCCGCGGGCGATCGCGGCGCCGTAGATCAGCGCGGGGTGGCGGGCTGCGCCGAGCGCCTCGGCAAAGCGCGCGATCCCATCCGGATCCGGGGCGACGCGCGAGGCGACGCTGCGCACGGTGGCCGCGCCCCGCGCGGGCTTGTCCCAGTCGTCGAGCGGGATGGAGAGGAAGACCGGGCCCTGCGGCGGCTGCATCGCCACGGCGTAGGCGCGCATGAACGCGGCCGGCACGTCCTCGGCGCGGACCGGCTCGTAGCTCCATTTTACCCAGGGGCGCGGCAGCATGCCGGGCTCGATGTTGGTGAGCCACGGCTCCATCAGCAGCATCTCGCGCGTCTGGTTGCCGGCGGTGATGATGAGGGGCGTGTGGTTCATCGCCGCCGTCAGGACGTTGCTCATCCCGTTGCAGAGGCCGGCCGAGGTGTGCACGTTGACGAGCGCGGGCCGGCGCATGCCCTGCGCGTAGCCGTCCGCCGCGCCCACGGCCGACGCCTCCTGCAGGGTCTGGATGTAGCGGAAGTCCCCGGGGAAGTCCTTGAGGAAGGTCTCCTCGGTGGATCCCGGGTTGCCGAAGACCGTCGTCAGGCCGAGCTCTCTCAGGAGCTGGTACGTGACGTCACGGATGGTGGGTTCGCTCACGTCGTGCCTCCCTGTCGCCGAGGCTCCTGACCCAGCGCCGGAGCCGTCCCATGACGCCGGTCCGGCGCCTGTCCACTGCGGGCAGGCAAGACAATACCTTTGCGGCAGCATTCTACCAACGCGTGTGGCCCTGCATCTGAGGCGTATCCGCGGTCCTGCCGTTCGGTGGCCGGGACCGGCCCGGCCTCTGCGATGGACATCGCCGGGCGCGGTCGGGGACCGGCCTTCCCGGCCCTTCGCATCCAGGAGCGCGACCGTTTTGCACACCGGCAGCGATGGCGCGCCGCGCCGGGGCCGTTCGCTGCACGGATCCGGCGGCGTCAGGCCTGTGCGGCGACCGTCGGACCCGCGGGAGGACATGACTTCCGCCCTTGCCGGGGCGCTCCGGGCGATTGAAATATGAAACGTTATATTGACAGGCCGACGAGGCAAACCTACCGTCGGGGCACAAAAGAAGCGACGCTGCGGTTTGCGTGCGAGCGCCGGCGCACAAGGGAAGGCCGATCGGTCGGCGAGGAAATGCCGGGTGATGTGAGGGAAGATGCGCGCCAGGGCGCGACATCGGCGGCACCCGGCGTGCCGGCCCACCCCCGTCACCGCCAACTGCGCAACGCGGCGATAGGAGAGGGCATGGAAAACGTTATTTTGCGCGATGTCGGCCTCAGGGACGGGCTCCAGCTCGTCAAGGCCATCGTGCCGACCGAACACAAGATCGAGTGGTGCCGGCGCGTCGTCGCCGCCGGCGTGCCGGAGGTGGAGATCACCTCGCTGGTCCCCGCGAAGATCGCACCCCAGTTCGCCGACGCCGAGGAGGTGGTCGCCGCGACCCTCTCGATCCCCGGTTACCTGCCGTCCGCGCTGATCCCCAATGCGCGCGGCGCCGAACGCGGCTTCGCGCTCGGTATCCCGAAGCTCAACTACGTCCTGTCGGCCAGCGAGGAGCACAACCTCGCCAACATCCGCCGCTCGACGCAGGCCTCGATCGACGACTTCGGCCGCATCGTCGAGCTGCGCAACGAGACCGCGCCGAAGACCTGCCTCGCTGCCGGTATCGCCACCGCCTTCGGCTGCACCATCCAGGGCGAGGTGCCGGAGGCCCGGGTCTACGAGATCGCGGCCGAGCTCTGCGGCCTCGGGGCGGACGAGATCATCGTCGCCGACACGGTGGGCTACGCGAACCCGGCGCAGGTGAAGCGCATCCTGACCGGCGTGATGAAGGAGATCGGCGACCGGCCGCTCCTTCTGCACCTGCACGATACGCGCGGCCTCGGCCTCGCCAACATGGCGGCGGCTCTCGAGGTCGGCGTGCGGGCGTTCGACGCCTCCATCGGCGGCCTCGGCGGCTGCCCGTTCGCGCCCGGCGCGTCGGGCAACATCAACCTCGAGGACGCGGCGTTCCTCGCCGAGGCGACGGGCTTTGCCACCGGCATCGACATAGAGGCCCTCGTCGCCCTGCGCCAGACGGTCGAGACATGGCTCCCGGGCGAGCGCTTCGCCGGCCAGGTCGCCCAGTCGGGCCTGCCCAAGACCTTCGCGCCGATCCACCGCCAGGCCGCCTGAGGAAGACCCCATGGACATGATGCCCTCCGACTCCGCCGAGGTGACCGTCGCGCTCGGCGAGGACTACGGCGACCTGCGCGACGCCGTCCGCCGCATCTGCGAGGACTACCCCACCGCCTACTGGCGCAAGCTCGAGGAGACCTCGAGCTACCCGTCCGAGTTCGTCGACGCCCTCACCGAAGGCGGCTTCCTCGGCGCCCTCATTCCCGAGGAGTACGGCGGATCCGGCCTGCCCCTGCGCGCGGCCGCCGTCATCCTGGAGGAGATCAACGCCTCCGGCTGCACCGCGAGCCCGGCGCATGCGCAGATGTACATCATGGGCACCCTGCTGCGGCACGGCAGCGAGGAGCAGAAGCGGCGCTACCTGCCGAAGATTGCGTCGGGCGAACTGCGCCTGCAGGCGTTTGGCGTGACCGAGCCGACCACCGGCTCCGACACCACGCAGCTGAAGACCCGCGCCGAGAAGAAGGGCAACGACAAGTACGTCGTCAACGGCCAGAAGGTCTGGACGTCCCGCGCGCTCTATTCGGACCTGATGCTGCTCCTGGCGCGCACCACGCCGGCCTCCGAGTGCAAGAAGCGCACCGACGGGCTGTCGGTGTTCCTGGTGGACCTGCGCGAGGCGAAGGGGAACGGCTGCGAGATCAAGCCGATCGACGCCCTCATCAACCACAACACCACCGAAGTGTTCTTCGACAACATGGAGGTGCCCGCCGAGAACCTCATCGGCGAGGAGGGGCAGGGCTTCCGCTACATCCTCGACGGGATGAACGCGGAGCGCATCCTCGTGGCGCAGGAGTGCATCGGCGACGGACGCTGGCTCCTGAGGAAGGGCGTCGACTACGCCAACGACCGCACCGTCTTCGGCCGCGCCATCGGCCAGAACCAGGGCGTGCAGTTCCCGCTCGCCCGGGCCTACGCCTCCCTGGAGGCGGCGGAGATGATGGCCCGCCGCGCCGCCGCGCTCTTCCAGGCGAACCAGCCCTGCGGGGCGGACGCCAACATGGCGAAGCTTCTCGCGTCCGAGGCGACCTGGCAGGCGGCCGAGGCCGCGCTGATGGTCCACGGCGGCTTCGGCTTCGCCAAGGAGTACGACGTCGAGCGCAAGTGGCGCGAGGCGCGGCTTTATCAGACCGCGCCGATCTCCTCCAACATGATCCTCGCCTTCCTGAGCACCAAGGTGCTCGGCCTGCCGCGCTCCTACTAGAGGCCCCGCCATGGATGGACTGACCCGCCAGACCGCCGCCTTCGCGGCCCATTATCCGCTCGCAGAGGTGCCCGACGCGGCCCTCGAGGCGGCCATCGTCGGCATCGCCGACTGCGTCGGCGTGATGATCGCCGGCGCCGACGAGCCCGCCGCCATGATGGCCGCGCGCCTCGTCGAGACCTCGACGTCGAACACCGGCGCGCCGCAGATCCCCTCGGGCCGCAACCTGACGGCCTCGGACGCCGCCTTCGTCAACGGCGTCGCCGGCCACGCGCTCGACTACGACGACGTCGCGATGGACGGCCACCCGTCCACCGTGCTCGCTCCGGCGATCCTCGCGGAGGGCTGGACCCTCGGGTCGTCCGGCCGCGACGCGCTCAACGCCTACGTCATCGGCTACGAGATCTGGGCGCTGCTCAAGGACCTCGAGCCCGGCCAGCTCCACGACCGCGGCTTCCACCCGACGGCGGCCTGGGGCGCGGTGTCGTCCGCCGCGGCCTGCGCGCACCTCAACAAGCTGGATGCCGAGCAGACGGCCAACGCCATCGCCATCGGCGCCTCGCTCGCCGCGGGCCTCGTCGCCAACTTCGGCACCATGACGAAGCCGCTTCACGCCGGCCGCGCGGCGCAGGCGGGTGTCATCGCCGCGCGCCTCGCCAAGGACGGGTTCACCGGATCGCCGGACGCGCTGGAGCACCGCACAGGCTTCATGCGGGCGCACTCGCCCTCCGGCAATCCCGATCTCTCCGACCAGGACCACGCGCTGGGCCGGACGTGGCGGCTGCCGGACCTCGGCGTCAACGTGAAGCGCTATCCGCTCTGCTACTCCACCCACCGCGCCATCGACGCGATGCTCGACATCGTCGCCGAGCACGACCTGAAGCCGGAGGACGTGGAGGAGGTTCACGTCAAGACCGGCGAGACCCAACTCCTCATGCTGCGCAACCATCGGCCGAAGACGGGGCTCGAGGCGAAGTTCTCGATGGAGTTCGCGATGGCCTCGGCGCTGGTCGCGCGCCGCGTCGGCCTGTCGGAGCTGACGGACGATTTCGTGCGCCGGCCCGAGGTGATGGCGGCGATGGAGAAGGTGTCCTGCACCACCACCAGGGAGGAGATGCCGGGCACGCCGTTCGCGCCGACGGACGACGTCTATGTCGTCGCGCGTGGCCAGCGCCTCGAGGCGGCACCCGTCGCCTACGCCAAGGGGAGCTGGGAGCGCCGCCTCTCCGAGGAGGAGCTGCGCGAGAAGTTCCGCGACTGCGCCACGCGCCGCCTCTCGCCGGCCGCCGCCGACGAGCTTTGCACGGCGCTCCTCAACCTGGCCGACCTGCCGTCCCTGCGGGACCTGCCGCTGGCCGTACCGCACTGACACTGACCAGGGCCACCGTCCGGAGAGGCGGGGCCCGCCATACTGGGAGGAATCCACGATGACCCGAACACTCGCTCGGCTGGCGGCAGGCCTCGTCCTGAGCGCCGCCTTCGTCACGAGCGCCGCGGCGCAGGAGACGATGCGCATCTCGCTCGACACGAACCCGAGCCACGTGCGCAACCACGCCATCGAGCTCTTCGTCGAGAAGCTCGAGGAGAAGGCCGGCGACAAGCTGAAGGTGGAGGTCTACCCCTCCGCGCAGCTCTACCGTGACCGTGACGTGGCGCGCGCGCTGCGCCAGGGCGCGGTGGAGATGGCCGTCCCCGGCACCTGGGTGCTCGACGGCGCGGTGCCGAGCTTCGGCCTCACGTCGCTGCCGATGTTCTACGGCCTCCCCGCCGAGGTGACGCTCGAGCTGATGGACGGCGAGATCGGCCAGAAGATCAACGAGCGGGCGGAGGACCGGCTGCGCGTCCACGTCCTCGGGCCGTGGCTCAACCTCGGCTTCTCGAACTATTATGCCACCGGCGCGCCGATCAAGACGCACGCCGACATGAAGAACCTCAAGATCCGCATCTCCGGCGGGACCGCGAACGCGGCGCGCGTCGAGGGCTTCGGCGGTGTCGCCAACATGATCGCCTGGCCGGACGTGCCCATGGCGCTGTCCTCGCACGTGGTGGACGCCGTCTCCTCCACCCACGAGAGCATCGCCAGCGCGAAGCTGTGGGACTCGGGCCTCAAGCACGCCTTCGAGGATCGCCAGTGGTTCGGCCAGTACGTGCCGATGGTCTCGTCCGCGTTCTGGGACAAGCTGGATCCGGAGCTGCAGGACGCGATCACCGAGGCGTGGGCCGAGACCGTGCCGGAGGAGCGCCGCATGGCCGCCGAGGCGCAGGACGCCGCGCGCGAGAAACTGATGTCCGAAGGGATGGATATGACGACGCCGACCGAGGAGCAGCTCGCCGAGGGGCGGCGCATGCTGATGCCGCGCCAGGAAGGGCTCGTCGAGGAAATGCAGATCGACGACGAGCTGGTGAGCCTCGCCATCGAGGAGCTGCGCGAGCGTGGCCTCCTCGACTGACGCCGCCGAGCGCCACGGCGCCGCTGCCACCGCGTCCGGTGGCGGCGGCGCTTCGCCGCTCGCGCGCGTCGCGCGGGCCTTTGCCACCTTCTGGACCGGCCTCGAAGTCTGGGTGACGGGGACGATGGTGGGCGGTGCGCTCGCGCTCGTCCTCTACACCGTCGTGCTGCGCTGGCTGGCGCCGGCCTACGCGCCGCACGTGACGGAGGAGGTCACCGTCTACATCGTCATGTGGGCGGTGCTCCTGGCGGTGGGCCGGGTGACGCGCGAGCGGCGGCACATCCGCGCCGACCTCGTCGTCGGCCTGATGCCGACGACGGTGCAGCGCGGGCTGGATGTCCTCGCCAACCTCGTCGGCGCCGCGTTCGCGGTGTTCCTGTTCCGCTACGGCTATGCCGTCGCCTACGAGGCATGGGACTTCGGCGACCTCTCGGCGACCACCCTGCGCTTCCCGCTCTGGATCTACTACGCGTCGCTTCCCGTCTCGGCGGCCCTCATCGCGATCGGCCATGTGACCGCGGCGATCGCGATCCTCGCCGGCTGGGACGCCCCTGACGATACCCTGGAGGACCCGGCATGACGGGCGCACTGGTTGCCGGCGGCGGAGGTCTCCTCGTCCTCGGCCTGCCGATCTACCTCGTTCTCGGGGTGACCGCGGCGCTGCTCCTCGCTTCCACCGGCGCGCCGATGATCTCTGTGACGCAGAAGATCGTCGACGAGCTCAACTCGCAGACCCTCATCGCGGTGCCCTTCTTCGTGGTCGCCGCGACGTTCATGGAGCGCGGCGGCGTCGCGAAGGCGCTGATCGACGCCGCGCTCACCTGGGTCGGCCGGGTGCGCGGCGGTCTCGGCATCGTCTGCGTGATCGCCTGCACGATTTTCGCGGCGATGTGCGGCTCGAGCGTCGCGACGGCGCTCGCGATGGGCACCATCCTCGTGCCGGCGATGCTGCGGGAGGGGTACGCGCGCCCGTTCGCGGCCGGCATCGTCGGCTCGTCCGGCACGCTCGGCATCCTCATCCCGCCGAGCCTCGCGATGGTCGTCTACGGCGTCCTCTCCGACGAGTCGGTGCCGCGCCTCTTCCTGGCGGGGGTGATCCCGGGCCTGATCCAGGCCGCGCTGATCTCCGGGTGGATCGTCTTCTACGCGCGCCGCAAGGGCTATCGCCGGTCGGAAACGCCGATGGCGCGGGGCGACTTCCTCGCTACCAACCTGCGCGCGCTGCCGGCGCTGTCGATCCCGATCATCGTGCTGGGCGGCATCTACGGCGGCGTCGCGACGGTGACCGAGGCGGCGGCCCTGTCGGCGGTGGCGGCGATCCTGGTGAGCCTCGTCTTCTACCGCTCGATCACGATCAAGGGGGTGATCCCGCTGATCGCGCTCGCCACGCGCAACGCGGCGACGATCATGATCATCATCGTGACCGCGCTGATCTTCGGTCACTGGGTGACGGAGAGCGGGGCGACGGCGGCGATCGTCGACTTCGCGCGCCAGCAGCAGCTCAGTCCGGCGGCCTTCCTGGCGTTCGTGACGGTGCTGTTCTTCGTCCTCGGCATGTTCCTGGAGGTCTTCTCGGTCCTCCTGATCGCACTGCCGGTGCTGTTGCCGCTGCTGCCGGAGTTCGGGATCGACCCGATCCAGTTCGGCGTGATCGTGACGATCAACATGGAGCTCGCGCTGCTGACGCCGCCCGTCGGCCTGAACCTCTTCGTGCTGTCGTCGATCACCAAGGCGCCGATGGCGGAGGTCATTCGCGGGATCGTGCCGTTCGTGGTGCTGATCGCGTTGCTGTTGCTGGCCGTGATGGTCGTGCCGCAGCTCTCGCTGTGGCTGCCGACGCTCGTGCTCGGTTGAATTCTCCCTCGCCGGCACGACGGAAGGGGCGCCGGATCTCCGGCGCCCCTTTTTCGTTTCAGGATCCGCGGCGGCGACTGTCCGGTCGCCGCGCCTCGCGTGGCGTTGCGGCGGTGGTCAGTGGCCGGTGAAGACCGGGGCGCGCTTCTCGTTGAAGGCGGTGATGCCCTCCCGCCGGTCGGCGGTGCCGACGAGGGCGTTGTAGGCGTCGATCTCGAAGAACATGCCGGTGCGCAGGTCCATGCGCCCGCCGAGCGTCATCGCGCGCTTGGCCTGGCGGATGGAGAGCGGCGCGTTGCGGGCGATGGCCGACGCGGTGTCCACCGCTGTCGCCAGCAGCGTCTCCGGCTCGGTCAGGCGGTTCACGAGGCCCCAGTCCGCCGCGTCGGCCGCCGAGATCGGCCGGCCGGTGAAGATCGTCTCGGCCGCGCGCGCGTAGCCGATGCGGCGCTGCAGCGTCTGCGTCCCGCCGCCGCCCGGCATGATGCCGATCGTCACCTCCGTCAGCGCGAAGCGGGCATTGGTGGACGCGTAGATGAAGTCCGCGAGGAGGGCGAACTCGCAGCCGCCGGCGAAGGCGGCACCGTTGACCGCCGCGATCATCGGCAGCGGGCAGTCGAGCATGGCGAGCATCATCCGCTCGAACAGCGCGTGCTGGCGGTGCCAGTCGGCGTCGGACATGCCGCGCCGCTCCTTCAGGTCGACGCCGGCACAGAACGCCCGGTCACCGGTCCCGGTCAGCACGACGGCGCGGATCTCCCCGGGCCCGGCGTTGAGGCGGGTGAAGAGGGTGTGGATGTCGCGCCCCATCTGGGTGGAGATCGCGTTGCGCACCTCCGGCCGGTCGAACCGCACGACGAGGACGTGCGGCGCGGCCATCTCCACCTGAAGCGTCTCGTAGGTGCCGAGGTCGGCGAAGGCCGCGCTCTCGCTTGCGGGCGTGTCGATGGTGGTCATGGGGCGTGTCCTCTGATCAGGATTGGCGCGGCGGTCCGATGGAGCCGCGCTCGACGAATTCGGCCGGCAGCAGCACGTGCTCCGGCGGGCTCGTCCGGTCGCCGGAGATCCGGCGAAGCAGGAGATGGGCGGCGGTGCGGCCGACCTCGGCCTGGTCCCAGCGCTGGATGCTGATCGGCGGGCTGTGCAGCTCCGCGAGCTCGGATTCGCCCGAGCCGATCACCGAGATGTCCTGCGGGATCGACAGCCCCCGCACCCGCACCGCCCGCAGGACGCCGGCCAGCATGTCGATGCCGCCGGCGATGATCGCGGTCGGCGCGTCCTTGCCGCCGAGGATCGAGGAGGAATGGCGGAAGCCCTCGTTGGCGAGGAACCCGGTTGTGCGCACGTAGGCCTCGTCGACCGGCAGGCCGGCGCGCGCGAAGGCGTTGCGATAGCCGCGCACCCGCTCCCCGGCGGGGAAGAGGTCCGGCCGGCCGGTGATGAGGCAGATCCGGCGATGGCCGAGGTTGATGAGCCGGGTGGTCGCCGCCTCGATGGAGCCGGCATGGTCGGCCATCACCGCGTCCGCCCAGTCCGGCTTGTCGCGATCGACGAGGACGATCGGGCCGCCGAAGTCGTGCAGCACCTTCTCGAACTGCGCGTCGATCGGGCTGTAGGGGCCGAGGATCACGCCGTCGGTCTGGAGCCGGCCGAGCCGGTCGATCAGCTCGATCTCCCGTTCGCGGATCCCCTCGGAGTTGGAGATGACGAGGGAGTAGCCCGCCTGGTCGAGCACGTCGTGGGTCGCGCGCACGAAGGCCGCGAGCGCGGGGATGTTGATCTCGCGGATGATGCAGCCGACGAGCTGGGTGGACTGGCGGCGCATCGACTGCGCCACCGCGTTGGGGCGGTAGTTGAGCCGGTCGATCGCCGACAGGACCGCGTTGCGGATCTCCGGCCGCACGGTCGCCTTCTTGTTGATCACGCGGGATGCGGTGCCGATGGAGACGCCCGCCGCCTGCGCGACGTCCTTGATGGTCGGTCCGCCACGCTTTCTGTTCATGCTGTCCCGCACTCCGATCTCGAACGTCCTTGCCGCGTCGCTCCGGGCCGGCCGACGCGGCGGCCCGGAGGGGGCGCTTTGCATGTTTCATGCGACTTGCGCCCGGTCCGCAGCATGACGTCCGATAGTTTGCATCGCCTCTAGCCGTACATCAGGTTCGGCAGCCAGAGCACAAGGTCCGGCAGGGCGATGAGGATCGCGAGGGTCACGATGTCCATCAAGAGGAAGGGGCCGATGCCGCGGAAGACGTTCTCCAGCGACACGGCGTTGCCGATGGCGCTCTTGAGGACGAACACGTTGAGGCCGACCGGCGGGGTGATCATGCCGACTTCGAGGAGCTTCACCAGGAAGACGCCGAACCAGATGAGGTTGTAGCCGAGCGCGTCGACCACCGGCACCACCACCGGCAGCGTCAGCAGGAGGATGCCGATCGGGTCCATGAACATGCCCAGCACCACGTAGGCGAGGGTGAGCGCGAGGAGGACCCAGATGCGTCCGCCCTCGATGCTGCCCGCCCAGGTCGCGAGGTCGGCCGAGACGCCGGTGAAGGCGACGAACGAGACGAGCACCTTGGAGGCGATGGCGATGGCGAAGATCATCGCCGTCTGCACGACGGTCTCGCGCACCGCCGACCAGGCGTTTCCCCGGCGGATGCGCCCGCGCAGGACGCCGAGCACGAGGACCGCGGCCGCGCCGAACGCCGCCGCCTCGGTCGGCGTGCCGATCCCGGTGTAGATCACGGTGATGATGACGGCGAAGATCAGCAGGATCTGCCACGTGCCGGCGAGGGAGAGGAGCCGGTCGCGGTTCGTGAACCGCTCCGTCACCGGCGGCGCGAGGCGCGGGTTCAGCTTGGCCCTGACGACGATGATCGCGACGTAGGTGAGCGCGGTGAGGATCCCCGGCACGATGCCGCCGATGAGGAGTTGGCCGATCGACTGCTCGGCGAAGATGCCGAAGATCACCATGAGGATCGACGGCGGGATCAGCGCGCCGAGCGTGCCGCCCGCTGCCACGGAGCCCGAGGCGAGGCGCGGGTCGTAGCCCTGGCGCAGCATCTCCGGGACGGCGATGCGGCCCATGGCGGCGGCGGTGGCGAGGGAGGAGCCCGAGATCGCCGCGAACAGACCGCAGGCGACGACGGAGGCACAGGCGAGCCCGCCCGGCAGTCGCGCCAGCCAGACCCGCGCCGTGGCGTATGCGTCGCGCGTCGCGCCCGACGCGAAGGCGAAGTTCCCCATGAGGAGGAACATCGGGATCGCCATCAGCGTGAAGCTCGCGACGAAAGAGTACGGGTCGCGGCCGAGCATCGAGACCGTGCTCTTCCAGCCGAAGTCGAAATTGAAGGCGCCCATCCGCGTCGCGTTCAGCACGAAGAGGCCGACGACGGCGGTGAACAGGAGGCCGAACGCGATGGGGACGCGCATCACGAGGAGCGCGATCATGGTCAGCCCGGCGACAGGGGCGAGGAGCGTGCCGTCCACGTCAGCACTCCGAGAGGTTCGAGGGGAAGAGGGCGTGGGTCCCTCCGCAGAGAGGACCCACGCCAGGGGCCACGCGGCTCAGCCGCGCTGGGGGAGGCGTTGGGGTGACGCGCCCGTCACCACATGTCCACGACGCCGAGTTCCTCGCCCTTCGCGGTGAACTCGTCCTGCAGGGACTTGTAGGTCTCGACCATCGCGGCGGTGTCGCCGGCGGCGGCGTTGGCCTTCGCCCAGTCGCCGAAGAAGTCGGGCGAGGCGGCGATCCACTTCTCGCGTTCGGCCGGGTCGAGGGCGATGTATTCCATCTTCGCCGGGCCGCTCTCGTTGGCGAGGGTCTCGCGCTCCTCGAGGGCGAGCTCCGACGCGCGCTTGGCGTAGCGCTCCTCGGCCTCGCGCATGGTGTCGGTCAGGATCGTCCGGATGTCCTCCGGGAGGGCGTTCCAGAAGTCGCGGTTGACCAGCTCGAACTGGATCGCCTGGCCGAGACCGGCGGCGACGTAATAGTCCGTCACCTCGTTGTGGCGGATGGGGCGGGTGGTGACGATGTAGTTGGTCGAGCCCGACACGACGCCCTTGGAGAGCGCCTCGTAGACGTCGTTCCAGGGGATCGACACGGGGGTCGCGCCGACGGCGGAGAACGCCTGCGCCTGCACGCCGCGTGCCCGGACCTTGAATCCCTTCAGGTCCTCGACGGTCTCGATCTTCTCCTTGGAGACAATGCCGGTGCCGCCGGTCGGGATGATGCCGAGGGCCATGACGTTGAGCTTCTCGAGCTCGGCGTCGAACTCGGGGTACTTCTCCATCATGCCGTGGATGACGTTGATGGCGACGTACGGGGAGGGGCTCGTGAACGGCAGGTTCACCATGTTGATGAGCTGCATCTGGCCCGGATAGGAGACAGTGTAGATCTTGCCCATCTCGATGAGGCCGTCGCCGATGGCGGCGACGATGTCCTGGTCCTTAACCAGCGAGTTGCCGAGGTACATCTCGAAGGCGACGCGCCCGTCGGTGCGCTTCTCCACCTCCTCGGTGAACCAGACGATGGCTTCCTGCGTCGGGTCCGTGACGGCCGACGGGGAGGCGTAGCGGATGGTGATGTCGGCCGCGTCCGCCGGAAGCGCGGCGGCGAGCGCGGTGGCGGCGAAGAGGCCGGCGGCCAATACCCTGAAGCGGGTCGTCATGGGGTTTCTCCCTATTGAGCGTATTCGATGTCGTCCGCCGTCTGCGCGGCGGTTTCTGCGGCTTCGCGCCGGCGTGTCGCGAGGTCGACGCCGAGGCGAAGGAGGAGGGCGACGAGACCGACGACGGCGACGGCGCGCGCCGGCCAGGTCAGGATCTTGTTGACGCCGAGGTAGGCGTCGCCGGTGGCGTGGGCCCGCAAGGCGCCCTTGGCCATCGCGTAGGCGAGGACGGCGAAGCCGAAGAGCCCGACGAGCCAGCCCGCGACGATCACGACGCGGCGCAGGCGCAGCGGGAAGGGGTCCGTGAAAAGGGTGACCTCGACGTGCTCGCGCCGCGCCTGGGTGTAGGCGAGCGGCAGGAAGACGACCGCGACGAGGAGCATCTCGGCGATCGCCTCCATGTCCGGGATCGGCGCCGAGAACAGGAAGCGGCCGAGGCTAGAGCCGACGGTCATCACCATCATGGCGAGGAGCATCGCGCCCGCGAGGTCGGCAAGGGCGCGGTCGAGCGCCATGCCGAGCGGGGGGCGGGGCACGACGGAGCCCGGCGTTGCCGCGTTCGCCGGGTCGGTGCCAGCTGTCACGGTGCCAGCTGTCACGCCCTCCGGGGAGGGGGGCGCCGCCGCATCCTTCGGCGCCGCGCAGGACCGCGAGTCCGCTGGCGCGAGGGCGGGCGCACCGCCGGCGGACGGCGTGTCCTCCGGCTCGGGGGGCGACGTCGCGGAGAAGCGGCTCGGGGCGTTCATGCCGCCGCCTTTGCCATCTCGTCGCGGCGTGCGCGCGTCGCGGCCTCGTCGACGGACTTGCCGGTGGCGTCGAAGACGACGCCGTAGGAGGCGAGGGCGGCCTCGGCGGTGATGTAGCCGTCCAGGACGTCGGAGAGCACGCGCTCGGGCTCGCGCGCCAGCGGGTTGCCGTAGCCGCCGGAGCCGGCCGGCCGCACCGTCACGCGGTCGCCCTTGTTGACGACGACGTAGGCGCCCTTGGACGGGACTTGGACCGTGTCGCCGCCGGTGGTCTCGACGCGCGCGGTGAAGCAGTGCCCCGCCTCGCCGCCGAAGAGGCCTTTGGGGGCGACGAGGCCGCGCTCCGCCATGACCGTCAACGTCGCCTCGTCGAACCCGACGGTGTAGACGCGCTCGCACGTCAGCCCGCCGCGCCACCGGCCCGCGCCGCCCGAATCCGGCACGAGGCTCCAGCTGTCGACCTTGAGCGGCGTCAGATGCTCGATCTGCTCGACCGAGGTCGTGCCCGCGTTGCCGACGAGGACGCGGATCGCGCTCACCCCGTCGCGCATCGGCCGGCCACCATAGCCGCCGCCGTGCGGGTCGATGTGCTGGATGTGCTTGCGCCCCAGCGCCCTGGCGCGCGCCATGTCCGGATCGGCGCCGGACATGATGACCGAGAAGGCCGAGTCGTTGGACTGAGCCACCACGCGGTCCGGCACGGCCTGGGCGAGCGTCGTCAGCAGCATGTCGATCACGCGCGGCGACGTCTCGGTGACGCCGGAGACCACCGACGCGGGGTAGGTGCAGTTGAGGAGCGTTCCTTCGGGGCAGATGATCTCGATCGGCCGGTAGCAGCCCTGGTTGATCGGCACCGACGGGTCGGTGATCGCCTTCACCGTGAACCAGGTGGAGTTGCACGTGACCGAGAACGGGCAGTTGATGCCGCCGCGGACCTGCGCGCCGGTGCCGGTATAGTCGAACGTCATCCGGTCGCCGGAGACGGTGATCTCCACGCGGATCGGGATGAGGTCGGTCGGCCAGCCGGGCGCCTGCACGGGCTCGACGAAGTCCTCGCCCTCGTAGACGCCGTCGGGGATGCGCTCGATCTGCGCGCGCATCAGTGTCTCGGAGTAGTCGAGCGCCTCGCGCATCGCCTCCGCGAGGGTGTCGGCGCCGAACTTCTTCGCCATCTCGGCGATGCGCTGGTCGCCGACGTAGGTGCCGGCGTACTGGGCGTTGATGTCGAGGACGCGGTTGCCCTCGTCGCGCGTGTTCGTGACGATGAGGCGGAAGAGGTCCTTCACCGGCTTGTCGTCGCGGTAGAGGAGGACGGGCGGCAGGCGCAGTCCCTCCGCGTGAAGGTCCCAGGTGACGGGCGTGAACGAGCCGGGGGCGGTGCCGCCGATGTCCACCCAGTGGCCGCGCGTCATGGTGTAGGCGACGATCCTGCCGTCCACGAAGACCGGCCGGGTGAGCTGCACGTCCGGCTGGTGGTTGCCGCCGCCGAGGTAGACGTCGTTGGAGATGATGACGTCGCCCGGGCGCAGGTTCTCGGCGCCGATCGCCTCCACCGAGGCCTTCGTCGAGATGACGGCCGAGCCCATCATCGTCGGGATGTCGTTGCCCTGGGCGACGAGCTGCATGCTGGCGTCGAAGATCGCCGCGGAGGCGTCGCCGCCGGAGTGGATGATCGGGCTGCCGGCGGTCTTCATCATCGCCGACTTCATCTCACGCGCGATGGCGTAGAGGCCGGAGCGGATGATGGCGGATGTGGCCTTGTCCATCAGCGTTTCCCCACGGTGATCACGATGGTGGCGTCGTCCATGACCTCGAGCGCGTCGCCGCTGGCAATGGCGATGCGCGAGGACAGCTCCTCGACCACGAGCGGGCCCTCGACGCTGTCGCCGATGCAAAGGTCGTCGCGGCGGTAGCGCGGGACCTCGGCGATGCCGTCGTCGAAGTGGACGCGGGCGGTGCCTGCAGGGGCGAGCGCCTCGCCGTTGCGCTTGCGCGCGGGCGGGCTCAGGAACGCGCCGACCTTGCCGATGGCGGTGACGCGCGCGTTGACGATGCGGACCGGTCGTCCCTCGATGTCGAAGTTCCAGTGCCGGCGGTGCTCCTCCTGGAAGTCGCGGCCGATGGCGCCGACGCCGGCGGCGTCGAGCGTGCCTGGCGCGACGGAGACGGGCATCGTCTGCCCCTGGCCGAGGTACTGGCAGTCCGCGCGGCGCTCGATGACGATGTCGGTGTCGGCGAGGCCCGCAGCGCGCATCGGGGCGGCGGCCGCCTTCTCGAGGTCGGCGAAGACGGCGTTCAGCCGGTCGGCGTCGAGGTCGGAGACGTTCTCCACGATCGAGGCCTGCGTGTCGTTCTTCATGTCAGACACGAGCATGCCGAACGCGGAGAAGACGCCCGGCATAGGCGGCAGGACCACCGTCGGCACGTCGAGCTCGCGGGCGAGGTCGACGGCGTGGACGGGACCCGCGCCGCCGTAGGGCACGTAGACGAAGTCGCGCGGGTCGTAGCCGCGCTCCACGGTGATGAGGCGCATCGCCTGCGCCATCAGCGCGTTGGCGACCTGGCGGACGGTGAGCGCGGCCTCCTCGACCGTGACGCCGAGCGGCTCGGCGAGGTGGGTGCGGATGGCGGTCTCGGCCGCCGCGCGGTCGAGCGCGAAGTCGCCGCCGATGAAGCTCGTCGGGTCGACGTGGCCGAGGACGAGGTTGCAGTCCGTCACCGTCGGGCGCGTGCCGCCGCGGCCGTAGCAGGCGGGTCCGGGGTCGGCGCCGGCGCTCTCCGGGCCGATGCGAACGCCGCCCGCCTCGTCGATGTGGGCGATCGAGCCGCCGCCGGCGCCGATGGAGATGATGTCGATGTTCGGGCAGCGCACCGTGTAGGAGTGCAGCTCGCTCTCGTTGCGCATCTCCGGCCGGCCGCCGCGCACCAACGAGATGTCGAACGAGGTGCCGCCCATGTCGCCGCAGATGGCGCCCGCGACGCCCATCCGCTCGCAGAGGCGCGCCACGGCCGTGACGCCGCCCGCGGGTCCCGATTCCAGCAGTGTGACGGGCTTTCCGGCGACGGCCTCGGGGGAGGTGAGGCCGCCGTTCGACTGCATGAAGTAGATGTCGGCGCGGATGCCGAGGTCGCGCACCTTGTCGGTGAACTGCGTCGCGTAGGTGGCGCAGCGCGGGCCCAGAATGGCGTTGACCGCGGTCGTGGAGGTGCGCTCGTACTCCATGATCTCCGGGTTCACCTCGATCGAGCCGGTGATGAAGGCGCGGTTCACCCGTTCGCGGGCGAGTTCGAGGGCGCGGCGCTCGTTGGCCGCGTTGGCGGGCGAGTTGAGGAAGACGAGGGCGATCGCCTCGACCCCGTCCTCGATCATCGCGTTGACGGTCTCCATCAGGCCGTCCTCGTCGAGAGCGGTCTCGATGGTGCCGTCGTTGAGCGTGCGTTCGGTGACCTCGGCGCGCAGCCGCCGCGGGACGAGCTCGCGCGGGGCTTCGAAGAAGAGGTCGTAGAGGTCCGCGCGGTCATGGCGCCAGGCGCGGCGCAGCTCGAGGATGTCGCGGAAGCCCCGGGTCGTGATCAGCCCGGTCTTCGCGCCCTTTCCCTCGATCACCATGTTGGTGGCGATGGTCGTGCCGTGGCCGATGAAGCCGATGTCCTCGGCCGCGGCGCCGGAGAGGGCGAGGATCGCCCTCAGGCCGTCGAGCGCGCCCACCGTGGGGTCGGCGGGTGTCGTGGGGACCTTGGTCGTGAGGACGGATCCACCGCCCTCGTCGAACATGACGACGTCCGTGAACGTGCCGCCGACATCGATGCCAACGCGCCGCATGCGCCCTCCCTGTGCCGGGCCATTTGGCGTCCCCGTTGGTCGGGGATCAGTGGCCCGGTCTCGTATAACGTTTCATTTCGGAGAGTGCACAGGCTCCGCCATGCTGTCAACGTGTGCCGTGTCGGCGAGTGGCTCGAGGGCGGGGTAGCGGCCGTCGACGACGCGGTAGCGGGCGAGCACCGCCTCGCGCGTCCGGTTGCGCACGACCTTGCCCAGCCCGTTGCGCGCGATGGCCTCGACGTCGACGAAGAGGCGCGGGCGTTTGTGCTTCGTCATCGCCTCCAGTGCCGGCGCGAGCGCCGCCTCCCAGCCCTCCGGAGCACCGGCGGCGACGGCGGTGATGATCTCGCCCCAGTAGGCCGAGGGCAGCGACAGGACGACGAGCTCTCCCCCCGGCATCGCCGGGCGGAGCTGCGCCTCGATTTCGTCCGGCGTGACGCGGTAGCCGCCGGTCTTGATCACGTCGGCCTCGCGCCCGGCGAGGTGGAGGCGCCCTTCGGCGTCGATGAAGCCGAGGTCGCCGGTGCGGTGGAATCCGTCGGGCGGCCTCCGCGTGATCCCGTTCGGGCCGATCTCGGCGGCCATCATGTGCTGCGCGCGCAGGAGAATCGGCCGCGGCGCGGCCCGGTCGTCGCCCGCTGGCGCGGCGCCGTCCGGATCGTCGTCGTCGCCGAGCGCGATCTCGACCCCGCTCGCCGGCCAGCCGACGCAGTTGGACGCGGCGGCCGCCGGGGACGCGTACCAGCGGTCGGTCTCTGCGGGCGTCAGGACGGTGATGGGGTTGAACGTCTCGGTCTTTCCGTAGGTGATCCGCACCACCGGGCCGAAGATCGCCTTCGCTGCGTGGTAGACGTCGGGGGTGAGCGGCGCTGTCCCCGTGTAGATCGCGCGAATGTGCCGGTAATCCCGCCCCGCGAACGCTTCGGCAAAGCGCACGAGGACCGAGGGAGAGGCGAAGATCTGGTCGACAGTCTTGTCCTCAAGCGCGTTCGTTACGCGCGGAAGGTCGATCCCGGGGAGAAGCGTCACCGCCGCGCCGCCGTCCAGGAACGCCTGCGTGACGAGGCTTGCGCCGTGCGAGTAGGGCGTCATCAGGAGGACGTTGCAGCCCTCGACCGGCGCGATCTGCAGCGAGGCGCGCTGCAGGATGTTGGCGATCCACCGCCCGCCGTGGGTGTGGACGATGCCCTTCGGTTTTCCCGTCGTCCCCGAGGTGAACATGATGCGCCCCGGCGCGTCGGCGTCGACATGGACCGCGGCGAGGTCCGCGATCGGCACCGGAGGGACCGTGCGCGGGTCCAGGATCGGCGCGAGGTCGTCGAGCCTGTCCGCCACCTCCGGCACCGTCAGCAGGCGCGTCGCGCCGGCGAGGCGGGTGCAGTGGGCGATCTCGTCCGGCGACAGGGCGGGGTTGATCGGCGCCTCGGTGAGGCCCGCCATCGCGACGCCGTAGCTCGCCGCGACGGCGTGTCGCCCGTTCGGCATGACGGTCGCGACGACGGCGTCCGCGGGCATGTCCGCGAGCGCGGCGGCGACGCCGGCGGCGTGGTCGAACAGCGCCGCGTAGGTGATGGCGCCGTCGGTGTCGACCACGGCGGTGTGGTCGGCGAAGCGGGCGGCGGCGGGCGCCCATTCGTGCCGCCAGGCGATCGAGTTCATGCGGCCGTTCATCGGCGCGTCCTCCACTTCGGAGCGGTGTGTCCGCCCGTGTTCATGCCGGCGCCGGGGCGGGCGCCGACGGGTCGATTTATCGTGAAACGTTATATTGACCCGGCCCTTGAGGCCACCCTAGTGTGCGCTCAACGAGAAACGAGGTTTGGGATGGACGCCAACAAGCCGCTCGACGGTGTGACCGTCATCGAACTCGGCCACAGCGTCGCGGCGCCGTATGCGGGAATGATTCTCGCCGATCTCGGCGCCCGCGTCATCAAGGTCGAGAACCCCGGCAAGGGGGACTATGCCCGCGGGTGGGGTCCCCCGTTCTGGGGCGACACCGCCTCCGCCTTCGCCTGCCTCAACCGCGGCAAGGAGGGCATCACCATCAACCTGTCCGACCGCGACGACGCCGCGCACCTGCGCCGCCTCATGACCGAGGAGGCGGACGCCGTCATCCAGAACCTGCGACCCGGCATCCTGGAGAAGTTCGGCTTCAACGCCGACGAGATCCGTGCCGAGCGGCCGTCGCTGATCTGGTGCGACCTCGGCGCGTTCGGCGCCGTCGGCCCGCTGGCCTCCAAGCCCGGCTACGACCCGCTCGCCCAGGCGACCTCCGGCATCATGAGCGTCACCGGAGAGGGCGACCGCCCGCCGGTCCGCGTGGGCGTGTCGCTGGTGGACATGGGCTCGGGCATGTGGAGCGTCATCGGCATGCTCGCCGCGCTCTTCGCCCGCGAGCGCTCGGGGGAGGGGACGCGCATCTCCACCTCGCTGTTCGAGACGGGGCTGGCGTGGATGACCGTGCCGCTGGCCGGCTACGAGGCCAACGGCGAGGTGCGCAAGCCCTACGGCTCGGGCGTCGCCGAGATCTGCCCCTACCAGGCGTTCGAGACGCGCGACGGCTGGATGATGATCGCCGCCGGCAACGACAACCTCTTCGCCAAGCTCTGCCGTGTCCTCGACCTGCCGCTCGCCGACGATCCGGACTTCGCCACCAACGCCGGGCGCGTCACCAACCGGGACCGGCTGCTGCCGATGATCGCCGCGAAGGTCGCCGAATGGCGGTTCGACGCGCTCGCCGCCGCGCTGGATGCCGTGGGGCTGCCGAACTCGCCGCTCCTCACGGTCGACGCCGTCTCACGCCATCCGCAGACGGAGGCGCTCGGGATGAGCGTCGAGGCCGGCGGGTTGCGCCTCATGGGCGTGCCGCTGACCATGGGCGGCGAGCGGCCGCGCGCCACGACGCCGGCCCCGGCCCTCGGCGAACACGACAACAGGATCAAGGCATGAGCGCCCTCCCGATGCCCCCGGCGCTGCCGGACTTCACGACCATCACGCTGGAGCGCCCGGCCGAGCACGTCCTCCTCGTGGTCCTCGACCGGCCCGACGCGCGCAATGCGATGAACACGCAGATGGGCCTCGACCTGATGGCCCTCTTCGAGCGCTTCCAGGTCACCACCGACGGCGCGCGCGTCGTGGTGCTGACCGGGCGGGGCGACAAGGCGTTCTGCGCCGGCGGCGACCTCAAGGAGCGTCGCGGCATGAGCGACGAGACATGGGCGACGCAGCACGCGATCTTCGAGCGGATGGTGCGGGCGATCGTGAACTGCCCGATTCCGGTGATCGCCGCGGTCAACGGCGCGGCGTACGGCGGCGGCTGCGAGATCTCGGCCGCGTGCGACTTCGTCTACGCCTCGGACACGGCGAAGTTCGCGCTGACGGAGGTCACGCTCGGCATCATGCCCGGCGCCGGCGGCACGCAGAACCTCGCCCGCGCCGTCGGCTCGCGCCGCGCCAAGGAGATCACCCTCACCGGGCGCCCCTTCAGCGCGGCGGACGGCGAGCGGTGGGGCTTCGTCAACCAGGTCTGCACGCCGCAGAGCCTCCTCGACGAGGCGATCGCCACGGCGACGCGCATCGCCGAGAACGCGCCGATCTCGGTGCGGCAGATCAAGCAGTCCATCGGCCGCGGCATCGACATGAGCCTCGCCGACGGTCTCGCCTACGAGATCGAGGCCTACAATCGCATGGTGCCTACCGAAGACCGCCACGAGGGCGTCAACGCCTTCAACGAGAAGCGCAAACCGAACTTCAGGGGCCGCTGATGCTGCCGACGGAACAGATCCCCGGAGTCTACCACCGCAAGGTGGGCGACATCCTCGTCACCGCCCTCACCGACGGCTATCTCGACGCCGGGTACGGCATCTTCCACAGCGTTTCCGCCGACGAGGCGGCGTCGATCCTCGACGAGGGGCGTGAGCCGAGCCCGCCGCGGATCTCGGTCAACATGTTCCTGGTGCGGGGCAACGGGCGGACGGCGCTCGTCGACACCGGCTCGTCCGACTGCATGGGCGACACGCTCGGCCTCCTGCCGCAGTCGCTGGCGGCGGCCGGCGTCACGCCGGAGGAGATCGACACGATCCTCCTCACCCACATGCACCCTGACCACTCCGCCGGCCTGCTGACGCCGGAGGGGAAGGTGCAGTTCCCCAACGCCGAGGTGGTGGTGGGCGAGGCGGACTATGCCCTGTGGCACGACGACGCCGCGATGGCCTCCACCGACGAGCGCCGCCGCATGCGCTACTTCGAGTGGAGCCGCAAGCAGATCGCGCCCTACCGCGACCGGCTCGTCTGGGCCGAGGGGGACGTGATGCCGGGGGTGACCACGGTGCCGCTGCCGGGACACACGCCCGGGCACTGCGGCTATCTCATCCACTCCGGCAACGACAGCATGCTCGTGTGGGGCGACACGGTGCACGTGCCGGGCGTCCAGGTGCCGCGCCCCGAAGCGTCGATGGTGTTCGACTGGGAGCCGGACCGGGCGGTCGAGAGCCGCCGGCGCGTGTTCGACATGGTGGCAAGCGAGAACACGCTGGTCGCGGGCATGCACATCCACTTCCCCGGCTTCGGCCGCATGATCCGCACCGGCGACGGCTATCGCCTGGTGCCGGAGGCGTGGACGTTCACTCTCTGACCAACGGACGGCGGCCGCAGGACGTGGCCGCCGGGCCGATCCCACGGACCCGCCCCGCCTGACGCCGTGCCGAGCGACTCAGGTGTACTTCAGGTACTGCGCGGGGAAGTCGAAGTTCACGAAGTCGACGTAGGCGTCCGTCAGCTGCTTCGTGACCGGCCCGGGAACCGGGGCGCCGCCGCCGACGGGGTTGCCGTTGAACGTCCTGGCGGGGACGATGCACCAGGACGTCGAGGTGATGAAGATCTCGTCCGCGTTGAGCGCGTCGAAGATGTCGACGTCCGCCTCGTGCATCGGAATTCCGGACTTCCGCGCGAGGTCGATCACGGTCTGGCGGCTGATTCCGGCGAGCACGAACTGGGAGCGCGGCGTGCGGATCTCCCCGTTCGTCACCAGGAAGATGTTGCTCCCCGTGCCCTCGGCGAGGTTGCCGTTGACGTCGAGCAGGATCGACAGCGCCTCGGGGTTGAACGCCTTGGCGTCCATGTCCGCGGTGATGAGGTTGAGGTAGTTGTGCGTCTTGGCGCGCGGGCTGAGGGCGTCCGGGGCCGTGCGGCGCACCGCCGGGACGACGATATCCACCCCGTCGCGGAACTGCCGGGCGCGCTGGCGCAGCGGCAGCGGCGTGCACTCCACGATCACCGACGGGCCGGTGTGCTCGAACCCTTCGTCGCCGACGGCGTCGATCCCGCGCGACACGCGCTGACCGAGCCAGTAGTCGTCGCCGCCGTCGAGAAGATGGAGGTTGCGCTCGAGCACCGCCTCGCTGGCGTCGATCATCTCCTTCGGCGACAGGCCCGGGTCGATGCGAAGGTAGCGCAGCGACTGGTAGAAGCGGTCGATATGCTCCTTCAGCTTGAAGGGGCGGTGGCCGAAGGTGCGCGTCATGTCGAACGCCCCGTCGCCGAACTTGAAGCTGCGATCCCGGAAGGAGACCATGACTTCCGATTCCGGCACGATCTTGCCGTTGAAGTAGGCGACGCGCTGGTTGGCGAATGCGGGTTCGGCGGCGGCGGACATCGGCGGCACCTTCTGGCGATGGATCGGACGACCGTAGGGATCGCCGGGATGCGCTGCAAGCAGGATGCCGGACGCCGTCGACGGACGGGCCCGGCGCTTGCACGCGACCCGACACCAGATGCCGCGGCATACCGCCGGAACGAGGACCCGATGCCCACTGCCCCCTACATGTATCTGGACGGTTCGATCGTTCCCTACGCGGACGCGAAGGTCCACGCCTTCTCCGGCGTGGTCAAATACGGCTGCGGCGTGTTCGAGGGGCTGAGGGCCTACCGCAGCGCGTCCGGCAACCTCCTCCTGTTTCGCCTCGCCGAGCACATCGACCGGCTGCGCTTCGGCATGAAGGCGATGCGCTACGAGCGGATTCTTCCCCACGACGAGATCGAGGAGGCGGTCGTCTCGATGCTGCGCGCCAACGACCTGCGCGAGGACACGCACGTGCGCGTCATCGCCTACCTCGGCGGCGACGACCCGCTGCACCAGACAGGGCCGGTGGGGCTGATCGCCGGGGCGCTGCCGCGGCCGTCCCGCGGCGTCGGCGGCGGCCTTCATGCCACCGTGTCGAGCTGGCGGCGCATTGCCGACAGTGCGTTGCCGCCCCGGGTGAAGTGCACGGGGAACTACGTCAACAACCGGACCGCCGAGATCGAGGCGGTCCAGGACGGCTACGATGCGGTGCTGATGATGACCGCGGACGGCAAGCTCGCCGAGGGGTCGGGGGCCTGCCTCGTGCTCGTGCGCGACGGCCGGCTCGTCACGCCGGACGTGGGGAGCGACATCCTCGAGGGGATCACGCGCGACACGATCCTGCGGCTCGGCGCGGATATCACCGACCGGCCCGTCGCCGAGCGCCGTGTCGACCGCACGGAGCTCTTCGCGGCCGAGGAGGCGTTCCTGTGCGGCTCCGGCCAGGAGGTCACGCCGATCCTCTCGGTGGACCGCCTGCCGGTCGGATCCGGGGAGCCCGGCCCCGTCACCCTGGCGCTGCAGGAGCGATACTTCGCCATCGTTCGCGGCGAGATCCCGGAGTACGCCGCGTGGCTCACGCCCGTTTGGGAGGACTAGCGCAGGTCACGACACCGGCGTCAGGTAGCGGCCCTCGCGCAGGTAGACGTCGACGTTGTCGAGGACGGCGGTGATCACGTCCTGCCAGGTCTCGTCCGTCGACCCTGCCGCGTGCGGGCCGAGGACGACGTTGTCCATGGCGATGAGCTCGGCGGGAACCTGCGGCTCGTCGGTGAACACGTCGAGACCGGCTCCGGCGATGGTCCCGGTCCGGAGCGCCTCGATCAGGGCCGGCTGGTCGACGACGCTCCCCCGCGCGATGTTGACGAGGATGCCGCGCGGCCCCAGCGCCTTCAGGACCGAACGGTCGACCGCCCCGCTCGTCTCCGGCGTGGCAGGGACGGCGCAGAAGAGCACGTCGACCGCCTCGGCGAGGTCGAGGAGCCGCGCGTGGTGCCGGTACGGGACGCCCTCACGCGGGCGGCGCGTGCAGTAGTGCACATCCATCGCGAAGCCGGTCGCCCGTTTCGCGATCTCCTCGCCGATGCTGCCGAGGCCCCAGATGCCGGCGCGCCGGTGGCTGACCCGGCGCGTCGTCGCGGGGCGCCCGGCGAGCCACCGGCCTTCGCGGACGAAGCGGTCGTTCGTGACGATCTCCCGACCGACCGCGAGGTAGAGCCCCATCGCCATGTCGGCGACGCACGTCGCCGTCGCGCTCGGCGCGTTGCAGACGCCGATGCCGCGGGCCTTAGCGGCCGCCACGTCGATCCGGTCGAAGCCCGCCCCGGTGACGACGATGAGGCCGAGGTGGGGCAGACGGTCCATCAGCGCCGCGTCGACGGTGAAGCCACCGCCGCTCACCAGCGCGCGCACCACGGGAGCGGCCGCCGCGAGAACCGGCTCGCGGTCCGTCCCGGCGCCGATCCGATGGAGCGTGTGGTGCGCGGCGACGGTCTCCATCCAGTGTTCGGCCGCCGTTCGCCCCGTGACAAGAATTTCAGCCATAATCCTCTCCTCGGCCTCTCGTTTGCTTTAGACGAATGGCGATTCGCCCAAGACACCGTTCCGACCGCAAAGACCGCACATGCGTATCACTGAAGTCGAAACCATCCTCGTCAGCCTTCCGGAGATCCGGGATATCGGCGACGGGTGCCAGGACCTCCTGATCATCAGGATCCACACCGACGCCGGCATCACCGGCCTGGGCGAGGTGCATACCAATGCGCTCGCGGCCAAAGCGGTGATCGAGGCGCCGCTGATGTCGGTCTCGGCGTCGGGAATGGGGCGGCTCCTGATCGGCGAGGACCCGCGCGACATCAACCGCCTGTGGGACATGCTCTACAAGCGGACGTCGAGCTACGGCCGCCGGGGCCTTGCCATCCACGTCCTGTCGGGCATCGACATCGCGCTGTGGGACATCCTCGGCAAGTCGCTCGGCGTTCCGGTCTGGCGCCTTCTGGGCGGTGCGCGCCGCACGGGTGTGCCGGCCTACGCCAGCGACCTCGATCCCGGCGACCCGGCCGCGCTGATCGACCTCGCGCAGAAGCACGTGGCGAACGGTTTCCGCGCCATGAAATTCGGCTGGGGTGGCCTCGGAACGGACGTGAAGGGGACGGTCCGGACCGTCGCCGAGATCCGCAAGGCGATCGGCGACGAGCCCGACATCATGATCGACCTCGGCTTCGCCGCGCCGCTGGAGGACGCGATCTACCTCGGCCGGGGCCTCGCCGACCACGGTGTCTTCTTCCTGGAGGAGCCGCTCGATCCGGACGACCTGGAGGGCTTCGCGCGGCTGACCGCCGTCTCGCCGACGCCGATCGCCACCGGCGAGAAGGAATCGATGCTGCGCCCCTACCTCGACCTGATGGACCGGGGCGGGCTGCGGATCATCCAGCCGGACGTGGCGCGCGTCGGCGGGATCTCCGAGACGATGCGCATCCTGCATGCCGCGGAGGCGAGGGGCGTGAGGGTCATCCCGCATTGCTGGTCGGCCGATATCCTGATCGCCGCGACGCTGCATGTCCTCGCCGTCGCCCGCGACGCGCCATACCTTGAGTTCAACGCCACCGACAACCCGCTGCGGTGCGAACTCGCCGCGAACCCGTTCCGGCCGGTCGACGGCATCGTCGCGATGCCCGAGGCGCCCGGCCTCGGCGTCGAGCTCGACGAGGAGGCGGTCGAGCGCTACCGGGTCGCCGTCTGATGGTCGACCTGCGCAGCGACAATGTCGCCGGGGCGGCGCCGCAGATCGTCGAGGCGGTCGTGCGCGCGTCGACCGGCACCGCCCGCAGCTACGGCGCCGACGAGTGGACCGCGCGGCTGCAGACGGCCTTTAGCGAGCTGTTCGAGCACGATTGCGTCGTCCAGCCGACCCTGACCGGGACCGCGACCAACGCACTGGCGCTCTCGCTGCTTGTGCCGGCCTGGGGCGCGGTCTGCTGCAGCGGCGTCGCCCACATCCACGACAGCGAATGCGGCGCCGGGGAGATGTTCACCGGCGGCGCCAAGCTGATTCCGCTCGGCCACGAGGAGGGGCGCCTGCGGCCGGCGGTATTGGAGCGCTATCTGGCGAAGGCGGCCGGGGCAGGGACGGCGGTCGCGCCGCCGAAGGTCCTGTCGCTCACCGAGGCGACGGAATGCGGCACGCTCTACAACGTGGATGAGGTGGCGGAGCTTGCGGCGGTCGCCCGCGGCTTCGGCCTGCGTGTCCACATGGACGGGGCGCGGTTCGCCAACGCCGTGGCCGCGCTCGGCTGCACCCCGGCGGAATTGACCTGGCGGTCCGGGGTCGACGTCCTCTCGTTCGGGGCGACGAAGAACGGGGCGCTGGCGGCCGAGGCGGTGGTGGCGTTCGACCCCGCGCTCGCCGAGGCGCTGCGCTATCGCGCGCGGAAGGCCGGACAGGTTCTGTCCAAGATGCGCTTCGTCTCGGCACAGCTCGATGCCTACGTCGCAGACGGACTTTGGCTGAATCTGGCAGGACATGCCAACAAGATGGCGGCGCGACTGGCCGGCGGGATGCGCAGTATCGATGGTATCGCGCTCCTCTATCCTGTCGATATCAATGAAATTTTCTGCAGAGTTGACGAGGTATTGAGCAGCAGGCTTGACGCCGCAAACGTCGGATTCTTCGACCGGGGAGAGGGCGAGATACGGATGGTGACGGCCTTCTCGAATACGGCCGATGAGATGGATGAAATCATCAATATACTGCATAGCGCCTAAATGTTAGGCTCCGGTCCGGCGTATCAGTCGACCGCTGGCATGCCACTTGCTGTTTGTCGCAGGACCGCTGGCGGCCGAGACCTCTGATCGCATGGCGGCATGTCGACCAGCTGACGGAGCGACGAATGACTTCTCGGAACAGGACACCGGCCTGGTTGGCCGGGATTAGCGTCGCGGCCTTGTTTGCCGCTGCCGCCCCCGCGATGGCCGCGTGGGAGTGCCCCGAGACGGGCGGCGACCTCACGTTCGGGCAGGAGGCCAAGGTCAACAGCCTCGATATGCACGCGAGCTCGACGATCTCCACCCGCAACGTCGCGATGCACATCTTCGAATCGCTGATGACGCGCGACGAGACCAACAACCCGATCCTCGAGCTCGCGGAGGCCGTGGACACGTCCGAGGACGGCCTCACCTACACCTTCACCCTGCGCGACGGGATCACCTTCCACGACGGCAGCGACATGACGTCCGCCGATGTCGCGGCGTCGTTCGACCGGTACAGCAAGATCGGCGTCGAGCGCGGCATCCTCTCCAACGTCGAGAGCTGGGAGACGCCGGACGACCTCACGTTCGTCGTCCACATGTCCCAGGCGCAGCCCACGTTCCTGGAGGACCTCAGCTCCTTCAGCGTGCCGATCGTGATCATCCCGTCGGAGAACGCCGGCGCCGATCCCTTGAAGCTCGAGCCGGTCGGGACGGGGCCGTTCGAGCTGGTGGAGTTCGTCGCCGACAGCCACGTGAAGCTGAAGCGCTTCGACGGCTACAAGCCCAACGAGGCCTACGACGAGCGCACCGGCTTCGGCGGCTACAAGGTCGCCTGCGTCGACACCGTGACCTTCCGCATCGTCACCGAGCCGGGCTCGCGCGTTGCGGGTCTCGAGACCGGCGAGCTCGACGCCGTGGAGGACGTGCCGCAGGCGAGCGTGGAGCGGCTGTCGTCCAACCCCGACATCGCGATGATCCCGTACGAGAACTTCTGGATCCATCTCGCCACGCCGAACTTCGAGAAGCCGCCGACCGACAAGAAGCTGGTCCGCCAGGCGATCGCGGCCGCACTCGACATGGAAGAGATCATGCTGGTCGCCACGGACGGCGCCTACAACGTCAACTTCGGCTTCCAGACGCAGGATCGCGCGGTCTATTCGGACGCCGGCAAGGAGTACTTCAACCTCGCCGACCCGGAGAAGGCGAAGGCGCTGCTCGAGGAGGCCGGCTACGACGGCGAGGAGCTCGTCCTCCTGACCAACCGCGACTACTCGACGATGTACAACGCCGCGCTCGTCATGTCCGAGCAGCTTCAGGACATCGGCATGAACGTGCGCGTCGAGGTCCAGGACTGGCCGGCCACCATCGCCACGCGCAACAAGAACCCGGACGCGTGGAACTACCACTTCACCGGCTGGGGCACGAACACCTCGCTCGGCTATCTCGCGGTCTTCAAGTTCCTCGCGCCGCCGCAGCCGATCTACGCCATGTCCGATCCGGAAAAGAACATGGATGAGGCGTTCAACACCGCCTACACGGAGATGATGAACGGCGCGAACTTCGAGGTGCGCAAGGAGGCCTTCGCCGAGGCGCAGCGGGTCGTCATGGAGGACGGCCTCGCACTGCCGTTCGGCTGGCTCACCAAGAACCAGGCGGCCCGCTCCAACGTGCACAACTTCGTCCCGTTCCGGATCCCGCGGATGTACAACGTCTGGATGGGCTCGACCTCCTGACCGGACCACTCCCGATCGGCCGGTCCCCGGCCGATCGGACCTTCGGCGCCCCTACGTCAGACCGCGAGGCCACGGCTGTGCCCGGAACCCGAGCCCCTCTCGCCGACCGATGATCGCATACATCATCCGGCGGCTTCTCTACGTCATCCCAGTCCTTCTCATCATCTCGCTGATATCGTTCTCGCTGATGCAGCTCGTGCCCGGAGACCCGGCCATCGTGGTCGCCGGCACCAGCGCCTCCAACGAGGAGATCGAACGGGTCCGCGAGCAGCTCGGTCTCAACCAGCCCTTCCACGTCCAGCTCCTCACCTGGTACGCGAACCTCTTCCGCGGCGACCTCGGGACCTCGTTCCTGCTGGGCCGCGATGTCGTCGAGGTGACGCTCGAGCGGCTTCCGGTCTCGTTGTCGATCGCGATCTACGCGCTGGTGCTGACGCTGATCTTCGGCATCATGCTCGGCATCATCGCGGCATTGCGGCAGAACTCCTGGGTCGATCAGGCGGTCATGACGGTGGCGCTGATCGGCGTCAGCCTGCCGAACTTCTGGCTCGGCCTCATCCTCATCGTCATCTTCGCCGTCGAGCTCGGCTGGCTGCCGACGGCGGGATACGTCCCCTTCACGGAGGATATCGTCGGCTGGCTGCGCTCGACCACGCTGCCGGCCGTCTCCCTCGCGATGCTGCAGATGGGGCTGCTGGCGCGCATCACCCGGTCGACGATGCTGGAGGTCCTCAGGCAGGACTACATCCGCACCGCCCGCGCCAAGGGGCTGCCGGAGCATGTCGTCGTCGGCAAGCATGCGCTGAAGAACGTGATGATCCCGGTGATCACGGTGATCGGCATCATCTTCAGCGTCCTCCTCTCGGGGTCGGTGGTGATCGAGACCATCTTCTCGATTCCCGGCGTCGGCTCGCTGCTCGGCTCGGCGATCCTGCGGCGGGACTATCCCGTCATCCAGGGCGGGCTGCTGCTGGTCGCGACGATGCTGCTGCTCCTCAATCTCGTCATCGACGTCCTCTACGCCTACTTCGATTCGAGGGTGCGCTATGACCGCGACTGATGCGGCGCGCGGGGCGGTCCCGTCGGAGCCGGCGGCGCCGCGTCGGCGCAGGAGCGGTCTCTGGATCCGCCTCCTCAGCCACCGCCTGTTCGTGACCGGCTTCGTGCTGATGGCGCTCGTGACCTTCGGCGCGGTGTTCGCGGACGTCCTGACGACGGCGAACCCGGTCAAGATGTCCGTGCGCACGCGCTTCGAGCCGCCGAGCTTCGAGTACATCTTCGGCACCGACAACTTCGGCCGCAGCCAGTGGGCGCGCGTCCTCTACGGCGCGCGGCTGTCGCTCATGATCGGCCTCGGCGTCGTTCTCCTCAACGCGGTGTTCGGCACGCTGGTCGGCGCGCTCGCGGGCTACTTCAAGCGCCTCGACAACGTGCTGATGCGGATCGCGGACGCGTTCATGGCCTTCCCGGTCATCCTGCTCGCCATCGGCATCACAGCAGCGCTGGGGCCGAGCTCGATGAACGCGGTCATCGCCCTCGCCGCGGTCTACACGCCCCGCACCGCGCGCGTCGTGCGCGCCTCGGTGCTGGTGGCGCGCGAGATGGAGTACGTGCAGGCGGCGCGCGCGTGCGGGGCAGGGGACTGGCGCATCCTGCGCCGGCATGTCCTGCCGAACTGCATGGCGCCTCTCATCGTGCAGCTCACCTTCATCTTCGCATACTCTGTGCTGTCGGAGGCGGTGCTCTCCTTCCTCGGGCTCGGTGCGCAGCCGCCGGTCCCGACCTGGGGCAACATCATCGCCGAGGGGCGCACCTACATCCGCGAGGCGGCGTGGATCACGCTGATCCCTGGCCTCGTGCTCGCCGCCACCGTGCTCGGCCTCAACCTCCTCGGCGACGGCCTGCGCGACGTTCTCGACCCCCGTCTCAAGGTGCAGCAATGAGCGCCCCGCCCCTCCTCAGCGTGCGCAACCTCGTGACGACGTTCCAGGCCGGTGGCGGTGCGTTCAACGCCGTCAAGGACGTCAGCTTCGACCTCGCCGAGGGCGAGGTGCTCGGGATCGTCGGCGAGTCGGGGAGCGGCAAGAGCGTGACCGCGCTGTCGATCCTCCAGCTCATCCCCAATCCGCCCGGGGAGGTCACCGGCGGCGAGATCCTGTTCCGCGGCGAGGACCTCGTAAAGGCCTCGCGGCGGCGGATGCGCCAGGTGCGCGGCGCCGAGATCGCGATGATCTTCCAGGAGCCGATGACCTCGCTGAACCCGGTCTTCTCGATCGGCGACCAGATCATCGAGACGATCCGCTATCATGAGCGGATTTCCAGGCGCGCCGCCCGGGACCGGGCCATCGAGCTTCTCGACCGGGTCGGCATCGCGGCACCGGCGCAGCGGCTCGGCGAGTACCCGCACGAGCTCTCCGGCGGCATGCGGCAGCGGGCGATGATCGCCATCGCGCTCTCCTGCAACCCGCGGCTCCTGCTGGCGGACGAGCCCACCACGGCGCTCGACGTGACCATCCAGGCGCAGATCCTCGAACTGCTCAGCGATCTGCGCGAGGAGTTCGGGATGGCGATCGTCCTCATCACGCACGACCTCGGCGTCGTGGCGCAGTACGTCGACCGCGTCATCGTCATGTACTCCGGCCGCGTCATCGAGCAGGCGCCCGTCGGCGAGCTGTTCGAGACGCCGAAGCACCCCTACACCGAGGGCCTCCTCGGCAGCATCGCCTCGCTGGACCACGACACCGACCGGCTCGCCGCCATCCCCGGGACCGTGCCGAGCCCGTTCGACGTGATCCCGGGCTGCCGCTTCGCCCCGCGCTGCGGCTTCGCCAGGGAGGCGTGCGACATCGCCGATCCGCCGCTGATCAGCGCGGCCCCCGAGCACGAGGCGGCCTGCATCCGCCTCAACGGTTATGACCCGATCCGGAGCGACGCCGCATGACGCCGACGAGGCCGCTCGTCGAGGCCGTCGGCCTCACGAAGCATTTCCCGATCAGGGGCGGACCGCTCGGCCGGCAGGCCAACGTGGTGCGCGCGGTGGACGGGGTGGACGTGACCATCGGGCCGGGCGAGACGCTCGGCCTCGTCGGCGAGTCCGGCTGCGGCAAGACGACGACCGGGCGGATGCTGGTCAGGCTGATCGACCCGACCGATGGCCGGATCACCTTCGACGGCCAGAGCATCGAGGACCTCGACGCTGCCGCGATGCGCGCCGTGCGCCGCGACATGCAGATCATCTTCCAGGACCCGTACGGCTCGCTCAACCCGCGCATGAGCGTGCAGGACATCATCGCCGAGCCGCTCGAGATCCTGAACATCGGCAACGCCAGCTCCCGGCGGGAGCAGGTGGCCGAGCTCCTCAGGGTGGTCGGTCTCGCGCCCTACCACGCCGAGCGCTTCCCGCACGAGTTCTCCGGCGGCCAGCGCCAGCGCATCGGCATCGCACGCGCGCTCGCGGTGCGGCCCAAGCTCGTGGTGTGCGACGAGCCGGTCTCCGCGCTCGACGTCTCGATCCAGGCGCAGGTGGTGAACCTCCTGAAGGACCTGCAGGCCGAGTTCGGCCTCACCTACCTCTTCATCAGTCACGACCTCGGTGTTGTGCGCCACATCTCCGACCGCGTGATGGTGATGTACCTCGGCAAGGCGGTCGAGGTGGCGCCCAAGCGCGAGCTCTACGCCAACCCGCAGCACCCCTACACGCAGGCGCTGCTCTCGGCGATCCCGATCCCCGACCCGAAGCGGCGGACCAGCCGAAAGGTCATCCGCGGCGACATTCCGAGCCCCGCCAATCCGCCCAGCGGCTGCCGCTTCCACACGCGCTGCCCGCACGTGATGGACGTCTGCCGCGAACTCGAGCCGCAGCTTCTCAAGGGCGCGCCGGACCATCGCGTGGCCTGTCATCTCGTTCACCCGCCTTCGACCGCGAGAGCGGAGAACGCGACGACCTGACCGCAACCCCAGAAGGCGCACATGAGCGAACTTGAGAGCCGCATCTCCAGTCCCGTGGACTTCGAGAAGAACGGCAAGCAGACCGGCTATCTCCGGCTCCCGTACTCGTCGAACGTGTCGGCGTACGGGTGGATCGGCATCCCCATCGCCGTCATCAGGAACGGGACCGGGCCGACCGTCTATCTGGGCGCCGGCAACCACGGCGACGAGTACGAGGGGCAGATCACCCTGGTGCGCCTCATCCGCGAGCTCGACCCGGCGCAGATCCAGGGGCGGCTCATCATTCTGCCGGCGACCAACACGCCGGCCGCGATGAACCACAGCCGGACCTCGCCCATCGACCACGGCAACCTCAACCGCAGCTTCCCCGGCGAGCCCTGGGCGCCGGACCACCGCCCGACCGGCGCGATCGCGCACTACATCGCCAACGCGATCCTGCCGCTGTGCGACGCCTCGCTCGACATGCACTCCGGCGGCAAGACCCTCGACTACATCCCGAGCGCCCTGATCCGCCGTGACGGGGACGACGGGCATTTCCAGAAGAAGCTCGCGGCGCTGCGGGCGTTCGGCGCGCCGATCGGCTACATCGTGGAAGGGGGGAGCCCCTCGGCCGGCGGCGGCCAGCGGCCCCCGACGCTCAACGCCCATTCCGACGCCTTCGGGGCGATCAGCCTCGGCACCGAGCTCGGCGGGGCGGGCACCGTCACGCGCACCACTCTCGGGGTCGCGCGACGCGGCGTCTACAACTTCCTCACCCACCTCGGCGTTCTGGAGAGCGGGCATCCTTACGCCCAGATGGGCCACGAGCCGCGGCTCCTGACGGTCGGCGGGCCGGACTACTACGTCCATGCGCCGACCCGCGGCGCGTTCGAGCCGGCCTTCGACCTCGGCGACGAGGTGAATGCCGGCGATCTCGCCGGCTGGATCCACCAGATCGACGAGCCGGACCTTCCCGCCCGCGAAGTGTACTTCGAGCGCAGCGGCGTCGCGTTCTGCAAGCGGCCGATCGTGGCCGTGGAGCGGGGCGACTGCCTCGCCCACCTCGGCACCGACTGGACCGGCTGACGGCGGTGCCCGGCGGCGTGGGCCGCCGGCCGACCGTTGCGTCGGGCGTGCTGCGCCCGAAGCGGTGAGGGGCGGCGGTCAGCGCCGCCCGGTCGGCCTCGCGCGGCGCTTCAGCTCCTCGACGTCGGCGTCGCGGTAGTCCGGCGGCGGCAGGATCTCGCGCTGGCGGATCTCGTCGATGATCTCCGAGACCTCGTTCGCGGCCGCCTCGAGCGCGGCCTCGCCCTTCTCCGCCGTCGCCTTGGTGGGGTCGCCCCGGACGCCGGTCGCCGACCCCGTGGCGAAGTACTCCATGACGACCAGCGGGACCGTCGAGTCGGGATCGGGCCGGCGGCCCGTCAGGTCGGACCAGAAGTGGGGGCCGCGGCGGAACGAGTAGTCGGCGACGGCCTGCTCCATGTCGACCCGGTCGGGATCGATCGCGAGGTAGGCGGCGGTCTCCAGCTCGCACGCGTGGCTCGTATGCTCGCTCTCCTGCAGCGGCTGGAAGGCCTTCGCCACGGCGCCCAGCGCGAACCACGACTGCCCGGCGACGAGCGCCTCGGGATGCTTGATCTGCGACAGGCGCACGATCAGGTCGAGCAGCGGCCGGTTCGAGCCGTGCCCGTTGATGATGAGGATGCGCTTGAAGCCGCCGCGGATGAGCGAGGAGACGACGCACACGCCGTACTTGACGAGCAGGTCCCAGTCGACGTCGATCGTGCCCGGCCAGGCCATGTGATGGGCCTCGAAGCCGAACGCCATCGGCGTCATGACCAGGCTGTTGGGGTTGCGCTTCGCGGCGCGCACGCAGACCTCCGACGCGAGGCGCAGGTCGACGTCGACGGGAAGGTGCGGTCCGTGCTGCTCGATCGACGCGAACGGGATGATGACGACCTTGTCGGCCGCGGCCGCTTCGCGGATCTTCGGCCAGGTCAGGCGTTCGTAGTAGATTTCGTCGGTGCGCATCGCCCGCGGTCTCCGAGGCAGATTTCAGGACTTTTCGATTGCGGACCGGCAGACGGTGCGGGTCCGCCGGGTTCCGGTGCAACGTTCGGGCCGCCCGGCCCGGCAGGCGTGGTGCGCCGGGCGTTCAGGACGCGTAGTCGGGCTCCTCGCGGTCCAGGATGCGGCGCCACGCGTCGAGGTGCAGGCGCGCGTCGAAGACGTCGCTCCAGGGGCCGCGGTGGGTCTTGCGGAACTCGGGCTTCATCTGGCGCAGCGGCAGTCCGGTCGACATCGCCGTCATCTGGTACATGCAGGTGCGCTCGGCCATGTAGAGCTCGTCGAACGCGTCGTGGATCGTCGGTCCGACCACCGAGACACCGTGGCTCGCCATGACCAGGATGGTGAGGTCGCCAAGCACGCCGGCGAGCCGGTCGCCCTCCTCCTCGTCGAGGACGATGCCGCCGAAGTCGTCGTCGTAGGCGATACGCTCAGCGAGGATCATCTCGTTCTGGTGCGCGAAGGCCATGCGGCCCTTGTCGATCAGGGAGAGCGCGGTCAGGAAGCGCGGATGGGTGTGCAGCACGCACCGCGCGGCCGGGTGCATCAGGTGGATGCGGGCGTGGATGTAGAAGGCGACGCGGCGCAGCTCGCCATCTCCCTGGAGCACCTCGCCCCTGAGGTTGCAGGTGAGGAGATCGCTCGCCCGGATCTCCTTCCAGTGGAGGCCGCGCGGGTTGATCAGGAAGCGCTGTTCGCCGCTGCCGTCGTCGGGCAGCATCATGGAGTTGTGCCCCCCGATCTGCTCGTTCATGCCTTCGCGCGCGCAGACCCGGAACACGGCGGCGAGGTCGCAGCGCAGATCCCATTCGGTGGCTTCGGCGGGCGGGGCGACGTCCACGGTGGCGTCCATGTCGCGTTCTCCTTCGCGGGCGGGGGAGCGGAGCCTCGATGGAATGCTACGCCCGGTGCGGAGCCGAACAAAATGCCAAATTTTTGGCAATCCGGCACAATTGCGCGCAATCGCCGACGGCAGGCCTGCAACTACGCGCCGGCCGTGAACCGTGCCAAGACGTTCTGCAGTATCCGCGCGACGCCGTTGTCGAAGTCGTTCCACGGAAGGCTGCCGCAGAAGGTGATGGACCCGGTCGAGAACACCTGACCGCCGCCCGGCGTCGGCATCAGCACCATCTCGGCGCGCACGAGATCGCGGGGAGGCTCGCCGGTGACGGTGCGCAGGTGGCTGAGCAGCTCTTCCGGCACGACCACGAAGCTGTCGCTGTGCGCCTCGCTGCGGGCGAGGATCACCGCGTTGTCCGGCGTGCCGAGCTCGTGGTCGGCGCGGTCGAGTTCGAAGCCGGCGGCGCCGCCGCCGGAAAAGCCGTAGTCGCCGATCTTCTCCTCGTCGACACCGTCGAACACCCAGGCGACCGCGGGGTGATAGGAGGCCTCGGTGCGCCGGTAGTAGGACCCCTCGAACAGGCCCTGGCTGGAGAAGCCGACGCCGACGAGCTCCTGCGGCGGGCGGCCGTTGCGCCGCCACAGGCCGCCGTACTCGCCGTCGAGCGCGTGGTAGTTCTCGCCCGCCTCGGTGGCCCAGGCGCGGATGCCGCCCTCGGCGCGGCGCACCTCCAGAATGCCCGGCGCCAGCGGTGAGGTGGCGATGCGCCAGTAGAACCCGTTGCCGCCGAGATAGGCGAGGTGCCCACCGGTCTCGGTGTACGCCTTGAGGGCGTCGAGGGTCTGGCGGGTGTGGTACTCGGGGTGCGAGCTCGTGACCACCGCCGGATAGCCGGCGATCAGGTCGGCCCCCTCACGGTGCAGGTCCTCGTCCGTGACGACGTCGAAGGCGATCCCCTTGCGGCGGAAGAACTCCGTGAGGTGGGAGTCCGCCGGGAAATGCCGCAGGCCGGACACGTAGCCTTCGCCGGCGAACGTCAGGAACCCCGGCCGCATGGTCAGGACCGGCCGCAGCCGGGACGAGTAGGCCGTGCCCGAGCCGTCCGGATGGAAGTTGTAGGTGGAGAAGCCGTACTGCGGGTGGCTGTCCGGCCCTTCCGGTGTCCCCCACGCCTCGATCCGCTCGCGCATCGCCGCGTCAAGGTTGCCGCGGGCATGGTTGGCGTACGCCTGGTAGGTGAAGGTCGAGGCGAGGAAGACGACGTCCGCCGTCCGCTTCCCCCGCGGCGGCAGGACGTAGAAGGGAATGACGTCCGACGTGCCGGCGTGGCTGAGGCGGACGCCGTAGATCCCGCTCGGGCAGCCGTCCGGGATGGGCACCTCGAGGTCGGTCCCCCAGCCGGCGTTGCCGATGTCGTCCTCGTGGAAGTGGACCGCGGCGTAGTGGTCCGGCTTGTGGATCCAGCGGTGCTCGGTGCCGTCCCAGCGCGAGCCGCGCACCGCCCGCATCGGGAAATTGACGAAGCGCCCGTTCAGCGCCTGCGGACCGGCGTCGACGATCGCCTGGGTCTCGATGCCGCGGGAGAAGTCCCAGAACGCGAGGCAGGAGCCGTGCGCGTCCTCGAGGGAGGTGAGGCGCCGGACCCGGACATCCTCGATGCGGCCGTTGAAGTGATCGCGCATGCGGCCATCGCGTTCCGCCGCCGCGATGCAGAGCGGCGCGTCGACGGGCGGCGGCGGGGCCGTCCACGCGGTCTCCGCCGTCGCGGCCTCGCCTCGCCCCAGCGGTACGACGGAGAGCATCGCCCGGCCGACGCTCGTTCCCAGCGTCAGCGTCACCCGGTACCAGACGCGGCGCTTCATCTCGAAGGGGAGGGCGCAGCCGGACGGCTCCGTCCCCCCGGCGTCGCAGCGCACCTCCGACCGGGTCGCCGCGATGGTGAAGCCGCCGCCGACCGCGATCAGCGCGCTCGGCGTATCGCGCAGCAGCCAGGGCTGCATGTTGAAGGAGATGGCGACGGTCGCGCCCTGCAGGACGTCCCCGGTCGGCACCACGCCGTAGGAGCCGAGCGCGATCTCCTGCCGCCGCGCCGGGAAGGTGCCGAGGTCGCCGCCCTCGACCGGGACGATGGCGACGCCGGGGCCGTCAGGGTTGGCGTCGGCGCTGCCGATCGCGACGAGTTCGGCCGCGACCTCACCCTCGCCGGTGGCGCTCGACTTCAGGGCGAGCCGCCCGCCGGGGCGGACGGAGATCTCGTCCAGATAGCCCGTGATCGCGAGGTCTTTGACGACGGTCGAAGGGGCCACGGGACTGTTCCTGTCGTGCGTTCGTCCCTCAGCGCACCGGCGCGGGCGGGTGTTGTCAAGCCCGCGCGCCTTCGCTCCTCCCCACCCGGCGGTGCATCCCCGCCGGCGGGGCGCCGTTCAGGCGTTGGTGCGGCGGACGCCGAAGGCGGCGTTGACACTGGGGAGGAGCCCGGCGGCCAGGAACGCGAGGCCGAGGGCGTCCAGCATCAGGCTCGCGGGGAACAGCAGGATCAGCCCCGCCATGCCGAAGAGGCCGCGCCGGACCGGGCCGATGCGCCCGCCGATCGGGTCCGCCCCCTGGAGCGCCACCGCCAGCGCCAGCACGCCGAGGAGGTAGGCGATCGTGGAATGCACGATGTCGAACGTATCCCCCATCAGCAGGATCCCCGGGACGTAGGCGAAGGTGAACGGCATCAGGATCAGCGTCATGCCGTACTTCAGCGCGGCGAGCCCGGTCTTCATCGGGTCCGCGCCCGCGATCGCCGCGCCGGCGAAGGCGGCGACGCACACCGGCGGCGTGATGTTCGACAGGCACGCCGCGTAGAAGACGGCGAGGTGCGCCGCCACCGTCGGCACCCCGAGCTGGATGAGGGCGGGTGCCGCCACAACGGACAGGATGATGTAGGACCCCGTCGTGCTCGACCCCATGCCGATGATGATCGAGATCAGCGTCACGAGGATCAGCGCGAGGAACAGGTAGCCGCCGGAGAAGTCCACCAGCACGGCGGAGAACTTCAGCCCCAGCCCGGCGAGGACGATGCCGCCGATGATGATGCCGAGCGAGCCGATGGCCGCGCCCGCCGCCGCGTTGCTCTGCGCCCCGCCGACGAGGCTCTGGCCGATGCGCGACGGCCCCATCCGCGTGTCCTTGCGGATCCACGACAGCGCGATGGTCGCGAGCGTCCCCCAGAAGGCGCAGAACTCTGGCGTGTAGCCGTTGAAGAGGAGACCGATCACGACGACGAGCGGCAGGAAGAAGTACCAGCCGCCGGCGAGTACGGAGCGTACGCTCGGCGTCTCGGACGGGGGCAGGCCCTTCAGGCCCGTGCGCACCGCCTCGAGGTCCACCATCATCAGGACGAAGACGAAGAACATCGTCGCGGGGATGATGTTCATCAGCGCGATGGTGAGGTAGCTCGTCTCCGTCAGCGTCGCGAGGATGAAGACGCCCGCGCCCATCACCGGCGGCATGAACTGCCCGCCCGTGGAGGCGATCGCCTCGATCGCGCCGGCGTGGTGCGGCTTGAAGCCGGTGCGCTTCATCAGCGGGATGGTAAAGGCGCCGGTGGTGACGACGTTCGCCACCGAGGAGCCGGAGATCGACCCGAACAGCGCCGAGGTCAGCACCGAGATCTTCGCCGGTCCGCCGCGCCAGCGCCCGGCGACCGCCGTCCCGAGCTCCATGAAGAAGGCGCCCGCGCCGGAGCGCTCCAGGAACGCGCCGAAGATGATGAACGGGAACACGAACGTCGCGAAGGTCGCCGCGACGACGCCGAACATCGCCTCCTGGGTGGAGAACGTGAACTCCAGGATGCGCTCGACGCTCATCCCCGGATGCGACAGCCGGCCCGGCAGCCAAGGCCCGAAGTAGAGCTGCAGCAGGAAGAGGATCGCGATGACCGGGATGACGGGGCCGAGCGCGCGCCGGCTCGTCTCCAGCATCACCACGATCGCGACCCCGCCCATCCAGAGATCGTAGGCGTTGGGGGATGAGACGCGGAAGATCGCGTAGCTGACGTACTGGTCGATCCAGTAGCCGAGGCTGACCACGGCCGCGACGATGAAGACGAGGTCCAGGATCTCCGGCCGGGTCTTCGGCGACCAGCGGCCGGCGGGGAAGATCAGGAAGACGAGCACCGACGTCAGCATCAGGTAGATGCCGCGGTTGCTCTCGGTCGAGAAGATCCCGAACCCGGACGTGTAGAGGTAGAAGGCGCAGAAGCCGATCGCCACGAGATTGAAGGCCAGCGCCGGCACGCCCGTCAGCGTGCGCTTGCTGCCATATACGTTGAAGAGCCAGTTGCTGCGCTGCATCGTCCCTCACCCAAAAAGGAACGGCGCGGCCGAAGACCGCGCCGCGTCATCCGCCTGACGTCGGATCAGGACTCCGGCCAGAGGCCGTTTTCCTTGTAGTAGGCCTCCGCGCCCGGGTGCATCGGACGGCCGAGCTTCTCGAAGTTCTCGACGTCCGGCTTCATCTGGGCCCAGGCCTTGTGGCCCTGCGCGAGGGTGTCCTGCGCGTCGTAGGCGGCGGCGACGATCCTCTTCACCACGTCCTCCGGCACCCGCTCGTGCGCGACCCAGTAGACGGTCGTGTACGGCATGTCGGTGGCCGGTACGCCCGTGTACATCGTCTCGGGCATGGTGCCGGTGTGGTAGAAGGGGAACGCCTCGCCGATCTTGCCGAGCTCGTCGTCGCTGTAGGTGAGGATCTTCACGCCCTGCGTCTCGGCGAGCTCGGAGACCGCCGCGGCCGGCGCTGAGGACTGGCAGAACGCGTCCACCTGGCCGTTGGCGAGCGCGCGGCCGGCGTCCGCGAAGGTCATCAGGCGCGGGGTGATATCGCCGAGGATGCCGAGCGCGGTGAGGATGTTCGAGCAGTTGAAGACCGTGCCCGAACCCGGCGGACCGAGCGCCACCGTCTTGCCGGCGAGGTCCGCGATCGAGGTCAGCTCGTCGTTGCCCTTGAGGGTGACGAAGTAGGTCGGCCCCTCGTAGGCCATGGCGACGCCGCGCAGCATGGTGCCCTTCTCGCCGTTCTCGAACGGGCCCTCGGGCTTCTGCGCCATGTAGACGTGGCTGCCGTAGACGATGCCCATGTCGAGCTCGCCCTTGATGAGGCGCTTGGCGTTCTCGGTGGAGCCGCCGGTGGTCACCTGCGTGATGTTGATGTCCGGCAGCGCCTTGCCGAGCTCGGTGCCCGCGACGCCGACCATGTAGTACATCACGCCGCCGGGGTTCGAGCCGCCCCAGGCGACGTCCGTCTTGTCCTGGGCGAGTGCCGTCGACGAGACAGCGAGCGCCGCGACGGCCCCCGCGATCCAGAGATTCTTCATTGCCTTCCTCCCAGTGTTGGCGGCCGGGTTCGCGTCCCGGCCCTGTCTGTGGTGCGGGGCGGGAGCCGCCCCTGGCACGTGTCGCGTCGTGTCCGCGGTCTCGCGGGGTCGCGCCGCCGGGGCGGCGCGCGGCGGGCGGTCAGCCGATGGGGTTCGTCAGCTCCCCGAGCTTCGAGATCGCGACCTTCACGACGTCGCCCGGCGCCAGATACTTCGGCGGGCTGAAGCCGATGCCGACGCCCACCGGCGTCCCGGTGGCGATGATGTCCCCCGGGAGCAGCGTCATTGTGGCCGAGAGCGTCTCGATGAGGGTCGGGATGTCGAAGATGAGGTCTCGCACGCAGGCGGACTGGCGCGTCTCCCCGTTGACGGTCGTCGTCAGCTCCAGCGCGGTGACGTCGCCCACCTCGTCCGCCGTCACCAGCCAGGGCCCCATCGGGCAGAAGGTGTCGATGCCTTTGCCGATGACCCACTGATTGTGCTTGCGCTGAAGCTCGCGCGAGGTGACGTCGTTGATGATGACGTAGCCGAAGACGACGTCGTAGGCGTCCGCCGCCGGGACCTGGAACGCGCGCTTGCCGATGACGAGGCCGAGCTCGCCCTCGTAGTCGACCGTCGACGTCGGGTCGAGCGAGGCTTTTACCGTGTCGCCCGGGCCGACGACGCTGGTCGTCGCCTTGGTGAAGATGATCGGCGCGGTGGGCGTCGCCTCCTTGCCGCTCGAGTCGAAGCCGCTGTCGTGAAACTCGCGGGCGTGCTCGTAGTAGTTCTTCCCGACGCAGAAGATGTCGCGGACCGGCGCCGGGAACGGCGCGGTCAGCTCCACCTCGGCCAGCGGCACGCGCCGGGTGGCCGAGGCGGCGAAGGCGGCGACGTCGCCCCCGTTCGCCACCAGGTCGCGCAGCGCGGTGCGCGCCTCGGCGCCCTCGCGGCACACGGCGATCTCTTCACCCTCGAGAACGCCGGCGAGATGGGTGCCGTTGGCGCGGCAGGTGACCAGTTTCATGATATCGACAAATCCTCTGATTCTCGATAATCCATAAATTCATATTGAAACCGACCTGTCAAACGCCGCGTGCCGGGATAAGGTCAGGTCGGTGACGCGGCACGATTCGAGGGTGAAGGGCGTATGGGCGGGTCGTGGAGGCTTTCCGAGGAACTCAGCGCGCAGGACCCCGCGCGGCTCGACGGCGAGACGCTGGCCGACTTCGCCTACCGTGCGATCCGCAGCGACATCATCAGCGGCGTCCGCCCGCCCGGCGAACGGCTGCAGATCGAGAAGCTGAAGAAGATCTACGAGATCGGGCCGACGCCCATCCGCGAGGCGCTGCAGAAGCTGAGCGTGGAGCAGCTCGTCTTCGGGGAGGGCAATCGCGGCTTCACCGTCGCGCCGCTGGACCCTGCCGAGTTCCATGACCTCAACATCGCGCGCACCGAGGTGGAGATGGCCGCGCTCCGCCGCGCGATCGAACTGGGCGACGGGGCCTGGGAGGCGCGCGTCGTCGCCGCCGCCTACACGATGAAGAAGGCCGACGCCGACCTGCCGGAGGAGGGCAGCGTGTCGGACGGCTGGGAGCGGGCGAACGCGGCCTTCCACCGCGCGATGGTCGATGCCTGCGGCTCGCACTGGCTGTTGCGCACCCGCTCGATGCTGCAGGACCTGTGCGAGCGCTACCGCCGCGCGTCGCTGCGTGACAAGCGGCGCGAGCGGGACCTCGGTGCCGAGCATGCGGCCATCGCCGAGGCCGTCCTCGCGCGCGACGCCGACGCCGCGTGCGAGCTCACCCGGCGCCATTTCCAGATCACCGCCGCCCACCTCGACGTGGCCACCTCCGCCCCGCTTCGCGGCGCCGGCCGGCGCTGACCGGCGGCCGCGGACCGACAGCGGGCGCCGGCGGGATGGCGGCGCCGGTCCCGGAGATCGCCGGCGGCCGTCAGCCGGCGGACAGGACGAAGCGGCCCTTCCGGCCCTCGATGTCGGCGACCAGCCTCGGCGCCTCGGCCTCCGTGACGGGGACCGCGAGGCCGAGCTCGTCGTAGAAGCCACGCAGGAACTCCGCGCGCGGGTGCTCGACGTTCAGGCTGACCAGCCGGCAGCCGCTCGGTGCCTCGCTCGACGGGTGCGACGGGGTGAGCCACGTCTTGATGATCGGCATGCCGGCGCCGAGCGAACGGTCCGGGACGGCGAGCGTCTGCCACTCGTAGCGTTCGCCGTTGGCGCCGGTCCGGCCGCCCGGCTTGATCTCGGTCGCGAAGCCGTGGCGGTCCAGCACCGCCTGCGCGGCGGAGAGGTGGCCCGTCTGCACCGCGAACCGGCTCAGCACCGGGGCCGCGAGGGCGGCGAGCGTCGCGCCGTAGTTCCCCTCCAGCGTCTGCTCCGGATCGGGGCCGTCGATCGCGAGGTAGATCTCGTCGCCGAGGTCCACCAGCGCGTTGCGGCTGCCGAGGCCGACGTGGCGCCCTCCGGTCATCGGCTCGACCCCGCTCATCCCGGCGAAGGCGGCGACGGCGTCGTCGAGCGAGCGCGAGGCCCAGACGAGGTGGTCCAGTTTCATCAGTTCAGCCTTTGTGTCGTTTCGGGAAATGCCGCGGCCGGACGCACGCGCCGGGGCGAACGCGCGGCGCCGGCGGTTCAGCGGTTGGCGGACATGATCGAGTTGGCGCAGATGAAGCCCCAGGTCATGTAGGCGCCGAGCGTCGTTCCCACCTGGCTCGGCGTGCGCATCCCGGTCGGGTTCGCCATGACGTTGCCGGCGCAGTAGAGGCCCGGGATCGCCGACCCGTCCGGCCGCAGGGCCTGTCCGCCGGCGTTGGTGCGGATGCCGCCCTTGGTGCCGAGGATCGAGGGGCGGAACTGGAAGGCGACGAAGGGCGGCCGCTCGATCGGCGCCATCAGCCCCTTGTCCGCCGCGAGGCGCGCCTCGTAGTCGGAGACGGTGCCGCGGTGGAAGTCCTCGTCGACGCCGTTCGCGGCGAAGCGGTTGAAGCGCGCGACCGTCTCCTTCAGCGCGTCGGCCGGAAGGCCCGTCCGCTGCGCCAGCTCGTCGAGGGTTCGGGCCTTGATGAGCCAGCCCGGCTTGTTGTGCTTGTACCAGTTGATGAGCCAGGCGCGCCTGACCATCGGCCAGTGGCTGATGAGCCAGGCCGGGCGCTTCAGGTCCGCCCCGCGCGCGGTCGAGGTCACCGTCCAGTCGGCGATGTTGAACTCGTACTCGCTGGTGAAGCGCCGGCCCCCGGCGTCGACCAGGATCGCGTCCGGCTCGGCGTGGATGCGAAGCGGCAGGCCGTGCAGCACGTCCTCGTAGTAGACCGGCGGCTGGATCATGATGTTGGCCTGATCCATGTTCGCGGTCGCGGCGCCGATCCGCGTCGCCATCTTCAGCCCGTCGCCGGTGTTCGTGCTGGGGCTGCTCAGGAACTCCGCGTCGCCGGGGAAGTGGGCCTTGAGGAGCTCCGCGTCCCACTCGAAGCCGCCCGTCGCCAGCACGACGCCGCGCCGCGCGCGTAGGGTCCGCCGCGCGCCCCCCTGCTCGACCGTGACGCCGGTGACGCCGCCCAGCTCGTCGTCGACGAGGAGGTCGACCACGCGCGCCTCGGTCTCGAGCCGCACGCCAGCCGCGAGGCAGCCGCGCAGGAGTCCGATGACGAGGCCGCTGCCCTTGCCGCGGGAGCGGGTCAGGCGACGCGCGGCGATGGTGCCGGCGTAGCGCAGGTGCGCCCGGACCGGATGGCGCATCATGTCGGACTCGACCGACTCGTTGTAGGTCAGGTCCTGCGGGATGGTCGAGCGACGGACCTTGCCGAACAGCGCGCCGAGCTCGCGGCCGCTGACCGCGCCGGGCGCGAGCAGCCGCCCCCGCTCCTTGGCGCCGGGCTTTTCCATGTGCGGGTCGGGGACCGGGGCGATGACGTAGCGGACGGGGGAGTTGTCGAGCACGAAGTCCAGCATCGCCGGCCCGTGCGTGACCTGCGCCTGCCAGAGCGTGTCCTCGCGCGCCGCCCAGCCCTCGGGGGCCGTGGCGCGGATGTAGGTGAGGGCCTCGTCCTCGCTGTCCTCGAGGCCGGCCTCGCGCATCAGCCGGTTGGCCGGGACCCAGGTCATGCCGCCCGACATCGCGCTCGTGCCGCCGAGCTTGGCCGTCTTCTCCAGCACGGTGACCGAAGCGCCGAGCGCCGCGGCCCGGAGCGCCGCCACGAGGGCGGCAGCTCCCGAGCCGACGACGACGACATCGCTTTCACTAGCGTCTAGCATTTCCGTTCCGATCGAATCGTTGGGTGCGTGCGGCGTCCGGACGGGTCCGGTCGCCGCGGCTTTCGGGACGAGCGCGCCTTGCGCTCGCGGGCCGTCGCCCGAGCGGGGAGGGATCGCGCCGGCGGGGCCGGCGCCCGTGTGGTCTGGCGGGCGGTCCGAGCGGGCCGCCCGGAGCGGTCGTCAGCTCATCGCTTCAGGAACCGGTCGAGGCGGGCGACGCGTGCGGACACGACGAGCACCACCAGGGTCAGGAGGATCACGCCCGAGGAGATCGCGGTCAGCGTCGGGTCCATAGGCATCCATTCGAGCGCCGAGTAGATGTAGACCGGCAGCGTGACGGTGGTGCTGGAGGAGAGGAAGAGCGAGACCTCGAGCGCGCCGAACGAGACCATGAAGGCGAACCCCCAGCCGCTGAGGAGGCTCCAGCCGATGAGCGGCAGCGTGATGCGCAGCAGCACCTGCCGGGGCGGTGCCCCGAGGCTGCGCGCGGCCGCCTCCAGCGACGGGTTCAGCCCGTTGAGGCCGACCGCCACCATCGAGATCGCGAACGGCATCGCCAGCACGACGTGCCCCGCCAGCAGCGCCGGCATGCCGCGCAGGTGAAGCTGGGAGTAGGTGACGAGGAGGGCGAGGCCGAGGAAGACCGCCGGCAGCATCGCCGGCGTGATCGCGAGCGCGCGCAGGACGCGGTAGATGGGCGCGTTGCTCCGGCGGCTCGCGTTGGCGATGAGGAAGGCCACCGCGGTCGAGATCGTCGCGGCCGTGGCCGCGAGGATGAGGCTGAACTTCAGCGCGTCGATCGCCTGCCGCTGGCCGAGCGCGGCCTCGTACCACTTCAGCGTCAGGCCCTGCGGCGGGAAGACCACGTAGGCCGTCTCGGTGAGCGCGCCGGCGGTGATCGAGACGATGGGCGCCAGGATGAAGACGCAGATCAGCGTGACGTAGAGGCCGAGGAGGATGCGCGATCCGGTCATTGCACCACTCCGCGGCGAAGCCGGCCGAATGTCCCGAGGATGTAGGCGAAGGTGAGCACCAGCGCGGTCATCACCAGCAGGAGCACCGCGAGCGCCGCCCCGGCCGGCCAGTTGAAGAGGCTGACGGACTGCTGGTAGACGAGCGTCGAGATGAACTTGTAGCGCGGGCCGCCGAGGACGCCGGGGATGGCGTAGGCGCTCATGCTGAGCGCGAAGACGAGGAGCGCGCCGGCACGGATGCCGGGCAGGCACAGCGGCAGCGTGACGCGCAGGAACACCGACACCGGACCCGCGCCGAGGCTGCGTGCTGCCAGCGACAGGGCCGGGTTGATGCCGTGCAGCGACCCTGCGATGGCAATCACCATGAAGACGACGAAGATGTGCACAAGGCCGACGACGATCGCCGGCTCGTTGTGCATCAGCGGGGCGGGGTCCGACAGGATGCCGATGCCGACGAGCACCGAGTTCACCAGCCCCTGACGGCCGAGCAGGATGAGCCAGCCGTAGGACATCACCGTCACCGACGTCACCAGCGGCGTCAGCAGGATGATGAAGACCAGAAGCTGCCGCCAGCCGCGCGCCGAGACGAGGTAGTAGCTGACCGGGAAGGCGAGCAGCAGGCACAGGAGCGTCGTCAGCAGGCTCAGCCGCAGCGTACGCCAGGCGACCTCCCAGAAGAACGAATCCGTGGCGAGCTCCCGGTAGTTCGCCAGCGACAGTGTCCAGTCCACGCCTTCGGTCTGGCTGTGCTGGGCGAAGCTCATCGCCACCAGGTAGGCGACGGGGAGCGCGAAGAAGACGAGCATCAGCAGCGCCGCGAGGAGCGCCGCGTAGGGGGTGGAACGGCGCGCCTCAGTCATCGTCGCCGCCGATGAGGACGGTGGCGTCCACCGGCCAGCTCAGGGTCACCGGCTGGCCGGGGGCGGGGTCGACCGCGTCGGTCTCGGCCGCGATCTGCACCTGCATCTCGCCGACGCGGATGCGCGCCTCGACCCGCGGGCCGAGGAAGGTCGCATGTTCCAGCGTGCCGTTCAGGCGGTTGAATCCCGCCGCGGCGCCGCCTTCGGCTCGGGGCAGGATGCGGATCTTCTCCGGGCGGACCAGCGCGTAGCGGACGCGGTGCGCGAGGTCGTCCGGCGGTGTCTCGGCAAGGATCTCGCCGACACCCGGCACGTCGACCGCGACATGGGAGCCGGCGGCGCGGAGCCCCTGGATGGGAAAGAGGTTCGATTCGCCGAGGAACTCGCCGACGAAGCGGCTGTTGGGGTGGCGGTAGAGGTCGCGCGGCGCGCCGATCTGGCGGATGCGGCCCGCCCGCATCACCGCGATGCGGTGGCCGATCGCCATCGCCTCGTCCTGGTCGTGGGTGACCATCAGCGTCGCGATGTCGAGGCCCTCGAGGAGCTCCAGCAGCTCGGCCCGCATCGTCAGCCTCAACCGGGCGTCGAGGTTGGAGAACGGCTCGTCGAGGAGGAGGAGGCGGGGGCGGATGACGATGGCGCGGGCGAAGGCGATGCGCTGCTGCTCCCCGCCGGAGAGCTGCGAGGGCATGTTGCGCGCCTTGTGCTCCAGCCGCACGACCTTGAGGGCCTCGCCGACGCGCGCCTTGATCTCCCGGCGCGGGACCTGCCGCATCCGGAGCCCGAAGGCGACGTTCTCGAAGACCGTCATGTGCGGGAACAGCGCGTAGTTCTGGAACATGATCCCGATGTTGCGCTTCTCCGAGGGCAACCCGGTGATCTCCTCGCCGGCGACGCTGATCCGTCCGGATGCCGGCTGGATGAACCCGGCGATCGCCTGCAGCGTCGTGGTCTTGCCGCAGCCGGACGGCCCCAGCAGGCAGAGCCGCTCGCCGGCCTCGATCGAGAAGGACACGTCGTCGATGGCGGTGAAGTCACCGTACTTGTGGATCAGGCCGTCGACCTGCAGATAACTCATCGCGCGATCCATTGGAGAGGCAGTGTCGGACGGTGCCTCACGCACCGTCCGGCGGACAGGGGTCGGGTCGGTTCAGCGCTCGATTTCCTGGTTCCAGCGCTTGGTCCACTCGGGGCGGTTGGCGTTGATCGTCGACCAGTCGACCGGCAGCAGGCTGTCCACCGCGTCGCCGTAGATCACGCCCTCGGCCTCCGCCTCGCTCAGCTCGACGTTCTTGTTGACCGGGCCGAGCTTCGAGTTCACCGCGAACATCTTCTGGATCTTCTCGCCGACGAGGTAGTTGATGAGGTTCGCGCCCATCTCGGTGTTCGGCGAGTCCTTCACGAGGTTCAGCATCGGCATCACCACCGGCGCGCCTTCCTCGGGATAGACGAACTTGAGCGGGAAACCGGAGTTCTTCACGAAGCGATTCATCTCGGAGTTGGTCCAGACGGTGATCCAGGCCTCGCCCTGCTGGAAGTAGGGCGTCATGTCGGTGCCCTTCACGAAGGCGCCGATGTTCTGCGCGACCTCCTTCATCTTCGCGAAGCCGGGGTCGATGTCGTCGACACCGCCGCCGTTCGCCTTCGCCAGCATCATCAGCGCGAAGAGGCCGGGCGTGTTGTCGATCGTGCCCATGACGACGTGGCCCTTGAAGCGCGGGTCGGCGAGGTCGTTCCAGGATGTCGGTGGCTCGATGCCCGCCTTTTCCAGAGCTTCGGGGTTGTAGACGAGGCCCATGGCGAGGAGGCCGTAGCCGACGCCGCTGGAGTCCTTGCCGATCGCGGCCGGGACGACGTCGGCGAGCGCCGGGACGCTCTCCGCCGTCAGCGGCTCGAGCAGGCCGAGGTCACGCGCGACCGACTGCGGGCCGTCGTCCATGCAGGCGACGTCGATCTCGGGCGAGCCCTTCTGGGCCTGGAGCTGGGAGACGAAGTACGTCGAACCGCCGGGCACGTAGCGCACGGTCACGCCGTACTTCTCCTCGAACTCCGGCAGGATGTTGGTCTGGAAGTTCTGCTGCGAGGCGCCGCCCCAGCACGCGAACACCACATCCTCCGCCTGGGCCTGGGCGGCGCCGAGTGCCGTGAGGGCCGCTGCGGCAACAGTTGTCGTCCATCGCATCATCGTCACGCTCCTGGTTCGTTGTGATCGCGCTGCCCGCCGCTGGCGCCGGTCGGGCGGGGCCCGGAAGCGGAGCGCAAGGCGAGCGCCGTCGTCCCCTCGAGAGGGTCGGGTACGGTGGGGCTTCGGGGAGGGTCGTCGTGTCGCGCGTTCAGGCCGCTTGGCGAGCGCCGGACGACGCGTGTCGGTCTCTCGTGTTCAGTCTATGGTCGCGCATGCGCGGCGGCATCGGCGACGCGCTCTCTCGGTCTCATCTGCGGTCTGCTCAGTTTCTGGCAATGCCAACGATCTGAGCATTGCACCACTTTTCGCCGGTTTCACTACAAATTTTATTCGCAGGTTGACGCGACTTGACGCGCTTTCATGAACGTTGATGATGACCCCCGGCGCCGAGCGGGCGGCCGCCCGGCGGGTCGCCTTGGCGCCCATGCGGAACGGCATGTCCGCGCCCCGGCCGCCGCCCGACGAGGCTCCATCAACTCAGGAGCGACGATGTCCCGCTCGAGACTGACCGCCGCCGACCAGCGTGCGAACTACAGGGACAACCTGCTGTTCTGCTGCGACCACTACCGGTCCATCTCCGACCTCTGCCGCAGGGTCGGCATCAACCGGCAGCAGTTCAACCGCTATCTTTCCGGCGAGTCCCTGCCGTCGCGCCACAATCACAAGAAGATCAGCGACTTCTTCGGGCTCGAGTTCGACGAATTGCTCCTGCCGCACCGGCAGTTCATCGCAACGTTCGGCCGGCGCAAGGTCGAGTCCTTCATGCCGCCAGACCTCGAGAGCTTCTCGTACTTCATGAAGAGCATGGCCGGTCCCCGCGCCCGCCTGCTGGAGGACTACCAGGGCTTCTATTTCCGGCACTTCTTCAACTTCCATGGCGATGGCCGGATCAAGCGGGAGCTGGTCCACTGGCGCCTCGACGACGGTGTCCTCGTCTCGACCACCAAGCAGCGCTACATGAGCGGGCCGGGCGCGGCCCAGCGCCTCCAGTTCGTCACGTACCGCGGGGTCGTCGGCAGCGTCGGCGACCGGCTGTTCTCGATCGGCGCCGACCGCATCGGCGGCCGCGACCTCGGCATGTCCATGCTCTATCCGACCGTGCAGAAGCTGCAGCGGCTGGAGGGCATCATGATGGGGATCGGCCCGAACTCGGCCCGGCAGATCGTCTCCGGCCGGGTCGTCCTCGACTTCCTGGGGCGGCGCATCGACCGGCGCGACGCGATGCGCCGGCTGGGCACGTTCGCGCTCGACGATCCGGCCGTCGCCGACGACATCAAGGTGTCCATCCAGAACGACATCTCGCCGACGGAAGGCCTCCTGATCGCGCGGATCTAGCCGCCGCGCGATGGCCCTGCCGGTGCCGCCGGGCGGCTACTTCTGGCCGATGAACCGGTCGAGGCCGATGAGGCGGTCCATCAGGGCGACGAGGGCGATCGTCACCAGCGACATCAGCGTCGCCATCGCCGCGACGGTGGGGTCGTCGAAGTCGCGGATGTGCTCGTAGGCGGCGATCGGCAGCGTCTTGGAGCCGCGGTCGGCGAGGAAGACGTTGATCGAGAAGTTGTCCACCGTCTCCACGAAGATGAAGACGCCACCCGCCATCAGCCCGGGCCGGAGCTGCGGCAGGAGCACCTTGAACCACGTCTGCACCCGCGAGGCGCCGAGGTTGCGCGCCGCCTCCTCCGCCTGCCGGTTGAGCCCGTGGTAGCTGGCGCTGATCGCCCGCACCGCGAAGGGGAGGCAGAAGATCGTCATCGCCACCGTGAGGCGGAAGAAGCCGTCGCGGATGTCGAGGACGCCGAAGGCGGACAGGAAGGCGATGCCGGTCACGACGCCCGGCATGATCAGCGGCGACAGGATGAGGTTGTTGAGGAGCTCGCGCCCGCGGAAGTTGCCGCGCACGATGAGGTGCGCGGTCGGGACCGCGAAGAGCAGGCAGAGCACCGTGACCACGGCCGCGAGCATCACCGTGTTCTGCAGCGCGCGCATGAAGATGCGGCTGTCGAAGAACTCCTCATACCAGCGGAAGGAGAACGTCGTCATCGGCAGCTGGAAGTAGACGGCGTCGTTCAGCGAATAGATGGCGATGAAGACCACCGGTCCGAGCAGGAAGACGAAGAAGGCGGTGAGATAGAGCCGCCAGAGGATGCGGGAGATCATGCGCCCTTGCCTCCGAAGCCGCCGACGGCGACGCGCCGGGCGTGGTTCTGCACCAGGGTCAGCAGCGTCAGCGCGGTCAGCGCCACCACGAGGAAGATCAGCGATACCGCCGCCGCGAACGGACGGTCGAAGGCGACGAAGACCTGATCGTAGATGAAGTTGGAGAGGAGCCGCACCCGGCCGCCGCCCAGCACCAGCGGGAAGACGAAGGCCGACATCGCCAGCGAGAAGACGATGGCGAGCCCGCCCGCGATCGCCGGGAAGGTCAGCGGGATGACGACCTTCGCCATCACCGTCAGCCGCCCGGCCCCGAGGTTGCGGGCCGACTCCTCGAGGCTGACCGGGAGGTTCTTGATCGACCCGAACACGGTCAGCACGAAGAACGGCAGCAGGAAGTGGACGAGCGCGATCGAGACGCCGAGCTCGTTGTAGACGAGCGGCACCGTCTCGTCCGTCAGGCCGGTCCAGAGCAGGAAGGAGTTGATGAGGCCGCGATTGCCCAGGATGACGAGCCAGCTGTAGGCGCGGCTCACCGAACCGGCGAGCATCGTCACCACCAGCGCTCCCAGCATGAAGCGGCGCAGGAACGAGGATGGCGTGCGGGCGATGAAGTAGGCGACGGGGTAGCCGAGGAGCGCGGCGAGGACCGCGAGCAACGCCGAGAGCCAGAGGGTGCGCCACAGGATCGCGAGATAGCTCGGCTCGAGCAGGAACCGGGCGTAGTTGTCGAGCGTCACGGGCCCCGCGACGTCGGCGGTGTTGGGCACGGCCGTGAGGAGGCCGACCGCGAAGAACACGGCGTAGGCCCCGAACAGCACCGAGAGGACGAGCGCGGCCGGGAGGCCGAGGAGGATGCGGCCGGGCGTCACGCGGGGAGGATCACGGTCTCGGCGGGATCGGCGGACACGCTGATGCGGGTGCCGGCCGCCGCGCGGGGGTCGGTGCGGGGGAGGTTGACGGTGAGCTCGCCGCCAGCGTCGAGGCGCACCTCGCACACGTAGTGCGACCCGGTGAGCGTCGCGAAGGAGACCTCGCCCGGAAGGCCGGCCGGATCGAGGCGCAGCGCGTCGGGACGCAGAGCGAGCAGCGCGTCGCCGTTGGCCTCGCCGCCGGTCGCGGGCAGGGCGAAGGTGCCGTAGCGCTCGGCCTCGAAGACGCGGCCGCCGCCGCTCGCGCGGACCCGGCCCGGGATCATGTTGGAGACGCCCATGAAGTCCGCCACGAAGCGCGAGCGCGGACGGTCATAGACCTCGCGCGGGGCGCCGAACTGCTCCACCCGGCCGTGGTTCATCACGGCGATGTAGTCGGAGAGGGCGAGCGCCTCCTGCTGGTCGTGGGTGACGAGGACGGTGGTGATGCCGAGCTGCTGCTGCAGCTTGCGCAGCTCCGTCTGCATCCCCTCGCGCAGATGCCGGTCGAGCGCGCCGAAGGGCTCGTCGAGCAGCAGCACCTTGGGTTCGATGACGAGGCAGCGGGCGAGCGCCGCGCGCTGCTGCTGGCCGCCGGACAGCTCGCCCGGATACCGCCTGGCGAAGTCGCCGAGCCGCACGAGGTCCAGCGCCTCGTTCACCTTCCGGGTCAGCGCGGCGCGCTTCTCGCGCCGGAGCCGCAGGCCGAAGGCGACGTTGTCGAAGACCGTCATGTGCGGGAAGAGCGCGTAGTTCTGGAAGACCATCGCGGTGCCGCGCTTCTCCGGCGGCACGCGGGTCACGTCGACACCGTCGAGGAGGATCTCGCCGCGGGACGGATCGACGAAGCCGGCGATCATCCGCAGCACCGTCGTCTTGCCGCAACCGGACGGGCCGAGGAGGGTCAGCAGCGTGCCTTTCGGCAGGTCGAGCGCCACCTTGTCCACGGCCGTTACCGCGTCGTAGTCCTTGCCGATGTCCTTCAGGTGGACGCCGTCACTCATCGATACCCTCGTCAAGTTGGCCAGCACGCGCTGCGCCAGGGTGGCGCCGCCGGGACCGGACCCGGCGGCGGCCGTCTGCGGTCGCCGCGGCGCGCCCTACTGGGCGATCTCGCGCTGGAAGCGCTCGTTCCACTCGCCGATGCTGGCGTTCACCTTCGCCTCGTCGAAGGAGACGGTGTTCTCCGGGTCCGGCTTGATCGCCTGCAGCGCTTCGGCGACCGGCGCCGTCTTGCTGACCGGGAACTGGTTGAGCCGCTCGGAGATGAGGGCCTGCGATTCCGGCGACAGGACGTAGGCGATGAACTTCGCGGCGGCGTCGGCGCGGGGCGTGTCGACGAGGGTCATGACGTCGAACAGCATCGGCGTCGGTGCGGGCGTCGCGACTTCGACCTCGACGCCCTGGTCGCGCATGCGCTTGGCCTGGGCGGGGGTGGCGACCAGGGTGGAGACCTCGCCCTGCGCCAGCGCCTGACGCGCGGTCGCGTCGGACGAATAGAACATGACGACGTTCGGCGAGAGCGACTTCAGGCCCTCGAAGCCGGGGTCGATGTCGTCGATGGAGCCACCGTTGGCGAGCGCGGAGATGAGGAGCGAGCGGCCGGCATAGGTGGTGATGTCGGGGATCGCGATCGACTTCTCGAAGCGCTTGTCCCACAGGTCCGACCAGGTCTTGACCGGCTCGTCCACCATGTCGGTGCGGTAGATGACCGACATCGGGTAGTAGTAGGCGGCCGCGTAGCGCGGGGCGACGGCGCCGTCGACGAGGTCGCCCGACATCTCGGTGACGCCGGCGGGCAGGTCGAGGAAGAGGTCGTCGTTCTGCGTCGCGCGGGCGGCGAGGCTCGAGGTGGTGAACCACACGTCGATCTCGGGATCCTCACCGGCGCTCTGCAGGCGCACGAGGCCCTCGGACGAGGAGGCCTGGGTGACAGGGATCACGGCGATGCCGGTCTCGTCCTCGAACCGGTCGGCGATGTCCTGGAAGGCGGACTGCCAGGTGGTGCCCCAGATCTGGACGTAGATCTCGTCGGTATCGGCGGCCGCCGGCAGGGCGGACGCGACGAGGGGGATGGCGGCGAGCGCGCCGAGCACCGCGCGCCGGGTGGCGCCGGACAGGAAACGGTTCGTCATTCAGGCTGCTTTCGTCTCTAGATGGCGGGGGAGGAAGAGGCGTGGGCGAGGGTGCCCGGGAGCTCTGCGATCAAGGCGGCGAAGAACGCGGCGCGCTCTTTGACCGAGGAGAGGATGATGCGCTCGCGGCGCGAGCAGGTGTCGAAGCAGACCGGTCCGAGCCCATCGAGCGTCGGCACGCCGAGCGCCGCGCCGAAGGAGCCGTCCGAGCCGCCGCGGGTGGCGTGGCAGGCGACCTCGACGCCGGCCGCCGCGGCGATCCCCTGGTAGAGGGCGACGAGCGGCGCGCTGACCTCGGCGGGGAAGGCCGGCCGGGTGACGCCGCCCGACACCGTGATTTCGACCCCAGGGCTCGCGGCGGCCGCGTCGGCCGCGGCCCTGCGCACCGTCGCGGCCATCATCTCGGCGCTCGGCTGGTCGGGGGCGCGCAGGTCGACGTGCATCTCCGCCGCGTCCGGCACTACCTGCCGTGCGGATCCGGCCTTCAGGATCCCGACGGTGGCGAGGCGGCCGAGGGAGAGGTCGGTCATCGCCTCGATGGTGCCGACGATCCCGGCGAGCGGGCCGAGGGCGCTGCGGCCTTCTTCCGGGTTCACCGCGATGTGGGCGGTGCGTCCCGTGGCGCGGAGGATCATCGCACCCACCGCGCCGCGCGCGCCGACGATGCCGCCGTCCGGCCGGGCGGGCTCCAGCACGAGCACCCAGTCGGACGCCTTCGCCTCGGCCTCGATGCGGGCGCGCGAGCCAGGTGAGCCGAGCTCCTCGTCCGGGACCAGCAGGACAGCGATCTCGCCGACCGCGTCGAACCCCTCGGCGAGCAGCGCCTCCACGGCGAGGAGCGCCATCACCAGGCCGCCCTTCATGTCGCCCACGCCGGGGCCGGTGGCGAGTGTCCCGCCGTCCCCGCTCCCGCCGCCGTCCGTCTCGGCGTAGGTCCAGCCGGCGGAGGCGGCGCCCGGCCACACCGTGTCGAGGTGGCCGAGGATCATCACCCGGCCCTTGCCTCCCATGCGGCGGGTCATCAGGCGGATGTCGCCGAAGCCCGCGACGGGGTCGCGCCGCGCCTCGAAGCCGAGGCGCTGCCATTCGCGGGCGAGGATGTCGCCGACCGCGTCGACCGAGGCGGCCTCGTACGAGCCGGAGGGGCTGTCCACCAGCTCCTTCAGCACGTTGCGCGCGTGCGGCCAGAGGGCGTCGAGGGCGGCGGCGTAGGGAAGGGGGGCGGCGGTCATGGTCGTGCCGTCAGCCGCGGCGCCAGTCGGGGTCGATCCGGTCGAGACGGCGCAGCATCGCCGGCCACATCCGCATGCCCGCCTTCGGGGGGTCGATGCTGGACGTGAACTGGCCCGAGGCCATGTCGATCACCTGACGATCCGGCCAGCAGATCTGCCGGCCGCTGGCGAGCGCGGTCATCTGCACCCGGCAGGCCTGCTCCAGGTAGTAGGTGAGGTAGAAGGCGGCGGGGATCGATGCGCCGACGGTCAGAAGCCCGTGGTTGCGCAGGATGAGCCCGACCTTGCCCTCGAGGTCGCGCTGCAGCCGCGGCCCCTCGTCGGTGTTGAAGGCGATGCCCTCGTAATCGTGAATACCGATCCGGTTATGGAACTCGATGGCGAACTGGTTGATCGGCAGCACGCCGTCCTCGAGGCTCGAGACCGCGACGCCCGCTGTCGTGTGCGTGTGGATCACGCACTCGAGGTCCGGCCGCCCCCGCAGGATCGAGGCGTGGATGACGTAGCCGGCGGCGTTGGTCTTGGTCGTCCCGTCGGCGTTGACGTGCTTGTCGTACTCGATTTTGACCAGGCTGTCGGGCGTGATTTCGTCGAAGAGATAGCCGAACGGGTTCAGGAGGAACGCGTTTTCACCGGGAATGCGACAGGACGCGTGCGTAAAGATCGTGTCATCCAGACCATAGTGCGCCAGAAGACGATACACGGCTGTCAAATGTATCCGGGCGTCTTTCTCGTTCTTGATGTTTAAATCGTCTGGCGATGCGTCTTTTACTAACATCGTTCGTGCCCTATGCTGGACGGTATTCGAGATTGGAGTCCAAGATGACGTTTTCACTTGTCGCGCGGTGCACGCGAACCGGTCACCTCGGAGTGGCGGTCGCCACGTCGAGCGTGGCCGTCGGCGGTCGCAGCGCGGCGATCGACGGCAAGGTCGCGGTGGTCGCGACGCAGAACCGGACGGACCCGTCGATCGGGCCGCGCCTCATCGCGGCGCTCGCCGCCGGCACGGCCGCAGGGGCCGCCCTCGACGCGGTGATCGCCGGGACCGTCTCGCCGGAATGGCGCCAGGTGGCGGCCGTCACGGCGGGCGGCGAGATCGTCACGTTCCACGGCGCCCGCTGCAGCGGCATCCATGCCGAGGCGCGCGGGGTCGACTGCGCGGCCGTCGGCAACATCCTCGCCAACACCGGCGTCCCCTCGGCGATGGTCGCCGCCTTCGAGAGCGCGGACGGCCCGCTGGAACACCGCCTCGTCGCGGCGCTGAAGGCCGGCGACGCCGCTGGCGGCGAGCTGAAGCCGCTGCGGTCCGCCGCGCTGCGCGTCGCGGGCGCCGAGCCGTTCCCCTGGTGCGACCTGCGCGTCGACGCGGCGGAGGACCCGATCGGCAAGCTCGAGGCGCTGCTCGCCGAGTGGGACAGCGTGGCGCCGACGGTGCACCACTGGGCGGTGGACCCCGGCTCGGTATAGGCCGAGGCGGAAGGGGCGCGGCGGCGGCTCATGCCGCGCCGGTCCCGTCGCCGTCCCTGCCCTTCGCAGCGGGCGTCCCCGCGAGCGCCATCAGGCGGTCGAAGGCGAAGCGCAGGTGCGCCCGCATCGCATCGTCCGCCGCGTCCGGCTCGCGGTTGGCGATCAGCTCGGCGATCTTCACGTGGTCGTCGAGCGCGTGCGTCGATTCCTCGGTCCGGTAGCGCTTCAGGATGTGCGGGCTGACGAGGATGCTCTCGTAGTCCGCCGCCAGCCGCGAGATGCGCGGCGAGTGCGCCGCGGCGATGATCGCGGCGTGAAATGCGCGGTTCAGCGCGGCGCGGGCGGTGACGTCGGAGAGGTCCGTCGCCTGGCTCTGCCGGGCGAGGCGCATGATCTCGGCGTGCTCCGCGTCGCTGCCGCGGACGGCGGCCAGCCGGGCGGCCATCCCCTCGATCGCCTCGCGCAGGAGGTGCACGTCGGTGACGTCGCGCTTGACGTCGACGACGGTCCACCCGTTGGAGGCCGAGGCCTCGATCAGGCCGGCCTGCTGCAGCTTGCCGAACGCGTCGCGCACCGGCGTGCGGCTGACGTTCAGCATGTCGGCGACGGCGACCTCGGTGAGGCGCTCGCCGGTGGTGAGCTCGCCGGAGAGGATCGCCTCGCGCAGGCGCTGGTAGGCGAACTCCGCCGCGGTGACGGGGCCGCCGGGCGCGGCGCCGAGGCTGCGCTTAACCATGACCGACCTTCAGGCGCGGCGCAGCCTCGGGGGCGGCGGTCGCCGCCGGCTCGATGCCGGCCATGCGGCGGGCCAGCGCCATCGATTCCTCGCGATCATAGGTGGCGAAGAGGGCGTTCTCCTGCGCGAAGATCGGCGTTTCGGCGAAGAGCTGGTAGGACTGCGTCCGGCCGGCGTACGCCGACGCGGTGAGCTCGCGGGCGAGGTGCATGGCGCGCAGCCGCGTCGGCGCGTCGTACCCGGCGCCGGCGAAATACTTCATCACGTCGTCGCGGGTCTCGGGCGAGTTCAGCATCGCCTCGCCCGGCAGCATGACCGGCTGGCCGCCGATGATCTCGCGCAGGAGCTGTACCATCGTCGCGTAGGTCTGCGAGCAGTAGATGCGTCCGGCGTTCTGGATCGACTGGTTGGGCATCGCGAGGCCCGACGGCGTCTCCTCGCATGCGGCCTCGGCCGCCAGCAGGAACGCCTCCACCGCCTGACGGTGCATCATGAGCTGGCTGATCTTGGAGCGGACCGGCGGAATCTTGATGGTGCCGGAGTGCTCCGAGACGAGGAGCGCGGTGCCGACGAGGAGGTCGGCCTTGGCGAGGCAGCGGGTGAGGTAGCCCTGCGCCGCCCAGCGCCCCAGTTCGCCGCGCATCAGCGCCGCGAGCTCGGGCTGGCGGGCGAACATGACGTCCTCCCACGGGATGAAGACGTCGTCGAACACGATCAGCGTGTCCACCTCGTCGAACCCGCCGGTAAGCGGGTACTCGAACCGGTTCGCGTTGGCCGCGCCCCCGTGGTACTGCGGCAGGCGGCAGATCATCCGCACGCCCGGGGCGTTGAGGCGCACCACGCAGGCGATCGCGAAGTCCGCGTTCTGCGGCGACCAGTTGCCGACCGTCGGCTTGATGAAGGCGACGTGCGCGTACGGCGCGCCGGTCTCGAACTTCGCGCCGCGCAGGACGACGCCGTCCGGCCGCTCCTCCACCACGCGGGTGTTGAGGTCGAGGTCGTCCTGCTCGAACGGCTGGCGGGAGCGGTCGCCCTTCGGATCGGTGTTGCCGCTCGTCATGAAGAGGTTTTCGCGCTGCAGGAGGTCGAGCCAGCGCGCCGCGTTCCGGGCGTAGCGGGTATCGAACCGGTCGAGCAGGTCCTGCCGGTCCACGAGGGTGAAAAGGGCGGTGACCGTCTCATCCCCGAAGCGGTCCATGGTGGGGCAGATCTCGCGCAGGACGCGGGTCGTCATCTGCCGGCGCAGCGCGAGGTCCTCGCGGTTCGCGGGGGCCTTGTAGAAGCGCGAGCCGACGATGCCGTCGCTGCGCTCGAACGTCATCAGGTCGGCGTGGGCGGGGTCGTTGTGCAGGTCGTAGATGCGCGCGACCGTCTCGACCATCGGCGCGAGCGCGGGGTGGCTGCGAACGTCGCCAACCGTCTTGCCGTCGACGAGGACCTTCCGGCCGTCGTCGAGGCTGTCGAGATAATTCTGGCGCGTCATCAGCCCCATGGGATCGGTCTTCCTCTGAACGGCTTCGCGCCGCTACTCGCTTGATTGACTATGAATGTATACAGTACACATGCCCATGTGATGCGCAAGCCTAATTTGAGGTCACTTGATGACTGAACCCGAGCCAGCAGCGTTTCCCGCACCGCCGACGAGCGGGGAGAACGCCGCGCCGTCCGTCGACCGCGCGGCGTTCCGAGGGGCGATGTCCCGCCTCGCCGCGGCGGTCAGCGTGGTCACGTCGGATGGTCCGGCGGGCCGCGTCGGCTTCACCGCGTCGGCCGTGTGCAGCGTGACGGACGCGCCGCCGACGATCCTCGTGTGCATGAACGCCGCGAGCGCGCAGAACGCCGCGCTGGTGACCAACGGGGTGATGTGCGTGAACACGCTGTGCGGTCATCAGGCGGCTCTGTCGGCGCGCTTCGCCGGCCAGACCGGCGTCACCGGCGCGGCCCGCTTCGACGCCCACCCCCACTCGGTGGCCGCGACCGGCGCGCCGGTCCTCGCCGACGCCCTCGTCTCGCTCGACTGCCGCATCGAGCGCATCGTGCGGATCGGGACGCACGACGTGATCTTCGGCCGCGTCGAGGCGATCGTCCACGGCCCCGGCGAGGTCGAGAGCCTCGTCTACTTCGGCCGCGGCTACCACCGCCTGCCCGCGACGCCCGGTGAGAGCACGGGGCAGTCGGGCGGATGAGGCGGCCGGCCGTCGGCGATGTCGCCCCGGTCGCGAGGCGGCCCGGACCCCGCCCGCGGGCCGCCGTCAGCGCCGGTCCGCCGCCCCTGCAGGCTCGATGGACACCCACCGGGAGAGGTCCGGACGGTCGATGGCGCGCAGGAGGCACGCCCTGGTGAGGTCGCGCCCGCACGCCAGCGCCGCGTCGGCTGCGACCTGACCGGCCAGATATGTCTCGGCGACAGGGCGGGCGGTTCCCGACAGGAGCGTGACCCGATCCGTCGCTTCCGTTGTGTCGAGAGCGTCCGGCATCGCGATCACCCGGTCGAACCGGCCCGCCGCCGGCGTCTCCCCCGGACCGATGACGAGAAGCGTGGCCGCATCCTCGCGCAGCACGATGCCCGCGTCGCGCAGCGCATCGGTCCACGACGCGTCCGCGGACGTCAGGCTCACGGCGCCGATGCGCTGGCGTGACAGGAAGGCGACGACGGTGCCGCGCACCGCCCGGTCCAGCGCCGCGCCGACCGGCGTGCGGGCCTCGTCGGCGGTGAGGATGGCGGGCCCTTCGTCTGCGATCACGAAACGTCGGCCCCAGGCGCCGCCGGCTTCGTTCGCCTCGCCGAGCGCGGCCTCGAAGGCGAGCCGCTCGCCGTGCTCCGACGGCGCCGCGAGGCGCACCTCCCGCGCCGTCACCCCCCGGCGCGCACGCCGGCTGAGGTCGCCGAGGTAGGCGGCAAGGTCCGTCAACACGGCATCGTCGGCCTCGAAGCGCGGCATCTTGGTGGAGAGCGCGCGCCCGTCCGGCGCCGCGCCGAGGGTGACCGCACGCGCCAGAGCCTTGACGTCATAGCCCCCGTCGGGCCGCAGCGGATCGGTCAGCGCCTCCCAGACGACGGGCGGAAACTCCACCCCGCCTTCGCGGCCGCCCTCACCGTCGGCACCATGGCACCCGGCGCACGCGAAGCTCGCTGCCGGGACGCGCACACGGCCATCGGCCAGAACCGCCGTCGCGCCGGCGCCTTCCTCGTAGAGCGCCGCGCCGGGGCCGGGCGCCTCCTCGGCGTCCGCCGCGCCGCCTGCCGCCAGCGCGCCGAGACCCAGTGTCCCGGCACCCAGCGCGATCAGGGCGGCGCGCGTCAGTCGCATCGCGGCTGGGCACGCACGAGCGCCACGAGGTCGTCGGGTGTGACCGCCCCTCTCAGGCGTGTGTAGCGCCCCGTGCAGGGCTGGCCGACGAGGTAGGTCTCCACATGGTCTTCGAGCGGGCCCGGATGGAAGTTGAGCGCCTGCAGCAGGGGCCGGGTTCCGCGCGGCCCGCCCGTCAGCCACAGCCAGTCGGGCCCCGCCCCGAAGGTTCTCGCGGTCTCGGCGAGCCGCTCGGGCGTGTCGCCGACGGGGTCGATCGCCACCGTCACCAGCGTCGCCTCGCGCGCCTCGCCGGCGCCGAGCTCGTCGTCCACGACCATCAGCACCGCATGCACACCGGGACAGATCGTGGTGCAGGACATGTAGGTGAAGGCGAGGATCAGCGGTCGGTCGCCGGGAAGGCGCGAACGAAAGCCGCCCTCCACGCCGTCCTTGTCGCGGACCGGAAGGTCCGGCAGGCGCAGCATCTCCTCGCCCGAGACGACTTCGGTCATCGGCGTGGCGTGGTGCATGTGCTCGTGCTGCGCCGAGGCCGGCCCGAGGGGCGCCCACATCGACACGAGCGCGGCGACCGCAAGCGACTGCATCCGGTTCATCGCGGTCCCTCCTCGAGAACGATCGGTTCGAAGATGTGCCCGCCCGGCGCCGCGACGGTCACCGCGACGAGGCTCCCCGGGGGCAGGGTGTAGACGGCGCTCGACGTGCCGTCGGTCCCCGTCCTGATCGGCACGCGCTCCCGCCACGCGCCGGTGAACTCGGAGAACGTGAGGACGCCGCGCACGGCGAGCGGCGCGCCGGACCCGTCCGACAGCCTGAAGCGCAGCCCGGTGCCGTCCTCCGCGGCGACGGCGGCGATGCGGCCCTCAAGCGGCGCGTCGGGATCGTCGGGCGTCGCCACCGGCAGCGCGGAGCAGAAGGAGAGGCTGCCGAGGCCGGTGGTCGCGACGAGTTCCCAGCGCCCCGGCCCGGGGAGGCTCGCGACGGTGCGGAAGGTCCCCGCCGGCGCTTCCCGGAAGCTCCGGTCGAGGGTCGCGATCCGCCGCGGCACGCCGCCCATCAGCTTTGTCGCCGTCATGGCCGGGGCGTTGCCCATCGCGGACGCCTCGGCGATCCGGTACGCCTGACGGCTCTTCACGTTGAGCGCGAGCACGCCGTGGTCGGGGTAGAGGGAGGCGAGGAGGCCGTCGTCGACGCGGGGCGTCGCGCGCTTCTCGCCGATCGGGACCTCGCGGAACTCGGCCGCCTCGCCGCGGCCGAGGGCGACGAGGTCGAGGACGCCCACCCGGCTCTGGTCGGCCAGCATCAGGTACGCCGTCCGGTCGCTGATCATGACCTCCGAGACGGGCACCTCGGTGCCGTCGCGGTCGCGCGCGTGGGAGACCTGCACCAACGCGCTGCGGGCGATGTCGACGATCGCCACCGGGCCGCCGGCCGGGTCGTAGGCGACCACGAAGCGCCCGTCCCCGGCGACGGCGAGCCGACGCGGATTTACAGGAACGTCGATCGCCACCGGATGGCGGGGGTCGTCCAGGTAGTGCACGGCGAGGCGGCCCCCGGAGGCGGCGGTCAGGAGCGCGAACGGCTTGCCGTCACGGGCGAGCACGGCCGCCGCTGTCGCGGCCTCGCGCGTTCGCGCCATCACGGCCCCGTCGCGCAGCGAGAAGGCGGCGGCGCCCTCCGTGCCCCAGACCGCGGCGGCGTCATGAGCCCCGCCCGCCAGCCCGTCCGCGACGAGCGGCGGCACCGAGGGCCCCTTGGGGACGCGCACGAGCCGCCGGGCGGCGGCGTCCTGCACCAGGGCGCCGCCGCCGGGCACCGGCACCACCGTCACCGGGCGGCCGAGGTCCCGCGCGACCTCCGTCACCGAACCGGCGGCATCGACGGCGACGAGCCGCCCCTCGTCGCTGAGCGGCAACAGGAACCGGCGCGCATGCTCGTCCGTGACGAGCGTCGCCGGACGGCTGCCGAGGCGGCTCGCCGCCAGCAGGTTGGCGGTCGCGAGCGAGAACTCCGGATCCACGAGCGTGACGGCGTCGTCCTCGGTGAGGACGCCGATGACGGGGTCGTTGAGGAAGACGGTGCCGGTGGACAGGCGGCCGGTGCGCAGGAACGCCTCGGCCGTTTCCGCGCACGGCAGGTCGGTCTCCTTCTGCCGCCGCAGCCAGCCGAAGAGGGTCAGCCCCTTCGGTGCCTCGCCGCCGCCGTGGCCGGTGATCGTCACGGTTACGGCGAACGGCTCGTGCGGGGCGATGGGCGCGGCCGGCGTGCCGTCCAGCGCCGTCAGCGTCACCTCGGCGGTGAGCGCGGGCTTCAGCTCGTCGCCCGGCTGCGCCATCGCGGTTGGGACACTAGGCACGGCCGCCAGCAGACCCGCGAGCGGGGCGGCGAGACGGGCACGGCAGCGCATCGCCGCGCCCTACCGCGTAGCGGTGCCGGCGGACGCGGCGTCGGACACGGTGAGAAGCCCCCACGTGCCCGCCGAGCGCAGGAAGAGCGGGCCGTCGTGCCACACGGCGACGCCCTTCGTCGCCGCCGGCCACAGCCACGCCGAGATCGCCTTGCCCGGTGCCAGAAGGGCCGAGCGCGGGAAACCGAAGCCGGGGAAGAGGTCGAGGTAGGAGTAACCGTTCATCGCGAAGGCCCGCTGGCGCGCCCTGCCGCCGGGATGGACCACGCGGATCACCAGCTGCTCCCCCGTCTCGGCCCTGAGGTTCATCGTTTCCGGCGCGGCCACGAGGTAGTCGGCCGGGAAGCGGTACGCGTTGAGGTCCTGGTGCCGGCGGATCGTCCCCTCCGCCCCGAGGTCGGTACCCGGCAGCAGCTCGCGCAGCACGCGGTGGAAGCCCGGCGACATGTAGCTGACCCCCGCCTCGCCGAGATCGTAGCTGTCGTCGCAGATGCCGCAGTCCGGCACCATCATGGCGGTCCGCCCGTCCGCGTCCCTGACCGGGCCGCCCGACGAGGGGGCGTCCTTCCAGCGCCAGGGGAGGGGCTTGTCGCTGTCCCAGAGGTTCAGCCCGTCCTGCCAGAAGAGGACGAACTCGCGCAGGCGCACCGTCTCTCCGTCCTCGGCCTCGGCCGAATAGGTCATCGCGTTGCCCTGTCCTTCCGGCCGCGCGTAGCCGGCCGCGCAGCGCACCCAGCCGTCGCCGGCGTCGGCGTCGCAGTGGACGCCGGTGTCGCCCACCGCCGTCCACGTCACCGGGGTGACGTCGATGGCGCCGAAGAGGCCGTGCGGGCCCTGGGTGATGACGTCGGCCGCCGGATGCACCGGGACCGCGCCGAACGCGTAGGGGATGAAATGCGTGTACTCGTCCAGCGCCTCGAGGAGGGCCGCCTTGAGCTGAGTTGCGAGCACCTCGGTGATATCGGCCCGGTTGCCGGTCCCCGTTCCGTCCGCCGCCGTGAAGAGCGTCGCGTCGCGGTCCGGCGCGGCGGCCGGCCCGGTGAGCGTCACGGTCTCGCCGCCGCGGGCGAGCGTCACGACGTAGCCGCGCCCGAGAACCGTAGCGAGGCCCTGTTCCGACCCCTGCGCGCTGGCGACGGTGATGCCGAGGGGCGCATCGCCGCTGAGACCAAGGGTGTCGGGGGTGATCCGCGCGGCGAGGCGATCCTCCGCGCCGAACGCGAGCGCGTCCCGCGCCGCGCCCGGGTCCGATGGCAGCGCCGAGCGCACACGCCCCGCATATGCGACGATCACGTTCGAGACCCTGACGCCGCCGCGGCCGCCCTCGAGCGCCGGCTTGTTGTAGCCATAGCCCGCCGGAACGTCGCGGATCAGGTCGAGCCCGGGCAGGCCCAGCGACAGTGCGAGACGCGCGCTCGGCCGCAGATTCGCGTTGGAGGGGAGGCCGTGGCCGGTGTCGGGGAGCGGCTCGAGGAGCCCGACCGACCGTCCGGTCCCGTCGAAGTCGTCGTCGACCTCGGGCGTCGGGTCGTTGTTGAGGGTCACGATGCGCGGCAGCAGGGCGTCGCCCAGCAGGTCGCGCATGGCCGGCTCCTTCGCTTCGCCCATGAGGTTGAGGAGGCGCAGCCGCAGGCAGTCCCCCGCCGTCACCCGCAGCACGAAGGGTTCCGGCTGCTCGTCGTACGCGGCGCGGATCGCCTCGATCACCCCGTCGGCGGTGAGCGCACCGAACCCGCCGCCGTCGCCGAGCGACAGCACCCCGAGGTCGGCCGGCGACAGGAGCGCCAGGAACAGTCCGTCCGGGTCGGTCAGCTTCTCGCCGTACCGTGTCCCGTCTTGGTCCGGGAAGACGCGGCGTGTCTCCACGGCGACGATGGCCGTCTCGACGATGCGCTGCGTCTCGCCCTTCTGCGGATCCGGAATGGGGCAGGCGAGCCCGTTCTCGGACCTGGCGTCGTCGGCGACGGCCACGTTCTCCGGCTTGACCCGGGGCAAGGTGAGGAGTCTCTCGCCGATCGCGGCCGGATCGGTCCCCGGGGACGGTGCGACGGCGAGAGTGTTCGGGTCTTTCGCGTCCTCGTCCTCGAAGATGCGGATGAGGCCCCAGGCCCCGTTCCACAGGGCGTCGACGGTGCCGAAGCTGTAGAAATAGTCGGACGAGCGCATCGGCACGCCGTCCGCCGACAGGTCGTCACCCGCCGGGATCGCCGCGAACTCGGTGGCCTCGGCGCTCAGGCCGACGTCGAAGCGCAGCGAGCCCTGCATCTCGAAGTGTTCCGAGATGCCGATCTCCTGCGCGAAGGAGAACCCTTCCGCATTGTCGCACTCCGCGAGCGCCTCCTCGTAGAGCGCCCACCACCCGATCTCGTCGTCGGTCATGAGGCCGTCGCTCTTGAGGCGTTCGGGGACGCCGTCCAGCCAGAGGCGGTACTGCGACGGACGGGTGTTGATCAGTTCGTCCCGCTCGAAGCACCGTGCCTGGAGGTTCGGACTGTCCTTGAAGCGGCCGGAGACGCCGAGCGGCTGCATCCCCCGCATCCAGTGCTGGTCGATGTTGCGCTTGAAGGGTTGGCCGACGACGTTGAACGTGTGCTGCACCTCCTGCGCGCCCTGGATCATGCGCAGCACGATCCGGTCGTCGTGATAGGCCTGCAGCACCGGCGTCTCGGGATCGCCGTGGAGGCGCGAGCTCAGCGCCAGCCCGAGGTCGCCGCCTTCCGCGTCGGTGCGCTGGTAGGCGACCGAGCATTCCTCGAAGCTCCGGTTCTCGAGCGCCTCGACGACGGGGCTCTTACCCTCCGGTTCGCGGCCGGCGATCGTCATCGGCTTCAGCGCGCAGTCGGGCGACGCGCTGCCATCCTTCTCCTTCGTCCCGACGCGCAGCGGGATGGGCGCGCCGCGATAGTTGACGAGGTAGGGGTCGTGGTGGTCGACCGAGATCGACTCCGGGCGCTCCGGCGCCGCGATCGGCTGGGCCATCGCCGCATGCGCGCCCGGCTTCTCCCCGTTGCCGCCGGCGGCCATCTGGCGGTAGGCGACGAGGTGCTTGCGCAGCGCGTCGATCTCGCTTGAGCCGCGGAAGAGGTCGCCGACATACCACCATTTATGATGGTCGTCGCGGTTCACGCCGCCCGCCACCCATGCCGGCGGGACCTCGCCGGGATAGGACCGGCTCGTCGTCTCGTCGCGCACGGGCGGGGTGAGGCACACGTTCTCCATCGCCCAGGGCTGCAGGCGCCACAGCGCCTCGCACCAGAGCTTGGCCATGCCCTCCAGCGTGCCCGGGTCCTTGCCCTCTTTGGCGACGTTGGCGATCAGCGAGTGCGGCGTGCGCTGGCGCGGATCGTAGAGCAGCGCGAAGTCGGCGATGGAGAGGGCGAACTCGCGGTAGTTCGGGTGCTCGAACGCGCCGCTGAAGCGCTCCGCGTCGGCCGCGTTGCGTGTGGTCACGATGCGCTTGCGCGTCCCCTCCCAGGGCTTGCTGCCCCACGCGACGCTCGTCAGCCGGTCCGTGTCCGGCAGCGGCCCGACGCAGCCCTCGTCCGCGTCGGAAGCCTGCTTCTCGCTCGGGCAGACGCTGGGAAGATAGTGGGACGGCACCTGCGAGCCCTCGGACCACTCGCCGGAGTGGTGCGTGCCCGGCTCGACAACGAGGGCCGCGTAGAAGCCGTGCTGCTGGATCGAGGAGGGGCCGAAGTGGTCGTGCGTGAAGACCGTGCGCATGGTCCGGTCCACCGTGTCGCCGTTGTCGGCGATCGACAGGATCGGGTCGGCGAACCAGCGCTGCGTCGTCGTCTGGAACAGCTCGGGGCTGGCCGCGCGCACCTTGCGCCAGTGCTCCTGGCCCGGCTCTTCCGCGGCCTTGCATTCTGCCTCGCCCGCCGGTGTGAGCGAGCCCTCGCCCGTCACGGTGCCGCCCACCGCCGCACGCGCCGCGCAGCGCCGCACGAGGAGCTCGTCCGGCGCGAAGGTGCCGTCCTCGTAGTTGAAGCCGTTGCCGGACCCGTCGGACGAGGTGACGTCGAACTTCACCAGGTGGATGTGCTGGCCGATGGTGTCGGTCGGCGTCTTCACCTGGAAGTCGTCGAGTTCCAGCTCCTTCGGCAGCTCGTTGGTGTGGCGGAACTCGATGCACTCGCCGGAGAGGGCGCGGAAGAAGAACGGCTCCTCGCTGTCGGAGATCTTCGGGGAGACGCGCCAGGGCGGTCCGTCCTTGTACCGTCCCGCCTCCGCCGTCAGCACGTCGATGCGCGCCTGCGGATCATGCCAGCCGGCGCGGTTGACGATCATGTCGAGCTGCACGGCGGAGACCTCGTAGCGCCGGAACCCGTTCAGCATCGGGTCGGGGATGAAGTCCTCCCCGTCGATGAGGCCCTTCACGAACGGATCCGGCCCCCTGGTGGTCGCCGTCAGGATGCCGTCGCTCCGGAACGGCGCGCGGGCGGCGATGCCGACCCCGCACGGGTCGGCGAACGGCGCCCCCGGCTTGGGCGGGCTGGCGTTGACTCCGAAGAGCGCGGTCGGCGCCGGCGCGGCGGTATCGCCGGGCAAGGGGGCGCGCGTCGTCGGGTAGCCGCCCTCGGTGAACGCGACCCCGTGGGAGGCGGCGCCGCCGGTCGGCGACGGGGCCGCGACCACCGAAGCAAGCTTCAGCGCGGTGCCGCTCTTGCCGTCCTCCTCGTAGAGGTGCCCGTTCCAGTGGAAGCCCATCGCTGCGCGCTCCAGCCGCGTGCCCCAGTGGCTCAGAGTTTCGATGTTGGCGCGCGTGAGCTTGGCCGAGAGGTCGCCGAGCGCGAACGCCTTGGCGACGAGCTGCGCGGCGAACGCCTCGCGCCGCTCGCCCTCGAGGGCCTTCACCGGCGTTCCGTCCGCGACGGTCTCGGGCACCTCGATCCCCATCTTGCGCTCGGACCGGTCGGCGACGACGTGGCGGCCGAGGCCGCCGTCGAGCCACTGCGGCTCGCCCGCCGTGTCGACCGCGCTCCGGCCGTCGATGGTGCCGTCCAGACCGGGCGAGGGGCCGAAGTTGCGGGCGATGTCGAGCGGCGCCTGCGGCGGTCGGTGCCCCGGCTGGCCGGCGATGTAGAACGGGTAGCCGGGCATCGGCGTCGCCGCCTCGGCGCTGAGCTGGCCGTCGGCGTCGACGTCGCCGTCGTCGGCATAGGTCGGGATCAGCGGCAGCGGCTCGCCGGGGAGCGGCACCAGGGCGGGGATCGGCGTGCCGAGCCCGTCGCCGGTCGCGGGATCGGGCGCGAGCCACCGGCCCGAGATGCGGTCCACGCTGCCGGTTCGCCGGTGCGCGTTGTCCGGCCGGAAGTCGACCGAAAGGCCCTCGTCGGCCTGCCCGTCGGGCAGCCGCCGCGTTCCGTCCTCGAAGACGTCGTGCACGCGCCACAGCTCCCACATGCCCTGCGCGAAGTGCGGGTAGAGGTGGCAGTGAAAGATCGAGTCGCCGATCGTGCGGTTGCGGTTGCCGGAGCCGGCGGTGTCCCACCAGCCCTTGTCGCCGCCGTTCACCCCGCGAAGCCCGCCGTGGTAGATGTTGTAGGTGAAGCCCTGCTGCGGGCCGACGGTCTGGCTGTCGAGATAGCTGCCGCGGTTGGGATCGTTGCCGGCGAACCACTGATGGGCGTGCAGGTGGAAGACGTGCGTCTCCTTCGGCCCGGCATGAAAGTTCCGGAACACGACGGGATCGTTGAGGTAGCTGTGATGCACGTTGGACGGGTCGTCCGCGTACCACTCCAGCAGCGCCGGGTCGCCGTTCGCCCATGAGGTGAGGAAGAACTCCTCGTAGAGGCACTCCATGCACTCCGCGGCGGGGCCGATGCCCTTGCGGTTGGCGAGCACCATCGGCCCCATGCCGGACGCCCCGTAATTGATCCCGAAGCCGTCGCGCACGCCGGCGAGCTGGCCGAACTGCGCGAGCTCGCGGAAGTTCTTGGTGTAGAACGTCTTCAGCTCGTCGTGGAAGAAGACGGAGAACTCGCGGAACGCGCGGTAGGCCGGCTCGACCGTCGGCGCCATCCCGTCGGTGTCGTCCCGGCAGTTGGCGCCCGGCAGGCGTTCGTCGCACCAGATGATCGCGCTGACGTCGGTGTGCACGAGCTGCACGTGCCTGGCGCTGGCGAAGGCCTCCTGCCCGGCGTCGAGCGCGTGCGCCATGTTGAGGATCGGAACCCCGCCCGCGCCGATCGCCTCGTAGTCGATGGCGCCCCGCCGCGCGTGGCGCGGGCCGTTCGGGTCCACGGGCCAGGCCGTGTCGAGCGCGTGGGCGCTGACCTGGCTGCGGTACCAGCGTGAACCGGCCCGCTCGGCGAGGACGGCCCCGAACGCCCCGTGGACGATGGACCCGCCGTCACCCTCGCCGCCCGCCGGCGCCGCCAGCGAGGCGAAGAAGTAGGTCCCCTCCTGGTCGATGCCGTAGAGGCAGTGGAAGCTCTCGCCCGGCGGCACGGCGCCGGTCCCGCGGCAGGCGGGGTGGACGTCGGCCTCGCCGGGGAGCGGCTCCGGATGAAGGCCCTGCGCCACGAGGTTCACGAGCCGGGTCTGCGGCCAGTCCGGTTCCGCCGCGGGGAGATTGTCGCCAACGCCGTTCTGCGCCGCCTCGGCGCCGAGGCAGTCCGCCTCCGTATGCTCGATCCACCGCTTCTCGTTCGCCGCGGGCTCGCCGTCGCGCCTCGGCGCCTCCCGAACGTGGACCCGGACCTTGCGGCGTCCCGCGTCGTGCGGCTCCGCGGCCTTGCAGAAGTCGGAGGAGAAGTCCGGCGCGTCCGGCAACGCGAGCAGGTTTTCCACCTTCACGAGCAGCTTGTCGCCGACGTTGACCCTGAGCACCATCGGGCGAGGCCGCTCGCAGTCCTTCAGCCGCACGTCGCCGGGCGACAGGTCCCCGGCCACGGTCTCCGTCCCGTCCTTCCCGTCGCGGCACAGCGTGGCATCGACATGGCCGGCGTCACTGCCGTCCGGGGCCGCCGGCGCGAGGTCGCGGCGCAGCGCGAAGATCATGCCGAACGGGTTGTACGAGCCGAACCGGTTGTAGACGAGCGTCTGATCGAGCGCCGCGAGGTCGGCGCAGACCACACGCCCCGTCCCGTCCGCGGTCACACCCATGCAGGCCGCCTCGAACGCTTCCTCCGCCGCCGTCTCGGCCGTCGCCGGGCCGGCGGCCGGCGCCGAAATTGCCCCAATCATGGTCAGGAGGGAGAGGGTCGCTGCCTGGACATGCGCGCGCGGACTGAATCGGGCAATGGTCATCATCAGATCAATCAGCCAGTTAAGTCTTGATGCGAAATGCGGTGGTCGGCAAAATTATACTTAATGCTATCATTAATACTGGATATTGCCAAACGGCTGCGAGCCGAGCATTGAGAGAGCCCGATGCCAGCATTTCATGACATCAGAAAACTCGTTGAAGGATTTGAAGATTTCCCGGCATTGCTGGGGCAGGATGCGCCCGGTATTGCACGAATTCGATCGATTATTTCCAGTGAGCGTCCCGTGGCCAGACTCGGCGCCACGGGGATCCCCGATTCTGTCCCCGACGAGATGACCGAGCTGCCTAAGCTTGGCGAGTGGGCGGGTTTCATCGCCCTCGCGTCGGCCTCCGTCGGCCAGATCCGGGTCGAGGTCGGCGGGCGGACGTTCGCGGTCGGCACGGCCTTCCGGGTCGGCAATGACGACCGCCGCGTCGCGACGGCGGCGCACGTCGTCGGCACGATGCTGCCACACCAGACGTCGATCGCGGCCGGGATCGACCCAGTGCCGAAGCGCCGGGACGTTCCGTCCGCCTTCCTCCCGGCTCACGTCTTCTTCGAAGCGGCGGAGGCCGACGGCCGGGCGTTCGCGGCCGAGACCGTCGACGTCGAGGCGGTCGAGCTGCTCTCGGCGGACTACGACATCATGATCTGCCGGCTGGCGGCGGATTCGCGGCGCCCCTCGCTCCGCCTCGCCGACCCCGGTCAAGCGGGGGAGGACAGGCCGATGTGCGTCGTCGGCTATCCGATCACGCCGCGAACGGCCGACAAGGCCCTCTACGACAAAGTCTTCGGGGCCGCGCCGCAGACGCCGGCGGAGGCCGCGATGGAGCCGCGCAAGTGCGCCTCGCCGGGGCTCATGAAGCGTCACGGCACCCGCTTCAGCACCTCGCACGACGCCACCACGCTGCCCGGCAGCTCGGGATCGCCCTGCATCGCGCTCGACGATGGCGGCGTGGTCGGACTTCACTTCCGCGGCCGCCAGTCGAGCGGCGATCTCAACGCGCTGCGGCATCTCGCACTGCTGGCGGAGACGCCGGAGCTCGCCGAGCGGATGGATCTCGCGGCGAACGGCCCGCCGTCCGCGCCGTTCGGCGGGAAGGCGGCGACCTGGACCTCCCGCCAGCCCGACGCGGCGCCCGACGACGGGGGGACGGACGAAGGCGCGGTCCCGTCCGGCGCGCCGCCCGCCTTCAGCGCGTCGCCTGCCGTGCTGGCCGACCGGCGGGACATTCGCGACCGCCACTACCGCCCCTCGCTCATCAGGGCGGAGGCGAGGGTGTGCCCGGAAGCCGGCACGCTGCACCTCCTGGAGCAGCAGTCGGACGGCGACTGTGTCGGCTACGCGATGGCCGCTGCCATCAACCGGCACCTCACCCAGCAGAACCGCCTTCCCCCCGGCGGGGTCAGCGCGCGGATGATCTACGAGATGGCCCGCGCGCACGACGAGTTCGTCGACGACCTGCCCGCCGGGACGTCGCTGCGCGGCGGCATGAAGGGGTTCTTCCACAACGGCGTCTGCCCCGCGGAGCTGGTGCCGAAGACGCCAGCCTTCCACCTGACGGTGGAGATGGCCAAGGCGGCGCGCAGCGTCGCCCTCGGCGCCTACTACCGCCTGTCCGCCAGCCTTTCCGACTTCCAGATGGCGATCCAGGAGGTCGGTGCCGTCGTCGTCTCGGCCCGGCTCCATTCCGGCTGGGCGGAGCCGGTGGACGGGCGCATCGTGAACACGGGCGAGCGGCGCGCCGGCCACGCCTTCGTGCTCGTCGGCTACGACTCCGAGGGGTTCCTCGTCCAGAACTCCTGGGGGCCGGACTGGGGGGGCTTCGACGGACTGAAGGGCGTCGCCCACTGGAGCTACGGGGACTTCGCCCAGAACGTGATCGACGCCTGGGTCCTGCAGCTCGCCCCGTCCGCGCCGCAGGCGCACAACATCCAGCTCCGCGCCTATGGGCCCGACGACCCGGCGACCGACGCGTCCCCGCCCGACCCGCTCGCCGCGCTCCCCGAGCCGCGCCGCAGCGCGATCATCGGGCATATCGTGCATGCCGAGCGCTCGGGCCTCGTCGATCTCGATCGGCTCGGCGCGGGCCAGGCGACGCTCCGCGAGACCGCCATGTGGCTCGCCGACGACGAGAGCTGGGAGCGCTATCCGCGGCTCGTCTTCGTCTTCCATGATCCGTTCCTGGGAGCCGAGGCGGCGGCGCGCCTGACGATGCACACGGTCGAGCGCTTCAAGGCGGCCGGCACCTATCCCATCAACGTCCTCTACGGCGCGGACGAGCTCAGGTCGCTGACCGCCAGGATGCGCGACGAGGCCGACTTCTGCCGCAAGATCTCCGGCGGAGCCGCGGACCTCACCGCCTACCTCGACCGGCGGGCGCAGGTGGTGGCGAAGCCGATGCTGGAAGGCTATGCCACCGGGCTGACGGAGGCCGCCGCGCCGGGCGGCGCGCTGTGGCGCGTCCTCGCCTCGATCGGCTTCGAGGCCTTCCGACGCCCGAAGCCGAAAGGAGGGGAGGACAGGCGCGCGGTCCATGTGGTGGCGTTCGGACTCGGATCGTTCGCCGCGCAGGTCGCGATCGCCAGCCTCGCCGATGCGGGGTTCTGCCACGACCACGCCCACGCGTTGCCTCTGGGCGCGGCCCCGTCCGATCCCGGGGCGCCGCGGCGCAAGGCGTACAAGCTGGGGTCGGTCAGCCTGCTCGCGCCCGTCGCACCGCTGTCCGCTCACGGCGACGGCGACCCCTGGTGGATCTGGCCCAAGCGCGAGCCGGCCGTCTACACGCTGGGACCGGACCGCCCGTCCGGCGCGGCGATGCCGGGGTACCGGGGGGACTGGGGCGACCTCGTCTCCGCCCTGCTGCCGGCTACCAGCCACCGCCCGCGTGGCGCCGATCAGGGCGCGGGGCGGCTCGCCGAGCTCCTCATCGACGGCAGCGTCCTCAACGACGTGCTGCGCAGGATCACCGGCGGGGACTCGCTGGCGCCGCTGAAGCGGTTCTAGCGCCCCGCCCCGGATCGCCCCGGCCGTCAGCGGACAGGCTGCGGCAGGTCGGGCCGGTCGTCGGCGGCGCGGTGCGTCATCCCATGCCGGAGGCGTCCCTGCGGGCGGCCGCGCGGCGGCGGTCGTCGTTGAGGCTCCAGAGGGCGATGCCGCCCCATACCGTGCAGTAGGCGAGGCCCGCGGCGATCACGAGCCAGCCGGGGAGCGGGCCGATCCGGGCGCGTTCGACGAACTGGCCGAAGGTGTGCACCGGTTCGGGATGAACCGACAGCTTGCCGGCGTAGGCGAGCGTCTGGATGAGCAGGATCCAGAAGTAGTTGCGTCGGATCCTGCGGCCGATCGCGACGATCATCGAGACGTGGTAGCGCGGGTGCCAGTAGTCGTTGGCGAGCGTCTGCTGCCACCCGTCCTCCAGATGCAGGTCGCCGTCGGTCAGCATCGGCGCGAAGAAGTGCTTCTCCATCCAGCGGCACCGCGCGCGCCAGACGTTGAAATAACGGTAGCGCCGCGCCTCGAGCATCAGGAAGAAGTGGATGAGGATGCCGACGAGGATCAGCGGCAGCGCCGACGCCTCCGGCGAGGCGAACGTGATCGAGAGCGCCACCCCGAGCGTGACCACGGCCCAGTTCGTTGTGGTGTCGAGCCGCGTGCGCCAGATCGTCGAGCGGTAGACCTCCCCGCGGTAGAGGTGCGCGACCGCGCCGATTTCCGCCACGGTCAGGTCCTTGCGCATCTTTGCCGGGTCGCCTTCGGCCATGTCTCTCCCCCGGCGGTCGCCCGCCATCCGGAGGGGAGCCTACCACAAAGCGCTCGCGGCGGACGGGGACGGCCCCCGCGACGATCGGATGTCCCGGTCGCGAACCCGTGGTCCGCGCTTACCGGCAGAGTCAAAAGGGAGGCCTGATGGCGACGTCGAATTGTGTAGGGCAGGGCGGTGTAGCGGCCTGCCGGCGCCGGTCCCCTCGGGTCCCGGCGGTCCGGAGCGCCGGGCGTGCGCGACAAATGTGATCCGAAGACCGGGGAATCGGCGACATCATGCAGGTCAACGACTATATGGTGGCGCGGAACGCTCGGCTCAGGGGTGCATCCTCTGTGGCCAGGGGGGGCGTCGAGCGCTTGACGGTGCGGGTCGGCCACCGGGCCGTGCGTCCGTCCGCGGTCGGCTCGAACGCACTTGACCGGCGTCCACTCGATTGCTGCAGGATCGGATCACGTGACCGCTCCGGGCCGTCCGGAACTAAGGAGACGGCATTGGGCTCTTCGATCTGATATGATGAGGGTATGAAGGACATCGCCGAACGCCAGGGCACCGTTGATCGCGCGAATGGCTCCGGCCGTTCGTACGTCCGCGCGGCCGCCGTGGTGCTCGGGCTGGCGTTCCTCTACGTCGGCGTCGCCCTCGGCGCGCCCACGCCGAACCTGCGGTCCGTCCATGGCGAGCAGTCGCTCCAGGCCGAGACCGAGACCCGCTATCTCTTCGCGAGCCGTGGCGACGCCCGCCTGACCGTCGCGTTCGAGCGGAGCGACTCGCGCCTTCCGCTCCTTTCCGGCGCCCCGGTGATCACACCGGCCATCGCCGACCTTCCCCCCTCCGCCGCGCACGCGATCCGGGCGAACGCGCCCCGCGCGCCGCCGGCCTGCGCGGCCGAGCGCCGCCACGCGCACCAGTCGCGCGCTCCCCCGTCCGTCACCGCCTGATCTTCGACGACTTTTGATCATGGCGCGCTCATGCGGCCGCTCGGTTCCGGGCGGTCGGCGATGGCGCTTGCACGGACACACTCATGCGAACTTCACCCTGGCTCGTGGCCACCTACGTGGTCATCGTTGCCCTCGGCGTGCTCATCGCACTGCCGAACGTCATCCCCCAATCTACCCTCGACCGACTGCCGTCTTGGCTGCCCCACGAGCGTGTCGCGCTCGGGCTCGACCTGCGCGGCGGGTCACATCTGGTCCTCGAGGTCGACCGCGCCGCACTCGTCAAGGAGCGTCTCGAGACCCTCGCCGGCGACGCGCGCATCGCGCTGCGCACCGCCGGCCTGCGCGGTGCAACGGTCCACCGCACCGACGACGACGTCACCGTCCGCCTCGCCGGCGCGGACCAGCGCGAGGCGGCGCTGTCGGCCCTCGACGGGCTCGTCGGCACGGTCGGCATCTCCGGCGCGTCGGACCTTTCCTTCGGCGGCGACGGCACCGCCATCATCCTTACGCCCACCGATGCCGGAATCGCCGAGCGCATGAGCGCGGCGGCCGAGCAGAGCGTGGAGATCATCCGCCAGCGCATCGACCAGGTCGGCGTCGCCGAGCCGACGATCCAGCGCGCCGGGCCGGACCGCATCCTGGTCCAGCTTCCCGGCGTGCAGGACCCGGCCCGCATCCGCGAGCTCCTCGGCTCCACCGCGAAGCTGTCCTTCCACCTCCTCGACGCTACCCGGCCCGGCAACACCCTTCCCGCCGGGGTGAGCCTCCTCCACGACGACGCCGGCCAGGCCTACCCGGTCGAGGATCACGTGGAGCTCTCCGGCGACAGGCTGCGCGACGCCCGCGCCGGCTTCGACCAGCGCACCCACGAGCCGGTCGTGAACTTCCGCTTCGATACCGCCGGCGCGAGCCGCTTCGCCGACATCACCAGCAAGAACGTCGGCCATCCCTTCGCAATCGTCCTCGACGGCAAGGTGCTGTCCGCGCCGGTGATCCGCGAGCCGATCACCGGCGGCTCCGGCCAGATCTCGGGACGCTTCACGGTGCAGGAGGCGACGGACCTCGCGGCACTGCTGCGCGCCGGCGCCCTCCCGGCCAGGCTTACCGTGATCGAGGAGCGCACGGTCGGCGCCGACCTCGGCTCCGACGCCATCCGCATGGGCGTCCTGACCGGCCTCGTCGGGTTCGCGCTCGTCGTCGGCTTCATGGTGCTGCTCTACGGGCCGTGGGGTCTGCTGGCGAACCTCGCGCTCGGGCTCAACGTCGCGCTGACGTTCGCCGGCCTCACCCTCCTCGGCGCCACGCTCACTCTCCCCGGCATCGCCGGCATCGTGCTCGGGATCGGTCTCGCGGTCGACGCCAACGTCCTCATCAACGAGCGGATCAGGGAGGAGACGCGCAAGGGGCGGGGCGCCCTCGCCGCGCTCGACGCGGGCTTCGGCCGCGCCTACGCGACCATCGTCGACAGCAACGTCACCAGCCTCATCGCGACCGTGCTCCTCTTCTGGTTCGGCAGCGGGCCGGTGCGCGGCTTTGCCGTCACGATGGGCCTCGGCATCGCGATCTCGATGTTCACCGCGGTCTCCATCGTGCGCGTCTCGATGGTCGCGATCGTGCGGCGGCTGAAGCTCAAGCGGCTCGACATCCGGCCGCTCCTGCCGGTCCGCCTCGTGCCGGACGGGACGCACATCCGCTTCATGCGGGCCCGCTTCTTCGGGATCGGCATGTCGGCGGTGCTGTCGCTGGCCTCCATCGGCCTCTTCATCTCGCCGGGCCTCAACTACGGCGTCGACTTCCGCGGCGGCATCCAGATGGAGGTGGTGACCGACGGTCCCGCCGACCTCGCCACCTTTCGCGGCAAGCTCGACGGGCTCGGCCTCGGCGACGTGGCCCTCCAGGAGTTCGGCGACCAGAGCCACATGCTCGTGCGCGTCGAGCGCCAGCCGGGCGGGGAGGAGGCGCAGACCGCCGCCACCACCCGCATCAAGACCGCCGTCGCCGAGGTCGACCCCTCCGCGACCGTGGCGCGCACCGAGGTGGTCGGCCCCAAGGTCTCGGGGGAGCTCGCGACGGCCGGAATCCTCGCCGTCGTCCTCGCGAGCCTGGCGATGCTCGTCTACATCTGGGTCCGCTTCGAGTGGCCGTTCGCCGTCGGCGCCATCGCGACGCTCGTGCTCGACGTGACGAAGACGGTCGGGTTCTTCGCCCTCACCGGCCTCGACTTCAACCTGACCGCCATCGCCGCGCTCCTGACGCTCATCGGCTACTCGGTGAACGACAAGGTGGTCGTCTACGACCGCATGCGTGAGAACATGCGGCGCTACAAGGCGATGCCGCTGCGCGACCTGATCGACCTCTCCATCAACGAGACGCTGTCGCGAAGCCTCTACACCTCCGTCACCGCCTTCCTCGCGATCCTGCCGATGGCGATCTGGGGCGGCAGCGCCGTGGAGAGCTTCGCCGTGCCGATGGCGTTCGGGATCATCATCGCGGCGTCGTCCTCGGTGTTCATCGCCGCGCCGATCCTGCTCTTCCTCGGCGACTGGCGGCGCCGGCGCACGGAGGAGCGCGCGCCGGCCGCCGCCGACGCGCCCGTAGCCACCTGACGGGAGGGCGCGCCGTGAACACCACTTCCGGACACCGGGATGCCGTCAGGCGCATCCGCCGGCTGCTGCACGCGGCCGGCTACCGCTTCCGCACCCGCGCCGCCGACCTGCCGGGAACGCCGGACATCGTCGTCTCCGGCCGCCGCTGCGTCGTCCTCGTACGGGACTGCGCGGCGGAGCCGGACGGCGCCCCCGGCTGTTCCGTCTGCGGCCGGTCCGGCGTGCGCGGGAGCGGACCGGAGCGGTGGCAGGGCGCGCCCGGGCCGGACGGAAAGGCCGACCTCGAGGCCGGCGGCTGGACGGTGCTCGTCCTCACCACATGCGAGGCCGGCGACCCGTCGCTCGAGGCGCGGCTCGAGGCCGCGCTCGGCCCGCCTCCCGGCAGATCACGCTGACACGGCCCGGCGGGAATAACCCCGCCGGCGATCCCTTCGCGCGCCAGGCACCGACCGGCGCGCCGCCACCGGAGTTCACAATGGGAAGCTTCTCGATCGGGCACTGGGTCGTCGTGCTCGCCGTCGTCATGATCCTGTTCGGGCGCGGCAAGGTCTCCGAGCTCATGGGAGACGTAGCCAAGGGCCTGAAGTCCTTCAAGAAAGGAATGGCCGAGGAGGACGACGCCCGGCCCGGGCCGCCCCGGCCCCTCGCCTCTCTCCCCGCCCCGCCGCGCGACACCCCGGAGACGGGGACGCCAGAGCGTACCGGAGCCTAGGGTATCGCCATGGTCCACCGCTCGCTGACGTGGCTCCCGGTCGCCGCGGCGACATTCGACCCGCGCGGGGCGCGGCGCATCGTGGCCGAGGGCCGGCCATGATGCACGACGACATCGAAGCCTCGCGGATGCCTCTGATCGATCACCTGATCGAATTGCGCTCCCGGCTGATCCGGTCGCTTCTGGCGATCGCGGTCGCCTTCGCCGTCTGCTTCTATTTCGCCGGCGACATCTTCAACCTGCTCACGATCCCCTACGAGCGCGCCGCCGGGACGGCGGCCCGCATCCAGCTCATCTACACCGCGCCGCAGGAGTATTTCTTCACGCAGATGAAGCTGGCGCTGTTCGGCGCGCTGTTCATCGCCTTTCCGGTGATCGCGACGCAGATCTACATGTTCATCGCGCCCGGCCTCTACCGCAACGAGCGCTCGGCGTTCCGCCCCTTCCTGATCGCGACGCCGGTCCTGTTCGCGCTCGGGGCGGCGCTCGTCTACTTAATGGTCATGCCGCTCGCGATGTCGTTCTTCCTGTCGATGGAGCAGCAGGGCGACGCGGGGCAGGCCTCGATCCAGCTGCTGGCCCGCACCAGCGAGTACCTCAACCTCATCATGACGCTGATCTTCGCCTTCGGCATCATGTTCCAGACGCCGGTGATCCTGACGCTCCTGGGACGGGCGGGCTTCATCACCGCCGACGACCTGAAGCGCAAACGCAAGTACGCCATCGTCATCATCTTCATCCTCGCCGCGGTCCTGACGCCGCCGGACCCGGTCAGCCAGATCGGCCTCGCGGTGCCGGGGCTCATCCTCTACGAGCTCTCGATCCTGTCCGTCCGCCGGGTCGACCGGCAGCGCGCGGAGGCGGACCGCAAGGCGGCGGCGCCCGCCTGACCCCGCGGCGGACGCCGGCGAAGGCGGCGGCGCGTCGCGTGCCGCTGGTTTGGCGGCGGCCGGACAGGCCCGGTTCCGGCCGTCGCCGATCGACGGTCGGGCCGCAGGACCGATCAGGCGAACTCCGTACCCGCATAGGCAACGGCATAGGCCTCGCTCACGGCTTCCTCGAGCGGTCGGCCGGCGCGGTAGGGGGCGAGCGTCCCGGGGCGCGCCACGTCGGCAAGCAGGCGCGGGCAGGGCTCGGGGGCGCCGAGGACGGTCTGGACCGGCAGCCGCTCGGCGTGGATCGGCAGGGCGTAGTCTTCCTCGTCGTCGGCAACGCCCTTGGCCCTGATCTTGGCCGAGGCGCGCTCGATCTCCATCACGACGACCGCCGTGGCCTTGATCTCCTGCGCCGTGATCGGACGCAGGGTCGCGGTGCGGTCGGGAAAGAAGCGATCCACCATCATCGTCAGGGCGCGGACCTTTTCGTCCCGGTCGTCGACCAGCACGGCAGTGCCGAAAGCCATGACCGAGCGGTAGTCGGCGGAATGGTTCATGCCTGACCGGGCGAGGACGAGGCTGTCGAGATGGGTGACGGTCAGGCAGGCCGGCTCCCCGGTTGACAGGTTGCGCAGCATCCGGCTGGCGCTGCTGCCGTGCCAGTAGAGCCGCGTCCCCTCGCGCCAGAACAGGGTCGGCGTGCAGAAGGGACGCCCGTCGATGACGTAAGCGACGTGAGCGAGCGCGGCCGCGTCGAGCAGCCGGTGAACCGTCGCGTGGTCGTAGAAGCCCCTGTCATGGCGGCGTTTGACGCGATTGACCGGGTCCACGGGGTATTGCGGCGCGTCCTGTTCGCTCATGGCGGGCTCCTGCGGTGGTTGCGCCATCCGATTTGCGCCGGCAAAGTGGTTCGTAAAAGGTACAATTGCGCCGCAATTATTGGAACCACTATGAAGAGAAGCTCCGAGTCGGCGCTCCCGCCGATCCGGCTCGATCCGTCGATCCGCAACCAGTCCCTGCGCGTTCGCAGCGGCTTGCGGGCGGCCATCGTCGACGGACTGCTGGCACCCGGGCTCCGGCTCCCGTCCAGCCGCGAGCTGGCTGTTCAGCTCGGCATCGGACGCAACATGGTCGTCGCCGCCTATGAGCAGCTGATGAGCGACGGCCTGATCGAAGCCCGGCACGGCTCGGGCACCTACGTCTCGGCCAGCCTTCCGCCGCCGCAATCCGTGGCCACGGCACCGGAGATTCCGCTGAACTTCGGCCGGCGCCGTCCATTCGCACTCGGCCAGACGCATGTGGAGCCCGCCTTCCTGTCCCGGCTGGCCGCGGCGACCCGGCAGCATATTGCCGGCGCGAGCCTCGCGGACCTCGCCTATGGCGATCCCCGGGGCAGCCCGCGCCTGAGGCGGCAGATCGCCGAATTCCTTGCGGTCAATCGCGGCATCCGCTGCGACCCGGATTGCGTCGTCGTGGTCAGCGGTACGCAGCATGGTCTGCGGCTATGCGCCGACGCGCTTCTCTCCCGCGGCGATCCGGTCTGGTTCGAGGATCCCGGCTATCCCATGTCGCATGCGACGCTGGCGGCGGCGGGTTCGCGGCCGGTGGCGGTCCCCGTCGACGCCGACGGGCTGGACGTGACGGCGGGCATCGCCCGGGAACCTCGGGCGAGGGCGGCCTATGTCACCCCGTCCCACCAGTTTCCGACCGGCGTGCGCATGGGCATGGATCGCCGGGTGGCCCTGATCGACTGGGCCAAGTCGGCAGGGGCGTGGGTCTTCGAGGACGACTACGACAGCGAGTTCCGCTATTCCGGCCCGCCGCTGACGGCATTGGCGGGGCTTTCTCCCGATCGCGTGATCTACCTCGGCACGTTCGCGAAGACCCTGTTCCCGGGGTTGCGCCTCGGCTACGTCGTCGTCCCTCCGGACGCGCTGGAGCCCGTGCTCAAGGCGCGCGCCGCGATCGATCGCTTCACCCCCGTCTTCCTGCAGGAGGCCGTCGCCGACCTGATGGCGGACGGAACGATTGCCGCGCATCTGCGCCGGACGCTGCGTCGGTACCGCGCGCACCGCGATCTGGTGGCCGGGATCGTCGGGACCGGGTCGCGTGGCGTGCTGCGGCCGGACATTCCGGAGCATGGCCTGCACATGATCGCCTGGCTGCGGGAGGACCTCCCGACGCGGCTTGCCAGCGCGATCCGGCGGGAGGCCGGGGTTGAGACGACGCTCTTCTCCGAGACGCGCAGGGAACCGGGCACGTCCGAGGGCTTCGTGCTGGGTTTCTCCGGCTACGATGCCGAAATACTGCGGTCCGCCTCGACGGCGCTGGCCGAAACAGCATGGCGGCTGGCCAGCGCGAGACATGACGTCGAACAGCCTCCCGCCGCCGAGGCATAAACGCAAATGTCGCCGCATGGCGTGCGCACTCGTACGGATCTTGCAGGGACCTTAGGCGTGCGGGCGCAGGGCCGGTCCCGGCGGCCGCCTGTCCCGGCTCGACGGCGGCCGCCTCGATGCTAGATCATGGCGGGCGAGGCGGCAGGCGGTCATGCCGCGGTGAGGGGAGGGCCTTCGGATGTCCGTGTTCCGTTTGCACCTGGGCTGCAGCCTTGCCTACGAGCTGACGCAGCCGACGCCGATGATCCTGCTGCTCAACGTACACTACTCGCGGGCCGGCGACCTCGAGCGGCCGGACCTTCTGAAGACGGACCCTTCGGTGCCGATCGAGAACTACCGTGACGGGTTCGGGAACTGGTGCACGCGCCTTGTCGCGCCCGCGGGGCACTTCACGGTCCGGACGGACGGGATCATCCGCGACGCCGGCCGCTCGGACCCCGTCGGGCACGACGCCATGCAGCATCCGATCGAGGTGCTTCCCGCCGAGACGCTCGCCTACCTGCTCCCGAGCCGCTACTGCGAAAGCGACGTCCTGTCCGACACCGCCTGGGCGCTGTTCGGCAATACGGTTCCGGGCTGGTCGCGGGTCCAGGCGATCTGCGACTACGTCCATTCGCACGTCGAGTTCGGTTACCAGCATTCGCGGCCGACGCGCACCGCGAGCGAGACCCACAGCGAGCGGCGCGGGGTCTGCCGGGACTTTGCCCACCTCGCCATCGCCTTCTGCCGGTCCCTCAACATCCCGACGCGCTACTGCACGGGCTACGTCAGCGACATCGGACAGGCGCCGCCGTACCCGCCGATGGACTTCGCGGCCTGGATCGAGGTCTACCTCGGCGGCCGCTGGTGGACGTTCGACCCCCGCAACAACGACGTCCGGTTCGGCCGCGTCCTCATCGCCCGGGGACGCGACGCGGCCGACGTGCCGCTGACGCACAGCTTCGGCCGCCACACGCTGTCGGACTTCAGGGTCTGGATCGACCAGCTTCCGGCCACCGCGTCGCCGTAACCGGTCCCGTCAACGCCGAAGCGCCGGCCGGAGCCGACGCCGCGATTGCGTTCCTTCCGCTGACGTCGGGTCCCTGACGGCAGCGCGAGGCACCGGTCGGGCGCCTCGCCCGGACCTCCCGCGGGTCAGACAAGGAAGTCGCTGTCGCTGAGGTCGGACTGGAAAACGCCGTGGAGCAGGACGCTGTTCGATCCGTAGCTGATCAGCGCGCCCTCCACGGTGTTCGTGATCGTGAGATCGATCACGTCGTCGATGGCGCCGATCAGCGTGAAGTCGAGCTTGTCGACGCCGGCGCTGAAGCCATGGACCTCGTCGTCGCCCCAGTTGTTGGTGAACTGGACCGTGTCGGCGCCCGACCCGGCCGGGGCCTCGAGCTCGTCGCCCACCGTCGGCAGCGCGTGCTGGCCGTCACCGTCGGCGAGGATGGCGAGGGAGCCGTCCGGGCTCCTGTACACCATGTCCGACGTCAGGAGCTGCGTGCCGTCGCCGTCGCCGCCGACACGGGCCCGCATCAGATCGAAGTCGTCGTCCGTGACCGGTTGAACCGGGAGCAGGTCGTCCGGCGCGCTGAACGGCTCGTCGGCGCCGATGTAGATCTGGTCGTCGCCGCCGTCGCCGCGGATCGTGTCGTCGCCGCCGGCGCCATAGATCGTGTCGTCGCCGTTGCTGCCCCAGATCTCGTTGGCGTTGTCGTCGCCGCGAAGGTCGTCGTCGCCGAGCGAGCCGTAGAGGTTCTCCACGTTGACGATCTGGTCGGTGCCGAGGCCGGTCGACTGGGCGCCCGCCCGCAGGTCCACCTCGACGCCCCCCGGGGCACCGGTGAAGTAGGCCCAGTCGATCCCCGCGCCCCCGTCGATGTAGTCGTTGCCGAGACCGCCGATGAGGACGTCGTTGTCCTCGCCGCCGATGAGGCTGTCGTTGCCCTCGCCGCCGGACAGGATGTCGTTGCCCTCGCCGCCGGTCAGCCTGTTGTTGCCCTCGTCGCCCGTCAGGAAGTCGGCATGGAACGAGCCGATCAGGTTCTCGATGCCGAGGAGGAGGTCGGTGCCGGCGCCCTGCGTGTCCTGCGCGCCCTCCGCCGTGAGGTCGACGATGACGCCGCCGGTGGCGAAGAAATAGCTCGCCGTGTCGACGCCCTCGTCGCCCTGGAGGATGTTGGTGCCGGTGCCGCCCTCGAGGAGGTCGTCGCCGTGGCCGCCGCGCAGCCAGTCGTCGCCGCCCCGGCCGAACAGCCAGTCGTCGCCGCCGTAGCCGGAGAGCCAGTTCCCCTCGTCGTTGCCCGACAGGATGTCGGCGAAATTCGAGCCCTGAAGGCGCTCGATGTCGATGAGCGTGTCGACGCCCGCGCCGAACGTGTTCTGGGCGACGTTGTCCAGCATCAGGTCGACCGAGACGCCGCCGGACGCGCCGACGTAGCTCGCCGTGTCGATGCCCGTTCCGCCGCTGACGATGTCGTCGCCGGCGCCGCCCTTCAGCGTGTCGCTGCCGGCCTCGCCGAGGAGCACGTCGTCGCCGCCCGCGCCGTCGACGCTGTCGTTGCCGGAGCCGGCGATGAGCGTGTTGACCTCGTGGTCGCCGTTGATGTCGTCGCCGCCGCTGCCGGCCCGGATCACCTCGACGTTGGCGAGCGTGGCGAAGCTCGAGCCGCTGCCGGCGCCTCCGGCGAGGAGGTCGACGTGCCAGTCGCTGTCGGACCAGGCGAAATCGTAGGTGTCGGAGCCGTTGCCGCCCATGACGGTGTCGTTGCCGGCGCTGGCGACGACGGTGTCGTTACCGTAGCCGCCCTTCAGCTCGTCGTTGCCCTGGTTGCCGTTGAGCACGTCGTCGCCGTAGCCGCCCACGACGGTGTCGTCGCCGCGCCCGCCGAGGAGGGTGTCGTCGCCGTCCTCCATCCCGCCGCCCGAGAACGACACGCTGGCGATGTAGTCGTCGCCGTCGCCCGCGCTGACGTAGTCGTCGCCCTTGCCTCCGCGCAGCGTGTCGTCGCCGGCGTTGCCGTAGACCGTGTCGTGACCGTCGTCGCCTTCGAGGACGTCGTCGTCGGCGCCGCCCCACAGGCTGTCGTCGCCGTCGCCACCGCGGGCCGTGTCGTCGCCCGCGCCGCCCCTCAGCGAGTCGTCGCCGCTCTGCGCGGAGTTGGACTTCCGCCCGCCGATCAGCGAGTCGTCGCCCGCGCCGCCCAGCAGCGAATCGTCGTCGCGGCCGCCGATGAGGAGGTCGTCGCCGTCCACGCCGGCCAGCGTGTCGTTGCCGTCGTTTCCGTCGAGCGTGTTGGCGACGCTGGAGCCGGTGATGCTGTCATCGCCGTGCGCGCCGATCACGTTCTCGATGCGAAGGAGCGACTCCACGCCGCCGCCGGCCGTCGCAGTGCCGGCGACGAAACCGGTCGCGAGGACGATATCCCAGCTGCCGGCCGAGTACGCGTACGACACGGTGTCGACGCCGTTGCCGCCGTCGAAGAAATCGGTGCCGCCCTCGCCGACCAGCGTATCGTTGCCGTTGCCGCCGTAGAGGGAATCGTCGCCGGCGAGGCCGTTGATCAAGTCGCGGCCGCCGAGACCTTCGAGGATGTTGTCGAGCTCGTTGCCGTAGATCGTGTCATCGCCCGACCCGCCGCGGGCGTTCTCGATGTACATCGTGCCCGGGCCGCCGCCCGGATCGAACGCGAGCGACAGGTTGTTGTCCATGCCGTGCGTGGACGAGAACGCGCCCGGCGCGAGGTCGATCCAGGAGTCGTGGTAGTCGCCCGACAGGTCCAGCCAGTCGTTGTCGCCGCCGCCGTCCCAGATCGTCAGCTGCGGGCCGAAGTGGTCCGCAAGGTTCGTGAAGTCGTAGTAGGACGCGTTGCCGAGGCCGGAGGCGTTGTAGCCGTAGACGGTGTCGGTGTTCCGGGTCTCCCAGTTTGCGCCGTACATCTGCTGGATGACGTACATGTCGTGGGCGCGCAGCGTGATCAGGTTGGTGGCGTGGCCGTTGGCGTCGAACCCGGTGTTCTCGCCGCCGAAGTACGACATGATCGTGTGCATGGTCGTGTCTTGCGCGTAGAGCGCGTCGTCGTCGTAGGTCACCTCGACGCCGACGTCATAGTCGCCGGGGTGCGAGAGGCCGAGGGAGTGGCCGATCTCGTGCAGCAGGTAGTGATACCCGGCGCCGCCCGGCGCCATGGTGTTCCACCCGTTGCCCGGATCGTCGACGTTCATGCGGATGGCGCTGCCGTTCGTCTCGTCGATACCGGAGGAGAACGCGCCGCCGTCCGTGAAGCTTCGGCCGAAGAAGTAGATGTTCGCGTCTTCGCCCGGATCGGCGAACTCGAAGTCGATGTTGGCGACCTCGCCCCACTGCTGGAGCGCCAGCATGGCCGCGTCGATGCGCGGCTGATCGAAGGGGGCGAAGGCGACCTGGAACTGGTTCAGCGGCGCCGCGTACGGCTGGAGGCCGTCGGGAAGGTCCGAGGCGAGGCCAGGAAAGTCGACGGTCAGCGTGACGCCGGTGCCGTCGTTCGTCCACTTGTCGCCACTCTCGTTGAGGTAGTCGAGAAGGTCCGGGAGATTGTTCTCGCCGATATTCTGGGCGGGCGCCTCCGCCGGCGCCGGTCCGCCGCTGAGGTCGATCCCGCCGCCGTGGCCGCCCTCGGATCTCCGGAGGTTTCCGTCGTCCGCACTCCTGTCGCGCATCATCCCGATAGCCATGTCACACCGTTTTCTCTTCGCTGGGGCGCTGGGGGGAGCGCGGCCGCAGTCATGGAAGGTTCAGGGCCGTTTCGACCTCTGGGTGTGTCATTTCGGGCGGTGCGATCCGTCCAAGTGTGAGTGGCGTCACACAAACGGCGCTGCCTCGATCCGTGCGCTAATGGTTGGAGGAATGCCGAGAATTGTCATGCGGTTAGGGCGGGCGGCGGCATGATCCTTCCACTTCACGTTTCCGTTGGGAAAGGTGAAAGGCGGAAAATGTAGCTCCCGACGCCATCCCGAGGCGCTGTCGCCGCCCAATATACGTTCCACCCTGGCGGGAGACGGCCTGTCGCGTCCGCGCACCGCGTGCCGAACCTCGCGGCGCTGTCGGACCTCCGTCGACGTCACGCTGAAGCTCGTCGCGAAGGGCGGGTGCGGCCGTGGAGGGCGATCGGACGAAGGAGGCGGCGGCCTGCCGGGCCACCGCCTCCTTCACCTTCATATATCGCGGGGAGCGGCGACGGTGCCGGCGAGCCGGCCTGACGCGCTCGCCGGACGGTGGCGCGGTCAGGCGGCCGGGGGGAGGCCGGCGAGGTGCTTGTCGAGCGTGACCGGATAGTCGCGCACGCGCACGCCCGTCGCGTTGTAGACCGCGTTCGCCACGGCCGCCGCGACACCGCACAGCCCGATCTCGCCGATCCCCTTCGCCTTCATCGGCGACGACTTGGCGTCCGGGTAGTCGAGGAAGATCACGTCCTGATGCGGGATGTCGCCGTGCACCGGCACCTCGTAGAAGCCGAGGTCGTTGTTGACGAAGAAGCCGTGCCGCGGGTCCACCGCGAGCGCCTCCATGAGCGCCGCCCCGACACCCATCGTCATCGCGCCGATGACCTGGCTCCGCGCCGTGATCGGATTGAGGATCCGGCCGGAGTCGACCACCGCCAGCATCCGCCGCACGCGCATCTCCCCGGTGAACTGGTCGACCCCGACCTCGACGAAGTGCGAGGCGAACGTCGCCTGCACGAAGGTCTTGTCGAGGTCGCCGTAGGCGATCCCGTCCTCACCGACGAGTGGCCCGCCGGCGGCCGCATCGGCAAGCGGGACACGGCGGTTTCCGGCCGTCACGTGGCCGTCGGCGAAGTCCGCGTCGTCGGCGTTGAAGCCGAGCCGTGCGGCCACCGCCTCCCGCAGCTTCACGCACGCGGCGTAGAGGCCCGAGGTCGAGTTGTTGGCGCCCCACTGGCCGCCGGACCCGGCGGCTCGCGGGTTGACCGAATCACCGAGCTTAACCGTGACCGCGTCGACCGTGAGGCCCAGCATCTCCGCCGCCGTCTGGGCGAGGATGGTGTAGGTGCCGGTGCCGATGTCCGTCATGTCGGTCTCGACGGTCAGCCGGCCGTCCCGCTCGAGGCGGATCCGCGCCTCGGACGGGAAGGGGAGGTTGAGGCGGAAGCCGGCGGCCATCCCCATCCCGACCAGCCACTTGCCGTCGCGCACGGAGCCGGGGATCTTGTCGCGCTCGGACCAGCCGAAACGCTCCGCGCCGGTCCTCAGGCACTCGACGAGGTGGCGCTCCGAGAAGCGGCGCCCGGGGTCTCGCGGGTCCGCCTGCGTGTCGTTCATGACGCGCAGCTCGACCGGGTCGATGTCGAGCCGCTCGGCGAACTCGTCCAGCGCCATCTCGAACGCCATCAGGCCCGGAGCCTCGCCGGGGGCGCGCATGTCGCTGCCCTCGCCGAAGTCGAGGCGGGCGAGCTTCAGGTAGTTGTCCCGGTTCGGCGCCGCATAGAAGAGCTTCGTGGGCGCGATTCCTGCCTCCGGGAAGCCGCCGGGAAGGTTGCCGCTGGTGCTGACGTGGCTGATCGCCGTCAGCGTCCCGTCCGGCCGGGCGCCCAGCCGTATCCGCTGGATCGTGGCGGCGCGGCGCGTGCCGTTGTTGATGATGATGGGGCGTTGCAGCACCACCTTCACCGGCCGTCCCGCCGCCTTCGCGCCGAGCGCGGCGAGGAGCGCGTCGGCGCGGATGTAGAGCTTGCCGCCGAAGCCCCCGCCGATGAACGGCGAGTCGACGCGCACGTTCTCGGCCGCGATGCCGAGCGCCCCGGCGAGCGCGTCCCTCGCCCAGCCGATCATCTGGTTGGAGGTCCAGACCGTCAGCCTGTCGCCGTCCCATGCGGCGATGGAGGCGTGCGGCTCCATCATCGCGTGGGTCTCGTCCGGTGTGGTGTAGATCTCGTCCAGTGTGACGGGCGCGGCGGCGAACGCGGCGTCGAAGTCGCCGACGCGGTCGTAGATCTCGGCGTCCGGCCCCTCGTTGGGGTCGGGCGAGGGCGGCGCGTCGGCGGCGACCGCGGCGAGGTCGTACGCGCCCGGCGCCGCCTCGTACTCGATCCTGACCAGCCGGGCCGCCGCGCGGGCCGCCTCGAACGTCTCCGCCACCACCAGCGCGACCGCCTGATGGTAGTGCGCGATCTCGTCGCCGCCGAAAAGGCTGGCCGTCTGCCGGAAGACCGCCGGCACCGGCGCGTGGTCGAGCGTGGTGAGGACGGCGATGACGCCGGGGGCCGCCTTCGCCGCGCTGACGTCCGCGAGCCGGACGCGGCCCTTCGCGACGGTCGCGCCGATGATCCAGCCGTAGGCCGGACTCGTCACCGCGTCGTGCCGCTCGGCCGCGTAGGGCGCGGTGCCGGTGACCTTCAGCGGGCCGTCGATGCGGGGCGTGGGGCGGCCGACGACCGTCAGTCTGTCGATCGGGTTCCGGCCCGCCGGGGTGGTGAACTCCATGGCCTCAGGCCCTCCCTTCGGCGATCACCAGCGCGAGGGTGCGCTCGGCGAGGGGGATCTTGAACGCGTTGTCCTCCTGCGGCGCCGCGCCCTCGAAGGCGGCGGCGACGACGGCCGCCGGCCCCTTCGCCAGTTCCGCTTCCGCGGCGGCGACCCGCCAGGGCCGCGGCGCCACGCTGCCGAACGCGACGCGCCCGGTCCCGTCGGGCTGCAGGACCGCCGCCACCGAGACGATGGCGAACGCGTACGACGCCCGGTCGCGGACCTTGTGGTAGTGGTGCGTGCCGCCGAGCGGCGGCGGCAGCGTCACGGCGGTGATGAGCTCGCCCGGCCGCAACGCGAACTCGACTTCCGGCGTATCGCCGGGGAGGAGGTGGAAGTCGGCGAGGGGGATGCTGCGCGTCGCGCCGTCGGCGTCCATCGTCTCGACCGTGGCGTCCAGCACCCTGAGCGCGACGGCCATGTCTCCGGGGTTCTGGGCGATGCAGCTCTCGCTCCCGCCGATCACCGCCAGCGAGCGCGTGATGCCGCCGAGCGCCGAGCATCCGGAGCCGGGAACGCGCTTATTGCAGGGGAGGTCCGTGTTGTAGAAATACGGGCAGCGGTTGCGCTGCAGCAGGTTCCCGCCGGTCGACGCCTTGTTGCGGAGTTGCCCCGTCGCCCCCGCGACGATCGCGCGGGAGAGCACGCCGTAGTCGCGCTTGACCCGGGGGTGGGAGGCGACCACCGTGTTGGTGACGAGGGCGCCGATGCGCAGTCCCCCCTCCGGCGTGTCCTCGATCGTGTCGAGCGGGAGGTGACGCACGTCGACGAGGTGGGTCGGCGTCTCGATCTGGAACTTCATGAGATCGAGGAGGTTCGTGCCGCCTGCGATGAACTTCGCACCGGGGGTGGAGGCGACCGCCCGGACGGCCGCGGCCGGGCTTGCCGCCCGCTCGTAGGTGAACGGCGTCATCCCTGTCCTCCCGCAACCTCGGTGATCGCCTCGGCGATGTTGGAGTAGGCGCCGCAGCGGCAGATGTTGCCGCTCATCCGCTCCCGCAGCTCGATGTTGGTGAGCGCCACCGGCGCGGTGAGATCGTCGGTGACGTGGCTCGGAACGCCCCTTCCGACCTCGTCGAGGATGGCGACCGCCGAACAGATCTGGCCCGGCGTGCAGTAGCCGCACTGGAAGCCGTCGTGCTTCACGAAGGCGGCCTGCATCGGGTGCATGTCGTCCGGGGTGCCGAGGCCCTCGATGGTGGTGACGCTGTCGCCCTCGTGCATCACGGCGAGGCTGAGGCAGGCGTTGATGCGCGTGCCGTTCACCAGCACCGTGCAGGCGCCGCAGTGGCCATGGTCGCAGCCTTTCTTCGTGCCGGTGAGGTTCAGGTGCTCGCGCAGCGTGTCGAGGAGGGTGGTGCGCGTGTCGACCGTCACCGAGCGCGCCTCGCCGTTGACCTCGAACGTGACGTCGGAGGTCCCGCCGGCGGGGAGGTCCGTGGTCCTCGCCAGCGACGGCAGCGCGCCGCCGAAGGGGGCTGTCGTCAGTGCGGTCGTTGCGGTGGCGCCGGCCACGAACGTGCGGCGGTTTAGGCTCAGCCATTCTGGCAGCATCATCGTTCGCCTGCCTCCTCTACAGTCTGGAGCAATGAGCGGCGGGCCTCGTGACGTGCTGAAGGCCAGTCCGTCAGGGCCGCTTCGGTCACTGGCGGCGAGGTTATCGGGTCGGGCCGGGCACACACGTTAAGGGCGGTAAGCGTCGGTAAATTAAGTTGACCGACAGGTTCCGGGGCGCCGGTGGACGCGCGGCGTTCATCGCCCGAAGTGCGGCCGGTCGCCGGGAAGGGGCGTCGCGAACGCCATCGACAGGCCGACGGCGATCGCCGAAGTCACGAGGATCGCGGTGCCGGCGAGGGCCAGCGTCTCGCCGACGAGCGCCGGGGAGACCGTGCCGCCGGCGTGGACGATGGCGAGGCCGCCGTTGCCGGCGCGGAAGGCGTAGTAGGCCGGCATCATGCCGACGACGCCCGGAAAGGCGAACGTGACGGTCGGCACGCGGAATCGCCGCGCGATCAGGCGCGCGACGACCGCCGTCGCGAACGCGGCCACCAGCGAGGCGCCCACGAGGTCGAAGCCGAGGCCCTCGCACGCGGTGCGCATCCCGCGCCCGGCGATGGCGCACAGCATGCAGCCCCAGGCCGCCCGGGCCGGGACGTTGAAGGCCAGCGCGAGCCCGGCGCCCACGAGCGCCGCCATGACGAGCTCCTCCGGAAGGCCCGGCGGGCTCGCGTCGCGCTCGATCGAGAAGCCGTCGCCGGCGATCGCCGCCGCGAGGAACAGGGCGAACGCGATCGCGAGGATGGTGGCGCTCGCGACGATGATCCGCGACAGCCCGACGACCACGTGCCGCCCCAGCGCGTCGCGCACGCCGTTGAGCAGCGGCACGCTGGGCACCAGGATGAGCCCGCCCGCCACGAGGCAGAGCGCGGGCGAGGCGTCCGGGACCGCGCCGATGGCGACGGAGCCGAGGAGCCCGCCGCCGAACGCGGCGAGGGCGGCGGCCGCGATCGGGTTCATCCCCGCCGCGCGCAGGCGAAGCCGCAGCAGCCAGATCGTCGCGCCGACCGCCGCCGAGACGAGGGCGACGACTGCGCTCGCGCCGAACAGGCGGGCGAGGGCGGCCGCCGTCACGCCCATCGCCAGCGCGACGATGAGGCCGGGGTAGCGCGGCGCTCCGCTCTCCACCCCGTCGAGGCGCCGCTCGATCCCGGCAAGGTCCGCCGTGGGGGCGAGGCTGTCGCCGTGGATGGCGTCGAGCGTCTCGAGCGCGCGCATGTCGACCGACGGACTGGCGATGGTGCGCCCCAGACGGGTGCAGAACGCCTCACGCCCCTCGAGGGTGAGGAGCAGTCCCTCCGGCAGGATGAGCGGGCGGGCGCGGTAGCGGTGCGCCGCCGCGAACGACGTCACCGCGTCCTCGACATGCGCCGAGTCGGCCCCGTTCACCACCATCAGCCGGCCGAGCCGCAGCGCGATGTGGGCGACCTCGTCGGCCGTCGGGAACGGATCCGCCGCAGCGCGCGGACGCGGAGCTTGGTCGGCACACATCGCGGCATCGCCCTCGTCGGTCTGTCGGGGTGGGGTGCGACGCCGCAGAGGTCTCGCCCGAGCCGCCCCGGCCTGCGTCGATCCGCCTACTGCGGCGAAGGCTATCGGCTGGGCCGGCGCTGTCGCGTAAAAACTCGTAAGTTCAGTGGTGTGGAACCCGGAGAAACCCTCGCCCCGGCGGCGCTAGATGACAGATCGGATGTCAGGGCCGGTCATATGTTGCCGGGCGCCGCGATCCGGGCCAGATTTCGGCCGTCCGCATACGGCTGTGGGGAGACCTGGCGATGCCCGGGACGTCGAGCGACGCAGCGTCGGAGACGAAGTATGCGTTCGGGCGCTTCGAGCTCGACACGCGCCGCCGCCTGCTGTTGCGGGACGGCGAGCCCATCCGTGTCGGCAGCCGTGCCATCGACCTCCTGACCGTGCTGATCGAGCGGGCCGGGGAGACGGTGAGCAAGCAGGACCTGATGGACCGTGCCTGGCCCGATGTCTTCGTCCACGAGGACAATCTCAAGGTCAACATCGCCGGTCTCCGCCGCGTTCTGGACCGGGGCGGGCGGACCAGCGTCATCGCCACGGTCCCGGGCCGCGGCTATCGCTTCATCGCCGCGGTCGAGCGGGCGGCTCCGGCCGGCGAGCGGGGCGGGTTCGATGTCCTGCCTGCGCCGCCGCCACTCGTCGGCCGCGCGGCGGACGTCGCGACGGTGGCCGAGCGGCTCGGTCCCGGCCGCCTGGTGACGGTTCTCGGCGCGGGCGGGATCGGCAAGACGGTCGTCGCCGTGGCCGCCGCCCACCGCCTGGTGGACGCGTTCGCCGACGCGGCCGCCTTCATCGATCTCACGAAGATCAGCGACGGGGCGCTCGTCCCGGCGATCTTCGCGTCGACGCTCGGTGTGGCGACCACGGGGGAGGAGCCTCTGGCGGGCGTCGCGCGGGTCCTCGGCACGCGCCCCCGACTGCTGATCGTCGACAACTGCGAGCATGTCCTCTCCGCCGCGGCGGTGGCGATCGAGCAGCTGATGCGCGGTCTCCCCAACCTCGCCGTGCTGGCGACGAGCCGCGAGCCCCTGAGGCTTCGGGAAGAACGCGTCTACCGCCTCGATACGCTCGCCAACGCACCGGGCGGGACGCCGACGGCGTCGCTCGCGCTGTCCTATCCGGCGGTCGAGCTCTTCGTGACCCGGGCGGCGGAGCGCGCGGGCTACGTCTTCACCGACGCCGACGCTCCCGTCGTCGCCGAACTCTGCCGGCGGCTCGACGGCATGCCCCTCGCGATCGAGCTTGCCGCGACGCAGACGGCGGCGCGCGGCGCCGTGGAACTCCTCACCATGCTGGAGGACCGGTTCCGCCTCCTGAGCTACGGTCCGCGCCAGGCGCCGCCGCGCCAACAGACCCTGCTCGCGACGCTCGACTGGAGCTACAATCTCCTGCCCGACGACGAGGCCGACCTCCTGCGCGCGCTCGCGGTGTTCATGGGCCCGTTCGACGTCGAGGGGGCGCTCGCGGTCGCGCAGGCGGATGCCGACCCGGTCGCGGTGGTCGACGCGCTCGCGCGGCTGAGCGCCAAGTGTCTCCTCGTCGCCGAGGTGCGCAACGGCGTTCCCTTCTACCACCTCCTGGAGACGACGCGCGCGTACTGCCTGGAGCGGGTCGAGCGCAGCGGGGAGGGCGAGGCCCTGTTCCGTCGCCACGCCGAACACGTCTGCGCCCTCCTGGAGCGAGCCTCGCTCGACTGGATGGAGCGGCCGGCGCGCGAGTGGGGCGCCGTGCATGACCGGGTCCTCGACGACCTGCGCGCCGCCCTCGCCTGGTGCCGGCGCCGACCCGCCGACCGGCTGCTCGGCATCCGGCTGACCATCGCCGGCAGCCTCCTGTGGACCCACCTGTCGCAGCTTGCCGAGTGCCGCGTCCACGTGGCGCGCGCCGTCGCCGACCTCGACGCCGCGGGCCTCGCCGGCTCGACGGCGGAGATGCAGCTTCAGGCCGCGCTGGCGAGCGCCACCATGTACACCCGTGGGCTCGTCCCGGAGGCGATGGACGCCTCGCGCCGCGCCCTCGAACTCGCCGGGCAGCTCGGCAACACCGAGTTCTACCTGCGCAGCCTCAAGACGCTCGCGACCTACGAGAATCTCAGCGGCAAGCCCGCCTCGGTGGTGAGCCGGCTGGAGCATTTCGCGCAGGTCGCCGAGGCCGAGGACCCGTTCGCGCTTCCGGACGGCGAACGCCTGCTCGCCATCGCCGAATACTACCTCGGCCGCTTCGAGAGCTCGCGGCGGCGGCTCGAGCACCTCATGCAGCAGGCGCGCGGCCCCGGCGGCGTCCGGTCCACCCGCTTCGAGATCGAGCGCACCGGCGTCGTCGGGTGCGCGCTCGCAACCGTCCAGTGGCTCACCGGCTTGCCCGACACCGCGATGCGCACCGCCGCGCGGATGGTGGAACTGAGCCTCCTGTCCGGCCACGAGCTGTCGCTCAGCAACACGCTGGCGCTCGCCTGCCAGGTCGCCCTCTGGGCCGGGCGGTATGCCGAGGCGGAGCGATACCGCGACATGCTCGACGAGCCGCTCTGCCCGCACGACATCGACTTCTGGCGGCGGCCTTTCGCGCTGTACGCGCGCGGCGTCCTCGCCTGCGTCCGCAGCGGGCCTTCGGTGGAGGGCATCGGCATGATCCGGCGGGCCATCGCGGACCTCGAGGGGGCGAACCTCCTGCTGCGCACGCCCCATTACCTCGGCACGCTGGCCGAGGCTCTCGCGGCGCGCGGCACGCTCGACGAGGCGGCCGACACGATCGCGCTCGCCCTCGACCGCGCACGCATCCAGAACGAGCGCTGGTGCGTCCCGGAGCTCTTGCGCATCCAGGGAACGATCGAGCTGGCGCACGACCGGGCCGACGACGCGGAGGCCACGCTCCTCTCGGCGCTGGGGCTCGCCGACGAGATCGGTGCGCTGTCCTGGCAGCTGAGAGCCGCCAACGACCTCGCCATGCTGTGGGTCGACCGCCGGAGGGGCGTGGACGTCCGCCCGATGCTCTCGCCGATCGTCGGCCTGTGCACCGAGGGGTTCGACGGGCGCGACTTCGTCGTCGCGACCGGTCTCATCGGGGGCGGCACGGGCCGTGCCTCCCGCCATGCGCAACGGCAGTTGTCTCCACGCAATGCCCGCACGGGCTGCGGCTGAGACGAGGGGCACGGGCGGCCGCCGCCGGCGGTCAGCCGTCGCCGACCATGCGGTCGCGCTCGGACTTGGCGTCGGCGAACACCTTCCTGACATGCCCGAGGGCCTGGACGAACTCGAGCTGCTCGCCCTCCGGCCCCTTGCAGTAGATCAGCGACCAGCCGTCCGACGGTCCCGCCTCGATCTTGAGGGTGTTGGTCTCCATCGGCGCCGCCATGCGCTCAGCCTCGGTCGCGATGCGGACGGAACGGTTCGCCTTCACCTGGGTCATCCCCCGCCGCGCGCACTCGGCCTCGAGGTCGTGGATGAACTGGTTGAAGTCGACGTCGTCGCGGATGTGAAAGCAGATGTGCATCGAGCGCGGAAAGGCCGGGCTCATATGTTCGCGGGGCTCCGCGAAGCTGTGGCCGCTGCCCATCGGCTCGTCAGCATCGCGATATTGCAGCAGCTCGATCACCACGTTGTCGAACTGGATGAACCTGACGTCGAGGCGCTGCGCGCCGCCGGCGAGGTCCGGGACGCCGATGGTGCGCGGGTTGACCCCGCTCTCCTCGGCGATGATCTCCTCCCCGGTGAGCAGCGTGTAGTGGACCGGGACGCCCTGGAAGTCGCCGTCGCGCATGATCTCGGTGCCGCCCAGCACCTCGGTGTAGAATTCGAACGCGCGGTCCATGTTCTGGACCGTCACGCCGAAGTGCTGCACGCCCTGGAGGCGCGCCCCCAGCGGGGCCGTGTCGCGCGTCCGGGCCGGCGCGCGCGTATCGGCCTTGCCGGCGGTCAACGGGAGCACCGACGCGGCGACCGCGACGGCGGAAGCGCCCGCGAGGCGGAGGGCATGGCGGCGGTCGGGATCGGTCGGGGCGTTTCCATCATGGCTGCTCACAATCGTCTCCGTGCCTGATCGCGGTCCCGGCGCGGAGGTCCCGGTCGCGCCATGGGACGATACGCCGTGAAGGCCGCCGGGTGCGGTTAATGGAAGTAGGCGGTGGTAAAACGGTCGTTGTCTGGGGACAGCGACCGCCCGGCCTCCCGGACCCCAGGGCCGCGCGCGCCGCCGGACGCGTCGGTCGCCGGACGGCTCGAAGAATCGTCGAACGCGCGGGGACACCGGGGAGCGCGGCTGCTATCGTGCGGCACGATGACTCTGGCAACGAGCAGACGGTGCCGATGTCGAAACCCGCGAACCACCTCCCGCCGCGCGCATCCTTCGAGCGCGGCGGCGCAAAGCGCGTCATGGTTGACCGCCGCAGCGTCCTCGCCGGGATGGCGTCGCTGGCCGCCCTGCCGGCCGGCCGCGCGATGGCCGAGGCGCGGGAGATCGTCCTCGTCAACTGGGGCGGCGACGCGATCGGCTACTTCGGCGAGGCCTTCGCGGAGCCCTACGAGGCGGAGCACGGCGTCGACGTCGTCATCGACGGCTCCGGCCCCAGCCAGGGCAAGATCCGCAACATGGTGGAGTCGGGCGCCGTCACCTGGGACGTCTGCGATTCCGGCGGCGGCAGCTCCATCCAGCTCGGCTCCGGCGGATACCTGCGTGAGGTGGACTATTCCGTCGTCGACCGCGACAGGCTGCTGCCCGGCATGGACTTCCGCTGGGGCGTCGCGAACTACATGTACTCGTTCGTTCTCGCCTACGACACGCGCGCATTCGGTGGCGACGGCGCGCCCCGAGGGTGGGCGGACTTCTTCAACGTCCGCGACTTTCCCGGCACGCGCGCCCTGCTGAAGGACGTCCTGGCGAACCTCGAGGTGGCGCTGATGGGCGCCGGTATCCCAAGGGACGAGGTCTATCCGATCACGCCGGCAAAGGAAAAGCTCGCCTGGGAGACGATCAGGGCGATCCTGCCCGACACGGTCTTCGCCGGCACCGGCGCCGAGATCCAGCAGCTCATGCGCAATCGCGACATCGTCATGGGCTGCTTCTGGAACACGCGCGTCAAGGCGATCCACGAGGAGACGGGCGGGTTGTGGGACTGGACCTGGAACCAGGGCGTCGTCGTGCCCGGGGCCTGGGTCGTCCCGAAGGGCAACCCGGCGGGAGACGCCGTGTGGCCGTTCATCGCCTCGATGCAGTCGCCCGAGCGGCAGGTCCGGCTCTTCACGCTGTTCGGCAACGCTCCGGCGAACCCGCAGGCGGCGGCGCTGGTGCCGCCGGCCCTGAAGCGCTTCAATGCGACGGACCCCGAGAACTACGCCCGGCAACTCCCGATCGACAGCGCATGGTACGGAGAGAATTACGCGCGCATCAACAAGGACTACATCGATACGATCTCGATGTAGCGCCCGGGGCCGCGCGCGATGACGGTTAGCCGGTTCGCCGTGTCGCCGCGCCGGATCCGACGGCCCGATGCCTACTGGCTCCTCGTCGCGCCGGCGCTGGTCCTGATCGCCGCGTTCTACCTCCTGCCGCTCCTCGGCATCCTGCAGCTCAGCGTGCGCGAGTTCGACGGGGAGGGCGAGGCGTCCGTCCTCGGCAACTACGCGCTGCTGTTCAGCGACGCCGGCATCCAGCGGATGCTCTGGCGCACGGTTCGGGTCTGCGCCATCACCACCGTCCTCACCGTGGGCTTCGGCTACGTCCTTGCCTACGCGATGGTGACCGTCGGGACCCGCCAGCGGGCCGTGCTCCTCTCGGCGGTGCTCTTGACCTTCTGGCTGTCGGTGCTGATCCGCGCGTTCGCATGGACGATCCTGCTGGGCACCGGCGGACCTGCCGAGACGGTCGTCAACGCGCTTGTCCGGCCGTTCGTCGCCCTCGGCGCGGTGGACGCCCCGGTGCGCCTGATCCGCACGGAGGCCGGCGTCGTCATCGGCATGGTCCATGCGATGCTGCCGTACGCCGTCCTCCCGCTGTTCGCGAACATGCGCGGGATCGACCGGGGCCTTGTGCTCGCCGCCCGCGGCCTCGGTGCCACGCGGTGGGGCGCGTTCCGGCGCGTCTGGATGCCGCTCTCGATGCCCGGGGTCATCGCCGCGCTCATCCTGATCTTCGTCTTCTCGCTCGGCTTCTACGTCACCCCGGCGCTGCTCGGCGGGGGGAAGGTGGTGATGGTCGCGGAGTACGTCAGGATCTCGCTGGAGCAGACCCTGCGGTGGGGCCTTGCGGCCATGCTCGCCTCGACGATGCTCATCGCGACGCTGGCGCTCGCGCTCCTGATGGGGCGCGTCGTCGACGTCAGGACGATGGCCGGGGCGAAATGACGAGGAGCCGATCCTTCCGCCACCCGCTCGCCCTCGGCCTCGCGTGGGTCGTCGTCGCCTTTCTGGTGCTGCCGCTCCTCGTCGTCGTGCCGGTGTCGTTCACCGACCAGCGGTACCTCTCGATGCCCGGCGAGGCCCTGTCGCTGCGGCACTGGGCCAGGGTGTTCGGCGACCCGGTCTGGCGCGGCTCGATCCTCCAGTCGCTCTGCGTCGGCGCGGTCTCGGCGCTCCTCGCCACCGGGCTCGGGACCCTGTGCGCGATCGGCTGCTGGCGGCTCGGGACGCGCACGGCGGAGATCGTCCGGCTCGTCATGCTGACGCCGATCATCGTCCCGTCGGTGGTGCAGGGGATGGCCTTCTACCGCACGTTCGCGCACCTCGGCCTGATCGACACGTACGCAGGCGTCATCCTGAGCCACACGATCCTCGGCCTTCCGTACGTGGTGATCATCGTGTCCGCCGCGCTCGCCAACGTCGACGTGCGCCTCGAGCAGGCGGCCCGGTCGCTGGGGGCGAGCATGGGCAAGGCGGTGACATGGGTGCTGGTCCCGCTGCTGCGCCCGGCGATCCTCTCCAGCTTCGTCGTCGCCTTCGTCGTCTCGTGGGACGAGATCGTCGTGCTGCTGTTCATCACCAGTCGCAGGGTACACCTCCTGCCGAGGGCGATGTGGGACGGGATCAACGAGAACGTCGACCCCGCCGTCGCGGCGGTCGCGACGCTCCTCATCGCCGCCACCGCGACGGCCCTCGTCCTCCGCCTCACCTGGGCCGGCTTCAGGTCCGGGAAACGGTGACCGGCGCGTTGGACGCGCCGACCGGCAGGGACATGAACGCCGCGCCTTGTGCCGGCGGGATCGCGGATCAGTCCATCGGGACGCCCGGCCTTACGCCGCACCCCCGAAACGCGCGATCGCTGCTGCGGAACGGGGCGAATAATGCGATGTTCGTTGCACCCCCCTGTGACGCGCTACAATTCTGATTCATGGACATCATCCTCATCACCGCGGTCATCGCGTCGTTATTCCTCGTCATCGGCGCGGCCGAGCCCCTCGCGGCGCGGCTGCGGCTTCCGTACACGGTGATCCTCGCCGGCCTCGGCATCCTGATCGCGCTGGGGGCGACGTTCTTCCTGAAGACGGACCTGACGGACGCGTTGAACCCGGTCGCCGAGGCGATCCTGGGCCTGCCCATCCGCTCGAACATCTTCCTCTACGTCTTCCTGCCGACGCTGCTGTTCCAGGCCATGCTGGACGTCAACGTGCGCCGCATGCTCGACGACTGGGTGCCGATCCTCGTGCTCGCCGTGGTCGCGGTGGTGGTGGCGACGCTCTCGGTCGGCTACGGGCTCTTCTTCACCGGCGCGCTGCCGCTGGCGGCATGCCTCCTCGTCGGGTCCATCGTGTCCACGACCGACCCGTCGGCGGTCGTCTCGATCTTCCGGTCGATCTCCGCGCCGCAGCGTCTGGCGCGGATCATCGAGGGCGAGAGTCTCCTCAACGACGCCGCCGCGATCGCCCTCTTCGGTCTCTTCATGAGCTTCGTGATGCTGGGGATCCCCAATCCGTCGCTGCTCAGCGCACTCGGGCGGTTCCCGGTGCTGATCGTCGGCGGCGCGATCACGGGCCTCGTCCTGGCGCGTCTCGCCGTCGCTGTCATGTCGGCCTTCGCGCGCTACGAGCTGGCGCAGATCTCGATCTCGGCCGCCCTGCCGTACCTCGCCTACATCGTCGCCGAGCAGAGCGTCGGGGCGTCGGGCGTCATCGCGGTGGTCGTCGCCGGGCTGACGCTGAACCTCACCGCGCCCGGTCGTCTGCCGCCGCAGGCCTGGGCCAGCATGCGCGAGGTCTGGAGCCTTCTGGCGCACTGGGCCGGGGCGCTCATCTTCATCCTGGCCGCGCTCCTCATCCCCCGCCTCCTCGAGGGGGTGCGGGTGGAGGACGTGCTCTACGTGGGCGTTGTGGTCGCCGCCGCCGTCGTGGCGCGCGTGGTGATCCTCTTCGGCCTCCTGCCGCTGCTGACGCGGCTGAAGGTCTCGCCCCCGGTGGAGCGGCCGTACCGGGCGGCCATCCTGTGGGGCGGACTTCGCGGTGCCGTCACCCTGGCCCTGGCGCTCGCCGTCACCGAGAGCTTCCGCGTGCCGGTGGAGACCAAGCGGGTCGTCGGCATCCTCGCGACCGGGTTCGTCCTCTTCACGCTCATCGTGCAGGGGACGACGCTGCGGTGGGTCATCGGCCGCCTCGGGCTCGACCGCCTGTCTCCCATCGACGAGGCGCTCTCCAAGCAGGTCGTCGCCGTCGCGCTGCAGACGGTGCGTGAGGACGTCGCGCGGTCCACCGAGAACTACGAGCTGACGCAGACCATCGTCCGCTCGGAGGCCAAGCGCTTCGCCGAACGGCTCGACACGGCGGTGAAGGCGGCGGAGGACAACGACGACCTGCTCGACCGCGACCGGATCACGCTGGGGCTCATCGCCGTCGCCGGTGCCGAGCGCGACACGATCATCGCCCGCATGCGCGAGCGGATGATCTCCGCCCGGCTGGCGGAAACGCTGCTGTGGGAGGCGGACCGGCTGATCGAAGCGGCGCGGTCGGGCGGACGCGGCCTCTACGAGCGCACCGCGCGCGAGAGCCTCGCCTACGGCCGCTCCTTCCAGATGGCGGCGAACCTGCAGAACCGGCTGGGCATCGCCGCGCCGCTGGGCCGCATGACCGCGGACCGGTTCGAGGCACTGCTGTCGCGCCGCCTGATCCTGCGCGACCTCGACGGGTTCATCGACGGGCGCATCCGCCGCATCCACGGCCGCCGGGTGGCCGACCTGCTGCACGAGCTCGTCGCGCGGCGGGTGGAGAACGTGGAGACCGCGCTCGACGGGCTGCGGCTCCAGTATCCGGGCTACGCCGAGGAGATGGAGCGGCGCTTCATCCGCCGCACGGCGCTGCGCCTGGAGGAGCGCGAGTATACGGCGATGCGCGACGACGGCCTCATCGGCGCCGAGCTTCATACCTCGCTGATGCAGGGGATCGCCAACCGGCGCGCGGCGGCGGAGCGGCGCCCCAAGCTCAACCTGCTGCAGCAGCGCGCCGAGCTTGTGCAGCAGTTCCCGCTGTTCGCCGACCTCGACGAGCCGACACGCCGCCGCCTCGGCCAGAACCTCGTGACGCACTATGCCAACACCGGCGAGGTGATCATCGCCAAGGACACGGTGGCGAAGAGCGTCTACTTCATCGCCTCGGGGGCGGTGGAGATGGAGCGGGCGGGCCAGACGTGGCGGCTCGGGCGCGGCGAGATGTTCGGCCAGCTTTCGATCCTGGAGCAGCGGCCGCTGCGGGCCGAGGCGCGCTCGATCACGCTGTCGACGCTGCTGATCCTCGACGAGGCCCGCTTCCGCAGGCTCCTCGACCGGAGCCCGGCGGTGCGCGACGCCGTCCGCCGCAGCGCCGAGCGGCGCGGCGAGCTCATCACCAGCCTCTGACGCCCGCCACCCCGGCACCTGGACGGGACCCGGGCGGTGACCGTGCCGGTGCCGCCTCGCGCCGGGCGGGGCCGCTGCGGTGCGGCTCGGGGTGTCCGTGGGGCCGGGATCACGCGGTGGTGCGCACGGACGGGTTGTCTGGCATGCCGAATCTTATCTAGAATGAAAATTCTAGGTTGAAGCAGGCGTCACCGTCACATGCTCGCAGTCTTCGGGAGCAGCATCGGCAGCGAACCTCACCGTTTTCGGGGATCGCGGGGCGTTGCAAGGGGCGCCGGCAACCGGATTTCGCTCGCCACTCCTCGAAAGATTTCAATCCATGAACGGACGTTGCGCCTTCCTCGCGGCATGCGCGATCGCGCTCTTTTTCACGGGCGCCCACTCACCCGCTGAGGCCCAGTCGGCGGCGACTGCCCCGCAAGCTCCGGCATCGGCTCCGGCCGGCTGGCAGACCGTCGCCGGCACGCTGGAGGACCTGCGCGCCGCCCACGGCGTGACGGCCCTCATCGTCGGCATCGGGATCGGCGACGCGCCGCCGCTCGTTGCGGCCGCCGGGCAGTCGATCACCGGCGTCCCGGCTCGCACGGACATGCACTTCCGCATCGGCGCCATGGCGATCGCCTCGCAGACGACGATCCTCATGCAGCTCGTGGACGAGGGGGTGGTGGCGCTGGACGACACCATCGACGAATGGCTCCCCACCTATCCCGCTGCGGACCGCATCACGCTGCGCATGCTCGCCGACAGCACCTCCGGCTACGCGGACTACGAATCCGATCCCGGCTTCGTCGAGGCGTTCGAGAACGACGTCTTCTATGACTGGCCGCGCGAAGAACTGCTGAAGGTCGCCTTCGCGCGGGGGATGCTGTTCGAGCCGGGAACGGACTTCCAGTACGCCCATACCAACTTCATCGTCCTCGCCGAGGCGCTGGCCGGGGCGACCGGCACCCCGTATCCGACCTTGCTGAAGCAGCGCATCATCGACCGGCTCGGCCTGAAGGAGACCGAGATCTGGACGACGGCGGCGCTCCCCGACCCGCCGCTGCACGGCTTCACCAAGGAGCGCGGGATCTTCGAGGACGCGACCTACTGGAGCCCGTCGTGGACCTCCTTCACGGGGCCGCTGAACGCCGATATCACCGACACCGTCCGGCTGATGCGCGCGATCGGCACCGGCGAGACGATCTCGGAGGCGAGCCTCGAGACGATGCTGACGCCCGCGACGCTCGGCATGAACATCAACACGCCCGAGCACGCCTTCAGCCTCGGTCTGGAGCTTCTGCCGCCCTGGATCCAGAAGACGTTCTTCTTCGGCGGCTACGGCGGCACGGCCGGCTACATGCGCGACGAGGACCTCACCATCGTCGTGATGACCACGCTCGGCCGCGACAGCCCCCCGGGCGAGAACCCGTCGACGCCGATCTTCCACCAGCTCGCCGAGATGCTGGGCCGCTGAGCCCGCCCACCGCGCCGGCCGCAAACAGGAGGACGTCCATGAAGTCAGTGCAGCGGGCAGGCTTCGCGCTGTGCCTCGCCGCGGGGCTCGCGGTCTCGACCGCCGGCCGCGCCCAGGAGAGCCTCGACGGCTACCTCGAGGGCGTGCGGGAGACGTACGGCCTGCCGGCCCTCGCCGCGGCCGTCACCCGCGGGGGCGAGATCGTCGCCGCCGGAGCCGTCGGCACGCGGGTGGCGGGGATGGAGATCCCGGTCACCCTCGACGACCGGTTCCACCTCGGCTCCGACACCAAGGCGATGACGGCGACGGTCGCAGGTGCGCTGGTCGACGAGGGGCGCATCGAATGGACGAGCACGGTGGGCGACGTGCTTGGCGGGACGATCGCGGACATGAACCCCGCGCTCGCCGCCGTCACGCTGGAACAGCTTCTCTCCCATTCGAGCGGCATTCCGACGGATACGCCGGAGATGATCGACATCTACATGAACCCCGTCGCGTTCGAGAAGAACACGACGGACCTGCGGGTCGACGCCATCGACCGCTGGAAGCACAACGCGCCGAAGGTTCCGGAGGGGTCGCCGTTCCAGTACGCGAACTTCGGCTACCTCACCGCCGGGGCGATGCTGGAGGCGGCGGCGGGCGAGCCGTGGGAGCGGCTGGTGGCCGAGCGCATCTACGGGCCGCTCGGCCTGGAGACGGCGGGGTTCGGCCCGCAGGCGAGCTTCGGCATGTACGACGCGCCCGTCGGCCACGCCATCGACGATGCCGGGACCGTCACGCCGATGACCTGGGGCGCGGCGGCGGACGTGCCGCCGGTGATGGGCCCTGCCGGCAACGCGCACATGTCGGTGCTGGATTTCGCCCGCTGGACCGACTGGAACGCCGGCGGCGGGACGCGCGGGCCGAAGATCGTCACGCCGGAGACTCTGGCGGAGATCCACCGGCCGCACGTGAAGACCCCGCCGATCAGGAACCCGGCTCCCGGGACGCCGTCCGAGGGCGAGTATGCGCTGGGCTGGGGCGTGATCGCCTTCGACTGGGCGACCGACAAGCTGCTCGCGCACAACGGCTCGAACGGGATGAACCTCGCCAAGGCGCTGGTCGACACCACCGCGGACCTCTCGGTCGTGGTCATGACGAATTTCTCCGGCCCCAGGGCCGAGAGTGCGGCCTCGGAAGTCCAGCGGCACCTCTACGAGGCGTACCGGCGCTGACGGGACGCAAGAGGATGACGACGCCGCCTCGGGAGGCCGGGCGCGGCTTGCGGCGGTCCCGCGGGTGCCTCCGGCCGTTCGTCAGGGGGCGACGGGGGTCAGCCGCTGACCGTGGACTGGCCGGGCTCGGTGTCTTCCAGAAAAGTGCAGTTCCGGCCCGACCGCTTGGCGGCGTAGAGGGCGGCGTCCGCCCGGGCGTAGAGGTCGGCGACGGAGTCGCCGAAGCGGCCGGCGGCGATCCCGGCCGAGAAAGTGTAGGCCATGTCCGGCCGCTCGATCAGCGGCCGCGAGCGGCGCACGATGACGAGCATCCGCTCGACGAGGAGCTGTGCCTGCCGGATGGTGGTGTGGGGCAGGACGAGGCCGAACTCCTCGCCGCCGAGGCGGCCGAAGCAGTCGGTGCGCCGAAGCTGGCTCTGGATGCGGGAGGTGAAGTCGCGCAGGACGAGGTCGCCGATATTGTGGCCGTACCTGTCGTTGATGAGCTTGAAGTGGTCGAGGTCGAGGACGGCGAGGCACCCGAACCTCTCGTCCTCCTCCTCCTGCCGCAGCATGTCGGCGAGGCGGCCCATGGCGAAGCGCCGATTGACGGCGCCGGTCAGATCGTCGGTCGAGGCGGCCTTCAGGGCGAAGTCGCGCTCCTGCCGGATCTCGCGCTCGTCCGCGCGCAGCGAAGTGATGTCGCTCGCGATGCAGAGCATCCATCCGTCCTTCTGGACGGTCTCCGTCATCCAGAGCCAGCGGCCGCCGACGAGGTCCGTCTCGAACGCCCGGAAGGAGGTCTTGCCGCGCCGCGCCAGCGTTCCGGTCAGCCAAGCCTCGAAGTCGTCGTTGCGGATGACGGTGCCGCGGCCGGCCATGAAGTTGCGCCGCATGAGGTCCGGCCAGAACGGGGTTTCCCCATCCTTGATGAAGAACGCCGAACGGAACGCCGAGTTGGCGTAGCGGAGCCGATCGAACCCGTCGTAGGCGGCGACGAGCACGGGAGTGCTCTCGTAGAGCTGGCGCAATGTTCGATATACATCATCCATGTGCTCAACCGACGCCTAATCTAAGTCCTATTTATTCGAAAATAACCCGCGCCGGGTAGCCCCCTTCGTCGCCATGCCCCCGGAAACTTCCGGGGTTTGAACGAATTCGCTGCGCGGCCCTCCGATGCAACGGGCGATGAAAGGTCAGTCGACCGGGAGGGCGGTCCGGGCGATAATTCAATGACTTGTGCGATTCTGTCCGCGGGATCCGGGAGTTGTGACGGAGGACGCGCGATACTACTGGTTCGCCTCCGCGCCGGCATCTATGGCGGGCGAAAAGTCCCCGGATCCTGCGATGTATAACAGTCGCGTAAAATATTGGGCGGGCGGGAACTGCCGGGTGGGCGGCGAAATACGGCGGGACCGCAAGTACGAGCATTCTGCACTATAGTATACAATTATTCCATAAAATGGCCGGATTGTTAGAGATCATTACTGAAAATTATATATCTTTTGAAGAGAGGTACGGGTCGTGTCTCTCCGCATGTTGGATGTGGTTCAGGCGATCCGGGCGGCTCGGGACACGAGTGAGGTCTGGCGGGTCACGGTCGCGGCGTTCCGCGAGTGCGGCGCAGCAGCCTTCAGCGTCGGCGCGGCCCCGCGGGAGGAGACGGGGTCGGTGGTCATCTGCTCCGACGCGCCGATGGACGAGATGCAGCGGGAATACTTCCGCAATCGGATCTATCGATACGATCCATGGATGGAGCTGTGCCAGCAGACGGCGGATCCGACCACGCTCGACGTTCCCGCGGCGAAGCGGGCGGACAGCGTGATGACACCGCTGGCGTGGCACTTCGGCCGGCACGGTATCCGCTACGCGGTGCTGTTCCCGGCCTACTCGGGGCCGAGCGTCGGCGGTATCGCGTTGTACGCCGTCTCCGCCTCCGGGGAGGCCACGCTGCGCGATCCCGCGATGATGCAGATCGCGGGCGTCACCGCGTCGGTATTCGCCTCGCGCTTCCACCCCGCCACGTCCTTTTGTCCGGAGGTCTCCACCCTTCGGACGAATGCGGCGCTCAGTGATCGCGAGAAGGAGGCCTTGTCCTGGTTCGCGAGGGGGCTCCAGACTGCACGGGTCGCGGACAAGATGGGGATCGCCGACGTGACGGTGAACAAGCATGTCGCGAGCGCGCGGCGGAAGCTGGGCGCGAGGACGCGCGATCAGGCCCTGGCGCTCGCCGTCAGGAGCGGAGAGATCTCGTTCTGACGACAAGGTATCGATGTCGATACCTTGTCGCCGCCACGAGCTGGACAACAAATAGACGGGGGTCCGTCTCGTCCTGACCAGGAATGTGACGTGAGCCAGCGTCACGATGGTCGCGGCGGCGGACACCAGGACGAAGTGTACCGAGACGAAGCGTATATTTTATCAAATTGATGAATATGGCGGTCGGGCTTCGGGGGTTGACCGGCCGCCACTCCATCACCGATCCGCGTGCCGGCGGTGATGGCCCTGCTGCTCAGCCGGTGCAACCGCGCTGAGCGGCCCCTTGTCGTCGGCACGCCGACCGGAGGAGGGCGCACGAGCGCGTTTCAGATATTCGGCTATCTAGAATAAAAACGATATATAAACGAGGCTAGAATGGCTGTCAGTATCGAGGTCGTTCATCCTGGGAACGACACCGAGAAATATTGGGTTGCGAATTTCGAAGTCGTACCGCGCGCCGGAGAGATCGTTGAGATGCCCGATGTTTCCGGGAATCTGGTCCGATTGCGGGTGACATGGGTCGTACACTATCCCAACAATCTCGAGTTCGACGTGCGTATCTATACTGAGTATCAATCATAGCGCACCTCCCCGACACGAGCGTGGCGCGGCGGGATGAAGCCCTTGCGGCCGCATCCCGCCGCGCCCTGTCTCGAACGGACACTCCGCACAGCCACGGACGCCGGCGCCACGGGCCGCCCCGGTAGAGGGGCCCGGTGCGCGGGCGCCATGTTCTCTCCGGACGCAGTTCCGAGCCGGCTATGATCGTCCGGCGCTACCGGCGGCGCGGATGAGGTCGGCGCCCTTCTCGGCGATCATGAAGACGGCGGCCTGCGAGTTGCCGGAGACCTGCGTCGGCATGACCGAGGCGTCGACCACGCGCAGCCCGTCGACGCCGCGCACGCGCAGCGCCGGGTCGACCACCGCCGCCGGATCCCCTTCGCCCCCCATCCGGCAGGTGCCGGCGACGTGGTAGATCGTCTGCCCGTTGCCGCGGGCGAAGGCGAGCCAGTCGTCGTCGCTGCGGCAGTCGGGGCCGGGCGACATCTCGTAGGCGCGCCACGCGTCCATCGGGGCGGTCTCGACGATCCGCCGCCCCGCGATCATCCCGGCGACGATGGCGCGGCGGTCCTCGTCGGTGGCGAGGAAGTTGGGCCGGATCGCCGGCTGGTCCTCAATGCGCGGGGAGATCGCGTGGATACTCCCCCGGCTCTCCGGGCGAAGGTGGGTGACGCCGAGGGTCATGCCCGGCTCGTGCTCGAGCTTGCGCTCGGCGGCGTTGGCGTAGCTCGCGTGCATAAAGAAGAACTGCACGTCCGGGCCGGAGAGGCCCTCGCGGGTGCGGATGAACCCGTGCGCGAGCCCGGTGCCGAAGGTCAGGATCCCGCGCCGCCGGAAGAGATACTTGCCGAGCTCCACGGCAAGGTGCCGGCCGCGGCTCAGCTCGTTCAGCGTCTCGGGCCGCTTCACGCGCCAGTTGAGGCGGGTGCAGAAGTGGTCCGAATAGTTTTCGCCCACGCCCGGCGAGGTTGCCTCGACGGGGATGCCGAGCGAGCGCAGGCGCTCCGGATCGCCGATGCCGGAGAGCTCCAGAAGCTGCGGCGTCTGGACTGCGCCGGCGGCGAGCACCACCTCGCGCCGCGCGGCGATGGTGCCGCCGTCCGGTGCCGCGAGGCGGACGCCGGTGGCCCGGCGGTCCGCGAACGTGACCGCCGCGACGCGCACGCCGGTGCGGATCGCGAGATTGGGCCGCCCCTCGACCGGCGCGAGATAGGCGGCGTAGGCGCTCGCCCGCCGGCCGTTCCGCTGGTTGACCTGATACCAGCCGAAGCCGTCCTGGGCGGGCCCGTTGTAGTCCACGGTCCGGGCATGGCCCGCGGCCTCGGCCGCCTGCAGGAACGCCTCGCCGATGGCCGGGCGCTCGACCACTTCGCACAGGTCGAGCGGGCCGTCGTGACCCCGGACCCCGTCGGGATCGGGGCCGGCGTAGTTCTCAAGGCGGCGGAAGACGGGCTCGACCTCGTCGAAGCTCCAGCCCGTCGCGCCCATCTGCGCCCAGCCGTTGTAGTCGTCGGGTTGGCCGCGCACGTAGATCATGCCGTTGATCAGCGTCGAGCCGCCGAGGCCCTTGCCGCGCGGGATCGCGATGGTGCGGTTACCGGTCGCCTCCTCCGGCGTGGAGGTGAGGCGCCAGTTGTAGCGGGGGTTCGTGAGGAGCTTGTAGAAGCCGGCCGGGATGTCGATCCACGGGCTGCGCGGGCGCGGCCCGGCCTCCAGCAGGAGGACGGTGACGTTCGGGTCGGCGCTGAGGCGGTTCGCCAGGACGCAGCCCGCCGTCCCGCCGCCGACGATGATGTAGTCGAACGCGTCGGTTCCGGTGCCCACGCTCACCCCCGGCTACCGCGATGGAGCGCCGGAGCGCCGGCGGGGCGGTCGGCACGGGGGGCGGGGGCCGTCATGCCAGGGCTCCCATGTGGCGCGCCATCAGCTCGATCTGGCAGCGCAGCATCGGCAGGCCGGGATGGACCGCCGCGCCGCGTGCGCGGGCCGCGGCGAGGAGCGGCGTCTCGGCCGGGTCCATGATCGCCTCGGCGACGACCTGTCCGGCGTGGAGGCCGGCGGGGTCGAGCGGCATCGGGTCGTCCGGGCGCAGTCCGAGCGAGGTCGCGTTGACGACAAGGTCGTAGTCGCCGACCGCCTCCGGCTCGGCGACGGCGGCGGTGGTGCACGCGGGGTAGGTGGTGCCGACGCGCCCGGCGAGGGCGGCGGCCTTCGCCACGGTCCGATTGGCGATGGTGAGCGCAGCGGCACCCGCTTCCGCGACGGCGAAGGCGATGGCCGAGGCCGCGCCTCCTGCACCGGCGAGGAGGATGCGCTTGCCGGCGGGCTCGATGCCGGCCTCCCGCAGCCCCGCGACGAAGCCGATGCCGTCCAGCATTGCGCCGATCATCCGCCCGTCCGCCTCGCGCCGCACGCAGTTGACCGCGCCGATCAGCGCCGCGTCGCCGTCCACCGCGTCGCAGAGGCCAAGCATCGCCGGCTTGTGGGGGACGGTCGCGATGAAGCCGCCGAAGTTCTGCATCACGCGCAGTCCGTCGAGCGCCCGCGCGAGCCCGTCGGGCGCGACGTGCATGGGGACCAGCACGCCGTCGATGCCGTGGCGGGCGAACACCGAATGCATCACCTCCGGCGTCTTCACGTGATGGATCGGGTCGGCGAGAATTCCGTACAGACGGGTGCGTCCGGTAACCTCAGGCATCGGTCCTGTTCTTCAAACTGTTCGCCTCGGAAGGTGGCGCAGGGCGGGCCGGCGCGGCCGGCACCGCGCTCAGGTCATGTACAATCCGCCGGCGACGTCAATGGTTTGCCCGGTGACGAAGCTCGCCTCGGGCGAGGTGAGCCACAGGGCCACGTCGGCCACCTCCGCCGGTTCGCCGAGCCGGGCCATCGGCGTCAGCTTGACCTGCTCGGCGTTGATCTCGGGCGCGACGCCGGCGACCATCGGCGTCGCGATCCGGCCGGGCGCCAGCGCGTTGACGCGGATGCCGTAGGGGCCGAGTTCGGCGGCGAGGTGCTTGGTGAAGCCGATGATGGCCGACTTCGTCGCCGCATAGTGGCACGCGACGATGGGCGAGTAGGTCTTGCCGGCGACCGAGGACGTGTTGACGATCCAGCCGCGCTGCGCGGCACGCATCGCGGGCGTCAGGGCGCGGATGGTGTTGAACGTGCCGGTGAGGTTGACCTCGACCACGCGGCGCCACTCGGCCGGGTCCATCTCCCACACCTTGTGCGCCGCGCCGTCATGCTTGGGGGAGATGCCGGCGTTGTTGATCACCGTGTCGAAGGCGCCGCCCATCGCCGCCTCGGCGTCCGCGATCACCGCGGAGAGGGTGTCCCAGTCGCCGACGTCGGCCACCATGCCGACGCCCCGCCCGCCGAGCCCGTCGACCGCGGTGGCGACCTCGACCTCCGAGATGTCGAGGACGCCCACCGTGGCGCCGCGCCGCGCGAACGCCTCGGCCAGCGCGGCGCCGATGCCCTTGGCCGCGCCCGTCACCAGAACCCGCCGCCCGGCGTGGCTGTCGCGCGAGGCCATCGCGGCGGGGTTCACTTCACGTGTCGTCATGTCAGATCCCGAGATAGGCCTGCCGGACGTGGTCGTTCCTGAGAAGCGCGTCCGCGGCGTCGTTCAGCACCATGCGGCCGTTCTCGAGCACATAGCCCCGGTCGGCCGCCTGGAGGGTGTGGAAGACGTTCTGCTCGACGATCAGCACGGTGGTGCCGGCGGCGGCGACCTTGGCGATCGCGTCGAACACCTGCGCCACGATGATCGGCGCGAGGCCGAGCGAGGGCTCGTCGAACATGAGGAGCCTGGGCCGCGCCATCATCCCCCGCGCGATCGCCACCATCTGCTGCTCGCCGCCGGACAGCGAGGAGGCGTGCTGGGACAGGCGCTCTCCGAGGCGCGGGAACAGCTCCAGCACCTCGTCGAGGGTCTCGTGCTGGCGGGCGCGGGCGGCACGGCGGAACGCGCCCATCAGGAGGTTCTCGCGCACCGTCATGTCGGGGAAGAGCTGCCGCCCTTCCGGGATCAGCGTGATGCCGCGCTCGACCGTCTGGTGGGCGGAGAGGGTGGTGATGTCCTCTCCCTCGAAGACGATGCGTCCGGTGCGCACGGGAATGAGGCCGGAGATCGCCCTCAGGGTGGTGGTCTTGCCGGCGCCGTTGGCACCGACGATGGTCACCACCTCGCCCTGGTCGACGCGCAGCGACACGCCGTCCAGGATCACCGTCGAGCCGTAGCCCGCGTCGATGGCCTCGACCTCAAGCATGGACGAAGTCCTTTCCCAGATAGGCCTCGATGACGTGCGGGTCGCGCACCACCTCGTGCGGGTCGCCCTCTGCGATGATCTGGCCGGAGTTGAACACGACGACCCGGTCCGAGAGGCTCATCACCGCCTGCATCACGTGCTCGATGGCGATGATGCTGACGCCCCCGTCGCGGATCGACAGCATGAGGTCGACGGCGCGTCGCACGTCGGTCTGGTTGATGCCGGCCATCACCTCGTCGAGGAGGAGGATGCGCGGCTCCATCGCCATGACGCGCGCGACTTCCAGCCGCTTCAGCCCGCCGATGGTAAGGCTGCGCGCCTCCGCATCGAGGTAGTGGCCGAGGCCCATCCGGTGCGCGGTCTGCCGTGCCGCCTCGCGCGCGTCCGCCACGTGCGGGTGGCGGTGGAATGCGCCGACCATGATGTTCTCCTCCACCGTCATCGCCGCGAACGGCTGGACGATCTGGAAGGTGCGCCCGACGCCGAGCGCGGCGTAGTCGCCCGGTGTCGTCGGCTGCACCCACGCGCCATCCGGCGAGAGCACCGAGACCGTCCCCGCATCCGGCCGCAGGAAGCCGGAGATCATGTTGAAGACGGTGGTCTTGCCGGCGCCGTTGGGGCCGATGACGCCGAGGATCTCGCCCTCCCGCAACGTGAAGCTCACGTCGTTGGTCACGTGGAGGCCGCCGAAGTGCTTCTGCAGCCCTTCGATGCGCATCACGGTGTCGCCGACGGGCGGGCGCGTCTCGGCGAGGGCGATGGCCGGCGGCGCGACCGGCTCCACCCGGCCGCGCGTCCCGACGCCCGCGACGCGGTGGACGAGGCCGAGGACGCCGTTCGGCAGGAAGAGGACCACCAGCATCAGCACGACGCCGTAGACGAAGCCGTGCAGCCCGATCGCCTCCGCCCCGAGCGCGCCGCGGGCGAACTCGGTGATCGGCACCAGGAGGACGGCGCCGAGGAGCGGGCCGAAGATGGTGCCGATGCCGCCGATGAGGGCGAACATCGCGATCTGGATCGAGAAGGACAGCGAGAACATCGCCTCCGGCTCGATGAAGGTGAGGTACATCGCGTGGAAGGTGCCGACCATCGCCGCCAGCGCCGCCGAGACGGCGACCGCGGCGAGGCGCACGCGCACCGTCCTGACGCCGGCGGCCTTCGCCGCCGACTCGCGCTCGCGCGTCGCGACCAGGTAGTAGCCGAGACGGTGCGTGCGGATCACCCACGCGACGCCGAGGCACACCAGCAGCATCCCGAAGGCGATGAGGAGGGCGGGCAGTCGCTCGCGGAAGACCATCCACTCCCAGCCGATCTTGAGCGGGATCATGAGGCCCGTCGCGCCGCCGGTGAGGTCGCGGAAGTGCAGCGCGAGGACGCGGAACACCTCCAGGAAGGCGATGCTCGCCAGCGCGAAGAACGGCCCGTGGAGGCGGAAGCACGGCCACGAGATGATCACCGCGACGATGGCCGCGATGCCAGCGCCCGCGAACATGCCGATCCACGGCGTGACGCCGAGGTTGACGAGGATGACGCCGGTATAGCCGCCGATGCCGTAGAAGATCGCGTGTCCCAGCGAGAGCTGGCCGGCGAAGCCGCCGACGATGTTCCACGCCGTCGACAGCGCGGCGAAGATGCAGATGGTGATGAAGATGTGGTAGACGAACTGGTCCCCCATTCCGATCGGAATGGCGAGGATCGCTCCCAGGAGCAGCACCAGCGCGACGGGCCCGGCGAGCTTTCGCGCCGAGAGGCCGTTGGCGCCGGCGGCCGGCGCCTCGGTCAGGGTTTGCTCGGTCATGGCGAAACGTGGCTCAGGTTCATGCGGGTGCCGAAGAGCCCCGAGGGCTTGAGGAGGAGGATCAGCAGGAAGATCGCGAACACCACCGCCTCGCGCAGGTCCGAGCCGATGTAGAAGCCCGAGAGCGAGTCGACGACGCCGATGATCAGCGCCCCGACGAAGGCGCCCGGGATCGACCCGAGACCGCCCAGCACGACGCACACGAAGGCGATCAGCACGAAATAGGTCCCGACCGTCGGCGACGTCGGGTAGAGCGGCGCGATCAGCGCCGAGCCGACGCCGACGCACGCCGCGCCGATGCCGAAGCTCAGGATGTAGATGAAGCGGTCGTTGATCCCCATGAGCTGCGCCGCGGCGCGGTTCTGCGCGGTGGCCCGGATCGCCCGGCCGATGGTGGTGCGCTTCATGAAGATCTGCAGCGCGATCACCAGCGCGATCGCTGCGAGGAAGACGTAGAGCTGCCCTTCAAGGATGCGCACGTGGCCGAGCTCGAACTGGCTGCGCAGGCCGTAGTTGGGCGTGTTGGCGATGTCCGCGCCGAAGATCAGCAGCGCGAGGTTGATCAGCGCCGTCGACAGGCCGACGGTCGCGAAGATCTGCACGTGCTCGTCACGGGCGCTCAGCAGCGGCTGGATCAGGAGGCGCTGCGTCAGCGCGCCGAGGATGAAGAGTGCCGGCACCACGGCCGCCGCGGTCAGGTAGGGGTGGATCGACAGCCGCGTCGACAGGAGGAAGGTCAGGTACATGCCGACCATCAGGAACTCGCCGTGGGCGAAGTTGATGACCTTCACGATCCCGAAGATGAGCGTCAGCCCCACCGCGACGATGGCGAAGAGCCCGCCCAGCATGAGGCCGTTGGCGACGACTTGAAGAAAGGTGTCCATGGGGGTCCTCGCGAGGGGAGGAGGGGGCCGCGGGCGCGCCGCAGCCCCGTTTGGGATCAGTCGCCGATGTTGAACTCGGCGACGGCGGCCTCGCGCGGGTAGACCGTGACGAGCTTGCCGTCCTGCCACTGCAGGCCCATCATCTTGGCGCGCTCGTTCTGGTTGTTCTCACCAAACTTCACGCCGTAGCCCGCCGCGGTCTCGCCCTCGGGGATGTCGATGGCCTTCACCGCCGCGACGATGTCGTCCGGCTTGAAGCTGGAGCCCTTGTCGATCCCCTGCAGCACGGCCATCGCGCCGACGTAGTTGTTCAGCGAGTGGCCGGAGCGCGGCTCCTCGCCGTACTTCTCGCGGTAGGCGGTCAGGAAGTCCTCGATGCCGGGGGTGAACTCGTGGTTGACGGCGTACTGGGTGAAGTCGACGTCGAGCACGTTGTTCATGTTCTCGCCGACCGCCTCGGCCGTCGCCGTCAGCGAGTAGCCGCCACCGCCGCCGATGATGGCGGCCGGGTGGTAGTCGGCCTCGACGGCCTGGTTGAGGAACAGGATCGCGTCGTTCTGGTAGGCCGTCTGCAGAACCACGTCGACGCCCTGGTCCTTGAGGCTGAGGACCAGCGAGGACATGTCGACCGTGGACGTCGGGTAGGCCTGGATGGTGACGATGTCGAGGCCCGCCGCCTCGCCGTAGTTCTTCTGGTGACCGGCGACGGAGGTGCCGTAGGCGCTGTCCTCGTGGATGATGCCGATCTTGAGGTCTCCCGGCTCCTTGCCGAGGCCCGGCGCCACCTCGTCGACGATCATCTGGACGATCATCTCGCCCATGGTGTCGGCGGTCGGGTTGGTGCGGAAGAGGTATTCGAGGCCGCGGCCCGTCACCTCGTCGGCCACCGCGCCGAGCTCGAAGTAGGGAATGCCGGAGAGCTCGGCCACCTGGCTCGCCGCGATGGAGCGGGACGAGGAGTAGGTGCCGATGATCCCGACGACCCCTTCGCGCGAGATCAGGCGGCGGGCTTCGCCGATCGCCTGGTTGTTGTCGACGGCGTCGCCGCGCACGAGGACGACCTTCTCGCCCTGGACGCCACCCTTGGCGTTGATCTCCTCGACGGCGAGCTCCACCCCGCGGAAGCTTTCCTCGCCGAGCAGCGCGAGGCCGCCCGAGAACGGGAACAGCGCGCCGAACTTCACGTCGGCGTGGGCGGCGCCCGCCATCATGCCGAATGCGGCGGCTGCGGTGATGAGTGTTTTGATTTTCATATTTTTCCTCCCTGTTGCGGACGCGGCGGTCCGGTGTCGTGGCCTCAGTAGTCGAGCGCGTCCTTCCCCATGAAGCTCGTGATGGGCGGGTGCGCGCGCTCGTCCGTCACCACGTCGATGACGGTGGTGGTGTCGCTCTTCAGCGCCGCCTCGAGCGCCGGCAGGAACGCCTCGGGCCGCTCGACGCGCACGCCCTCGCAGCCCACCGCGCGGGCGATGGCCGCGTGGTCGACGGCGGTGAAGTGCACGACGTCGGTGTGGTCGCCGAAGAGGCTGAGCTCGGCGTGCTTCTGGTAGCCGAGGATCTGGTTGTTGAGGACGATGAGCGTCACCGGCAGGCGCATGCGCCGTGCGGTCTCGAGCTCGCTCCAGACGTGGCCGAAGCCGCCGTCGCCGCTGAGGCAGACCACCGGGACGTCCGGCCGTGCCGCCTTCGCGCCGATGGCGAAGGGCAGGCCCCAGCCGAGCCCGGCGAGGCCGCGCGGGGTGATGAAGCGCTGTCCGGCGCGCCGCGCGGTGAGCCCGTTGGCGATCCAGATCGAGGCGTAGCTCGCGTCGGCGACGGCGATCGCATCCTCTGGCAGGACGCTGTCGAGGTCGCGCATCAGCCGTTCGGGGCGGATGGGCGCGGCGTCCATGTCGACGAGGGTGTCGAGGTCCCGCTCGAACCCGGCCTTGCCTTCGGCGACGCGGCTCTCGAGGCCGGGCCGGCGCGCCTCGAGGCGGGAGAGGTCCGCCCCCTCCATGGCGTCGGCAAGCGCGGTCAGCGTCAGCTTCGCGTCGCCCTTGAGGCGCAGCGCCTCGTAGTTGCGGCCGATCTCCGCGCCGTCGATGTCGATGTGGATGTAGCGGGCCTTCGGCGGGTAGAGCTGCCAGCTGTCGGTGCCGTTCTGGTTCGTGCGATTGCCGACGAGGAGCACGACGTCGGCCCCGGTGACGAGGTCGCGCTGGTGGGAGCCGCGCCCGCCCGGCGCCATGAAGTAGCCGACCACGCCGAGCGACAGCGGATGCGTCTCGGCGACCGCGCCCTTGCCCATGACGGTGGTGGCGACGGGGAGGCCGAGGTCCTGAAGCCGCGTCAGCTCGGCCGCGGCGCCGGAGCCGTGCACTCCGCCGCCGGCGATCACCACCGGCCGCTCCGCCCGCGCGAGGATCGCCGCCGCCTCGGCGACGCGGGCGGGGTCGGCGCCCATGCGGTCGAGCGGCCAGGTGCCGAGGTCGGCCTGCCGCCGCGGCGCGTCGGGCGCCAGCTCGGGCCGCTCGTCGAGGAGGTCCACCGGCACCATGAGGACCGCCGGGCCGGGGCGGCCGGACGCGGCGGCGGTGAAGGCCATGTCCACGTAGTCGTCGATGCGGGCGACGTCGGCGACGCGGCGGATCCACTTGGTGACGCCCGCGAAGAGGGCGAAGTGGTCGAGCTCCTGGAAGGCGTTCCTGTCGGTGAAGCGCCGGTGCACGTCCTGGACGATGGCGACGACCGGCACCGAGGCCTTGAAGGCCTCCGCGAGGCCGGGAACCAGGAGCGTCGCCGCCGGCCCGTTCTGCGCGGTCACGACGGGGACGCGGCCGGAGACCCGGGCGTAGGCGTCGGCCATCGCCGCGCCGCCGTTCTCGGTCCGGTAGCCGACCTGGCGGATGCCGTAATGTGGCGCCGCGAGGATCAGCGCCGACGGCAGCGACTGGCCGAAGATGTCGGTGACGCCGTGACGCGCGAGGGCGGCGGCCATGACGTGCGCGCCGGTGCGGTTGTCGGTGGGGGGAAGGGCGATATTCATCTCAGGCTTCCGGGGCCATCAGGAGGATGATCTTGCCGACGTGCTCGCCGCCATCCATCCGCGCGTGCGCCTTTGCGACGTCGGCGAGGGGGTAGGTGGAGTCGACCGGCGGCTTGACGGTGCCGTCGGCCAGGAGCGGCATGACGTGCTCTTCGAGGGCCCGAGCGAGCCTCGCCTTCATCTCCACCGGGCGGGCGCGCAGGGTCGACGCGGTGAAGGTGACGCGCTTCAGGAGCAGCGGCAGCATGTCGATCTCGACCTTGCTGCCCTGCTGGAAGGCGATCTGCGAGATGCGCCCGTCCGCCGCGACGAGGTCGATGTTGCGCTGGATGTAGGGGCCGCCGACCATGTCGAGGATGACGTCCGGCCCACGGCCGTCGGTCGCCTTGCGCGCAGCCTCGACGAAGTCCTCGGCGCGGTAGTTGATGGCGACGTCGGCGCCGATGTCGAGCGAGGCCTGGCACTTGGCTTCGCTGCCGGCGGTGACGATGACGCGCGAGCCGCGGGCCTTGGCAAGCTGGATCGCCGTGGTGCCGATGCCCGACGTGCCGCCGTGGATGAGCAGCGTCTCGCCGGGCTGCAGGGCCGCGCGCTCGAAGACGTTGCTCCACACGGTGTAGAAGGTCTCGGGCACGCCGCCGGCCTCGATCAGCGACAGCCCGTCCGGCACGCGGACAGCGATCGGCGCGTCGACGACGGCCCAGTCCGCGTAGGCGCCGGAATGGACGAGGCCCATCACCCGGTCGCCCACCGCGAGATCACCGACGCCTGCCCCGAGCTCGGCGACGACGCCGGCAAGCTCCAGGCCGAGGACGTCGGATGCGCCCGGCGGCGGTGGGTAGTTGCCCTGGCGCTGCATCACGTCCGGCCGGTTCACGCCGGCGGCGTGGACCTCGACGAGCACCTGCCCCGGTCCCGGCACGGGCCGCGGCCGATCGACGACGCTGAGGACCTCCGGCCCTCCCGCCCCTGCGGCGATCACGGCGCGCGTTGTCTTCGTCATTGGATGGTTCCTTCGGTCTCTTCGGGGTGGAGCATCACCTTCATCGCGCCCCGGCTCCGGGCCAGCGCGAACCCTTCCAGCGCGCGGGAGAGGGGCAGGCGGTGGGTGATGAGGCGCTCGAGCCGGTCCCCGTGCGCGGTGAGCATCGTCAGCGCCTCGGCGAAGGCGTCTTCGGTGGTGTCGTGGGCGCCGACGAGCTGCTTCTTCTCGCGGACGAAGCGCGCGAGGTCGATGCGGCAGGCGGCGGCGTGGATGCCGGCGGCGACGAGGATCCCTTCGGGCCGCAGCGCGGCGAGGCCCTCCTCGACCGAGACGGGCGCGCCCGTCGCCTCGATCACGCGGTCGCAGCGTCCGCCGAAGGCAGCGTCCACCGCCGCGCCGAGCGTGGTCTCGCGGAGGTCGGCGGTGGCGACGTCGGCCACCGTGCGGGCGAGGGCGAGGCGGGCCGCGTCGTCGAGGCCGATGAGCAGTACCCTCGCGCCCCGCTGCCGGGCGACGAACGCGGCGGCGGCGCCGATCGGGCCGGGCCCCAGCACCGCGACGCGGTCGCCGGGGGCGAGGCGGGCCAGGTCGACGGCATTGACGGCGATCGAAAGCGGCTCGCACAGGGCCGCCCGCTCGAAGGAGAGGGTCGGCGGCACGTGGCGCAGGGTTCCGGCCGGCACGCGCACCCGCTCGGCGAAGCCGCCGTCGCGGTGGAGGCCGACGATCCGCCGCGCCTCGCATGCGGAAGGGCGGCCGTCCCGGCAGCCCGCGCAGCGCCCGCAGACCACCGTGGGCCAGCAGACCACACGGTCGCCGGGCGCGAAGGCGTCGACATCGGCGCCGGCGGCAGCGACGACGCCGGCGAATTCGTGACCGATCGTCACCGGCAGATAGTCCGTCATGAAGGCGTAGCCCGGATCCCAGGCGAAAGCGTGCAGGTCGCTGCCGCAGAGGCCCGCTGCGCGGACCACGACGTCGACCTCCCCCGGCCCGGGCCCGGGCGCCGCGAGCTCGGTCTCGACGAGCGCGGCACCGGCCTCGGGCTTAACCTTGCGCAAGGCAAGCATGGTGTCCCGTATCCTCCCACCGATATCGGTGTCGGCAACGTGCAGCCACACGTTGCCGTTATTTGTTATTTGTTATAACAGATCATGCAGAGGAGATCGGACGGGTGTCAAGACTGAAGACGATGGATGCTTCGGCGGGGGCCGAGGTGCGCGATTGGGCCCGGCCGATCGAGCGCGCGAGCCTCAGCGACCAGGCCTACAGCGCGATCCGCAACGCGTTGATGCGGGGCGAGCTGAGGCCGGGCGAGCGGATGCGTCTTCGGCCCATGTCCGAGCGCTTCGGCATCTCGATGACGCCGATCCGCGAGGCGCTGCTGCGGCTGGTGTTCGAGCGCGCGATGACCGTGGACGAGCGCGGCACGGTCACGGTGCCGCAACTCACCCTGGAACAGCTCCTCGAGATCCGGATGATCCGCATGGACCTCGAGGGCAAGGCGGCGGCGAAGGCCGCCGAATGCGCCACGCCCGAGGATATCGCCGGCCTCGAGGCCATCCAGGCGGGGATCTCCGGCTGCCATGCGCGCCAGGCCTTCGACGAGGCGGTGCACCTCAACACCGAGTTCCACCTCGCCCTCTGCCGGCTCGGACGCCTCCCCATCACCTACGACCTCGTCGAGAACCTCTGGGTGCGGTGCGGGCCGATCCTGTCCCATCTCTACGACGCGGGCGTGCCGGAGAACTGGGACCCGCACCCGCACGTGCGCATCATCGACGCGCTCCGCCGTGGCGACAGCGAGGCCGCGTGGACCGGCATCCGCATCGACATCGAGATGGGCGGGCAGGGACTGATCGAACACGTCGCGCGAACCTGAGCCGGACCAGCGCCTCGGCGGACCCCGGCGCCTGCGCGGGACGCTCGCCGGGTGCCGGCGTCTACCCCGCGATGGCCGGTTTCAGGACATCGGTGCACCACTGGTGGATGTCGGTCGGCGTGTCGGCCGGCGTGGAGCGGGGCCCCATGTGGTCGAGGCCCTCGTTCTTCGCCGTCAGCATGTCGACCATCGCCTGCGCCATCCCCGCCGACGCGCCGCGCGCGGCCAGCATCGCCCTGAGGTCCTCCGTCCGCATCTCCTCGAAGCGGACCGGACGGCCAAGGACCTCCGTCATGATGGCGGCGATGGCGTTGAACGAGACGTCCTGCGGCCCGGTCATCGGGATCTCCTCGGCGCCGTCCCAGGCGGGATCGAGAAGGAGGCGCGCGGCGAGCGCCGCGACGTCCCGCGTGGCAACGTGCGGGAAGGGCCGGTCGCCGTCGGCGGGCCAGGACAGCACGCCGTGATCCCGGATCTGAGCGAGCTGGCGGAGCTGGTTCTCCATCAGCGACGCGCAGGCGAGCGCCCTGAAGGCGACGCCCGTCTCCGCGATCAGGTCGTCCGCCTCGAGGGTCGCCGTGACGTGGCCCGCGTCCCTCGGCCAGCCGCGGCCGAGCGCGGAGACGGCGACGACGTGCGTGACGGTTCCGGTCTTCAACGCCTCCGCGGCGGGGCGGGTGAAGTCGACGTAGGCCGCCATCGCGTCCGCCGCCGTCATGTCGCCGGGAACGAGCCAGAAGACACGGCGGACGCCGTCGAGCGCCCTCGTCACTGTTTCCGGATCGCCGTGCGATCCCTCGACGACCTCGACCCGCGAACGGACCTCGGCCGGAAGGCGGGAGGGGTGGCGGGCGACGACCCGGATGGCCTCGTTGCTGGCGGCAAGCGCCGCGAGAACCTGACTGCCGATGTTGCCCGCAGGCGCCGTAATGAGAATCATGGCTTCCCTCGCTTCGCTGGATTTGCCCGCCGCCAGCCGTCGGGGCCGGTGTCGGGCGATGCTGAGGTAGGCCGCGCGCTGCGAACGATCTATGCTCAGTTGTTCGCACTGTTGTCGCGATCGTTCAGGGTGCCCGAATGGATCCTCTCTCCGATGTCCTGATGCTCCTGAAGCCCCGGAGCTACGTCTCCGCAGGCTTCGAGGCGGGCGGCGCCTGGCTCCTGGCGTTTCCACCCTACGAGGGCATCAAGGTGAATGCCGTCCTGTCCGGGTCGTGCTGGCTGGCGATGGGCGATGGAAGCGATCCGGTGCGCCTGCGCGAGGGGGACTGCTTCATCCTGCCGAAGGGGCGTCCGTTCCGGCTCGGCAGCGATCTCGGCGCGCCACCGGTCGATGCCGGCACGGTGTTCGGCCGCGCCTCGCCGGGCGGCGTCGCGGCCCTCAACGGCGGGGCGGACTTCGTGCTCGCCGGGAGCCGCTTCTCCCTCGACGCCGCGCACGCGGACATCCTCCTCGACGTGCTTCCCTCCGTCGTCCTCGTCGAGGATGTCCGGGACCGCGAGGAACTGCGCTGGATCCTGACGCGCATGCGCCGCGAGGTGCGCGAGCGGCTGCCCGGCGGGGACCTCGTCGCGCAGCACCTCGCCCACCTCATGCTCGTCCAAGCCCTTCGGCTCTACCTGGAGGAGCGGGCGGGCGTCGGTGTCGGGTGGCTCTATGCCCTCGCCGACAGGAGGATCGGCTCGGCGATCGGCGCGATCCACGCCGAGCCGGCCCGTCGCTGGACGGTGCAGCAGCTGGCCGAGCGGGCCGGCATGTCGCGAACGGCCTTCGCCGTCCGCTTCAAGGCCATGGTCGGGCGCGCGCCGATGGACTACCTGACGCGCTGGCGGATGGCCCTCGCGGCGGACAGGCTGGAGACGTCGGGCGATGCGATCCCGGCGATCGCGGCTTCGCTCGGCTACGATTCCGAGAGCGCCTTCGGCGCCGCGTTCAAGCGGGTGATGGGCGCATCGCCCCGCCAGCACGGCCGCCGCCGGCGGCCATCACATACGGCGAGCCCGCCCCCGGCCAGCGGAGCGCCTTAGGCGGACGGTGCGACAGGGGCGGTCCCCCCGCCCGGGGCGGACCGAGGGCAGGGGATCGTGGCGATGAACCCGTTCCGCCGGCGGCGCCCGGCCGCGGAACGGCCGGCACGCGGAAGGCCGAAACCGCCCCGGCGGCGTGATGCGGCGGGGCGGCAATCGGCTTGCGGCTCGCGCGCCCGCGGGATGTGCACGGGCGGGAAGGGGCCGGCGCACGGCGGAGCCGCGCGGCGGCCGGCGGTCAGGCGGACACGTCGTCCGCCGCAACGGGGCGGATCATTCGGGGAGGCTGTCGAGGAAGGACTTCAGCGGCTCGGCGTAGAGGGCGGCCTGCGAGCCGGTCGTGCCGTGCCCCTTGGTCTCGCTGCTCTCGGGGATGATGTAGGCGTTGACGTTGGGCAGGCGCTTCACCGCCGCGTCCAGGATGCCGAGCTCGGTCGGATTGCGCTCGTCGTCCGCCGAGTTGATGGCGAGCACCGGCGCCTTGATCTGGTCGAGTTCGCCCGAGGGGTCGAAGTCGCGCGAGGCGTCCCACTGGTACATCGTGTCGTTGGCGTCCTTGGCCTTGGCCTTGGCGAGGAGGCCGTCGACGTACTCGTCGGCCTTCTCGCGCGTCGCGCCGATCTCCTGCAGGCGCATGTTGCCGCCGTTGGTGGCGAGGCCGAACCAGACCTGCGCGATCGCGAGGTTGGGCGGCTGCTCGGTGTAGTTCCCGTCGTTCCAGGCCGGGTCGGTGCGCACCGAATCGACCAGCATGCGCCGCATCATCCAGTTGCGGCCCGACATCGCCGCCGGGAGCGAGGCCATCGGCACCAGGGCATCCATGAAGTCCGGGTGCGCGATGCCCCATTCCCAGGTGATCATGCCGCCCATCGAGTTGCCCATGACGAGGCGCAGGTGGTCGAGCCCGAGGTGGTCCTTCACCAGCTGGTACTGCGCCTCGACCATGTCCTTGTAATTGTAGCGCGGAAAGGCTGCGCGCATGCCGTCGGACGGCTTCGAGCTGCCGCCCGCGCCGATCGCGTCGGGCAGGATGATGAAGTAGTGCGTGGCGTCGAGCGGCTGGCCGGGGCCGAACATCGCGCCCGCAAACCCGTCGGTGAGGAAGCTCGCCCCGCTGCCGTTGGTGCCGTGGACGAGCAGCACCGGCTCGCCGGACGGGTCGCCGATGGTGCGGTAATGGACCTTCATCTCCGGCAGCGTCTCGCCGTCGTGGAAGGTGAAGTTCTCGATGACGTAGTCGCCTTCCTGCGGCGCGGGGTAGTCCGCGGCGGAGGCGCCGAGGCTGCCGACGGCGAGCGAAAGGGCCGCGGCGCCGAGCGCCGCTGAGATCCTGAGCATTCTGTGTTCCCTCCCGGAACGATTTTTTGTTGCTCGTGTTCCGGTCGCCTGCGGGCACGCAGGACACGGGACCCGGCCGCATCGCGGCAAGGCTCCAGAGGGATCCGACAGTCGACCGGCGGAAAGTCTAGCGCATAACTTGCCCGATCTTGAATACATCGGGACACACAAACGCCGCCGACCGCGGGACGGGGTGCCGGACCGGGCCGCGCCGCCGCGCCGCCCGGCTCCTACGAGGGTTTCGGGGAGGGGGCGGCGGGCTTGCCCCAGTCGCGCCACAGCTTGGCGATCGCGGCGTAGTCCTCGTCGGCATATCCGGCGGCGACGCCGAGTTCGTAGACGCTGTGGCAGGCCTGGATCGCGAACAGCGGCACGCCGCTCCTGTACGCGAGCGTCTGCGCCAGCTCGGAATCCTTGCGCGCTGCGAGGAGGGGCATCCCGCCCTCGTAGTCGTCGCCGAGGACGCGCTTGGCGTACCGGAAGGTCAGCGGCCGGTGGAGGCCCATTTCCGGGTCGGACAGGAGGCCGATCAGCTTGTCGATCTCGACGTCGTTGGCCATCGCCATCGATCCGGCCTCGGCCACGACGACCATCACCGCGTGCGCGACGGCGTTGTTGATGACCTTCGCCGCCGCCCCCGCGCCGAGCGCGCCGAAATGCTTCTGCCTGATCGCGATCGCGTCGAGCACCGGCCTGGCGGCCGCGATCAGCGCCTCGTCGCCGCCGAGCAGCAGCGTCGCCGTGCCGGCTTCCATCTGGCTGACGCCGGCGAGGATCGACGCGTCGATGAGCTCGGCGCCGACACCCTCCAGCACGCCGGCGAACTCGCGCACGTCGTCCGGATTGACCGTGCTCGTCTCGATGACGATGGCGTCGCTCCGCAGATGCGGGCGCAGCTCGCGCAGGACCGCCCGGGACGCGTCCGGGTGCGGCAGGCACAGGACGACGAAGCGGCACTGCGCCACGTCCGCCGCGCTCTTGATCGCCTTCGCGCCGAACGCCGTGGCGGCCGCGGCGAGGCGCTCCGGGGACAGGTCGAACACCAGCGTGGGGAACGCCCTGGCGATGCGCTCGGCCTGGACGAAGCCCATGTTGCCAAGGCCATAGACCGCGACGGGTTCAGTCATGTCTCAATGCTCTTTCCAAGATTTCCGTATTCGCGTGAGGGACTGTACTTCGAGACCGGGGGACGTGTGGTCTTCTGCTCGTCGGAAACGCTCCTCGCCAGCGGCCGGGGTATCCGCTCACAGCGGCCCGTGTCCGGCCCGGCGCGCCGAGAGCCGACGGTCATGATGCGGCTGATCCACAGCCCGAAGGCGAGGCCGCATTCGGCGCCGCCGGCGCGGCGGACCGGCATGTCCCGGTCCTCGAACGGCAACGGCAACCGCGCCGGTCCGTGCCGCATGCGGTGAGGCAGTTGCCGTGGGCTGCGCTTCTGCCAGTCTCCCGGGATTCGAATCGGCATGCGGAGAGCGCCTTGCCCACTCTTTTCCTGCACGGCGGGGCGCCGAAGACCGGCACCTCGTACATCCAGGTCGTTCTGGCGCAACAGGCCGAGCGTCTCGCGGAGGCGGGTCTCCTCTATCCGGCCGGGCATCTGTTCGAGGCCGCGCGGCGCGGGTCGGTGACGTCGGGCAACGGCGTCGAGATGGCGAACTACATCAACCCGAACCTGCCGCACCGGATCGCCGACAAGAGCGCCTTTGCGGCGACGTTCGCGCGCCATCTGGACGAGGCCGACGGGCGCGACCTCGTCTACTCGAACGAGGCGCTGCGGTTCCCGGACAACGAGCGCTCGCGGCACATCGTCGACGTGGCGACCGGGCGCGGCTATGTCCCCGTCTACATCTACCTGGTCCGTGAGCTGGCCGGTTTCGCGCTGTCGGTCTACTCGCAGCTCGTCAAGCGGCACCGGGAGACGCGGACCTTCGCCGAGTTCGCCGCCGGCTGGTCGCCGCCCTACGCGGCGGTGATCACCGAAGCGGAGGCGATGTTCGGTGCGGGGAATGTCCAGGTCCACAACTACGATGCGCACCGGGACCGCCTCGCCGATCTCTTCGTCCGGGACATCTTCGGCCTGCCGCTGACGCTTCCCGCCAAGCCGATGGTGATCAACCGCTCGCTGGGCGCGAAGGAGCTCGCGATGATGCGGGTCGTCAACTCGCTGTGCCGCAGCACGCCGCGCGCGGCGGCGTTCGTGAGCGACGCCATCACCTCCGTCGATGGGGGCGACACGCCGCTCGGCATCTCGCCGCGGGTGGCGCAGAGCCTGTCGCGGCATCAGGACGAGGTGGAGTTCGTCAACGCACGGATCCGCGGGCCGGCGATCAGGCTGGTGGGCGCGACGGCGGACGGGGAGGAGGCGGGCCTGACGCCCGTCGAGACGGCGATGGCGGCGACACTGGCACGGCTGGTGATGCGCACCATGAGCGCCGAGGAGCGGCCCGGATAGGCCGGCCGCCGGAACGAGTTCGGCGGCGCCCGGCCGGGCGCCGCCGCTGATCCTTCGGTGTGGCGGTCGTGCCGGGCTCCGTCGGAACCCGGCACGGCCTGACTAGACGAGGGCCACGAAGTCGCTGTGGTCCAGCGAGGACGTGACGAAGCCGTCGGTGAAGCGCGCGAGGACGTCGTTGTCGCCGACACGGATGGTGTTGCCGGTGAACGCGAGGTCCTCGAACGCGAGGCCATCGGTCAGGCCGAGAAGGTCCTCGCCCTGCGTGAAGTCCTCGATCAGCAGCGCGCCCGGGCCGACCTCCAGGGCGAAGGTGTCGGCGCCGTCGCCACCGATGGCGACGTCCTTGCCGTTGCCGCCGAAGATGGTGTCGTCGCCGTCACCGCCGTTCAGCATGTCCTTGCCGTCGCCGCCGAACAGCACGTCGTTGCCGTCCTGGCCGAAGAGCTCGTCGGCGTGCTCCTCGCCGTCGAGCCTGTCGTTGCCGTCACCGCCGAGGAGGGAGTCGCGACCCGTCCCGCCGAACATGGTGTCGTTGCCGTCCTGACCGGCGACGAGGTCGTCGTCCCGGCCGCCGTCGAGCAGGTCGTTGCCGTCGTTGCCGATCACCGTGTCGTTGCCGCCGTTGCCGAAGACGGTGTCGTGCCCGGCCCCGCCTCGGGCGAGGTCGTCGCCGCTGTCGCCGCGCACCTCGTCGGCCTTGTCGCCGCCGGTCATCGTGTCGTCGCCGGCGCCGCCGAGGACGGTGTCGCTGCCGCCGCCGCCGTCGAGCTCGTCGTTGCCGGCCTGCCCGCCGACCACGTCGTTGCCGCGCCCGCCGTTGAGGACGTCGGCGCCGTTGTTGCCGACGACGGTATCGTTGCCGGTGTTGCCGGTGACGGTGTCGTTCCCGTCGCCGCCGCGGATCAGGTCGTCGCCCGGCCCGCCGTCGATCAGGTCGCCGCGGCCGAGGCCGGAGATCGTGTCGTCGCCGCCGAGGCCCGCGAGATCGTCGCTCGCCGGCGTGCCCATGATGAGGTCCGGTCCTTCGGTCGCGCCGGAGGCGGCCTCCACCACGAGGGCGACGGTGGCGATGGTCGTCGGTCCGGTGTCGCCGGAGCCGTCGTCCGCCCGGTAGGTGAAGGACGCGTCGCCGACGAAGTCGTCGTCGGCGGTGAAGACGACGTTGCCCGCGGCGTTGAGCGCGACGGTGCCGCCCACCGCGCCGCCGACGCTGAGGATGGTCAGCGTGTCGCCATCCCCGTCCGTGTCGTTGGCGAGAAGGTCGGCGGCGAGGATCGTGACGACCTCGCCGGCGGCGAGCGTCGGTCCGGTGTCGTCCTCGGCCACCGGCAGCTCGTTCGTCGGCGTGACCTCCAGCGTCGCCGACTGCGAGACGGAGGCCTCGCCGTCGGTGATGTTGTAGGTGAAGGTGACGACGCCGGTCGCGTCGGGGTCCGGCTCATACGTCCAGGTGGTGGGCGAAAGCTCGACCAGCGTGCCCTCGGAGACGGTCAGACCGTCCACAGTGAGGACGTCGCCGTCGGCGTCGGTGGCGCCGGCCAGGAAGTCCGCCGCCGTCAGCGAGATCGGGCCGGAGTTCTCCTCGATGCTGTCGAGCTCGACCGGGCCGCTGACGAGGGGGATGGCGTTCGGCGGCAGCTCGATCACCTCGAACAGGATGTCGACGAGGTCGCTGTCGGAGTCGGCGGTGAAGAACTCGCCGCCGTTCTCCGAGGCGACCTTCTCGAGGTCCGTGGTGTCCGTGAAGTCGGGCGTTCCGGTGAAGATCGTGAAGATCTGCACGGTGGTCTTGGTCGTGTCGGGCGTCGCGTCGGGGATCGCGCCGCCGCCGTCGGGGGACGTGGGGTCGAACCTGTCGGAGGCGAACTCGAAGACGTACTCGCTGAGCGCGCCCTTGGCGCCGACCGCCTCGGTGCGCCCGCTGATGGTCGCGCCGATGTTGCTCGCCAGCGCGGCGACGGCGCCGGCCAGCGCGCCGTCCTTCGCGGCCGCGTCGGTGAACAGCGCGACGCGCTTCACGCTCGCCCCGGTGCGCCAGTCGCCCATCGCGCCGTTGAGGGCATTGAGAAGGCCGTCGAACGCCGTCTCGGGAAGGTCGCCGCCGCCGCCGACGGAGATCCCGTTGATGGCCGCGAGCGCCGCCGCCTGACGGTCGGCGAAGACGTCCTGGTCGGTGAAGCTCTGGATGATGCTCGTCGGCTCGCCGATGGTGTTGTCCTTGAAGCCGACGACGCCGATGCGCGCGTCCTGCATCCCGCCCTTGAAGGCGGCGTTGATGAGCGCGGTCGCCTGGTTCTTCACCGCGCCGATCGAGCTGCCCATGCTGCCGGTCGTGTCGATCACGAGCCCGAAGTCGGTCTGGAAGGTCAGCGCGCCCTTCTTCAGCTCGAACGTCGCGCCGCTGTCGAAGCGGATGCGCTCCACGTCGATCAGCGTGTCGGTTCCTTCGTCGGCCGCACCTCGGACGTGGCGCACCGTCCAGCTGCTGTCCGCGTTCTGGCGGACGTCGTAGTCGAGCTGGTTGCCGTCGTAGACCGCGACGTCGATGCCGCCGCCGCCGATCAGGATGTCGTTGCCGTTGTTACCGACGAGGATGTCGTTGCCGCCGCCGCCGTTGAGGGTGTTCGCGCTGGCACCGCCGATGATGAGGTCGCGCGCGTCCGGGGCGGTGATGGTCGGCTCGGGGAAGTCCCCGTCCTTCGACCACGCGCGATCGATGCCCGCACCCATCGCGTAGTCGCGTCCGAGCTCCAGCACGGAGGCGAAGTTCGACCCCGGATAGGAGAGCTGCGGGTCGATGCCGAGCTGCGTGAAGATGGTGTTCGCGAACGTGACGGTATCGCCGGCGAAGTCGTTCTGGCCGAACCAGCTCGGCTCGTCGTCGCGGCCGGTCAGGGCATGGACGAGCTCGTGGGCGATCGTCCCGGCCGCGATCTCCTGGATCGCGACGCCCGACTTGTTGAGGTACATGAAGCCGGTGCTGAACGCGGGGTCGTAGAAGACATCGCCGGTGTTCAGATTGGCGGCCGCGTCGTTGGCGGCGAAGTTGAAGGTGATCGAGTTGGCCGGCGCCGTGAGGAAGCCGTCGATCATCGCCTTGCCAGCGGCGGTCCCGTAGACCTGTGTGAAGGCGGCGCGGACGGTCGCTTCGTCTGCGGCGCTGTAGCCGTTGAACGCTGTCCGGCTCAGGGCGTTGGCGAGGGTCATGATGGTTCGTCCCTACTTCGTGGTCGTCGGTTTGTTGAAGGTCCAGTCGCCTCGGTAGAGGCTGCGGACGGCGTCGTCGTCGATGTCGAGGATGCCGCCGACTGGCGTTGCGTCGCCGCCGAGCGCGCGCTCGACGGCCAGAATGGTGACCGCCGCGTAGCCGGGCTGGCTCGCCGCGATGAGGCGCTCCGTCGTCGCCAGCACGGAGCTGTCGAACGGCAGGCGCCGCGTCTGCGGGCTGGCGATCATGAGCGCGGCGAGGTCGGCCGGCGGGGCGGGGCTGAGCCGCTCGGCCGCGGCGGCCTTCTCGTCGGGCGGAAGGGTGAGGGCCGTCTCGGCGTAGGCCTTCACCATGGCGTCGAAGTCCGCCCGCAGCAGCGGCAGCGGATCGGCTGGAACGGGCATGCCGGCGAGGGCCATCTGGTCCTGCAGCATCTGCCGGGGGCTCCATACCACCGTCGCGCTGAGGCGTCGTTCGCCGGGGTCGATCGAGGCGTCGGCGTAGGCGCCGGCGACACGGGAGAGGGCCTCGCGCGTGGCGGCGCGGCCGGCTTCGTCGGTCATCAGCGCCAACTCGACGAAGGTGACGTCGAGGGTGGGAGGCGAGGCCGCGCCGTCGGCGCAGAGCTTGTCCGCCGCGATCCCGCGCAGGGCGGCGTCGACGGCGAGGGCGAACGTCGTGAACGGGGCGCCGGCGTTGCCGCGCAGCAGCTCGGTCAGGTCGCCGCTGCGCTGGCCGGGCTGATGGACAGACCCGGCCACGCTGATGATGGTCGCTTCAGTCAGATTCATGGTGCAATCGGGAGTCGCCCGCCCATCGGTTATCGAGCTCAACCAGATGAGCGTCAGTATCGAAACAAATCTCACGAATTACCGTCCGAGGGAGAGGGTAACTGGCCGTGCCAGAGAATAAACTTTAAGTGCTACAGCGCTGAGCCTGTAGTCGCATCGCAGGTTGAAATCGGGACCGATTGTGTCTCCAAAATGCAAAACTTATACGCTCGCATCGACTCCTTGGGATTCGAGCGATGTGTCGCGTCTATGTGCGGTGAATGTACGCATATGATGCAGAATGGAGCAAGTGACGTGGAAGTGATAGCCATCCGGCCGGATCACGGCCGCGCTATTCTCCACAATGCCGAACGGCACCTCGCCACTCCTTCGTGGATCCGGCCGTAACGCATGGCCCATCGGCCAAAACACTGCATCAAGGCTGCAATTCGTCGGGTGGACCGGGACGACGCGGCGGGTTTGAGCGGACATCTTCGATGATGCGCCGCGTCTATTCCAGGAATGAGAGCCTTCGAGTGCTGACAGTCCTCGGAATGGAATAGAGAATTCCGAATGCTTGCCGCCGGGCAGAGGAAACGCCGCCGTTTCCGGGCGACCCCAGTGCAAATTGCCGGCGTCCGCGGGGCGGGCGCCGGCTCGGTCGCGGGCCGTCAGAGCAGTTCACGATGCCTTGAACCGATTTGAGCACCTGCGCCGAACAACCGATGGCGGCGCGGACGTCCGAGCGCATCCGCCGGGTCGGCGGGAGGGCCGGATCGGCATCGCCGGCGCCACCTCGGGGGCGGCCGGAGTGCCCGGAGGGAGACCGGGTCCGGCCGGCCGCTTTCGCCTCCGGATGCGGCCGGCGGCGATGGTACCTCGTGACGGCCGGCCTCGGGGGCCGACCGTCCTTGCGTCTCAGGGCTTGCGGAAGATCTGGATGCCCCAGGCGAGATTGCCGGCGTCCGCCGCGTCGACCCAGTGGGCGAGGCCCACACTCATGGAATCGATGTACTGCGCCGACACACCGAGGTCGCGCAGACGGTCAGCGTTCTCCAGCAACTCCTCGCGCACGCGGGCATAGTGGGCGCGCAGGTCCCCGGTGAGGTCCTCCTGCTCCACGAGCACGAGGCCCGCCGCCTCGGCCGCCTGGCGGTAGAAGCGGAAGGAGCCGAGGTCGGGGAGGTTCAGGCGGTTGTAGACCGGCTGAAGCACGCCCGGCGCGACGTCGTCCGCCTGGCAGGGGTCGGTGAAAATCAGCAGGCCGCCCGGCTTCAGGACGCGGTGCGCCTCGGCCATCACCCTGGCGCGGTCGGATGAGTGCAGGATCGCGTCCTGGCTCCAGACGACGTCCGCGCTGGCGTCCTCCTCTGGCACCTCCTCGAAGACGCCGTGCTTGACGGTGATCCTGTCCGAGAGGCCCGCCTGGCGCACGAGGTTGCGGTTGCGGTCGTTCTGCGTGGCGGAGATGTTGAGGCAGACCGCCTCAGCCCCGGTGCGCTGGACGAGACGGCGCATGGCCCCGCCGTAGCCCGCGCCGAAGTCGACGACCCGCTGGCCCTCGCCGAGGGTCAGCTTGTCGATCATCCGGTCGACCGTGGCGTCGCTCGCCGAGCGGATGTCCCGCGTGGCGCCGTAGAGGCCGACGTGCAGGTCCTCGCCGCCCCAGATGGTGGAGTAGAACGTGTCGGCGTCGTCCGAGTCGTAGTAGTCCTCGGTCGCCTCGCGGATGTCGACCTCGCCCTCCGCGAGCGTGCCGCCCCACTTCCCGATGCGCACCGCCGACTTCTCGGCGACGTGGATGAAGAAGTCCGGCTCGTTCTCCTTGTAGGTCTCCTGGAAGTCGCCATAGGTCCGCACGCGCTGGAAGCCCGCTTCGTGCAGCAGTCGTCGCACGTAGTTCTTGCGGATCGGGCACAGGTTCAGCGTGTAGCTGAGCCCGTCGTCGAAGGCGTACTTCATGCGGCAGAGACCGTCGTCGATATACTCGGGCTCGGCGGTGACCTTGTCGCCGCAATAGTAGAACTTGTGCTTGGACGTGAAGCCGTGGTCCAGCATGGCGTCGTAGTTGCGCTGGTCGAGGATCAGGACGCCGTCATGCTTGAGGGCGGCATAGAACTCGGCGAGGGCGCGGCGCCGGTCGGACTCCTCGTAGAGGTGGGTGAAGGAGTTGCCGAGGCAGATGATGGCGTCGAACTTGCCGTTGATGTCACGGTTGAGCCAGCGCCAGTCCGCCTGGACGGTCTTGAGGATGCGGCCCCGCGCGGAGGCGTTCTCGAACGCCTTGGCGAGCATCGCGGCCGATCCGTCCGCGGAGGTGACCTGGAAGCCCGCCTCGCCGAGACGCACGGAGTGGAACCCGGTGCCGGTCGCGACGTCGAGGACGCTTTCCTTGCCACGGGCGCGCAGGATGTCGATGAAGAACTGGCCCTCGCTGGTGGCGCGGCCGTCCCAGTCGATGAGTTCGTCCCATTTGTTGACGAACGCCATCACGTATTCGTTGCGGTAGTGGTCGGTGTCGCGGTCGCCGAGGGGGTCGTCTCCGTAACGCTGTTCGTCGAGCTCGAGATCGGCGTTGCGGGGAGCCGTTAGGGCCTCGTTCATTCGCATGTTCCTTCCATCGCTTATTGCCGGCGCCAGGGCGTGCGCAGCATCGAGGCTGCGCGCGCCGCGGCGGCACCGGTTGGGTCTCGAAGCGTGACATGCGCGAGGCGCATCGGCCCTTGGCGCGGGGGGCCGCGCGGGCGACAACGTTCAGGCTCCTCGGCCGGGCTTCCGCCAGCCCCCGCGGTGCCGTCACTCTCCAGTTGGGCTTGAGGGATAGCAGGCTCTGGCAACATTTCAATGACCACCGGTTAATTTATATCAATGTTGCGCATTTCTCCCTGCGATCTGCGGACTTTCTCTGAGGATGAGGAATCGAAAAACCGGTCGTTTTGCGCGTTTTTCGGCACGGGGCGTACGAAGGTCGCAGGGATCAATGTTGCTGATGATTCCGACCAGATCTCTGGTGAGACTATTGGAATCGCCGCGAAATCTATTTGGATGACCGAGAAATCGTCGAAATCCGCTCTGGATTCCCGGAAACGTCGCGGCGTGCGGCCGGTTGAGGGACCGTGGACGGGCGGGAGGACGAGCGCTGCGGCCGGGGCGAGCGGCGCGACCAAAAAAAGCGCCCCATCGCGGCGATCGGAGGGTCGGACGCCGTGGCCCGAAGGGACGGATCGGCGTGTGTCGTGTGATGTGGGGTGGCCTTCGAGCCGAACGTAAACCGTCAGAAGATCCGAACGGCTTGACGTTCACCTTCACGGTTTGACCGTGGATATTGGGTGATGCCCCTCAACGAATACGGGGCGCCACGCCGAAGATGCTGGTGCCCGGCGTTCCCGACAGCACCGGCGGCGATGTCGTCTCCATGCGTGCGGAGGCAGAGCCCTTTCGGTTCGCCGCGCCCCGAGACCGCCGGCGCGCCCGCCGCCTGACGGGCGCGCTGGCGAACCGAGCCGTGCCCGCCGTTACTCGACCGCCTCGATCTCGGTCGGGCGCCACGTCTTGTCGAAGAACGAGGCGAGGGGACTGTAGAGCCGCAGGATGACGACCCAGCCCTTGTCCGGGTCGGTCTGGACCCAGTTGCCGCGCGCGACGCCCTCGGGCTGCTCCGGCGAGAACCAGACCGTCGTCGAGCCGTCCCCGGCCGCCTCGGCCGCGGGGGACGGATAGTTCTGGCTCCCGGCCCGCGGATACTTCTGCGGCGTCTTCAGCATCGAGCGCGTCTGGTTGTCGTAGAGCGTGAACGACCAGAAGGCTTCGGCCGGAATGTCCTTCGGCAGCGTGACCTTGTAGGTCTTCGCGCCGTCGAAGAACGTGCCGTCCGCGTCCTTCGCGGCGAAGAGGTACTGCGAGCCGACACCCGTCAGCCGCATCGCCATCGCGGGCGTGATCCCGGTCGCCATGTAGAAAAACGAGGTGCGGGCGTCGTTCTGCTTGTAGCCGGTCGGGGGATAGGGTTTGGCGCCGTCCCGCGTGATCTCGGGCAGCGGGGTCTCGAAGAGGTAGCCGCCCGCGAACAGCGGGTTCCACCACTGGGAATTCTCGTAGAAGAACCAGTCGGGGTCCCTCGGCGAAAAGCCGAGCGTGCGCCCGGTCGCGTTGGCGACCGCGACGGCGTCCGTCAAAATGGCCTTCATCCGCTCGTCCGGCGCGAAGTCCTCGCCCTTCCGGATGCCGATGGCGGCGATGGGGCCCATCAGCTCCGGGTCGAGCGCAGTGGCGGGCTCGTCCTGCACCAGCGTGTTCAGCATCTCGAAGTAGGTGAAGTCGCTGGGCGGGATCGTGTTGATCGCGAGGCCGCTGCCCTCGTGGAAGACCGGCGTTCTGGGCTCCGCGTTCCGGCCCAGCTGGACCCCGCCTTCGAGGTAGCGGGCAATCGACATGCCGACGCCGCCCGGCGCGTAGGGGTAGATCCTGGTGTGGGCCTTGATGACCTCGACCGTCGGTGCCGGGTCGTCGTCGGTCAGGAAGGAGCGGCCGAGGATCGCGACACGGTTGGTCCCGGAGTGCGCGATGTAGAACCCGTCCTGCGGCAGGTAGCCGTCATAGCCCGGCCCGACGATGAGGTACTTGCCACCTTCGCCCCGGTCCGGTCCCGGGCGGCCGAAGTCGGTCACCCAGCGGAACCACATGTCGTCGATCGTGCCGAGCGCGTCCGGCGGGGTCTCCAGCACCATCGGGCCATCGGAGAGGTCGAGGAAGCCGACGTAGTAGACCGTGTCCGCGTTCGCCGTGAGGAAGAGCGATTCGGAGTCCATCAGCTCGGAGAAGACGAGCAGCTCGTTGTCCTTCACGCCCGCGGCGAGGAATCCCTCGCGGATGGCCTGCACGCTGACGCCCTTGAAGGTGTCGGTGAAGGCGCGGAAGGCGTACGTGAAGTCGAGGTTGTCGTAGACGGCGGCGACCGTGTCCGCGCTCGGCGTGCCGTCGCGGAACGCCAGCGTTCCGATCCGCGTCGTGACGCTGTCGGGCGTGGAGATCGACCCGAGGGCCTGGTCGGAGACCTGGGCGGAGGCGGCGGGCACGACGAGCAGCGCGAGGGCGGTGCCGAGCCTGAATGGTCGGGAGAGCATGGGCGGGGTTCCTTCTGATCGAGAACGTTCCGGGCTCGACGCTACTTTCGTCACAACCGCGAGTCCTGACCATTTCGCGCCAATCTTCACCGCCTGCGGACGCGGCGGCCGGCCCTGTGCCGATCGGCCGGTGCGGCGTGTGACAGTGCGGGACGACGCGCCGACCTCGCGGTAGCGGCGGCGATCGGTGTTCCCCCGCAGGCGCATCGGGCCGGTCAGGACACGGATGCGCAATCCTGCGGCGGGCCTGCCGCCCGTGCCTTGCGCAATGTCAATCCGTGTCGACCGGGGCGGCATTGCAACGTCCGGATCCCGGCGCGGGGCCCCCGGTTCGCGGCGCCGCCGGCGGGGCATGACGAGGGGCTCTCGCCCCATCGGGCGTTGGTACTCGTGTCATTTCCGGCGTGTTATGGTGCGGTCGACGCGTGCGTCGGCCGGATTGCTCAAGCATCGGGGGCAGCGATCTTGCAGCAGCGGCGGATGAGCGAGAGAACGGTGCACGCCGGTCTCGGCGGCGAGACTCTGGCGGGCGGGGGAGGGCGCGGATGACGGTGCCCCTCATCTTTCGCGCGGCGCACCTCCACCTCTTCCTCGACCTCTTCCGCGAGATCGGTGTCCCGGTCGAATCCGCGCTCGCGCGCTCAGCGCTCCCCGGGGCGATCGAGGAGATGCCGGACGCCTACGTCAGCCTGCCGCTCGCGCTGCCGTGGATGGCGCAGACGGGCCGCGACCTGACGCCGATGGAACTGGGCTTCCTCGCGTCGAGGGCCGTGTCGCTCGGGTCGCTCGACGTGCGGCTGCAGGGATCGCTGGGGGCCGCAGTGAGCGGGTACGAGCGGATCGTCCGCGCGCTCCGCCTCGCCGCCATCGAGGACAGCGCGCTCGCCGCGGGCGTCCGCTGGGACCGTGGCCGCCTTCGTCTCTACACCAGCATGCCGCGCCTCGCCGGGCACCCCCACGCCTGCATCGTGGAATGGGTGAACCTGCAGGCGATGATCGCAGTGGTGCAGAGCGTCGCCGGCCAGGGCTGGGCCCCCGTGGAGATGACGTTCGTCTCCCGTGCCGGCGTGCCGGACGCGGCGCTCGGCGCCTTCGACCGGACGCGCGTGCTGGTCGGCCAGAGGTTGACGTCCATCCTCGTCGAGCCGGCGGCGCTGGCGCTGGCGGCGCGCGACGACCCGCACTCTGTCGCCGACGGCGCGAGGGGGAAGTTGCCCGGCGGCGAGACAGCGGAGGTCTGGACGTTTCCGGCGGCCCTCAGGTCCGCGATCCAGCCCTACCTGGCCGAGGGGCCGGTCGGCCTCGCCCAGGCGGCGGAGATGGCCCGCATGAGTCCGCGCACGCTGCAACGGCGCCTCCGGCACTCCGGCACGAGCTTCGCCGAGACCGTCCAGCAGGCCCGGTTCGACCTCGCACGCGGATGGCTGAGCGACGCCTCGCTCAAGGTGAGCGACGTGGCGCTGATGGCGGGTTACGAGAACCCGCAGCACTTCTCCCGCGCCTTCCGGAAATTCTCCGGTCTGACCCCGAGCGACTTTCGCCAGCTCACCTCCGCAAGCTGACATCGGCCGGGCCGCCGCGGTGCCCGCCCCGCGGGTCCACGCGGCCGGTGCGCGAGAACCGGCGTGCGCCTCCTTCGCCGCCGCCGTGGACATCGTGCCTCCGGTCGAACCGCGGACGCGGCGCACCCCTGCACCGCCAGACGGTTGAGATCGCGCCGAAGCGGTGCAGAAAATGCAACGGGCAAGGCTTCGCAGGCAGCGGGGAGCGGATGAGGCACCTTTATACCTTCGCACTGATCGAGGCCGTCGCCCGCGCAGGGTCCATGCGCAAGGCGGCGGAGGACATGAACATCACCGCCTCCGCCCTCAACCGCCGCATCCGCGGCTTCGAGGAGGAGTTCGGCGCGCCGCTGTTCGACCGCATTCCCAACGGCGTCCGGCTCAACCCGGCGGGCGAGCTCCTGATGCACTACTTCCGTGCGACGCGCTCGGAGCTGAAGCGGGTCCAGGGGCAGGTCTCCGACCTCTCCGGCGAACGGCGCGGGCATGTGGCGATCGCCTGCTCGCAGGCCATGCTCCCCTATTTCCTGCCCGAGCAGATCGCCCGCTACCGTGCCGACCATCCCGGCGTCACGTTCACGGTCAACGTGCGCGACCGGGCGCGCGCCGAGGTCGAGCTCGCCCGTTTCCAGAGCGACATCGCGCTCGTGGTAGAGCCGATCTACCTGGTCGAGTTCGAGGTCCTGTCCTGCGTGCCGCAGCCGGTAATGGCGATCCTGCCGGCCGACCATCCCCTCGCCGGGAAGGAGGAGCTTCGTCTTCGCGACTGCCTCAACCACCCGCACATCGCCCCCGAAGCTTCCTACGGCGTGCGCCACCTCCTCGATTTCGCAGCACGCAAGGTCGGTCGGCGGCTCGATCCGGTGGTCGAGACCGAGAGCTTCGAGCTGATCCGCCACTACGTCCAGCATGAGAAGGTGATCGGCTTTCAGGTGCCGATCGGCCTGCGCAGCCCCGCCGACGGGTCCCTCGTCTTCCGCGCCATCTCCGAGCGGGACATGCCGCCCGCGAGCCTCATCCTGGGGCATATGCGCGGCCGGACCCTCCCGGTCGCGGCGGCCCGCTTCGCCCTCCAGCTCACCGCCGCGCTCGAGGCCCGCTCGGGGGTCGCGTGAGTGCGTCAGGCGGGGCGTTGCCCAAATTGCACCGCCTCTCGAAAATCATAGCAATTCTTCGAACGGGCCCCCTCTGACACTCTGCCTGCGGATGCAAACCCAAGGTGAATTGGAGAAGCATATGCAGGACAACGCGGCGCATCGGCACCGGCACCACGAAGACGTCATCTACCGGCTGGAGGACAAGCCGGCCTTCACGCCAGCCCTGCTGGCGGCCACCCAGCACCTGCTGGCGGCATTCGTGAACATCATCGCGCCGGCCATCGTCATCGGCGCGGCGCTGGGCCTGGGTCCCTACGTTCCCTACCTCATCGCCACGTCGCTCTTCGTCTCCGGCGGCGCGACGTGGATCCAGTCGCAGAAGGTCGGGCCGGTCGGGTCGGGCCTCCTCAGCCTCCAGGGCACGAGCTTCGCCTTCGTCGCCGCGCTGATCACGTCGGGCAAGATCGCCCAGGAGGGCGGCGCCACGCCGGAGGAAGTGCTGGCGACGATCTTCGGCGTCTGCGCCGTCGCGAGCTTCATCGAGATCGGGATCGCCTATGCCCTGCCGTGGCTGCGCCGGGTCATCACGCCGGTGGTCTCCGGCAGCGTGGTGGTGCTGATCGGCATGAGCCTGATCCTCGTCTCGATCCGCGACATCGGCGGTGGCGTGGGCGCGGCCGACTTCGGCAACGGCACGAACGTCATGCTCGCCGCGTTCGTCGTCGCGGTGATCCTCGGCTGCCAGTTCTCGACCAACCCGATGATCCGCGTCAGCTCGATCGTCATCGGCCTCGTCACCGGCACGCTGCTGGCGCTGTTCACCGGCAACGTCGCGTCCCCCAACTTCAGCGGCGTGCCGATCGTCTCGGTGCCGATCCCCTTCCGGTTCGGTCTCGCGTTCGACTGGGTCTCCTTCATCCCGATCGCGTTCATGTTCGTCATCACCTCGCTGGAGACGATGGGCGACATCACCGGCACCTCGCGGGTCTCGGGAGAGCCGACCGAGGGCAAGGTGTTCGAGGAGCGGGTGAAGGGCGGCGTTCTCGCCGACGGCGTGAACTCCCTGCTGGCCGCGCTGTTCGCGACCTTCCCCAACACGACCTTCAGCCAGAACACCGGCGTGGTGCAGCTGACGGGTGTCGCGAGCCGTCACGTCGGGCGCTACATCGCCGTGATCCTGGTGATCCTCGGGCTGTTCCCGATCCTCGGCGCGGTGCTCCAGCAGATCCCGCGGCCGGTGCTTGGCGGGTCGACCTTCGTCATGTTCAGCCTGATCGTGGTCTCCGGCATCCGCATCATCGGCAGCCAGCACATGACGAAGAAGGACACCATCACGGTCGCGCTCTCGGTCGGCATGGGGCTCGGCGTGCAGCTGCTCCCGGACGTGCTGAACTTCCTGCCGCCGCTGTGGAAGCAGATCTTCAGCTCGGGCATCACCACGGGCGGTCTCACCGCGATCCTGTGTGGCCTGCTGCTGCCGGAGCACGTTCGCCGGCCGGCCCTTCAGGCCCAGCCGAGCGAGGCGTCCTGATCCCCGCGCCACCGTCCCCCGCGGGGATGGCGGCCTGACACGTGTCCACCCCGCCGGACCCGCGTCCGGCGGGGTGGTCGCGTCTCTCACCGGCGCCGTCCATCCAGCACCGTCCATCCAGCGCCGCCGGGCGCGGCCGATGCTATGGCGATTGCCCGCATCGAACCGGCGAGGCTAGTCTTGCCCTCCGGAGGGACGGACGACATGCCCCCAGACAACCGCGACGAGCGGCGCCCCGGTCTCGCCCGCGCACCCGGCGGGCACACGCCCGGCGAGGCCGCGCAGAGGCTGTTCGACATCTATCCGGGCTCGCGGCCGGCCTCGATCGCCCGCGTGCTGACCGAGACGCTTCAGGCCGGCGCGCGGGCCGGCGGCGGCTCCCTCGTCCTCTACACCGGGTCCGGTCTCTACGTTTACGACCGGTCCAGCCGGGCCCTCATCGCCGGGATCGGCACGCGAACCATGCGCGGGAACGGCAACTACGAGCTGACGGCGGTGTCGCACATCGGTCCGGCGATCGCCTACCTCGCGACGATGCGCGCCGCCGGCGGGGACGAGTGGCGCCGCCTCGCCGAGGCACTGATGACGCGGATCGACGATTTCCGCGGCGTCAACGCGGCCTCGGACTGGCTCGGGGACGCCGACGCCCCGGCGCTGGCCGGCCGAACCGGCGCGGTGCGCGACATGATCGACTACGCGTGCCGCCTGTCCACCGCCTATCTCGCCGCCAGGCTCGCCGGCGACGGCTCGGACTTCACCCCCGACGACGCGCGGGCGCGCTACTTCACCGCCGGGATGGACGGTTACCCGATCGGGTTCGACAACGTGATGGTCGCGACCTTCGCCCTCGCGGTCCTGCAGGACGCCCATGCGATCGCGTCCGGGCTGCGCGCGGCGGCGGCGGACGGGCGGTTCGACTGGTCCGACACGCGGATCGTCGTGTTCCAGCTCGTCGGCAACAACTACGGGGCCGGTCTCACGGCGCGCACGAACTGGGGGATCGACCTCCTCATGCGCCTCGGTGGCGCGGACCTCGACCCGGGCCGCATCTTCGTCGCGCCCTACATCGACCGGCGCGACGACGTGGGGGCCGATCCGCTCCCCGAGGCGGCGTTCACCTACTACGATCAGGCCTGGCAGGGCATCCGCGACCGGCTCGACGCCTCCAACGCGGCGTTCGCCGACATTCGGGCCATCGAGCCGTCCGCGCCGCCCGCGATCCCGGGCGACTGGGGGGCGACGGATGCGGACGACATCGAGGCGTTCGTCAGGCGCCTCAAATATACCTTCGGCACATCCGATCAGCTCCTGTCCAACGCGACCGGATTCTGGGTCGCGGGCGCGCTCGAAGCGGCCGGCTGGGACCCGACCAGGGTGCGGCTTCCGGGCTTCGACACCGGATTTCCGCCGGGTATCCGAGGCTATCCGCCGACGCGCTCGGGGGCGCCGGACGGCTAGCGCGTCCCTCGGGCGCGTACCGGTGTATTGGCTGCGCCCGGAGTGCGGAGGTCATGCCCGGCCGCATCCGGCACCACCTGCAATCCCTGCGGCAAACCCTGCTTCGCCGGGCAACCGGCCGGCTCGGTTCCGGCGAGGGCTTCCACGCCTGCCCAGCCGAAGGCCGTCTCGCTGTCGCCGTGGGCGAGCATGTGCTCGGCCCGCTCGACCGCCTCGGCCATGCTGGGCCGATGACCCTCGGGCACGAACCAGAACGCGATGTACGGACCGTCGTGCGGCTCGAACCACTCGCCCCGCCTCTTGTAGAAGCGGCTGTGCACCGTCTTGAACGCGTAGCGCTTCAGCGACTCGAGGTCCGTCCAGACCGACAGCGTCGTCGTGAACCGCTTGCTGGTGGCGAAGATACCGTCATGGCGCAGCTTCCTCAGCGCGCTGCGGTCATTGAGATGGCGCCAGACGAAGCCGGGCATCCGCTCGGCCATCGTGTTCATGCGGGCGACGTTGTCGATGAACTCCGCGACCCTCGGGTCGTCCCAGTCATAGCGCAGCTTGGCCCAGTTGAATTGGGCCAGGTGGTGCCCGTCCGGAGTCTTCATGGCGGATGGCGGTTCCCGGAATGCTCAGGTCGACAGATCGTCCTTGAATGCCGCGCGTCGACCCCCGGCGGCACCGAACGGCGTTGCCGTCGCGATGCGCCGGCGGCCCATTGTGACATCCGGTGTCGCCTTATCGTGCACGGCCGTCATTGCAAGGCAAAATCCCGTCGGCGGCGCGAGACGCGGGCGGGCCCGGCGTGGCCGGACGCGTGTCTCAGGACAGGGCGAAGGCGTAGACGAGGACCCAGACGGAGAGGGCCGTGCCGCACAGGATGCTGTAGAGGCCGTTCCAGCGAAGGCCGACGGTCCACGGACTGGTCCCTGCGAAGGAGCCGGTGATCAGCGTCGTCGCCGTGAACGGCGAGTTCGCGCCCGACAGCGCCCAGCCCGCCGTGACCGCGACCTGTATGCTGGTCGGCGAGACCCCCATCGCGGCTGCGGTGGGCAGCAGCGGCAGGATCATCGACGCGGTCAGGATGGGGTTCATCGCCACCTGGCCGGCGAAGGTGAACACCCACACCAGAGCCACCAGGATCACACCGGCCGGAACCTGCGACAGGTCCGTCCCGATCGACGCCAGCCACTCCGCGACCAAGGTCGATCCGACGGTGCCGATGTAGGCCGCCATGGAGAGGAGCGTGATCTCGCCGCGATAGGCGAGCAGGTCGCGCCGCATGTAGTTCAGCGCCCGCTCCCTCAGGTAGCGGATCCGGTTGCCGCGCTTCGCCTGCGCGGCGACCCACCCCGCCGAGACGAACGGCACCACCGAGGCCACGACTCCCACCGTGCGCACGCCCGTCAGGATCTGAAGGGTGGCCACCAGCGAGAAGAGAGTGACGAGAAGCAGGACGAGGGGGCGCAGCGCACCCCAGCCTTCCTCGCTCGGCGGTCGCGGTGCCGCGCGAGTGACGCGCGGCTTGAAGATGGTGTCGAGCGCGTAACCGATGCCGACGAGAAGAAGACCGGACACGAAGCTCGGCAGCACCAGCGTCGACCACGACGTGCCGGGCAGCAGCGAGGTCGAGATCGCCACCGCGAACGAGAGGGGCGACCACGGCAGGGTCGCGACCAGCGCACGCTGGATGGCGAGGAGCATGCGCCGCATCCGCACCGCACGGATTTCCGGATCCTTCTCCTCGCGCGCGCTGCTCGCCGCGAGGCTCCCGAGGAGGGCGATGGCGCCGTAGTTGAGGAGCAGCGAGAAGAGCTGGCCGCCGACCGACAGCGCCGCGTAGCGCCGCCCCGGCGGCTGGTTGGCGAGGAAGCGCCCGCATGCCGCAATCGCCGGCGAGGTCTGGGCGGCGTGGCGCAGGGTGGTCAGCGCGGAGAAGAACGCCGCGACGAACGCGGCCACGGAGAGGCCGTGCACCGTCTGCGCCATCCAGTCGTCATGGACGGCGATCTGCACCGCCGTGAGCGCGAGCGCGACCCAGACGAAGATCCGCCGCGAGGCCGGCACCACCACCGCCAGCAGCGCGATGACGGCGATCATGAGCGGCGGGATGGCCCATCGCAGCAGAACGGGGCCGCCCCACTCGGCGCCGACGACGAAGACCGTGAGCGTGACGAGCAGCGTGCCGAGGACGACAGCGATCCACCCGCTCGGACCGGGCGGGCTCGCGGGAATTGAGGCGGCGGATGGCTGGGTCAGGGGGGAGTCGCTTCTTGCGTGGCCGCCTCGGAGCGAACGGCGCGTGTGTCGGGAACTCGAGGCGGTACATCGAGACGCCGGCAAGGATCGGCCGAAGCGGCGGACGCGTCAACGACACGGGGTCGCAGCGCTGATGTGACCGACGTGCATACGCCGTCATGACGGTCCGGGACCGCGGCGCTCCCCCTTTCGCGCGAATTTTGCCGGAGGGGTGGCGCCGGACGCGCGCCCACCCCTCCGGCGATGCCTCACCCCTCGCGGGCGGCGCCGTCCCCGTCGAGGTGGAGGGCGTAGCCGGTCGCATCCGGGCGCCCCAGCCCGGGGCGGAGCTGCATGCTCGGGATGAGGTAGTCGCCGCCATTCTGCCGGCGGTAGGGGATGGGCGCGCAGGTGAACAGCGTCCGCATCCGCTCACGCAGCCCCTCGGCGACGGGCTCGAAGCCGCTCTCGTCGAAGCGGTCCACCCGGTAGACGACGTACGGCGGAAGGACCTCGTAGCCCGGGTAGTAGAGGATGCCGTGGTTGATCGGGAACAGGAGATCGTCGATCGGCCCGTTGATCCCGCGCTCGGCGTAGTGCTCCTCCCAGCCGCCGGCGGTCACGATCAGCATCGCGCGCTTGCCCGCGAGCGTGCCCTCGCCGTACCGGTCGCCCCATCGCCGGTCGCTGTGCTCGCCGACGCCGTAGGCGAAGCCGTATGCGAAGACGCGGTCGACCCAGCCCTTGAGGATGGCCGGCATCGCGAACCACCACATCGGGAACTGCAGGATCAGGGCGTCGGCCCAGTGCAGCTTGGCGATTTCGCTCATGACGTCCGCCGTGAGCGTCCCGGCGACGAAATCCGTCCCGGAGGCGGCGGCCGGCACGAGGCGCTCGTCCGGTGACAGGGAGGGAAAGTCGGCCCGGTCGACCTGCGACTTCCAGCCGTCGGCGTAGAGGTCGGACACCTGGACCTCGTGGCCCGATGCTTCCAGTTCCCGGACGGCGACGGTGCGGAGCGAGCCGTTCAGCGAGCGGGGTTCGGGATGGGCGTAGACAAGCAGGACTTTCATGGATCAGCGGCCCTCGGTTGGAACGGACCTCGAAGCTAGTCAGCCCACTTTTCATGCGGTAGTTCGATGGAATGAATATGATCGTGCTGGAAAATGGATATATCGAACGTCACGCTTGAGCGTATGCGGACCTTCGTCCGCATCGCCGACCGGGGCAGCCTGTCCGCGGTGGGGCGCGAGCTCGGCGTCGGCCAGTCGACGGTGTCGCGGCAGCTGCGGGAGCTGGAGGAGGCCGTCGGCGTCCCCCTCCTGTCGCGGACCACGCGGCGCGTGGCGCTGACCGACGAAGGCAGCCGCTACTATGCCAACTGCCTGCAGATCCTGCAGCTCGTGGAGCAGGCCGGCAGCGAGGCGCGCGGGGCCGGCGGCGCGCCGTCGGGCACCGTCCGGGTCTCCTGCACGGCAGCGCTCGGCATCCTCCACGTGGCGGGGCTGATCTTCGCGTTTCAGGACCGCTACCCCGGCATCGGCGTCGACTTCAGCCTCACGGACGAGCGCATCGACCTCGTCAGGGAGGGGGCGGATATCGCCCTCCGGCTGGGGCCGCTGACCGACAGTTCGCTGAAGCTGCGTCCGCTCGGCCGCTCGCAACGCCTGCTGGTCGCCGCGCCGGACTATCTCGCGGCGCACGGCAGGCCGCTCGCCCCCGAGGACCTCGCCGGCCACGAGGGGATACGGATGACGAACGTCGAGGGGAGCGAAAGGCTGGTCCTGCGGGGGCCGGACGGAGAGAGCCACGCGGTGCCCTTCGGCGGGCGCTTCCGCGTCGACCATGGACTCGGCGCGCGGGAGGCGCTGGCGGCCGGCCGCGGCATCGCGCCGGCCCACCGCTGGCTGGTGGACGATCTCCTGCGCGACGGCCGGCTCGAGGCGGTCCTCCCCGCCTACTCGCTGCCCTCCGTGCCGCTGAACACGCTGATCGTGCCGGAGCGGGCGGGGATTTCCCGTGTCCGGCTGCTGGTCGAGTTCCTCGCCGCGCGGATCGGGGCGATGCCGGGGATCGTGCCGGCGCCGTGACCCGCGACGCCGCCCGGCGTGCAGGAGGGCCGGCGGCGCACCCGTCGCGCGAGGGTTCGCACCGCCGCGCTCAGCGCGCCAGCGCGAGTGTCTTTTCGGCGACCTTCAGCATCGCGTAGTCGACGAGCTTGCCGTTGACCGTGACAGCGCCGAGGCCGCGCGCCTCCGCCTCGCGGAACGCGCTCACCAGATGCCGCGCGGCCTCGACCTCGGACGGGCTCGGCGTGAAGGCGGCGTTCGTGGCGTCGATCTGGTTGGGGTGGATCACCGCCTTGCCGGCGAAGCCGAGCGCCTTAGCCTCGCGGCAGTCGGCGGCGAGGCCTTCGGCGTCGGTCACGTCGAAGAAGACGGTGTCGACGGGGGCGGCGAGGCCGCCGGCGCGGCTCGCGACGACCGTCGCGATCTTCCCGTGGGTGATGTGCGGGCCGACGTTGGAGGTCGGGATGCCGAGGTCGGCGGTGTAGTCGGCCGCGCCGAACATCAGCGCCTCGAGCCGCCCTCCGGCCGTCGCGATGTCGACCGCGCGGGCGATTCCGCGCCCCGTCTCGATGATCGCGTTGAGGCGGATCTGACCCGGAGCGAGCCCCTCGCTGCGCTCCGCCCGGTCGATCAGCGTGGAGACGGTGCGCACCGTTTCCGCCGCCTCGACCTTCGGCAGGATGATGCCGGCGAGGCCGCCGGTGCACACGGCGCGGATGTCCTCGGCGGTGAGCCCGGTCTCGATGTCGTTGACGCGCACGTAGACTTGCCGCTCGGGCGCGACGTCAGCGAGGCGGGAGCGCACCATGTCGCGCGCGCGGGCCTTCTCGGAGATCGCGACGGCGTCCTCGAGGTCGAGGATGAGGGCGTCGGCGGCGCTGGCCAGCGCCTTGTCTGTCTTGCGCTCCTCGGTGCCGGGAACGAAGAGGTAGGTCCGGTTCGGCGTCATGGCTCGTCCTTGGATCGGGATTGGAGCCCGGCGGCCGGGCTCGATGGTGGGGCACGGCGCATCGCGCCCGGCCGTGTCGGGCGCGTGCGGACGGCGTTTCAGGAGGGGACGGCGTGCCGCTCCGCGAGCCGCTCGGCGCGCGTGAGGAGGGCGCGGGCCCGCTCCACGACGGGAATGTCGACCATGCGGCCGTCCACCTCGACGGAGCCGCGGCCGGCCTTCTCCGCCGCCGCAAAGGCCTCGACGATGCGCCGGGCGCTCGCGCATTCGTCCGCGCTGGGCCCGAACCCTTCGTTGAGCGCCGGGACGACCATGGGATGGATCCCCGAGCCGGCAGCGAAGCCGAACCGGCGGGACCGGCGCGCGATCTCGCGGACCGCGTCCGTGTCCTGGTACTCCGCGACCGTGCCGATGAGGCCGATCGGCAGGATGCCGGCCGCCCGCGCCGCGATCACGACCTGCTGCTTCGGGTAGAGGAGGACGTCCGGCGCCGGTTCGGATTCGGTCGCCAGCGCGAAGTCCTCGCCGCCGAGCGACATCGCGACGTTGCGCGGGTGCGCCGCCGCGATCTCGTGCATACGCGGGAACGCGGCCGCGGTCTCCACCATGGGGACGAGGCGGGTATGCCCGCTCGGCAGGCCGAGCTCGGCCTCGCGCGTGTCGATCACCTCGGCGAGGAGGCGGAGGTGCGAGGCGCTGTCGATCTTGGGCAGCAGGAAGCCGTAGACGTCCGGGCCCAGCGCCGCCGCGATGTCCGCGACCGCGAGCTCCAGCGGACGGTTGATGCGCACGAGGATGTCGGCGCCGCCGGCCCCGGCCCGGCGGGCGGCGTCCGGCACCAGGTGCCGTGCCGCGCACTTGTCCCCGACGGCGATCGAGTCCTCGAGGTCGAGGATGATGGCGTCCGCCCCGCGCCGGTGCGCCTTGGCGACGTAGGCCTCGACGTTGACCGGCACGTAGAGCAGCGAGCGCCACGCCGGCAGCGCGGCGGGGCTCATATCGTGCCCCGGGCGGAGAATTCGCGGATCTCCTCGGCGGAGAACCCGGCGCGGGACCAGATCTCCTCGTTGTGCTCGCCGATCCGCGGGGCGGGGCGGCGGAAGCGGCCGGGCGTTCCGCTGAGGCGCGGCGTGATGTTGTGCGTCGCCACCTCGCCGAGCTCCGCGTCCGGCAGGTTGACGACGATGCCGCGCTCCTGGACGTGGGGGTCCTCGAGGAACTGGCCGATGTTGTAGACCGGCGCGGCCGTGACCCCCTTCTCCTCGAAATAGGCGATCGCGTCGGCGAGCGTGTGGCGGGCGATGAACGCGCCGACGATCGCGTCGACCTCGGCGCGATGCTCCACCCGGTCCGCGTTGGTGGCGAAGCGCGCCTCGTGGACCAGCTCGGGACTGCCGATGGCCTCGAACAGGCGCTCCGTCATCCGCTGCGTCGAGGCCGAGATGGCGACCCACCCGCCGTCGCTGGTCGCGTAGACATTGCGGGGGGAGGACGATTCCGAGCCGCTGCCGACGCGCCTGCGCACCCTGCCGGTGACGGTGTGGACCGCCGCTTCCGGTCCGAGGGTGGAGAAGATCGATTCCAGCAGGCTGAGGTCGATCACCTGCCCGCGGCCGCCGTTCATCTCCACGTTGCGCACGGCGATGACGGTCGCCATCGCGCCGTAGAGACCGGCGATCATGTCGGCCATCGCGAGGGGCGGCAGGACGGGCTCGCGGTCCTCGAAGCCGTTGTTGGCGGCAAAGCCGGACATGGCCTCGACGAGGGTGCCGAAGCCCGGACGCGTGCGGTACGGCCCGGTCTGGCCGAATCCCGAGACGCGCACGAGGACGAGGTTCGGGTTCGCCTCCATCAGGACGTCCGGGCCGAGGCCGATCCGCTCCAGGTAGCCGTAGCGGAAGCTCTCCATCATGACGTCGAAGTGCGGCAGGAGCTTCAGGATCATCTCCCGCGCGCCCTCCGCCTTGAGGTTCAGCGTGATGCTCTTCTTGTTGCGGCCATAGACCTTCCAGTGAAGGTCGACGCCGTTGTTGCGCCAGTGGCGCAGCGTGTCGCCGGATCCCGGCACCTCGACCTTCACCACCTCGGCCCCGAAGTCGGCGAGCTGCAGGGACAGCATGTTGCCGGCGACGAGCCGGGAGAAGTCGAGCACCTTCACACCGTCGAGCGGACAGGGTGCGTCGGGTTCGAAGGGGAGGGAATGGATGCCCATGAAGCTACCTCGGGACGCTCAGTTGTCGGCTGCCTGGGGGAAGACGATGCCGGCATTTTCGGGAATGTGGACGTGGATGTGGTTGCCCTCGGGGACGGCTCGGCACTCGACGCGGAAGCGGCTCTCGCCGGCCTGCACCTCGAGCGTGTTGTGGGCGCCGAGGAAGGTGCGCTCCAGGATCTCGACCGCGAACACGTTGGCGCCGTTCGCGTCGGAGGGCGTGACGAGACCGATCTGCTCCGGCCGGACGGAGACGCGCACGCGGGTGCCGGGGGTGAGGGGCCGCGGCGAGGGCGCGTTCAGCTCCAGCCGCTCGCCGAGGTCGACACGGACCGTGCCGCCGTCGCTGCCGAGCACCGTGCCGCAGAGGAAATTGCTGGAGCCGATGAAGTCGGCGATGAAGGCGTCGGACGGGTGGTCGTAGATCGTGCGCGGGTCCGCGAGCTGGACGATCTTGCCCCCGTTCATCACCGCGATCCGGTCCGACAGGGCGAGCGCCTCGGCCTGGTCGTGGGTGACGTAGACGGTCGTGACGCCGACCTGGCTCTGCAGGTGGCGCAGCCACGTCCGCGCCCGCTCGCGCAGCTTGGCGTCGAGGTTGGAGAGCGGCTCGTCGAGCAGCAGGAGGCCCGGCCGGTACACCAGCGTTCGGGCGAGGGCGACACGCTGCTGCTGCCCGCCGGAGAGGGCGTGCGGGTAGCGGTCCGCGTAGCGCGTCATCTCGACGAGGCCGAGCGCGTCCTCGATCCGCCGCGCCCGCTCGGCCCGGCCGATGCGCCGGAGCTTGAGCGGAAATTCGAGGTTCTGCCGCACGGTGAGGTGCGGCCACAGCGCGTAGGACTGGAAGACCAGGCCGATCTCGCGCCGCTCCGGCGGGACGAAGACGCCCGACGCGGCGTCGAAGAACACCGTTCCGCCGAGGCTGATGCGGCCCTCGTCGGGCCGGTCCAGCCCGGCGACGGCGGCGAGCGTCGTCGACTTGCCGCAGCCCGACGGGCCGAGCAGCGTCAGGAACTCGCCGTCGCGAACGGTGAAGTCGATGCCGTCGACGGCCCGCACGTCGTCGAACGCGCGCACCAGGCCGCTGACCACGAGCTCAGCCATAGATTTTCACTCCGAGGATTTTGCGCGCCAGGCCGACGAACACGACCGTGATGAGGATCTGCACCGAGGCGAGCGCGGAGACGGCGCCGTTGTCGCCGTTCTTCCAGAACTGCAGCATGGTGGTGCCGATCACCTCGCTGCCGGGCGCGTACAGGAACACGGCGGTGACGTATTCCTTGAGGAAGTGGATGAAGAGCAGCGCGTAGCAGGAGAAGAGCGCCGGCATGATGAGCGGCAGGACGATCGACCGCGAGGTCCGCCACCAGTCCGCGCCGACGGTCCGGGCGCTGCGGTCGAGGTCGGATCCGAGCTGGGCCAGCGCGGGTGAGACGGCGCCGTAGCCGGTCGGCAGGTAGCGCATGATGTAGGCGACGACCAGCAGCCAGATCGTGTTGCGCAGCCACCCGAGCGGCGGGAACAGGCCCATCGCGTAGAAGATGCCGATGCCGGCGATGAAGCCCGGGATGGCGCGCGGCAGCACCGCGAGGTGCTCCAGCTGGCGCCGCCAGCGGAATTCGGAGCGGTTGGCGACGATGGCGATCAGCGCGATCAGCCCGGTGCCGATGGCCGCGCCGATGGTCGCGATCGCGATCGTGTTCCAGATCGAGCGCATGTACACCGGGTAGGCGCCCAGCATCTTGTAGTTGTCGAAGGTCAGGACGTCCCAGAGCGGCATCAGCGGCGACAGGATCACCGTGAAGGACCGCAGGATGAGCCCGCCGAGGACGAGGACGATGGCCAGCACGACGTAGGCGAGGAGGACGCCGAACGCGACCCAGCGCCAGCGCCCCAGCGCGAACCGGCGCGGCCGCGCCGCCTTGCCGCCGACGGTGACGAAGCGCTGGTTGTTGCGCATCAGCCGGCCCTGCAGGACCATCAGCCCGATGACGAGCACCAGCATGCCGACCGCGGCGGCGGCGACGAGGCCGTAGTCCGGCGTCGCCTGCCCGAACACCTCATGGTAGAGGTAGGTCGTGAAGAGCTCGATCTGCAGCGGTCCGCCGAACACCAGCGGGATCGACAGCATCTCGATCGCGATCACGAAGTTCATGATCGCCCCGAAGATGATCGCCGGCCGCATCAGCGGCAGCGTGATCGTGGTGAGGATGCGCAGGGGACTGGCCCCGACGGTGCGCGCCGCGTCCTCGAGGTTCGGGTCGGCGTTGCGCGTCGCCACGATGCAGTAGAGGTAGGCGAGCGGCGCCTGCGCCGCCCCGGCGGCGATCCCCATGCCGGTGACGGTGTAGAGGCTCCACGGCTCGCTCCCGGTCAGCCCGCTCACGAACAGCGTCACGTAGCCGGACGGGCCGTACATCGTGAACCAGCCGAACGCGATGACGAGGTGCGACAGGAAGAGCGGCCACAGCAGCATCTCGCCGAAGAAGGCCCGGCCCGGCAGGTCGGTGCGGCCGACGAGCACAGCCGTCACCACGCCGATCCCCTGCGCGATGACCGTGGTCAGGACCGCGAAATAGGCGGTGTTGATGACGATGTCGCCGAACTGCGGGGTGTCGAACAGCCGGGTGAAGTTGGTGAGCGAGAGGCTCGCGCCGGCGTCGTAGAGCGGCTTGTCGAGCACCGCCTGGTAGAGGACGGGAAGGATCGGAAAGAGCACCAGCGCCAGGGTCGTCACCGCGACGAAGACCTGAATCGCCGTGCCGCGGTCGACCCTTACCGTGCGCGCCGCAGCGGACGCGGGAAGGGCGTCGGTGGCCATGGTTCAACCTCTGGAATCGGGCGGGGGACGGCCCCCGGAAGGCAGCGGGAATGGCCGGGCCGGCGGGGCAGGCCCGGCCCGGACCTCACTTCGGCTTGAAGGTGGACCGCCACTGGTCGAGGAAGGCGTCGTCGGCGACGAGGCCCTCGTCGTAGTCGATCAGGAGGATGTTCTCCTCGCCGATCTCCTCGCGGATCGCGTCGTAGGTGTAGAAGGCGACGTCCTCCTTCTTCACACCCTCACGATACGGCGTGAGGCCGCCGATGCCGAACGCGGTCTGGCCGTCCTGCGAGAGGATGAAGTCCAGCATGAGCTTGGCCGAGGCAGGGGCGCTGCTGCCCTTCGGGATCGCCATCTGGCGCATGAAGAGGGGCGTCCCGTCGGCGATGAAGTTCCATCCGAGCAGGCGCGCGGTCGTCGCGTTCTCCAGCTTGGGGAAGAAGACGATGCCGGAGATGAAGTAGCCGACCGAGTATTCGCCCGCGCCGAGCTTGGCGAGCATCGGCCCGGAGGACGACTCGGCGCGCGTCAGCGGGCCGATCGTCTCGAAGGTGGCCCAGCCCTCCTCGCCGTGCTCGCGCAGGTAGACGAGGTCGATCGCGGAGCCGAAGGAGGTCTGCGCGGCGTTGTACGTGGTGAGCTTGCCGCGCATGGCGTCGCCGGTCTCCTCGACGATCCGCGCCAGATCGCTGATTCCCTTGGGGCGCTGCGCCTCCGGGACCGTCAGCTTGTTGTAGACGATGACCATCGGGTCGGTGGACACCGTGTAGAGATTGGCGACCGGCATGCTCCAGTCGGGCACGTGCTCGGCCTCGGCGGAGGTGTAGTCGAGGGCGTTGTCGCCCTTCATGAAGGTCTGCCACCCGTCGACGGTCGCGCTGACCATCAGACCCGCGGTCTTCGCGCCGGAGTTGTTCTCCGCATAATAGCGCGTGAAGACCTCGTCGCTGTCGAGATCCAGGGTCGAGACCTCGATCCACGGATAGAGCTTGTTGAAGCCCTCGATGACCGGAGCCCAGTTGTACTGGGCCATGTTCGAATAGATGAGAAGCTGGCCCTCGTTGCGGGAGGCGTCGACGATCGTCTGATAGTCGTCGGGATAGTAGGACGGCACGTCCTGCGCGTGGGCAGAGACCGCCGCGCCAAGCACGAGGCACGCGCCAGCGGCCACGCGCGTCCATGAGCGCGAGCGAAAAGTCATTGGCGTTTCTCCCTTTGCGGCGACGGTGATCGCCTGCCGTTCTGTCATTGGTCGAGCCACCGTCTTGGCGCGGTTTCGGTCCGACGGTGCGAATACTGCGAAAGTTCGCGCTAGAACGAAAATACTGATTTGATCTATGCTCGATGCCGGGTTGGTATGGAGCGGGCCGCCTCGCGCGGTCCGCGCGGGTCGCCGGGCCGCGCGGGAGAGCGATGGACATCCGCCAGTTGCGCTACTTCGTAGCGGTCGTCGAACGCGGGAGCTTCTCGGCGGCCGCGCGCCACCTGTCGGTGGCACAGCCTGCGCTCAGCCGCCATGTGCGGGCGCTCGAGGAGGGGCTTGGCGTGCTGCTCGTGCGCCGCGACGCGCATGGCGTGCGCCCGACCGAGCATGGCGAGCGGCTGTTCCATCAGGCGAGCTCGATCCTGCGGCAGTTCGACATGGTGCCCGAGATCGTCGGCGGGCCGCAGGGCCTCGTCACCGGACGCGTCGTGGTCGGGTTGCCGACGTCCACCAACGCGGTCCTGGCGCGACCTCTGATCCGTACGGTGATGGCGCGTCTGCCCGGGGTGAGGCTCCATGTGATCGAGAGCCTCTCGGGCTATCTCCAGGAGTGGATCGAGGCGGGCCGGCTCGACATCAGCCTGCTCTACGACCCGCGCCCCAACCCGGCGGTGGAACTCGACACCATCATGTCGGAGGCGCTGTTCCTGGTCGGTCCCGCGCATGTCGCCGGCGACCGGCCCGAGGGTGTGCCCTTCAAGGAGCTGGAGCGCCTGCCCCTCGCCATGCCCGGCCCGACGCACGCCCTGCGCCGCCTCATCGACAGGGTGGCGCTCGATGTCGGGATCACCCCCAACGTCGTCGTCGAGGTCGACTCGCTGGGGGTGATGAAGGCGATCACCGAGAAGGAGGGACTCTACTCGATCCTTCCCACGGGGCCGGTCTACGAGGAGGTCCAGGAGGGGCGCCTGTCGATCCGCCGCCTGCTCGAACCGGACGTGACGCGCTCCATCTCGATGGCGACCTCGGCGCTGCGCGGGCGCACCCGCGCCTGCGAGGAGGTCGGGCGCCTCATCATCGAGATCGTGCAGGACATGATCCGGGAGGGCATCTGGCAAGGCGCCAACGCGCCGGAGGCCGCGGACGCCGCGGACCCGGCCTCTCCGCCGAGCCGCCCCGGGCCGGGCCTTCAGTCGCTGGGCAGCGGGCGCATGTAGTCCATCGAGGAGAGAACGTCGCGCACGCACTCCAGGACGGCGCCGACCGCCGGGTTGGGTGTGCCCTCGGCATACTTGGCGCTGACCGCGATGTCCTGGATCGGCGGGTCGGTCGTCAGGACCCGCACCCGTCCCGCCGCGGCCGCGCTCTCGGCCATCTTCACCGGATAGATCCCCGCCGCCGCGCCGGTGTCGATGATGTGCGCCTGCATCGCAACGCTCGAGCAGATGACGAGGCGCGATGGCGTCGCGCCCGCGGCGGCGAACCAGGCGATGGTCTGCCGGTAGCTCGCGGTGTTCGGCGGGTTGGCGATCACCGGGCGGTCGGCAAGGTCGGCCGGTCGGACGAGCGGGGGCAGGTCCCAGTCGGTCGAGACGATCCAGCTCGTCGCCTGCGCCCCGAAGGGCACGAGGGTGAAGCCCGGCGTCGCCGCGGGGCTGACGAGGATCGCGAAATCGAGGTTGGTCTTGTGCAGCTCCGTCTCGAGCGCCATCGAGGTGGCCACCACCAGCTCGGGCTGCAGCCGGGGATAGTTCACCTGCAGCCGCTCCAGGATCTGCGACAGGCAGACCATCGCGAACCCCTCCGCGACGCCGATGCGGATCGGGCCGGCGACGTCGCCGACGCCGCCGTGCTTGGCGATGCGCTCGATGCCTAGGAGGACGCCCTGTGCCTCCGGCATCAGCTCCCGCCCGACGGGGGTCGGGCGCACGCTGCGTCCGGAGCGGTCGAACAACGGTTTGCCGATCGCCTCCTCGAGTCCCTTCAGCCGCAAGGAGATGGTCGGCTGCGCCAGATTCAGCTTCTTCGCCGCCCGCTCGATGGAGCCCAGCGTGGCCGTCCAGTGGAACGCCTCGAGCTGCGCGATCGTGATTCGATTCATAGAAAATCCTGATGAGTAAGGCGCAGATATTCTCATTGGAGACAAAAAAGCCAATGAAATAAACCTGCCTCGAACTTCAATCGAGGAGGCGACGTGGGAGAGGCCGAACGGATCGTGCGGATCGAGGGATTCGCACTGGCCTGCGACATGCCGCAGGAGGCGGGCAACGCCTTGCGGACGTTCCGGGAGCGGCAGAGCCTTCTGATCCGCATCACCACGGCGGGCGGACTCGTCGGTTGGGGCGAGACCTGGGCCTTTCCGGCCGCGGCGGCGGCGTTCATCCGCTCCGTCCTCGCCCCGGTGGTCCTCGGCGCCGACGCGACGCGCCCGCGCAAGGTCCAGGCCGACATGCTGCGCCGCGTCGTGCCGGACCGGCGCGGCCAGGCCCACATGGCCCTCAGTGCCATCGACATCGCCCTCTGGGACGCGTTCGGACGGGCCGCCGGGATGCCGGTTTCCGCCCTCCTCGGCGGAGCGCTGCGCGACCGTCTGCTCGCCTACGCGAGCGGCCCGCTGATGCCGGCCGGCGCCGACCGGTTCGCCGGGCTAGAGGGCGCGGTGGAAGGGTTTGCCGCGGACGGCTTCCGCGCCGTCAAGCTGCGCGTCGGCGCGGGTCTGGCGGCCGACGAGAGGGCAATCCGCACCGCCCGGCGCATCCTGGGGCCGGACGCCGACCTCATGATCGACCTGAACGAGGGGTCGACCGTGCACGACGCGCTGGCCCTCGCCGCGCAGGTGGCGGACGTCGGCCTGCGGTGGATCGAGGAGCCGATCCCGCACGACGACCTGCCGGCCTACCGGGACATCGCCGCGCGGCTTCCCGTGCCGCTCGCGGGCGGCGAATCCTTCTGCGGCGCCGGTGCCTTCCGGGAGGCCGCGGCCACCCGGGCGCTGTCGATCCTGCAGCCCGACATCGCGCTCACCGGCGGCATCACCGAGGTGATGCGCGTCGCCGGGCTCGGCGACGCGTTCGGCGTGCCGGTCATCCCGCACGTGTGGGGCGCCGGGGTGAACTTTCTGGCCGGGCTCCAGGTGGCGGCGGTCGTCGCCACTCCGCCCGGCGCCAGGCCGCTGCCGCTGTTCGAGTACGACACCAGCCACAACCCGCTCCGCGCGGCGGTCATCGACCCGAAGCCGGATGCGGACGGGACCATCCCGGTGCCGGACGGGCCCGGACTCGGCCTCGCGATCGAGCCCGACCGCCTCGCGCCGTACGTCAGAGACCACTGGACGGTCGAAGAATAATCCAGACAGGGAGGAGAGACACCATGATCGCACGTTCACTCTTAGCCGCGGCGCTCGTTCTCGCCGGGCCCGCCACCGCGGCGCTCGCGCAGGACATGACGCTCAACCTCGGCTTCGTCGGCGGCCCGCAGGCCCCCGAGGCCATCGCCATGGGCCAGCTCGCCGAGGAGATCGAGGACAAGACCGGCGGCCGGATCGCGATCCGCCTGCAGGGCGGCGGCGCGCTCGGCGGCGACCGCGAGGTCATCGAGGGGCTCCAGCTCGGCACCGTCGACATGACGGTGTCGTCGACGTCCATCGTCGCCAACTTCGTGCCGGAGCTGAAGATCTTCGACATCCCCTTCCTGTTCCGCGACTTCGACCACGCCGAGGCGGTGCTCGACGGGCCGACCGGCGGGGCCATCCTCGAGGACATGCCGGACAAGGGTCTCGTCGGTCTCGCGTTCGGCGGCATGGGCTTCCGCGAGCTCACCAACAGCGTGAAGCCAGTGAAGACCGTGGAGGACGTGAAGGGCCTCAAGATCCGCACCCAGCAGAACGAGATGCACATCAAGGTGTGGGACGCGCTCGGCGTGCTGCCGACGCCGATGGCGATCCCCGAGGTCTACACCGCACTGCAGCAGGGCGTGGTCGACGGTCAGGAGAACCCGATCGGCGCCATCGTCAACAACCGCTTCGGCGAGGTGCAGAAGTACGTCAGCCTCACCGACCACGCCTTCACGCCGCTCGTCGTCCTGATCTCGCCGATGGTCTGGGACCAGCTCTCCGACGAGGACAAGGCGATCTTCAAGGAGGCCGCCGTCCACGCCATGGAGCGCAACCGCGCCGAGGTCGAGAAGGCGATCGCGAGCGGGCTGGACACGCTGCGCTCGCAGGGCATGACCGTCGTCGACGACGTCGACAAGGCCTCCTTCCAGGAGAGCCTCGGCCCCGTGTTCGACAGCTTCGCCGAAGAGTTCGGCGCGGACCGCATCGCCGAGATCCGCGGCGTCGAATGAGCGGCGCCCTGGCGCATATCCGTCGCGGCGCGCTCGGCATCGAGCGCGTCGTGACGTGGACCGCGGTGGCGCTCGGCTGCGTGTGCCTCGTCGCCGCGGTGGGCGTCGGCTTCTACCAGGTGCTGGCGCGGTTCGTCCTGTTCCGCCCGGCCTCCTGGTCGGAGCCGTTCGTGCAGAGCGCGCTGATCTGGATGACCTACCTCACCCTGTGCGGGGCGATGCGGACGGGGACTCTCATCTCGGTCGACGTCTTGAAGAAGGCGACGCAGGGAGCGGCCCGCACCGCGCTGCGCCTCGCGGGGGCAGGGGCCATCCTGATCCTCCTGTGGGTGATCCTGTGGCAGGGCATCGCCATCGTCTGGCGCGTGCGCTTCCAGACCATCGCCGGCCTCGGCGTCCCGGCCTCCTACGTCTACGCCGCGCTGCCGACCGGGGCGGCGCTCTCCATCCTGGCGCTCGTCGGCCACGTCATCGACCCGCCGCCGGACCAGGCCGCGCCGGACGCATCGAGCTGAAAGGCCCTCCATGCTCGCGACAATGATCATCGCCATGGTCGGGCTGATGCTGATCGCGGTGCCGGTGGCGGTCGCCATCGGCCTCGCCGGCGTCATCGGCACGACCTTCTTCACCAACCTTCCGCTCATCGTGGTGCCGCAGCAGGCGTTCATCGCGCTCGACAAGTTCCCGCTCGCGGCGATCCCCTTCTTCATCCTCGCCGGCAACATCATGGCGGCGGGCGGGATCTCCTCGCGCCTGGTCGACCTCGTCGACAGCCTGTTGCGGAACGTGCGCGGCGGGCTGCCGATCTCGTGCATCATGGTGTGCATGATCTTCGCCGCGGTCTCCGGCTCCTCGGTCGCCACCACGTTCGCGATCGGCGCGATCCTCATCCCGGCGATGACGCGGCAGAACTACCCGATCGGCTTCGCCGCCTCGCTGCAGGCGACATCGGCCGAGCTCGGCGTCCTCATTCCGCCGTCGATCCCGATGATCCTCTACGGCGTCTCGGCGGCGGCGCCCGTGGGCGACCTCTTCGTGGCGGGCCTCGGCCCGGGCGTCCTCATCGCGCTGGCGCTGACGGCCTACGTCCTCGTGTGGACCCGCGTCACCGGACATGGCGTGGCCGACGACCTGCCGGTCAAGCCGTTCGGGCGGAGCCTCTACCGGGCGCTGCTGGCGCTGCTGATGCCTGTCGTCATCCTCGGCGGGATCTACGGCGGCATCTTCACGCCGACCGAGGCCTCCGTCGTCGCGGTGATCTACGCGCTCGTCGTCTCGCTCCTCGTCTACCGCGAGCTGACGGTGATGGGGCTCCTGCGGGTGATCCGCGCGTCGACGCTGTCCTCGGCGATCGTGATGTTCATCATCTCGATGGCGGGACTGTTCTCGTTCGTCATCACCCGCGCGGGCATCCCGGCGATGATCGGCACCTTCATCGCCGAGACGTTCGACGGGCCGATCACCTTCCTCCTCGCGGTCAACGCCTTCCTGTTCCTGGTCGGCATGTTCGTGGAGACGGCGGCCTCGATCGTGGTGATCGCGCCGATCCTGGCGCCGGTGGCAATCGGCTTCGGCATCGACCCGGTGCACTTCGGCCTCATCATGATCACCAACCTCGCGCTGGGGATGATCACGCCGCCGTTCGGGGTGAACCTGTTCGCGGCCTGCGCGGTCGCGAACATCGGGCTGGAACGCATGATCCGCCACCTCCTGCCGCTGGTGGCGGTCATCCTCGCGTGCCTGATGCTCGTCACCTACGTGCCGTGGATCACGTCCGCGCCGCTGGCGCTGATGGGCCGCTGAGGCGCGACGCGCGCCTCAGCGGCTGGCCTCGGAGTCTCAGGGGGCGGTGCCGCCCGCCCCCTCGTAGAGGTGGCAGGCGACCCTCTGGCCCGGCGCGACCTCGGCGAGCGGCGGGCGCTCGGTGTGGCAGCGGGGCATCACCTTCGGGCAGCGGCCGGCGAACCGGCACCCGGCGGGAAGGTCGATCGGGCTCGGCACCTGCCCCTCGAGCGGCGCCCTCTCCTTGCGCTCCTGAGGCGTCTCGGCCGGTACCGAGGCCAGGAGCGCCACGGTGTAGGGATGCTTCGGGGAGGCGAAGAGGGCGTCCGCATCGGCGATCTCGACGATGCTGCCGAGGTACATCACCGCCACCCGGTCCGAGACGTGCCGCACCACTGCGAGGTCGTGCGAGATGAAGAGGTAGGCCATCCCGAGGCGGGTCTTGAGGTCCTTCAGGAGGTTGAGGACCTGCGCCTGGACGGAGACGTCGAGCGCCGAGACCGCCTCGTCGCAGACGACGAGCGGAGGTTCGAGCGCGATCGCGCGGGCGATGGCGATGCGCTGGCGCTGTCCGCCGGAGAACTCGTGCGGGAAGCGGTCGGCGTGGTCCGGATCGAGGCCGACCAGCGACAGCAGACGCCGCGCCTCCTCCTTGCGCTTGCGCGGACCGGCGACCCCGAACGCGCGCAGCGGCTCGGTGATCGCCTCCCCGACGCTCATGCGGGCGTTCAGGGAACCGAACGGGTTCTGGAAGACGATCTGCATGGAGCGCCGCAGCGCCTTGAGCCGCGCGCGGCTCGCGCCGGTGACCGCCTCGCCCGCGAGCGTCACCTCACCCTCGTCCGGCTCGATGAGGCGCAGGATCAGGCGGCCGAGCGTCGACTTTCCACACCCCGACTCGCCGACGAGGCCGAGCGTCTCTCCCGGCGCCAGGTCGAACGAGACGTTGTCGACCGCCTGGACCGCGCGGCCCTTCACCCACGGCAGCAATGCGTCGTCGAGGTCGAAGCGCTTGGAGATGCCGCGCACGCTGAGGAGCGGGGCGGGCGCCGTGTCCGGCGTGCCGGCGGGTGCTCCGGTGCCGCGGGCGATGTCGATGGCGGTCATGGCGTCGCCTCCAGAGGGGATGTCGCCGGGCCACCGCCCGCCGGCGGCGCGTCGGCATGGAGCCAGCAGGCGACGCGGGTGCCGCCCGCCTCCATCAGGGGCGGAGTCTCGGCGCATCGCGGCATGGCATGGGCGCAGCGGGGCGCGAAGGTGCAGCCCCTGACGGCCGCGCCGCCCCGCGGGATCGACCCCGGAACGGCGCTCAGGGTGTCCGCCCGGGCGGCGATGCGGGGGACGGAGGCCATCAGTCCCTGCGAGTAGGGGTGGAGCGGCCGGCGGAAGAAGGTATCCGCATCCGCGACCTCGGCGATCCGGCCGGCGTACATGACGGCCACGCGGTCGGCCATCTCCGCCACCACGCCGAGATTGTGGGTGACGAGGATCACCGCCATCCCGGTCTCGTCGCGCAGACGGCGCAGCAGGGTGAGGACCTGCGCCTGGATCGTCACGTCGAGCGCCGTCGTGGGTTCATCGGCGATGAGGAGCTTCGGCCGGCAGGCGATCGCCTGGGCGATCATCGCGCGCTGGCACATTCCGCCGGAGATCTGGTTCGGGTAGGCGTCGAAGCGGCGCTCGGCGTCGGGCATGCCGACCTCGCGCAGAAGCTCGATGGCGGCCGCCTTCGCCGCCCGCCGCGAGAGGCCGCGGTGGAACCGCAGCGCCTCGGCGATCTGGAAGCCGATGGTGAAGACCGGATTGAGGCTGGCCATCGGCTCCTGGAAGATCATCGAGATCTGATCGCCGCGCAGGGCCCGCAGCTCCGCCGGGCTCATGGCCGTGACGTCGCGCCCTTCGAAGACGATCCGCCCCCCGACGGTGCGTCCCGGCGGCTCGCGCACCAGACGCAGGATCGAGCGGGACAGGACGCTCTTGCCCGATCCCGATTCGCCGACGACCGCGAGAACCTCGCCTCGTCTGAGGGTGAGCGAGACGTCCTCGACGGCACGCACGGTGCGCTCGCCCTCGCCGAAGTGGACGGTGAGGTTCTCGACCGAAAGCAAAGGCTCGCTCATGTCGGATCTCCGGCCCGGCGCATGCGGGGGTCGAGGACGTCGCGCAGCCCGTCGCCGAGGAGGTTCACGCCGAGAACCGCGAAGGCGAGGCCGACGGCGGGGAAGATGGTCTGCGTCGGGGCGATCATCAGCGTGGCGCGTCCCTCGGCGAGGAGGTTGCCCCAGGACGGCGCGGGCGGCGGGACACCGACGCCGAGGAAGCCGAGCGCGGCTTCCGCGACCATCGCGTAGGCGAACACCACCGTCGCCTGCACCATGACCGGGGCGAGGATGTTGGGCAGCACGTGGCGCGTCAGGATGCGCAGGTCCGACACCCCGCAGGAACGTGCCGCCTCCACGTACTCGCGCCGCGATTCGGCGAGCGCCGGCGCCCGCGCCACGCGCAGCACCCGCGGCATGTAGACCACCGAAAGTGTGATGATGACGTTGGTCATCGAGGCGCCGAAGGTCGCCACGATGCCGAGCGCGAGGAGGATCGACGGGAACGCCATCAGCGTGTCGGCGATGCGGCTGATGACGGTGTCGACGATCCCGCGATAGTAGCCGGCAAGGAGCCCGAGCGCGGTGCCGACCACGAGGCAGACCACCGACACGATCGCGCAGATCGACAGCGACAGGCGCGCGCCGTAGGCGAAGCGGGCGAAGAGGTCCCGCCCGAGCTTGTCCGCCCCGAACGGGTGCTGCCAGGAGACCGGCGCGTTGCGCAGGAGCGGGTTGATGCGCAGCGGGTCGCCGAACGGCAGCACCGGAGCGAGCAGGGCGATCAGCACGACGATGCCGAGCATCGCGCCGCCGAACAGGATCAGGCCGTTCACCCTGGCGGGGAAGACGGCAGGCACTCTTAGAACACTCATTTGTAGCGGATCCGCGGATCGAGCAAGGCGTAGGTCAGGTCGACCACCAGGTTGATGCCGATGTAGATCGTCACCGACGCCAGCAGGCAGCCCTGGATGACGGGATAGTCGCGCGCGTCGATGGCGCCGATCATCAGTCCGCCGATGCCGGGGATGGCGAAGATGGACTCGATGACCACCGCCCCCCGGAAGACCGAGCCGAGGTTGATGCCGACCACCGTCACGACCGGGATCAGCGCCGCCTTGAGGACGTGAAGGCCGACGACGCGGGTCTCCGTCAGCCCCTTGGCCCGTGCCGACAGCACGAACTCCTGGCCGAGATTCTCGATCATCGACGCGCGGGTCATGCGCGCGGTGACGGCCGTCATCAGGTACCCGAGCGCGAACGCCGGCATGATGAGGTGCATCGCCCACTGCGCGGGATCTGTCCCGAAGTCGACGTAGCCGACCGAGGGCAGGAGGCCGAGATTGACGGTGAAGACGATCACCAGCAGCAGGCCGACGACGAAGTCCGGCACCGAAAGGCCGAGGAGGCTCGCCACCATCGCCGCCCGGTCGGCGGGCCGGTTCTGCTTCACGCCGGCGAGGATGCCGAGGGGGACGCCCATCAGGATGGAGAAGGCGAGGGCCAGCACCGCGAGGCCCGCCGTGCGGGGCAGCCGTTCCAGGATCATGTCCGAGACCGGCATGTTCCAGTTGATGGAGGTGCCGAGATCGCCGGTGGCGGCCTTGGCGAGCCAGCGGACGTACTGCACCGGAAGCGGGTCGTTGAGGCCCATCTCCTGGCGGGCCTGCTCGAGCTCGGCCGGCGTCGCGTAGCTGCCGAGGATCTGGCTCGCCGGGTCGCCGGGGGCGAGGTGCGACATCAGGAAGACCAGCATGCTGGCGAGCAGCAGGGTCGGCAGCGCGCCGATGAGGCGGCGGATCGTATAACGCAACATGGACCGCCTCCTAGCGCCGGCGAGAGGCGGGGCGGCCGCGCCGGTCGGGCACGGGACGGACGGCACGCCCGCACCGGCCGGTCGCCGGAAGAGGGCTTGCTGTTCGTGGCGAGGGATGGCGGCGGTCGGGGCCGCGCCGGCAAGGCGCCGCGGCGATCAGATCGCGTCGCGCGAGGCCTCCGGCGCAGTCACCCACAGCACGCGGGCCGGCTCGCTCGACACGTTGCGCAGGCGATGCTCGTCGTTGGCGTCGAAGCAGAAGCCGTCGCCGCTCTTCAGCCGCGCGCTGGTGCCATCGACCTCCAGCACGACCTCCCCGTCCAGCACCACGCCAGCCTTCTCGCCCGGATAGCGGTAGGTCTCCTCCCCGGTCCCGCCGCCGGGCGGGATGGCGAGGACGAAGATGGACAGCTTGGCCGACCCCGTCGGCGTGACGAGCTCCTTGACCATCCGCCTGGGGCCGAGGTCGCGCACCGTCCGGTCCGAACCGCGGCGGATGAAGTGCGGCTGCGGCGCCGTCTCCTCCTCCTCGGCGCCGAAGAACGCGGCGATCCCGATCCCGAGCGCCTGCCGCACCTTGGTCAGCGTGCGCATCGACGGGCTGGCCCGCTCGCGTTCGATCTGGCTGAGGGTGCCGGGCGAGATGTCCGCCGCGCGCGCGAGCTCGTTCAGCGACATTCCGCGCTCCTGCCGAAGGAGGCGAATGCGTGCACCAATCCCGTCGCTGTCCTCCGCGGCGTCGACCGCCTCGTCCTGGGTCGTCATCGCGGAGTGTCTCTCCTCGCTTCGGCGATGGCGTCGTTACGCCGTTGCGTCGTCTCACGGTGCGCAGCGGCGCGCACGAGTCTGGAATCAAATGGCTCAAAATGCCACCCGCTTCGTTTCGGGCGTGCCGTGGGCCGCCTCGAACTCGGCGATCTCCGGCAGCCCGATGATTTCGTTGTATTCGCGGAAGGTCGCCATCGTCAGCGGCGGGTCGGCGTGGGTGCCGGCGTCGCGCAGATGCGCCAGGATGGCGCGGATCGCCGGTATCGCGGCGAACACCGTCTGCCCGGGGTAGACCGCGAGGCGGTAGCCCATCTCGGCGAGGAGCGCGCGCGGGACCGTCGGCGTCTTGCCGCTGGCCGAGGCGTTGTACTGGAGCGGACAGTCGAAGCGCCGGCCGATGGCGGCGAGCTCCTCGAGGCTGCGCGGCGCCTCCACGAAGATGACGTCGGCGCCCGCCTCCCGGTACGCCTCGGCGCGGTCGAGGGCCGCCTCGAAGCCTTCGATCGCGATGGCGTCCGTCCGGGCGATGACGACGAGGTCCGGATCCCGCCGCGAATCGACCGCCGCCTTGACCTTGGCGACCATCTCCTCGACCGGGATCACCGTCTTGCCGGCGAGGTGGCCGCAGCGCTTGGGCCACCCCTGATCCTCCATCTGCAGCGCGGCGACGCCGGCGCGCTCGTAGTCGTGCACCGTGCGGCGCACGTTGACCGGCCCGCCATAACCGGTGTCGGCGTCGGCGATCACCGGCAGCCCGCCGGACGCGTCGACGATGCGCGCCGCGTTGTCGGCCATCTCGCTCATGGTGAGCAGGCCGACGTCGGCCATGCCGAGGCGGACGGCGCTCGAGGAATCGCCGCTCATGTAGACCGTCTCGAAGCCCGCCTCGGCGACGAGGCGGGCGGCCAGCGCGTCGGCGACCCCGGGTGCGGGAAGCGCCTCGGGCCGCGCGAGGAGGGCCCGGAGCCTCGCTCCGGGCGTCGGGTCGCTCATTTCTCCACCGTCACGTTCCAGAAGCGCGGCAGCCCGAGCGCGTTCGGCTTGTAGCCCTTCACCGCGTTGGAGATGCCGTTGAGGAAGGAGACGTTGAAGAGGACGATCGCCGGCACGTCGTCCATGACGATGCCCTGCGCCTGCGCATACAGCTTGACGCGCTCCGCGTGATCCATGGACGCGCGCGCCTTCTCGACGATCGCGTCGTAGTCCGGGTTGTCGTAGGCGTTGACGGCGACCGACGAGTGCAGGCGGCGGAAGAACACCTGGTCGGGGTCCATGCGGCCGGAGATCGACGTCATGCCGAAGTTGTAGGTCGGCTCGCTGGCGTAGACGATCGACATGACGCCGGCCGAATCCACCGGGTGCACTTCGAGGTCGATGCCGACCTCGCCCAGCATCTGCTGGATGACGAGCGCGGCGTTCAGCGAATACTCGGTCGAGTTGGAGACGTGGATCGTCAGCGTCTCGCCGTCGTAGGCGGTCTTGGCGAGCAGCGACTTCGCCAGCTCGGGATCATAGGCGTGCCGCGCGTCCATCGGCGCGGAGTACCAGGCGCGCAGCTCCGGGTGGAGGAAGGCGTTGTTGACCGAGCCGTGGCCGGCGACGGACGCCTGCATCAGCGTCTCGTAGTCGAGCGCGGCGGCGATGGCGCGGCGGAAGTTGAGGTCGTCCGACGGGGCGGTCGTGACGCCGAGCCAGAGGACGAGCGATTCGAAGCCCGGCTCCTCGATCGGCTTGGCCCTGGACGAGCCGGCGAGGCGCTCGAAGTCGTTGAGGGCGAGGAGGAGGGCGAAGTCGAGCTCGCCGGTCTCGAGCGCGGTGGCGCGGGCCGAGGAATCCGGCACGACGCGGAACTCGATCTCGTCGACCATCGCCTGGCGCTTGCCGCCGAGGCCGGTCGGGCCGTCGAAGCTGTCGTCGACCGAATAGTCGGCGAACTTCTTCAGCGCGAGGAGCCGGCCGGGCTGGTAGTCGACCCACTCGAACGGACCGGTGCCGATCGGCTTCATGATGGTGCCGTTGGCGTCGAGGTCCTTCGGCATGATGTAGCCGCCGAAGGGGCCGGCGAGCGCCGCCGGGAGGCTCGGCGAGGCCTCCTTGAGGACGATCTCGGCGGTCAGCGGGTCGATGACGTTGACGACCTCGATGCCGGAGTAGCTGCCCTTGCTGGGGGAGACCTCGCGCAGGCCCTCGACGGACCACTTCACGTCCCCGGCGTCGAGGGTCTTGCCGTTATGGAAGAGGACGTTCTCGCGCAGGTGGAAGACGTAGCGCTTGCCGCCGTCCTCGACGTCCCACGACTTCGCGAGCTGCGGGATGACCTCGTAGTCCTCGTCGAAGGTGACGAGGTTCTCGACCACGTGCTTCATGACCATGTGGGTGACCATGGCGCGGGACATCTGCGCGTCGGGAATCGGCAGGTCCTGATGGACGCCGACGAGGAGGCGGGTGCCGCCGGCCTGGGCGAAGCTGTAGCGGGCGGGCAGGACCACCGCTGTCGCCGCGAGCGCCGCGGCGCCCTTGAGGACATCGCGCCGGCGGATCCGGGCGGCAGGCGACAGGCGTTCGTCAAACCGATCGGCCATAAGACACTCCGTTGGATATTAGCTGACCCTATCAGGGCGCTTGGGAGACGGAACGGCCTTAGTTTCCGCCGAAATCCTCGCGAATTCAGGCGCTTAAGGTCGAAACCAATTCGTTGTCGGTGTATTGCAAACCGTACGGAAGCATACGATAAAACAAACAGTTCGAGGTCAAGACGCAATTTTGGCCTTGCTCAAAACTTACGCAGGAGACCCCGATGTCGGTCATTCCAGCGCCCGCGACCCGGTCCTGGTGGCTAGAAGATGCACTCGCCCGTGAGGGCGGAGCCGCCGTGGCCGCGCCCCCGCTCGACGGGACGGCGACGGTCGACGTCGCCATCGTCGGAGGCGGCTTCACCGGCCTCTGGACGGCGCTCATCCTCAAGGAACGGCAGCCGAACCTGACGGTCGCGGTGATCGAGCGGGACATCTGCGGCGCCGGCGCCAGCGGCAAGAATGGTGGAAACGTGGGTGGATACTGGCGCGCTCTGACGCGCGTGTCGGCCGCGCTGGGCGACGAGGCGGCCCTTGCGCTCGCCCGCCTCGGCACCCGGGCGCAGGACCGCCTCCGAACCTTCGCGGCCGCGCGCGAGGCGCTCTGGTGGCGCGAGGGCGGCGCCCTCGTCGTCGCCACCACGGCGCGGCAGGAGGCGAGCCTTGCCACCGCGCTCGACACGATGAAGCGCCTCGGCGTTCCGGAGGCCGGACGCAGCATGACGCGGGACGGCGCGCTGGCGCTGTGCCGTATTCCAAACGCCCGTGCCGGCATACATTATTCCGAAGGCGCCACGGTGAATCCGGCCCGGCTCGCCCGCGCACTGCGTCGGGCGGCCCTCGACGCCGGCGTGCGGCTCTTCGAGGGGACGCCCATGACGGGCCTCTCGGCAGGCGCGCCCAACACCGTCGCCACGCCGACGGGGACGCTGAAGGCCGGGCACGTCATCCTCGCCACCAACACCGAACTCGCCCGCCACCCGCTGGCGGCGGCGCATCTGTCGGTCTTTTCCAGCTACGCTGTGATGACCGCTCCCGCGCCGGACACGCTGGCGCGGATCTGGCCGAGCGAGGCCAGCGCGGGCGACGCTGCGATGTTCCTGCATTATTTCCGCAAGACGCCGGACGGGCGCGTCCTGATGGGGAGCGGCTCCGGCCCCGTGGCGGCGGGCGCCAACCCGGCGGCCAGCTCCAATACGAGCGACCGCGCCAGCGCCGAACGCGCCGCGGCCGGTCTCGCGAGCCTCTTGCCCGACTTCGCCGTCCCCATCGTCGCGTCCTGGGGCGGCGGCATCGACGTGGCGTCCGACCAGCTTCCCTTCGTGCGCACGGTGCCGGGCCAGCAGATCCACATCGCCGCCGGCTTCTCCGGCCACGGCGTCAATCCGACGGCGATGGCCGGGGAGACGCTTGCCTCGACCATCCTCGGCGCGAACGACGAATGGACACGCTCTCCCTTCGTCACGCGCCGCCTGCCGACGCTTCCCCCGGAGCCGTTCCGCACCGTGGGCGGTCGCGCGGTGCGGTGGGGCATCATGACCTGCGAGGCCGCCGAGCGCGCGAACCGGACGCCGCCGGCCGCGGCGCGCGTCCTCGCCGCGCTGCCACGCCAGCTCGGCATGCGGGTGGGAGTGCGATGAGCATGCAGCCCCCCGCCGTGGCGGCGCCTCCGCAGCCCGCGACAATGTTCCGGAAAATCTGGGACGCACACACCGTGGCGGTCGACGACGACGGGTCGGCGCTCATCTACATCGACCGCCACTATCTCCAGGACGGCTCGCTGTCGAAGTTCACGATGATCGAGGACCGCGGGCTCACCGTGCGGCGTCCCGATCTGACGTTCGCCGTGCATGACCACTACGCGCCGACCCTCGGGGGCCGGCTCGCCGACGTCGCCGATCCGAACGCGCGCGCCATGCTGGAGGGGCTCACCGCGGCCGCCCGGCGGTACGGCATCGAGATCTTCCCCCTCGGCGACCGGCGGCAGGGGATCATCCACGTGGTCGGGCCGGAACTCGGGATCACCCTGCCGGGCACCACCGTCGTGTCGAGCGATTCCCACACCACCACCCACGGCGGTCTCGGCGCCTTCGCCATCGGCGCGGGGGCGAGCGAGTGCGCGGGCGTGCTCGCCACCCAGTGCCTGTGGGTCGCGCGTCCGAAGACGATGCGCATCACCGTCGACGGGGCGCTCTCCGCCGGCGTCACCGCCAAGGACATGTCGCTCGCGATCCTCGCGCGGGTCGGAGCCGGGGGCGCGGTCGGGCATGCGGTGGAGTTCGCCGGCAGCGCGGTCGCGGGCCTCGGCGTCTCGGGGCGGCTGACCCTGTGCAACATGGCGGTGGAGTGCGGCGCGCGCACCGGCATGGTCGCGCCGGACGACGCCATCTACACCTACCTTGAAGGCCGTCCCTACGCCCCCGCCGGGGCGGCGTTCGACCGCGCCGTCGCCCGGTGGCGCACCCTCCCCAGCGACGACGGGGCCGTGTTCGACCGGGAGGTCGCGCTGAACGCGGGCGACATCGGCCCGATGGTGACCTGGGGGATCAGTCCGCAGCACGCCCTCCCGGTCGCAGGACGCGTTCCGGACCCGGCCGAGGCGCGCGATGCGGCGGAGGCCGAGGCGTGGTCCAGGGCGCTGGCCTACATGGACCTCGCCCCGGGGACTCCGCTCGAGGGCCTGAAGATCGACCGCGTCTTCATCGGCTCATGCACCAACGCCCGGATCGAGGACCTGCGCGAGGCGGCGGCCGTGGTGAAGGGGCGCAAGGCACGCGTGGAGGCGTGGGTGGTGCCCGGATCGACCGCGGTGGGCGAACAGGCCGAGGCGGAGGGCCTCGACCGCGTGTTCACCGATGCCGGGATGCAGTGGCGGCGGTCGAGCTGCTCCATGTGCGTCGCCCAGAACGGGGACCGGGCGGCATCGGGCGAGCGCTGCGTGTCGACCACCAACCGCAACTTCATCGGCAGGCAGGGCTCCGGCGTGCGGACCCACCTCGCGAGCCCGGCCCTCGCCGCGGCCGCCGCGGTCACCGGAACGATCACCGACGTGCGCCGCCTGCTGACGGAGGGAGAGCGATGACACCGATCCGCCGCCTGACCGGGATCGCCGCGCCGCTACGGGGCGACAACGTCGACACCGACCAGATCTTCCCCGCTCGCTACATGAGCCGGCCGCGCAAGCCGGCCGGCTATGGCGACGTGCTGCTGCACGACCACCGCTTCGATCCCGCCGGACGGGAGAACCCGGATTTCGTCCTCAATCGCGACCCCTACCGGCGCGCGACGGTCCTCGTCGGCGGCGCGAACTTCGCGTGCGGTTCGGCGCGGGAGCAGGCGGTTCACGCGCTCCTCGACTACGGCATACGCGCCGTGCTGGCGGCGGATATGGGCGACATCTTCGCGTCCAGCGCGCTGGAAAACGGGCTGATCGCAGTCAGTGTGGGGGCAGAGGCGGGGGCGGCGATCCTCGCCCGCCTCGAGGACGAGCCGGGCCTCGAGATCGCCATCGACCTCGAGGCCCGCACGATCGAGGTGCCGGGCCTCCCGACGATCGGAATCGCGCTCTCGGGCCGCCGCCGCACCATGCTGATGGACGGCCTCGACCCCCTCCGCCAGCTCGCCGCGATGACCGACCGGATCGACGCCTTCGAGGCGCGGTTGCCGGCAGGCAGCGCGGCGGCTCCCGGGGCGCGCCCCGGGCCCGACGGCCGCTGAACGGTCGCCTTTCGCGACGGCGTAGCGCAGCCCGCACCCCGGGGTGGTGGCGTCCCGTGCAGGCGCCACGTCGCGCGGTTCCCGGACGTGCGCGTCTCCAAAAGGACGGGCCGGAGGGCGGTTGAGTGGCCTCCGGCTCAGCGGCGCATGATGAGGACGCCGATCAGCACGCCGAGGAGGACGAGGAGCGCGATCCAGATGACCATGCCGCCGCCCATGAAGCCGTAGCCCCACCCGTCCATGTGATCACCCATGCCGGCCTCCTTGGCGTGAATGGCGCGGGCGCCCGGAGCGCCCGATGCGAGCTCGGGGCACGGCGTATCAGCCGCCCGTGTCGCCCATGCCGCCCATCATGAACTGGCGCATCTCCATCGGTGACAGCTCGCCGTCATGGTCCGCGTCGGCGGCCTTGAACATGCGCTCGTGGAAGCTCAGCACCTCCGAGAGGGACAGCGTTCCGCTGCCGTCCGTGTCGACCGCGATGAACAGCATCCGCATGAACATCGGGTGCCCCATCATCCCGCCGCCATGGCGGCCTGCACGCATCTTCTTCATGCCGGGCATGCCCTCGCGCCCCGCGCCGGGCATCATCCCGGACATCATTCCCGGCATCATCCCCTCGGCGCCCTGCTGGCCTGCGGGGGCGCCGGGTGCGCTCGCGGACGGGGCCGTCTGATTGCCGGGGGCGTTGCCCTGCGCCATGGCGGGCGGGATGGCCAGGAGGGCGGCCGCGACCATGGCGGCGGTGATGGTTGTCGCTCGTTTCATCGCGTTGTTTTCCTCAGTGTGGCCGGTAGCCTCACTGGTCGCGCCGCCTGCGGCGTGGCCTCGGCGCGCGCTCGCCACCGGCCGTCCGATGTGCGCGGCGGACTTGAAGCCGCCCCGATCGCTGCCGGGCGGCTCTCCATGGCGGAGGCGTCCGAGGGCGCCGTGCGGCACGGAGAGCGTACCACGGCGTGGGAGCGGCGGTCGCGAGGAGACCGTCGGTGGAGGAGGCCTCCGCGATCACCCCTCCCACGCTGCAATATAGGCGTCCGGCGATTCGATGGCGACGCGGCATCTGTGCCGTCCAGGCGATGCGCGGGGCCCCCACTGCTGTCATCCCGCGCGCCGGGCCGGACCGGCATGTGTCCGGCCGGGTGGTTCCGGCGCCATGGGTCGCCCAAAAAGCGGGGAGGGGTGCGGCGCAGGGCGCGCGGGCACGTCGCCAACGGCCTGGTTTCGCGCTTGTGCCGGACACGGGTTCGAATGTTGCCACAGTTGGCGGCAAAGATGCTGGCCATCCGAAATTTTCGCTGCGTTGGGGGGCCCCATGGGCGCCGCGATGGGAGGACAGGCAGAGGCTGCGTGTGCGCCGGTCGACGACATGGTCTTCGTCCCCGGCGGCAGCTTCACCATGGGGTCGGACCACCACTACCCGGAGGAGGCGCCGGCGCACCGGGTGACGGTGGACGGCTTCGTCATGGATCGGTCGCCGGTCACCAACGCCGCCTTCCGGACCTTCGTGGAGGCGACGGGGCACGTCACCGTCGCCGAGACGGTGCCGCGACTGGAGGACTATCCCGGCGCGCTGGCGCACATGCTGGCCGCAGGGTCGCTGGTCTTCACTCCGCCGGCTGCCGTCGCGGACCTGCGGGACTGTGGGCAATGGTGGCGGTTCACCTTCGGCGCCAGCTGGCGCCAGCCCTACGGGCCGGGGTCGACCATCCATGGTCTCGACGACCACCCGGTCGTGCACGTCGCCTATGACGACGCCGTCGCCTACGCGGCCTGGGCCGGAAAATCGCTGCCGACGGAGGCCGAATGGGAGTTCGCCGCACGTGGCGGGCTCGACGGAACCGAGTTCGCGTGGGGTGACGAGCTCATGCCGGGCGGACGGGCCGTGGCGAACACCTGGCAGGGCGAGTTCCCGACCGAGAACCTCGCGCTCGACGGATTCGAGCGGACCTCGCCGGTGCGGGCCTTTCCGCCGAACGACTACGGTCTCCACGACATGATCGGCAACGTCTGGGAATGGACGGAGGATTTCTGGTCGTCCCGGCACGCCGTCCCGGCGAAGGCGTGCTGCGTCCCGCAGAACCCGCGCGGCGGACCGGAAGGCGGCAGCTACGACCCGAGCCAGCCTGAAATCAGGATCCCCCGCAAGGTGTTGAAGGGAGGCTCGCACCTGTGCGCGCCGAACTACTGCCGGCGCTACCGCCCCGCGGCCCGGCACCCGGAGCCGGTCGACACCTCGACGAGCCACGTCGGCTTCCGCTGCATCCGCCGGCCCGCGCCTTGAGTTGGGAGGCGTGTGCGCCGCGGGGGCGGCGTTGCGCGCGGTCATTCCCGTTCGATCCGGCACCCGTCCGGCCGGGACTTCGGTGCCGGGTCAATCACAATTCGCGGCCGGCAAGACCCTCCCGCGGCCACGGGCGCCCGGGCCACGGCAACGTGGACCGGTCCGTGTCGAAAGACGCGGTCAGGACAGCGTCCTGACTATCCGCAACCCTCGGCACATTGACATTCGTCAAGCGTAGTATCCGTCATCCGGCGCATGTTGGGGCATGAACAGTGCCACCCGGCGTGCCGTATATTTCCTGATGCGCAGTTTATGTATTGATTTTGAGGCTCCCCATGAGGGATCTTGTCGTCATTGCCGTCGATGATCTATTCAATGTCTGGAATTACCAACGACAATTCGGCGTTGCGCTCCAGACGCCGAACCTGGACCGTCTCGCCGCCATGGGGGTGTCGTTCACGAACGCCCAGGCGACGACACCGCTCTGCAGCCCCTCGAGGGCGGCGGCGCTGACGGGACAGTCCGCCTTCACCACCGGCGTCGTCACGAACAAGGACGCACCGCGGTGGCATACCGACGTCGACCTCGCCGCCACACTCCCCGCGGTCCTGCAGGCGGCCGGCTACGAGACGCACGGGTTCGGCAAGCTCTTCCACGAGAATCCGCTGCCGGAGGGGGTCGCCAGCCAACTCTTCGACAGCTACTTCTCCGCCCCGCTCGGGACCTACAGGCCGGCAGTGAACGGCCGCTTCAGCGTCGGCACGTACGGGGGCGCGGAGAAGGACCTCGGCGACTTCATCACGACGAAGGCCGCCGCCGACTTGCTGCGGGATTACGAGAGCGATGCGCCCCTGAGCCTGATGGTCGGCCTGAAGGATCCCCATGTCCCGCTCGTATCGACGCAGGACTACAAGGACCTCTACCCTCTGGAACGGATCGTCGTTCCGGAGTGGCTCGGGGATGAGCCGCCGGCCTGGATGCGCGAATTCACCCGCAACGGGCTCTGGGACACCATTGTCGAGAGCGGATGGGGCCGGCTCTATATTCAGGGATATTTCGCCAATATCTCGGAGATGGACGCCAGACTGGGCGAGATCCTCGACGCCATCGAGGCCTCGGGCCGCGATCCCGTCATCGCGTTCTGGAGCGACCATGGCTACATGGTGGGCGACCACGATCTGGTCGGCAAGTTCACGCCGTACGAGGAGGCGACGGGAGCGCCGCTGATCTTCGTGGACCCCGAATCCGGGGCGAGGGGCGTGCGGCACGACGGCGTCGTGTCGCTGCTCGACATGATGCCGACCATTCTGGACCTCGTCGGCGTCCCGATCCCGGAGACGGTGGAGGGGCATTCACTGGCGTCCGTCGTGTCCGACCCGCGCGAGCCGACCGACGGGTTCGCGCTCACGGCCATCATGGGCTCGATCTCGATGCGGACGCCGAGGTTCCGCATCACCCGCTACGAAGACAACACGTACGAACTCTTCGACTGCCGGCGTGATCCGGCGGAGGCCCACAATCTGGTCGACGTCCCGCGCTACGACAACGTGCTGACGAAGCTGCAGAACTGGTTGCAGGCGGAGGCGGAAGACCGCGGCGTGACGTTCTTCGACCGCGCGAAGGTGGTTCGTTTCGATGCCACGTGGGGTCAGCAGTATTTCTTCAGCGCGGATACGAGCGATATCCTCTCGATCGACGACGAGGGCGGGTACGACCGCGGCCACAGCAACAACCCGGTGGTGCGGATGCCGGGCTGGATGGAGGACTTCTGGTTCACGGCCGCCGACGCGAACAACGCGGGTCAGGTGTACGGCAACCGCCTGGACAACCAGATCTTCGGGAGCGGGCCGGGCGGCTATCCGCCGGGAGGCGACGATCTCCTCGCCGGGGCGGGTGGATCGGACCGGATCTCCGGCGGCCCCGGCGACGACACCCTGATGGGTGGTCCCGGCGAGGATGTGCTGATCGGCGGCGACGGGAACGACTCCCTGCGCGGCGGTCCCGGCGCCGACGTTCTCGACGGCGGCCGAGGGCGGGACCTCGCCTCCTACTGGACGTCCGGATCGTCTGTCGTCGCCGATCTGCGGTCTCGCCTGCAGAATACGGGGGAGGCCGCCGGAGACACCTACGTCAACATCCAGAACCTCCAGGGGTCGAAGAATGACGATCACCTTGGCGGTGATCGCGGCCGCAACGAGCTGTCCGGGGGACCGGGCGATGACCTCCTGGAGGGCCGCCACGGGAACGATACCCTCGCCGGTGGCACCGGCAGCGATACGCTGACGGGCGGCACCGAGGACGACGAGCTGATCGGCGGACCCGGCAAGGACCTCTTCGTGCTCGGTCCGCACTTCGGTCACGACGTCATCGCGGATTTTCGCCCCGGAACCGACCGCCTCGACCTCAGGGACCTCGCCTTTGAGAGCGTGCCGGACGCCCTCGACGCCTTCACCGCAAACGATGGGGACGCGGCCCTTCACGTCAGGGGCGACGTCCTGGTCCTTTCCGGTGTCGACGTCGGCGACCTGCAGGCGGGTGATCTCCTGCTCTAGTGGCGATCGGCGCGACCACGGCAGCCCCCGCACGAGGATCCCGGTGAGGGGCCGGGCGAAGCCGCTCTTGGCGCGGCGCTGGCGTCTGGCGCGAAACGGGAGGCCCCGTCCGTTCCGGGGTTCGATCCGAGGGCGACCCGCTTCGGCGGCGGCATGGACCGGCCGCCCGCATTGCCGTGGCTCCGGTCAGCCGCGTGCGGTCATCAGGCTCGGGAGCCACAGGGCGATCTGCGGGAAGGCGATCAGCAGCGCCACGGCGGTCGCCATCAGCAGGAAGAAGGGCGCCGCGGCGAGGGCGACGAACAGGATCGAGCGCCCCGTCAGCCCCTGCACCAGAAAGAGGTTGAAGCCGATCGGCGGTGTGATGAGCGCCATCTCGCCCACCAGCACGACGAAGACGCCGAACCACACCATGTCGATCCCGGCGGCGCGGACCATCCCCTCGACGATGGCGATGGTGAGGACGATCATCGAGATCCCGTCAAGCACGCAGCCGAGCAGCATGTAGAAGAGCAGCAGCACCAGGATCAGCGTCGTCGGCGAGAGCGACATCGCGTTGATCCATGCGGCGAGGTCGCGCGGCAGGCCGGTAAAGCCCATCGCCATGGTGACGAAGGCGGAGCCCGCCACCAGCAGGACGATCATCGACGTCGTGCGCACGGTCGCCATCAGCGACTGGGACAGCGCCGCGAACGTGAGCTCGCGGCGGCTGGCGGCGAGGATCAGCGCGCCCACCACGCCGAGCGCGGCCGCCTCCGTCGGCGCCGCGATCCCGGCGTAGATCGAGCCGATCACAAGCACGATGAGGCCGACCACCGGCAGAAGCTCGACGAACCCGCGCAGGATCTGCCGCGGCGTCGCCCGCTCCTCCCGCAGCGCGCGCCCCTGCGGCGTGACGAGGCCCCAGACGACAAGGTAGGTCACGAAGAGGCCCGCCAGCATCAGCCCGGGAAGGACGCCGGCGAGGAACAGCCGCGCGATCGATTCCTGCACGAGGACGCCATAGAGGATCATCGTGATGGACGGCGGGATCAGGAGCCCGAGCGTGCCGGCCCCGGCCAGCGATCCGGCGACGAGGCGATCCGGATAGCCGCGCTTCTTCAGCTCCGGCATCGTCATCTTTCCGACCGTCATCAGGGTGGCGGCGGATGAGCCGGAGATGGCCGCGAACGCGGTACAGCCGGCCACGTTGACGTGAAGCAGCCCGCCCGGCAGGCGCCGCAGCATCGGCGAGAGGCCGTTGAACAGCCCCTCCGCCAGCCGCGCGCGGTAGAGGATCTCGCCCATCCACACGAAGAGCGGCAATGACGCGAGGCCCCAGCTCGAGATGCTCGACCAGACGGCGGTGGCCATGGCCGGTCCCATCGGCCGGCTCGTCGCCAGCTCCATGGCGACCATGCCGACGACGAGCAGCGCCGCGCCGATCCACACGCCGAGCCCGAGGACCAGTACGAGGACGACCAGCAGGCCGATTCCGAGAGTGATGGGGTCCATCGGCTCAGGCGTCCCGGTCGACGAGGAGGTTCCCGTCCTGCCGCCGTACGGGAGAGCGTCCGGTGGCGGCGTAGCTCACGAGGCCGTGGATCAGCGCCACGGCGAACACGACGATCCCGGCCGCGATGGGAAGCTGGGGGAGCCACAGCGGCAGCGCGTCGGACCGGTCGCTGATGTCGCCATAGCGCAGCGAGAGGCGCACCAGCCGCAGCAGATACCAGGCGAGGTAGGTGATCGCCGCCGCCGTGACGGCGAGCGCCAGGAGGTCCACCCCGCGCCGCGCCGCGCCGCCGAGGGCCGACAGCGCCAGGTCGACGCGGATGTGGCCGCCGGCGCGGAAGGTGTGCGCGAGCCCGAGGCTGCCGGCGGCGCCCAGCATGTAGCCGGCCCCCTCGGTCAGGCCCGGCACATAGGCGCCGAGGAGCCGGCTCGCGATGCTGGTCAGGACGAGGGCGAGGATGGCGACCACGCAGAGCGCGGCGAGGATCGCGCACAGGCCGTAGAGCCCGGCCAGGACCGTGTCCGCGGCGCGCGCGATCGCCCTCATGCTGCCTCCGCGCCCTTACTGCGCGGCGCGGTAGGCTTCGATGACGGCGGCACCGTCATCGCCGGCCGTCGCGATCCACTCGTCGACCATGGTGTCGCCAATGGACTTGAGCGAGGCGGCCAGGGCGTCGGACGGCTCCTCGACCGTCATTCCGGCCTCGCGCATCGTATCGATGTAGCCCTGGTTCACGGTCTCCATCTCCTCCCAGACGGCGGCTTCGGCCTTGGCGCCGGCCTCCATCAGCGCGGTCTGCGTCGCCTCGTCGAGGCCGTTCCACGTGTCGAGGTTCACCAGCACGACCGACTTCGGCAGCCAGGCGTTCACCAGATAGAAGTAGTCCACATAGTCCCAGATCTTCTGGAACACGCCGATGGCGCCGGAGGCCATCATGCTCTCGGCCATCCCGGTGGAGAAGGCCTGGGCGATCTCGCTCGCCTCGGTGCGCGTCGGCACCGCGCCCATCAGCTCGGCAAGGCGCGTGGTGGACGGGTCGTACGCGCGGAAGCGCTTGCCCTGCATGTCCTCGATCCTGGTGACCTCGGTGTTCACGAAGAGCCCCTGCGGCGGCCAGATCGGCGCGAAGAGGAGCTTGAGGCCGCGCTCCTCCAGCGCCGCGTCGAGCGCCGGGCGGGAGGCCTCGTAGAGCGCTCGCGCCTCGGCCGCGTTGGTGGCGAGGAAGGGCACCGTGTCGAGGCCGAAGATCGGCGCTTCGGCGGAGTGTGCGCCGAGGAACCGGGCGCCGATCGGCACCTGCCCCTCGCGCACGGCACGCAGGATCTCCGAGCCGCCGTAGAGCGAGCCGCCCGGGTGCACGGTGATGTCGATCTCCCCGCCGGTGCGCTCGCGCACGTCGTCGGCGAAGGCGACGTAGGCCTGCGTGATGAAGTTGCCCGCGCCGTAGGCGGTGGGCATGTCCCACTGCTCGGCGGCAGCCGGCACGGTGGCCGCCAGGACGCTGGCGAGGACGGCCGCCCCGAGGCGGGAAACGGCGAAGGTCGGCTCAGGCATGGTGGTCCCTTTCGTCGCTGGGCTGCCGCGGTGCGGTGGCCGGTGCGGCCCGCATGGCGCCATCGAAGGCATGGTCGGTCGTCATGCAACGTCCCTCAGTCGACCACGACGAGGTCGCGCGGATACCGGGTCAGCACCTCGCAACCCGTCGCGCTCACGCGGACGCTGTCGCTGATGGCCATGCCGAAATCCTCGCGGAACATCGTCGGGATGACGTGGAACGTCATGTTCTCTTCCAGCACCGTCTCGTCGTCCGGACGGATGGCATAGATGTGCCCCTCCGCCCAGTTCGGCGGGAAGCCGATGCCGATGCCGTAGGCGGTCCGGCTCTTGAAGTATTTCGCGAGGCCGAGCTTCTCGAGGCCCTCGCGGCAGCGCCGGTCGATCTCGCCGGCCGTCTCGCCCGGGCGGATGGTGGCGACCGCGGTCTCGAGGAGCGCGGTCAGGGCCTCCGCGCTCGCCTTCTGCTCGTCCGTCGGCGGGCCGACGACGGCGGTGCGCGCCATCATCGCATGGTAGCGGTCGACGCACCCCGCCCCCTCGATCAGCACCACGTCGCCGCGCGCGATGGTGCGCCGGCGCCAGAGCGCGAAGCAGAGCGCCGAGCGGGGACCGGAGACCACCATCGGCGGGTGGCCGATATACTCGCTGCCCGCCGCGATGGAGCCGTGGTAGAGCGCGGCGGCGACGTCGTTGTCCCTGGCGCCCGGCTTCACGGCGGCGAGCGCGGCGGCCATCCCCGCCTCCACGGCGGTGGCGGCGCGGCGCATCCGCTCGATCGCCTCGGGCCCCTTGGTGCGGCGGCGCATCTCGATGAGGCCGTTGCAGTCCTCGAACGCCACCGCGGCGGAGGCGACGAGCTGGCGGTGATCGTGCACGCTCAGGTACCGCGAGGTCGTCTCCAGCCCGATGCGCCCGCCCGTCGGCAAGGCGTCCGCGAGGACGGTGATCGGATCGTCCGTGTCGAAGATCGCCACGGCGGTGCCGATGGTGGGCAGGGCCAGCGCGAGGTCGCGATTGACGACGCGCGTGACGAGCACGGGCAGCCCCTCGCGCGGCAGCAGCATCGCCTGGAAGGTGAAGTAGCCGATGGTCTGGTAACCGGTCAGCCAGAACATGTTCTCGGGATCGAACAGGAGCAGGCCGGTGAGACCCCGGGCGGCGATATCGGCCTGAAGAGTCGCGATTCGGTGGCACAGCAGCGCCTCGTCGAAGGGCAGCTCGTCGCGCCAGATCCGGCGGTCGGCCGCCAGCGTTGTGTCGGTGGACACCGTCGGGCGTTTTCCTTGCTTAAGAGCGTGGTTGTGCCGTACGCGCAAACCCCTATAGCTTCAAATCGCTTTTTCGCCGGCTACACGAAACTGAGGTAATGACTCCACGCCAGGTCGAGGTGTTCCGCGCCATCATGCGGTCCGGGTCCGTGACCGGGGCGGCGGGGCATCTCAATCTCAGCCAGCCGGCGGTCAGCAAGCACCTGTCGCTGCTGGAGCGGGAGCTGGGGTTCGTGCTGTTCGAGCGGGCGCGCAACCGGCTCGTGCCGACGCTGGAGGCCGACGCGCTGTTCGAGCAGGTCGAGGCGCTCTATGGCGGCATCGAGGAGCTCGACCGCTTCGCCCAGGCCCTGCGGCACAACAACCATGGCGACGTCACGGTCGCGACGCTCCCCCTGCTCTCGCATCGCTGGATGCCGTCGGTGCTCGGGGCGTTCGCGGCGCACCATCGGGACATTTCGCTGTCGGTGCCGGTGCGCAGCACGAGCTGGATCGCGCGGGCGGTCTCGGCGGGGCGGGCGGACATGGGCGTGGGGCTCCATTCGGCCGCCCAGCGGGGCGTGGACCAGCGGGTCCTGATGCGCCTGCCGCTGGTCGCCGTGTCGGTGCCGGACCATCCGCTGGCCGGATCGGGCCCGGTCCATCCGTCCGCGCTGAGGCCCTACGACGTGGTCACGCTGAGCAATTTCGAGGGGGCGCCGCTCGCCCTCGCCCGGGACCTGAGCGGCAACCTCGGGCGACGCCGGCTGGAGGCGTTCACCGTCGAATTCGCGTGCGAGTTCGCGCGTGCCGGCGTCGGGCTCGCCATCGTGGATGCGCTGACGGCGATGCACTTCGCCGCCGACGGTCTCGTCGCATCGCCGCTGCAGGTCGAGGCGGAGTTCGCGCTCGCGATCATGCGGCCGACGCGGCGCCGCTCCTCGCAGCTGGCAAGCGTGATCGAGGCGCACCTGATGGAGGAAGCCGGCGCTACGGAAGCCGCCGTGGGCAGGTTCATGGCGGCGATTTCGGGTACGCCCTGATCCGCCCGAGGTCCGCCCGCATGACGGCGTCGGGCAGCGATTTCAGCCGGACCCGGGTTTCGAATCTTGCCGGCCGGAGCGCCGCCCTTGTCTTTGCGGGCGTCGTCAGAGGGCTTCCTTGACGGCGCGCAGGAACTGCCTCGTGCGGTCCCGCTGCGGGTTGGTGAAGAACTCGCGCGGCGGCCCCTGTTCCTCGATCCTGCCGGCCGAGAAGAAGCAGACACGGTCGGAGATATCGCGGGCGAACCCCATCTGGTGGGTGACCATGAGCATGGTGAGGTTGTGTTCGGACACGAGCGTGCGGATCACCTGCGTCACCTCGCCGATCACCTCCGGATCGAGCGCCGAGGTGACCTCGTCGAAGAGGAGCACGCGCGGGCGCATCGCGAGGGCGCGGGCGATGGCGACGCGCTGCTGCTGCCCGCCGGAAAGCTGCATCGGGTAGTGGTTCATCTTGTCGGCGAGCCCGACGAGCTCGAGCAGATCGACGGCGCGGGCGCGCGCCTCGGCCTTCGGCAGTCCGAGCGAGTAGATCGGCCCCTCTACGCAGTTCTCCAGCGCGGTCATGTGCGGGAACAGGTTGAAGTGCTGGAAGCACATGCCGATCTCGCTGCGCATCCGGCGCAGGTGCCGCTCGCTGGCGGGAACGAGGCCGCCCTTGCCCGGCATATGGGTCAGCGGGCGTCCGTCGATGTAGATCACGCCCTCGTTGATCGGCTCGAGCGTCATGAGGACGCGCAGCACCGTGGTCTTTCCGGACCCCGACGGCCCGATGATCGACACCATCTCGCCCGGCATGATGTCGAGCGACAGGCCGTCGAGGACGGTGAGGTCGCCATAGCGCTTCGTCACGCCGTCGAACCGGACCATCGGCGTCTGCGCGGGCGGGACCGGCGCGGGCTTCGCCTCGGCGGGCACGGCGGTGGCACTGTCGATCGTCACTGGATTTCCTCCACGTCGCGTGTCTCGCTGGTTTGAAGGCGTTGGGTCGTGGCGGGCAGCGTTATGGCGAGATCCGCGCTCGCCGGCCGCGCGCAGCACAGCAGCACCCGCCCATGCCCGGGCGCCGCGATGCCGTCCGGATAGGCGACGGCGCCATGGGACAAAACGGCCATGCACGTCCGGCAGAGGCCCGCGCGGCAGGCCGCCGGAGGCCGGAAGGGCGTGCGGGCGACGATCCAGTCGAGCAGCGTCCCGTCCCGGGGACGCCAGGTGCCGGAGATGTCGGCGTCCGGGAGGCGCACGGTCGCACAAGGGACGGTCTCCGCGATCTCGCCGCCCGCGCCGGGGGCCTCGAAGAGCTCATAGAACAGTGCGGCGTTGCTGCGGCCGCGCCTCTCGTGCGCGGCGCGGACCGCATGGACGAGGCCGGGAGGGCCGCACACGTAGAGCGGCGCCTCCTCCGGCGCCTCGGCCACGATGGTGTCGACATCGGGACGCCCGGCGGTGGCGACGCCGGGACGGGTCAGGTGAAGCTGGTAGTCGAGGGTGTCCCACCCCTCGGCCAAGGCGCGGAGCTCGTCGTGGAAGACGGCCGCGGCCCTGTCCCTGGCGATGTAGACGAGCCGCACCGAAGGCCGCGCCGCACCGGCCGCGAGGTGCCGCAGGTGGGCGAGAATCGGTGTGATGCCGATGCCGCCGGCAATATACGTGACGGCATCCCCGGGAATGTCCGGCAGGCAGAAGCCTCCCGACGGCGGATAGAGGGTGACCGCGGTCCCGGTCATGTCGGCGTCGAAGAGGTGCTGCGAGACCGAGGCGGCGTGGCCAGCCGCCCCGTTGCGGCGGACGGCCACCGTGAACGGCGCATCCGGCGGTCCCGCGGTCAGCGAATAGCAGCGGAAGAGCGTCGCGCCGGTCCCGACCGGGAGCGCGAGGGTGAGGAACTGGCCGGGTTTCCAGCCGAAGTCCGTCGTCGGGGGCGCGGTGATGCGCAGCTCCGTCACATCGTGGGACAGGCGCCGCCACCCGACGACACGGGCGCGCACGGGTTCGGCGAGGAGCTCGGGCTGGTTCCCGGCCACACGCCGGCGGATCGCGTCGGCGGCGCCCGGCAGGAGGTCGGGCGAGGACAGGACGCTCGTCAGCAGCCCGGCGTCGCAGTCGAACCGGGTCATCGCGGCGTTCAGCTCGGCGATGGTCGCGTTGCGCGGGTCGCTCCGGACGACGGCGATGCTGTCGCCGGCACGAATGTCGCCGCCTTCCAGCACGCGCGCATAGACGCCGGTGCGGTTGCTTCTTGAGAACTGCGCGGAAAACCCCTGCTCGGCCTGAACGAAGTGCCAGAGCTTGTGGCAGGGAATTCGCGGTGTCGTCAGAACGAGCCTGACCGAGCCGATCCCGATTTCATCGCCGATCCTCAACGCGAATTCATCCGGCCCCTCGTAAAGCACGTTCTCGGCGAAGGTTCCGGGCCGCAGGGGCCGGGTCAGCAACGCCTCGAAGTGCGCATAGTGGTCCAGGTTGAACAGGTAGATCGCGTGATTGTCGCGTCCGAGGGATCGCGGATCGGCGATCTCGTCACCGATGATCCCGTGAGGTCCCACGCGGGCGGGTCCTTTTACGGCCTCCCGAGCATAACCCGTGGGCGCGGTGCCCGACGGAAAGTCCGCGTGACGAACGTTACTTGCGAACACGTTCACGACCGCTGCGTCCACGGGAGGACCCTCCGTCCGGCTTCCGCCAACAGTCGTATACATCTCAATATTATCCGCAACCGAAAAGGCTATTTGATTGCCAGCGTGACGCAATTTTCGCCAGACATGTATTTTTCTCTAGAAACGAGCGCGCAATCACCGCATCCTCCGCGCGCCCCGTGGCTTCAATCGGAAACGCAGAGAGGACTTCACAATGCTTGGCTTTGCTCGCTTCATCGGCGCGTGCTCTTTCGCCGCCGCTGTCACCGCCTCGTCCCTCGCGGCGGCGAGCGACAACCCGTTGCTCGACAGGTTCAAGGCGGAGGGGGTCCGCGTCGGCATCGCCGGCTATGCCCCCTACGGCTACAAGCAGGCTGACGGATCCTTTACCGGCGAGCAGGTGGAAGTCGTCCAGCACGTCCTGACGGAGATGGGCATCACCGACATCGAGTACATCGCGATGGACTTCGGCGCGCTGATCCCGTCCCTCGTCGCCGGGCGCATCGATCTCTCAGCCGCCGGCATGTACATCCGCCCGGAGCGCTGCGAGCAGGTGCTGTTCGCCGAGCCGACGTTCGGTCAGGGCGCCGCCTACGTGGTGAAGGCCGGAAACCCGAAAGGGCTCCATACCTTCAAGGACATCGCCGCCACTGACGGCGCGATCCTGGCCGTGCTCGCCGGCGGCACGGAGGAGGACCTCGCCAAGCGTGACGGCGTGCCCGACGACAAGCTGCTGAAGGTCTCCGACAAGGCCGCGGGCATTTCCGCCGTCATGTCCGGCCGTGCGGACGGCTTCGCCCTCTCGGCCTTCGCCATCGCCGACATCGTGCGCACCGCAGGCGAGCTCATCGGCGTCGAGAGCTCCGGCTCGATCACCGAGATCGCCGGCGAAACCTACAAGGGCCACGGTGCCATCTCCTTCCCGAAGGGCGACGGCGAGGTGCTCGCGGCCAACGCCGCCTTCCGCGACGCCTTCGACGCGATCCAGGCCACGTACATCGGGAGCGGCGCCTACGGCGAGATGGCCTCGGCCTGGGGCTTCGGCCCGGACGACGGCCCGGCGTTCGACATGGCGACGCTCTGCGGCGCTGGCCTCTAGCGCCGCCGCCCGAGATCGGCCCGGCGCGGCGCGCGTTCCACCAGACCCAGAGAGGCCACGCTCATGTCCATCCGCGCGCTCGTCATCACGCTCGTCGTGACCGTGGTCGCGGGACTGGTCTACTTCGTCCAGTCGCCCTTCGCCGGCAGCGCCGCCGTCTTCCTGGACGCTGCCGCGACCACGCTGAAGATCCTCGTCGCGTCGGCGGTCCTGTCCACCCTCATCGCGTTCGCCGCGGGGCTCGGGCGGCTGTCGCCGGTCGGGCCGGTGAGGTGGCTGTCGACCGCCTACATCGAGATCTTCCGCGGCACCTCCGCGCTCGTGCAGCTCTTCTGGCTGTTCTACGTGCTGCCGCTGTTCGGGCCGCGGATCGACCCGTTCACCACCGGCGTGCTCGCGGTGTCGCTGAACCTCGGCTCCTATGCGGCGATCGTCGTGGAGGCGTCGGTGCGGGCGGTGCCGCGGAGCCAGGTCGAGGCGTCGATCGCCCTCAACATGAGCGCCTTCCGCCGGATGCAGCGGGTGATCCTGCCGCAGGCGCTGCGGATCATGATCCCGCCCTTCGGCAACCTCGCCATCCAGCTCTTCAAGCTGACGGCGATCGTCTCCTTCATCGGGATCTCGGACCTGACGTACACGGCCTACCAGCTCAACCAGACCACCTACCGGACGGTCGAGGTCTTCACCATCGTCCTCCTGATGTACTTCGCGATCGGCCTGTCGATCACGATCCTGATGCGCCTCCTGGAACGGCGCTTCTCCCGCGGCACCACCAAGGCGAGGCTGGCATGACCTGGGACTGGGCCTACACGTTCGAGATCCTGCCGACGATGGCGCTGGCCTCGCTGGTCACGCTGGAGGTGACGGTCCTCGGCTTCGCCGCCGCCGCGGCGCTGGGACTGGTGTGGGCCGTCATCGGCCTCCTCGAGGTCCCCGGCCTCACCTTCGCCGTGCGGCTCGCCATCGAGTTCGTCCGCAGCACGCCGCTCCTCATCCAGCTCTTCGCGGTCTACTACTTCCTGCCGAGCTTCGGCATCATGTTGCCGGCGTTCCTGACGGGCGTCCTCGTCCTCGGGATCCACTACTCGGCGTACTGCGCGGAGGTCTACCGGGCCGGCTTCGCGAACGTGCCGCGGGGACAGTGGGAGGCGGCGCGCGCCCTCAACCTCGGCATCGGCCACACGCTGCGCCGGATCGTCATTCCGCAGGCGATCCCGCCGGTGATCCTCCCGCTGGGCAACTACTTCGTGACCATGTTCAAGGAAACGCCGGTGCTGCTGGCGATCACCATCATCGAGCTCGTCGCTACCGCCCGGATCATCGGCAACGACACCTTCCGCTACACCGAGCCGATGACGCTGGCGGGGCTCTTCTTCCTGCTCCTCAGCCTCCTCGCCGCGGCGATGATGCGCGCCCTGAACGCCCGCTTCGCGCTGCATCGCCGCATCGCGCGCTGATGCGGCCGGTCGCGCGCAACGCCGGGGACCCTGGTTCAGGCCCACCGGCAGACGGTGACGCGTCGATGCGGTTACGGTACGGCGCGCGCGACAGCGGAGGAGCGTTGACGTTGAAGACACAAGATGGAGGCGACGCCTCGATGACACGGCGCCCCCGAGACCCCACGGCACCGCAGATCCGCGCCGAGAACATCTACCAGACGCTTCGAAACCGCATCTGCACCAACCGGATCCCGCCGGACACGCTGCTGCGGGAGGAGGTGCTGGCGGCCGAGTTCAACGTCAGCCGCTCGCCGATCCGCAAGGTGCTCGCCAAGCTGGAGCATGAGGGGCTCGTCGAGGTGCGCCACGGCGTCGGCACCCACGTGACCCAGATCGACGCGGATGCCCTCGTCGACATCTACCGCGCCCGTATGTCGATCGCGGCGGCGACGGGTCCCTATTTCGTCACCCCGCTGACTGCCGCTCATGCCGACATGGTCGACACGTACCGCGACAGGTTCCGCGCCCTCACGCCGGGGGACGCGAACGGCTTCGCCGACGTCAATCTGCAGTTCTACCGGGACCTGACGGGCCTGATTGCGAACACGTGCATGCGCGAGGTCCATCGGAACCTCTTCTACGGCACGTCGCGCATGTGGCTGATGAAACTGCCCGAACTCGACTGGGCCGACACGATCGCCAAGGTCTGCGACGAGCTCGACGAGATCACGCGAGCCATCCGGCGCAGTGACCCGATGGCACTGGGCTACGCCATGCGCAACGGAATCGCATTCAACCTGAGCCAGTTCCAGCTGGCGCGCGAGTTCGGCGAGCCGGAGTGATCGCGCGGCGTCTGCTCCGGGCGGTCGGCGCGACGTCCCGGTCCGGTCATGGCCGCGCCTCCGCTCGCGAGGCTGGCCGAGCCTGCTGCACCCGTCGGCGGTCCGCATTGGGCGACCCAGCGGCGCCGCCGGTTCGACAGGCGCTCGGGTGCGGCCGCCCGCACGTCCGCCGCGCCATGCCTCGGATCGGGCTTCGGGCCACCCGGGACTGGACCGCGAGGGCCCGTCAGTCCGCCGCGTGCGCCTTCGGTGAGGCGAGGGGGACGACCATCAGATCTTCGCCCACCACGATGGTGCCGGGGAAGATCGGGCGCATCTCGGAGACCATCTGCTCCTTGACGCCCGGGCGATCGAGCGACGGCAGGAAGTGGGTCAGGACGAGTGTCCTGACGCCGGCCCGACGGGCCGTCTCGGCGTTGTCGATGTGGTTCCCGGTGGTGCGCCTGTACTCCGGGTCGTTCTCCGTGCCGGAGAGGAAATGGTTCATGTGGATGAGGACGTCCGCGTCGCGCGCGAAGTCGACGAACGGGTCGTAGACGCCGCCGTTGTCGCCGGAATAGACGACGCTCCCCGCCTCGGTCTCGATACGGTAGGAGACGCACTCCAGGAACGGCTGCGCGTGCCGCGCCGGCCCGACGCGCACCGTCCAGCCGTTCCCCGTGACGACGTCGCCCGGCGCGACTTCCATGAGGTCCGGGTTCGGCGCCGGTCGTGCCCCCGAACCGCCACGGGCACGGAATACCGCCTGCGATGCCGGCAGGTCGACCCGCGCGGCGATGTCGAGGGCGAAAAGCCCCTGCGGACCCATGACCCGGTCGTTGATCGCCTGGAGCGGTGGCGGTCCGTGGACCTTCAGCTCGGGCTGGCCCGCCGGGCCGTGGTCCCACCGCGTCAGCAGCAGGCGCGGATAGTCCATCAGGTGGTCGTAGTGGTAGTGGGTGAGGAAGACGTGCGTGACGTCCTGGGCGCTGTAGCCGGCCTGAAGCAGGCGCTCGTGGGCGCCGGGGCCGTGGTCGAAGACCAGCAGGTCGTCACCGATCTCGATCGCGTAGCCGGAGCTGCGCCGCCTCGGGGATGGGGCGGGTGTCCCCGTGCCGAGCAAGGTTAGCTTCATGGTCGTCTCATTTCTAAGGGATCGGTTCGAACGTCGCGCCGGCGGGTCATGGATCGACCGCGGCGATGTCTGATGTTGCGCGGGAGGCCGCGCGTGCTCCCCGGACCATGCGCACCATCAGGAGGACGGCGAGGCCCAGCATCGCGATGGAGATCGGCGAGCGAAGCAGGAAATAGGGGTCCGCGCCGGACGCCGAGTAGCTGCCGCGCAAGAGCCCCTCGAGCGTCGGCGCCAGAAGGAAGCCGATGACGAACGGCAGGATCGACACCTCGAGCCGCCGCAGGACGTAGCCGACGAGCGCGAAGCCGAGCGCCGTGAAGAGGCCGAGATAGCCCCCGTCCTGCACGTACGCCGCCGTCAGCGCGACGACGAGGATGACCGGGATCATCACGTCCTTCGGGATCCGGACGAGCTGGCTGAGGAGCGACATCAGGCCCCCGCCGATGGTCCAGTTCACCACGTTGGCGATCATCATCATGGTGAAGAAGCCGAAGGCGACGACGAGGCTCTCGTTGAGGATCGTGCCGTATCCCTCGACCACGCGGATCGGGGTGAAGTTGAAGACGGCGGGTCCGAAGGTGAAGTCGCCGACGCTCTCGACCGCCAGAATGATGAAGACCGCGGCGAAGTTGCCGGGAATGCCGAGGCTCATCACCGGGATGAGGTTGGCGCCCGACACCGCGGAATTGGCCGATTCCGTCGCGACGATCCCGGCCGGTGTCCCGGCGCCGAACGCCTCCGGCGTGCGCGAGCGCCGTTTGGCGACGTCATAGGCGAGGGTCGCGGCGGTCGTGGTGCCGATCCCGGGGAGGGCGCCGATCACCGTGCCGATGGCGCCGCCCTGCAGGATGCCGGGTATCATCCGCCAGCGCTCGCGCCAGGTCAGCGGCGGCCCCATCTCGCGCGGCCCCTCGGGGACCATCTGGGCCCGGCGGTCCTGCCGCATCGCCTCGATGCTGACGAGGACCTCTGAGAGCACGAGAACTCCGAGGATCGCCGAGGTCAGCGGGATCCCGCCGCCGAGTTCGTGGACCCCGAGGGTCATGCGCGGTCCCGCGCCGGACAGAGTGGATCCCACGAGCGAGAAGAGCATGCCGAGGAGGCCGCCGAGCAGGCCCTTGATCGGCGCGTTGCCGACGACCGCCGCCATGAAGCAGAGCGACAGGATGATCAGCGCCGACTTCTCCGGAAGGCCGAGCACCCGTTCGACGGCGATGGCGAAGCCGGGCGCTGCGATGAAGAGGACGAGGTCGGAGAGGTTGTCGCCCATGACCGAGGCGAAGTGGGCCGTCTGGATCGCCTTGCGGCCCTTGCCGGCCATCGCCATCGGGTGCCCGTCGAGCGTCGTCAGGTAGGCGTCGGGCGTCCCCGGCGTGTTGAACAGGATGGCCGGCACCGCGCCGCCGACGGTCGCCCCCTTCATGATGCCGAGAAGGCAGCCGAGGATCGGATAGAGGGCCTCGTTGCCGTAGCCGAACGCGGAGATGAGGAGCGGTGTCGCAAGGGCGAGCGCGAACGGGCCGGACAGGCCCGGCGTCGCGCCGACGAGGATGCCGATGACCACGCCGGCGATCACCATCAGGCTCGGCGTGAACCAGAGGGCCCCCTCCGGCCCGACGAACACGGATTGCACCCCGAGCGCGATGTACTGAAGGACGGTCTCCATGCTGCGTCTTTCAGAGGTCGCCGTTCGGCGGCAGCAGAATGTTGCCGAGGAGCAGGTCGAAGATCAGGATCATCCCGGCAACGCTCGCGGCCGCTACCGCCACGTCGCGCCATCTGAGGGTGCGCCGCGCGAGCGCGATGAAGCACACCGCCATCAGCGTCCCCCCGAGGAAGAAGCCGGAAACGTCGTAGGGGAAGGTCGCCGAGACCGCGCGGTAGCCTGAGATCGGCGTGCCGGCGAGCGCGTTGTGGAGGCGCACGAGGAGCGGGCCGACGACCGTCATGACGGCGAGGGAGGCGCCGATCAGGACCGCGCACTGCAGCAGGAACACGGCGTTTGCGGCCGTGATCCGCCCCACCGGCTCACCGCCCGCCGCGCGCGGCCCGCGGCGCTGCGCGGTGAGGATCAGGAGGAGGGCGAGCGGCACCATCAGCGAGACGAGGATCGTCGGGAAAAAGGCGTCGGCGGGCATGATGCGTCCGCTGATGCTGCGAGCGACGAAGCCGCTGCCGATGTCGCGCGGAAACCAGACCAGGAGGCAGACGGCCGCCAGAACCAGGAGGGCGATGCCGATCCACGTGTTCCAGGCCCGGGCCCGGCGCACGTCGGGCAGGTCCGCCGCCTCGTCCTGCCGGGCCGCCTCCCTGGGGCTCATTCCGCGAAGGTCTTCATCAGCTCGACGTTCGCCTCGTAGGTGGCGAGGATGTGCTCGGTGAGCGCGTCGCCGGACTGGACGACCGGCTCGGGCGGGTACTGCTTCTCGATGAACTTGCGGGTCTCGCTCTCGGGGTCGTTGAGGATCTCGGCCACCGCGTCGGCGATGGTGGTGCGCACCTCGTCGTCCATCCCGGCCGGGCCGACGATCACGAAGCGGTAGCCGAGCGTCAGATCGATCCCGATGTCGTGCAGGGTCGGCGCGTCCGGCGCCTGGTCGAGCGGCCGGTCCTCTCCCGACGCGACGATCAGGAGCTCGCCGGCGTCCACGAGCGCGCGCTGCGCACCGCCGCCCCAGGCGACGTTCGCATCCATCGCCATGAGCGCGTCCATCGCGCCGCGGCCGCCCTTCGTGCTGAGATGGTTGACCGAGATCCCGAGCTTGCGCGCGACCAGCTCCGAGACGGCCTGCACCTGCGGTCCCCAGTTGGCCCAGACGATGTCGGTGCCGCCCTCGGCCGCCGCCTGGATATCCTCCAGCGACGTCCAGCCCTCGGACGCCCGTACGATGATCGCAAGCTGCGAACCGGCGGTCGTCGTGATGTAGGTGAAGTCCTCCGGCGACAGGTTGTCGTTGCCGATGGTGGTGAAGGTGTAGGTCGTCTCGATCGAGAAGCCGAGCGTCTGGCCGTCCGGCTCGACCGACTTGAGCTGGGACGACATCACGGCGCCGTCGTTGCCGCCCTTGTTCTCCGGGATGACGGTCCAGCCCTGCCGTTCGCCGAGCTCCTTGGCGAGCGCGCGACCCTGGGTGTCGGTGCCGCCGCCGGCACCGAAGCCGATCCAGAGGCGGATCGGACCGTCGGGCTGCCAGTCGGCGAGGGCCATCGAGGTCGAGAGGGCGAATGTGGCCGCAGCAAGCGCAATCAGTCTCATAGGGGCTCCACGGGTGCGAGAGGATTGATGGCCGGCGTTACTTGAGTTCGGTCAGCTCCATGGGGCGGTGCCCTTGCGGCAGCTCCAGACGCTGGGCGAGAACGACGTTGTTCGCCGCATCGAGGTCGTGTGCCTCCCACACCAGGCCGACGTGCGGAGCGGCGAGATCGAGAACCGCACAGGCCCGCGCGCTCAGCAGGTCGGCGCGCGCGCCATGCCGGGTGGCGGCGATCCGGGTCCGGGACTCCTCCTGCAGCAGGCGGTGGCAGGAGAGGCCGTGCAGCGTCTCGAGGGGAGCGTCGAGCAGCCCTTGCGCATGCTCGAGCCGCATGAAGACGGAGCTGAAGCCGGGCGACGAGCCGGCCACCCACACGAGGCGGTCGAGGCGGATGGCCTGTTCGTTGTCGAAACTGGCGAGCAGGGCGCCGAATTCAGCGGTCTGGATGCGCTCGACCCCGAGCGCGCGCGTGAACGGCAGGGCCACCTCGTTCGTGACCGGGTCGCGGAACCGATAGAGGTGGACTTCGGGCGCCTGCCGCTTCGGATCGGCAATGAGGGTGCCGAGACGGCGCCGCCGGGTGACGATGCCCTTCTCGACGAGCTGGCTCATCGCGCTCTGGACGGTGCTGAGGCCGACCGGCATCGCGTTGGAAATGTCGATCTCGCTCGGGAGGTGGTCGCCCACCTCGTACTCGCCCTCGTCGATGACCTCCTGGATCACGTCGGCGAGCTGCACGTACTTCGGCTTCTGCCGCGTCGCCGGCGCCCGGCCCCACGCCGCGACGATCTCATCGAGAAGGAGCTTTTTCGTCCCTGCTTTCATAGCAGGAGAATTGCTATGATAGTTTTGAAAGTCAAATGTCGTGATTGGTGCAAAGCTATATATTCTGCACCGTAGTTATAATTTGGGATGGGGCTGCCTAAGGCGTGAGCACCGCGAGCCCCGCGATGCCAGCGCTTCGGTCGACGGCGACGCCGGCTCTCATGACTTGCGGCTGCACAGGGAGGACGACGACAAGCCACCGTACAGCGACAGCACCGGGGACGGACCTCGCGCGGGGACCACTCGCCGCGTCAGCCGGGCGGGGTCCCGGTGCCTCGGCCCTCCGCCGCCTGGATGAAGCAGGTGGTCGTCCCGGAGGCGTAGATGCGGCCGGCAAGGTCCGTCAGCCGGCCTTCGGCGGTCGCGGTGCGCCGGCCGCGGGAGACGATCGTGCCGGTGCAGCGGATCTGGCCGGTCGAGGGAAGGAGAGGGCGCAGGAACTTCACCTCCGTGCCCAGCGACGCATAGGTCTCGCCCGGCCTGAGCGTGGAATGGACGGCGCAGCCGAGGGCCGAATCGAGGAGCGTCATGGCCCATCCGCCGTGGACCGTGCCCATGGGATTGAGGAAGCCGGCCTCCGGCTCGCCGCGAAACTCGACGCTCCCCTCGCCGACGGACTCGATCCAGAAGCTGAGCGTCGCGGCCATCGGCGGTGCCGGAAGATCGCCGCGCAGGATCGCCTCGAGCTGTTCGAGGCCGGTCAGGGCGGCAACGTCCTCGGGCCGCGCCAGTCCGAACCGCAGCGCGGGCATGGCGCGCGTTGCGACGTCCCCCGCGCCGGTCGCCGGCCCGTCGCTCACTGGCCCGGCGCTCACTGGGCTGCCGTCCGGGCCGGCTCGGCGCCGGCCCCGTTGGCGAGGGTCCGCTCGTAGCCCTTCGGGTCGGCGTAGAAGTTGCGGACGAACTCTGCCGCCTCGCCGGGGTAGATGTCCTCGGCGTCACCCCGGAGTCCGGCGACCAGCGCGTCCGCGACGGCGGCGGGCGAGATCTTGTTCGCCGTCAGGCCCGCGGTCATGTCCGTCTCGATGTAGGCCGGGAGGACGGCGAGGACGCGCACGCCGCGGGGGGCGAGCTCGGCGCGCATGGCCTGCGTCATCGACAGCACCGCTGCCTTGCTGGCCGAGTAGGTCCCCGCCTGCGGGATCGGGGCGTGGGAAAGGATCGACGCGACGTTGACGATGGCGCCGCCGCCGTTGGCGGCGATGAGCGGCGCGAAGGCGCGGGCCATCGCGAGGCTGCCGAAATAGTTCGTCTCCATCTCGGCGCGCGCGCCGTCGAGGCCTGGCGCCGAGATCGGCCCGCCGCCCGCGAGGATGCCGGCGTTGTTGACGAGGAGCGTGACGTCCCCGAGCCGGTCCGCGGCGGCCGCGATGGATGCCGGATCGGTCACGTCGAGCGTGACCGGGATGAAACGCTCGCGCGCGTCGGTCCGGCCGGAACGGCTCGCCACGTAGACCTTGGCGCCGCCGAGTTCCAGCGCGTCGGCGATCGCCAGCCCCAGCCCGCGGTTAGCGCCCGTCACGAGCGCGGTCGTCGTCTTGAGATCCATGTCGCTTGTCCTTCGCCCGAGAGGCCCGCTGATGGGCCCCGTTAGATGATGGTTGAAATCTATTCGGCGAATTTTTAGATTCAAGACGTCATCCAAATGAACGTGAGCCACCCAGGGGGACCCTTCTATGCGTGTGAGCCGTGACGTTGCCGCCCGGAACCGGCGAACGGTCGTCGAGACCGCGGGCCGGTCCTTTCGCGAGCACGGGTATGACGGTGTCGGCGTCGCCGCGCTCATGAAGGCGGCCGGGCTGACGCACGGCGGCTTCTACAAGCAGTTCGACAGCAAGGAGGCCCTCGCCGCGGAGGCGACGGCGGCGGCGTTGCAGGAGAACCGGGAGGCGTGGGCGAAGATCCTCGACGGCGTCGAGGGGGACGCGCTGGAGGCGGTCGCGGCCCGCTACCTGACGCCGGCACACGTGCGCACCCGCGACAGGGGCTGCGCCTTCGCGTCCCTGGCTGCGGAGGCGCCGCGGCATGGTCCCGAACTGGGGAAGGTGTTCGGCGACGCGGTCGAGGACTGGGTATCGGCCGTTGCCGCTGCGTCGCCTGACGACCCGCCCGACCGCTGCGACATCCTCCGGACGCTGTCGATGCTCGTCGGCGCGCTGATCCTGTCCCGCGCGGTGCCGGACGGGGAACTCCGGGCCGAGATCCTCGCCTGCGCGAAGACCGGCGCGCGGTCCCCGCGCGACGGGGACGGGCCGGACCGGTGATCACGACCGCCGCGTCCGGTCCCCGCTCGGCGCATGTCGGGCCGGCGGTCCAAGGCCGGGCGGGCGGCCCGGCATTCCACTCACCACCGCGGCGGCAATCGTGCCGCCGCTGACGTCAATCGCGCTGCCGACCCGTCCCGGGGCAGATGCCCGGCGGATGGACGCGGCGGTGGCGCCCGAGGAGCGCGCCGGCCGGATACGGGCCGGGACGCGCTGCCGACAACCCGGAAGAGCACATCCATGACCAACGACATCGTCCTCTGCCATCCGGTCAGAACCGCGATCGGCGCCTACAACGGCTCCCTGAAGAATACGCCTGCCACCGACCTCGGCGCCGCCGTGGTCCGCGAGACGCTGCATCGCGCGGACCTCGACCCGGCCGCCGTCGGGTCCGTCGTGATGGGCAACGTCATCCAGGCCGGCAACCGGATGAACCCGGCCCGGCAGGCCTCCATCGGCGGCGGCGTGCCGGTGTCCGTCCCGGCGATGACCGTCAACCGCGTCTGCGGGTCCGGCGCGCAGGCGATCGTCACCGTCGCGCAGCAGATCGTCTCGGGCGACATCGAGATCGGCGTCGCCGGCGGGATGGAGAACATGGATCGCGCGCCGTACCTGATGGACGGCGGCCGCTGGGGCTACCGGATGGGCCCGGCGGAGATCCACGACAGCATGCTGACGGACGGCCTGAACGACGCCTTCTCGGGCGAGCACTCCGGCTGGCACACCGAAGACCTCGTCACCGAGGCGCAGCTGAGCCGGGAGGAGCAGGACGCGTTCGCCGCCCGCTCGCAGCAGCGTTTCGCGGCGGCCCGCGACGCCGGCGTCTTCGCCGGCGAGATCGTCGGCATCGAGGTCAGGGCGGGGAAGTCCGTCACGACGTTCGACGTCGACGAGGCGCCGCGCCCGGAGACGACGGCCGACGTGCTTGCCCGCCTGAAGCCGGCCTTCCGCAAGGACGGCACGATCACAGCCGGAAACGCGCCGGGCCTCAACAGCGGCGCTGCGGCCATGATCGTGGCCGACCGGGCCGCCGCCGAGGCGAAGGGGCTCGTCCCGATGGGCCGGCTTGCCGCCTACGCGGTGGCCGCTGTTGAGCCGGGGATGTTCGGTCTCGGCCCGGTGCCGGCGGTGAAGGCGGTGCTCGAGCGGGCGGGCTGGTCGCTCGGCGACGTCGAACGTGTCGAGATCAACGAGGCCTTCGCCGCGGTGCCGCTCGCGGTCGCGAAGGCGCTGGGACTGTCCGAAGGGATCGTCAACGTCGAGGGCGGGGCCATCGCCCACGGCCACCCGATCGGAGCGACCGGCGCCGTCCTGACGACGCGCCTCCTGCACTCGATGAAGCGCGACGGCCTGAAGCGGGGGATCGTCACCCTTTGCATCGGCGGCGGCCAGGGCATCGCCCTCGCGCTCGAGAGCAACTAGCGCCGTCGCGCCGGGGAGGGTCTCGGCGCTGCGGACGTCGCCACGATGCCGGTCGCTCCGCCCTCCGGCGAGCGCGGGCCCCACCCGTGAGCTGCAAGGATCGCGGACGGGGCGGGGCGTCCTCGTCCGCGGCCCGGCCGCGGACGACATCATGTCCGGCGGGCTGCCGGTCTCACGTGGTCCGGGTCTTCAGGCGGAGACGCTTCGTTCCTCCACGATGGTCGTCGCGACGAGGGTTTCCGGCTCGTAGATCAGGCGGGTGGCGATGCCCGCGACGATCGCGCCGAGGATCGGCGCCAGCCAGAAGAGCCATAGCTGTCCGACGTATTCGCTGCCGGCGAAGAGCGCCTGGCTGGTGCTCCGGGCGGGGTTCACCGAGGTGTTCGTAATCGGGATGGTCACGAGGTGGATCAGCGTCAGCGCGAGGCCGATCGGGATGCCGGCAAATCCCGTCGCGGCGCCCTTCGACGTCGTGCCCACGATGATGAGCAGAAAGAAGAAGGTGGCGACGACCTCGGCGGAGAAGCAGGCGGCGAGCGTGTACTTGCCGGGGCTGAGCTCGCCATAGCCGTTCGCCGCGAACCCGCCGGGGACGAAGTCCGGCTTGCCCGACGCGATCGACCACAGCACGGCGGCGGCGATGATGGCGCCGAGCACCTGCGCCGAGATGTAGGGCAGGACGTGCTTGTTGGCGCAGCGGTTCGCGGCCCACAGGCCGAGCGTCACCGCCGGATTGAAGTGCCCGCCGGAGACGTGGCCGACGGCGTACGCCATGCTGAGCACCGTCAGGCCGAAGGCGAGCGCGACGCCCATGAAGCCGATCCCGAGATCCGGGTACGCGGCGGCGAAGATGGCGGCGCCGCAACCGCCGAATACGAGCCAGAAGGTGCCGAAAAACTCGGCCACGACGCGCCGTGTCAAATCGTTGTGCATTCTGATCTCCCATGCCGCTGAAGCGCAGCGGGTCGCACGCATGGAACTCGCGAATGGATGCGCCCAGATCGGCGCGAATGTTTGGCGGCGATGGCGCCACTGGAGCGAATGTCGGCGCGGTCGCACGCCGGGCCGCGTCGGAGCCGCCGGCCCCTGCCGGGCGAAGATCTGGTCGACGGACCTTCGCCGATAGGTCATCCTTCCGGAGATGGCTCGGGCCACGAGGCATCGTGGTGAGCCGGCCGCGAACAAGAGCCGGCAGATCGGGAGGGAAGTCATGCGGTGTTTCACCGTGCTAGGCCCTTCTGGGAGCGGCAAGTCCGTCCTGGTGGACGCGCTTGCCGCATTGGAGGGCTCGTCCCAGAAGGCTGAAACGAGAAGCGGGCTGTCGGTGACCACGTTCGGGTTCGGTGGCGAACCCTGGTGCGCGATCGACTGCCCGGGATCCATCGAGTCGCTGCCGGACGCGCGCTACGCGCTCCTCGCCAGCGATGCGGCGGTGCTGTGCGTGTCGCCGGACCCGGAGGAGGCGGTCCTCGCCGCTCCGTTCATGCGTGCCGTCGAGGAATCGGGCACGCCGACCGTCGTCTTCATCAACCGTATCGACGAGGCGCGTGGGCGCGTGCGGGACATCGTCGCCGCGCTGCAGGGCTATGCGAGCCATCTCGTGGTGCTGCGCCAGATCCCGATCCGGGAGGGCTCGCAGATCGTCGGCGCCGTCGACCTCGTGTCCGAGCGGGCTTGGCGTTACCGGGAGGGGCAGCCGTCGGCGCTGGTCGAGCTGCCGTCCGACCTCACCTCGCGCGAGCACGAGGCGCGCGCCGAGCTCCTCGAACACATCAGCGAGTTCGACGACTGGCTGCTGGAGGAGGTCGTCGAGGACCGCGAGCCTCCGAGCGACGCGCTCTACGCGATCTGCGCGCGGGTGTTCGGCGAGACCAGGGTGCTGCCGGCGCTGATCGGCGCGGGCGGCCATCGCAACGGCCTCGCCCGGCTCATGAAGGCGCTGCGGCACGAGGCGCCGTCGGTCGCGGCGCTGCGCGCGCGCCTGTCACCGGCCGCCGTCGCGCAGCCGCTCGCTGCGGTCTGCTTTCACGCGCAGCACAAACGGCACGTCGGGCGGACCGCGTTCGTGCGGGCGCTGGGCGAAGGCGTCGGACCGGGCGAGACGCTCGCGGGCGCCTCCGTCGGCCTCCTCAGCGAGATCGGCTCTGACAAGCGGCTCGGCGCTCCGCTCGCGCCCGGCGAGGTCGCGATGGTCGTGAAGGCCGACCAGATCTCGGCGGGAGCGCTCATGACGCGCGACCAGGCGCTGCCGCCGCCGCGCTGGGCGCGGACCGCGCCGCCGATGGTGGCCCGCCTCCTCCTGCCGCGCAACGACCGGGACGACGTGAAGCTCTCGGCCGCGCTCGCCCGCCTCGGGGTCGACGACCCGGGCCTCGTCGTCACGCAGGAGGAGAGCACCGGCCGGCAGCTCGTGCGCATCCAGGGGCCGATGCACCTGCGCCGTCTCGCCGAGACGCTGCGCGAGGAGTTCGGCCTGGAGGTGAGCGAGGAGCCGCTCGTCGGCGTCTATCGCGAGACCATCTCGCGTCCGGCGAACGTCCACTACCGGCACAGGAAGCAGACCGGCGGCGCGGGCCAGTTCGCCGATGTGAAGCTGACGGTGCAGCCCGCGCCGCGCGGATCGGGCTTCACGTTCAACGAGACGGTGAAGGGCGGGACGGTGCCGCGCAACTACATCCCGGCCGTGGAGGCGGGAGCGCGCGAGGCGATGCAGCGCGGGCCGCTCGGCTTTCCGGTGATCGACGTCTCGGTCACCCTGACGGACGGCCAGCACCACTCGGTCGACAGCTCCGACCACGCCTTCCGCACCGCCGCCCGGATGGGCGTCCTGCAGGCCCTCTCAGAGGCGGGGCCGCTGCTCCTGCAGGAGATCTACGACGTGACGATCCACGCCCCGTCGACGTGCAGCGGCACCCTGGTGGGCCTCGTCTCGTCGGAAAAGGGCCAGGTCCTCGGCGTCGGCAACGACCCGGACGCGTGCGGCTGGGACGTGTTCCGCGCCCGCCTGCCGGGTGCCGCGCTCGACGAGCTGCCGCAGGTGCTGCGCTCGGCGACGCAGGGCGTCGGCAACTTCGAGGCCGCCTTCGACCACTTCGAGGAGCTCTACGGCAAGGAGGCCGAGCAGATCTTCGAGCGGCAGCGGGCCGCGCACGGCTGAGCCGTCATCCGCCCGGTCCGCACCGGACCGAGCGGGACGATGCTACCGGCGGGGAGGTTTGGCGCCAAACCTCCCCGATCGGCCGGCCTACCCGGAGATGATGCCGAGGTCCGAGTTCAGCAGGTCGATGTCGATGCCGAGGAAATCGGCGAAGTCGAGGATCGTGACGTCCTTCAGCGTCAGCAGGCTGCCGTCCCCGCCGAGGATATCGAGGTCCGCACCGACGACCGTCGTCGAACCCAGGATCGAAAGTGCCGTGTCCAGTCCAAGGACGCTCGACGTGTCGAGGACGTCGAGGTCGAGATCGAGATCGACGATCGTCGTGATGCCGCCGTCGAAGTTGAACTGGTCGGCCCCTTCGCCGCCGGTCAGCTCGTTGTTCCCCTCGCCGCCGCTCAGCGTGTCGTTGCCGTCGCCGCCGAGGAGCGTGTCGTCGCCGTCCCCGCCCTGAAGCTCGTCGTTGCCGTTGCCTCCCGAGAGCATGTCGTCGTCCGCGCCGCCGATGAGGGCGTCGTTTCCGTCGTCCCCGCGGAGCGTGTCGTTGCCCTCGTTGCCGAGCACGACGTCGTCTCCCGCGCCGCCGCGGACGAAATCGTCGCCGTCGCCGCCGACGAGGCGGTCGGCATCCTCCTCGCCGTAGATGGAGTCGTTGCCGGCCCCGCCGGTGACCTGGTCCTCCCCGGTGCCGCCATTGAGGTAGTCGTCCCCCGAGCCGCCGTTGAGGTCATCGTCGCCCGCCTCGCCGCGCAGCAGGTCGGCATCCTCGTTGCCGGCCAGGGTGTCGTTCCCCGCGCCGCCGAGCAGGAGGTCGAGACCGGTCCCGCCGAACATCGTGTCGTTGCCGTCCTGGCCCTTCAGGGTGTCGTTGCCGTCGTGGCCCTGGAAGAAGTCGTCGCCCGCCCCGCCGAAGGCCAGGTCGTTGCCGTCGCCGGCGAAGAGCTGGTCGTTGCCGGCGTCGCCATAGAGGCTGTCGTCGCCGGCGTCGCCGTAGAGGCTGTCGCTGCCGCCGCCGCCGTAGGCCTGATCGTTGCCGTCGCCGCCGGACAGGGAGTCCGTCCCGTCATTGCCCCAGAGGATGTCCTGTCCACCTTCGCCGTAGAGCACGTCGTTGTTGTCGCCGCCCCAGATCTTGTCGTTTCCGTCGTCGCCCCTCAGCGTGTCGTGGCCTTCGTCGCCGAAGATGGAATCGTTGCCGGTTCCGCCGTTGACGGAGTCGTCGCCCTCGTTGCCCTTCAGGCGATCGTTGCCGGCGTCACCGAAGACCGTGTCGTTCCCGGTTTCGCCGAAGGCGAGGTCGTTGCCGAGGCCGCCGCGCAGCAGGTCGGCGTTGCCGCCGCCGAACATCTCGTCGTCGCCGTCGCCGCCCAGGACGCGGTCGTCGCCGTCACCGGCGTTGAGGGTGTCGTTGCCGTCGTCGCCGCCGATGGTGTCGTTCCCCTCGTCGCCGAACACGAGGTCTCCGTCGTCGCCACCGAAGATCCGGTCGGCACCCGTTCCGCCGGACAGGCGGTCGGCGCCGGCAGAGCCCTGGATGGTGTCGTCCCCGTCTTCGCCGAAGATGGTGTCGAGCCCGTCTCCGCCGACGAGGAAGTCGAGGCCGCCGCTTCCGACGATGCGGTCATGTCCGCCAAGTCCGAAGAGCGTATCGTTGCCGTCCAGCCCGATGATGAAGTCGGCGCCCGGCGTACCGCTGATATTGTCCGGCCCATTGCTCCCTGAGAAATTCGCCACCGTTTCCTCCATTGATTGTCATGGTCGTTTACTGACATCAACGAGTCCGGTTTGGCTCTGGATGCTCAAGATTTGTACTTAAAATGTACATTCGTTTATTGTGCCTGCTATATCCCGGAAAAGGCACAAGTTTCGGTGGGTCCATACGACTTAATGGCAAGTGATCCGTTGCTGTCCGTCGCTGTCACATTTTACGGTTTTAGTAAGTCAAGTCTTTGATAAAGCCGCCAGATGAGCAATTGGTCGGGCTTGGTGTGGAACTATATTGCCGGGGGCGGCCTGCGCTACGACGCGTTGATGCCGGCGGCCGGCTTCATTTCCAGCAATTGCAGCCGGATCAGGTCCGAGCGGGTGATGATGCCGGCGAGGTGCCCGTCCTTCAGGACTGGCACGACCTGGACCTTCTGGGTTGCCAGCCTGTCGAGGAGCAGCCCGGCCGGTGTGTCCGCGGAGACCGCCGGCACGTCCTCCTGCATCACGTCCTCTGCGCGGAGGTCGCGGAAATGCAGCTTGACGCGGCGGCCGCTGCGCGAGCGCTTCAGCGGCTGGCCGAGTGTCAGGGCGGCGACGAGGTCGCTCTGGAGGACGAGGCCGAGCAGCGTGCCATCGTCGTCGACCACCGGGAGGCTCTTGATCGGGTGATGCTGGAACAACCAGGCGATCCGCGTCAGCGGTGTCTCGGGAGAGACGGTGATGAGGGTCTCGGTCATGATGTCGGCGCAGCGCGTCCCGTCGAAACGGTGCGCGGCGGCCTCCTGCTCGGCCGCCGCGATGAGCCGGCCCAGATCGGCGACGCCGAGGTTGGTCGTCTGGTTGAAGCGCAAGAGCAGGTCCTGCAGCTCGTGCGTCGAGAGAGCGATGCGCTGCTGCGCCGGCGGCTGCTGCCCGGCCTGCCGGAACGGGTACACGCGCCCGGTCCAGCGGTTGAAGCCTATCGCCGCCATGACGAGGATCGCGGTCGTCGCCGCCACGGGGACGAAGGGGAAGGCCATGCCGAGGTCGTGCAGCGAGGCCGCCTCGATCGCCGTCAGCAGGGCCACCGCGCCGCCCGGCGGATGGAGCGCGCGCACGAGCATCATGGCGAAGATCGCGCCGCCGACCGCGACCGCCGGTGCCCACGGCGCGGGGAGGACGGAGACGACGGCCAGCGCCACGACGGCGGAGACGAAGTTGCCGACCACCGCCGACCAGGGCTGCGCCAGGGGACTGTTCGGGACGGCGAACACCAGGACGGCGGTCGCTCCGAGCGGCGCCACGAGGAACCAGCCGCTCCCGGTCATCCGCTGCATGAGCGAGACCGCAGTGGCGCAGAGGAGGATCCCCAGGAACGCGCCGAAGGACGCGCGCCCGAGCTCCCGCCGCGCCGCGCCCGGCATGGCGGGCAGGAAGGCACGGCACCGCGCTTGCAGGCCGCCCAGGGTGTGCAGAATGGCGATCGTGTTCATGAGCGGCTGAATGCGCCGATTTGCACCCCTTTGCAAAGGCCACGGGGAGGGGGCGATGGTCCTGCCGCGCTCGCGACGACCGTCCTCGCGGGCTACTGCGCGATGTCCCGGACGCGGCGGAACCGGGGGCAACGGCGGACGGACCGTGGCGGGTGGGCGGTCGCCGCCCGGATGCCTGATGCTGGCCCGGGCCGGGCCCGGGACAGCAGTGGCTGGTGTCAGTTGATCGGGATCAGCTGGTCGACCTCGGCCTTGAAGGCGTCCATGTCATAGGCGTTGCCGTTGAGGACGGTACTCCACATCCGCGTGTCCGCCGCAGCGGCGATCGCGGCCTTGATCTCGTCCTTGGACGCTCCGGCGGCCTGCGCCGCGCGGGTGTGGAAATAGATGCAGTAGTGGCATGGGATCTGTGCTGCCACGCCAAGTTGCACGAGTTGCATCGTCTTGCGGTCGATGGCGGCCTGATCGCCTTCGAGCGCGCCGACGAGGCCCATCGCGGACCCGAGAGCATAACTGGGATAGGTTTCTACAAACATTTTCGGCGCGTCCTGCGCCATGGCGGTATTGCTTGCGAGAGCTGCCAGCGCGACCGCCGCAACAATCGTCTTCATAATGGTTCTCCTTGAATGACCGGCGCCGTTGGCCGCGCCGGTCGCCGGAGAATACCACAATCACACGTTTTAGCCGCATCGCCCGTCAGGCCACTGCGGCATCACGCAAAATCGGCCCCGCGCCTTCTCCGGCGGGCCGCATCGCCGCCAACCGGCCCGCGCCGCGCCGCCTGCACCACGTACCGCCGCGATCCCGCCTGCACTTCGGAACGCAAAGGTATACAGTGAGGGCGGCGCGCCCCGTGCCGGCGCTTCGGCGCGGAGGGCGCACGAGAGACGAAAGGCGAGGACGATGGCCGATTATCCCAAGCGCGTGCGGATCAACGAGGAGGGTCCGCGCGAGGGCTTCCAGTTCGAGAAGGGTCCGATCGCCACTGCCGACAAGATCGCGCTCATCGACGCGCTGTCGGAGGCCCGGCTGCCGCAGATCCAGGTCTGCTCCTTCGTCAATCCTGCGCGGGTGCCGGGTATGGCCGACGCGGACGAGGTGGTCGCCGGGATCACCCGCAAGCCCGGCACCGCGTACACCGCGCTCTGGCTGAACGAGAAGGGGTTCGACCGGGCGCTCGCCGCGGGCCGCCTCGACCTCAAGGGCTCGATCTCGATGGTGGCGTCCGAGACCTTCATGAAGCGCAACCAGAACCGCGACTTCGCGGAGAACCACCGTGTGCAGATGCACATGGTGCGGCGCTATCTGGACGCGGGGCTGACCGTGGAGCGCGCCTCGATGATGGCGGCGTTCGGCTGCAACTTCGAGGGTGAGGTCCCGGTCGCGCGCGTCCTCGACGTGATCGCCGAGACGCTGGAGATCGCCGAGGCGTGCGGCGTCGCCATCAGGACCTACTCGCTCGCCGACACGATGGCGTGGGCGACACCGGCCAGCGTGCAGCGCGTGGTGGGTGCGGTGCGTGAGCGCTGGCCGGACCTCAATGTCGCGCTTCACCTCCACGACACGCGCGGGATGGGAATCGCCAACGCCTTCGCCGGTCTGCAGATGGGCGTCGACACGTTCGACGCGTCCGTCGCGGGCCTGGGGGGCTGCCCGTTCGCCGGTCACCGCGCCGCCGCGGGCAACGTGTGCAGCGAGGACCTTGCCTTCCTGTGCGAGGAGATGGGCATCGAGACCGGCATCGACCTCGACGCGCTGTCCGAAGCGGCCCGGCTCGCCGAGCGCGTCGTGGGACACGCGCTGCCGGGGAGCGTCATGAAGGCCGGGCGGCTCTCCGGCTACCGCAGCGCCGCCTGATCGGGACCGGCGGGGTCAGTCGACCTTGCCGGCGCGCTCGCGCCACTCCTCGAGCGACATCCGCGGCATCGAGAAGCGCTGGCTCTGTGTGGAGTAGAGGCTCGCGAACAGCCGGCCCAGCGGTTTGTAGCGCTCGATGTCGATGTTGAACGTCTCCGGGTCGACCATCCCCTCGCGAACGTGGACGCAGACGACCTCGCCCATCACGATGTTGCGTCGCGGCGAGAACTTGAGCGTCTGCACCTCGCGGCACTCGAGCGCGATCGGGCTCTCCGCGATGCGCCCGGGCCGGACCATGCTGGACGGGGCGATCGACAGGTTCGCCGCCTCGATCTCGCTCTCCTCCGGCGGCAGGTCGACGGCGCAGATGTTCATCTGTTCGGCGAGCGCGTCGTCGACGAGGTTGACCACGAACTCGCCGTCGCGGGCGATGTTGGTCGCGGTGTCCTTGTGCTCACCCGCCGCGTTCACCTGCAGGCCGAGCGCGACGATCGCCGGATCCTCCGACAGGACGTTGAAGAAGGAGTAGGGCGCGGCGTTGTGGTGGCCGGCGGCAGAGAGCGTCACCACGAGCGCGATGGGTCGCGGGACGACCGCGCTCGACAGGAGCTTGTAGCGCTCCCGCGGGGTGAGGTCGGCGAGATCGAAGCGCATCGTGGCGTCGGCGGTGGTCGTGTCGGTCATCGCGCCTCAGGCGTAGAGGGTTGTGGGGGTGTCGACGAGGATCGCCTTGAGCGCCGCCGCGTCGCCCTCACACCATGAGGCGAGGACATCGAGGAGGTCGGCGTCGTCCGGCATGATCCCGGCGTGGTTCGGGTGGGGCCAGTCGGTGCCCCAGACGAGCCGGGTCGGGCCGGCGGCGACGATCTTCGCCGCCATCGGCGCGACGTCCGGGTAGTGGGGCGCGTTGTTGGAGATGCGGTAGGCGCCGGAGATCTTGGCGTAGGCCTCGCCCGCGGCGAGCATCTCGCACAGCAGCGAGAAACCCGGGTCGTCCGCGCCGCGCGCCGCCTGGGTGCGGCCGAAGTGGTCGATGACGAAGGGGATCGGCAGCCGGGCGAGGTCCCCCCGCAGATCCGCCAGGAGCGCCGAATCCACCCAGAGCTGCGCGTGCCAGCCCATGTCCTTCACGCGCGCGGCCAGCGGGGCGAGGTGCTCGCGCCCGACGCCGCCGGAGAAGTGCGCGCCGCCGGTCTCGCGCATAAGGTTGATGCGGAAGCCCCGGACGCCGGCCTCGTGCATGTCGCGCAGCGCGGCGTCGGAGACGGTGCTGTCGATCACCGCGATGCCGCGCAGCCAGCCCGCTGCGGTGTCCGCCCCGTTCGCTTCCTTCAGGGCCTCGATCAGCAGGCGGTTGTCGGTGCCGTAGACGGTCGAGGTGACGAAGACGCCCTTTGCGAGCCCCAGCCGGTCGAGCAGGGCCCGGTAGTCGGCGAGCGTCGCCTCCGGGGCGACATGGGTCGCGCTGTCGGCCGGCAGGTAGCGGTCGAGGGCGCCGAAGAGGTGGCAGTGGGCGTCCCATCCACCCGCCGGGATCGAAGCGTGCGGGCGCTTCGAGCTGGCGAGAGGCGGGGCGCAGAGCGGCTTGCCGTGGACGAGTCGGGGCGCGGGGGAGGCGCTGGCGGGGTCCATTGGAGGGCGACCCTCATTTTTCATTGAAGTAATCTTGAACGAATGTATACAGTAGCATCCTGTTGCGCGCAAGCGTCGCCAGCACCGCCAGATCGTCGTAAATGCCAAGGGAGGAAACCATGGCGACCACAACCAAAGCCCTGAAACGGCTGACCGGAGCGTTCGGGATAGCAGTCGTGGCGCTCGTGCCGCTGACGGCCTCGGCCCAGGAACGCATCACCATCGGGACGGGTTCGACGGGCGGCGTCTACTATCCGCTCGGCGGCGGCATGGCCGAGATCTTCTCCAAGACCATCGACGGCGTGTCCGCGTCAGCGGAGGTCACCGGCGCCTCGATCGAGAACTCGCGCCGCGTCGGTTCGGGCGAGATGACGCTCGGCATCGGCAATGCCAACACGGTCTATTTCGCCAAGAACGGGGAGAAGCCGTTCCGCCAGGCGTGGCCGCTCGAGGCCGTCGCCGCGCTCTATCCGAGCACCATCCAGATCATCGTGCGCTCCGATTCCGGGATCGAGACCGTCGCCGACCTCGAGGGCAAGCGCGTGGCGGTCGGTCCTCCGGGCGGCTCCACCCGCGTCATGGCGGACGCCGTGTTCGAGGGCGCCGGGATCGACGTGCAGCGCGAGTACCTCGACTTCACCGAGGCGACCGAGGCGCTGAAGGACCGGAACCTCGACGCGTCCGTCGTGCTCGCCGCCTTTCCGACGCCGACGGTGATCGACCTCGCCACCACCGCCGACATCAAGGTCCTGCCGCTGGACGAGGACGTGCTCACCAAGACGCACGAAAAGTACCCCTACTACATCGCAGGGACCATCCCGGCGGGGACCTACGACGGCCAGGACGGCGACGTCGCGACGCTGAACATCTGGAACATCCTGTTCGTCAACGAGGCGACCGACGACGACCTCGTCTACCAGATGACGAAGGCGCTGTTCGAGAACATCGCCGAGCTGCAGGCGATCCACCCGGCGGCCAAGCAGATCCAGCCCGAGACGGCCATCGAGACACCGATCGCCCTCTCGCCCGGCGCGGAGCGCTACTACCGCGAGGCCGGCGCCCTCGACTGACGTGAGCGCCCGGCGCGCAGCCTGCGCGCCGGCGAAGCGCCTCGCCGCGAGCCGCGGCTCGTCGGACTCCCCGCATTGTATCAAAGTCTCATGAAGCGATGACCCAAAGCATCTCGCCCGCCAGCACGCGGGCCGAAAGCGAACGTCTTCTGGCGGAGGATCCGGAGGCGGCGGCCGGCAGGGACCTGGGCGGACACGGTCCGCTCGCCCTGCGGCTCGTCGTCGGTATCGGCGTCGTCGCCTTCGCCCTGTTCCAGCTCTACACGGCCTATGTCGGCCCCTACACGGCGCTGCAGCAGCGGGTCGTCCACGTCTCGGGGCTGTGCGCGATCCTCTTCCTCGCCGTCGCCAAGGGGACGGGGCTGTGGCGGCGGATGGGTCTGATCGCGCTCGCGGTGCTGGTGTCGCTGCCCGCGCTCTACATCTGCCTCAACTATCAGGAGATCATCGAGACGGCCGGCATCGTCACCGAGCGGCAGATGTGGCTCGGCGCCATCCTGATCGTCGCGGTTCTGGTGGCGACGCGCCTCGTCATCGGCTGGCCGCTGGTCATCATCGCGCTCGTGGCGCTCGCCTACGCCGCGTTCGGCAACTATCTGCCCCCGCCGATCGGCCATTCGGGCTACTCGGTCGAGCGCATCGTCTCGCACCTCTTCCTGACGACGGAGGGCGTGCTGGGCACCCCGGTGGGCGCGTCGGCGACCTATATCGCCATCTTCGTCCTCTTCGGCGCCCTGTTGCAGACGACGGGGATGGGCGACGTCTTCATCAACTTCGGCTACTCGCTGACGGGCCGGAAGGCCGGCGGACCGGCCTATGTGGCGGTGATCTCGTCGGCCCTCTTCGGCTCGATCAACGGAAGCGCTGTCGCCAACGTCGCCAGCACCGGGACCTTCACGATCCCGCTGATGATCCGCACGGGCTACAAGCCGCAGACCGCCGCCGCGATCGAGGCGGCCGCGTCCTCCGGCGGGCAGATCATGCCGCCGATCATGGGCGCGGCGGCGTTCCTCATGGTCTCGTTCACAGGCATCCCGTATGTCGAGATCATCGGCCACGCGCTGGTGCCGGCGCTCCTTTATTTCGGCGCGGTCTTCGCGGCGGTGCAGCTCCATGCGGCCAAGAACGGCGTGCGCGCGGTGGCGGCCGAGGACGTCCCGAACTTCCGCCACCTCCTGGTCACCAGCGGCTACATGCTGCTGCCGATCCCGATCCTGCTCTACTTCCTGCTCGACGGTTACACGCCCTACCGCGCCGGCTTCTATGCGATCGTTGCCGCGCTCGTGCTGTCGCTCTTCGCGCGCCGGTCCTGGCCGACGCCGCAGCGCCTGTTCGACACGTGCCGCGCCGCGGTGAACGGCATCCTGCCGGTGGCGACGGCCTGCGCCTGCGCCGGCATCGTCATCGGCATCCTGACCCTGACCGGGCTGGGGCTGAAGCTGTCCGGTCTCATCGTCGACGCCAGCGGCGGGTCGCTGTTCGTGGCGCTGTGCCTGACGGCGATCACCTCGATCGTCCTCGGCATGGGCCTGCCGACGGTCGGCGTCTACCTTCTCCTCGCCGTCCTCGTCGCGCCGGCGCTGACCGAGATGGGCGTGCCGCTGATCGCCGCGCACCTCTTCATCTTCTACTACGGCCTCGTCTCGGCGATCACGCCGCCGGTGGCGCTGGCGGCCTATGCGGCGGCGGCGATTGCGAAGTCGAAGCCGCTGGAGACGTCCGTCGAGGCGTTCCTGATGGGGCTCGCCAAGGTGATCGTGCCGTTCATCTTCGTCTACGGCCCGCAGATCCTGCTGATAGGTACGCCCTTCGAGATCGCCATCGCGATCGTCTCCAGCTTCGTCGGCGTCTATGCGCTGTCGATCGCGACGACGGGGTGGTGGCAGGGCCCGCTTCCGGCATGGCGCCGTGTGGTGGTCTGCGCCGGCTCGGTGCTGATGATGATGCCCGGCATCTGGACGGACCTCGTCGCCATCCCGGTGATCCTCGCGCCGCTCTACCTTCTGCGGCCGGACAGGCGGCAGCCGGCATGAGCACGATGACACCGGAGGCGCTGGATGCGCTCGCCGTGCGGGCGCTCCGGGCGAACGGCGCGCCGGCGGACATCGCGGCGACGGTCGCCTCGGTGCTGGTGGAGGCGGACGTCCGCGGCGTCGCCTCCCACGGGGTGGCCCGGCTGCCGAACTATATCGCGCGGGCGCGGGCGGGCCTCGTGGACGCCGCGGCCACCGCCGAGATCGTGACCGACGCGGGTGGCCTCGTCGTGCTGGACGGGCGCAACGGCTATGGGCCGACGGCGGCCGCGCGGGCGGTGGAGATCGCCGCCGAGCGTGCCGCGGCGCACGGCGTCGCCTGGGTCTCGGTCCGCCGCTCCAATCATTTCGGGCTCGCGGCCGCCTACTCCCGCTGGCTGGCGCGGGCGGGGTGCGCGGCGATCGTCCTGTCGAACGCGCCACCGGCGATGGCGGCGTTCGGCGGCAAGCGTCCGGTGCTGGGCACCAACCCGATCTCCATGGCGGTCCCCGGCGCCGAGCCGCCGGTGACGCTCGACATGGCGACCACCGTCGTCGCCCGCGGCAAGATCCGCCGCGCGGCGGCCGAGGGCGCTCCCATCGCCGAGAGCCTCGCGCTCGACGCCGACGGGCACCCGACGACGGACGCCGGAGCCGCGCTCGACGGGACGTTGGCGCCGATCGGCGGTCCGAAGGGCTACGGTCTGGCCCTGATGATCGAGCTGATGACGGGCTTCCTCGCCGGGGGCGCGGCCTCCACCGAGCTCGGCGAATCGAGCGACTTCTCCGGCGAGGCCGGCACGTGCTTCACCTTCATCGCCGCCCGGACCGACCATGTCCGTCAGCCCGAGGCACGGCTCGCAGAGATCGTCGCCATGGTGCGCGGATCGGGCGAACCGGGCGAGGTGCTGATGCCCGGCGAGATCGAGGACCGCCGCGCCGAGGCGAGCATGCGCGACGGTCTCGCCATCCCCGCGAAGGTCCTCGCCGAGATCGAGGCGCTGCTCTAGCCGCCCGTCCCGCCGCCGTTCGGGCGTGCGGTCCGCCATCGAAGCGACGTACCGAGGTCGCTCCAGGCATGAAAAAAGCCCGCCTTCGAAGGCGGGCTTTTTGGTGTGTCAGGCGGCGCGGCGGACCGGTGGGGCGGGTTCCGGCCTGGCGGGAGCGCCATGGGCCATGCGCTGCTCGTGAGCGTGGCGCACGAGGGCTGCCGTCCGGTAGAGGCCGTGGACGAACTTCGAGTAGGGGAGCGTCAGGAAGAAGGCGAAGACGACGCCGAGATGAAGGGCGAGCATCACGCCCATCGCCGGCGTCGAGCGCAGGGCGAGAAGGAGGAGCCCCGTGGCGCTGGTCGCCACCAGCATCAGGATGAAGGCCGTCCCCATGTCGCGCGAGCCGCGCCCGCTGCTGGGGCTGGCGATCGCCGGGTCGCGGCGGGCGCGCGTTGCCAGCAGCCCGAGCGGGCCGACGACCAGGCCGATACCCCCCGCCGTGCCGAGCAGGACCACCGGGTGCCACAGCGGGTAGGGCGCCTCGACGCCGGCATAGTGGAACAGCGTCGCGAGGGACGTCGACGCGAAGCACAGCATGAAGCCGTAGAAGGTGAAGTGGTGGTAGAGGCGGCGCTTCTCTTCCGGGCGGTCGTCCTCGTTCATGCAGCCCATGCCGCCGCCGTCGAGGTACCGCAGCGTCGCCGCGTCGTGGAAGGCGCGGCCGAGCGCGGCGAGCGACAGGCCGGAGACCGGTCCACCCGCGCGCCAGAACTTACGCACGCTGAGCGCTGTCGCGAGGATCGCGAAGAGGAACGCGCCGCCGAAGATCAGCGCCATCGCGTTGTGCGGCATGATCCGGTAGAACGCGCCCTCGCCGACATGGGTGGCGAACAGCACCGCCGGGTCCTTCCAGGCCATGAACCCGCCGATGAAGACCGCGACGAAGAGCGCCGCCAGCGTCGCCAGCCACACCCCGTTGCGCTCGAAGATCGGGCCGAGCGCGCCCGGCCACGCGTAGCGTGCGTAGGTCTCCTCGCGCAGGCCCGCCATCGCCTGCGGCAGGTTGATCGCCAGCTCGTGCGGGGGGGCGTACTGGCAGTCGTAGTAGCAGGCGCCGCAGTTGTGGCAGAGGTTGGAGAGGTAATCGAGCTCTCCGGACGTGAACGTGCGCCGCAGCTCCATCGCCGGGAAGACGGCGCACAGGCCCTCGCAGTAGCGGCAGGCGTTGCAGACGACGAGATCGCGCTCGACCTCCGCGGCGTAGGCCGAGAGCGGATCAGTTGCGGACATAGCTTGAGACTCCGTGCCCCGCGATCCGGCCGAACACGCTGCCGATGGTCATGCCGATTCCGGCGAGGTAGCCCTCGCCGAGGATGTTGCCGGCCATGATCTCGCCGGCGGCGAACATGTTGGGGGCGGGTTTGCCGTCGTTCATCAGCATGCGCCCGTGGGCGTCGATGCGGATACCGAGGTAAGTGAAGGTGATGCCCGGACGCAGCGAGTAGGCGTAGTAGGGCGGCGTGTCGATCGGGCGGGCCCAGTGGCTCTTGGGCGGTGTCAGCCCTTCGGTGCGGCAGTCGTCGTGGACGGTGTGGTCGAACGTGCCGCCGGTGCAGGCCGCGTTGAAGGCGGCGACGGTCTCGGCGACCTTCGCCGGGTCGACGCCGATGGTGCGCGACAGCGCCTCCAGCGTGTCCGCCTTCTCCGGCGGGTAGACCGAGGGCATGAACGAGTTGATCGATTTGGAATCGATGAGGACGTAGCCGACCTGGTCCGGCTGCGCCGCGACGAGACGGCCCCAGATCGCATAGCGCTTCGGCCAGAAATCCTCGCCCTCGTCGTAGAAGCGCTCGCCGTCGGCGTTGACGACGATGCCGAAGGGGACGCAGTCGAGCCGGGTGACGATGCCGCCGTCGAACTTCGGCGCCCGCCCGTCGATGGCGACCGCGTGGCACTGCTTCGGGTCGCCGACCGGGGCGAACCCCTTGTCCATCAGGAGGCGCAGGACCGAGCCCGTGTTGTAGGGCGTGCCGCGGATGAGGAAGTTCCGCGCCGCCGGGCCCCAGGCTTCCTCCAGCCAGTCGATGTTCGCCTCGAACCCCCCGGCGGCGGCGACGAAGCCGCGGGCCTTCACCGTCCGCTCGCCGTCAGCCGTCCGGACGGTGGCGCCGGTGAAGTAGCCTTCCTCCATCGCGACGTCGGTCAGCTCGGTATCGTAGAGCACCGTGACGCCGAGGTCCTCGGCCGTCTGGTAGAGGGCGTTGAGCATCGAGCGGCCGCCGCCGAGGAAGAAGGCGTTGGTCCGCCCGAGCGACAGCGTGCCGCCGAGCGAGGGCTGGAACCGCACCCCCTGCGCCCAGAGGAAATCCCAAAGCTCCTTGGACTTCTCGAGCGTCATCATCGCGAGGTCGACGTCGGTGTTGCCCTTGGTGACGCGTTCGAGGTCGTTCCAGAATTCCTCGACCGGGTACGGGCCGGTGAGGGTGCCGTTGGCTTCGTCGTGGGCGACGCGCATGTTGCGGGTGTGGCGCGTGTTGCCGCCGCGCCAGGCTTTCGGAGCCTTCTCGACGACGAGGACGCTCGCGCCGTTGCGCGCCGCCGTGATGGCCGCGCAAAGGGCGGCGTTGCCACCACCGGCGATCAGCACATCGGTGGTGATTTCGTTGCCGATGGCGATGTCGGGAGAGGGCATGAAATCCATTGCGTCGTGTCCTTGGGCACCAATAAATACCCTTGCATACAATCGTGGTCAACGTCGCAGCCGTCCCGCCGACCGCTTTTCGCGTCCGTTGGCGCAGCCTTCCGGCTTCGCGGGGTGTCAGACCGGCGGGGACTCGAGGCGGATGACGGCGTCGAGCGCGACCACGCCGTCGCCGCGCGGCCTGACGAGGACGGGGTTGATCTCCGCTTCGGCGACCCGTGCGTCCGACGCGAGGGTCGAGAGCCGCACGACCACGTCCGCGAGCGCGTCGAGGTCGCCCTCGGGCGCGCCGCGGTAGCCGCGCAGCAGCGCGAAGCTCTTCACCGAGGCGATCATCGCCCGCGCTCCCTCCGGCGAGACCGGGGCCGGGCTGATGGCGAGGTCGGCAAAGATCTCCGTCATCACGCCGCCGAGGCCGACGGAGATCATCGGACCGGTCACCGGGTCGCGCGTCAGCCCGACGATCGCCTCGCCGAGCCCCGTCTCCATGGCGGCGACGACGAAGCCGGAGACGACGGCGCCGGGGACGTTCGAGGTGAGGGCGGCGCGCATCTCGGCGACCGCCGAGGCCACGGCCGCGCGGTCCTTCAGGCCGAGCCGGACGGCCCCGGCCTCCGACTTGTGCGGCAGGACGGCCGAGACCGCCTTGAGGACGTACGGCCCGGCGAAACCGAGGGCCGGCACGTCGCCGTCGGGGCCGATCACGACGGAGGCCGGAACCGCGATCCCCAGCGCGCCGAGGACCGCCGAAGAGGAGACCTCGTCGGCGAGCCCCTCCGCGAGCGTGTCGAGGCGTGCCGTGACCGCTGCGGGCAGGGGGGCGGCGGCGGGGGGCAGCGGCTCCGGCTCGGCCAGCAGTGCCGACACGGCCTGCGCGCAGCTCTCCACCGTCCGGAAGGCGGGGATGCCGCCGGCGTTGAAGAGGGCGAGGCTTTCCGGCGCGTGCGGCACCGGCATGGCGATCACCGGGGCGGCCCCGTCACCGAGCTCGGCGACCGCATCGACGATGGGCCGCACCGTCAGCTCGGGGTTGAACTGTGCCGAGGAGCCGATGGCGGCGACCACGAGGCCGGTCTCGGGGTCCTCGGCGAGGGCGGTGACGACGGCGCGCATCGTGTCGTACCGCGCACCGGCGAAGGTGACGTCGACGATGGGACCGGGCTTGATCGAAAGCCCCTGCGCCTTCAGCGCGGCGTCGGCCGCCTTCGGCAGTCCGGTCAACGCGCTCCCCTTGAGCGCGATGCCGTCGTAGACCATGCCACCGCCGCCGCCGGTGGTGGTGAGCACCGTGGCGCGCTTCGGGCGGCCGGCGACGCGGCGGCGCAGGGACAGCGCGCCCGCCATCTCGACCATGCCCTCGAACGTATCGGCGATGGTGACGCCATGGTGCTCCAGGAAGCTCGAGAGCGCCCGCGCGCCGCCGATCATCGCCCCGGTGTGGGACTGGGCGAGCGCGCGTCCCGCCTCCGAGCGGCCGACGAGGAACGCCGTCACGGGCTTGCCGAGGGCGCGCGCGCGGCGGGCGAAGGCGGCGACGCGGTCCGGCCGGCGCAGGGTCTCCAGAAAGAGCGCGAAGGAGTCGAACTCGTCGAGGTCCACCAGCGCCTCGCCCAGTTCGCCGACACCCAGCGCCGCCTCGTTGCCGACCGAGACGAAGGCGCCGAAGCCGCGCCCCGCCGCGGCCCCGCGCGACAGGATCGCGCCGATCACCGATCCCGACTGGGACAGCACCGCCGTCCGCCCGGTCGGCAGCGTGTCGAGCGCGAAGGCGGCGTTGGTGGTGGCGGAGAAGCCGGTGCGGGTGCCGACGACGCCGGTGGAGTTGGGCCCGACCAGGGCGATCCCGCCGTCGCACGCGGCCGCGACCAGCCGCGCCTGACGCGCGACACCCTCGCCGCCGGACTCGGCGAAGCCGTCCGCCAGCACGGTCGCGACCTTCACCCCGGCGGCCGCGCACTCGGCCACCGCCTCGATCGCGAGGTCCGTCTCCAGGAGGATGTAGGCGTGCTCCGGCGGCTCGGGCAGCGCGCCCACGGAGGGCCAGGCCTTCGCCCCCTGCACCGTCTCGCGGCGGGGGTTCACCGGGTAGACGCGGCCGCGATAACCGTGGCGCGCGAGGAAGGCCTGCGGCCGCGCCGTCAGCCGCCCGACATTGTCGGACGCGCCGATGATGGCAACGCTGTCCGGCGCGATCAGCGCCTTCACCGCTGCCGCGTCGAGGACCGGGCGGCTCATGCGCCGGCCCTGGCCTTCGGCGGCCGCTGCGAGAAGCGGCGTCCGAAGACCTCCTCGGCGACGCGGTTCTTCAGGATCTCGGTGGTGCCTCCGGCGATCATCCAGCCCCGCGTGCGGCGCAGGCAGTACTGGACGATGTGGTCCTCGCCAAAGCCGAGAGCGCCCATCACCTGCAGCGCCTGGTCGGCCGCGAAGTGGCCCGCCTCGTTGCAGGCGAGCTTGGCCATTGCCGTATCGTAGCCCGACGGCAGGCCGTCGCCGGCGTTGACGACGGCGCGCTCGAGCAGCAGCTCCGCCGCGTCGAGCTTCACCGCCATTTCGGCGAACTTCCACTGGATGCCCTGGAACTCTGCCAGCGGGCGGCCGAACTGGCGCCGCTCCAGAGCATGCTCGCGCGCGACGTTGAAGGCGAGGCGTCCGACCGACACGGCGCGGGAGGAGTTGCCGAGCCGCTCCACGTTGAAGCCGGAGATCTGCTTCTTGAAGCCGCCGGGGCCGAGGAGGACGTTCTCCGGCGGGACGTAGACGTTGTCGAAGTAGAGCTGGCTCCAGCTCTCGCCGTTCATGTAGCGGATCGGCGGACCGGCGGTGAACCCGTCCGTGCCGCGCTCCAGCATGACCGAGCCGATGCCGGAGACGCCGGGACCGAACCGGCAGTAGCACAGGATGAGATCCGCCGTGCCGGAGTGGGTGCCGAACACCTTCGTGCCGTTCAGGCGGTAGCCGTCGCCGTCCGGCGTCGCGGTCGTGGTCAGCTCGGTGACGGCCGAACCCGCCTCGGGCTCGGACATGCCGACCGACATCAGCGTCTCGCCGGACAGGAGCCCGGGCAGCCAGCGTTCCTTCTGTGCAGGCGTGGCGAACTCGGAGAAGGTGCGGATTGCGCCGAAGTTGCCGGCCTGCACCACGTCGGCGCTGCGCGGGCAGGAGAGCGCGACGGCGCGGATGGCGATGACGGCGTCCATGAGCGAGCCGCCCTGACCGCCGTCCTCCTCCGGCATCATGATGCCCATCAGGCCCATCTCGACCAGCTTCGCCTTGGTCGCCGCGTCGAACCCGTCGGCGTTGGCGCGGGCGACGCGGTCGGGCGCCAGCTCGGTCTCGGCGAACCGGGTGAGCGTGTCGCGGAACATGAGCTGTTCGTCGGTGTAGAGCAGGTCCATGGCGTCTCTCCTCAGCCTGCGAGTTCCGCCGCGACGGCGGCCGCGAACGCCGACGTCGTGCTCCTGCCGCCAAGGTCGGGGGTGTGGTTGGCAGGGTCGGCGAGGGCGGCGGTCACGGCGCGGTCGATCGCGTCGGCGGCCTCAGCGAGGCGCGGCTCGCCCCGGCGGGCGCCGAGCCGCTGCAGGAGGAGCGCGGCCGAGAGGATGAGCGCGACCGGGTTGGCAATGCCGCGCCCCGCGATGTCCGGCGCGGATCCGTGCACCGCCTGCGCGACGGCATGGTCGTCGCCGGCGTTGAGTGCCGGGGCGAGGCCGAGCCCGCCGGCGAGCTCGCCCGCCTCGTCGGACAGGATGTCGCCGTACATGTTGGTGGTGACGACGACGTCGAAACGGGCGGCGTCGCGCACCAGCAGCGCGGCCATCGCGTCGACGATCACCTCCTCGAGCCGCACGTCGGGAAACTCTCCGGCGACGGTCCGGACCGCATCCAGGAAGAGCCCGTCGCTCTGGCGCAGGACGTTCGCCTTGTGGACGGCGGTGACGAGGCCGCGGCGCCGGGCGGCGGCCTCGAACGCGGCACGCGCGATCCGCTCGGACGCCTGCCGCGTGATCTTGCGCACCGAGAGGGCGAGATCGGCGGTCGGCATGAACTCGCCGCTGCCGGCGAACATCGAGCGGTCGGAGTAAAAGCCCTCGGTGTTCTCGCGGTAGATCACGAGGTCGAGGCGCCGGCCGACGCCCGGCAGGCGCGACACGCTGGGGCGGATGTTGGCGTAGAGGTCCAGCGTGCGCCGCACCTGCGCGGACGGGTTCGGCTGGCCCTCGGGGTATTGGTAGGTGTCGAGCGGGGCGAGGATGATCCCTTCCGCCGCCTCCACCCGCGCCGCGGTCTCGGCCGGGTAGGTGGAGCCGGCGGCCGCGAGCGCGGCGAGGCCGACCGGCACGTCCTCGAAGCTCAGGCCGAGACCGAAGCGGTCGCTGGCCGCGGCCAGCACCGAAAGTGTCGCCTCGCTGATTTCGGGACCGATGCCGTCACCTTTGAGGACGGCGAGGGTGAGGCTCATGGGGATCCTCCCGAAGCGCATTGGTTGCGCCTTTATTTGTACGATTGACCGGACATTTGATCTGGCGTTCAATTGCATACACTGCGAGTGTTCGGCAAGACTCGCCCCAGGGCGGAGCAACACGCCCGCGTACGCCAATCGGCAGACCGCACACGCCGCAAGGCATCCAGACAAAGGGAAACGGCCATGCTCTTGACCGAGATCGGACATTACGTCGCCGGGGAGCGTACCGCGACGCTGTCCGACAAGACGATGCACCACGCCAAACGGGCGGTGATCGATTGGTTCGCGGCGATGTACCCGGGCACCGTGATCAATCCAGGTCCGATGCTGCGCGAGGCGCTCGCCGAAGAGCTCGGGCACGGCCGCTCGGTGGTGTTCCCTGCGGGCGAGCTGGCGCTGACGCGCACCGCCGCCTTCCTGAACGGCAGCGCGGCGCACACCGCCGAGTTCGACGACATCCACCGCGACTCCGCCGTCCATCCGGGCTGCGCGACGATCGCCGCCGCGCTCGCGTGCGCGCAGGCGACGGGCTGCGACGGCGAGACCTTCCTGCGCGGCGTGATCGCCGGGTTCGAGGTGTCGACGCGCATCGGCCTCGCGATGACGCGCGAGCACTACAAGTTCTGGCACGCGACGGCGACCATCTCGACCTTCGGCGCCTCGGCCGCGTCGTCCCTGATCCTCGGCCTCAACGGGGACCAGACCGCCCACGCCCTTGCCACCGCCGCGACGATGGCGGCCGGGCTGCAGCAGGCCTTCCGGTCCGACGCGATGAGCAAGCCGATCCACGCCGGCCACGCGGCGGAAGCGGGCGTCACCAGCGCGATGGCGGCGGCGAAGGGCGTCACCGGCGCGCTCGACGTCCTGGACGGGCCGGTCGGCATGGGCGCGGCGATGAGCGGCAAGGCGGACTGGTCGAAGGCCACCGCCGGCCTCGGGCGCGACTACAACATCGAGATCATGACCTTCAAGAATCACGGCTGCTGCGGCCACACGTTCGCGGCGATCGACGGGGCGCTGGTGCTGAAGGAGCGGCATGGCCTGACGCCGGACCAGATCGCGCGCATCGAGGTCGGCGGATATCGCCCGACGGTCGACATCTGCGACCGGCCCGATCCGCGTACGCCGGTCGACTGCAAGTTCAGCCTCCAGTACGTTGTGTCGCACGCGCTGGTGCACGGCTCGGTGCGCCTCGCCGCGTTCGAGGCCGAGCGGATGTCCGATCCGGCCGTTCGCGCGCTGCTGCCGCTGGTGGACCTGCGCCTCGACGAGGAGATCGACTCGCGCTTCCCCGGCCAGCGCGCCGCCCGCGTCGCCATCACCACCAGGGCCGGCGATCGGTTCGAGTTCCTGCAGCCGACGCGCAAGGGCGACCCGGACATGCCGCTCTCGGACGAGGAGCTCTCCGACAAGTTCACCGAGCTCGCCGGATCGGTGCTGGACGCGGCCGATGCCAAGTCGCTCCTCGCCGCGCTGTGGGGGCTCGAGAAGCGCAAGTCGCTCGACCTTCCCGGCACCACCGCGCCCGCCGCGCGCCGCGCCAGCGCGTAACGCGGCGGCAGGGGCCGGGCGGGCAGGCCCGGCCCCATCCCCCCAGCCGCCTACGAGGCGGCGGCGTGGGCGGTCCTGCGCTTGGCGATGCTGTCGCGCACGATCGGGAACGCCAGGACCAGCACGGTGAGGGCGGCGATCCCCAGCGAGATCGGCCGGGTCACGAAGACGAGCCAGTCGTTCTGCGAGATGAGGAGAGCGAGGCGCATGTTCTCCTCCGCCATCGGCCCCAGGATCAGGCCCAGCACCGCCGGCGCGAGCGGGAAGTCGAGCCGTTCCATCGCGTACCCGAGCAGCCCGAAGCCGAGCATCATGTAGAGGTCGAACATCGAGTTGTTGATCGAGTAGACGCCGACCGCCGTGAGCCCCGCGATCAGCGGCACCAGCAGCACCCGCGGCAGGCGCAGCACGTGGATGAAGACGCGCGTGCCGATCACCCCGCCGATCAGGATCAGGAGGAGCGAGGTGAAGAACATCTGGATCATGAACCCGTAGACGATGTCCGGATGGTCGCGGAAGAGGGCGGGGCCGGGCCGCAGGCCGTGGATCAGGAGTCCGCCCAGGATGACGGCCGCCACCGCGCTGCCCGGCACGCCGAGCGTCAGCGCCGGGACCAGCGCGGCGGAGTTGTCGGCGTTGTTGCCGCACTCGCCGGCGGCGACCCCCTCCGGCGCGCCATGGCCGAAGGCGTCGGGATCGGGCGAGGCGCGCTTGGTCTCGTTGTAGGATAGGAACGCGGCGATGTTGCCGCCGGCGCCCGGCAGCAGGCCCACCAGCACGCCGATGAAGGATGAGCGCGCCCAGACCTTCCACAGCCGCCGCCAGTCGTCGAACATGCCGTGCTCGGACTTCACCTTCAGCTTGGCGCGGCTGATGCCGGTCTTCACCGCCTCTTCGGCCATCGCGAGCGCCGGCGGCACCGCGTAGAGGCCCGTCAGCAGCACGACGATGTTGAACCCGTCGAAGAGGTTCACGTTGCCGAAGGTGAAGCGCTGCGCCCCGGTGATGGTGTCGATCCCGACGCAGCCGATGAGGAGGCCGATACAGCCGGAAATGATCCCCTTGATGGGGTTCTTGCCGACGAAGACGGCGATCGCCGAGAGGCCGAAGACACCGACCCAGAAATATTCCGCCGGTCCGAACGCGAGGGTGACGCGCGCGAGGGGCGGCGCCAGGGTCATGAGGACGATCGCGCTCACCATGCCGCCGATCGCGGACGAGACGACGGCGATCTGCAGCGCCCGTCCCGCCTCACCTCGCTGTGCCATCGGGTAGCCGTCGAAGGTGGTGACGATCGAGGCCGGTGTGCCGGGGATGCGCAGCAGCACCGCGGGGATCGCCCCGCCGTACATGGCGCCGTTGTAGATGCCCGCCATCATGCCGAGGCCCACGAGCGGGTCGAGCCCGAAGGTGAGGGGGATGAGCACGGCGATGCCCATCGTCGCCGAGAGGCCCGGTAGTGCGCCGATGGCGATGCCGAGCGCCGTGCCGCCGACCATCGCTGCGAAGTTCGCGGGATGGAACACGACGGGCAGGGCGTGGAGGAGCTGGTCGAACAAGGGGGAACTCCGGATTTCTCGCCCAGGCGTCAGTAGAACATGCCGTGCGGCAGGGGACGCTCGAAGGTGAGGATGAAAACGACGTAGACCAGCGCGACGAAGGCGACCGTCGAGGCGCCGAGCATCTTGATGTCGCGGAAGCCGAGCGCGAGGGAGAGCGCGATGATGAGGATCACCGTCGACACGAAGTAGCCGAGATAGCCGATGGCGACCGTGTAGACGATGAGCGCGGCGAAGGTGATGAGGAAGTTCAAACCGTTGCGGAAGAACGGCTCCTTCAGCTTGGGATCGGACGCCGCCGCGGGGGCCTTGCCCGCCGAGAACGAGACCGTGCGCAGGAACATCAGCACCGCGCACAGCCCCATCACCACGACGATCATCCGCGGGAAGATCATCGACTTGAACGGCAGTTGTCCCGAGATCACGAAAACGCTCACGGCAACGATCAGCAGGATACCCGCAGCGATCCTGTCTTTGATGTAGGTCATGCTAGCTTTACCGATCGATGGGGCCGTGATGTATGCGGCGCTGTTCTGCAGATGTCGTATCGATTGTCAAATATTGCATTTCTATATCCGAAGTATTTACTTGATAAATACGATAGTGCACGATGCGCATGCGATCGCGTCTTGCGGCGCCGGTCGCGGACATTCAAGAAAACATGGAGGAGCCCGGGATGCAGTTTCGCAAATCCTTGGCGTGGGCGGGCGCTGTCGCCGCGCTGACGAGCCTGGCCGCCGGTGCGCAGGCGGACGAATACCCCGAGCGCAACGTGACGATGTACATCGCCTACTCGCCGGGCGGCGGCACGGACGTCATGGCCCGCACGATGATCCCCTACCTGGAGAAGTACCTTCCCGGGGATGGGTCCATCGCCGTCGAGAACAAGCCGGGCGCCGGGGGAGAGATCGGCTTCACCGCGATCGCGGTGGCCGGCAACGACGGCTACAGCATCGGCATGCTGAACGTGCCGGCGGTCGTCACGCCGCTGATCCAGCGGGACCCCAACTACGACCTGTCGAGCTTCACGATGCTCGGCAATGTGGTGTCCGATCCCGGCTCGATCGTCGTGCGCGCCGATTCCGAATTCGAGACGCTCGAGGACTTCGTGACCTACGTCCGCGAGAACCCCGGCAAGCTGCCGGTCGGCAACTCGGCTGTCGGCGGGGCGACGCACACGGCGCTGCTGCGCTTCCTCGGCATGGAGGACCTCGAGGTCACCCACGTGCCGTTCCCGGGTTCGGCGCCGAGCCGCACCGCGCTCCTCGGCGGTCACGTCGCGGCCTCCATCATGGGGCTCGGCGAGGCGGGCGAGTACCACAAGGAAGGCACGTTGCGCATCCTCGGCACCATGGCGGCCGAGCGCTGGGACGAGGTGCCGGACGTGCCGACCTTCAAGGAGCTGGGCTACGACATCGTCGCCGGCTCGGACCGGGGCATGGCCGCGCCGGCCGGCATCCCGGACGACGTTGCCGCCCAGCTCGCCGAGGCGGTGAAGAAGGCTGTCGCCGACCCGGAATTCCAGGAGGAGGCGCGCAAGCAGCTCCTGCCGCTCCACTACATGGACCCGGATGCGCAGGCCGCGCACATCGCCGACACGCTCGAGAAGATGGAAGTGGTCTGGGAACGCACGCCCTGGGGCCAGTAACGGCGCACCGCGCGCCCGCGCGCCCGTCCACCGGGCGCGCATCACGGGACGGGGCACTCGCCCCATGCCTCGCATGGCACGCCCGATGCCGTGCGCGGCACGCCGCGTCCGGCTCCGGGCCGCCGGCGTTCCCCGGGCGGCACCCGGGGTGCGGCGCCCACGATCGTTTCGCAGCACACTGGCTGGCACTTGCGCGGTCCCTCCCGACTCGCCGGCTTGTTCGCCGATCTCGCTTCACGGTCGCGTCAACTACTGTACCGTTGTATACCGTAGTCTACAAGTGGAGACCCGTGCCTTGAAACACGACCGTGCGCCGGCGTCTGTGTGCGCCCCGGCTGTGTGTGCGGATGCATGCGGTCGCGTCCATTCAAGTCTCTGAAGTCAAAGGCGTCTCTCGGGCCGGGCATATGTATCTTGATGTATGCTATTGTATTCGGGAGTGCGCCGCGTCTAGTTTCACGTCGCGGGTCACGGACCAGACCGTGTTCATTCACCTGCGGCTCGCGAGAACCGGGCAACCCGGCGCCGAGTCGCAGAGGCTCAGATCGGAGAAAACGCCAATGGCATTTGCATTGAAGACGACCGCTGCGATCGCAGCCTCCCTCCTCATCGCGGGAGCCGCGCACGCGCAGGACTATCCCAACCGGGACATCACGGTGATCGTCGGCTACTCGGCCGGCGGCGGCACCGACGTCATGGCCCGCACCGTCGCCCCCTTCCTCGAGAAGTACCTCGGCAACGACGTCTCGGTGACGGTGGAGAACAAGCCCGGGGCCGGTGGCGAGCTCGGCTTCACCGCGATCGCGAACGCCAAGCCGGACGGGTACACGATCGGGATGCTGAACATCCCGTCGTTCATCAACCCGATCATCCAGCGCGACCCCGACTACACCATCGACTCGTTCGAGCCCGTCGCCAACATCGTCTCCGACGCGACCACGCTCGTCGTGCGCAAGGACAGCCAGTTCAAGACGCTGCAGGACTTCGTCGATTACGTGAAGGCGAACCCGGGCGCGATGCCGGTCGGCAACTCCTCCCTCGGCGGGGCGACGCACACCTCCTTCCTGCGCTTCCTCAACGCGGCGGACCTTCAGGTGACGCACGTTCCGTTCCCGGGCGCCGCGCCGAGCCGCACCGCGCTCCTCGGCGGGCACGTGGCCGCCTCGGTGATGGGCATCGGTGAGGCCGCGCCGTACGTGAAGGAAGGCGACCTGCGCGCGCTCGCCACCATGCGCAAGGACCGCTGGGACCAGCTTCCCGACGTGCCGACCTTCACCGAGCTCGGTTACAAGGTCGTCGCCGGCTCCGACCGCGGCCTCGCCGCGCCGAAAGGCATTCCGGAGGACGCGAAGGCCGCGCTCGTCGCCGCCGTCGCGCAGATGATGGACGACGCCGAGTTCATCGACGCGGCGCAGAAGCAGGACCTCCCGCTGAACTTCCTGGAGCCCGACGACTACGCGGCGCTGATGCAGGAGACCCAGGACGAGATGCAGAAGATCTGGGACAAGACCCCCTGGGCGCAGTAACCGCCCGCGTCGGCATCGACGCCTCGCCTCCCGGTCCCCGGGGGGCGGCTTTCGTCAACGGATCAGGACTGAACCATGCATGACGCCAGGGGTGCCATCCTCCTGTCGGTGTCCGACGGAATTGCCACCATCACCCTCAACCGGCCGGAGAAGCGCAACGCCATCGACGACGCGACGCGCATCATCCTCATCGACACGCTGGAGCAGGTGAACGCGGACGACGAGGTGCGCGCGGTGGTGCTGACGGGGGCCGGCAGCGCGTTCTGCGCGGGCGGCGACATCGCCGGCATGAAGGCGCGGCTCGAGGCGCCGGTGGGCCGCGTCGGGATCAACGGCTGGAAGCGGCAGAAGTCGACCCACCGCGCCATCCAAACCATGAACACGATCGACAAGCCGACCATCGCGGCGGTCAACGGACCGGCGTCCGGGCTCGGCTGCGACCTCGCGCTCGCCTGCGACTTCGTGATGGTCGGGCCGGGTGCGAGTTTCGCCATGGCCTATCGCAAGCGCGGCCTGATCCCGGACGGCGGCGGGCTCTACTTCCTCCCCCGCCGTGTCGGGCTGCCGCGCGCCAAGGAGCTGATCTACTCGGCCCGCACCGTCGACGCGGAGGAGGCGCTCGCCATCGGACTCGCCGACCGGGCGGCCGAGGGCGACCTGCTGGCGGCGGCGCGTTCCTGGGCGAGCGAGCTCACCGAAGGCTCGATGATCGCCATGTCGCTCGCCAAGTCGATCCTCAACCGCGCCCTCGACCTGCCGGCCGAGCAGATCTTCGCCCTCGGCTCGGAGGCGCAGTCGATCTGCTACGCCACCGACGAGCACCGCGACGCCGTCCGCGCCTTCCTCGAGCGGGGGAGCCGCAAGTGAGCCCGGCTGCGCTGGCGCCACCGGCGTTCGAGGGTGTCAAGGTCGTCGAGCTCGCGCAGGGTGTCGCCGCGCCCTACTGCGGGATGATGCTCGCCCAGAACGGCGCCTCCGTCACCAAGATCGAGCCGGTCGGCTACGGCGACTGGAGCCGCGGGCTCGGCCGGCGCGTGGGCGACTATTCGGCCGAGGCGATCGTCCTCAATCGGGGCAAGCGCAGCCTGGCGCTGAACCTCAAGGCGCCCGAGGGCCGCGACGCGGCCTTCCGCCTCGTCGCCGACGCGGACGTCGTCATCGAGAACTATCGCCCCGGCGTCACCCGCCGCCTGGGGCTTGACTACGAGACGGTCGCCACCGCGAACCCGTCCGTGGTCTACGCCACCGTCACCGGCTTCGGCGAGACGGGCCCCAACCGGGACCTCCCGGCGACGGACACGGTGATGCAGGGCTATACCGGCTTCATGTCGATCAACCGGGACACCGAGGGTGTGCCGCGGCGGCTCAACATGCTGGCGATCGACGTGTCCACCGGGCTCTACCTGTCGCAGGCCGTCTCCGCCGCGCTCTACCGCAAGGCGGTGCGGGGGGAGGGCGTCCACATCCGCACCAGCCTCCTCGAATGCGCGATGGCCTTCCAGGAGGCGCGCATCGTGGCCGAGGTCTTCGACGGCGCGGCGGTGAAGCCTGTCGGCGCACCCGTCGGTACGTTCCCGACGGCGGACGGCTACCTCAGCCTCAACGCCAGGCGCGACGCGCATTTCGTCAGGCTCTGCGACATCGTCGGGCATCCGGAGTGGCGCGCCGACCCGCGTTTCGCCAGCGAGCAGCAGCGCGTCGCCCATGCCGCGGACCTCAACGCGCTCGTCGCGCCGTTCGTGGCGGCGCACCCCACCGACTGGTGGAAGGAGAAGCTCTCCGAGGCGGACATCCTCCACGCCAAGGTGCACGACTATCGCGAGCTGATGGACGACCCGCAGGTGGTCGAGATGGAGGCGATCGGCTGGGCGGAGATCGAAGGGCTGGGCCGGCTTCCGGCGACGCGGCTGCCCGGGTTGCCCGCCGCGTCCGCCCGCAGCGCCGCGCTGGCGCATCCGCCCCGGGTCGGCGAGGGGGGCCGCGCGGCGCTGGCGGAGGCGGGTTTCGGCGAGGCCGAGATCGAAGCGCTCGGCGCATGCGGCGCGGCCGTCTACGCCTGACGCGCGGCGGCCACCACCCGCGGCGCCTGCGCGCGCCGCTCGGGCCGCGTGCCGCGCCGGGCCTCGAGCGCGGCCTAGCCGAGCGCCGGCGCGTCCTCGGTCATGACGCGGATCGGGTATCCGGATTGGAACGCGGCGATATCCTCGACCATCTGGCGGAAGAACAGCCCCATGTTCTCGGCCGAGACGTAGCCCACGTGCGGCGTCAGGACGAGGTTGGGCACTCGGCGCAGCGGGTCGTCCGCCGGCAGCGGCTCCACGTCGTAGACGTCGATCGCCGCGCCTGCGATGCGCCCCGCGCCGAGTGCCTCCGCGAGGGCGGCGGTGTCGACGAGGCCGGCACGCGCGGCGTTGACGAAGTAGGCGGTCGGCTTCATCGCCGCGATGGCGGCGCGGTCGACGATGCCGCGCGTGCGCTCCGACAGGTTGAGATGAAGGCTCACAACGTCGGCGGTGGCGAACAGCTCCTCCTTGGAGACGCGCCGCGTGCCGTGTTCGGCGGCCGACTCTTCGGTCAGGTTCTGGCTCCACGCGACGACGTCCATTCCGAACGCCGGCGCGATCGCGGCCACGCGGCGCCCGAGCCGGCCGAGCCCGACGATGCCGAGCCGCTTGCCCTCCAGCAGCGTCCCCATCCCGGTCTGCCAGCGGCCGGCCTTCATCGCCGCGTCGTTCTGCGGCACGCGCTGCGTCAGTCCCAGGATGAGCGCCCACGTCAGCTCGACGGTGCCGCCGCCGTGGCTGTCGGTGCCGCACACGGTGATCCCGCGTTCGGTTGCGGCGGCGATGTCGATCTTCGCGTTGCGCCGTCCCGCGGTGACGATGAGCGAGAGGTTGGGCAGCGCCTCGATGGTGCGCCGGGTCAGGGGGGTGCGCTCGCGGGTCAGGCACACCGCGTCGAAGGGGGCGAGCAGCCCGGCGAGGCGTTCCTCGGCCACATGCTCGCGCACGAATGACACCTCGGCCTCAAGCGTCCCCCATGGCGCGAGATCCTTCGCGGTGCCGAGCCAGTCGTCGAGGACGGCGATCTTCATCGGTAAGCTCCCGGCACCGGCTCGGAGGTCTTGGCGACGCTCGTCGCGCTCGCAGCGTCCACCGGCGGCGCGGCGATGGTGCGGTGGCGGCGAAGCTGCAGGATCGTCACCGTCGCCGCAAGGATGATCGCCGTGCCGAGGAAGGTCCACCATGTCGGCTGCTCGCCGAAGACCATGTAGCCGACGAACGCGGCGGCGGGCACGCGGATGAAGTCGATCGGCGTCACCACCGTCATCTCCCCGTACTTCACCGCGAGGGAGGACATCATCTGCCCCAGCGAGCCGAACACGGCCATCGCCGCGAGCCAGGAGAGTTGCTCCATGGTCGGCGTCTGCCACCACAGGACCGCCGGCACGAACAGGATCGCGGTGCAGAAGGCGGAGAAATAGAGGAGGATGCGCGCCACCGGCTCGGTCCGCGTCAGGCTCTTGATATAGACCAGCGCGAGGCTCGACGACGCCGCGCCCGCGAGCGCGATGATCATTCCGTGGTGGATGCCCGTCTGCGGCTGCACGATGATGAGAACGCCGCCGAAGCCGGTCATCGTGGCGATCCCGCCGAGCCAGCCGATGACCTCTCCGAACGCGACGTACGAGGTCACCATCGACCAGATCGGCCGGGTGAAGGAGAGGGCGGTCGCGTCCGCGAGGGGCAGCACGGTCACGGCGTAGAATGCGGAGGCCATCATCCCGAGGCCGAACACGGCGCGGCCGACGTGCGCGCCCAGCCGCCGGGTGCGGAGCCCGGAGAAACCGACACGCCACGTCGCCAGCGGCAGGGCGATGGACATGATCATCGCCATGCGCAGGAAGAGGATCATCACGACGGGCAGATCGTGCCCGAGGTGCTTCACGATCGAACCCTGGACGGTGAGGACGAGGGCGCTGCCCAGCATCCACAGCGCGCCGACGACATTGGGACCGGGAGTCCTCACGCGGCGCCCGACGGCGCGCACGCCGCGCTGGACGTCGCGGGCGGCGAGGGGTGGCGGCGTCCGGGGCGGAGCGCCCGCGGCGGGATGAAGCAGTCCAAGGCGGGATCCTTCCGAAGCGTCGGGCGGTGGCTTGCCCATTTGTCCGGTTGTTACTATCAATCATACAAATTGGGGCGGCAATGTCCAGCCACGCGCCGTGACAGGCCGCGCGCCAGGCCCAGCTGCCCGCCCCGCCAGACAGACCCCGCAAGAACCGAAGTCCCTCCGGACGACGACCCTCAACAGAACTGGAGACGGAATGTCCATGCTCGGCAGCCCCGAGGCGAAGGTCCCCGTGCGCGCCCTGGTGTTCCCCCCTCTGGTGGACGCCGCCTTCGCATTCCTGGCCGAGGGCTGTGAGGCCACGGACCTGCGCAACCGCCTCGGCGAGTTCGATGCCGCGTTCATGCCCGCGGCGGAGCGCGAGGCGGTCGAAGTGGTGGTGTCGAGCGGCATCGTCGGCTTCACCGCCGCGCAGATGGACCTGCTGCCGAACCTGAAGCTCATCGCCAGCTTCAGCGTCGGCTTCGAGAATATCGACCTCGAGGCCGCCGCCGCCCGCGGCATCGCCGTCACCAATGCGCCGGCGACCAACGGGGAAACCGTCGCCGACCACACCATCATGCTGATGATGGCTGCCGCGCGCGGCCTGCCGGAGGTGATGGCGGCGGCCCGCGCCGGGCACTGGAACGAGGCCCGCAAGCGGTACCGGCCGACCCTCAACGGCTCGCGCGTCGGCATGCTGGGGCTCGGCGCCATCGGCGCGGCGATCGCGACGCGGGCGTCCGCCTTCAATGCCACCGTCAGCTACACCACGCGCACCGAGAAGCCGGGCGTGCCCTACCGCCACGTCCCCGACCTCATGGCCCTTGCGGCGGAAAGCGACTTCCTGGTGGCGGCGATCCCCGGGGGGCCGGCGACGCGTCACCTGATCGACGCGACGGTCCTCGACGCGCTGGGGCCGAACGGTGTGCTGGTGAACGTCGGCCGCGGCTCCGTCGTCGACTCGCAGGCTCTGGCGACGGCGCTGAAGGAAGGGCGCATCCACGCCGCCGGCGTCGACGTGCTGGAGGAGGAACCGGACATCCCGGCGGCGCTGCTGGATGCGCCGAACCTCGTCGTCACGCCGCATATGGCCGGGCGCTCGCCGATCGGCCTGCGGCGGCAGTGCGAGCGGGCGCTGGACAACATCGGCCGCCTCCGGCGAGGCGAACCCTTCGTCTGCCGCGTCGGCTGACGCGCGCCCCGGCCGGCGGGCGCCGCCATTTGACATCGCGGCTGTCATCGCCAAAGCGTTGGACGATGGCGGGCCGGCCGAAGGGGCGAGAATGGAACTGTTGACGGACCCGCTCGGCGGATCGGGCCAGTCGCCGCGCTATCTGCGGATCGCGCAGGCGCTGGCCGCGGACATCGCCGACGGCCGCTACGAAGTCGGAGGGATGCTGCCGACCGAGGCCGAGCTGTGCGCGCTGTTCGGCGTCAGCCGGTCGACCGTGCGCGAGGCGTTGCGCCGGCTGACCGTGCTCGGCCTCGTCTCCCGCACGCAGGGGATCGGGACGCGCGTCGTCCAGCGCCACGCCAAGTCGACCTACATCATGTCAGCCCAGTCGGTGGACCGGGTGATGCAGTACGCCGCCGAGACCGAGCTGACGCTGCAGGTCATCGAGGACGTGGTGGCGGACAAGGAACTCGTGGCCACCATCGGCGGCGTCGTCGGACAGCGGTGGCTGCTGTTCTCCGGGACGCGCGCGGTGCCCCGGGACGAGCAGGGCACCTTCTGCCACACCCGCGCCTACGTTGCCGGCCGCTACGGCGCGGTGCGGTCGTCCATCGGCCTCGGCGGGCCTCCCCTCACGACGCCCATCTACCAGGCGGTGTGCCAGACCTACGGCATCGCGATCGGCGAGATCCGCCAGACCATGCGCGCCGAGGCGGCGTCCCCGGACGACGCGGCCCTGCTGAATGTCGCGGAGGGGTCGCCGGTGCTGCGCATCGTGCGGCACTACATCACCACCGACGGGGAGACGCTGGAGGTGTCCGTCAACACCTACCCGGCCGGCCGCTTCGAGTATTCGATGCGCCTGCGCATCACGCCCGCCGGGGCGCCGTAGGGCGCCGTCCGTCCGCCCGACGACCGACGGTCAGGCGTGCCCCGCAGGCGCGTCGGCGGTAAGCTCGGTCAGGATCTCGGCGAACCGGGCGGCCGACGGGGGAAGGGCGGTCCCGCGCCGCGTCAGCAGCATGAAGCTGCGCGAGAGCGTCGTCTCGGGCAACGCGATCTCGGTCAGGATGCCGAGCGAGCCGCGGCCCGCGAACGTGAGCAGCCCCATCTCGACGACGAGGGCGGGGAGGGCGGAGATGGAGCTGGTCTCGACCTTCGCATGGGGCGCCGGCAGACCGCTCGAGGTGAACACCCGGTCGAGCCAGGCGCGCGTTCCCATCGAGCGGGACGGCAGGACCCACTCCTGACCGGCGAGGTCGGCGAGCGCTACCGTCCGCCCGGCCAGCGGATGGGACGGGCCGGCGGCGACCACCATCTCGTCGCGATAGACGGTGCGGGCGGCGAACTCGGTCTGCGCGGCGGCGTCGGCCGGCGCGATGACGAGGTCGCACTCGCCCTTGCGCAGATGGTCCTGCAGGATGTCGCTCATCCCCACGGTGAGGGCGATATTCACCTGCGGCGCCTGCTCGGCGAGGACCCGGCACGCGTGCGGCAGCACATGCTCCACCACGGTGGTGCCCGAGCCGACGCGCAGGGTGCCGTGCTCCCCGCGCGCGACCTCGCCGACCTCCCGCGTGGCGGCCTCCGCCTCCCGCCGCAGGTGCCGCGCCTTGTCGAGCAGCACCAGCCCGACCGGGCTCAGCCGCTTGCCCCGACCCTCGCGGTCGAACAGGCGGGCGCCGATCTCGTCCTCCAGCCGCCGCACCGCCTTGGTCAGTGCGGGCTTGGTGCGCCCGACGTGCAGCGCGGCCTCCTCATAGGACGCGCTGTCGGCCACGGCTTCGAAGAACGCCAGGTCGCGAAGGTCCATCGGAAACCACCAGTTACCGTTTCGACCGAATTAGTGCATGGAAAGTTCCCGGGCAATGTTTCACATTCCGCCCATGGGCCGGGGCGCTCCCGCGGAGCGCCGGCCGGAGAACGAAGGGGCGCGGCCGAACGCGTCCGGAAGCGGAGGACGACCCTGATGACCAAGCACGAGCGCAGCATCGTCGCCGACGACCCGATGGCGGTCCTCAAGACGAAGAACTACACCACCGACATTCCCTCCATGAAGGACCGCGTCAGCGAGGCGGAGTGGGAGGCGCGCGTGAACCTCGCGGCGGCCTACCGCCTCGTCGCGCTCTGGGGCATGGACGAGATGATCGCGAACCACATTTCGGTGCGCGTGCCGGGCGAGGACGGGACCTTCCTCATCAATCCCTACGGCTACCTGTACGAGGAGATCACGGCGTCGAGCCTCATCAAGATCGACCTCGAAGGCAACGTGGTGCAGAAGCCGGATTTCGACTACGAGCCGAACCGCGCCGGATTCGTGATCCACAGCGCGATCCACCGCGCCCGGGACGACGCGCACTGCGTCATCCACACGCACACGCCCGCCGGCATGGCCGTCTCCACGATGAAGTGCGGGCTGCTGCCGCTGACGCAGACGGCGCTCCGCTTCGCCAAGATCGGCTACCACGACTACCAGTCGGTCGCGGTGGACCTCGCCGAGCAGGAGTCCATCGTCGCCGACCTCGGCGACGCGGACCTTCTGGTGCTGCGCAACCACGGGCTGCTCGTCGTCGGACCGTCGATCGCGCAGGCCTTCTCGAACATCTACCGTGCCGAGCTCGCCTGCAAGGTCCAGGTGATGGCGATGGCGGCGAACACCGAGATCGGCACGCCCCCGGCCGACATCATCGAGAAGACCAACCACCTCTACCGTCCCGAGGTGCGCCGTCCCTTCGGCGTACTTGAATGGCCGGCCCTTCTGCGCAAACTCGACCGGATCGACCCCTCTTTCCGGGACTGAGTTTTGGCACACGAAAACGGCGCGGGACTGCCGCTGAGCGGGATTCGCGTCCTCGACTTCGGACACACGGTGATGGGGCCGACGGCCGGTCTCATCCTCGCCGACCTCGGCGCGGACGTCATCAAGATCGAGCCGGCGCCGAAGGGTGACCCGACCCGGACCCTCAAGGGGTTCGGAACGGGCTATTTCGGCTTCTTCAACCGCAACAAGCGGTCGATCGCGGTCGACCTCAAGTCGGTCGAGGGGCAGGCGATCGCCCACGCGCTGGTCAAGAGCGCCGACGTGCTGGTGGAGAACTTCGCTCCCGGCACGATGGACCGGCTCGGCCTCTCGCAGGAGACGGTCGCCGCGATCAACCCCCGCCTCATCTACGCCAGCCTCAAGGGCTTCCTGGCCGGGCCCTACGACAAGCGCCTCGCGCTCGACGAGGTGGTGCAGATGATGGCCGGGCTCGCCTACATGACCGGCCCGCCGGGGCAGCCGCTCCGCGCGGGCGCCTCGGTGGTCGACGTCACGGGGGGCATGTTCGCCGTGATCGGCATCCTCGCGGCGCTGCGGCGCCGCGAGGAGACGGGGGAGGCGAGCGGCGTCTCCTCGGCTCTCTTCGAGTCGTGTGTCTTCCTCGTCGGACAGCACCTCGCCTACGCTTCGCAGATCGACGAGCCGGTGCCGCCTATGCCGGCCCGCCGCTCCTCGTGGGCGGTCTACGACCTGTTCATCCTCGGCGACGGGGAGCAGCTGTTCGTCGGCATCACCACCGACGCGCACTGGCGCCGCTTCTGCGAGACCGTGGGGCGGGCGGACCTCGCCGCCGACGCGGAGCTCGCGACGAACAACCAGCGCGTCGCGGCGCGGCCGCGCCTGATGCCGCTGGTGGCGGAGATCTTCGCCGGGCTCGACACCGCCGAGGCCATCGCGCTGTGCGAGACGGCGCGCATCCCGTTCGCGCCCATCGCCGAGCCGGCCGACCTCTTCGACGATCCGCACCTGGAAGCGACCGGCGGCCTCCTGCCGACGACGATGCCCAACGGGACGAAGACGAAGCTGCCGCGCCTGCCGGTGCGCATCGAGGGCGCCGACCTGACGATCCGTTCCGACCCGCCGGCTCTCGGCGCCGACACGGACGCCATCCTCGCCGATCTCGGCTACGACGCCCCCGCCATCGCCGCGCTGCGCCGGGACGGCGTCATCGTCGACCCGGCGGCCTAGACGGACCGGCGCCGGCCGTCGCGGCCGGCGATACCGTTCACCCGATCCCGGCGACGCCCGCCTTGCCGGCTTCCGCCTCGATGGACGCGATCTCGTTGGCCGAGAGGGGGAGACCCTCGCGGCGGCAGCGTTCGGCGCGCCGGGACTCCGGCTCGCCCGGCAGCAGGATCTCCTCGAACCCGGCGGCCTTCCGGCCGCCCTTGATGCGGTCGCGGTACTGACCGGCCCGCGCATCGTACGCGTCGCGCGCGACGAAGAGGTCGGGGCGCATGGCCATGAAGAAGTGGCCGACGTCCTGCCCGCGGGTGAAGTCGTCGTTCTGGTTGACGACGAGGTCGCCGAACGCCGCGCCGGACATCACCCCGGCGAACACGTCGATCATCACCGCGATGCCGGAGCCTTTCGGACCGGCCATCGGAAGGACGACACCCTTCAGCGCTTCGGCGGGGTCCGTCGTCGGCCGCCCCTCGCCGTCGAGCGCCCAGCCCTCCGGGATCGTCTCGCCCCTTGCGAGCGCGCGGCGCACCTTGCCCTTCGCGGCCACAGAGGTCGCCATGTCGAGGACGAACGGCGTCGGTCCGGGCGCGCCCATCGCCAGCGGGTTGGTGCCGAGGACGGGGTCGCGGCCGCCCCAGACCGGCATCGTCGGCGCGGCGTTGGTGAAGACGAACGAGGCGAGGCCGGCCTGAAGCGCCCGGTGCACGTAGAGGGAGGACATGCCGTAGTGGTTCGACCGCGACGCCGCCGCCAGCCCCACGCCGAACATCTGCGCCTTCTCGATGGCGAGGTCCATCGCGCGCCGACCCACGACGTAGCCGATCCCGTTGTCGCCATCGACGTGCGCGGCGACCGGCATGCGCTCGGTGACGGCGAGCCGAGGCGCCGGGTTCAGGACGCCTTCGCGCAGGCGCCGCGCATAGGTCGGGAGCCGCGCGATGCCGTGGGAAGAGACGCCCCGCAGGTCCGCCTCGATCAGGCATTCGGCGCAGAAGCGCGCGTCATCGGCCGGCATGGCGTACGCGGCGAGGATGTCCGCCACCACGCGGGTCAGCGCATCCACTCCGATCAACCTGTCGCCTTCGGCCATCGTCCGCCCTCCTTCGAGTGTCACGCGCCCGATCCGGCGCGCGGTCTACTCAAAGCGCGGTGCGCCAATGTATGCAAGTGTCCTCAAGGCACGCCGGCGCCCGGACTCGCGTTCCTTCGCGCGTCCGCGAAAGGTCGTTCAGGCGGACTTCGGCGGCAGGTCGGGGAACATCATCTTGAGGCGGATCCGGTAGGATTCGATGATGTGGTCATGCGCGGCGCGATGAGCCGCCTCCGCATCGCCGGAGCGGATCGCCTCCACGATCTCCGAGTGTTCCTTGTGGGCCTGCTCGATGCGGCCGGGCGTGGAGAAGGTCGTCCCGGGCAGCAGCGACAGCCAGTCCGAGAACCGCATCTGCAGCGTTTCCAGGTACCGGTTGCGGCAGCACGAGTGGATGCCTTCGTGGAAGAGGTTGTTGTAGTGCGCTGCGGCGGCCGGGGTGTCGGCCCGGGCGCACGCCTCGGCGAGGTCGGCGATCCGCTCCACGTCCTCGCGGGTCGCGTGGCGGGCGGCGAGCGAGGCGGCCGCGCCCTCCAGGATGGCGCGCAGCGCGTAGAGCTCCGACACCTGCGCGCGGTCGAGCCGCGCCACCGACAGGCCGCCGAGGTTGTTGTACTCGAGGAGGCCGTTCTCGACGAGCCTGCGGATCGCCTCGCGGATCGGCGTGCGGCTCACCTTGAGGCGCTCCGCCAGCTCCGCCTCGCGCACACGCGAGCCCGGCTTCAGCTGGCCCGAGCGCATCTCCGCCCGAAGTGTCTCGTGCACGTACTCGGCGCGCGAGGCATAGACGGTTTCGTCGGGCGCGGGGGCTGATTTCACCGGAAGGGACCCTCGAAGTACATCGCTCACAGACTGAACCGGACGACGGAACGCCCGGAATGTCAGCAGATAGTAGGACCCCGGCAGACAGTATGCAATTGCCGACAATGGGGGCAGGCTCGCCTGCGACAACGGCAAAAGGTCGTGGGCGGCGAGGGTCGGAGCGGACGAGCCGGCGGTTCTGGCGCCCTTCGGGGCGCTGCGATTCTCCCGGTCGCTCCCGACGATCGCGGATCGTAGCTTCCCGACTATCGGACAACTGCGCGCCGCCGCAAAGCCCTTTCATCGTCCGTCGGCCGGGGACCGGGCCGGGCGTCATGACCCGCCTCGCGACCGGTCGCGGGGGCCGTCGGCGCAGCGTTCCGTGCCGTGGCCGAGCGGCCGCCCGGGACCCTCCCGATCAATTGATTCGCCTGAAATTACCCGGTGATGCATCCTGCGGTAGAGATCAGGATCGGGTGATCGCCATGCCGGCTCATATCAACCGCATCGCGACCGCCGTCCCGCGCTACGAGGTGCACGACTTCTTCCTCCGCTTCGCCGCGTCGCAGCTCACGGAGATGCCGCGCCACCGCGCGCTCTTCCGCAAGATGGCGGACAAGGCCGGGATCGAGCGGCGCTACTGCGCTCTGATGCCCTCCAACGACCCCGAAGGCGACCGGCTCGACGCCGGCGGCCTCTTCGTGCGCGGCAACTTCCCCGGCACCGCGGTGCGGATGGACCTCTTCGACGCGCACGCGCCCGACCTCGCGATGACGGCGATCGACCGGCTCGATCTCAGCGCAGCGGAACGCGCCTCGATCACCCATCTCGTCGTCGCCACCTGCACCGGCATGTCGGCGCCGGGGCTCGACCTCGAGATCGTCGCGCGCGCCGGTCTGCCTGACGACGTGGAACGCACGCTCATCGGCTTCATGGGCTGCTACGCCGCGATCAGCGCGCTGAAGGTCGCCCATCACATCGTCCGCTCGACGCCATCGGCGAAGGTCCTGATCGTCAATCTCGAGCTCTGCACGCTGCACTTCAAGGAGACGGTCGATCTCGAACGGCTGCTGACCTTCGCCCTCTGGGGCGACGGCTGCTCGGCCGCCCTCGTCACCGGCGAGGCTGCGGGCCTGCGGCTCGAGAGCTTCACCGCGCTGCTCGCATCGGACGCGCGCGAGCTCATGAGCTGGAAGGTGCGCGACGACGGGTTCGACATGGTCCTCTCCGGACGCGTCCCGGCGACGATCCAGGCGATCCTCGCCCGCCACGCGGACCGGATGCTCGGAGGGCGCGAGGTGCCGGACGTCGATCTCTGGGCGGTCCACCCCGGCGGCCGCTCGGTGCTGGACGCCGTCGAGCACACGCTCGCGCTGCCGCCGGATGCGCTCGCCCCATCCCGCACGGTGCTGCGCGACAACGGCAACATGTCCTCCGCGACGGTGATGTTCGTCCTCGCGGCGATGCTGGCCTCCGCGCGGCCGGGGGAGTTCGGCTGCGGGATGGCCTTCGGACCGGGCCTCACCGCCGAGACCTTCACCTTCGCGATGGCCTGATGCGTTCGCTCGCCGCCCGCAGCCTGGTGCCCGAGCTGCTCGACACGCTTCCCGCCGACGATCCCGGCGCGATCAGATCGCGCGGCGACATCCGGCGGATCAACGCGATCAGCTTCGCCGCGCACATCCTCGCCGGGCGGATGCGGCGGCACGCGGTGGCACCGCCGCGCCGGATCCTCGACATCGGCTGCGGCGACGGGCGCATCATGCTCGCGCTCGCGCGTCGTCTGGCCTCCACCTGGCCGGGCGTCGCGGTCACCCTACTCGACCGGCAGGACATCGTCGTGCCCCGCACGCTCGCCGGCTTCACCGCGCTCGGCTGGTCCGCCGCGACGCGAGGGGAGGACGTCCTCCGGCCGGAGGCCTTCACGTCCGGGCCGTTCGACATCGTCGTCGCCAACCTCTTTCTCCACCATTTCGGCGACGCGGCACTTGCCCCACTGCTCGCGAACGTCGCCGCGTCGGCGGGACTGTTCGTCGCCGCCGAGCCGCGCCGGCGCCCGCTGACCCTCGTCGCGGCGCAGGCTCTCGGCGCGATCGGCGCCAACCGCGTGACGCGGCACGATGCCCCCGCGAGCGTCCGTGCCGGCTTTCGCGCGGGCGAGCTCACCGCGCTGTGGCCGCGGTCGCGGCAGGTGCTGGAAGAGCGGACGGTCGGCCCGTTCACGCATGTCTTTGCCGCCCGCGGGACGGCCGCGGGACCGGCCGGGCGACCGCCGGAGGACGCGGCATGACCCACGATGCGATCGTCATCGGCGGCGGGCCCGCGGGCGCGACGGCGGCGGTCGCGCTCGCCCGGGCCGGACGCCGGGTCGCGTTGGTCGAGCGGGCCGCGTTTCCGCGCCGCAAGGTGTGCGGCGAGTTCCTCTCGGCGACGACGTTGCCGGTGCTGGAGCGGATCGGGGTGGCCGACGCATGGCGGGAGCGGACGGGCCCCGAAGTCCGCCGCGTCGCGCTCTTCGCTGCTGAACGGATCGTCGTCGCGCCGATGCCGGCCGGGCCGAGCGGCTACGGCCGGGCCCTCGGCCGCGACGTTCTCGACCTGCTGCTCGTCGACGCCGCGCGCGCCGCCGGGGCGGACATCCTGCAGCCGGCGCGGGCCGTGGCCCTGGTGCCGGACGCGGCGGGTCATCGTGTCGTGCTCGCCGAGGCGGACGGCGGCCGAACGCTCGCCGCCCCGGTGATCGTCGCAGCGCACGGCTCATGGGAACGCGGGCCGCTGCCGACGCAGGCCGCCGGGCCTCACACGGCGGCGGACCTCCTCGCTTTCAAGGCGCATTTCACCGGTGGAGCACTGCCCCCCGACCTGATGGCCGCGTTCTCGTTTCCCGGCGGCTACGGCGGCACCGTGTCGGCGGACCGGGGGCGCCTGTCGGTGTCGCTGTGCATCCGCCGGGACCGGCTCGCCGCGATCCGCGGTCGGGCCGGCGAGGCGGCGTCGGCGGCCGTGTTCCGGCACCTTACAGGTTCGGTTAGGGGCGCGCGGGAGACGTTCGGCGCGGCTGCGCTGGACGGCCCATGGCTCGCCGCGGGGCCGATCCGGCCGGGACTGCGGCCGGGCTACGCCGGCGACATCTTCCGGGTCGGCAACCTTGCAGGCGAGTCGCACCCGATCATCGCCGAGGGGATCGCGATGGCGATTCAGTCCGGCTGGCTGCTCGCCGCCGCCCTTCAGGGACGGGACTTTGCCTCTCGCGCCGACCGGGAGGCGGCCGGGACCGCCTACGACCGGGCCTTCCGCCGGCAGTTCGCGCTGCGCATGCAGGCGGCTCGGGCGTTCGCCGCGCTCGCCTCCCGTCCCGGCCTCAGCGCACCGCTTGCCGCCGCCGTCGGCCGGGCGCCGTCCCTCCTCGCCTTCGCAGCGAGCCTCAGCGGCAAGACGAAGGACCTGTCCGCCTCCGCCTGAGCCGCATGCGCGGGCACGGGCGGGCGCCCACGCTGACGGTCCCGCTCGTGCCGGGGTCAGACGATGGCGATGTCCATCGCATCGCTCACATCGAGGCCCACGAGGAGAACGGAGCTCGCCCCGTCGGCGCTCTCGATGAGGAGGCCCCGGTGGGTCCCGGTCTGCGTCAGATCCTCGTGGCCATGGCCGGAGAAGTGCAACTCGTCCGCGTCGACGTCGAAGTCGCGGATGGTGTCGTCGCCGAACCGGTACGCGAAGGAAAACCGGTCGGCACCGTCGCCGCCCGACATGGTGTCGTCGCCGCGTCCGCCGATCAGCGTATCGTCGCCGGACCCGCCGCGCAGGACGTCGTCGCCCGCGCCGCCGTGGATCACGTCCGCGTCGGAGCCGCCGGCGAGGCGGTCCGCCCCGTGGCCGCCGCGCAGGCTGTCGTTGCCGGCGCCCCCGAGCATCGTGTCGTCGCCGGCGCCGCCCAGCATCCGGTCCGCGTCGTCGCCGCCGGAGAGCCAGTCGTCTCCGTGCCCGCCGCGCATGGTGTCCTCGCCGGGTCCGCCGGAGACGCTGTCGTCCCCGCGTCCGCCGGCGAGGCGGTCCTCTCCGGCCCCGCCGTAGAGCGAATCGTCGCCACCGCCGCCATTGAACCAGTCGTCGCCGGGTCCGCCCAGAAGCTGGTCGTTGCCACGGCCCGCGAAGGTCCTGAGGTTCGGCGTCTCAGAGCCGCTGAGGTCGACCGCGTACCACGCGACCCCCTCGAGCCTGTAGCCCGCCTCGAGCCCCGCGGACCGGTCCGCGGTGTAGAGGTGGTCGCTCGACGCCCTGGAGTAGAAGCGGTAGATCGGCGCGGCCCCCTCGGCGGGGTCGGCGAGGCCGTAGAAGACCACGCCCTCGTCGACGTAACCGTCGTCCGTCAGCGCGTCGATCTCGTCCTGGTCGGCGGTGAGGACATAGTCGGTCGCGTCGGCATCGTAGAGCCGATGGATCTGAAGCGGGCCGGAGCCGCCCTGCTCGCTGGAGAAGGGCACGCCGAGTTCCTTCCAGCCGTCGGCGAGGAAGGACGATGCCTCGTTGGTGCTCGCGGTGTAGACGTGCGTGCCGTCGTCCGGATCGACCAGCGCGAACACGACCGACAGATTATCCGCCAGATCGTAGTCCGCGACGCTTTGCGCGGCGTAGCTCACGGCGCGCGCATCGTCGAGCGCGATCTCGATGTCGAACCGCTGCGCCGCGGCGGGCTGGGTGTAGGTGACACCCTCGGTCGGGGTCTGGCCGGGACCGCCGGGATTGTAGATGTCGCTGTACCCCTCTTCGGCGGCGGTCGGGATCTCGACCACGGTAAGGCGGCGCATCGCGGCCTCGTCACCGGCGAGGACGATGTCGAACTGGTTGTCGTGGTCTTCCTGGTAGTAGGCCGGGTCGCCCGCCTCCGCGGTGTTGCCGAGCTCCGCGAGGCCGACGACGCGGAGCGTGCCGTCGCCGAGATCGTAGTCGACGCCGGCCTGATCGATGACGACGGTCCTGCCGTCCGCGTCGATCGCCTCGAGGCGGAAAAAGCGCGCGAACTCGTCCGGCAGGAACCCGCTGACGCCGTCGGGAGAGAACCCGCCCGAGGTGAAGAGGCGCAGCCGGTACTCCGCCTCGTCGCCGTAGAGCGCCTGGCCGTCGTTCGGGGAGGCGGTGCCGATGCCGACGGGGGCGAAGTCGCCGACCGGCGAGAGCACCGTCAGCTTGGCCCCGACGAGCTGCGGGCCGCCGTCCTCGACGTAAGGGTTCGTGCTGTCGTGCGTCAGCCCGACGGCGGAGACGAGACCGTCGGGTCCCAACGCCATCAGCGGCGTGTCGTCGGCGACGATCTCGATGCCGACGGGATAGATCGCGCCCTCGGTGCCCGGCGTGAGGCGGTTGCCGAAGGAGCCGAACACGACCACCGTCGAGCGCTCATTGAGGTCGTAGTTCGGGTTGATCGCCGCCGCGTCCGGGGTGACGACCTCGCCGGTGTTCAGCGTGATGGCGATGTCCGTCGGGTCGAGCGTGCTCGGCAGGACCGGAAAGCTGAACTCGATCGGCATCGCGTCGGCGTTGACGACGGCGGCGCCGAACCCGGAGCCGACGACGCCGATCACCGAGGTGGCCGAGGTCACGTTGCGCATGGGCGCGGCCGGATCGAGGTCGGCCCAGTTGAGGCTCATGCCGGCGCCGGCGTCGATGGCCGCGTCGAGGTTGCCGGTCTGGAGCGTGGCAATGCCGGTGATCCCCTCGAAGCCGAAGCCCGCTGCGAGGATCTGGAGGTCCTCGCCCCAGAGATCGGCATGGAGGATGATGTCGCGATGGAGCGTGAGGTACGCAGGCATCGTGGTCGCAATCGTCGTCGTCATGAGTCCGTGGCGATGAGAGGGGCGGTATCCCGCTTCGGGCGGCTGGGCCGAGACTGTGTGGCTCCGGCCATGGCGCCGACAACGTCAGAAAATGGACCACCATCTTCCCGCGATTGCGAAATTCCGTCCGACACGGAGGACGGCATAGCCCGACACGGCGAACGCTGACGACGCGATCATGAGCCCGATGGTGCGGCAGTCGATGGCGCTCCAGGCCGCGCCGGCGTGATCACCCCCGGCGCGATGAGGGCCATGGCGCCGACCACGGCAGCGCCGGGCCATCCACGTTGAAGCCGGCGATGTACACGAGGCTGAAGATCGCGATCGTCAGGTCCACGGCTCTCGCTCGGCGCAGGCTCGAGGCGAGGCCTGCCCAGCCGACGCTGCGGCGCAGCGCAGCCCCCTGCCGCGGTGGTTCGGCGGCAGCGGCGGGAAAATGTGTGTCCCCTGCCGTGACTAGGGCAGACCGCTGGTCAGGATCTGCGCGACCGGAACGTACATAAGCACCAGGAGCACCAGTACAATCGAGAGCGCGAACGGCAGCGTACCCTTGAAGACCTCGACCACCGGCACCCGGCTCGTCGCGCTGACGACGAAGAGGTTGAGGCCGATCGGCGGGCTGATGACCGCAAGTTCCATGTTGATGATCAGCAGGACGCAGAAATGGACAAGGTTGATGTCCATCTCGACGAGGATGGGCGCGAGGATCGGCATCGCGATGAGGATGACGGAGATGACCTCCAGGAACATCCCGCACGCGATGAAGAAGATCATGATCAGCCCGAGGAGCTGCCACGGCTCCAGCTGGAGGGCGACGATGAAGTTGAACACCCGGTAGGGCACCCGCTCGACGGTGAGTGCGTAGCCGAAGAGGGTGGCCCCGGCGAGGATGAGCAGGATCATCCCGGCGATCGCCGCCGAGTTCGACAGGATCTGCGGAATGTCCCGCAGCGGCACGCGGTACTGCAGCACCGCCAGGCCGAGCGCGTAGATGCTGGCGACCGCCGACGCCTCGGTCGGCGTGAACTGGCCGGAGAAGATGCCGCCGAGGATGAGCACCGGGAGGAAGAGGACGCCGCCGGCGCTCCAGGTCCGCCGCAGTCGCTCGCGCATGGACTGCTTCGGTGCCGGCTCGATCCCCGAGCGGCGGCCGATCACGTACGCGACCGCCGCCAGCGTCGCGGCGAGCAGAAGGCCCGGCAGCAGCGTCGCCGAGAACAGGCTGCCGATCGATTGCTCGGTGACCATCCCGTAGACGATCACCGGTATGGACGGCGGGATCAGGATGCCGAGGCCGCCGGCGGTGGCGACGAGGCCGACGGCGAAGCGCTTGTCGTAGCCCCGCGCCACCATCTCGGGGATCATCACTGAACCGATCGCCGCGGCCGTGGCGACGGACGATCCGGAGATGGCGGAGAAGAAAGCCGTTGCGACCACGGCGACGACCGGGAGGCCGCCCTTGTTGTGGCCGAGCCAGGCGTCGACCATGCGCACCAGCCGGCTCGTTCCGCCCGACCGGTTGAGGATCTCCACCGCCAGGATGAAGAAGGGGATCGACAGGAGCGTGGTGGAGTTCAGCGCGCCGAAGAGGTTCGCGGCGAAGGTGCTCGGATACTCCCCGGCGAGGAGGATGTAGGACAGGCCCGCCGCCGCCAACGCGAAGGCGACGGGGACGCCGAGAACGAGCGCGGTGCCAAGCACACCAACCGTGGCTAACATCGTCGGATACTCCGGTTGGGCGTGTCGTTCAGGCGGTCGGGACCACGTCGTGCTCTTCCAGCACCGCGACCTTGCCCTGCGCGAGGGCGACAATCCGAGCGATCGACCGGATCATGACGAGGGCACCGCCGAGAGGCATGATGGACTGCGGGATCCACATCGGGATGCGGATGGTGCCCAGCGTGGAGTCGCCGAAGACGAGGCTCTCCTGGACCAGCAGCACGCCGCTGTAGACGAGCGCGGCGCCGATAGCGGCCATCACGAGGCAGATGACGACCTCCATCCAGAAGGCGACCGGCGCCGGGACGAGGCGGATGAGGATGTCGACGCGGACGTGGACGTTGCGGCGGATCCCGGCGCCGGCGGTCAGGATGACGCTCCAGATCATGCAGAACGTCGCGACTTCGTAGATGCCGCTGATCCCGTAGCCGAAGACGGCCCGCATCAGCGTCTGACCGACGATCAGGAGGGACGATATCAGGAGAAGCATCCCGCCGGCCCGGTCTTCGATGAAGGTCAGTACGGAGGACAGTCCTCTCAGCATGGTCGTCTCCTGATCGCCGGTGTGACGGGGTTATTCCTGGATCTGGGTGATGTAGTCCTTGATCATCTGGGGCTGCTCATCCCAGATGGCGGCACCGGCGCTCTGCCAGGCGGTGAACTCCTCGTCGGTCGGCGTGTACCAGGTGATGCCGTTCGCACCGAGCTCGTCTTCCCAGTGCTTGACGTTCTCGAGCGCCTTCTCCTGGTTCCAGGCCGCCGCCTCCTCGACCGCGCGCATGAAGCCCTCGCGCTGGCTGTCGGACAGCTTGGCGAGGCTGCGCTGGTTCATCACGAGGCCGTAGCCACCCCAGCCCCAGATCACCTTCGTGCCGTTGGTGAGGACCTCGTTCCAGCGGGAGGGGCCCGCGTAGGTCGGGGTGGTGGCGACGGAGTCGGCGACGCCCTGCTGCAGGGCGAGGTAGACTTCCGGCGCGGGGAGGGCGACGGGCGTCGCCGAAGCGCCCTCGATCAGCGCCTCCAGCGGAGCGGAGGGAGCGACGCGGGTCTTCAGCCCGGCCATGTCCGCCGGCGTCTTGACCTCGCGGTCCTTGGAAAAGAGGTAGACCGGTCCGTCATGCCAGATCGACAGGCCGACGAGACCGGAATTTTCCACCCTCTCCAGAATGCTCCGACCGACCGGCCCAGCAAACACTTCCACCGCCTGCTCAGGGCTGGCGAACAGCGTCGGCATGTAGAAGACGTTCCACGCCTCGTCGATCGCCGAGAAGTAGCTCGTGTATGGCGCGACGAGGTCGACCTGCCCGCGCGACACGGCACGGAGCTCCTCGACCGTGGGGACGAGCTGCGCCCCCGGGAAGACCTGAACCTCGACTTCGCCGTTGGTGTATTCGCTGACGAGCTCGGCCAGGCGCGTCGCGGTCTGACCCTTGATCGTGGTCTCGGGCGCTTCGTGCGCCAGCTTGAGGACCACCTCCTGGGCGCTTGCGGGCAGGACCCAGACCGCGGCCGTCACGGCCGCCGCGGCGAGCGCGACCTTGAATTTGTCGTGGGACATTCGCTTCTCCTCTGTGTTGGGAGGTCCGTACCGGCGGCCTCGCCGCCAAATTCCGCTCTCACAGCGCTCACGACAGTACTATTACAATATGGGGTTACAAGCAAAATTTTTGCCAATTGTAACACTATGATTTGGCAGACTGTACTATTTTTAGGCAGATGCCGTGAGCAGCCCCCTCGATTGCGCGGCGGCGCGGCGGAAGACCTGGATCGTCACGGTGCCGTCCGCGACGCGGCGGCCGTCGTCGGTCAGGATGTCGAACCGGCGGGTGACGACGCCGAAGTCGGCGTTGGACTTCGACGGCCGCATGGCCTCCACGACGAGTTCGACGTGGATTGACGCGCCCGCTTCCACCACTCCGGTGAAGCGCCAGTTCGACTGGAGGATGGCGTTCGAGGCGACCTGATCGAGCCCCATGTCGTGGACGAGGCCGGCGGCCCAGGCGACGGTCATGTAGCCGTGCGCGATGACGTCCCCGAAGCCGGACCGCCGGGCATGCGCCGGGTCGAGGTGGATCGGGTTGAAGTCGCGGGTCGCCGCCGCGAACGCGCGGATGTCGTCGGCACCAACGCGTCTCGCCCCGGTGACCCAGCAGTGCCCGACACCGAGCCGCTCGTAGTCCTCGAAGAACACCGCCCGGTCGGTTTGGGCCACAGTCAGTATCCCTTCCAGACCGGCGGTCGCTTCTCGGCGAACGCCCGCGGTCCTTCGCGCACGTCTTCCGACGCCCGCAGCCGGCGCACCGCAGTCCGCTCGTCCTGACGGGAGAGGGACTGCTCCACCGGGTCCATGAGGGCCGCAACCGTGTCCTTTGCGGCGCGCACGGCGAGCGGTGAGCTCCGGCAGACCCGCCGCGCCCAGTCCATCGCGGCTTCGAGGACGGCACCGTCCTCCACCACCTCGTTGACGAGACCGAACCTCTCCGCCTCCTCGGCGGTGATAGCGTCGCCCGTCATGATCATCGCCATCGCGCGCTTGAGGCCGACCTGCGTGGTGAGACGCTGAAGGCCGCCCGACGCCGGGATCAGGCCGGCCCGGCACTCCGGCAGCCCGAAGCGCGCGCCGCGTGCGGCCACCACCAGGTCGCAGGCGAGGGCGAGCTCGAACCCACCGCCCAGCGCCAGCCCGTTGACGGCGGCGATGATCGGCTTGTCGCAGTCGAACCGGCGCGCGAGCCCGCCGAAGCCGCCCGGTCCCCACCCTTCGGTTTCGCCGGCGGCAAGCGCCTTCAGGTCGTATCCGGTGCAGAAGGCACGGGGGCCGGCACCGGTGAGAATCGCGACCCACTGGTCGGGATCGGCGGCGAACGCGTCGAAGATCTCGCCGAGCTCCTCGTGCGCGGCGCGGTGCAGCGCGTTCATCACCTCGGGCCGGTTCAGCGTGACCACGGTGATCCGGCCGACCGTCTCGACGGAGGCAAAGCGACGGGCGATCGACGTCTCCGGGTCGGTCCGCTCCATGTCGGCCGGCTGCATGTCGGTCGGCTGCATGTCGGCGCGGCCTCCGCTCACGCGATGAAGATGCGTTCGGGGTCGAGACGGCGCAGGATCTCGAGTTCCCGCAGCGTCACCGGCGACGTCACAGGCACCTCGTCCGGCCAGTGGACGTCGAAGCCGGTGTTGTCGGCGACCTCGTCGCGTGTCACCCCGGCGTGGAGGGCCCTGGCCCGCATCCGTCGTGTCTCAGGGGCGAAGTCGAACAGCCCAAGGTCAGTGACGACCAGGCGGCATCCCCCGTACGGCAGGCCGTTGTCGCCGCGGCTGGTGCCGCCCGCGAGGAACCCGGGTGTTGTGATAAAGTCCACCTTCGGCACGAACCGCCGCCGTTCGTGGCGCATCGAGACGATGTAGTCGGTCAGGCTGCCGATGTCGTTCGCACCGCCGGAGCCCGGCAGGCGCACCCTGGGGCTCGCCGTTTCGCCGATGAAGGAGGAGTTGAGGTTGCCGTATGCGTCGATCTGGGCCCCGCCGAGGAAGCCGATATCGACGTAGCCTCGCTGCATCATCAGCATGACCTCCGAACTGCCGAGGACCATGCGGGAGAGCCGGGTGCAGCGCTGGTCGTTGGTCGACGGCGGCAACCTGCCGTCTTCCACCCAGGCGCCGATGATCCCGCCCTCGAAGAGGATGGTCAGCTCCGGGCAATCGAGGCGTTGCGCGAGGCTCGCCGCGAGAAGCGGCGTCCCGACCCCGGCAAAGACGACCTGCCCGTTCTGCAGGGCACGGGCGGAGTAGACGGCGAGCACCTCGGCGGCGGTCGCCTCGGGTCGGTCAGTCACGGTAGATGCTCCTTCCCCGGCCCATCGCCTCGACAAGCTCGGCGACGCCGATCCGCTCCAGGAACTGCGTCCAGTCCGCCGGTTCATGCACCAGCTCGGTCATCAGTGCCTCGAAGCCGCTCCGCGGGTCCGAGTTGGCGCGGGCGACGTAGCGGTCGAGATGGCGCATCATAGGCTCGTAGAGGCCGAAGCACTCGTGCGGCGCGCTCCCGAACGGGACGTCGACCACCGCCTCGACGCAGAAGAACGGGATCCTGGTCCGCTCCGGCGCCCGCCGGATCTGCTCGGTGGATACGATCTCCTCGGTGGTCAGGATCACCCGGTCGGCCGCGCAGGCGAGGTCGATGTCCATGAACGGCAATCCGTCGATCTGCGCGTTTCCGAACCGGTCGCAGCGCTGGACGTGGATGATCGCGACCTCGGGATTGAGAGCGGGGACGAGGAGCACTTCCTCACCGGTGAACGGGCACGTCGAGCGGCCGACCTTGCCTGCGGCGAGGCGCTCCAAGTCGGAGCCGATGACCGTGCGCATCGGCATGAACGGAACGCCCATCGCGCCGGCGTGGTAGCGCTGCCCCATGGCGAGGTGGCTCCACTCCTCGTAGACGACCGCGCCGGTCTCGAACCGGTCCCGCGCCACCTTCGACAGGCCCCAGGAGATGCCCTGCGCGCACCAGGATGTCTCGATCCGGTCCGCGATGCCGCTGCCGACCACCCAGTCCCCGTCGGTGGACATCATGCTGCGGGAGACGTTGAGGTTCCGCCGGCCGGACTTGATCAGCTGCCAGATCATCGCCATGGGCGTGCGGGACATGATCGAGCCGCCGATACCGAGCGAGGCACCGTCGGGCACGAGCGCGGCGGCCTCGGCCAGCGACATCGTCTTGTCATGCATCGACCGGTCGCGCCGGCCGACACTGTCCCGGATGTCTCGGTAAGCTCTCACCGAATTCAATCCAGTCTCCTCTGGTAGAGGTTCGCCCGTTGCCGTGCCGTAAAGGCGCCGGTCAGGCGGAGAAATCGTTGATGATGTCCGAGCGGACGACGCGCACGGGCGTCCTGGTCGGCGGAGTGTTCCGGCTGCGGCCGACGAAGCGCGGCACACCGTTCGAGATGACCGCGCCGACGGCGCAGATGTCGCCGTTGGCGAGGGCAGACTGGGCGTCGGCCATCGCGCCGCCCTCGCAGGCGTCCAGGATCACGAGGTCGGCATCGCGACCTTCCGCGAGGAGACCGCAGTTCAGTCCGTAGACGCGGGCGTTGCTCCCGGTCGCGGCGCCATAGGCGCGCGCCGGGTCGATCCCGCCGAGCGCGCTGAGGTGGGAGATCGTATAGAGCATGCCGAGCGGCATGATCCCGCTGCCGGTGGGCGTGTCGGTGGCGATGAGGACACGCTCGAACGCGCCGGCGGCATCGGCCAGCGCGGCGGTGAGGAGCGCCGTGCGCAGGTTTCCGGCGGTGCAGATCTGCAGCGCCACCTCGCTCTCGTTGACGATGCGCGGGAAGTCTGCCTCGGGCATCGCAACGGGTCCGCCGTTGACGTGGAACGAGACGTGGGGGTTCACCCTGATCACGTGATCCGCCCAGATGCCGGACGAACCGGGGATCGAGGCGCCACCGGTGTGCATGAGCGTGATCATCCCCGCCGCGCGGGCGGCGGCGACGAGCTCGGCATAGTCGTAGGGTGTCTCGAACGCGCCGAACCCGGCCTTCGCCAGCCAGACGCCCTTCGCCGCCAGCTCCGCCATGTCGCCGGGCTCGAGCGTCGGCTCGAGGATCACCGCGCCGGCATGGACCCGCATCCCGCCCGGGCGGAACCCTTCGAAGCAGCCGCGCGCGGCGAGCGCCAGCGCCTTCAGCCCCTCGCGGTCCTTCGGACGCCCCGGCGTATGCACCTCGGATGCGGTGATCGACGTGGTGACGCCGCCCTGCAGGTAGCTCTCGAGGAAACCGACCGTCTTCTGGCGCGGCGTGTAGTCGCCGAACGTGATGTGGACATGAGAGTCGATGAGGCCCGGCGCCAGCGTGGCGCCTCCCGCGTCGATGACGACGTTGCAGGATTCCACGTCGGCTGGGCTTGCGGACCCAACCGTCCGGATCAGTCCGTCTTCGCAGATCACCGTATCGGCTGATCGTACCGGGTCGTCGACCGCGCCGGTGAAGATCGTACCGATATTGACGATCGCGACTTTCACGCCGAGGCTGCCTTGCGGCGCGAGCGGGCCTCTTCGTGGGTGAGGCCGCCGACCCGGGCGCCGATCCGGCCGCGCGTCAGCATGCAGAAGATCACGGCAATTTCGTCGGGCATGGGCGTGCCCGGAAAACAGAGGGACACCGCGTCGTAGTGCGACCGGACGTAGATGTCGTGGATGTTGTTCACGGGCACGTCGATCAGCGTCCCGGCCGGCGCGACCTTGGTGACGGACGAGATCCAGGCGACGGGGTCGCCGATCATGTCGCGAAGGGGGTTGGCGAAGGCCGTCGTCAGCAGTGCGTTGGCATGCTCCTGCTCGCCCGCGAGGCCGACGAGTCCGGCCTTGCCGTAGCTCTGGATGTCCAGCCCGCGGCAGAGACCGGTGGCGATCTCGACCATGTGATGGGCGAGGCCGACACTCCCGTCGACCAGCGGCGAGAGGTCGTCCACCTGCTGGCCGGCGAAGGGGTTTTCGACCACCGACACGACCGAGATCCGCGTCAGCGGCGGGTCACCCGCGCGTCCTGCAATGACGTGCAGATCGTCCCGCTGAATGATGTCCCGTCGAACAACCAGGTCCATGTGAATCGCTCCATTCCAAGCGTAATAGGACGGATTGTCTTGCAATCTGTCAATCTGGCATGCAAACAAAATTGTAACGGGAAATTTGCGGAGCGGATCACCTCCTCCCGGGGGTGGCCGCGCAGCGGATAGGGGAGGTGGCAGCCGGATGGAGGCGAAGAGGAAGCCGGATACGTCGTCAATGGGCGATCTGCGCATCGCGCCGCGGCTTCTCGTCGACGAGGTCGTCAACCGGATCAGGGACCTCATCGCGACGGGCGCGCTCCGGCCGGGTGACCGCATCGTCGAGACCGACCTGTCGGCGCGGTTCGGGGTGAGCCGCCCGCTGCTGCGCGAGGCGATCAGGACGCTGCAGGCCCAGCGTCTGTGCGTGATAACCCCTCACCGGGGGGCCCACATCCCCGTGCTCGGATGGGATGACGCGCGCGAGATCTACCACGTGCGCGAGCTGCTGGAGGGCGAGGCCTGCGCCCTCTGCGCCGCCGCTGTCACCGACAACGACGTCGCCGAGCTGGAGGGCGCGCTCGCCCGCTTCGGTGCGGCCGTCGAGGCGGACGCGCCGTCCGGGCGCATCGAGGCCACCGAAGAGTTCTACGAAATCATCGTCCGCACCGCCGGCAATTCCGTGCTCGAGGAGCTGCTGCAGGGGCTCATCGCGCGCGTCAGCATGCTCCGCGCGCGCTCCATGGAGCGGCCCGGTCGCGCCCGGCACAGCTACGTCGAGATGAAGGCGATCTGCGAGGCCATCGCCCGGCGGGATGGAGCGGCCGCGCGCGAAGCCGCGATCGACCACGTGCGTCACGCACGGGAGGCCGCCAAGGCCTCGTTCGCCGCCGCCGGCGGTCGGGATCCCGCCGGGCGGGGCAGTGAAGGTGGGGAGACCGGACTTGGATAGTGTCGTTGTCGTCGGCGCGCAGTGGGGCGACGAGGGTAAGGGGAAGATCGTCGACCTTCTTGCCGGTGAGGCGGACATGGTCGTGCGCTTCAACGGCGGGCACAACGCCGGCCACACGCTGGTGATCGGCGGGGCGACGTACAAGCTCGCTCTCATTCCGAGCGGCGTCGTGCGGGGCTGCAGGTCGCTCATCGGCGGCGGCGCGGTCGTGGACCCGCAGCACTTCCGGCGGGAGCTCGCAGGCCTCGCGGACCTCGGCGTCGCGGTCGGTCCGGACCTCCTCAAGGTGGCCGACAACGCGGCGCTCATCCTTTCGCCCCATCGCGAGCTCGACCGTGCCCGCGAGACGGTGTCCACCGGCGGCGCGCGCATCGGCACGACGCAGCGCGGCATCGGCCCCGCCTACGAGGACAAGGTCGGCCGGCGCGCGATCCGGATCGCGGACCTGCGCGATTTGAATCGGCTCGGCGAGCGGATTTCCGGCTTGTGTGCGCACCACGACCCGCTCCGTGCGGCGTGCGGTCTGGCGCCGATCGACCCGGACGCCCTGATGGCGGAACTGCGGGAGGCGGCCGAGGTGCTCCTTCCATTCGCGGTCAACGCGACGCACGCTCTGGCGCAGGACGCGCCCGCACGGGTCCTCTACGAAGGCGCGCAGGGCTCCCTGCTGGATCCGGACTTCGGCACCTACCCATACGTCACCTCGTCGACCACGCTCGCCGGATTCGCATCCGTGGGCGCCGATCACGGTCGTGGCGGGGTCCACCGCGTGCTGGGCGTCGTGAAGGCTTACGCCACGCGGGTCGGCGAGGGACCGCTGCCGACGGAGCTGCACGACGCGGTGGGTACGCACCTCGGCGAACGCGGCCAGGAGTTCGGCGTCAATACCGGGCGCAAGCGCCGCTGCGGCTGGCTCGACGCCGTCGCGCTGCGGTACGCCGCGCGGCTCAACGGCATGACCGGAATGGCGCTCACCAAGATCGACGTGCTGGATGGGCTCGACTGCCTCGAGGTCTGCGTCGGATACGAGCTTGACGGCGGCACCATCGACTACCTGCCGACCGGCATCTGCGCCCAGACGCGGATGAAGCCCGTGTACCGGACGTTCGAGGGATGGCGTGGATCGACTGCCGATATCCAGAGCATGGAACGGTTCCCGCAGCAGGCCCGCACGTACATGGACTTCATCGCCGAGTTCACACAGATCCCGCTCGACCTCGTATCGACCGGGCCGGACCGCGCCTCCACCATCATCATCAACGATCCCTGGGCGCCCGCGAACTGAACCGGTGACGAGCGCCGGAGGTCAGGTCCGGCCCGGGCGTCCGGACCGCTGCGCCGGCCCTCGCCGTGGCCATGTCGCATGAGTTGCACCAGGCAGGAGGGAGAATCGGATACAATCGGCTAGCGTACTGTACATTATCCAGCTACGACCGTAAGCGAACCGGTACAGTTCCCACGATCGGGCGCACCAAGCTGGCAGGGAGACGATGGGGTCTGCATCCAACGCGTGGAATCCGAAAGTCGGGATGCACGACGGGCCGAAGTATACCGCGGTCCTGGACACTCTCGAGCGCGACATTCGCAACGGAACGCTGGTGCCGGGCGACCGTCTGCCGCCGCAGCGGCATATCGCGGACCACTTCGGCGTCACCATCTCGACGATCACCAAGGCGATCACCGAGGCGGCACGCCGCGGGCTGGTCCACACCACGCCCGGTAGCGGCACGTTCATAGCCCCCGGCCTTCCCGAGGTGCCCGACGCGGGCCATTTCATCGAGATGGGGATCAACCTCGTCCCCCAGGCGCTTTGCGAGGACCACCTCCGATCGGCGCTGAGGGAGCTGACCGGCACGGGCAACGTCGCGGACACCCTCGGCTATCGGGGATATCGGCTGACACCGGGCTCGTCCGGTCATCAGTTCACGGCCTGGCTCGCCGCTCAGGGCTATCCGCTGGACGCCGGTACGCGCCTCACCTGCAACGGCACACAGCAGGGACTGCTCGCGGCGATGCGTACCCTCTCCAAGCCCGGGGATGCGGTGATCTGCGAGGGTGTGACCTACACCGGGATCCTGCGGATCATCGGCCAGCTCGGCCTCGTCGCGCACGGCGTCGACATGGACCGCGAGGGAGCGCTGCCGGACGCGCTGGAGAGGGCGCTGAAGGAGAGTGGCGCGAAGCTGATTGTGTTGACGCCGACTGCGCAGAACCCGACCGGCGCGACGATGTCCGATGCCCGCCGCGCCGCAGTCGCCGCGCTCGCCCGCCGCTACGACGCGATGGTGATCGAGGACGCGGTGACCGCCCCGGTGTCCGGGGTCGAACCCTCGTCGATCACCCGGTTCGCCCCGGACCATTGCATCTACCTGACGGGTGCCTCCAAGTCGGTGGCGCCGGGGGTGCGATTCGGTGTGATGCGCGTCCCGGACCGGCTGGCGGCGGCCATCGAGGTCGCGCTTACCACGACGAACTGGATGGGCCCGGCGTACTTCGCCGAGCTTGCCGACCTGCTCGCCCGCTCGGGCCGGATGGACGAGATCGTCGCCCTCTACCGCGCCGACGCATCTGCCCGGCAGGAGCTTGCGCGCCGGTATCTCGGCGGTCCGCCGCCAACGGCGATCGCCTATCACTACTGGCACGGCCTCACCGAGCCCAACTCGGCGGACTCGGTGGTGATGGAGGCGGCCGGCAGCAATATCCACCTGTCCTCCGCCTCGTCCTTCACCTGCCCCAACTATGCGCCGCCCAATGCACTGCGCCTCTGCCTTGGGGCGGAGCCGGACCTCGCCGTCCTCGAGGACGGCCTGCGCCGGCTGACCGGCCTGCTGGCGAACTCCAGGCCGCTGGCGGCCCCGGTCATCTGACGGCCGGACCTTTCGCACGACGCGTGCCGGCAATGAGGTCACTGCCGATGTGCGATGCGCTTTATACCAGTACATTCCAATTGACACGGAAGATTGTACCGGTCTAATCAGAGGGCAGCAGACGCCAGGAGAGATGACCGTGCCGCAGGTCAGTTCGAGAGCTTTGGTTGAAGGTCCGGTTTATGTTCCCGGCCTTCCACGGGAATACGTCGCCGCGAAGTACGGCATCCCGCTGGACGACATCGCGAAGCTCGGCTCCGCTGAGAACCCGCACGGCCCTTCGCCCAAGGCCGTCGAGGCGCTCGCCAAGATGGACCCCAAGCTCGACATCTATCCGGACTGGACCGCCAGGCCGCTGCGTGAGGCCATCGCCAAACGCTACGGCTTCGACCCCGACTGCGTGGTCTGCGGCTCAGGGGAGACCGAGGTCATCTCACTCGTCATCCGCGCCTTCTGCGGCGTCGGCGAGTCCATCCTGATGCACGACCCCTGCTTCCCGATCTACCGGATCTTCTCCACCGTCGAGGGCCGCGTGCCGATGCTCGTGCGCATGGGCGAGGACTTCGACCCGGTGGTCGATGCCTACGTCGCGCGGCTGGCGGAGAAGCCGCGCATCGCCTTCATCACCAGCCCGCACAACCCGACGGGCAGGCTCCTCGACGAGACCGAGGTGCGCCGGATCTGCGACGCCGCGGACCGCGAGACCCTCGTCGTGCTGGACGAAGCCTACATTCATTATTCCGAGACCGACGGGATGATGCATCTGCTGCGCGAGTACGACAACCTGATCGTGCTGCGCACCTTCTCCAAGGCCTATGGTCTCGCCGGGCTGCGCGTCGGGTTCGGCATCGCGGCCAACCCCGACCTGATCCGCCCGCTGCGCAACATCAAGCCGACCTGGAACATGGGCCACCTGCAGATGGCCGGCGGAGCCGCGGCCGTGTTCGACGACGAACACGTCAACCGCGCCGTCGCAACCGTCGTCGCCTCCAAGGCGATGGTCGAAGCGGCGATGGCGAAGATGAACGCCTTCCGCATGGTGCCCGGCTGCCGGTCGAACTTCTTCCTCACCGAGATCCTCGATCCCGACCTCGATTCCACCGCCGTGTTCAACGGCCTGCTCGAGCGGGGCGTGATCGTGAAGGACGGGACCGACATCGAGGGGCTGGGGCCGCGGTATCTGCGGGTCGACCTCAACCTGCAGAAGCACATGGAGCGGTTCCTCGGCGCGCTGCGCGACATCGAAATGAGCAAGGTCGCCTGATTGGCCGGCGTCGCGATGAAGATCGAGATCGGGATCGACGTCGGCGGGACCTTCACCGACGCCACGGTTCTGGACGGCGAGGACGGGGCGGTCATCGCCGCGTTCAAGCTGCCGTCCACGCGGCGCGATCCGGGCGATGCCGTCCTCGAGGCGCTGCGCCGGATCGGCGCCGAGCACGACCTTTCCGCGGCGCAGGTCAGCCACGGCACGACCGTCGGCACGAACGCCCTGATCGAGCGGAAGGGGGCGCGCACCGCGCTCGTCACGACGGCGGGGTTCGCCGACGTGATCGAACTGCGCCGCCAGGACCGCCCGGAGCTCTATCGCTGGGACGTGCGGGTCACGGCGCCGCTCGTCCCGCACGAACTCCGGTTCGAGGCGGCGGAGCGTCTCGACCATACGGGCGCGGTGGTCCGGCCGCTCGGCAACCTCGACGCCCTCGTCCGCGACCTTCTTGCCGCCGCGCCGGATGCGGTGGCGATTTCGTGTCTCCACGCCTACGCCAACCCGGCGCACGAGATCGCGCTGAAGGCGGCGATCACCGAGGCGCTGCCGGACGCCTTCGTGAGTGCCTCCCACGAGGTCTGCCCCGAGCTCGGCGAGTACGAGCGGACCTCCACCACCGTCGTCAACGCCTACATCGGCCCGGCCGTGTCCCGCTATCTGCGCCGGCTGGAGCGGGAGGCGGCGGCCATGGGGGTCCGGTCCCTCTCCATCGTCAAGTCAAACGGCGGCCTCACTTCGCCCGAGAACGCCTCGCGCTTTCCCGCACACCTCATCGAGAGCGGCCCTGCCGCGGGGATCATCGCCGCCGCGGCCTACGCCGGAGCCTCGCAGCACCGCGACCTGATCGCGTTCGACATGGGTGGCACGACCGCCAAGGCGAGCGTCGTCAGGGACACGCGGCCGAGCGTCGGCAAGGAATTCCTCGCCGACCGTCTCGTGGATGGGCGGGACGAGGGTGGCCATCTCATCCGCAGCACGGTGCTCGACGTGGTCGAGATCGGCGCGGGCGGTGGCTCGATCGCCGCGATCGACGCAGGCGGTGTGCTGAAGGTCGGGCCGCAGAGCGCCGGCGCAGACCCGGGGCCGGCGTGCTACAGCCGCGGCGGCGACCGCCCGACCGTTACGGACGCCCACGCCGTCATCGGCACCCTCGCCGCCGAGACCTTCGAGGGGACCGGCGTGACCTTCGACCGCGACCGCGCCGTGCGCGTGATCGCCGATCGGATCGCCGGTCCGATGGGCTGGGACCTCTCGCGCGCCGCCTACGCGATCCTCGACCTCGCGACCGCCCGCATGGCCGAGATGGTGCGCATGGCGACGGTCCGGCGCGGCCTCGACCCGCGCGATTTCACGCTGCTCGCCTCCGGTGGAGCCGGCCCTCTCCACGCCGCCAACGTTGCCGCAGAGACCGGCGTGCGTGCCGTGGTCGTACCGCCACTGCCGGGCATGTTCTCGGCGCTGGGCGCGACCATGGGCGAGATTCGCCACGACCTGTCGAAGGCCTCTCTGGCGCTGATCGCGCAGGCGGACCACGGTTCCGTCGCGGAAGGGTTCGAGGCGCTTCGCGGGGAGGCCGAGACGCTGCTGGCGCGCGAGGTGCTGTCGGGGACGACCCGTACCTTCGAGCGCTACCTCGACCTGCGCTTTGCCGGACAGCTCTTCGAGCTACGGATCCCGGTCGGCAGTGCCGAGCAGCCGCTGCCGCCGCTGTCCGAAGTGGAGCGGCGCTTCCGCGACGCATACCGTGAAGAGTTCGGTTTCGACCTGCCGAACGTCGCGGTCCAGTCGGTCAAGCTGCACGTCACTGCGCGGATGCAGCCTGACAGCTCCAGCGTGCGGGTCTTCCGCGAACAGGCGGCTCACCTCCGCGCGCCCGTGCCGACCCGGCGCCAGCCGTTCCTCGGCCGCGACGGCACGGTGTTCGACATCGACGTCTACAGGACCGGGCCGGTGGCCGGGCGGGTCGACGGTCCGGCGTTGATCGAGCACGCCGGATCGACGATCTGGATCGAGCGCGGGCATGTCGCGGAATTCTGCCGGGACGGTTCGGTGAAGGTGGAGGTCGGCTCGTGACCCACGACGGAACTTCGATCCTGGAGCGCGATCCGGTGACCTTCGAGGTCGTCCGCAGCGCGCTCTACGCCATCTGCGCCGAGATGAAGAGCGTGATCATGCGCACTTCGTTCTCGCCGCTGCTCAGCCTGTCGGCGGACCTTTCCTGCGCGCTGCTCGACCGCGAGGGACGCGTCGTCGCCCAGGGCAACGACATTCCCGTGCACCTCGGCGCAGCACGATTCACCGCCGACGCCATCTTCCGTGCCTTCCCGGTGGCGCAGTGGAAACCCCGTGACGCCGTCATCACGAACGACCCGTATTCCGGCGGCACCCATCTTCCGGACGTTTCGATGCTGACGCCGGTCTTCGGCGGCGACACCCTGCTGGGATTTGCGCTCAGCCGGATCCACTGGCCGGACGTTGGCGGGATTGCGCGCGGCTCGTCGAGCGTCAGCGACGAGATCATTAAGGAAGGCCTGCGCATCCCGCCCCTGAAGATCGTCGAGGAGGGGCGCGTGCGTGAGGACGCGCTCGGCCTGATCCTCGCCAACGTGCGCGCCCCGTCCGACCGCGAAGGGGATTTCCGCGCCGCCATCGCCGGGCACCTGCGGGCCGAGGCGCGGCTTCAGGGCCTGGCGGAGAAGTACTCCGCGCCGGCGATCGTCGCGATCATGGGCGACACGCAGGCCTACAGCCGCAGCCTCGTCGACGCGCGGCTGCGCGAGCTGCCGGACACCGTCGTCCACCACGCGGAGCCGCTGGACGGTGACGGCGTCGACCCCGACGCCGCGCCAGTGATCCGCGTTGCGATCGAAAAGCGCGGCACGTCTCTGCGTTTCGACTTCACCGGTTCGGACGCCTGTGTCGCCGGTCCGGTGAACGCGCCGATCGCGGTGACATCGTCGGCGGTCTTCTACACCGTCCTGGCGTTCGCGGGCGGCGATATCGCCCCCAACTCGGGGGTCTACGACAACGTCGAGATCGTCGCGCCCGAGGGCAGCGTCGTGAACGCGGCCTATCCGGCCCCCGTCGTCGCGGCGAACACCGAGACGGCGAACCGGCTCGCGGACATTCTCATCGCGGCGCTCGGCAAGAGCTATCCCGACAGGGTCTCCGGCGGCGGCTACGGGTCGGCGTGCGTCTACACCCTCGGCGGGCGGGATCCGCGCCGGGACAGCCCCTTCGTCCACTACGAGACGATCGGCGGCGGCATGGGGGCCACGCGGGACATGGACGGGGCGAGCGGGCTGCGCGTCCACATGGGCAACACGATGAACCTGCCCGTCGAGGCGACCGAGGCGCTGGTTCCGGTGCGGTTTGTCGACTACGCGCTGGTGCGCGGAAGCGGCGGCGACGGGCAGCGCTGTGGGGGTCTCGGCGTGCGCAAGACCCTCGTCGCGCTCACCGGCGGGATCGAGGCGTCGATCCTTGGCGAGCGTACGCGGTCTCCCGCCCACGGCGCGGCCGGTGGCGAGCCCGGCGCCTGCGCCAGCTTCGCGATCGTCGGTTCGGACGGCACGCGCCGCGAGCTGGGCGCGAAGAGCGGGCCGCACAGGCTCGCCGAAGGAGACCGGCTGGAGATGGTGACCGCCGGTGGCGGCGGCTGGGGCGAGGCATGAACCTTCCCCTATCGCGATACCGTCTTCGCGTGTTCGAACCCCAATGCACCGCCGCCCGTGGCGCGGCTGGCGCGGATGAAAGGACTTTGAAGTGACCGATACATCTCGCCGTCGCGCGCGGATCGCGCTCATCGTGCCGTCGTCGAACACGGTCATGGAGAATGACCTCCACCGCGGGCTCCCGGCAGACCGTTATACCGTGCACACCGACCGGATGTACCTCATCGAGACGACGCGCGAGGCGGAGGTCCGGATGATCGAGGAGTTCGCCAAGCCGGCAGCCTCGGATCTCGGGACGCTGAACCCGGATCTCCTCGTCTTCGGCTGCACCTCGGCGGGGTCGCTGTTCGGGCTCGACTACGACGCCCGCGTCTGCGCCGAACTCGGCGAACTGGCCGGCTGCCCGGCGATGGGCGTTATCAACGCCGCGTCGGAGGCGCTGGACGGCGCTGGCGCGCGCCGGCTCGCGGTGATCACGCCGTATATCGACGACCTCACCCGGTCGGTCGCAACGGCGCTGTCGGAGAAGGGCCGGGAGGTGGTCGCTGCGCACGGGATGGGCATCAGCGTCAACGTCGAGCTCTCCGATCCCACACCCGAGGACATCGTGCGCTTCGCCGCCGAGCGGCTGGACGGCGTCAGCTTCGACACCCTGTTCGTGTCCTGCACCAACTTCCGCGCGCTCGAAGCCCGAGAGGCCCTCGCCGCCCATTTCGGCGTCCCGGTCCTGACCAGCAATTCCACCGTGATCGACGCCATCCGCAAGCGGGTCGAAGCGTCCGTCGCGGCCTGAACGGGCGCACGCCTGTCAGGGCGCCCCGCCGCCCGACACGCCTACGAGATCGAGGCGCGGGCGACGGCGCGGCGATAGTCCGTGGGCTTGGGCGTCGGAATCGGGGCGATGTGGGACACCGTCGGGGTGATGTCGCCGGCCGCAAAGACCACGACGGCACGCGGCGCGGCATAGCCGACGAGCACGACGGGAAGCGCCAGGCTCATGAGGACGAGTGCGCTGATCACGAAGGAAAACGCAGAGGTCCGATACTTTTCGCTGGCGCTCATGGTCGTTCTCCCGATTGGCGCGATGGCTTCGTGCGGGACTTTCGGTTTCGGTTGTCACGTTAATTGGATGTTCACCATGTTCGCCGGTGTGACGGACATCACACTTTGCGCCCCCCTTTCGCCGCCGGCCGACGCGCCTTCAGGCCCGCCGCCACGGCGTTGAACGGCGCAGAACCCCAGGCATCCTGTGCCGCATCGGGATGAGGAGGCGGCTGGAGCGCCCGTCGGTGCACCCGGCGCTCGCGGCCGGGCGCCTCGGTGTGCTCAGCGGCCGTAGTAGATCGTGGACACGTGGGTGGCTTCTGCGAAGAAGAGCCAGCGCTCCACCAGCAGGCCCGCGAGCGCCAGCGGCACGGCGAGCGCACTGGCGACTGTGGGCACGATGCCGACTGCGGCGAGGAGGACGAGGAGGGCAGGGCCGACGAAGGCGAGCGCCAGCGCGATGCGCCGCAGCTTCGCGGCATGCTTCCGCGCGATCCGGAAGCCCATCTCGCGCAGGATGTAGTTCTCGGTGAAGTGGGGCTGCTCCAGCGGCCGCACGGTGCCGAGCGACGTGAGGCCGGTGGCGGACGCGAGGGTGGCGAGCGGAGACTGCCGGTCGATGAAGCGCCAGTAGGCGAGCTTGGCCACGCCCGCGACGACGGCCGCGCACAGTGCCGCGAGGGCGAGCGCCCGCGACGGCCCGAACCACAGCGCCCACACGGCGAGGAGCAGGACGGCGCCGGAGAACACGGCGTAGATCAGATAGTCCGGGGCGGTATGACGGTTGTGCCACTGCCGGATCGGCTTCAGGCTCGCGTAGATCATCGCGGTGCAGCCGACCGTCACGATCGCCAGCCCCGCCGTCGCCACGCCGAGGACCCGGGTCGACGCCGCGTCCGGCCCGAAGGACCACCAGGCGACGGCGAACAGCACCGACACGGGACAGGCGACGACCGATGCGACGCCCTCGCGCGACAGCCACGACGAGCGCCACTGGGAGAAGGCACGCCACGCGCGCTCGGGCCGCCCGAGGTGCAGCACCGAGGCCATGAGGCCGGCGCCCGAGCAGACGAGGCCCAGGACCACCGCCACTGGCACGAACGACGGCGAGGACGGGACGAGCCCGAGCGCGGCGAGGATCCCGAGCCAGGCCAGCAGGCCGAAGCCGAACCCGGTGAGCGTGGTCAGCAGGAGGATGGAGCCCGCCGGGATCATCGCGAGAGTACCTTGTCGATCAGCCGCAGCAGCGCGTTGGCGGTTCCCCCATCCGCCCGCTCCAGCGGCGGGGCGGTGATGCTCGCCTTGCGCGGCGGGAGATACTTGTTGGTCGGCCGGTAGCCGAGCTCCGGCATCAGGTCGACGCCGCCGCGCTCGGCGACGAGGCGCGAGACCGCGCTCTCCGGGTCGCCCAGATCGCCGAAGTGGCGTGCCCGCGACGGGCAGGTGGCGACGCACGCCGGCTCGCGTTCCGCTTCCGGCAGGGTCTCGTTGTAGATGCGGTCGATGCAGAGCGTGCACTTCTTCATCACGCCCGCGTCCTCGTCGAACTCGCGCGCGCCGTAGGGACAGGCCCAGGAGCACAGCTTGCAGCCGATGCAGATGTCGAGGTCGACGAGCACGATCCCGTCCTCGGCGCGCTTGTAGGACGCGCCCGTCGGGCAGACCGTGACGCACTGCGGCTCCTCGCAGTGAAGGCACGAGCGGGGAAAATTCACCGTCTTGCTGCCGCACGCGTCGGCGGCCCCGGTTTCGACCTCGTAGGCGTGGATGCGGTTGAACCAGACGCCGTCGGGCGCCTTGCCGTAGGGGTCGTAGTCCGGCAGCGGCGCGGAGTGCCCGCCGGTGTTCCACTCCTTGCAGTTTACCGCGCAGGCATGGCAGCCGACGCAGGTGTCGAGGTCGATCACCAGCCCGAGCGTCTTCGCGCCCGGTTGCCGTTCGGGGAGGCTGGTCACGACGCGCGCGCCTTTCGCTTGGCGCCGAAGCGCAGGATCGGGGGATGTGCCGGTTCGAACGGCGGCGACAGCGGATCGGGATGGGGCGACGTCTCGCCGACGGTTCCCGGCGCGCAGCGCTCGACCCGCACGGTGAGGTCGTACCAGGCCGCCTGCCCGGTGACGGGATCGCTGTTGGAGGCGCGGCGCCCGTCGCCGTCCGCCGGCAGGTACTCCGAGATGAGGTGGTTGAGGAGGAAGCCGGTGTCCGCTTCGGGGGCGTTCCTGTCGAGCGTCCAGGCGCCGGAGCGCTTGCCGATGGCGTTCCAGGTCCACACCGTGCCGGGGTTGAGGCCATCCATCAGGCGAGCCCGGCAGGTCAGCGTGCCGTTGCGGCTCTCGACACGGACCCAGTCCTCGTCCGCGATGCCGAGCCCGGTCGCGGTGGCGCGGGCGATGTAGAGGCGGTTCTCGGAGTGGATCTGCCGCAGCCATGCGTTCTGCGAGCCCCACGAATGGTACATCGCCATCGGGCGCTGGGTGATCGCGTGGAGCGGGTAGCGCCCGGCGTCGACGCGCGTCTCCTCGATCGGCGGGTACCAGAACGGCAGCGGGTCCATGTGGCGGGCGACGTGGGCGCGCAGGCGCTCCGGCGGCTGAGCGGCGCCGTGACCCTCCGCGGCGAGACGGAATTTCTGCAAGGTCTCGCTGTAGAGCTCGAGGGTGATCTTGTCCGCCCGCTCGATCAGTCCCATCGCCACCGCGCCCTCGAGGTAGGCGCGGTTGGAGTGCTTGAAGTAGAGCTGCTCCGGCGGCAGAGGGTGGCGCCAGAAGCTGCCGTTGGCGATGTAGCGCTCGAGCTGGTCGGGGTTCGGCGCGCCGCGGCCGGCAGCGGTCCCGTCCTCGCCGCGGAAGCCGGCGAGGGGGCCGACCCCCGGCCGGCGCTGATGGCGTACCATGTAGTCCGCGTAGGACGCGTAGAGCGGCGCGCCTTCGCCGTCCACGAAGTTCGGCAGGCCGAGCCGGCCGGCGAGGTCGATCAGCACGTCCTGGAACGCGCGGACGTCGCGGTCGGGCTTGACGACGGGGATGCGGATCGCATCGGCCGGACCGTGCGCCGAGCCGATCGGCCGGTCGAGCAGCGAGATGCAGTCGTAGCGCTCGAGGTAGGTGGTGTCCGGGAGCACCAGGTCGGCGAAGTTGACGGTCTCGGAGAAGTAGGCGTCGGAGTAGATGACGAAGGGGATGCGGTAGTCTCCCGCCTCGTCCACGTCGGTCAGCATCCGCGTGGTCTCGCCCGGGTTCATCGCCGAGTTCCACGCCGAGTTGGCCATGTAGAGGAACAGCGTGTCGATGGGACGGCGGTCCTGCGCGTGCGCCTCCGCGATCGCCATGTGCATGAGGCCGTGCAGCGCGATCGGCGCGTCCCACGAGAACGCGCGGTCGAGCCGCAGCGCCTCGCCCTCCGCGTCGACGAGGAGGTCCTCCGGCCCGTGCGGAAAGCCGAGCGGCGGCAGGGTCAGCGCGCCGTCCGCCCGCCGCTCGCGCCCGCCGGGCGCGGGGCCCGGGGCGATCGGCTTGGGGTAGGGCGACTTGTAGCGCCACGACCCCGGCGTATCGATGGCGCCGAGCAGCATCTGCAGGAGATGGATCGCCCGGCACGTCTGGAACCCGTTGGAGTGGGCCGAGACGCCGCGCATGGCATGGATGGCGACCGGCCGGCCCACCATCGTCTCGTGGCGACGGCCCGCGGTATCCGTCCACGGCTGCTGGAGGACGACGGGCGTATCGAACGCGACGTGGGCGATCTCCGCGGCGAGGCGCCGGATCGTCTCCGCCGGTACGCCACACCGCTCGGCAACGGCCTCGGGCGCGTGCCCGGTCGAGAGGATGCGCTCCGCGAGGAGCGCGAACGCCGGTCGTGCGCGCCGTCCGTCCGGCAGCTCGTACGATCCGAGCAGGGCGGGGTCGATGCCGACGGATTCGGCATCGGCCGGCGCGCCGGCCCCGCGGTCCCACGCCAGCGGCCGACCTTCGCCGTCCCGCGCGAACAGGCCGTTCTCGCCCGTCCCCGGCGCGTCGACGACGAGGTAATGTGCATTGGTGTGCCGGACGAGGAACTCGGTGTCGATCTTCCCCGCTTCCAGCAGGGCGTGGGCGATCGCCATCACGAGGAGCCCGTCGGTGCCAGGCGTGATGCCCACGAACTCGTCGGCGATGGCGGCGTAGCCGGTGCGCACGGGATTGATGGCGACGACCTTCGCCCCGCGTGCCTTCAACTGGCCGAGGCCGAGCTTGATGGGGTTGGAATCGTGGTCCTCGGCGACGCCGATCATGAGGAAGAGCCGGGCGTGCTCCCAGTCCGGCTCGCCGAACTCCCAGAAGGCGCCGCCGACCGTGTAGAGGCCCGCGGCCGCCATGTTGACGGTGCAGAAGCCGCCGTGCGCGGCGAAGTTCATCGTGCCGAACATCTGCGCGAAGTAGCCGGTGAGCGCCTGGCTCTGGTCCCGTCCGGTGTAGATGGCGAGCCGGTCGGGGTCGGTCCGGCGGATGTGGTCGAGGCGCCGGGTGGCGATCGCCAGCGCCTCGTCCCACTCGATCTCCTCGAACTCGCCGGAACCGCGCGGGCCGGTGCGCCTCAGCGGCTTGCGCAGCCGGGCCGGCGACAGGACGTTCATGATCCCCGCCGACCCCTTGCCGCACAGGACACCGCGGTTCACCGGATGGTCGCGGTTGCCCTCGATGTAACGCAGCTCCCCGTCCCGCAAGGTGACTTTGATCCCGCATCGGCACGCGCACATGTAGCAGGTGGTGTACGCGACCTCGTCGCCGACGGGAGTGGAGTAGTCGATAGCGCCGTGTTTCATTCACTCACCTTGCCATGCGCGATGCGGACCGCGTCCAGCGAAGCAGACCGCAGAAACGTTACGCGAAAATGCATTGTCGCGGTTGGCTTGGTGTAGCGCGCGGATGCGGGCCGGGAGCGAGCGGCCGGCGCCGCGTGAGGGCCGGGAAAAATCCGGCCCTCAGGGGCGCCTCGCCCGCTGGCTACCGGTCGGGCGTTCGGCGCACCGGGGGATCGCGGAGTAGCGATTCGCCGGGGCGAGAGAGGGCGGCGCCCGGACGGCGCCGCCGGAGCTTCGGTCGGTGCCGCAGACGGGGCGCCTCGGCGTCCTTGAGGGCGAGCGGGGCCGTGCCCCGGCCTCTGGCGGTGGCCGGGGGGCTCCGGTGTGATGGTGTCAGGCTGCCGGCTGACGGAGGAAGGCGTGGAGGGTCTCGTTGAACTTCGGCGCCTCCTCCCACATCGGCGCGTGGCCGCTCTCCTCGAAGAGGGCGAGGCGGGCGTCGGGGATGCCGGCCATCAGCCGCTCGGCATGGTCCATCGTGCGGCCGTGGTCGTGGACGCCGTGCGTTACCAGGACGGGCGCCGTGATCCTGGCGAGCTCGGGCGTCGTGTCCATGTCGATGAGGCTCTGCTGGACCGAGAGCATCGCCTCCAGCGGTGCCTCCATGCTGTCGTCGACATAGCGCTCGAACGCCTCCCGGTCGGGAATCGTCTTGAACCAGTGCCGGGCGATCTCGTCCATGTTCTCGCGCGTGCGGCCGCGCTCGCGAAGCTGGTCCATCAGCATCAGCGCGACGCCGTGGTTGCGCACGTTGGGTCCGGTTGTCACCAGCACGAGCTGGCGCACCACCTCGGGCCGCCGCGCGCCGATGAGCTGGCACACGACACCCCCCATCGAGTGGCCGACGAACGTTGCCGGCGCGGCGCCCATGGCGAGGGCGAAGTCGGCGAGGTGGTCGGCGATCCCCTCCACCGAGTGGCCCTTGGGCGGCGGGTCGGAGTGAAGGAACATGTCCGCCGCGAGCGCCCGCACGCCGGGCGGCAGTGCCGCCGCCGTCCGGGCCCAGAGGTTGGCGGAGCTGCCGAAGCCGCCGTGGACGAAGATGACGTTCGTCTCGCCCTCTCCCCATTCACGGTAGTGGATCAGGCGTCCGTTGACGTGTGTCGTGGGCATGTGGGGTCCGTCAGTCGAAGAGGCGATTGGGAAGCCAGAGGGCGATCTCCGGGAACGCGATGAGGATCCCGGCGGTCAGGAGCATCGCTGCCAGGAAGGGCAGCGTGCCGATGATCGTGTCGTTGATGCTGCCGCCGCCCGGCCTGACGCCCTGCACCACGAAGAGGTTCATTCCCACCGGCGGCGTCGCCAGCGCCAGCTCCGCCATGATGACGAGGAAGATGCCGAACCAGACCGGGTCGAACCCGAGGGACACCGCCAGCGGCGTGACGATCGGGATGGTGGTGACGATCATCGACAGCGTTTCGAGGACGCAGCCGAGCGCGATGTAGATGACCACCAGGAGGAGGATCGTCTGCATCGGCGTGAGGCCGAGCTCGGCGATCCAGCGGGCGATCGCCTGCGGTACGCCCAGGAGGCTGATGACGAAGTTGAGGAAGAAGGCGGCGAGGACGATGAGGAGCACCATCGCGGTCGTCTTCAGCGCCGAGAGGAACGAGGCGTGCAGCATCGCGACGCTCAGCCGGCGGTGCAGCGCGGCGAGCACCAGCGCCCCGACGACGCCGAGCCCGGCCGCCTCCGTCGGCGTCGCGAAACCGAAATAGATGGAGCCCATCACCAGCGCGAAGATGGCGAGCGGCGGGATCAGGTCCTTCAGCAGCCACACCCGGTCGCGCAACGCGATGCGCGCCTCGCCCGCGCCGGCGATCTGCGGCCGCACCAGCGCGAAGACGACGATGGTGAGGCTGAAGAGCAGCGCCATCAGGATGCCGGGGACGAGCCCGGCCGCGAACAGGCGGCCGATGGAGGTGTCCGTCATCGCGCCGTAGACGACGAGGTTGACCGAGGGCGGGATCAGGATGCCGAGCGTGCCGCCGGCGACCAGGGAGCCGAGCGCCATCCGTTCGCTGTAGCCGCGGTCCTGGAAGGCGGGGAGGGCGACCGTCCCGATCGTCGCCGCGGTCGCCACCGACGAGCCGGACGTGGCCGAGAACATCGCGCTCGCTGCGATGTTGGTGTGCAGGAGGCCGCCGGGGATGCGCGAGGTCCAGGCGGCCAGCGCGTTGTACATCCGGTCGCTGATGCCGCTGCGCAGCAGGATCTCGCCCATCAGGATGAAGAGCGGCGCGGCGACGAGGATGAAGTCCGTCTGCACGCTCCAGCCGAGGTTGCCGAGGTTGAGGACCACCCCCGTGCCGAGCGTCGCCCAGGCCGTCACCAGCGCGATCACCATCATGATGACGGCGATGTGCACGCCGAGCGCCCCGAGTCCGAGGAGGGCGACCAGGAAGAGGATGGCGAAGGTCTGCGGGTCGATCATGGCGTCCCTCGCGGGTCGGTGGCGGCCAGACGCTGGCGCGCGGCGTCGATCTCGTCCTCCACCTCGGCGGTGGTCGACGCGATGTCGTAGCGGCGCGTCACCTCGAGCGCGCGGCCGGTGAGGAGGAGGGCGGCGGCGCGCAGGGTCGCCCCGCCGGCGAGCAGCGCGAAGACGACGAGCGCGCCAGCCCAGATCGACTGCGGCCACACCAGCGGGGTGGCGAGCGGCGTCGGTGCGTGCGCGTCGAGAGCGGCCGATTCCATCGCGACGGCCGTGGCGCGCCAGGCGAGGATCGCCGCGAACGCCGTCAGCAGCGCGAGCGCGAGGACGTTGAGGATCGCGCGGACCGTCATCGGCAGGCGCTTGTGGACGATGTCGATGCGGATGTGGGCCTTCGTCACGAAGGCGTAGGAGAAGCCGATCGCGGAGGAGAGGGCGAGGACGTAGCCGCCGATCTCGTCCGCCCCCTGCAGCGAGAAGGCGAAGAACTTGCGGCCGACCACTTCCACCGCGATGAGGAGGGAGAGGCCGACCAGCGACCAGCCGGCCACCAGCGCGGCGACCTCGACCGCGACCTCCACCAGCGGCCGCCGGGAGGCAGGGGGGCCGGACGTGCCGGACCCCCGCGCGTCTGGCCGATGGCCGCTCAATTGATCGTCACGCCGATCGCCTGGCCGATCGAATCGTTCCAGATCGCGGTGCACTCGGGGAAGCTCGCGTTGCAGGTTTTGCCCCAGTTCGGCAGCACGACGTTCTCGATCGCCGCCTGGAGCTTCTCCGGATCGCCCTCGGGGACCTCGACCAGCGTCATCTTGGCCGGGACGCCGTGTTCGCACGCACCGCCGGTGTTGCAGGTGATGCCGTCCTCGAAGGTGACGTCGGCGAGCACCCACATGTCCTCCTCCATCTTCTTGAGGCCGTCCATGAGGATCTGCTTCGCCTCGGGCGAGAGCTTGTCCATGTAGGCCTTGGAGGCGACGTGGGCCTGGATGCCCCAGCCGATGGAGAGCGGGTAGAGGTAGTCCGTCACCTCGTGCCAGTTGGCGGTGTTGCCGGAGAGCGAGCCGGTGATGGCGCAGTCCACCACGCCGCGCTGCAGGCCCTGGTAGACCTCGGAGAAGGCGAGCGAGACGGGGATGCCGCCGAACTCCGTCACGAGGTCCGCCATCGCCGGGGTGAAGGTGCGGACCTTTCGCCCCTTCAGGTCCTCGAGGCCGGAGAGCTCGTCCTTGCAGTAGAAGACCTGGCCCGGATAGGGCCACAGGGCGAGCGTGACGACGTCGTAGCGCTCCTCGAGCCGCTTGGAGAAGGGCTCGCGGTAGGCCTCGACCACCTTGCGCGCGGTCTGGACGTCCGGCGCGATGCCCGGCAGGTCGAGACCGAGGAGGAACGGTTCGTCACCGCTCACGTAGCCGAGCTGCATCGCCATCACGTCGAAGATGCCGAGCTTGGTGAGGCGCAGGGCGTCGAAGCCCTTGAGGCCGACCTCGTCCATGGTGCGGAAGGTGACGTTGAACGTGCCGCCGCTTTCTTCGCCGAAGTGCTCGAAGAACGGGACTTCGACCTGGCTGCTCTGCAGCTGACCGGTGAAGTTGCCGAGGGCGCGCAGGTCGTAGGTTTGCGCGTATGCGCCGGTCGAGATCATCGACGCGACGACGACAGCGGGCAGAATGCGCATGAAGGTGTCCTTCTCGGTTGGTCGTCAGGATGCGGGGGAGAGGTGGCGTTCGAGCCATCGTCCCACCGCGGCGAGGTGCCGGTCGCGGCCGGGCGGGGCGATGACCTGAAGTCCGACGGGAAGAGCGGCCGGGGGAGCCTCGCCCACCGACGGAACCGGGAGCGACAGGACCGGCAGCGACAGGGCCGGAGCCCCCATCAGCGTGGCCGGCACGCAGAAACTGCGGGCGCCGGGCGGCGGCCCCTCGGCCTCCGAGCCCAGCGGCGCCGGGGTCGGCGAGGCGAGGGTCAGGACGGCGTCGACGTTGCCGCCGAGGGCCGTCAGCCGCGCCCGCATCCGCTCGCGGCGGACGAGGTTGGCGCGATGGTGGTCGGGGTCGATGGCGCGCCCGAGGTCGACCAGCGCCTTCACGCGATGGCCGAGCATGCCGGGGTGAGCCTCGTCGTAGGCGCGGAAGGGCCACTCCATCTCGTAGGCGAGGATGTCCTCGGAGACGGTGTCCGCGTCGGCAAGCTCCGTCTCGAGCGCGGCGAGAGCGGCGGCGTCGTGCGCCTCCCTGCCGCCCACCATGCCGTCGACCACCGCGACGCCCGCCGCCTCGATGGCGCGAACCGCGCGTGCGAAGGCGTCGAGCACGCCGGGGTCCGCGTGCGCCCACCCGGCGGTCTTGAGGAGCGCGACGCGGACCGGCCGCACCGCCTCCAGCGGCTCCGGCCACGCCTCGCCGCACAGCACGCGCAGGAGGGTCCATGCCGTCGTCACGTCTGGCGCGAGGAGGCCCATCGTGTCCATCGACGGGGCGAGGGGGTGAGCGCCGCCCATCGGCGCCGCACCGAACGACGGCTTGAACCCCACGATGCCGCAATATGAGGCAGGCCGCAGGGTCGAGGACTGGGTCTGCGTGCCGAGGGCCATGTCGACCATCCCGTCCGCGACCGCCGCGGCCGATCCGCTGGACGAGCCGCCCGGCGAGCGCTCGAGCGCGACGGGATTGCGGGTCGGCCCGGCCGCGCCGACGGCGAACTCGGTCGTCACGGTCTTGCCGAGGACGACGGCACCGGCGCGCCGCAGCGCCGCGACAGCGGCCGCATCGCGCCGCGCCTCGAAACCGGCAAGGATCGGGCTGCCGCAGGTGGTCGGCGAATCGGCGGTCTCGAACACGTCCTTGACGCCCAGCACGGCACCGTCCAGCGCGGAAAGCGCCCGGCCGGCGGCGAGCCGGGTGCCCGACGCCTCGGCCATCCGCCTGGCGGCGTCGGCGTCGTGGCAGACGAAGGCCCTGACGTGCCGCTCGCGCGCCGCGATCCGCTCCAGCCGTCGCTCGAGGCGCAGTCGCGGGTCCAGCATCGCCGGATCGGCCGAAGCCCTGTCCACCGCACCCACGCCGACCTCCCGCAACGTCCTGACCAGATGTGCGAGGCTACAAAGGCCAGGGTGGTCCCGAAATTGCTGTCCTCGCGAAGAGTCTCGATTTCGTAGACTCCGGAGCGGGGGATGAGGATGGAGCACTCTGTCAGCAGGGAAGCGGTCCGGATCGGCGAGCGCCTCAGGGCATTTCGGGTCGGATCGGGACTGACGGTGGACGAGGTGGCCGACCGTCTCAGCCTGTCGCGCGCGGCTGTCTACCGTTTCGAGAAGGAGGGGATCCAGCGGATCGAGACTCTGGAGCGGGTGGCTCGGATGATGAACATCTCCGTCGGCGCCCTCCTCGGCGTCAGCGTGGAGTATGCGACCAATCCGGTCGAGTTCTTCGAGCGGCTGCGCCAGCTTGAGGCGTCCGCGGACTGGCTCTTCGTGGCGTTCGGCCCGGCCTACCTGTTGACCGGGGACGCATGGGACCGTGCGCTCATGCGCTATTTCGCCGACTTCCACCCCCTGATCCACGGCGACCGCGCCGCCAACGAGAAGGCGCTCGCCAACCTCATGAAAGTGCTGGCGCGGCGCAAGCGGGCGTTCCGCGCCCGCCCGCCGGCATTCACCAACATCGTCGAGGCGGCCGACGTGGAGCACCTCGCGGTCCACGGCTTCGGCGAGGGGGCGAACTTCGCGCTGGACGACCGGCAGACGCACCGCCGCATCGCGCTTGAGGAACTGGAACAGCTTGCGCAGATGCTGGAGCGCCCGCCGCTCAACAACCAGATCGGTGTCCTGTTCGACAGCCTGCCCTCCACGAGCTTCAGCCTGGCCCGGCGGGAGGGATCGACCACGCTGACGATCAGCCCCTTCCGCCTCGGCGCGCGGCCGAGCCTTCGCAACGGGGTCTCGATGATCACCTCCGCCCGCGAGGCGGTGGAGCTTCACATGGACCTCGCCCATGACCTGTGGCGCCGGTCCGTCATCGGCGAGAAGGCGGCCGCCTTCGTGCGCGACACTGTGGCGACCGCGCTGCGCGAGTCCCCGCTTGCGAACTGACCGCCTCCGCCAGCGAACGGGGGCTCGGGTCTGGCGACTGCCGCCGCTTCGTGCACTCTGCCCGGTGGCGACCCGGGCCGTGCCTCGACCCGCCGAAGCCTGACCGACTGCGCCATCATCCGCACTCCAACGCCGGCTCCTACAGGCTGTTTTCGGCCCTTCGCCGGACACCCGGCACCGGTCGCGGCCGGTGGCGGACCGCGTCGCCCCATGGGCCGGCGGCCGGGCGGTCCGGTCCCCGGGGCGGTGGCCTCGCGACACCAAAAAGCGGCGTGGCCTCTTCCCTGCGAGATGTATTATGCATAAAACAAGCCAAGTATGAATTTTGGGACAGGCTGTGACGTCGCAGTCGGTCGGCACCGGCTGGGATCGCATGAAGGCAGAGGGCGTCGAGGTTCGGACCACGGGTGAGCGGTCCCCGGCGCGCCGCGTCCTGCCTGACGACCCCGCCGCCGCGCGGCAGGCCGGCTTTCCAAGGGCCGGCCGGATCCCCTGGCGCGCGCGTCCCCATCCCTGCGCGACAACTTCGTCGAGGCGCGGCGGGCCTGCCGTCCGCGTTCCGTCGGCACCCCAGAGAGGCTAGAGTCCATGTCATTGTCCGAGGTGTTCCGTATCCACGCCGCGTCACGGCCGACGAAGCCGGCGCTGGTGGACGGGGATCGAACCTTCACCTTCGCCGAGCTCGACGCCGCGGTGGACGGCGCCTGCCACGCGCTCGCAGCGCGTGGGATCGGCTACGGCGACCTCACGGCCGTGGCGTTGAAGGATCACGCGGAACATCTCCTGATGCTGCTGGCGCTGGCGCGGATCGGCGCCACGGCGCTGCCGGTCGACTGCCGCTGGTCGCTGACCGAGAAGCGGGCGGTGACGGAGCACTTCGCGGCGGACCACGTCCTCGTCGAACCCGGCAGCGAGTTGGCCGAGGGCTGGAGCGAGTTCGACCCGGCCTGGTTCGGCGGCGGGGCGGCGCCCTACCGCGAGCCGCGGGTGGGGCACGAGACGCCGTTCATCCTCTCGCTCTCGTCCGGCACGACCGGGCTGCCGAAGGGGCCGCGGCTGACGCAGGGGCAGTTCGAGGTGCGGTACATGTCCCACTTCATCAACCTCGGCTTCAACGCGCACGACCGCTTCGTGTCCGCGACGCCGCTCTACTTCGGCGGCGGGCGCGGGTTCGCGATGAGCACGCTCTACGCCGGTGGGACGGTCCACCTCTATTCGCCGCCCTATGAGCCGCAGGATCTCGTCGCCTTCGTCAACGCGATCGGCGGGACCTCGCTCTTCCTCGTGCCGACGCTGCTGCGCCGCGTGCTGGGCGTCGCGGGCGAGGGACCGGCGATGCCGACCCTGCGCTGCCTCATTTCCAGCGGCTCGGCGCTCTACATGGAGGAACGCCGGGCGATCCGCGAGCGGATCACGCCGAACCTCTACGAGATGTACGCCTCCACCGAGGGCGGAAGCGTCACGGTGATGGGGCCGGAGGAGTTCGAGGCCGAGCCGCAGTCCGTCGGTCGGGGCTGCTTCCGCGTCGAGATCGAGGTGGTCGACAACGACCACACGCCGCTCGCGGCCGGCGAGACGGGCAAGCTGCGCTACCGCAGCCCCTCGTCGCCGGCGAGCTATTTCCGCGGCGACAGCTCCGAGGCCTTCCGTGACGGGTGGTTCTACCCCGGCGACCTCGCGATGCGGAACGCGTCGGGCTACCTCTTCCTGCGCGGACGCTCGAAGGACATGATCATCCGCGGCGGGGTGAACATCTATCCGGGTGACATCGAGGAGGTGATCCTCAAGGTGCCCGGTGTGGCCGACGCCTCGGTGATCGGCGTCCCGTCGCCGGAGATGGGCGAGGAGATCGCCGCCTACGTCATCGCCGCGGACGTCGATGCCGACACGATCCGCGCGGCGTGCCGCGAGAGCCTGGCCTCGTTCAAGGTGCCCCGGCACATCCGGTTCATCGACGCCCTGCCGCGCAGCTCACTCGGCAAGGTGCTGAAGCCCGAGCTGGTGAAACGCTTCGAAAGCGAATCCTGACCGCCGCCGGGGACGCGCGCGGGTCCCCACGGGCAACTGGCGGGAACAGGGTGCCGTGATCGGCACCGAGCCGGTGCGGGGCGGTGTCGTCCCCATACGGAAGACGCCGAGTGTCTCCCGCCGGCGGCCGGCATGCCTCCGACGCGCGTGAAACGCAGCACATCGAGGGAGGTGCTCCGAGCCCGTGACGAATGCGTCGGGCGACGAGGACCGTCGCGGGAGGCCCCTGAGTTTGCACGGATACTCTCGAATGACCGGGTCGGGGAACGTCTTCGGCGGAGCCGGACGCACGTCGGGCGCGGGTCGGGGCCGGTCGTCGGGGATGCCGGTCGTGCATGGATCCCATCCGAAGGCATAGCTCCAACCCTGCGGATCGGCGGGTCATATTGGCGAGAATGCCGCCTGGACCCGGGCGCCGGGACGCGGGGTCGGCGGGCCGGGAGTTGGGGGCGATTGTGTCGCGACGGTGCAAGCACCGGTTTCGTGGGGCATGATACCGGTGGGCCATCGGCAAGTTCTCCATGACGTTCGCGCCATGACGTTCGCGCCATGACACTCTCGAACCAGGAAAGGGGCCGTGCGCCATGTCGACCTCTTTGACGAGCGCCCCGCCGTCCGGATTGTCGGCCCGCCTGAACCGGATGCAGGCGCGCATCGCCGATGCCCACGCGACGTACGCCTTCAAGGTCGCGCTCGTGACCGTGCTGTCGCTCTACGCGGCCTTCCTCCTCGACCTCGACCACACCTACTGGGCGCTGATCACCATCCCGCTGATCGTCCGGCCGGACGGCGGGTCCACGGTGTGGCGCTCCACCGGGCGGCTCGGCGGGACCTTGCTGGGCTGCGCGTCGGGCTTCCTGCTCGCCGTCCTCTTCGGGCAGATGCCGGAGACCGTGATCATCGCGGTGGCGATCTTCATCTTCATGGTCGCCTTCTTCGGGCAGATGCAGGCCGGGCTCGACGTCTACGCCTACGGCAGCGCCGGCCTCGTCGCGCTGATCATCGTGATCGACACCGGGCCCAACGTCGACGCCGCCTTCTCGCTGGCGCTCGCGCGCACCACCGAGACGGCGATCCCCGTCATCGTCGTCTTCATCGTGATGCTGGTGGTGTTCCCCCGCTCGATCTCGGGGCAGGCGGCCGATGCGCTGCGCACGGCGCGCAAGGCGACGCTGAGCCTGACCGGGCGGATCCTGCGCGGCGAGCTCGGCCCCAGCCTCGGCTACGAGCCGGAGGTGCTGCCGGCGATCTCCGCCGCCAACACGGCGCTCCGGGCGCTCGCCTACGAGCGCACCCGCCGCAACCACCTGCGGCCCCGCATGACGGCGGTGATGAACGCGATCAACCGGGTGGCGATCCGCGCCGAGACCGGACGTTTCGCCCTAAACCACGTCCCGGACGAGGCGGACGATGCGGAGATCCGCGACGCGCGCCTGCGCCTCGCCGACGCGATCGACCGCCTGCCGGGCGACGATGTCGGCGCCGCCGAGTTCCTCGCCGCGGCCGACGAGATGGCGCGCGTGGCCGAGACCGTCCACCCGCGTCAGGTGCTGCCGCCGGCGGGCGGGGACCTCTCCGACCGTGCGCTGCGCCTCGGCGCCGCGTTCTACCGCATGCGCCAGCTCGCACTCGCCGTCGAGGACCTGATGCGGGCCGAGGCGGCGCTTGTGGATCCCTCGCTGCCCTACGAGAAGATGGCGCCGATGGCGCGGCGCTACTTCGACCCCATCGGCGCGCTCGAGTTCGCCGCCCGGCCGACGCTCGTATTCCTCGTGCTGACGACGGTCTGGATCGCGACGGCCTGGCCCGGCGGCCAGATCCTGGCGCTCATCGGCTCGGCGATCACGCTCATCTTCCCTTCCATCGTGCCGCGCGCGCTGCGCATTGGCGGAGCGATCACGATGGCGAAGGGACTTGCCTGCGGCGGCGTGTTCGCGCTCGTCCTGATGATGCTGCTCCCCAACGTCGAGGGGTTCGGGGCCCTGGCGCTGATCCTCGGCGGGGCGGTGTTCGCGATCTTCTACGTCACCAGGGAGCCGCAGCACCTGCCGCTCGCCATCGGCTCGGTCCTCGCGATCGCGGTCGGCTTCCAGCCGCAGAACACGCCGAGCTTCAGCCCGATCGGCCTCGTCAACACGCTCGTCACCCTCACGCTCATGCCGGTGACGGTGGTCTCGGCGCTGACGCTGATCTTCCCGGAGGACGCGGGGTGGGTGCGCCGCCACCTGCGCCGCGCGACCGACGACCTTCTGGGCAAGGCCGCGCGACGGGAGCTCGGCGACAACAAGCTGCTGGAGCAGTTCATCGACGTCCTGGCCGACCTCGGCCTCAGCGTGTCGCCGAACGACCCGGACGGGGTGCACCTTCGCATCCGGGCGCGCGCCGCGCTGATCGCGAGCGGGGAGTTCTACCATCAGGAGCGGCTGGAGGGCGGTGGGCACCTCCCGGCACGGCTCGCCGCCTATGGGCCGCGGCTGCGGTCGACGGTGCTGGAGGCCGCGCAGCGGCGCAGCGGCCCCGCCGAGTGCGTTGTGTTCGGCGAGATGCGCGGCACCCTGCGCACGGTGTTCGCCGACAGTGATCTCGACGAGGAGGCGCGGGTGGACGCGTTGCGGTACACGGCGGTAGGCGAACTGCTGGCGGCGATCCTGTCGACCGGGCAACTGTCCCGTATGCGGGAGGCCGGCGATGCATCATGAGATGTCGTTCATCGGCATGCTCTATCCGAGCCTGCTCGCCTGCGCGGTCGTGGCGGCGATCCTCTGGTACCTTGTCGATGCGCTGATGCTGCGCCTCGGCTACTGGTCCTATTTCTTCCACCCCGCGCTCGCCCGATTGTCGCTCTACGTCGTGATGCTCGGCGTCGTCTCCTGGCTCGCACCGGATTTTTGAGAAGCCGATGATCATCGTTCGCCTCCTCTTCACCACGGTGCTGACGATCAGCGCCATCTACGCCGGTCTCTTCGTCTGGAACGGGATCTTCCACGATCCGTGGACCCGCGATGCCCACGTGCGTGCCGACATCGTGGAAGCCGCGCCGCGGGTCTCCGGCGAGATCGTCGACATCGCCGTGCGCAACAACATGGCGGTCAGGAAGGGGGACCTCATCCTGACCGTGGACCAGACCGACTACCAGCTCGCCCTCGAGCAGGCGAAGGCCGCGCGCGACGAGGCGGAGGCGAGCCTCGAGATCGCGCGGCAGCAATCCTCCCGCTACGACCAGCTGAAGCAGAAGGGGTCGATCTCGGTCGCGGCGGTGGACATCATCAACGCGGACCTCGCCACGAAGTCGGCCGAGGCGGCGGTGAAGGCGGCGGACGCGGCGCTCAAGGTGGCGCAGGTCAACCTCGACCGGACCGAGATGCGATCTCCGGTCGATGGCATCGTCACCAACCTCGCGGCCGACACCGGCGACTACGCGACGGCGGGTGTTGCGATCGTCGCGATGGTCGACACGAACTCCTTCCGTATCGACGCCTTCTTCCTCGAGACGCAGCTTGCGCGCATCCGGACCGGCGACCGGGCGCGGGTGCGCTTCATGGCCAACGGCGAGGTGGTCCAGGGGCACGTGAGCGGGATCGCGGCCGGCATCGCCTACAGCGAGGACACCTCCACCACGCTGCTCCAGGCGCCGGAGCCCTCGTTCCAGTGGGTGCGGCTCGCCCAGCGCGTCCCGGTGGAGATCACGCTCGACGCGCGCCCGGTCGGGATCCCGCTCGTCAACGGCGCGACCACGACGGTCATCATCGAGCCGTCGGTGGTCGACGACCGCACGCTCTGGCGCAAGCTGATGGACCGCATCGACTGGTGGCGCGGCTCGACCGGCGGGACCGCGCCGCCCGCGCCGGCGGCCACGCACCGCAACCGGCATGGCGGGTCGGGCGCGACGCCGGGAAGCTGAAGCGGACGGGGGCGGGGGCTCGGCCCGGAAGCCGGGCTATGCATCTCCGGTTGTCCGGTACCCGGTTGCCCTCCATTGCCGGGCCGGGAATGCCGGCTGTAATAGAGGCAGCAGTGTGCCCATGAGTAAGGAGCGGTCGTGCCGAAGGACCACCGCAGTCTGAAGAGCTTCGAACTAGGGGACGAGCCGCCGCTCGTCCTGGGGGACGACGACCCGTCCCGCTATTCCCGACGCGGCATCAGCCTCAGATGGCTGTTCGGTGCCGTGGTCACCGCAGTCACGTCCACCGCCCTGATGGGCGGCGCACTCTTTGCCGCGCTCGACGGCCGTTACGTCATCTCCGCCGCCGCAGCGCCGCTCGTCAGCCCCGCCGACGTCGAGCCGCGCGTGCTCGCCCGCAAGGGCGACCGGATCCGTCCCACCGACGAGCCCGTGTCGTCGCGGCGGGTCATCGACGTGTCGACGGTGGTGCGGCAGGGCGACGAGCGGATCATCGCGAAAAAGCCTTACGTGCTGGTGAACGCCAGCCTAGTGCTCGACCGCAAGGAGATCGGCGAGGTCCCGAAGTTCAACCTGAAGGACCTGATCGAGACCGAGACCAAGGCCAGCGACGACGCCCCGGACGCGATCACCAACCAGCAGGTCGACGGCGAGATCAAGGTCTCGGTGACCGACTTCCCGCTCGAGTCCGGCGTCGCGTTCGAGAACGACCTCGACCTCGACGACGCGGACGTCACCCGCCAGGTGCAGGACGAGGTGAGCGACGAATTGCCGGACGAGTACGCCGAGGTCGCGTCGGCTCCGGAGGCCGATACGCCCTACGCGGTCGACGGCGACGACTTCTTCGTCCCCCGCTCGATCCCCTCGGCGCCGAACATCGTCCTCATCCCGGAGAACGTCTCCGCCCTCGCCAAGTCGAGCGCGGAGGAGGGCGACGACGAGGACGGCAACGACCTCCTGGAACTGGTGCAGCCCGGCGACACGCTGTCGAAGATCCTCATCGGCAGCGGCGTGTCGTCCTCGGACGTCGAGGCGATCGACAAGGTCCTGTCGGACGCCGGGGTCGGTACCCTGACGACGGGCCAGACGCTCCACGTCATCTTCGAGATCGTTGACGATGATCACCGCCGGCCGATGCGCCTCTCGATCTACAGCGGCGAGACGCACGTCGCGACGGTGGCGACGACGGACAGCGGCACTTTCGTGCTGGGCGAGGCGCCGTCCGGGCCCGCCCCGAACGTCGCCGACCTCCAGGTGGCGGCGCCGAAGGACCGGACGCCGACGCTCTACGAGAGCCTCTACCAGACGGCGGTGAACCAGAACCTGCCGGACCGGGTGCGCGACATCCTCGTCGCGACCTTCGCCAACGAGGTGGACTTCAACGCGCCGGTGCGGCCGGGCGAGAAGCTGACCGTCATGCACTCCGAGGTCGCCAGCGAGGCGGACGGGCCGGCGGAGCTCCTCTTCGCGGCGCTCACCGTGTCGGGGACGGAGCAGCGGTTCTATCGCTTCAAGTCCGACGACGGCACGGTCGACTACTACGACCCCGACGGGCGGACCGGCGACCGCTTCCTGTTGCGCAAGCCCGTCGCGCGGGGTGTCCTGACCTCGACGTTCGGGCCGCGCCGCCACCCCATCTACCACCGGGTGCGGATGCATAACGGCGTCGACTACGGGGCGCCGCGCGGCACGCAGATCTATGCTGCGGCGGACGGAGTCGTGTCACAGGCCGGGTGGACCAGCGGCGGCTACGGCCGTCACGTCACCGTCGACCATCGCTACGGATATCAGACCGTCTACGGGCACCAGTCGCGCATCGCCGACGGCATCAAGCCCGGGGTGACGGTGAAGCAGGGGCAGGTGATCGGCTACGTCGGTTCCACCGGCTATTCGACGGGCCCGCACCTTCACTACGAGATCCGGATCAATGGCCGCGCGGTGAACCCGCTGAAGATCCGTCTGCGCCGCGGCAAGGAGCTGTCGGGCGAGCAGCTCGTCGCCTTCGGTGCCGAGCGCGACCGCATCGACGACCTGCTGAGCGACCAGCATGTGGCGATTGCCCGCCGCTGACGGCAACGTCGGCGCGCCCCCGGCGCGCCGAACACCTGCTCAGGTGGTGGCGCCGGCGCTGCGCGGGCGGGCCAGCACCCAGAGCAGCATGACGGCGAGGATGTTCAGCGTCGCGAGCGTGACGAGGGCACCGAGGGTGACCGAGGCGCCGGCCGTCTCCAGCAGCAGCGCCGTCGCCGAGGGAGCGATGGCCTGCGCGATCAGCGTCGGGGTCGCGAGCCGGCCCATCAGCCGCGCATAACCGTCGGGACCGAAGAGGGCGAGCGGCAGTGTCCCGCGCGCGATCGAGAAGATGCCGCTCCCCGCGCCGTAGGCGACCAGCGCCAGCGCCGGGATCGGGAAGACGACCCAGAGGAGCGTGATCCCCGTCGCGACGAGGAGCACGGCGGCGGTGGCCGTCCAGATCGGATGGTGCCGCCCCCGGCCCAGCATCTCGATCACCCGCGCGCCGACCTGGGCCGGGCCGACCAGCGCGCCGAGCGTCACCGCGGCCGCCACCGTGATCCCCTGCGCCTCCAGGAAGGCGATCAGGTGGACCGACCAGGTGACCGCGACGATGCCCATCGTCGTGATGATCGCCGACAGAAGCACCACGAGCCGCGTGCGCGCCGGCGCCGCCCGGGGCCTGGGACTGGCGGGCTCATCGGCGGGGACGAAGCGCTCACGCGGCGCTTCCGCGGGGATCGCGAAGAGGTGGAGCGGGAGGCAGACAGCGATCTGCACCGCCGCGTAGATGAGGCAGGCGCCACGCCAGCCGACAGAATCCACCAGGAACGCCGAGAGCGGCCAGCAGACCGAGCTCGCGAACCCGCCCCAGAGCGTCAGCGACGTGATCGCGCTGCGGCCGCGCGCGCCGTAGAGCCGGCCGAGCGTCGAGAAGGCCGCGTCGTAGAGCCCTGCGCCCATGCCGGTGCCGAGCACGAGCCACGCGAGCATGTACACCGGCAGGCTCGGCGCCATGGCGAGCGCGGCGAGGCCGACCGCGATCAGCACCGAGCTTGCCGCGAGCACCGGGCGCCCGCCGCGGTCGTCGATGAGCCGGCCGACGCGGATCGACACCAGACCGGAGGCGAGGAGGCCCAGCGACAGCCCGCCGATGACCCAGCCGTAGCCCCACCCCGTGGCGGCAGCGATCGGCTTGGCGAGCACCGCCAGCAGGTAATAGGTCGTGCCCCAGGAGAGGATCTGCGTCACGCCGAGTGCGCAGATGACGCGATGACGGCTTCGCCACAGGGCGTCCGGCGCGGGTGCGGTCGTCGTCATTCCACGATACCGTGGCATCGGCGGTTGTATCGGGCAGCTTGCAAGTGGCGCACTGGAAGTCCGGCAGGCACGGCGGTCGGGCCGCTTGGGGAGGTGGATCGTCGCACCTTAGCGGCCGGGCGACCACAATGCGATGACGGTTCGATCACGCTTATCGTGACCAAAAGTGCCATCCATGCCCGGTGCGCAACACTGGAATTGCCAAGATCCGGTAACCAGATTGGGTTAAGGGAGATATGTGCAGCATCTCCGACGTCCGCCCCAATCACGACCGGTACCATGATCTCCCAGAAGGCCCAGTACGCGCTCAAGGCGCTTGTCGTTCTCGCCAGGCTCGAGCCGGGCGAGGCGATCACGACGGTGCAGATCGCCGAGAAGCGGGACATTCCGCGCAAGTTTCTGGAGCAGATCCTCCTCGAGCTGAAGCGCCACGGGCTCGTCGCCAGCAAGCGCGGGCGGGACGGCGGCTACATGCTGCTGCGCTCGGCCGACAAGATCACGTTCGGCGAGGTGCTGCGGATCGTCGACGGGCCGCTCGCGCCGCTGCCGTGCCTGTCCAAGGTCGCCTACCGCCGCTGCGAGGGATGCACGGACGAGGAGAGCTGCGAGGTGCGGCGCGTCTTCAAGCTCGTCACCAGCGCCACCCGCGCCGTGCTCGACCGCGCCACGATCGAGGACGCGATCACCACCGACGACGACGATCTCGCCCAGTTCATGGTCTCCGCCGCCGCATAAGTCATTGTTCGAACCGGTGAATTCGCGGGATCGACGGCGCATGTTGACAATTCCCACCTAACAGGTAGGTTTTAAGGGCATTCCATTGGGAGGCCCCGTATGCCCCGCTTGCGAACTGCCCTTCTCGTCGCGACCGCGCTCAGCGTCGCCACGACTGCGGCCCTCGCCGACACGACCCTTCTCAACGTCTCCTACGACCCGACACGCGAGCTCTACAAAGCGTTCAACACCGCCTTCGCCGAGCACTGGAAGGAAGAGACGGGCGAGCGCGTGACCGTGCGCATGTCGCACGGCGGATCGGGCAAGCAGGCCCGCGCCGTGATCGACGGTCTCGAGGCCGACGTCGTCACCCTCGCCCTCTCCGTCGACATCGACGAGATCGTCAAGGCGACCGGCAAGATCCCCGCCGACTGGCAAGGCCGGCTGCCGAACGCCAGCACGCCCTACACCTCCACCATCGTCTTCCTGGTGCGCGAGGGGAACCCGAAGGACATCAAGGACTGGCCCGACCTCGTCCAGAAGGGGATCGAGGTGATCACGCCGAACCCGAAGACGTCGGGCGGCGCGCGCTGGAACTACCTCGCGGCCTGGATCTGGGCGCTGGAGGAGTTCGACGGCGACGAGGCCAGGGTGAAGGACTACGTCACCGCCCTCTACAAGAACGTGCCCGTCCTCGACACCGGCGCGCGCGGCGCCACCACCACGTTCAGCCAGCGCGGCATCGGCGACGTCCTGCTCGCCTGGGAGAACGAGGCGTACCTGTCGCTGGAGGAGCTCGGCGCGGACAAGTTCGACATCGTCGTCCCGTCCGTCTCGATCCTCGCCGAGCCGCCGGTGACGGTGGTCGACGGCAACGCCGAGCCGAACGGCAAGCTCGAGGTCGCAGAGGCCTATCTCGACTACCTCTACTCGCCCGTGGGCCAGACGCTCGCCGCGCAGAACTTCTACCGCCCCGCCCGCCCGGATCTCGTCGACGCGGCGGAGCTGGCGCGCTTCCCCGACGTCCGGCGCGTCCGTGTCGAGGATGTCTTCGGCTCCTGGAAGAACGCGCAGGAGACGCACTTCGCCAACGGCGGCGTCTTCGACCAGATCTACCGGCCGGGCAGCTGACCCATGAGCCTCGCCGTTCCCGCATCCGCCGCCGCGCCGATCGGGTGGCGGTTCCGTCGGCCGAGCGTGATCCCGGGTTTCGGGATCACCTTCGGCTTCACCCTGGCCTATCTCGGCCTCGTGGTGCTCATCCCGCTGTCGGGCCTCGCGATACACTCCGCGGGGCTCGGCTGGACCGAGTTCTGGACCATCGCGTCTGATCCGCGGACGCTCAACGCGCTGAAACTCTCCTTCGGCACGGCCTTCGTCGCGGCGCTCGTCAACGTCGTCTTCGGCGTGATCGTCGCGTGGGTGCTGGTGCGCTACCGCTTCCCCGGCAGGAGGGTCATCGACGCCATCGTCGACCTGCCGTTCGCGCTGCCGACCGCGGTCGCGGGCATTGCGTTGACCGCAATCTATGCGCCGACGGGCTGGGTGGGCGCGCTGTTCGCTCCGCTGGGGATCAAGATTGCCTATACGCCCATCGGCATCGTCCTCGCCCTGGTCTTCGTCGGGCTCCCGTTCGTCGTGCGCACGGTGCAGCCGATGATGGAGGAGATCGACCGCGAGGTGGAGGAGGCGGCCGCCACCCTCGGCGCCGGCCGCACCGCCACCATCCGCCGGGTGATCCTTCCCGCGCTGACGCCGGCGATCCTGACCGGGTTCGCCCTGGCGCTGGCCCGCGGCGTCGGCGAGTACGGCTCGGTGATCTTCATCGCCGGCAACCTGCCGTACGTGTCGGAGATCGCGCCGCTCCTCATCGTCATCCGCCTGGAGGAGTTCAACGTTCCGGCGGCGACCGCGATCGCGGCGATCATGCTGGCCATCGCGTTCGCCATGCTCTTCGTCATCAACGCCATCCAGATCTGGAGCCGGAAGCGCTATGGCCACTGACACCCTCGCTGTCCCCGGCCCGTCGCTCGCCATCGGCCGCCGGCGGCTGGCACCCAACGCGGCCGTCACCGAAGGGGCCGGAACGCGCGCCGTCCTCCTCGGTCTCGCGATCGGCTTCCTCGCGCTGTTCCTGGCGCTGCCGCTCGCCGCGGTCTTCGGCGAGGCGTTCCGGCAGGGCGTCGGCGCCTACCTCGCCGCGCTCACCGAACCGGACGCGCTCGCGGCGATCCGGCTGACGCTCACGGTCGCCGCCATCGCCGTGCCGCTCAACTGCGTCTTCGGCGTCGCGGCGGCGTGGGCGATCGCCAAGTTCGAGTTCCGCGGCAAGACGTTCCTCATCACCCTCATCGACCTGCCGTTCTCGGTCTCGCCGGTGATCTCGGGTCTCGTCTTCGTGCTTCTCTTCGGATCGGGCAGCGTCCTGGCGCCGCTCCTGAAGAGCGCGGGGATCGAGATCCTGTTCGCGGTGCCGGGCATCGTGCTGGCGACGCTCTTCGTCACCTTCCCGTTCGTCGCGCGCGAGCTCATCCCGCTGATGCAGGACCAGGGGACCGGCGACGAGGAGGCCGCGCTCTCCCTCGGCGCGTCCGGCTGGCAGACGTTCCGCTACGTCACGCTCCCCAACATCAAGTGGGGCCTCCTCTACGGCGTGCTGCTGTGCAACGCCCGCGCGATGGGGGAATTCGGCGCGGTGTCGGTCGTGTCGGGGCACATCCGCGGCCTCACCAACACGATGCCGCTGCACGTCGAGATCCTCTACAACGAATACAACTTCGTGGCCGCCTTCGCGGTAGCCTCGCTGCTGGCGCTCCTCGCGCTCGTCACCCTCATCCTCAAGACCGCGCTCGAGGCCCGCAGCGGCATTGGCCGCAGGGGGGAGCGATGATCGATGCGCGCATGTCCCTCCTGCACCGCCTCTCCTGCCAGATGGACGATAGCGCCTGGCATCGCCTGCTCGTCGAAGAGCCCGCGCCGGCCCCCGTCGTCCGGCCCGTCCCGACCCACTCACGCCCCCGCGGTGCACCGCACCGCCGCCCGGCCAGGGAGACCCGCAAGATGAGCGTTTCCGTCCGCTCCGTGTCGAAGGAATTCGACCGCTTCCCCGCGCTCCACGACACTTCGCTCGACATCGAGACGGGTGAGCTCGTGGCCCTGCTCGGCCCCTCGGGCTCCGGCAAGACGACGCTCCTGCGCCTCATCGCCGGGCTGGAGTTCCCGACGTCGGGCCAGATCATGCTCGGCGGCGAGGACGCGGCCTATACGCCCGTCCAACATCGCAAGGTCGGCTTCGTTTTCCAGCATTACGCGCTCTTCAGGCACATGAGCGTCCTCGACAACATCCGCTTCGGCCTGAAGGTGCGCCCGCGCGGCGAACGGCCCGGCGACGCCGAGCAGCGCCGCCGCGCGCTGGAGCTGCTCGACCTCGTGCAGCTCTCCGGGCTTGGCGACCGCTACCCGTCGCAGCTTTCCGGCGGGCAGCGCCAGCGCGTGGCGCTCGCCCGCGCCATGGCGATCGAGCCGAAGGTGCTGCTGCTCGACGAGCCGTTCGGCGCGCTCGACGCGATGGTCCGCAAGGAGCTGCGCCGCTGGCTGCGGGAGATCCACGACCGTACCGGCCACACCACCGTCTTCGTCACCCACGACCAGGAGGAGGCGCTGGAACTCGCCGACCGCGTCGTCGTGATGCGTGCGGGGCGGATCGAGCAGGTCGGCACGCCGGACGAGGTGTACGACGCGCCGGCGACGCCGTTCGTCCACGGCTTCATCGGCGAGGCGTCGGAGCTTCCGGTGACGCTGTCGTCCGGCAACGTCCTCGTGGCCGGCCGCCCGACGGGACTGCGCGCGACCGGACGCGGACCGGCGCAACTCTATTTCCGGCCACACTCGGTCGCGCTCACCGAGCCCGGCGGCGCGATTTCCGGCGTCGTCGATTCGAGCCGGCGGATCGCCGGTGTGCGGCGGCTCGAGGTCGCCGTCGCCGGCATCGGGCGGCGTGTCGAGATCGACGTGCCGGCGAGCGAGGAAATCGCGGTCGGCGATCCGATCGGGTTCCGCCCCACCGCGTTCCGCCTGTTCTCCGAGTCGGGCTTCGTGGAGGACCAGCGCCCCAAGCTCGTCGCCACCGCCTGACGCCGCGGCGGGTCAAACGGCGACGGAACGTTGCAGCATCCCCGGCCCGCCGCCGGGGATGCGGTCGTTTTGGCGCGGGTGCTCGCCTGTCCGCCGGTCCCGCAGCCACGAAAAGCGCGTCATTCCAGAGTATTGAACCGTCGAGTTCATTCCGGGGATCGGTGCTGGTTCCCGGCCGTCATACGTCGGTAGGGCTGTTCCGGGCATGGGTGCTGCCTCACATCCGGCAAGAGCGCCAACAAAGGACCTCTCGATGGCAACGACAATCGCGGACCTCATCGTCGACACGCTGGCCTCGATCGGGGTGGAACGGATCTGGGGCGTCACGGGCGACAGCCTCAACGCCGTCAACGACAGCCTTCGCCGGAGCGGCAGGATCCGCTTCATGCACGTCCGGCACGAGGAGGCGGCGGCGTTCGCGGCCGGGGCCGAGGCGGCGGCGACGGGCAACCTCGCCGTCTGCGCCGGGAGCTGCGGGCCCGGCAACCTGCATCTCATCAACGGCCTGTTCGACTGCCATCGCAACCGCACGCCGGTCCTCGCGATCGCCTCGCACATCCCCTCGTCCGAGATCGGCCTCTCCTACTTCCAGGAGACGCACCCGCAGGACCTCTTCCGCGAGTGCAGCGACTTCTGCGAGATGGTCACCAACCCGAAGCAGATGCCGGAGGTGCTGCACCGGGCGATCCGCACCGCCGTCGGCAGGCGGGGCGTGGCCGTCATCGTCCTGCCGGGCGACGTCTCGGTGCTGGAGGTCGGGGCCGGCCTGCCGCCGCTCGTCCTGCCGGACGTGCCGCGCATGGTGCCGACGCCGCACGCCATCGACCAGGCGGCCGACCTCCTCAACAAGGCGGGCCGGGTCGCGATCCTCGCCGGTGCAGGGTGCCACGGGGCGCACGACGCCGTCGTCGCGCTCGCCGATGCGCTCGCCGCGCCCGTCGTCCACGCCTTCCGCGGCAAGGAGGTGATGGAGTGGGAGAACCCGTTCGACGTCGGGATGACCGGGCTCATCGGCTTCGCGTCCGGCTACCACGCCATGAAGGAGTGCGACACGCTGCTGATCCTCGGCAGCAACTTCCCCTACCGCAACTTCTATCCCGAGAACGCGACCATCATCCAGGTGGATACCGACCCCTCCTCGCTGGGCAACCGGGTGCCGGTGCATCTGCCGATCCAGGCGGACGTGGCCGAGTTCGCGCCCGTCCTCGCCGCGCGGATCGCGCCGGGCCGCGACCGCACGTTCCTGCAGGCCGCGCGCAAGCACTACGCGAGCGCCCGCAAGGGCCTCGACGACCTCGCCAGGCCGCGCGGCGCCGGGGAGCCGCTGCACCCGCAGTATGTCTCGAAGGTCGTCAACGAGGTCGCCGCGGACGATGCGATCTTCACCGCCGACGTCGGCACCCCGGTGGTCTGGGCGGCGCGCTACCTCAGGACCAACGGGAAGCGCCGGCTCCTGGGCTCGTTCAACCACGGCTCGATGGCCAACGCGATGCCGCAGGCGCTGGGAGCGCAGGCCGCGTTCCCCGGCCGGCAGGTCGTCTCGATGTCCGGCGACGGCGGCTTCGCGATGCTGATGGGGGAGCTCCTCACCGCCGTGCAGCTCGAATTGCCGATCAAGATCGTCGTCCTCAACAACGGCACGCTGGGCTTCGTGGAGATGGAGATGAAGGCCTCGGGCTACCTGCCCGACAGCGTCGACCTCAAGAATCCGGACTTCTCCGCGCTCGCCAGAGCGGTCGACGTCTTCGGCATCCGCGTGACGGACTCGGCGGCGCTCCCGGGGGCGCTGTCGCAGGCGTTCGCGCACGACGGCCCGGCCCTCGTCGACGTCGTGTCGGCCCGCAGCGAGCTCGCGATGCCGCCGAAGATCAAGGCCGAGCAGGTGCGCGGCTTCAGCCTCTACGCCATGCGCGCGATCATGTCGGGCCGCGGTGACGAAATCGTCGAGCTCGCCACCACCAACGTCCTGCGGTGACCGCCAGGCGGGGGACTGCCTTCCGCGTTTGATGTCCGTCCGCTGTGGCCGAACGTGATAGCGTCGTGCGCCGTCCGCCGTCGCCAAGGCCCTGCCGTCCGTGAGAGATCCCACCCGATATCGCCTTCGCCTGCTCGCCCTCGAGGGGCGGCTGGCGCTTTACCGCGGTACCCGGGACGGGCCGGACGCCGAACCGCTCCTCTTCGTGCGTCCGCTCGCGCCCGACGACCTGGAGGCGGTCGCGCTGCTCGAGAACGCTTTCGCGCTGTCGCGCACGCTGGACACCGCGTTCGCCGCCCCCGCGCTGGAGCTGAACGACGCCGGCGGGACGCCGACGCTCGTGCTCGCCGACCCCGGCGGCGAGCCGCTCTCCGGCCGGCTCGGTCGACCGCTGCCGCTCGCGTCCGTTCTCTCGCTCGCCTTCCGTCTCGCGGAGGCGCTCGGCGCCGTGCACGGGACGGGCATCATTCACACCGCGCTGCGCCCGGCGGTGATCCTGGTGGACGAGGGCGACGGGGTCCGCCTGACCGGCTTCGGTCATGCCCGCAGGGTTGCGCGGCCGCATCACCATGACCTGTCGCCCGAACCCTCTACGCCCGCGGCGCCCTACATGTCGCCGGAACAGTCCGGGCGGATGCATCGCACGGTCGACGCCCGCAGCGACCTCTATGCCCTCGGCGTCATCCTCTACGAGATGCTGACGGGCACGCTTCCCTTCGCGGCGGAGGGCGTCATGGAGTGGGTGCATGCCCACGTCGCCCGGCAGCCGACGAGCCCGGGACGTTATGTCCCGCACCTTCCCGCCGTCGTCGCCGACATCGTCATGACGCTCCTCGCGAAGGCGCCCGAGGAGCGCTACCAGACCGCGCGGGGCCTCGCCGCCGACCTTGCGGAGTGCCTTGCAAGACTGTCGAGCGACGGCCGGATCGCCCCGTTCCCGCTGCGTCGCCGCGATGTGCGCGACCGGATGGTCGTGCCGGACCGCCTCTACGGGCGCGAGACGGAAATCGGCGAACTCGTCGCGGCCTACGACCGCATGACGCTGTCAGGCAGTCCCGAGCTGGTGCTCGTCTCGGGATATTCGGGCGTCGGCAAGTCGGCGCTGGTCGCCGAGTTCTTCGCACTGCTCGCGCCGGCCGGCGTCAGGATCGTCGCCGGCAAGTTCGACCAGGTGAACCGCGGCGTGCCCTTCGCGACCCTGACCGAGGGCTTCGAGCGCGCGATCCGCACGATCCTTGCCGCTGACGAGGCGGAGCGCACGCGCTGGCGATCGCGGCTCGTGGACGCGCTCGGGGCCAATGCCGGGCTGGTGACGTCGCTCATTCCCGAGCTTGCGCTCCTGATCGGGCCGTCGCCGCCGGTGCCGCCGCTCTCCGCGCAGGAGGCGCAGCACCGCTTCCGCTTCGTGTTCGAGCGCTTCCTCGCCGCCTTTGCGACGCCTGGCGAGCCGCTCGTCGTCTTCCTCGACGACCTGCAGTGGGTCGACCCGGCGACGGCGAGCCTCATCGAGCGGCTGGTGGTGGATGCGCCTGTACCGCACCTCTTCCTCGTCGGCGCCTATCGCGTCAACGAGGTGGGGCAGGGCCATCCCTTCGCCGAGGTGCTGGCACGGATCCGCGCTTCGCGCCATGCGCCGACCGAGGTGATGCTGGGTCCGCTGTCGGTCGCACACGTGACGGGGCTGGTGGCGGACGCGCTCGGCACCGAGCCGTCCCGTGTCGCTGATCTCGCCGAGATCATCGTCGCCCGCACCACCGGCAATCCCTTCTACGTGGTGCAGCTTCTGGAGACGCTGGTGGAGCGGTCCATCGTGCGTTTCGACGCGCCCGCCGCCCAATGGCGCTACGACGCCGACGAAGTGCGCGCGGCGGAGGGGCTCGACATCGCGAGCCTGATGGTGGCGAGCCTCCACCGCCTGTCCGACGCGGCGTGCCGCGACCTGCGCCGCTTCGCGGCGCTCGGCATGACGGCGCGCACCGATGTCCTCGCGAGCGTGCTCGATGTGGCGGAGGCGGGGCTCGAGCCGCGCCTCGCGGAGGCGGTGGAGGCCGGGCTCGTCCTGCGCCGCACCGGCGCCTACAGTTTCCTGCATGACCAGGTCCAGGAGGCGGCCTATCGTCTCGTACCGGAGGGGGAGCGCGCCGCTCTGCACCTCGCCATCGGACGAACGCTCGGCGCCGCGCTCCGGGGCGGACGTCTCGAGGACGCGACCTTCGAGACCGCGAACCAGCTCAATCGCGGTCTCGCGCTGATCACAGGCGAGCCCGAACGGCTCGATGTCGCCCGCCTCGACGTCGCGGCGGCGGCGAAGGCCAGCGCCTCGGGCGGCCATGGGGCGGCGCTCGGCTATCTCGCAGCCGCCCGCGAGGTGCTGGGCGGCCTCTCGGGCGAGGCCGATCGCCTGCGGTTCGAGGTGGAGATCGCCTGTGCCGAGTGCGAGCTTCTGAGCGGCGACCATGCGTCGGCCGAACGCCGCCTCGCCGCGCTGGCCGCCGTCGGCCGGCCGGTGACGGACGCGGCCCGGATCGCCTGGCAGCGCATCACGATCCAGACCGCCAGCGGCCGCCTCGAACGGGCGGTGGCGCTCTGCCTCGAATATCTCCGCGGGTCGGGGATCGACTGGTCCGCCCACCCGTCGATGGAGGCTCTGACGGCCGAGTTCGCGCCCATCCGCGCCGAGATCGACGGTGGCCGGATCGAGGAGCGCCTGGCACTGCCCGGGATCACCGACCCGGAGGCGCTCGCCACCGTCGAAGTGCTGACCGCGGTGCTGCCGCCCGCATTCTTCACCGACCAGACGTTGGTGTGTCTGGTGCTGTGCCGCATGGCCAACATCAGCGCGCGGCACGGCAACAGCGCGGCCTCGGCGCTGGGCTACGCCTACCTCGGAATGGTCCTCGGCCCCGTGTTCGGGGACTACGCGGCCGGGTACCGCTTCGGCAGGCTCGGCATCGACATCTCGGAGCGGCCCGGCTTCGAGCGCTTCCGGGCGCGAACGCTGATGACCTTCGCCTATCACGTGCTGCCCTATTCGCGTCCGCTCGCGACCGGCCGCGACCCGCTCCGCCGCGCGTTCGAGCTGGCCCGCGAGACCGGGGACCTCACCTATTCCGGCTACTCGACCTGCACGCTGATCAGCAATCTCCTCGCGGCGGGCGAGCCGCTGGGCCGGATCGAGCGGCAGGCCGAGCGGGGCCTCGCCTACGTCAGGAGCGTGCGGTTCGGGCTGATCGACGACATCGTCACCACGCAGCTCATGCTGACGCGGGCGCTGCGCGGGCTGACGTACGGCCCGGCGACCTTCACCGACGGCGTCTTCGACGAGGAGGCGTTCGAGCGGCGCCTCGCCGGGGATCCGACACTGACCATCGCCGCCTGCTGGCACCATATCCGCAAGCTCCAGGCGGCGGTGTTTGCGGGCGACAACCGCGCGGCGAGGGAGGCCGCGCGCCGGGCGGAGCCGCTGCTGTGGACGACAGGCGGTCATCTCGAACTCGTGGAGTTCCACTTCTACGACGCCATCGCCCGGGCCGACGGCGCCGGGACGGGCGACCGCGCTGCCATCGAAGCGCACCGGGACCGGTTCCGCACCTGGGCCGAGAACTGCCCGGCGAACTTCCTCCATCACCTCAGGCTCATCGAGGCCGAGCTCGCCCGCCTCTCCGGCGCCGCGCTGGACGCGCTTCGGCTTTACGACGATGCCGTCCGCTCCGCCCGCGCGAACGGCTTCACCCACATCGAGGCGCTGGCGCACGAGCGCGCCGCCGCCCATTGCGCCGCGTCCGGGCTCGAGACGGTGGCCGAGCTGCACCTTGCCCGCGCGCAGGCGGCCTACCGCCGCTGGGGCGCTGACTCCAAGCTCCGGTCCGCCGGCGAGGCGGGCGCTGCGCCGACCGAGGCGGCGCCGGCGAGGGAGCGGCCGGGAGACACAGCCGATGTCGACCTTGCCACCATCGTCCGGTCGTCCGAGGCCCTCTCCGGAGCGGCGGTGCTGGCCGACCTCATCCGCACCCTGATGACCCTCGTTCTGGAGAATGCTGGGGCGCAGCGCGGCGTCCTCATCCTCATCGAGGGCGAGCGGCTCTGGTCCGAGGCGGAGGCGAGCACCGAGGCGGACGGCTTCCGCGTGACGCTGCGGCGACGGCCGGCGAGCGCCGCCGACGTGCCCCTCACCCTGATCGACGCGGCGATCCGTTCCCGCTCCTCGGTCCTCGTCGGCGACGCGGCCACGGACCACCCCTTCCGGGAGGATCCCTACCTCGCGACGCGTGCGCCGCGCTCGATCCTGGCGCTGCCGCTGGTGCGGCAGGGCAAGCTTCGCAGCCTTATCTACCTGGAGAACGAAGCGACGGCGAACACCTTCACGCCGGCCCGCCTCGCGGTTCTCCGCCTCATCGCGGCGCAGGCGGCCATCTCGCTGGAAAATGCCGTCCTCGAGGAGAAGGAGTCGCTCCTCAAGGAGGTGCACCACCGGGTGAAGAACAACCTTCAGCTCATCTCCAGCCTCCTCAACCTGCAGGCCGCCCGCAGCGCGGACGCCACGGTCGCCGAGCACTTCGCCGAGAGCCGCAACCGCGTGCGCGCGATGGCGCTGGTTCACGAGAACCTCTACCGCGCGGGCAGCTTCGCGCGGATCTCCATGGCCGACCACCTGCGTTCGCTCTGCGCCCACCTGGTCCGCTCCTACGCGGTGCCGCAGCGGCGGGTGTCGCTGGCGGTAGAGGCCGAGGAGGTGACTCTCGACCTCGACCGCGCGGTGTCGTGCGGGCTGATCGTCAACGAATTGGTCTCCAACGCACTGAAGCACGCCTTTCCCGGCGCGCGAGCGGGCCGTGTCGGCGTGTCGCTGCGCATGGAGCCGTTCGACCGCTGCGTCCTGACGGTGGAGGACGACGGGATCGGCTTGCCCGAGGACTGGCGCTCCAGCGAGAGTCTTGGTCTTCAACTCGTGCGCGATCTCGCCGACCAGCTCGGCGGGCGCATCGACGTGACGTTGCATCAGGGAACCCGCTTCATGATCCACTTCGACCTCGCCGCCCCGGGGGGCGAGCCGCGATGAGTCCGGCCCGCATCGCGATCGTCGAGGACGACCGCATCGTTGCCCGCGACATCCGCGAGCAACTGCGCCGGAGCGGCTACGAGGTGGTGGGGACGGCGGCGAGCGGGGAGGGCGCGCGGGAGATGGTCGCCCGTGAGCGGCCCGACCTCGTCCTGATGGACATTCGCCTCGAGGGCGCCGAGGACGGCATCGAGGCGGCCCAGCGGGTGCGCCGCGACTACCGCGTGCCGGTGATCTTCCTCACCGCCTACGCCGACGACGACACCGTGCGCCGCGCCACCGAGGCGGAGCCCTTCGGCTATCTCCTCAAGCCGTTCGAGGACCAGCAGCTCCGGACCGCCATCGAGATGGCGCTCTACAAGCATCGTGCCGAGCGCCGCCTCGAGGAGAGCGAGCGGCGCTACGCCACCACGCTCGCCTCCATCGGCGACGCGGTGATCGCGACCGATCCCGACGCGCGCATCACCTTCATGAACCCGGTCGCCGAGGCGCTGACGGGGTGGACCGTCGCCGAGGCCGCCGGCGCTGCCGTCACCGAGGTCTTCCGCATCATCAACGAGGACTCGCGCGAGACGGTCGAGGATCCCGTCGCAAAGGTGCTGCGGCTCGGAACGGTGGTGGGCCTCGCCAACCATACCCTGCTGATCGCCAGGGACGGGCGGGAGGTCCCCATCGACGACTGCGGCTCGCCGATCATCGACGACGCGGGCGAGATCTCCGGCGCCGTCCTCGTCTTCCGCGACATCACCGAGCGGCGACAGATGGACGAGGCGCTGCGCGAGGCACAGAACCAGCTCGCCCTCGTCGCCCGCCTCACGCGTCTCGGCGAGCTCGCCGCCTCCATCGCGCACGAGGTCAACCAGCCGCTCACCGCCATCATGTCCAACGCGGAGACGTGCCTTCGCTATCTCGACGAGGCCCGGGCGGCGGCGGAGCGAATGGTGGGCAACTCGGCCCGCGCCGGCGAGGTCGTCAAGAGCATCCGCAGCCTCGCCTCCCGCTCGACGCCGGCGCTCTCCCCGGTCGACATCAACGAGCTGGTGCGCGACGTGGTCGACCTCCTGCGCGGCGACGTGCGCCGCTCCGGCACGACGCTGCGGCTGGAACTCGAGAGCGGCCTCGCCCGGGTCACCGGCGACGGCGTGCAGCTCCAGCAGGTCCTCCTCAACCTCGTCACCAACGCGCTGGAGGCTCTTGTGGAGGTGCCGGAGGGCGAGCGGATCGTGCGCGTGCAGACGGCGATGGAGGGGACCTGCCACGTCACCGTGACGGTCGAAGATTCCGGCCCCGGTCTCGACGCATCACTCGCCGACAAGATTTTCGAGCCGCTGTACACCACAAAACGCGACGGCATGGGCCTCGGGCTGTCGATCTGTCGGTCGATCGTCGAGGCGCATGGGGGCCGCATCGGCGCCACACGACGCGATGCTGCGCAGAGGGGGACTGTCTTCGTGTTTACCATTCCCGTGCGCAACGATGCCGACTGACGACGGCGCTCCCGCCGTCTTTCTGATCGACGACGACAGGGACATCCGCGAGGCGCTCGACGCGCTCCTGCGGTCGGTCGGGCTGAGGGTCGAGTCCTTCGCGTCGGTCGAGGACTTCACCGCGAGCGGGAGGCTGGGCGAGCCCGGCTGCCTACTCCTCGACGTGAGACTGTCCGGGCAGAGCGGGTTGAGCTTCCAGGCGGAGCTCGCCTCACGCGGCATCGACGTGCCGATCATCTTCATGAGCGGCCACGCGGACGTGCCGATGGCGGTGCGCGGCATGAAGGCGGGGGCGATCGAGTTCCTCACCAAGCCGCTGCGGCCACAGGATCTGATCGACGCGGTCAATCAGGGACTGGCGCGCGATGTCGAGCGGCGCGGCGAGCGGGCGGAGCGCGACGCCATCGCCCGCGCCAGGGCGACGCTGACGCAGCGTGAGCGCGAGGTGATGGATCTCGTCGCCAGCGGGCACTCGAACCGCGCCATCGCCGACACGCTCGGTCTCAGCGAGGCGACGGTGAAGGTCCACCGCGCGCACGTCATGCAGAAGATGGGCGCCGGCTCGCTCGCCCACCTCGTCACCATGGCGCAGACCCTGAAGTCGCAGCGCTAGCGCGTCGCCACGACCTTCGCCCCTTGATCGGACGCTGCGGGCCGGGGATGACTTGCGGCGGGACGGTTCCGCTACGGAAGGGATGGGCGCGGTGGATGGTGGGCGATCGGTGTCGGAGGAGACTGCGCCCGGTGCGAGCCGGCGGGAGGGGCCGGCCGGCGCTGGGCCCGGCGGCGAGCGCGACGGGCGCCTCCTCCTGATCTCCACCGCGCCGCCGTCCCGCAGCGACCGGTGGCTCGCCATGGGCGTCGTCGGCGGTCTCGTCGCCGCTCTGGTCGCGGTCGAGCCCTTCGCGCAGGTCCGGCTCGACGGCACCCAGTCGCTGATCCCGGCCTACCTCGTCGCGGTGCTTCTCAACCAGCTCATCACCGCCGTTCTGCTGATGTCGCACTATGCCGTGCAGCGCTCGCGCCGCGTGCTGGTGCTCTCGGCGGGCTACCTGTTCGCCGGGCTCATGATCATACCGTGGGCGCTGACCTTTCCGGGGGCCTTCCCCGCCTTCGGCCTCGACGCCAGGCTGCAGGCGACGGCGACGATCGCGGCGGTCAATCGCCTCGGATTCCCGCTCTTCGTGCTCGTCTACGCCCTGCTGCCGGAACGTTCGACGGGACAGGCGCCGCGCGGGTCGTCGGCGTGGCCGCTGACCGCGATGGCCGCGGTCGTCGCGGGGACCGTCGCCGCGCTGACCGTGCTCGTCGCCCTCACCGACACGCCGCTCCCGCCCTTCATGCGCGACGCGCACAGCGTGGCGACGCTCTGGCGGGTGGTGCCGCCTGCGGCCATCGTCATCTGCGCCGCCGGCCTCGTGGTGCTGCGGGCGCGGCTGCGTTCGGTGCTTGATCTCTGGCTTTTGGTGGTGCTGGCGTCGATCATCTGCGAGGTGCTGCTGCTCGGCTACCTCAGCGACGGCGTGCGGCTCAGCCTCGGCTGGTGGGCGGGGCGCGTGTGCGGGCTGGTCGCGGCGAGCATCGTGCTCGTCGTGCTCCTCTCCGGCACCACGACCCTTTATGCGCGTCTTGCCCGTTCGGTCCTCGCGGAGCGCCGCGCGCGCGAGAGCCGCCTCACCACCATGGAGGCGCTTTCGGCCTCGATCGCCCACGAGATCCGCCAGCCGCTCTCCAGCGTCGTCCTGAGCGCGGCGGCGGGCCTGCGCTGGCTGCGCCGCGACACGCCGGACCTTGCCGAGGTGGAGGCCTCGCTGCAGCGCATCCAGGCGGTCGGCGAGCGGGCGGGGCAGCTCCTCGAGAGCATCCGGATGAACTTCAAGACCGGGGCCGCGCAGCACGTCGAGGTCGACGTGAACCGCGTCATCGAGGAGGTGATCGCGCGGTGCCGGGAGGAGACGGAGCTCGACCGCATCGCGCTGCGCATCGAGCTCGGCCAGACGCTGCCCGCGGTGGCGATCGATCCGCTGCAGCTCCAGCTCGTCCTGTCGAACCTCATCAGCAACGCGCTCGATTCGATGCGCGAGGCGGGTGGGCGCATGCGCGTCCTGCGGATCACGACACGCTGGGCGCCCGACGAGGTGCTCGTGTCGGTCGCCGACAACGGCACCGGCCTCCCGGCCGAGCACCGCGAGCGCATTTTCAATGCCTACTTCACCACCAAGGCCGAGGGCAGCGGCATCGGGCTCATGTTCTGCCGCTCCATCATCGAGGCGAACGGCGGACGGATCTGGGCGGCCGACAACATTCCGCACGGCGCCGTGCTGCACTTCGCGCTGCCGGCGGCCCCGCCTCGCGGACCGCTCCGGCCGCAGGAATAGGACCGGCTCCGAGCGTCAGAAGAAGCGGGGGATGGGGCGCGGGTGCGGCGTCTTGCGGTCGGAAAGGTCGAGGAGGGCCTTGTCGACGTAGCACCAGCCCCACCCCTCCGGCGGGTCGTAACCCTCGATGATGGGGTGGTCCGTGGCGTGGAAATGCTTCGCGGCGTGGCGGTTCGGCGAGTCGTCGCAGCAGCCGACGTGTCCGCAGGTACGGCAGAGGCGAAGGTGCACCCACCAGCTTCCCGACTTGAGGCATTCCTCGCATCCGTCCGCGCTCGGCGTCACGTCGCGGATCGTGGAAAGGTGCGTGCAGGTCTCGCTCATGTGCGATCTCCGGGGCGGATCGAGGTGCGAAGGCGCGGCGGTCAGGCGTCGCGGTCGGGCTCGTTCTTCGGCAGATGGCCGAGGATGTGACGCGCGCAGCCGACGCGCAAGAAGCTCGCGACGTCCTCGCCCCGGAGGAGGCGCCTGACGATGGGCACCACCTGCTCGCCGATGAGGATGCCGAAGAGGCCGCACAGGGCGATCAGAGGCGGGGCGGGGGAGTGCACCCCGATGAGGCCGTAGACCACGCCGACGAGTATGCCGGCGGCGAGGGAGGCGACGTAGGCGGTCGTCCCGGTCATGCCGGCAGGCGCAGGGTCTGGTCGCACGCGTCGCGGTCACCCGTCGTCCGGCGCCAGGTGCGGCGCCAGGTGAGCGGCGTCACGCCGACGTAGCGGCGGAAGAGACGCGTGAGGTGGGCCTGGTCGGTCAGGCCGCAGGCGGCGGCGATGTGGCTCAGCGTGTCGGCCGTCGTCAGCATCAGGACCTGCGCGTGCTCGACGCGGCGGCGCACGATGAAGGTGTGCGGCGTCATCCCGACGCTCGCCTTGAACGCGCGGCAGAAGTGGCCGTTGCTGAGCCGCACCGTCCCGGCGAGGTCGGCGATCGAGACGGACTGGCCGAGGTTCGCCTCGACGTAGGCGGCGACGCGCCGGATCTGCCACGGAGCGAGCCCGCCGCGCGTCGTCCCGCCGGATTCGACAGCGTCTCCCGATGGCGAGACCGTGCCGACATCCTCCGCCAGCAGCGAGGCGAGCTGGCGCAGGCAGGCGCGGACCTGGCCGAGGTCACGCTCGAGCGAGGCTTCGGCGTGGGCCACCAGACGGGTCGCGACGGCCTTGCCGTCGGTGATGACGAGGGGCTCTTGCAGCACCGAGTACCTCCGGATCGTTCAACTGTATGCAGTATAGATCCAGGGGCGACGGCCGAAATCGAACGCTTGGGCGGAACGTATAAGCCCATCATCGCACGGACCTATGCCAAGGTTCAGGTGTCGTCTCCGCCCGTCCCGTGCCTGCCGCGATTCGCATGTCGGCGGCAGGGATCTGCAAATCCCGCGCCGGACCTGCAAGACGGACCGGCCGCCGATGCGCACGGTCGCGCGTCTGACATCAGCGGAGGCATCCTGTCATGGCATTCGTGACCACGCGCGACGGCACGAACATCTTCTACAAGGATTGGGGCAGCGGGCAGCCGGTGGTGTTCTCGCACGGATGGCCGCTCAGCGCCGACGCGTGGGACGGACAGATGCAGTTCCTGGGCGAGGCCGGCTACCGCGTCATCGCCCATGACCGTCGCAGTCACGGCCGTTCCGACCAGACCTGGTCGGGCAACGACATGGACCACTACGCCGACGACCTCGCCGACCTGATGAACGCGCTCGACCTCAAGGACGCCGTGCTCGTCGGCCACTCCACCGGTGGCGGCGAGGTGGCGCACTACTGCGGCCGGCACGGCCTCGACCGCGTCGCCAAGGCGGTGCTCATCAGCGCGGTGCCGCCGCTGATGCTGAAGACGGAGAACAACCCGATCGGGCTGCCGCTCGAGGTGTTCGACGGCATCCGCAAGTCGACCTTCGACAACCGCTCGCAGTTCTTCCAGGACATCACGCTGCCCTTCTTCGGCTACAACCGGGACGGCGCGGTTGCCTCGCAGGGCATCATGGACAGCTTCTGGCTGCAGGGCATGATGGGCGGCCTCAAGGGGCAGTACGACTGCATCCGCGAGTTCTCCGCCGTCGACTACACGCCAGACCTCGAGGCGATGACGATTCCGGTCCTGATCCTCCACGGCGACGACGACCAGATCGTGCCGATCGACGCGGCGGGGCGCGCGTCCGCCAGGATCCTGCCGAACGCGACGCTGAAGGAATACAAGGGCGCCCCGCACGGGATTCCGCAGACCCATCAGGACGAGATCAACGCCGACCTTCTCGCCTTCATCCGCGGCTGAAGCCGGTCGAGCCGCGCCCGGCTGTGCACGTCAGCCATGCCGGGGGCGGCGGGACACTTCACACCTTAAGAAAGCAAGGCTAGGACTCTCCGGCACGGGCCGCGCGCCGATCTTCGGATGACGCCGACGATCGGCCCGCTTCGGTCCGTCGCATGGGCCGAACGGAGAGGACGCCGCTGATGGGGCAACACCCTGGGACGGGAGAGCACCGCGGGGCCGAGCCGGTGGTCGTCGTCGTGGACGACGACGCCGACGTCCGGGCCTCCATGGACAGCCTCTTCCGCTCGGTCGGCCTCGACACGCTCCTCTTCGGCTCCGCCCGCGAGTTCATGGACACGCCGCTCCCCGACGGGGACTGCTGCTTCGTCGTCGACGTGCTGATGCCGCAGCTCAGCGGTCTGGAGCTGCAGGCCAAGCTGGCCGAGCAGGGCAGCACCGTGCCGATCGTCTTCGTGACCGGCTACGGCGACATCCCGATGAGCGTGAAGGCGATGAAGGCCGGCGCGGTGGACTTCCTGACCAAGCCGCTGCGCGAACAGGACCTCCTCGACGCGGTCGAGACCGCGCTGTCCCGGCACCGCAACCACCGTCTCGCGGAGGAGAAGTCCGCCGCCCTCAGGGCACGCTTCGCCTCGCTCACCGCGCGCGAACGCGAGGTGATGACGATGGTGGTGCAGGGCCTCCTCAACAAGCAGATCGCCGCCGAGCTGGGCCTCAGCGAGATCACCGTGAAGCTCCACCGCGCCAACATGCTGAAGAAGATGGGAACGCGCACCGTCGCCGACCTCGTGCGCATGTCCGAGTCCCTCGCCCGCGAGCCGAGCTGACCGCGCGACTGCCCGACGTCGGCGGCCTGACAGGATGCCGCTGGCGGTGCGCCGAGTGCGTCTCGTCCAAGCGGGGCATGAAATGACCAATCCTCGTCTCCCCCTGCCGGGCTAGCTCTCCGACCGGATGCAACGGGACGTCGCCTCGGCCGAATGCCGGCGCCACGACGTCCAGGTATGGAGACGCCGATGCCCGCCGCCACCCCGACCCCCGGCAAGACGCTGCTGTCGCCGAACGATCACACGCTGATCCTGATCGACTTCCAGTCGCAGATGGCGTTCGCCACGAAGTCGATCGACGCGACGCTGCTGCGCAACAACGCCGCGCTGGTCGCCAACGCCGCCAAGGCCTTCGGGGTCTCGACCATCCTGACGACGGTGGCGAAGGATTCCTTCTCGGGCCCGATGTTCTCCGAGATCGCCGAAGCCTTCCCGGGCCAGGAGATGCTCGACCGCACCTCCATGAACACCTGGGAGGACGCCGCAGTGATCGACGAGGTGAACCGCATCGGCAAGAAGCGCATCGTGCTGGCGGGTCTGTGGACGAGCGTGTGCATCGTCGGTCCGGCCGCCTCGGCCATCGACCAGGGCTTCGAGGTCTACGTCGTGGCGGACGCCTGCGGCGACGTCTCCGAGGAGGCGCACGAGCGCGCCGTCGACCGGATGGTCCAGCTCGGCTGCGTGCCGATGACCTCGGTCCAGTACCTCCTCGAGCTGCAGCGCGACTGGGCGCGGGGCGAGACCTACGACGTCACCACCGGCATCGCCAAGTCGTACGCCGGCGCCTACGGCCTCGGGATCACCTACGCGAAGACGATGTTCAACGCCTCCGAGGGCGCGGCGCACGAGGCGGCCTGATCGCCATGTCGGCCTATGCCCTCTCGCTCGCCGCGGGGGTCCTCGCCGGCGTGATCTACGGGCTTCTCACGGTGCGTTCGCCGGCGCCGCCGCTGATCGCGCTGCTGGGCCTCCTCGGGATCCTCATCGGCGAGCAGGCCGTGCCGCTCGTCAGCGGCCTCGCCAAGGGGGAGGCCGTTTCGGTTCTCCCCGGCGACGCCCCATCCACCGACCTGACCCGAACGGACGGCTGAGCCGTCCCACCTCCGGAGTTCCACCATGTCCGATCTCCTGATCGTCAACGCGCGGATCACGACGATGGACCGCGCCAACCCCGAGGCGGCGGCACTCGCGATCCGGGACGGGCGCTTCCTCGCCGTCGGCGACGAGGTGGAGGTGCGCGGCGCGGCCGCGCCCGATGCCGTGGTCATCGACGCCGGCGGACGGCGGATCATCCCGGGCCTCATCGACAGCCACATGCACGTGATCCGCGGCGGGCTGAACTACAACATGGAGCTGCGCTGGGACGGCGTGCCGAGCCTCGACGACGCGATGACGATGCTGCGCCGGCAGGCCGAGAACACGCCGCCGCCGCAGTGGGTGCGCGTCGTCGGCGGCTTCACCGAGCATCAGTTCGCCGAAAAGCGCCTGCCGACCATCGAGGAGCTGAACGCGGCCGCGCCAGAGACGCCTGTATTCATCCTCCACCTCTACGACCGGGCGCTCCTCAACGGCGCGGCGCTGCGGGCCGTCGGCTACACCAGGGATACGCCGAATCCGCCGGGCGGCGAGATCGTGCGCGACGCGGCCGGCAACCCGACCGGACTGCTGCTGGCGCAGCCGAACGCCACGATCCTCTACGCGACGCTCGCCAAGGGCCCGAAGCTGCCGCCCGACTACCAGAAGAACTCCACACGACACTTCATGCGGGAGCTGAACAGCCTCGGCGTGACGGGCGTGATCGACGCCGGCGGCGGGTTCCAGAACTACCCCGACGACTACGCCATCATCGAGGAGCTGCATGCGGCCGGCGAGCTGTCGCTGCGGATCAGCTACAACCTCTTCACCCAGAAGCCCAAGGAGGAGCTCGCCGACTTCGCCTCCTGGGTGGGTCAGGTGTCCCCCGGCACAGGTGACGACACCTACCGCCACAACGGCGCGGGCGAGATGCTGGTCTACTCCGCCGCCGACTTCGAGGACTTCCGCGCCGCCCGGCCGGACATGCCGCCGGAGATGGAGGACGACCTCGAGCCGGTGATCCGCCTCCTCGCCGAGAACCGCTGGCCCTGGCGCCTGCACGCCACCTACGACGAGACCATCGGCCGGGCGCTGGACGTCTTCGAGAAGGTCAACCGGGACATCCCGCTCGACGGGATCAACTGGTTCTTCGACCATGCCGAGACGATCGGCGAGCGAAACATCGACCGGATCGCGGCGCTCGGCGGCGGCATCGCCGTGCAGCACAGGATGGCCTACCAGGGCGAGTATTTCGTCGAGCGCTACGGCGCGCGGCAGGCCGAGACGACGCCGCCCATCCGCAAGATGCTGGACGCCGGGCTCAAGGTCGGTGCGGGGACGGACGCGACGCGCGTCGCCTCCTACAATCCCTGGGTCTCGCTCTCCTGGCTCGTCACCGGCCGGACGGTGGGCGATCTCACGATCTATCCCGCCGCCAACCGGATGGACCGGGAGACGGCGCTGTGGCTCTGGACCGGCGCCAACACCTGGTTCTCCAACGAGGTGGGCAAGAAGGGGCAGATCAGGGCCGGTCAGCTCGCCGACCTCGCGGTCCTCTCGGCGGACTACTTCAAGGTGCCGGAGAGCGACATCAGGCACCTCGGCGCCGTGCTGACGATCCTCGGCGGCAATGTCGTTCACGGGGAGGGCGAGTTCGGCCCGCTGGCGCCGAGCCTGCCGCCGGCGATGCCCGACTGGTCTCCCGTCGCGGCCTACGGCGGCTACTATCGCAGCGAGCCCGCGGTGACGGCGCTCGCCTCGGCGTGCGGCTGCAGCCACGCGTGCCAGGTCCACGGGCACGACCACGCGGCGGCGCTCGGCTCCTCCGTCCCGGCGAACGACGTGCAGACGTTCTGGGGCGCCCTCGGCTGCGGCTGCTGGGCGGTGTGATGCGGCAGGCCCCGGCACCCATCTCCGCGATACTCGACTGGCCGGGCACGGCGCTCCTGGTTCGGGTCGGACTGGCGCTGCCGTTCGCCGTCAGCGGCGTCGTGAAGCTCCTCGACTGGCCGGGCGCGGTCGCCGAGGCGGCGGCGCTCGGCTTCGCGGCGCCCGCTCTCGTCGCGGCGGCCACCATCGCGACGCAGCTCGTCGGCTCGGCGCTGCTGCTGTCGGTGCGCTGGTGCTGGCTCGGAGCGGGAATCCTTGCCGTCTTCACCGCCGCCGCGACCGTGATCGCGCACGCCTTCTGGGCCGCTGACGGGGCCGAGCGGGCGCATCAGCTCGCGACCTTCCTGGAGCACGTCGCGATCGTCGCCGGGCTCGCCGCCGCGGCGATCCTCGCCAACGGCGCGAGGCGGCCGTGACGGCGCGCCGCCGCCTCGCGCTGGGGGCCCTCGCGGCCGCCATGTGCGGGCCGGCGGCGGCGCAGGCTCCCGACCCGGCGACCGCGCCCGAGCTGCCGCCGCTCACCACGACACGGTACGACGAGGCATGGTCCGTCCTCGCCGACCCGGTCTACGCCGACACCGGCACGGGACGGGTCTGGAGCGGCCGGCTCAAGTACATCCCGCTCACGGACGACGGCTCCGTCTACCTGACCCTCGGGATGGAGCTGCGTGCCCGCAACGAGGACTACCGCAACAACGTCTGGGACTCGGTCCCCGACCCCGACAACGGGTACCTGTGGCTGCGCGCGCTTCCCTATGCCGACCTCCACGCCGGCCCGACGCGCGCCTTCGTCCAGCCCATCATCGCGTACGCGGTGGGGGTGGAGCCGAAGCCGAGCCCCGTCGACCAGACGCGCATCGACATCCTGCAGGCCTTCGCCGACTACGCGGTGCCGCTCGCCGGGAACGGCACGCTGACGGTGCGCGGCGGGCGCGAGATGATCGGCCTCGGATCGGAGCGGCTCGTCGGCACCCGCTACGGCCCCAACGTGCCGCTCGCGTTCGACGGCGGGCGGGTGATCGTCGAGCACGGGCCGTGGGTGACGAACCTTCTGGCGGTCCGCCCGGTGGAGGCCGGTCCCGACAGCTTCGACGACAAGACCTCGACGAGCCGCACCCTCTGGGGCATCTACGCGACCTATTCGGGTCTCTGGAGCTCGAATGTCGGCGCGGACGTCTACTATCTCGGCTACCGCAACGACGACGCGTCCTTCCAGCAGGGGAGCGGGCGGGAGCTGCGGCACACCCTCGGGGTGCGCCTCTTCGACAGCGCGGACCCGCTGCACTTCAACATCGAGGGCATGGTCCAGTTCGGCCGCTTCGCCGGCGGGTCGATCGGCGCGTGGTCGCTCGCGACGGAGGTGGGGCGCCGGTTCGAGGCACTGCCGTTCTCGCCGGACTTCACCATGCGGGTGAACGTCGCCAGCGGTGACGGGGACCCGGACGACGACCATCTCGGGACGTTCAATGCGCTGTTCCCGAAGGGAAAATACTTCGGCGAGCTGTCGCCCATCGGACCCTACAACATCATCAACGTGAACCCGCGCGTCGACCTCGACCTCGGCCACGGCTGGGCGGCGGGCCTGTCCGGCGGGCTCTACTGGCGCGCCAGCACCGGGGACGGGATCTACGACATCCCCGGCCATCTCATCCGCTCCGGCGAGGGGACGGACGCGCGCTTCATCGGCACCCAGGCGGAGGTGACGGTGGAGTGGCAGGCGAGCCGCGCGCTCGGGTTCTCAGCTTCGGCCTCGCTGTTCACCGCCGGGGAATACATCCGCCAGTCGGGGCCCTCGGCGACCATCGGGATGCTCGGCTTCGAGGCCGGGTACCGCTTTTAGTCAACGCGCTGCAGAGGATGGCGATGGCGTTCAAGATCACCACACAGGACAAGGCTCTGCCGTGCCTGCTCCTTCTCCTGTCGCTGACGACGGGCCTCGTCGACGCGATCAGCGTGCTCGGCCTCGGCAAGGTCTTCACGGCCAACATGACGGGCAACGTCGTCTTTCTCGGCTTCGCCACGATGGGCGTGCCGGGGTTCGGCGTGGCGCCCTACATCGTCGCCCTGGCCTCGTTCCTGACGGGCGCGGCGGTGGCGGGGCGCACGGTCAACCTCACCTCGTCGCGGCCGCGCTCGCACTGGCTCCTCGCGGCGGCGACGATCGAGGGCGGACTGTTGCTGATCTCCGCCGTCATCGCCCTCGACTACGATATCGCGACGCTCCAGCCTGCCGGGAGCCTCTATGCGATCATCGCGCTGACCGGACTTGCGATGGGGCTGCGCAACGCGACCATCCGCCAGCTCAAGGTGCCCGACATGACGACTACCGTCCTGACCCTGACGCTCACCGGCCTCGCGGCGGAATCGACGCTCGGCGGCGGGTCGAACCCCAACTGGTTCCGGCGCATCGCGAGCGTGGTCGCGATCTTCCTCGGCGCGGCCATCGGCGCAGCGCTCGTCACGACGGTGGGGCTCAGCGTTCCGCTGGCCCTGGCCGGCGGCATCGTGCTGCTCGCGACGATCGGGCTCGCGATACTGCCGCGCGCCCCGGAATGATGCCGCGCGGCGTTCGTGCAAACGCGGCGGTGAACCGACAAGCCCGCCGCGGCGTGCCGTGCCATCGGGTCCGTAGCAGACTGGAGGTCTTTCCCATGCCGAGCCGGGACATTCGAACCATCCGCCGGGGCGCGCTCGCCGCCGCGCTGGCGATCCTCGCCGCGACCGCCCCCGTCGCCGCCGGGCCGCTCGCGGTCGGCCCGCAGTACGACACCACGCACGTCTACCTCGATCCGGCCGACGTCGACCGGTTCGTGACGAGCTTCACCGCGACCTTCGGCGGTGCCTCGACCCCGCAGATCGTGGTGACCGTGACACCGACGCCGAGCCGGACCACCTCGCAGCTCGTCATGACGCCGGTCGGCACGCTGTCGGTGTTCGGCTACGAGACGCCCGTTCCGTACCCCTTCGGTGAGGAGCGCACCGGCTATCTCGTCACCGACCTCGACGAGGCGGTCGCCGCAGCGCGGGAGGCGGGCGCCTGGGTGCTGGTGGCGCCGTTCGACGATCCCATCGGCCGCGACGCCGTGGTCACCTGGCCGGGCGGCATCGACATGCAGTTCTACTGGCACACCACGCCGCCGGACTATCCGGCGTTGGCGACCGTGCCGGAGAACCGCGTCTACATCTCGCCCGACGCGGCCGACGAGTTCGTGGCGCACTTCCTCGCCTTCTCGGGCGGCCGGCTGGTGGAGGACGACCCCGACGCCTCGGGTGCCGAGATCGGCCGCGATGGCACGTACCGGCGCGTCCGCCTCGAGAGCCGGTTCGGGCGAATGGTCGTCCTGGTGACGGACGGGCACCTGCCTTACCCGTTCGGCCGCGAGGTCACGGGGTACGAGGTCGCCGCCCTCGACGACACGCTCGCGAAGGCGGCGGCGACCGGCGCGACGGTGCTCGCCGGTCCCGTATCGGCCGACGGGCGGCGGACCGCCATGGTGGAGTTCCCCGGCGGATACATCGCCGAGGTCCACGGCCCCGATGGCGGGGCGAAGCCGGGGCAGTGAGGGGACGGCGCCCCGCGGGGCGCCGCCGGTTCAGTGGGAGATCATCCAGGGCCGGGCGGAGGGGAAGGACTTGGACCCGTCCGGCCGGTGGAGCGTTCCCCGGCTCTTCGACTTGCCGGAGCAGCAGCCGCAGCCGGGGCCGTGCCCGTCGCCGGAGCGCCTCGGGCTGTCAGCCGAGCGCTCGTTGGTGGCGTGGGCATGGCGCTTCGCTCCGTCCATGCCGGCGAGCCGGGGCGCCGTCATGATCGCCCGCGGTGCCGCCGTGCCGCAGGCGGGGCAGGGCGACGGATCGGCTGACTCGGCCATCGGCCGGACCGCCTGGAACGCGCCGTGGCGGGTGCAGAGGTACTCGTAGGTCGGCATCGGTTCAGAGGTCCGGCGCGATCGGCACGTCCACCGAGCCGTCGATGAACGGCGTCGGCCCGTCCTTGTTGGGCATCAGGTCGGCGTCGAAGATGTCGGTCGGGAGCCAGAGCGTGGCGCACGCGTTCGGCACGTCGACGACGCCGGAGATATGCCCCTGCACCGGCGCGGTGCCGAGAATCGCGTACCCCTGCGCGCCGGAGTAGCCGAACTTCTTCAGGTATTCGATCGCATTGAGGCAGGCTTGGCGGTAGGCGATGTGGACGTCGAGGTAGTGCTGCGTGCCGGCCTCGTCGACGGAGATGCCCTCGAAGATCAGGAAGTCGTCGTACTTCGGGGTGATCGGCGAGGGGCGGAAGATCGGGTTCTTGATCCCGTACTTGGCCATGCCGCCCTTGATGAGGTCGACCTTGATGTGCAGCCAGCCGGCCATCTCGATGGCGCCGCAGAAGGTGATCTCGCCGTCGCCCTGGCTGAAGTGCAGGTCGCCCATCGAGAGGCCCGCCCCGTCGACATAGACGGGGAAGTAAACCTTCGAGCCGCGCGACAGGTCCTTGATATCGCAGTTGCCGCCATGCTCGCGGGGCGGGACGGTGCGGGCTCCGGTCGCCGCGGCCTTGTCGCGCGCGTCGCCGGCGAGCTTGCCCATGTGGGCGGTCTCACCGCCGTCCGGGAGGTTGGCGAGGCCGGGGACGCGGCCCGGGTCGGTGTCGAACAGCGCCTTCTCGCGCGTGTTCCACGTCTCCAGCATCTTGTGATCGGGCAGGCAGCCGATGAGGCCGGGATGGATGAGGCCGGCGTAGCGCACGCCCGGCACGTGGCGCGACTTGGTGAACATGCCCTCGAAGTCCCAGATGGACTTCTGCGCGGCGGGGAAGTGGTCGGTCAGGAAGCCGCCGCCGTTGTTCTTGGAGAAGAAGCCGTTGAAGCCCCAGTTCATCGCCTCGACGGCGCCGATGTCGAGGATGTCGACCACCAGGAGGTCGCCGGGCTCGGCGCCCTTCACGCCGATCGGTCCGGAGAGGAAGTGGACCTGGCGCAGGTCCACGTCGCGCACGTCCGCGGCCGAGTCGTCGTTCTTGATCTGCCCGCCGGTCCAGTCATAGGTCTCGACGAGGAAGTCGTCGCCCGGCTCCACCCAGTCGCACATCGGGATATCGGGGTGCCAACGATTGTGGATCTTCTCGTTGGTGTAGGGGCTCTCGGAGAGATCGACCTTGATGAGGGTGCTCGCCATTCTCTTTAACCTTTGCTGATGGCTGGGGCTGCCCCGGGACGGAACCGGAGAGAGCAGCTCGTCTTCTCGGGGTAGGGCGCGGGCCGCGGACAGCCCGCGGTCACACGGAGAGGAAGCGGGCGACCGCCGCCTCGTCGACGCCGTCGCGCGGGCTCTCGTGCGCGATGGTGCCGTTCTCGATCACGAGGATCCGGTCGGCGACGTCGAGCGCGAACGAGAGGACCTGCTCGGAGACGACCACCGAGAGGCCCCGCTCGTCGCGGATCTGGCGGAGCGTTCGCGCCATGTCGCGGATGATGGACGGCTGGATGCCCTCGGTCGGCTCGTCGAGCAGCAGCACGGACGGGTTGGCCGCAAGCGCCCGCGCGATGGCGAGCTGCTGCTGCTGCCCGCCCGAGAGGTTGCCGCCGCGCCGCCGCCGCATCTCGAGGAGTACGGGGAAGAGGTCGTAGATCTCCTGCGGCACGTCGGTCCGTCCGGTGACGGTGAGGCCGGTCTCGATGTTCTCCTGCACCGTCATGGTGGAGAAGATCTGCCGGCCCTGCGGCACGTAGGCGAGGCCGCTCGCGACGCGCAGGTGGCTCTTCATGGCGGTCACGTCGACGCCGCCGACGGCGATCGTGCCGGACTTCACCGGCACGAGGCCCATGAGCGACTTCATCAGGGTGGTCTTGCCCATGCCGTTGCGGCCCATGACGGCGACGATCTCGCCGGGCGCGACGGCGAGGTCGATGCCGTGGATGACCTCGCTCTCGCCGTAGGAGACATGGAGGTCGGTGACGGTGAGGCCCCTCCCGGCGTCTGGCGCGCCGATGTGGGACGGAGCGAGGGCGGTGCGGAGACTTTGCAGCATGGTCAATGCCCCAGGTAGACGTCGATGACGGCCGGGTCGGACTTCACCTTCTCCATCGAGCCTTCGGCGAGGATCTTGCCCTGGTGCAGCACGGTGACCTTGTGGGCGATGTCCTCGACGAACCCCATGTCGTGCTCGATGACGATCACGGAGCGGCCTTCGGTGATGGTGTGGAGGAGCTCGGCGGTCTTGCGCCGCTCGGCGACGGACATGCCGGCGACGGGCTCGTCGAGCATCAGGAGCTCCGGTTCCTGGATGAGGAGCATGCCGATCTCGAGCCACTGCTTCTGGCCGTGGCTGAGGGTTGCGGCCTTCTGGTCGAGGTGGTCGGCGAGGAAGATCATCTCCGCCACCTCCCGCACCCGGTCGATCACCTCGGCGCCGCGCTGGAAGAAGAGCGAGCCGAAGACGCCGTGCCCGCGCGGGTAGGAGATCTCGAGGTTCTCGAAGACGGTGAGGTCCTCGTAGATCGAGGGGTTCTGGAACTTGCGGCCGACGCCGGCGTGGACGATCTGGTCCTCGCGCATGTGGGTCAGCTCGCGGCCCTTGAACTTGACCGAGCCTTCCGTCGCGCGGGTCTTGCCGCAGAGAAGGTCGAGCACCGTCGTCTTGCCCGCCCCGTTGGGGCCGATGATGACGCGGATCTCGCCGGTGTCGACGTAGAAGGTGAGGTCGTTGACCGCCTTGAACCCGTCGAAGGAGACCGTGAGATGCTCCACGGAGAGCAGGTAGTCGTTGTTGGTGTATTCCTGAGTGCTCTGCGCGTTCATCGCCGTTACTCCGCAGGGTTGGGCTGCTGGACCGCCGGTTCGGCGATCACCGGGCCGCGGCTGCGGCGGAGGGCCTTGCGGATCGGCGTCTCGATCCAGTCGTTGTAGAGACCGGCGACACCGGACGGGAAGGCGAGCACCACGCCGATGAAGAGCGCGCCCATGGCGAAGAGCCAGAGTTCCGGGAAGCTCTCCGACAGCGCCGTCTTCGCCCAGTTGACGAGAAGGGTCCCGTACACGGCGCCGAAGATGGAGTAGCGCCCGCCGACCGCGCAGAAGATCACCATCTCGATCGACGGCACGATGCCGACGAAGGACGGCGACATGAAACCGACCTGCAGGGTGAACATCGCCCCGCCGATGCCGGCGAACGCGCAGCCGAGGCAGAAGACGAAGATCTTGAAGTTGGCGACGTCGTAGCCGGAGAAGCGCACCCGGTCCTCCCGGTCGCGGATCGCGATGAGCAGCCGGCCGAGCTTCGAGCGGCGCACGAAGTGGGCCATGAACAGGCACGCGAAGAGGAGGACGGCGTTGACGAAGTAGAGGATCACCTTCGCGTCGTCGGTGCGGATGTCCCAGCCGAGCATCGTCCGGAGGTCGGTGATGCCGTTGACGCCGCCGGTGTAGCCCTGCTGGCCGATGATGAGGATCGTCAGGATCGCGGCGATCGCCTGGGTGATGATGGCGAAGTAGACGCCGCCGACACGGCGGCGGAACATCGCGACGCCGATGACGAAGGAGAGCGCGACCGGCACCAGCACCACCGCGACGAGCGCGAAGGGGAGGTAGTGGAACGGTTCCCACCACCAGGGCAGGTACGTGACCTGGTTCCAGTCCATGAAGTCCGGGATGCCGGGGGTGGACTGGATGGCGGTGTTCTCGGGCGAGGAGGCCTCGAGCTTCAGGAACATCGCCATGCAGTAGCCGCCAAGGCCGAAGAAGACGCCCTGACCCAGCGAGAGGATGCCGCCCGCGCCCCAGCACAGCACCAGCCCGAGCGCGACGAACGCGTAGGTGAGGTACTTGCCGAAGAGGTTGAGGCGGAAGACGTCCATCGTCATCGGCAGGACGACGAAGATCAGCGCGGCGAGGACGACGAAGCCCATGAGCTCCGTCCACGTGAACATGCGTTGGGAGACGACGCGGTTCATGGCGGCCTCAGTTGCGGATCTTGAGGGTGAAGAGACCCTGGGGACGCAGCATCAGGATGCCGACGACCGTGAGCAGGGTGAGCACCTTCGCCATGGAGCCGGAGATGAAAAACTCCATGAGCGACTGCGCCTGGCTGATCGAGAACGCCGAGGCGATCGTGCCCGCGAGGCTCGCCGCGCCGCCGAAGACGACCACCAGGAAGGTGTCGACGATGTAGAGCTGGCCGGACGAGGGGCCGGTGGAGCCGATCATCGTGAAGGCGGCGCCCGCGACGCCGGCGATCCCGCAGCCGATGCCGAAGGTCATCCGGTCGACGCGTTCGGTGTTGATGCCGACCGCGCCGGCCATCGGCCGGTTGAAGGTGACCGCGCGGACCTTCTTGCCCCACTGGCTCTTCATCAGGAGGATCGCGACGGCGACCGCGATGGCGAACGTGAGGACCATCACGAAGAGGCCGTTGATGGGCACCTCGATGAGGTCGGTCAGGGGCAGGGAGCCCATCATCCAGTCCGGGATGGTGACGCCCACCTCACGCGCGCCGAACACCGACCGGTAGGTCTGCTGGAGGATGAGGCTCAGGCCCCAGGTGGCGAGCAGCGTGTCGAGCGGTCTTCGGTAGAGGTGCCGGATGAGGAGCCACTCGACCATCATCCCCAGCGCCCCCGCCGCGATGAAGGCGAGAATCATGGCGACGAAGAAGTAGATGCTGAACAGCGCCGGGATGTGGTTGGCGAAGAAGTGCGAGCACAGGTACGTCACGTACGCGCCCAAAATCATGAACTCGCCGTGCGCCATGTTGATGACGCCCATCTGGCCGAAGATGATGGCGAGGCCGAGCGCCATGAGGACGAGGACGGAGAAGAGGATCAACCCCGCGAAGCCTTGCATGGCAAAGATCGCGATGAGGTCGCTGGACGAATAGCCTTCGAACATCGGCGGCACCTTGATGGGAGAGGCGGGCGCGCGGCGGGGCGGCCGGATCCGGGGACCCGGCGCCGCCGCTCACGCGGGGGCGGGAGGCGCGGCGATCGGCCGGACGACGCGTCGCCGCCCGGCGCCGGGGCTTATTGGTAGCCTTCGGGGAACGGATCCGGCTCGACGAGGTCCTCGGTCTCGAACACCACCTCGTACTGGCCGTCCGCCTTGGCGCGGCCGACGCGGGTGCGCGACCACAGGTGATGGTTCTCGTGGATGCGCACGTAGCCTTCCGGCGCCTGCGGGAACTCGATGTCCGGCGAGGCCTCGCGCACCTTGTCGACGTCGAACGAGCCGGCCTTCTCCACCGCGAGCTTCCACAGCCACGGGCCGAGGTAGGCGGCCTGCGTCACGTCGCCGATCACCATGTCGCTGCCCCACATGTCCTTGAAGGCGGCGACGAAGGTGTCGTTGTTCTCGTTCTGAAGGCTCTGGAAATACTTCATGCAGGCGTAGGCGCCTTCGATGTTCTCGCCACCGATGCCGCGGATCTCGTCCTCGGTCACCGAGATGGTGAGGAGCACCGGCTTCTCCTCCGTCATGTCGATGCCGGCGGCCTTCAGCTGCTTGTAGAAGGCGACGTTCGAGCCGCCGACGACGATGGCGTAGATCACGTCCGGCTTGCGCAGGCGGATCTTGTTGATCACGGAGTTGAACTGCGTGTGACCGAGCGGGTAATACTCCTCACCGACCACCTTGAGGCCGAGCTTGTCCTCGATGTGCTTGCGCGCGATCTTGTTGGACGTGCGCGGCCAGATGTAGTCCGAACCGAGGAGGTAGAAGGTCTTCGCGCCCTTCTCGTTCGTCACCCAGTCGATGCCGGCGATGATCTGCTGGGTGGCCTCCTGCCCGGTGTAGATGACGTTGGGCGACTGCTCGAGGCCTTCGTAGAAGGTCGGGTAGTAGAGCATGCCGTTGTACTGCTCGAACACCGGCAGCACCGCCTTGCGGGAGGCGGAGGTCCAGCAGCCCATCACCGAGGCGACCTTGTCGTTGACGAGGAGCTTCCTCGCCTTCTCGGCGAAGGTCGGCCAGTCGGACGCGCCATCCTCCTGGATGAACTGGATCTTGCGGCCGAGCACGCCGCCCTGGGCGTTGATCTGGTCGATGGCGAGCTTCTCGGCCTGCACCGAACCGGTCTCGGAGATCGCCATCGTGCCGGTGACGGAGTGCAGGATGCCCACCGTCACGGTGTCGTCGGTCACGGCAAGGCCGCTCGTGTTGACCTGCGCGGTCGGATAGTCCTGCGCGCGCAGGCCCTTGGGCATGAAGAGGCTGGCGGATAGGGCCGCGGAGCCCAGGAGCATGCCGCGCCGGCTGAGGGGCGGGAAGATCCCGCGGGTCTTGTCGTTGTCGCTCATGGTCATCCTCGCATCGGGAAAGGCGGGGAGCACCTCGGGCCGCCGGCGGCGGGCCGCCCCGAGGCGCAACGGGTCGAAGACGCGCGACGGCGCATCCGGAAGAGGGCGCCGCGTGGCGCCAGCGGTGAGAGGGGAGCGCCGTCCGGCGCCGGGGTTCGCAGCGCCGCGGGGCGCAGGGGACGATGGGGGTCAGCTTGGTTGGCGATACCCCAAACGGACAATGGGTGGTCTTACCCATGGCGCCGGGCAGTCTTCCCCGGCATCGTCGATCCGGATGGTGCGAAGATTGCAAAGGATCCGTCGCTCGGGACGAATCATGACAAAGGTCTGCTGCCTGCGATTGCAGCCGTTTCGGCGGCAGCACTTGCAGTTCTGTGTGCCCGGAGGAGCATTGAAAGGGGGGAGATGACCAAGGTGCGGACCATTACGCGCCAGCGTCGGACGTACAACCAGTGGGTGGCCAACGAAACACTGGAAGACTTCGCGCTGCGGTTCACCGCCCGGCGGGCGCGCCGCTGGACCCCGCTGCGCGTGGCCAACACCGCCCTCGGCTCCATCTCATTCCTCGCGCTGGAAGCGATCGGCGCCGCGATCACGCTGTCCACCGGCTTCGACAACGCGGTCGTCGCCATCATGATCGTCGGCGCGATCCTCTTCCTGACGGGCCTTCCCATCGCCTACCACGCGGCGAAGGCGGGCGTGGACATCGACCTCCTGACCCGGGGCGCGGGCTTCGGCTACATCGGCTCGACCATCACCTCGCTGATCTACGCCTCGTTCACGTTCATCTTCTTCGCCCTCGAGGCCGCGATCCTCGCCATGGCGCTGGACCTCTGTTTCGGCGTCCCGCTCTGGATCGGCTATCCGCTCAACGCGCTCGTCGTCATCCCGCTGGTGACGCACGGCTTCACCAAGATCTCGATCTTCCAGAAATGGACGCAGGCGCCCTGGATCGCGCTCAACATCCTGCCGTTCCTGTGCGTCCTCTATGCGGGCAACGTCAGCTTCGACGAGTGGATCGGTTTCACGCCGGAGGGCAGGCCCGAGGGGCTCGACCTCCTGATGCTGGGCGCGGCATGCGGCGTCGTCCTGTCGCTCATCGCGCAGATCGGCGAGCAGGTGGATTTCCTGCGCTTCCTGCCGGAGCCGACGACGCGCGCAGAGCGCCGGCGGTGGTGGCTGGCGCTGATCGCGGCCGGGCCGGGCTGGTCGGCGCTCGGCGTCCTGAAGATGCTGGCGGGGTCCTACCTCGCGGTCCTCGCCCTCTCCGGCGGCGCCTCGTACGCGGCGGCGGCCGACCCGACGCACATGTACCTCGCCGCCTTCTCCACGGCGATCGCCGACCCGCGGATCGCGCTGATCCTCGCCGGCACCTTCGTCGTTATCGCCCAGCTCAAGATCAACGTCACGAACGCCTACGCGGGGTCGATCGCCTGGTCGAACTTCTTCGCGCGGCTGACGCACGCCCATCCGGGGCGCGTCGTCTGGCTCGTCTTCAACGTCACCATCGCGCTGATGCTGATGGAGCTCGGCGTCTTCGCCGCGCTGGAGGCGACGCTCACCATCTACGCCACCGTCGCGGTCGCATGGGTCGGGGCGATCGTCGCCGACCTCACCGTCAACAAGCCGCTCGGCCTCAGTCCGGAGGGGATCGAGTTCCGCCGCGGCTACCTCTACGACATCAACCCCGTCGGTGTCGGCGCGATGGCGGGGGGCGTCGCGCTCGGCTTTTGCGCGCACGGCGGCCTCCTCGGCGTCACCGCGGCCGCGCTCGGCACGCCGATCGCCCTCGTCGCCGCCTTCGCGCTCGCGCCGCTGATCGCGTGGGCGACGGACGGGCGCTACTATATCGCCCGCCCGCACGAGCCGGCCCACGTCCACGACGCGGCGCACGGGGGCGAGGCGGAGTGCACCGTCTGCGGCAACGCCTTCGAGTCCGACGACACGCTCTACTGCCCGTTCTACACCGGCCCGATCTGCTCGCTGTGCTGCTCGCTCGACGCCCGGTGCGGCGACGTCTGCCGGCCCCACGCCCAGCTCCGCGAGCAGGCCGGCCACTTCGTCGACGTCGTCTTTCCGCCGAGGATCGGGCGGCTCCTCAAGACGCGCTACGCGGCGTTCGCCGCGCTGATGACGCTCGCCGCGCTCGTCATGGGCATCCCGCTCCGCTACGTCGCGGTCGTCGCCAACGATCCCGCCGCGCTGACGACGCCGACGCAGGCCGTGTGGCTCTCCTTCGCGATCCTCGCCTTCGTCGCCGGCATCGCCATCTGGCTCTTCGTCCTCGCGCAGGAGGCATCGCGCACGGCCATGCGCGAGAGCGACGAGCACGCGCAGCTCCTGATGCGCGAGATCCGCGCCCACAAGCGCACCGACGCCCAGCTCCGCCGCGCCCGGCAGGAGGCGGAGGCGGCCAACGGCGCAAAGAGCCGCTACGTCGTCGGCATCACCCACGAGCTGCGCACGCCGCTCAACGCGATCCTCGGCTACGCGCAGCTCCTCGAGGCGGATCCCGACCTGCCGCCGCGGCGGCGCGAGGCGGTCTCCGTGATGCGGCGCAGCGGCGAGCACCTGTCGGGCCTCATCGAGGGGCTCCTCGACATCTCGAAGATCGAGGCCGGGCGGCTGGAACTCCACCCCGGCACAGTGAACCTGCCGGAGTTCCTCGACCAGCTGGTGGCCATCTTCCGCATGCAGGCGGCCGACCGCGGGCTCGCCTTCAAGTTCGTCATCGAGGACAAGATCCCCGACTGGGTGCGCTGCGACGAGCACCGCCTGAAGCAGATCCTGATGAACCTCCTTACCAACGCCATCCGCTACACCGAGCGCGGCGAGGTGGAGTTCAAGGTCGGTTACCGGTCCGAGGTCGCGCGCTTCACCGTGTCGGACACCGGGATCGGCATCGACCCGAGCGAGATCCAGAAGATCTTCATGCCGTTCGCGCGGCTGTCGCGGCCGGGCGGGCCGGTGGTGCCCGGGACCGGGCTCGGCCTCACCATCACCAAGCTCCTCACCGAGATCCAGGGCGGGGAGCTGAAGGTCGCCTCGATCCCCGGCGTCGGCAGCCGCTTCTCGGTGCGGCTCATGCTGCCGCGGGTGCACCAGACGACGTCGGTGCCGGTCAAGCACATCCGCGTCGTGACCGGCTATCTCGGTCCCGGCCGCACCATCATGGTGGTGGAGGACGAGCCGGACCACCGCCGCCTGCTGGAAGACGTACTGCGCCCGATCGGCTTCAATCTCTTCCTCGCCGCCGCCGCGGAGGAGGCGCTCGACCTACTGGGGCAGGTGCGGCCGGACCTCTTCCTCATCGACGTGAAGCTCCCCGGGCTGAGCGGCTGGGACCTCGCCGAGCGGATCCGCGCGGTGGGAAGCGACGCGCCGATCGTGATGGTGTCCGCCCACGCCTCCGACCGCCTCGCCGAGGAGGAGCGGGCGGGGCTGACCGACGAGTTCATCGCCAAGCCCATCAACGTGGAAGACCTGTTGGTGCGGCTGGAGCGCCAGCTCGGCCTGACCTACACGGTCGCCGGGGCCGGACTGGCGCCGGGCGTCGCCGCGCCACGCCCGCGCCTCTCGCGCGAGCGGATCGCCGAGCTGCGCCGCTTCGCACAGATCGGCTGGCCGCGCGGCCTCACCGAGACGCTGGCGGCGATCGAGGAGGAAGACCCCGACCTTTCCGGAACCGTGGCGCACCTCAAGGGGATCGTCGCCACGTTCGACATGTCGCGCCTCGATACGGTGCTCACAGAGATGGAGGCCGCCGATGAACGCTAGCCCGCATCGCCGGACCGTGCTGGAGGAACGCGGCAACCTCGTGCTGGTGGTGGACGACGCACCCGACACGCTGGCGATGCTGATCGACACGCTCGAGGCGAACGGCCTCACCGTGCTCGTCGCGCGCGACGGGGAGACGGCGCTCTCGCTGGTCGGCCGCATCGAGCCCGACGCCATCCTGCTCGACGCGGTGATGCCGGGGCTCGACGGCTTCGAGACGTGCCGCCGTCTGAAGTCCGGTGCCGGCGCGACCCCCGCGCCGATCATCTTCATGACGGGGCTGACGGGGCCGGAGCACATCGTCGCCGGCCTCTCGGCGGGCGGCGTCGACTATGTGACGAAGCCGGTGAACGCGGACGAACTGATCGCGCGCGTCGCGGTCCACGTTTCCAACGCGAGGATGATGCGCGAGGCGCGTAGCGCGCTCGACGCGGTCGGCCAGCCGCTGATGGCCGTCTCGACGGCCGGACGCGTCGCGTGGACCTCGGCGAACGCGCTGTCGATGGCGGCGTCGGTGCTCGACGGCGAGCGGGCGGAGGTCGTGGCGCCGAGTCTTCTCGCCTGGCTGAAGCGCAGCGTCGCGACGGCGGTCTCGGCCGCGACGCCGTGGCAGGCCCCCGAGGGACCGCTGACGATCACCTACATCGGCCGCACGACGTCGGGCGACGTCCTGGTGCGCCTTGCCGCCGATCCGGTCGAGGACGAGCGGCGCCTCGGCGACCATTTCGGCCTCACCGACAGAGAGGCCGAGGTCCTGAACTGGATCGTCAAAGGCAAGTCCAACCGCGACATCGCCGAGATCCTGGCGATCAATCCCGGCACGGTGAACAAGCACCTCGAGAAGATCCTCGCCAAGCTCGGCGTCGAGAACAGGACCGCCGCGGCGGTCTCCGCCGTGCGCGCGCTCGGCGCCTGACGCCCCGCCGCCGCGGCGCCGGCCGGGGACGCAGGACCCACCCCGGGCGGCGCCGGACGGGTCTCGGTCAGACGCTCTCGCCGGCGACGAGGATGCGGCGCGGCGTGTGCGTCAGGAGGCGTGCGCCGCCGTCCTCCACCACCACCGTCTCGGAGAGGGCGAGGCCCTGGGCGGTGGCGTAGACGTGGAAGGTCTGCCCCGCCTCGAACGGCCAATCGGCGCCCGGGTGCAGGCTGAGCGAGGTGTCCGACGAGCGTGGCGTCTTGGCGTAGAGGCCGACCTGGTAGCCGGTGATGTTCGGGTAGTCGTCGCGCAGGCCCGCCGCGATCAGGCCCCGGCGCATGATCGCGTCGACGTCCGCTGCCTTCGCGCCCGGCCGCATCGCCGCGAACTGCTCGTCCTGGAGGGCGACGAGGCGGTCCATCACCGTGCGCTCCCCGGCGGTCGGCTCGCCCAGCTTGATGGAGCGCATGAAGCGGCACGAGTAGTAGCTCACCCGGGGCACCAGCTCGACGTGGAGGATGTCGCCTTCTGAGAGGGCGTCGTCGTGCAGCGTCGCATGCAGGAAGCCCATGCCGTGCCCGTCCGCCTCGGCGCGGCGCGAGATCGAGATCGGGCCGACCCAGTAGTCGTCCGCCCCTTCCGTCAGGTAGTGGAAGGCGGCGATCGCGGACGCGTCGCGCGGGCGCATCCCCGGCTTCAGCGCACGGGCGATCGCCGCCATCGCACCGCTGCCGATGCGGCCGGCCGCCTCGATGGTGGCCACCTCGGCCGCGTCCTTGACGGCGCGCAGGTGGCCCGAGGACTGCGGGATGTCGACGAAGGTCGTCCCCGGCAGAAGCTCCGCCAGACGGTCGCGCGTATGGGCCGTGAAGCCGAACGAGGTGTAGTCCGCGCCGACCGTCCCGGGCGCGAACCGACGGATCTCGGCGGCGACGCGGGCGTGCGCGTCCTCGTGGTCGGCGTAGGCGACGACGTTCGGGACCCAGGTCGCGGCGCGGCAGGGTACCTCGTCGATCCGGCGCAGGACGATGACCGGATCGCCCTCCGCCGGGACGATGGCCGCCCGGTAGAAGGTCTCCGACACGGTGTAGCCGGTCAGCCAGACCATCATTTCGGCGTGGTCGCAGATGTAGACGTCCGCGCCGGCGGCCGCCATCGCATCCCGCAACCTGGTGAGACGCGCGTCGTAGGGTGCGGGCGCGCTCATGCCTCGGCGACCTCGCACACGTCGAGGATCGCCAGCGTGTACATCTTCACGCAGTCGATGAACTGGGTCCTGCGCACGCGCTCGTCCGGCATCGTGTTGAACTCCCCGCCGGGGCCGCAGACGATCCCCTCCATGCCCGCGGCCGCGAGGTGCGCGGCGTCGGTGCCGTAGAAGGCGGGCGGACGGATCGCCCCGGTCGGCTGCGGGCTGCCGCGCACCGCCTCGTAGGCGGCGTTGACGACCTTCACGATCCGGGACTGCGGGTCCACCTCGAACGGCGGCATGCGCGGGCGGCCGCCGTCGTTGGCGTCGATGGTCCACTTGAGCCCCGGATATTCCAGCGCGAGCGCCTCCAGCAGCCGCTCGAGGTCGGCGATGACGCCCGGGATCGACTGGCTCGGCGCGTAGCGGCAGGTGCCCTTGATCTGCGCGTGGTCGGCCACCTGCGGCGGGCGCCACTCGTAGAACTCCTCGCCGAGGCCGGCGCGCATCACGCCGACGTGGCCACGGTTCACCGAACGGTGCGCCGCGCTCGCGGCGCCGGAGAACGTGATCCCGTCGATCCGGTCGACCAGCTTCGCGGCGGCCGCCAGCGCGTCGCACGCCTCCTCGCGCTTGGAGAGGTGGCGCGTGTCGCCGACGAGGTCGATCGTGAACGTGAAGGCGCCCGCGTGGAGCGTCAGCGCCTGCAGGTCGGTCGGCTCGGAGTTGATGAAGTAGTCGGCGCGGGTGCCGTGCTCGATCATCCTGACCGTGCCGACGCCGCCCTGCAGCTCGCCGATGACGAACGTCAGGATGACGTCGCCCTTCAGTTTGACGCCCGCCTTCAGCAGCGTCTCGACGGCGCACAGATATGCCGCGTCGCCCGCCTTCATGTTCGAGACGCCGATCCCGTAGATGAAATCGTCGTCCACCACGCCGCCCCACGGGTCGACGGTCCAGCCGGACGTCGCGGGGTTGGTGTCGAGGTGGCCGTTGAAGAGGAGCGAGGCGCCGCCGCCCGTCCCCTTCAGACGGCCGATCGCGTTGACGCGGTCGCCGACGACCGGCTGCAGCTCCGCCTCGAGGCCGAGACCGTCGAGGATCTCGGCCATGTGGCGGGCGAGGGCGATCTCGCCCTCGGTCTCGGAATAGCTCTTGTGACGCACCATGTCGGCGAGCCGCGCGATGCACGCGTCCTCGTCGATGTGGGCCAGGATCTCGTCGGGCGTCACTGGTTCAGGCCTCCACTTGGGTCTTGAAGCGCCATACCGGAGGCGCGTTCTTCAGCTCGTCGATGGGGATGTGGCAGAGGAGGCCGTGGTCCGGCCGGGCCTCGCGCCACGGGGGAGGGGTGGTCGCGCAGATGTCGCCGACCCGGCGGGGGCAGCGGCTCTCGAACGGGCATCCGGCCAGCCGCTCGGTGCGGCGCGGCAGCGTGCCGGTCAGGCGGATGCGGCGCGTCTCGCTCATCGGGTCGATCGACGGCGAGGACGACATCAGCGCCTCGGTGTAGGGGTGGTAGGGCGTCTCGTCGAGCGAGGCGACGCTGCGCGTCTCGACGATCTCGCCCAAATACATCACGGCGACGCGGTGGGCGACGTGGCGCAGGATGGCGAGGTCGTGGGTGATGAACACCATCGCGCAGCCGGTGTCGCGCTGGATCTCGGCGAGGAGGGCCACGATGGCCGCCTGCACCGCCGCGTCGAGGCCGGACGTCACCTCGTCGCAGATGATCACCTCCGGCTGCGCGGCGATCGCCCGCGCGATGGCGACGCGCTGCTTCTCGCCGCCGGAGAGCTGGTGCGGGTAGCGCTCGGCGTAGTCGGCGGGCAGGCGCACCCGCTCCAGGATGCGGCCGATCTCGGCGCGCCGCTCGCCGGGCGAAAGCCCCCGGTAGAGCTTGAGCGGGCGGGACAGCAGCGTCGCGATGGAGTGGCGCGGGTTGAGCGAGTTGTCCGGGTTCTGGAAGACCATCTGCACCCGGCCGCGGTAGGCGCGGTCGATCGACGCCACGGTGATCCCGTCGAGCTTCACCTCGCCCTCGAACGGGATGAGGCCGACGAGCGCCCGCGCCAGGGTGGACTTGCCGCAGCCCGATTCCCCGACGAGCCCCAGCGTCTCGCCGCGGTTCAGGGTCAGGCCGACGTCGTTGACGGCGCGGACCTTTCGCGAGCGGCCCGTCAGGCGGTCGAGGATCCGGTCGCGCCCGTACGTGACGCGAAGGCCGCTGCCCTCGAAGACCCGCACCGGGCGGATGTCGCCGGGTTCCGTGCCGTGGGCGCTTCCCGCGTCCGGCTGGCCGGCGATCTCCTCGGCGCGGGCACAGGCGACGCGCCGCTCGCCCATGTCATGGAGCCGCACCGGAGCGGCGTCGCAGATCTCGGGCCGGTGGTAGGCGCAGGAGCCGGAGTAGATGCAGGGCGGCGGCGTGCCCCGCCGCGGCGCGGGCCTTGCGCCGGAGATGTCGAGCGAGCGCCCCGTCCGCGTGTCCGACGGGCGCGGCAGGCTGGCGAGGAGCGCGCGGGTGTACGGGTGGCGCGGGGCGGCGAAGAGCGGCCCCGGCTCGGCCACCTCGACGATGCGCCCGCCGTAGATCACGGCGATGCGGTCGGCGATCTCCGCAACGGTGCCGAGGTCGTGGGAGATGAAGAGGCCCGACACCCCGGTCTTCGCTTGCAACTCGCGGAAGAGGTCGAGAAGGGTCGCCGCCGTGGTGGCGTCGAGCGCAGACGTCGGCTCGTCGAAGAGGATCAGCTCCGGGTTGCATGCGAAGGCGAGGGCGAGGACGATGCGCTGCTTCTCGCCGCCCGACACCTCGTGCGCGTAGCGCGTCAGCATGGCGTCGGGGTCCGGCAGGCCCACCATCGCGATGAGCTCCTTGGCGCGGGCCCGGCCGGCGGCGCCCTCGAGGCCGGCGTGGCGGGCGAGGAGCTCCTCGAGGTGGCTGCCGAGCGTCTGCGTCGGGTCGAGCGCGGCACCGGCGTTCTGGAACACCATCGCGATGCGCTTGCCGCGGACCGCCTCCAGTGCGGTCTCGCCCATCGTGGTGAGGTTCTCGCCGGACAGCAGGATTTCGCCGCCCTCGTGGGCGACGCGGCCGGGAAGGTCGCGGATGATGGCGTTGGCGAGCGAGGATTTCGCCGATCCGCTCTCGCCCACGAGGCCGAGAACCTCGCCGCGGCCGATGGTCAGCGTGACGTCGTCGAGGATCCGCACGGGACCGCTCGCCGTCTTGTAGCTCAGCGCGTAGTCGCGGATCGAAAGGACGGGTGGCGTGTCTGTCATTCGGCGATCCTGGGGTTCAGGACGTCGCGGAGGCCGTCGCCCAGCATGTTGAAGGTGATCGCGACGAGGGCGATGGCCGCCCCCGGCACCACCACGGGCCACGGGCTGCGGAAGAGGTGTGCCCGCGCCTCGGAGATCATGAGGCCCCATTCCGGCGAGGGCGGCTGCGCGCCGAGGCCGAGGAAGGAGAGCGTGGCGAAGGTCATGATGGCGAAGGCGACGCGGATCGTAGCCTCGACGATGACCGGCGCGACGGTATTGGGCAGGATCTCGGCGCAGACGATCCAGAGCGCCCCCTCACCGCGCGAGCGGGCGGCGGCGACGTAGTCGAGCGCACGCACCTTCAGCGTCACGGAGCGGGAGATCCGGGCCATTCCGGGCGCGAAGGCGATACCGATCGCGACGACGGCGTTGATCGACGACGAGCCGAGGACGGCGATGATCATCAGCGCGAAGAGCAGGCTGGGGATCGCCATCACCGCATCGTTGATGCGCATGATGAACTCGTCGGTGCGTCCGCCGACGTAGCCGGACAGGATGCCGACGATCGCGCCGAGGAACGTGCCGATGGCGGTGGCGAGGAGCGCCATGAGGACCGTCGAGCGGGCGCCCGTGAGCACGCGGCTCAGGAGGTCCCGGCCGTACCAGTCGGTGCCGAGCGGGAACTCGGCCGAGGGGGCCGCGAAGCGGGCGCCGAAGTTGAAGGTCTCCGGGTCGCGGGGGGCGAGCGACGGCCCGGCGACGGCGACGACCATGAGGACGAGGAACAGGATCAGCCCCACCGCCCCCTGTGGGGTGCGCAGGAGCCCGCGCAGTGTGCGGAAAAAGCCGGTCATTCGAATTGGATCCGCTTGTCGAGCGCCGCGTAGGCGAAATCGGCGAGGAGGTTGGCGACGGCATAGGTGAGCGCCATGACGAGGGCGCCGGCCTGGAGCATCGGCAGGTCCCGGTTCTGGATCGCGAGGATGAGCTGCCGCCCGAGGCCGGGGAAGGCGAACACCTCCTCCACCACGATGACGCCGCCGATCAGGTAGCCGATGTCGAGCGCGATGACGGTGATCGCCGGCAGCAGCGAGTTTGGCAGCGCATGGTGGAACACGACGCGCCTGCGGCCGAGCCCGCGCAGGCGGGCGGCGCGCACGAAGTCGCTGTCCAGCGTGTCGGCCATCTCCGAGCGCACCATCCGGCTGACGTGTGCGGTGAGGATGATGGTGAGCGTGATGACCGGGAGCGCGATGTGGTGCAGCGCGTCGAGCGGGTCGTCCATGAACGAGGTGTAGCCCGACGCCGGAAAGAGGCCGACCGACGGCCCCGCCAGCCAGGCGAGCAGGAGCGTCGCCAGCACGAACTCCGGCAGCGACACGCCGAGGTAGGAGACGAACGAGACCGCGACGTCGGTCGGCCTGCCGCGGCGTGTCGCCGCCAGCACTCCGAGCGGGATCGCGATGATGGTGACGAGGACGAGCGAGAAGGCGGCGAGGATCGCCGAGCGCCCGAACGCGGCCATGATGACCGGTCCCACCGGCTGCCCGGTGCGCAGCGAGGTGCCGAAGTCGCCGCCGAGGACGCCCGACAGCCAGTCCCAGTATTGCACCCAGGCCGGCTGGTCGAGGCCGAGCTTGGCGTTGAGGGCGGCGAGCGCCTCGTCGGTGGCGTATTCGCCCAGGATGAGCTGGGCTGCGTTCGCGGGCAGGATCTGCGTGACCGCGAACACGATCGCGGACACGAGGAGAGCCGTGAGCGCGAGGTAGAACAGTCGTTTTGCAATGAAGACGACGGACATTCAGTCCTCGTTCGCTGGGGTGCGCAGACGGGCCGCGATCGGCCGCCCGCCGGCGCACGGAACTCGAAACACGACGCGGGAGGGCCGGCGCGGGGCCGGCCGTCCGCCAGCGTCAGCGGGTCGGCGCGTCCTCGGTCACCCACACCTTGTGGAGGGCGAAGTTGGCGCCGCGCGGGTGCTGCACGTAGCCCTCGACGTACTGGGCGCGCGCCCCCAGGAGGTCGAAGAAGCAGGGCACCAGCGCCGGAACGTCCTTGCGCATCAGCGCCTGCGCGTCGGCGTAGAGCTTTTCGCGGGCGGCGCTGTCGGTCGTCGCCTCCGCCTCGGCGACGAGCTTGTCGAACTCGGTGTTGTTCCAGCGGGTCTCGTTCCAGGACGCCTCGGAGGTGAAGAGGAGGTTGAGGATCGTCCCCTCGGTCGGCTGCATGTTGTAGTAGCCGACGTAGAACTTGCCCTTCTTCCAGACCTGATCGAGGTAGGAGGAATGGTCCATGGTCTGGACGGCGATGTCGAAGCCGGCCGGGCGGGCCATCTCGCGCATCACCACCGCCATCGCCGAGCGGTAGCCGGGCTTGGTGGAGGCGACGAGCTCCAGCTTGATGCCGTCCGGGTAGCCGGCTTCGGCGAGCAGCGCCTTGGCCTTCTCCGGGTCGTAGGCCTTCAGCGGGGCCTCGCTGTAGTAGTGGTAGGCGGAGTTGATCGGCGTGTCGTTGCCGGGCGTGCCGTAGCCCTCGGCGACGAGCTCGACCATCGCCTCGCGGTCGACCGCGTAGGAGAGCGCCTCGCGCACCTTCGGGTCGTTGAACGGCTCGACGGTGCAGTCCATCACCACGTCGAGGAAGCGGCCGGAGGGCGTGCGCAGGCCGACGAGGCCGCTCGCGGAGGAGACGCGGCTGTAGTCGGGCGGCTGCACCTCGGTGAGGAGGTCGACCTCGCCGGCCATCGTCGCGGCGACGGCACCGGCGGCGTCCGGGAAGGTGAGGATCTCGATGCGGTCGAGGTAGGGAAGCTCGGGCACGAAGTAGTCGTCGCGCTTCTCGACGACGGCGCGCTGGTCAGGGCTGAACTCGACCAGCTTGAACGGCCCGGTGCCGACCGGCGTCGTGGCGAGGCTCTCGAAGTCGCCTTCGGCGAGCGCGGCCGGGACGATCTTCGCCGTCGGGTAGGAGAGCGCGACCGGGAGGTCGCCGTAGGGGCTGGACGTGCGGATGATGACGCCGAGGTCGCCGTCGGCGACGACGTCGGAGATCGGGCCGAGGTTGCGGCTGCCGGGGGCGGCGGTGGCGGGGTCGAGCAGCTTCTTGAAGCTGGCGACGACGTCCGCGGACGTCAGGGGCGAGCCGTTGGAGAACACCGCGTTGTCACGCAGGGTGAAGTGCCACTCTGTGGCATCCTCGTTGGCGCTCCACTCGGTGGCGAGGTCCGGCGCGGCGGTCATCTCGGGCGTCAGCGTCGTGAGGCCGGAGTAGAGCAGCTCGCCGAGCAGGTACTCGGAGTTGAGGCGCGCCAGCATCGGGTTGAGGACCGACGGCGTGATGTTGAGGGCGACGCGCAGCGTGCCGCCCGGCGCGGGCGAGCCGGCGGCGAGCGAGGGCATCGCCGCCAGAACGCCGAGAGCGGCGCCGGACTGGAGGACGAGACGTCGGGACGGTGTCCAGCTCATGAAAGGATCTCCTGTGTCGATCAGGGTTGAGCCGATCCCGGCTGAGCGGCGGACGGCTGGTCGCCGCCGGGCTCAGGATCGAAGTCGGCGCGCAGGAAGTTCTCGATCGCGCGCGAGAGGTCCGCGAGATCGTCGGTGGTCGTGAATTCGTCCGCGGCGTGGACGTTGCGGTCGGGCCGCGCGAGGCCGCCCAGCAGCATGTGCGTCTGGCCCGCCCGCTGCACCCAGCCGAAGTCGGAGGAGGTGCCGGAGCCGTAGCGCCGGAACGCCGACTCCGGCAGGCCCCACGCCGCCGCTCGCGCCAGCGTCCAGCGCCGCGTCGCCGGACCGTCCGGGTCGACGACCGGCGGCAGGTGGCCGGTCTCCTCAAGCGACCAGTCCTCCGGGGCGAGATGGGAAAGGGCGGCGGCCACCGTCGCCTCGATCTCGGCACGCACGTCGGCCTCTCGCTCCTCGGGCAGGTAGCGGCGGTTGAGCGTGATCCGGCAGAGGCCCGGGATCGCCGAGCCCTTGTCGCCGGCGTGGATCGCCGTCAGCGAGAGGCGCGCGTGCAGCGGTCCCGCGGCCCAGGGCGGGGCCGGCATCGGCGTGGTGCGCGCCTCGACGGTGGGCTTCAGCGCGTTGAGGGCGTTGAGGGCGGGGAGCGCCATGTCGATGGCGTTGCGGCCGCGGTCCGGCTCGCCGGAATGGGCGGTGCGGCCGGTGACGGTCAGCATCATGTCGATGGAGCCGACGCAGCCGGCCCAGATGCGCGGCTCGGCCGAGCCGTTGAGGTTGAGGAGAACGTCGGGGAGGTCGGTCGTTTCGGCCAGATAGCGGATGCCGGGATAGCGTCCGCCCTCCTCGTCGGTGCAGAACGCGAGGACGGGGGAGTAGGCGAGCGGAAGCCCGCTCTCCTTCAGCCGCAGGAGGCAATCACGTACAGCTACGATCGTGCCCTTCATATCGGCCGTCCCCCGGCCATAGAGCCGGTTCCCCTCGCGGGTCAGCGCCAGCGCCGGCTTCGTCCAGCCCTCGCCGACCGGTGCCGTATCGATATGAAAGTAAATCATCGCCGATGCAATCTCAGCGTGCCGGCCGTCGGGGCTCCCGCCCCTCCCGCCCATGTCCGGGCGGAGGACGAGGTTCACCCTCGGCCCGTGCAGCCCCGGCACCGTCCACAGCTCCTCGGGCACGCGGATGCGCTCGGCGCGTCCGCCGAGGGGCGCGAACAGCCTCTCGATCAGGTCGCAGACGGCCGGGTATCCGCTCCCGGGCGGAATCGTCGTATCGCACGCGACGAGGGCGGCGAGCGCCTCCTGCATGGCGTCGGGATCTGGCGATGGGGTCGCGTTGAACGGCATATCTATATAGAAATGAATTCGACCCCGGACGGCAAGCGAAAGACACAATGAACAAGGAAAATGCCCAATCTTTGGGCGAGATGCCCCGGAATCGACCACTTCATGAACAAGTTGCGGAAGATATCCTGCGCCGCATCATCCTCGGGGAGTGGCCGGAGGGGCATGTGCTGCCCTCGGAGGAGAAGCTCGCGGAGGCGTTCGGCGTCTCCTACGGCACCGTCCGCAGGGCGATGGCGGACCTGACGCACCAGGGCGTCGTGATGCGCCGGAGGCGTACCGGCACCGTCGTGACCGGGCGCACGCCGCACCACACGCTGGAGCGCTTCTACCGGTATTTCCGCCTCCACAACCGCAACGGCGATCTGGTCCGGACCGAGGCGAAGTACATCGAGGTGGCGAAGCGCGAGGCGTCGGACGAGGAGGCCCGTACGCTCGGGATCGAGCCCGGCGAGGACGTGTCCTTCATCCTGCGGTTGCGCGTGATCGACGGGCGCCCGGTGATGATCGACCGGATCGTGGTTCCGCTCAGCCGCTACCGGGCGTTTCCGACCACGATGGAGGAGACGCCTTCACTCATCTACCGCTTCCTGCTGGAGAACGAGGGAACGCGGCTCGGTGCGGTCCGCGAGAGCGTCTCGGCGCGGCTTGCCGAGCCGGAGGACTGCAAGCTGCTGGAACTCGACCCGGCGGTCCCGCATGCGCTGCTGCAGATCGACGAGGTGGCGTTCGACCCGCAGAACGTGCCGCTCCTCATCATGCGCCACTCGGCGCTGACCGAGCATCACGCCTACCTCAACGAGGTGCGCTGAGGCCGGCGTCCCCGGTCGAGGGCCTATTCGTCCTCGTGCTCGGACCGCCGGGGGCGGCGCGGGCGGTGGCGCTGATCGTCACCGGCGAGACGGTCGACCAGCCTGCCGATGCGCGGCAGGGTGAGGTTCACGATGAACATCAGCAGCGCGACCTCGGTCGCCTCCAGCAGGAAGCCGAAGCCGCTGAGCGCCCCGACGGCACCCGTCGCCCAGATGCTCGCGGCCGCGCTGAGGCCGCGCACGCTCATGCCGTCGCGGAAGATGAGGCCGGCGCCGAGGAAGCCGATCCCGGTCACCACCTGCCCGGCGATGCGCGACACGTCCCCGACGGGCGAGGCGAGCGAGGCGATCGACACGAAAGCCGCCGCGCCCAGCGCCACCAGCGCGTGCGTCGTCACGCCCGTGTAGCGCTGCACGAACTGCCGCTCCAGGCCGATGACGGCCCCGAGAAAGACCGCCACGACGAGATTGATGGTGACGGAGAGCTGCTCGAGCCCGAGCAGCGTGAAGGTGGATACCGTGTCCCCCGCCTGCATCACGGGCTCCGGGTCGGGAGCGGCGGCGCACTCCCGGAGAACGTCGAGGCGACGCGTGCGGCCTCGCCGTTGCGCGTCCTCGCCGCGCGGTGGATGAGGAAGGTTGTCAGCAGCGGTACCGGCCGTCCGGTCGCGGCGAGGGCATTGCCTTGCATCGCGGCGTGGCGGTGGACGGTGGCGGTGCCGCCGATGTCGAGGTGGGCCCAGCGGGTCTGGCCGGCGAAGCGCATCAGGGCGCCGGCGGCGGCGACGGAGTCGGACGTCGCGCCCGCCGGGGGCTCGCCGTCGTCCCAGAGCGGGAGCTGCCAGGCACGGTCGCCGGTCTCGAAACCGCAGGTGAGGAGCTCATGCGCCAGCGGGCCGTCGTTGGCGAAGAGGCAGCTTGCCTGACTGCCGAAGGCGACCGTCGACGGGTCCGTCAGGGTGGCGACGTCGATGACGCAGGCGGGCTCGAAATGCTCGGCGTAGGAGAGGGCGTCGCACAGGATCAGCCAGCCCGCCGCGTCCGTCCCCCGGACCTCGACCGTTTCACCCGACATCGCGCGCACGACGCAGCCGGGGCGCGGGGCGGCGGCGCATTCGGCCGCCGGAACCAGCCCGACGAGGTTCAGCGGGAGCTTCAGCCGGGCCGCCGCCCACAACGTACCGAGAACGGCGCCGGCGCCGCTCATCTCGAACCGGGTGTCGCGGGGGCGGGCGGCCGCGGAATTGAAGGTGAGGCCCTCGCCGACGAGGACGATCGGCCTGGAGGCGGGCGGCCCGCTGCGATAGCCGACGACGATGAGCCTCGCGCTCGCATGACCGACGGCGAGGAGCGCGCCCATGCCGAGCTTCTCGAGGTCGCCCCACTCGAACACCTCCACCTCGAGGCCGAACTTCGAGCCGATCGAGCGGGATGTCTCGGCGAGGTAGGTGGGGGTGCAGACGGTGCTCGGCATGTTGCCGAGGTCCCTGGCGAGCGCGAGACCTTCGGCCACCGCGAGCCCCTGCCGCGCCGCCGCCTCGTGCGCCGCCTCGACCGCCCGGGGCACGACGAGCGCCACGCACTCGACGCCGGTGCGCTCCGTCCCGTCCGCCGGCATCGTCGCGCCGCGGCCCGGGAGGACGAAGCGGTACGCGCCGTCCGCCAGCAGTCGCGCGGCCTCACCGATGCGCCATTCCACACCGCGGCCGGCCACGTCGACTTCCGTCAGGGAGACGACCGCATCGCGCGACAGGCTCTCGGCGAGCGTGCGGGCGGTGGCTGCCAGCACCGTCCGGTAGGCGCTCTCCGACAGCGGGCCATGGCTGCCGAGGCAGACCAGAAGGATCTTGCGGTGGACGGCGGCCGACAGGCCGAAGAGCTGGAGCTGCGCGCCGACGTGGCGGCGCAGCTCGCCGGCGATCACCAGCGCGGAGAGGCGCACGAGCGTCTCCTCCGGCAGGATCGAAGCGGAGGGGGTCAGCGTGCCGTCGGTGTACGCGCCGAGCACGAGCAGTGAGGTCTGGCCGAGCGACTGCGAGCAGGTGACGAGGTCGATGTTCATCGCTCCGCCTCGTCCGGCGGCCGGGGGAGCGGCCTCCCGATCTCTATGCCCCCGCCTCTCATCGTCGCCCGGTGCTCCGCCTCAGTTCGTGTTCGGCGGCAGCGGGACGAGCCGCTGGCCCGGATGCAGCGCCTGCGTGCCTGCCGTCACGATCACGTCGCTGGGATTGAGGCCGCTCGCGACGATGACGCTGCTGGGGGCGAAGCTCAGGATCTCGATCGGCCGCAGGGCCGCGGTGGACGTCTCCGGCTCGACCGTCCACACCGCCGGCAGCCCGTGCCCACGGGTGAGCGCGCTCGCCGGGATCGACACGACGACGGCCGATTGCAGCTCGATCTCGCCGACCACCGACCCGCCGAGGAGCATTGACGCCGGCGGATGGTCGAGGCCGACGCGCACCTCGAAGGTGCCGGTCGTCGGGTCCGCCTCCGGCGCGATGACGCGCACGCGCCCGGTCGCGGTCACGTTCCGGTCGTCCGCGAGGCGCACGTTGAGGGTGTCGGCCTGGGCGAGGGCGTGAACCAGGCGGGCCGGGACGTCGAACACCGCGTCGCGGCCATCGTCACGGGCGATGCGCACGACCATCTGGCCGGCCGCGACGACCTCGCCCGGCTCGGCCCCGCGCGCGGTGACGACGCCGTCCGTGTCGGCGACGATCTCGGTGAAGGCGAGCCGGTCCTCGGCGACCTCGCGCTGCGCCTCGGCGTCGCGCAGGCCCGCCTCGGCGAGGCGCAGGACCTTGAGCGTCTCGTCGTAGCGCGCCCGCGTTGTGAAGCCGCGCCGCAACAGCTCGGCATGGCGGTCGTAGACGTTCTGGGCCGTAGCGACCTCGCCCTGCGCGGCGACGACGGCGGCGATGGCCGCGCTGAGCCCGGCCTCCTCCTGCTGCGGGTCGAGGCGCGCGATGAGATCGCCCGCCTCCACGGCATCGCCGACATTGACGGGCCGGTCCGTGAGCCGTCCGGCGATGCGGAAGGCGCGCGCCACCTCCTGCTCGGCCTGGATGTCGCCGGTGATGGTGGCGACGTCGCCGAGATCGCTCGCGGTCACGGTCTCGACGCGCACGATGCGGCCGGGCCCCGCCTCGCGCTCCGTCTCGTCCATGCAGGCGGCGAGGCCGAGGGCGGCAATGCCGATCACCGCGAGGCGCAGAAGGAGCCCGGTCATGGCGCGACCTCCGAGGTGCCGCGGGGGATGGGCGGGTTCTCGCGCTCCCGGCGGACGACGCCGCCGAACCACGTCACGTAGAGCGTCGGCAGGAAGATGAGCGTCAGCACGGTCGCGACCAGCAGGCCGCCCATGATGGCGAGCGCCATCGGTCCCCAGAACACCGTCGGCGCGATCGGGAGCATGCCGAGCACGGTCGACACGGCCGTCAGCATGATCGGCCGGAACCGCATGCTGGAGGCGTCGATCACGGCGTCGACCACGCTCTTGCCGCTCTCCCGCTCGGACTCGATCTGGCCGATCAGGATGACGGCGTTCTTGGTGATGATGCCGAAGAGGGCGAGGACGCCGAGCAGCGCCACGAAACCCAGCGGCATGCCCGACAGGAGCAGCGCGCCGACCACGCCGATGAGCCCGAGCGGGGCGATCGACAGGACAAGGATGAGCCGCTGGAAGCTCTTGAGCTGGAACATCAGCACCGCGAGCGTGATGAGGATCATCACCGGGATCACGGCGATCACCGAGGCCTGCGACTTGGCGCTCTCCTCGACGGTGCCGCCGGTCGCCAGCGTGTAGCCCTTCGGAAGCGTGGCGCGCACGGCGTCGATGCGGGGCTCGAGGGCGGCGACGAGCGTCTCGGGCAGGTAGTCCGGGTCGATCTCGGCCTGCACCGTCAGCGTTGGTACGCGGTCGCGGCGCCACACCAGCGGATAGTCCTGGTTGTAGCTGAAGGTGACGAACTGCTTCAGCGGGGCGGTGCGCCCGTTGGGCAGGGCGATCTGCATCGCCTCGAGCGTCGTCAGCGAGACGCGCTGCGCGTCCTGGGCGCGGGCGACCACGTCGACGAGGTAGATGTCGTCGCGCACCTGGGTGACGACGGTGCCCGACACGACCGCGCGCAACGCGGCGGCGATCGCCTGGGACGACAGGCCGACACGGCGGACCTCGTCCTGGTTGATCTCGATCCCGAGCTCCCGGGCCGGCTCGATCCAGTCGAAGTTGACCATCCGGGTGCGCGGGTCGGCGGCCATCGCCTGGGCCACCTCGAAGGCGATGTCGCGGACGGTGTCGAGGTCGGGACCGGAGACGCGGTACTGGATCGGCCAGCCGACGGGCGGCCCCAGCTCCAGCGGGTAGACGCGGGTGACGAGCTCGGGGAACTCCTCGGCGAACATCGTTTCGAGCCGCGACTGCAGCCGCTCGCGGGCGTCGACGTTCTTCGCGACGATGACGGCCTGGTTGAAGAAGTCGTTCGGCAGGCGCGCGTCGAGCGGCAGATAGAAGCGGATCGCGCCGCGCCCGACGTAGGTGCTCCAGCGCTCGACGTCCGGGTCGTCCTTCAGCGCCTCGTCGAAACGGCGCACGACCGACTCGCTGGCGTAGATCGAGGCGTTCTGCGGCAGCTCCATGTCGACGAGCAGCTCCGGCCGGTCCGACGCCGGGAAGAACTGCCGCGGCACCAGCGGGAGGGCGAGGATCGACAGGACAAACAGGCCGATCGTCAGCGCGATCGTGAGCCACTTCATCTTGAAGGCGACCTTCAGGAGCCCCCGGTGCATCCGCGCGATCCGGCCGGGTCCGGCAGCCGTGCCCGACTTCGGCGGCCGCAGCACCCAGACACCGACGACGGGCGCGAAGACGAGCGCCACGAACCACGATACCAGAAGGGCGATGCTGACGACGGCGAAGAGGGAGAAGGTGTACTCGCCCGCCGAACTCGCCGCGAAGCCGACTGGAACGAACCCGGCGATGGTGACGAGCGTTCCCGCGAGCATCGCCACGGCGAACTGGCTGAACGCGTAGGTCGCGGCCTTCTCCGGCGGATCGCCGGCGGCAAGGCGCGTCATCGTCGCGTCCGTCGTCGTCATCGCGTCGTCCACGAGGAGCGCGAGCGCGATGATGAGGGCCCCGAGCGAGATGCGCTGCATGTCGATGCCGACGATCTCCATGATCGCGAAGACCACCGCCATGGTGAGCGGGATCGACAGCGCCACCACGAGCCCGGGTCGCACGCCGAGGCTGATGAAGGAGATGACGAGGATGATCGCCACCGCCTGCCACAGCGAGCTCATGAACTCGGCGATGGCGTCCTTCACGGTGACGGCCTGGTCGGCGACGAGGACGGTCTCGATGCCGTAGGGGATGTCGGCCGTCAGCTCGGCCATCGTCGCGTCGATGGTTTCGCCGAGGGCGAGGATGTCGCCGCCCTCGCGCATGGCGATGCCGAGGCCGATCGCCGGCCTGCCGTTGACGCGGAAGAGCGGCTGCGGCGGGTCGGCGTAGCCGCGCGTGACCGTCGCGATGTCCCCCAGCCGCAGCATCCGGTCGCCGACGGCGAAGTTGACGTCGAGGAGGTCCTGCTCGGAGGCGAACGCGCCGGACGCGCGCAGGCTGATCACCTCGTCGTCCGTGCGCATGACACCGGACGGGCTGACCGCGTTCTGGGCCTGCAGCGCCTGGAGGAGGCGGGTGCGGTCGATGCCGAGGTTGGCGAGCTCCTCGACCGAGAACTCGATGAAGATGCGCTCGTCCTGCGCGCCGATGATCTCGATCTTGGCGACGTCCGGCACCTGGAGGAGGCGGGAGCGGACGGTCTCGACGGTGTCGCGCAGCTCGCGGTGCGTGAAGCCGTCCGAGGTGAAGCCGTAGATGATGCCGAAGGTGTCGCCGAAGCGGTCGTTGAAGACCGGCCCGATGACGCCCTGCGGGAGCGTCAGGCGGATGTCCTCGATGAGGTTGCGGACCTGGTACCAGGTGTCGTGCGTCTGGGCGGCGGTGGTGTCGCCGGTGAGGTTCACGAAGACGGTCGTCTGCCCCGGGCGGGTGAACGAACGGAGGAAGTCTAGGTGAGGCGTCTCCTCGAGCTGGCGCTCGAGGCGCTCGGTCACCTGCTTCAGCGTCTCGTCCATGGTGGCGCCGGGCCATGCGGCGGAGACGACCATGGTCTTGATGACGAAGGCCGGATCCTCGGCGCGGCCGAGGCGCATGTAGGAGCCGATGCCCGCGACCACCACCAGGAGCATCAGGAAGACGACCACCGAACGGTTGGCGAGCGCCCAGGATGACAGGTTGAAGCGCATCAGGATTCGGCTCCGGGGAGGCGGACGTGCTGGCCCTCGGTGAGGACGTTGACGCCGGCGGTCACGACGACGTCGCCCTCCTCGAGGCCGCTGGCGATGCGGGCGGTGCCGGCCCCGCGCGTCGCCACCTCGACCGGCCGCAGCGACACGGTGCCGGCCCTGGTGTCGACGATCCAGACGGCGGCCGCCTCGCCCTCGCCCTTGAGCGCGGTGACCGGGATGGCAAAGCCGGCCGCAGCCTCCAGGATCACCGATCCGGTGACGCCCGTGCCGAGGCGAAGCCCGGCCGGTGGGTCGGTGAGGCCGACGCGCACGCGGAACGTGCGCGTCACCGGGTCGGCCTGGGGCGAGACCTCGCGCACTCGGCCCACCGCGAACACGGAAGGGTTGCCGGTGAGGCTGACGCGCACCGCGACGTCCGGACCGAGGGCGGAGACGCTCTGCGCGGGGACGTCGAAGACGCCGTCGCGCCCGCCCTCGCGCGCCAGCCGCGCGATCATCTGCCCGGCGGCGACCACCTCGCCCGGCTCGGCGCCGACGGCGGTGACGACGCCTTTCGCGTCCGCGTCGAGCTCGGTGAAGCCGAGCAGGTCCTTGGCGATGGCGAGTTGCGCGCGGGCCGCCTCCACCTGCGCCTGGGCGGCGGTGCGGGACTGGTCGACGCTCTCGAAGTAGGCCTGAGCGGTGACCCCGCGGGCGAGGAGCTCGCGGTGGCGCGTCGCCGCGTTGTCGGCACGCACGAACGCCGCCTCGGCGCCGACCAGCGCGGCCTCGGCGGAGCGCACCGCGTTGCGCTCGTTCTGCGGCTCCAGCCGGGCGATCGGGTCGCCGGCCTGAAGCTCGGTCCCGACGTCGACGAAGCGCTCGGCCAGGCGGCCGGCGATGCGGAAGGCGACGCTGACCTGATCGGCCGCCTCGACCCGTCCCGAGAAGGTCGGGCCGTCCGCTTCGGCGAGGCCCGTCACGGTGATGGTGCGCACGGGACGGACGACCGGCGCCGCCGTCTCCTCCTCCTCGGTGTTGCAGGCGGCGAGGGCGAGGACGGCGATACAGGCAAAAACGGCGCCGGAGCGCCGAAGCGGATGGATCATCGGGCCGGCCTCGGTGCGGCGCGCCGTCTGCCCGCCGCGAGAATAACGTGGCCTATTCCCGCCGCGACCAGTGCCACGCCGGCCATGGCCCCCGGCTCGGTCACGCTGCTGTAGGGGAAGCGCGACACGAGGAAGACGGCGATCAGCAGCGAGGCGAGGCCGGAGAGGAAGAGACCGGCGCGTCCGCTGGTCTCGCTCAGCTTCACCGACATCAGGATGTGCGAGCCGCCCTGCACGGCGAGGACGATGACGATCAGGAGGGCGATGGCGGCCGCGCCCTTCAGCGGGCTCAGCCAGATGAGGATGCCGCCGACGACTTCCGCGGCGCCCGCCAGCATGTGCAGGTTGAAGCTGGTCATTCCTTTTTCGCGCGCCGCGTGGATCATCGTCGCGACGCCGGCGACGACGAAGAGGGCGCCGAGCCCGGTGCTGGCGGCGATGCTCGCCTGGACGGGCAGCAGCAGGGCGAGACCGCCGACCAGAATAAGAACCAGACCGAGGATCGCGGCGCTGCGCCGGTCCTGCGCCTTCGGCGGGGCCATGGTGGCCGCCGGGCCTTTCGGTTTCGCTTTCGCCATTGCACGCCCCAGTGCAGCCAGCGGCCGCGCACGGCCCTCGTCGGGAGGGCCAACTCGATGATTGCTGCATCGCCACGCGACCGGCTGGACCGAGGGCGGGACGACGGCCGACCAAGGGCATGCGGGACCGGCGCGGAGCCAACCCTCACGACCTCAATTCATCTCAAGGTATCAGCCGCTTGGGGGAGGGTGATGAGCACTGGATCTCAGGTCTATACACAGTGTCCCAATTTCATCCCGCAATGCAGCAAATCGAGGTCTCATCGCCGCCGGGGCGTGGCGGCGAGAACCGCGATGACGAGCGCGAGGCCGACGCCGGCCGCGGCGGCCATGACGATGTAGGTGCCCTGCCCCCAGAGGGGCATAACCGTGCCGGACAACGAGATGAACGCGGCCATGAGGCCTGCCCATGCGGCGGCAAGCCAGCCTTGGACCTGGGCCCGCTTGTCCGACGGCGCGAGCTGGGCGAGCAGCAGGACGCTCCCGGCGTGGGTGGCTCCGAACGACAGCGCATGCAGGGCCTGCAGCGGTACGAGGACGACGTTCGCGGGGTCCGCCGCCATGCCGAGCCAGCGGAGCGCGGCCGAAGCGCCGCCGACGGCGAGCAGCGTGCCGGCCCCGATCCCTGCCGAGAGGAGGCGGTGGAGGAGGGCGAAGAACCCCACCTCCGCGACGACGCCGAGCGCCCAGAGTGTGCCGATCGCGGCGCTCGAAAGGCCCTTCTCCTGCCAGTGCAGGGTGCTGAACGTATAGACGAGGCCGTGGCTCGCCTGGATCAGGGCCGCGCCCGCCACAATCAAGAGGATCCGCACCAGCGCCGCCCTCTCGATCGGGGCCGGGGCGGTAGCGCGGACGGTCGGCGCTGCCTGCCGGGAGACGTGCGCCACTGCGATCGCCGCCGCTGCGACGACGACCGCCGCGCCGATCAGGAACAGGGCGATGGCGCTGTCGGGCAGCCACACCAGGAGCACCCCCGCGCCGATGTTGGCGAGGGCGAAGGCGATCGAGCCCCACAGCCGGATCCCGCCGTAGCGGTGGAGCCGGCCCGAGACACTCGCGAGATTGGCGAGCGTCAGTGCGTCGGTGAGCGCGATCAGCGGTCCCTGAGCGAAGGCGATGGCGACGACGACGACGAGGATCGAGGTGAACCCGTCCGCCACCGGCAGCAGGGTCGAGGCGAGGGCCACGACCACGGCGCAGACGGCGACCGCCTCGCCCAGCCGGCCGCGCCGGTCCGCCAGCGCCGCGACCAGCGGGTTGGCGACGAGCCGGAGGTAGAACGGAGCGGCGACGATGATGCCGATCGCCGCGTCGCTCAGCGCGTGAGACCGAAGCCAGACCGGGAAGAAGGGCAGGTTGATGCCGAGCTCGAAGAACAGCGCCGCGTAGAGGAACGAGAGGCGCCAGGCCGGCACCTCCGCGGAGTGTGCCGGAACGGTCGCGGACTGGCTCAGCTCCGGTCTCTCCAGTTCGCGCCGCGAATGGTGCACCGCGTCCGGGGCGCCTCGTCATGGCGGGCGGTCCATGCGCCGTCGCAGGGCTGCACCTCCGTGCTGACGAGGCGGACCGCGCGGGCCTGGTCGCGCGCCTCGCGCGGGCTGCAGCCGAATTCGGTCCGGAAGGCGCGGCTGAAGGCGGAGTGGTCTCGGAAGCCGACGTCGGCGGAGAGGTCGTTGATGGAGTTCGGCGCCGTCTCGTCGGTCAGCCGGCGGTGAGCTTCGGCCAGACGCTCGTGCTGGATGAAGCGCGCGACGCCGCCGTGCGGCTCGAACAGGCGGTAGAGCTTGGAGCGGGACACGAAGAGGAGGCGGGCGAGCGTGTCCGGGCCGAAGTCGGGCGAGGCCATGTTGGCGTTGACGATCCGCCGTGCGCGCTCCCGGAGGGCCGAGAAGATCGGTCGTTCCGCCTCCGCCATCTGGTCCGGCGTCTGCAGCAGGCAGGCGGCGACGAGCGCGCACGTGGCCTCGGCGAGTGGCGGCCAGGCCTCCTTGGGGGTGCTGTCGATCTGGTGGACGAGGCTGTCGAGGTGGGCGGCGAGGATGCTCTGGCAGCCGGGCGACAGGCGGATCGTGGGGTCCTGGTCGGCCGACGGCGGGTTCTTGGCGAACCGGTCGCGCGGCACGTAGAGGACGATGATCTCCTCGTCCTGCCCCCGCCCCTCGAACGGCTGGGTCAGCGAGCGGATGCTGAGGTTGGACGGAGCGGAGATGAGCGCCTCGCCCGTCCCCCGGGCCATCACCACGCACCAGTGGTCGATGTAGGACCTGGTACGGTGCCGCCAGAGACGCTCGACGGTGCCGGGTAGCTGGGTCCGCTCCAAGACGATGCCGCCCATGTTCCAGGACCGGTGGTCGACCCCGAACGAGGCGATGGGTCCGTCGGCCGGCAGGAGGTCGATGATGTCGGCGTTGAATTCGCGCCAGGCATCGAACTGGTCGGCGGCAGGCAGGGGCCGAGTCGTGAAGTGACTGCGTGCTGCGCGCTGGCTCGGGCCAGCGTCAGTCAACGAACGCCTCATCATCGGCTTACCTCGACGACTTCGCTCCGAATAATTCAGACGCGAAAGAACAAATGGCATTGCGACATGGAATGCCAAACAACCCCAACGTAAGGGCGTCGTCCTCTACAGGGAGCTAAGCCCTTTGGTTGCCGGCGAATTCCGTTCGACACAGAACTCACGAGAACTCATCTTCTTCCAGTATCCCAATAGGCGAAAAAAAACAAGCATTTATCAAAATATTAATCTAATGTGTGATCACAAATGGATCATTCGTGACCCCCGGCGCGGCTAGCGTGGCGGGGTCGCGCTGTCCAGGATGACGATGGGCGTCGCCATGACGGCACCGAGGAAGTCCCCGGCGGCCTCCGGCAGCGACGCGGATGCCTGCGCGTCGGTCAGGACCTGACCCTGCGTCAGCCGCTGGCCGATCAGGCGCACCACGTCGGGACTCTCGGCATAGATGTTGTGGTTGATCCAGTCCGCGCCGCGCGTCTCGGTGAGGTCGACGATGGTGAGGCCGTCGATGCCGGCGATCTCGGAACGGTAGGCCTCGTTGGTGAGGTCGATGGCGCCGAGCCGGGTCATCCCGCCCGAGATGACCCGCGACAGGCGCAGCGCCTGGTCATTGCGCGACACGAAGAGGGTCACGTGCGGCCGGTTCGGGCCCATCTCCTCGAGCTGCCGGCGGAAGAGGCCGATGTCGAGCTCCGGCGAGGCGAGGAGGAGATTGTCGATCTTCGGCGAGACCGCGCCGTCCTGCAGGGCGAGCTGGCGCAGCGCCTCCATCGCGAGCCAGCTTCCCATGGAGTGGGCGAGGATCGTGATCTCGTCGACGTTGGGGCTGTCGATGGCGGTTCGCAGGAGCTTGGCGAGGTCGGACCGCGCGTAGGTGGCGTTCTGGTGGTCGAGCTTGAAGTCGAGCAGCCGGCCGCGCGAGGGCCAGGAGAACAGCACCGGCGCGGCGTCGATCCTGGCGTCCACGACGAGCTGGGCCATCCGGAAGACGGCGACGTCGAAGCGCGTGTTGAAGCCGTGGATGAAGACGAAGACGCGCCGGGTGTTCTCGTGGCTGCGGAACCAGGTCCGCATGGACGCCTCGTCGAGCGGCTCGACCTCGGTCGCGACGATGTCGGTCTCGGGATTGCCCGGCGCGTGGTGCGGCCAGGGGATGGTGCCGACGGGCCGCCCCTTCGGCATCGAGACGACGATGTTGGTGTAGGCGACCGTGTCCCCGCGGGTGCCGGAAAAGAGGACGCCCGGCGTTTCGGACGGGGTGCGGATGGTGGCGGCGAGAAGGTCGAGCTCCTGGGCCGGGGGTGACGGCGGCACCGCGATCAGCATGCCCTCCGGCAGCCCGGCACACCCCGCGAGGGTGACGAGCAGCGCGCCGACGGCGCCGCGCAGGAGAGACCGCGCCTCACAGACGCCGGCAACTGGTGCCCCAAGGAGACGCCGACCCGAACCATACAGCCGCAAAGATCACTCCCAGCCACTCAGGCGGGATCAGAACCGCCAGATCATGGGCACGAAGAACACCGAAACGATGAAGAACCAGGTCAACAGCGGCAAGCCAAGTTTCCAATAATCGGTAAACTTGTACCCGCCCGGGGCCATGACCATCAGGTTGGTGGGTGTCGCGATCGGCGTCAGGAAGGCGCCCGCCGCGGCGACCGTGATGCTCATCAGCACCGGGCGCGGGGAGAGGCCCATCCCCTGCGCCGCGGCGACGCCGATCGGGATCACGATCAGCGCCGTCGCGGTATTGGAGATGAGCTGGCCCATCACCGAGGTGATGATGAAGAGGCCGGCGAGCAGCGCGTAGGGTCCCGCGTCGCCGATGAGGGCCACCAGTGATTCGGCGAGGAGGTTGGCGGCGCCGGTCTGGTACATCGCCGTCGACAGCGGCATCATCGCGCCGACGAGGATCACCGTGGTCCAGCTCACCGCACGGTAGGACTGCTCGACCGTCAGGATGCCGGTGAGCACCATGGCCCCGGCCGCCAGCAACCCGGCCACGGCGGCGGGCACGAGCCCCGTCGCCAGCAGCAGGACCATGCCCAGCAGGATGGCGATCGACATCTTCGCGCCCGCGCCCATCGGCACCGCCTGTCGGCGCACAAGGTCGGGCGAGTTGACGACGAGGACGTCCGGGTCGCTGAGGTGGACGTCGAGCGCCTTCCAGGTGCCCTGCAGCAGGAGCGTGTCGCCGGCCTCCAGCACCACTTCGTCCGGCTCGAGGTCGGCGCCCTGCCGCTGGACCGCGAGGATGATGAGGTCGCCGCTCTCGGTGACCATGCCGGGGAAGACGGTGCTGCCGATCAGGCCGGAGCGCGGCGGGATGACGACCTCGGCGAGACCGGAGGTGCGGTTGAACAGCGCCTCGCGCAGGTCCTCGGCGGCCTTCTCCTCGCGGAAGGCGAGCTGGTTGTCGCCGGCGAAGGCGGCCGCCGCCTCGGACGATCCACGCAGGATGAGGTAGTCGCCCGCCGCGATGGCGCCGCGCTGGAACGGGCCGCCGCGGTCGCCTTGCTGGAGGGAGACGAGCTTCAGCCCGGTCGCATCGTCGACGGTCACGCTGCCCGGCGCCTGCCCGACGAGCGGGGAGCTCGGCCGCACGCGCATATGGAAGGTGCCGTTGCTGAGCCCGTACTGTTCCACCAGCGTCTTGGCGTGGGCGCTGAAGTCGGCGGAGATCGAGGGGCCGCCGCGCTCCGGCAGGAGCTGCCGGCCGAAGACGACGATGATCGCGATCGTCCCGGCGAGGAGAGGGATGCCGGCGACCGCGAACTCGAAGAAGCCGAACGGACCGGTGCCGGCGTCCATCGAGGCGTTCGAGACCAGCACGTTTACCGGCGTGCCGGTGAGGGCGAGCATCGAGCCGGCGTGCGCCGAGAAGACCAGCGGCATCAGGAGCTGCGACGGCGAGCGCTTCAGCTTCACCGCCATGACGACCACCACCGGCAGCAGCGCCGCCACGGCGCCGTTGACGCTGATGAGCGCGGTGAGGAGGGCGACGAGTAGCGCGATGAGCACCAGCAGGCGGGTGCGGCTCTCCTCGCCCGCGCCGGCGATGAGGAGCTGGCCGGCCCACGCGGTGACGCCCGTCGCCTCCAGCCCCGCGCTCACCACGAACAGCGAGGCGATGAAGATGACCGCCGGGTCGCCGAGTCCGGACAGCGCTGCATCCAGTGAGAGGATCCCGCTGGCGTAGAGCGCGAGGGCCACGCCCATCGCGACGACGACCACGGGCAGGCGGTTCCACACGAACAGGACGACGGCCGCGGCGATGATGACCGCGATCATGGTGATATCGCTCAAGTGTCTCTCCTACGCGGGCATCGTCCGCTGCGGACCGGTCCGGTCCGGTCAGGCCAGCGTCGCGAGGGCGACGGCGAGGCGGCAGCCCTTCACGTATTCGGGCAGGTCGACGTATTCGTGGATCGTGTGGATCTCGTACTGGCCGGCGCCGATGGTGACGGCGGGGACGCCGTGCTTGACGAGCCAGTTCGCGTCGAGGCCGCCGTTCGAGAACAGGCAGGTCGGCGTCATGCCGAGCGCCTCGACCGCCGCCCTGGCGTGGGCGACGACCGGTCCGTCCTCGCCGAGGTTGAACGGCGGGTAGGCCGTCACGTGGGAGAAGTCGACCCTGGCGGTTTCGCCGGCGTCGTCCGTCACCTTCGCCCTGGCGCGCGCGAAGGCGGACGCGTAGCCCTCGGCGATCTCGGCCGCGAAGGCTGCTTCCGGCGCGCGCGCCTCCCCGCGCAGGTAGGCGTAGTCGGTGACGACGTTGGTGGCGTCGCCGGCCGGCTTGCCGTTCTTGCCACCGAAGATGCCGATGTTGCTGGTGCCGTGGCCGTTGTCCTTGACCACCTTGCCGAACCAGCCGGCCTCCGCCGCCTCGGCGAGCGCGATCGCGCCGACGAGGGTCGCGGAAATCCCCTTGTGCGGCGCGACGCCGGCATGCGCGGCCTTGCCGACGATCTCGGCCTCCCAGTTCTCCTGTCCGACGGCGCCGACGATCAGCTCGGAGGCGAGCTTGCCGTCGACGTTGAAGCCCATCACAGCGCCGCCGAGGTCGGCGGCGTTCAGTTCGCGCGCCCCGTGCAGCCCGCTCTCCTCCCGCACGGTGAAGAGGAGGGTGAGCGGGGGGTGCGGCAGGTCGTTCTTCAACAGCGACTCCACCAGCGTCACCAGCACCGCGCAGCCGGTGCGGTTGTCGCCGCCGAGGGCCGTGGTGCCGTCGCTGACGATCCGGTCGCCCTGACGTGAGGGTTTCACGCCGGCGCACAGCGGCACCGTGTCGAGGTGGGTCGAGAACAGGAGGCGCGGGCCGGGCTTGGTGCCGGGGAGGTCGACGATCAGGTTGCCGGTCTGGGTCGGCAGCGGGATGCGGCTGTTCGCGTCGTCGTAGCGGATGGCGTCGGCGGGGACGCCGATGGCCTCGAGGTCCGCCACGATGGCCTCCGCGATCGCCGCTTCCTCGCCCGTGACGCCCTCGATACCGACATAGCGCAGCAGGCGGTCTTCGGCCGACGCCGTGTCGACGGGGAATGCTTCAGCACGCATGGGTCGTGTTCCTCCGAAAGTGGTCTCGGCGCTTCGCGCCCGTTCTTGTGGGGGGCGTCAGATGCCCCACGGCAGTCCCAGCGCCTTCCAGACGGCGAAGAGGGCGGTCCAGAGGACGAACATCCACACCACGTACGGCAGCATCATCGAGACGACCGTGCCGACGCCGGCGTTGCGGTTGTACTTCTGCGCGAACCCGACCATCAGCGCGAAGTAGGCGTTGAGCGGGGTGATGGCGTTCATCGGCGAGTCGCCGACGCGGTAGGCCGCGAGCACAGCCTCCGGCTCGACGCCGAGGTTCATCAGCAGCGGCACGAACACCGGCGCGAAGATCGCCCACTTGGCGATGGCTCCGGTCAGCAGCAGGTCGATGATCGCCACCACGACGATGAAGCCGACGAGGAGCGGCAGCGCGCCGATGTTGGCCGACTGCAGGACGCCGGAGAGGCCGAGCGCGAGGACGGTGCCCATGTTGGTGTAGGTGAAGTAGGCGACGAACTGGCTCAGCACGAAGAACAGGAAGATCGTTCCGCCGAGCCCCTTCACCGACTTCTCGATCGCGGCGATCACCTCCGGCAGTGTCCGCAGCGTGCCGGCACCGATGCCGTAGCACCAGCCGGCGGTGAGGAAGATCAGCATGATGAGGGCGATCAGCCCGTTCATGAACGGCGAATTGCCGATGAGGTCGCCGGTGGTCGGGTCGCGCAGCGGCGCCCCCGGCGGGACGGTCAGCAGCAGGAACACTGCGACGAGGCCGAGAAGGCCGTAGCCGGCGAACTTGAGGCCGCGCGTCTCCTCATCGCTCAGCATGGTCTTGGGTTCAGTGGTGGCGCCCTCCGAGGCCTCGGACGGATCGTAGGTGCCTAGGCGCGGCCCGACGACCCGGTCGGTGATCACCGCGATGATGCAGGTGAGGACGAGCACCGAGACGATCGAGAACCAGATGTTCGAGGCGAGGCCGATGGTGGCGTCCGGATTGACGAGGGCGGCCGCGTCGTTGGTGAACTCGACCAGCACCGCGTCGAGCGGCTTGATCAGCATGTTGACCGTAAACGCGCCGGCCACAGCGGCGAAGCCGAGCGCGAGGCCCGCCAGCGGGTGCCGGTCGACGGCGAGGTACGCGACGCCGGCGAGCGGGATGAGGACGAGGTAGCCCGCATCCGCCGCGACGCTGGCGACGATGCCGACGAAGGCGAGGATGTAGGTCAGCGCCCACCGCGGCGAGACGATGACGAGCTTGTGGATCAGCGCGGTGACGAGCCCCGATTCCTCGGCGACGCCGGCGCCGATCATGGCGCAGATCATCAGGCCGACCGCCGTGAAGCTCATGAAGTTCGGCACGAGTGAGGAATAGATGAATCGGATGCCTTCGATGTTGAGAAGGCCGCGCAGGGCCGTGGTCGTTGTCTCGACCGTGTCGGTCTGCGGATTGATCCGCTCGTGCGTGACGGCGACGCCGAACAGGCTCAGGAGCGTCGACAGCACCATGACGACGGCGATCAATATGAGAAAGATCACCACCGGGTGCGGGACCATATTCCCGACCCGCTCGACCCCGTCGAGCAGGCGTTGCATCGTGCTTCTCGGCGCTGCGTCGGCGTTGCTCATGGGCAATTTCCTCGATTTTCGCCCATGAGTGCTTTGACGATACTTGGAGTCATGGACGGCCGGCCCGTGGGCATCCGGCGGGGGCGGCAATTTTGCGCTGACGCTACACCGCCGCCGCCGAGGCTGTCCTTGCCTCAGCATCCCAAACTAGATTGATCGTCTCAATTTCGCGCCCGCGGCCGGGACGCGCCCGATGCCGGGCCGTCGCGCGCGCCCCGGGGGCGGGGCGCGGCGGAAGGCTCCGGGGGGCGAAGGCGCCCCGGAGTGATGTCGTCGAGCCGGACCGCTCAGGCGGCGGCGGGGGTGCCGCCGGCCGGCGTGTTGGACTCGTTGGCGCCCTTCACCGCGAAGGCGACCGTGACGAGGGCGAGGCCCTCCATGATCAGCTCGATCGCGACGAACAGGCCGATCACCCAGCCCCAGGACCGCATCCACTCGAGCTGGCCCTCGGGCGTCGCGAGCGCCTCCGGCGTCGGCGGCGTGACCGTGCCGTAGATCAGGATGCCGAGGACGATGGAGATGATGCCGGAGATCAGCACGCCGAGCCAGATGCCGCCGAGGCTGCGCATCTGGAACGACATGATGATGCGCGAGACACCGACCACGATCAGCATGATGGCGAGGAACAGCGTCAGCCAGAAGGCCGATGCGACCGGCATGGTGACGAGCATGATGCCGGCGATGATGTACACGATGCCGATGATGACGTGCCAGAGGATGCCGCGCCATCCCTTGTGGTGGACGGCGTCGAACAGCTGGCCGACACCGCCGATGATGGTCAGGATGCCGAACCAGAAGACGGCGGCCAGGGTCAGTCCGTAGGCCATGCCGAGGCCGATGATGCCGAGCACGGTCATCAGGATGCCCAGTGCCAGCAGCCAGCCCCAGCTGATGCCGGTGCCGCCGAGCGTCTTGCTCACTGAGGGTGTTACGTTCGTCACTCTTGTCGTCCTTGTTGTGGATGGTGTGGGCGCCGGGGCGCCGATGGGAGCGGCGGCGGGCGTCCGCCGTCAGGGGGTCACGGTGCGGCCGGTTCGTCCTCGCGGGCCGCCGGCTGCGGTGATGCCGCGTCGTCAGGGGAGCCGTCGCCGCGCGCGGCGCCCGCCGCAGGCGCCGGCCCGTCGATGCGCTCGCGCAGGGCCGCGCGGATGTCGAAGAGGTCCGCCGCCCCCAGCGTGGCGGCGAGGTCCAGCGTGGAGGCGACGCCGATCTTGTCGTAGTTCGCCGCCAGCCACGCGTCGGCCCACTGGCGGCCGCGCTCGAACAGCATGGTCAGGTAGGCCCATTCCGCGTTGAGCTTGCTCGAGGCGGCGAGGTCCTGGATCTCCGCGTCGGCGTGGATGAGATGCAGGTGCGTCTGGTGGTAGCGTCGGATCTCGTTCTCGGCCATCACCTGCTGGAACAGCGCCAGCATGCGCAACTCCTTGATGAGGCTCGAGTTGAAGCTGATCTCGTTGACGCGGTTGATGATGTCGCGCGCCCGCTTCGGCACCTTCTGGCGGACGATCGGGTTGATCTGCACGACGATGATGTCCGGCACATTGGGGTCGCCGACGAGGGGGTAGAGCGCCGGGTTGCCGACGAAGCCGCCGTCCCAGTAGGCCTCGCCGTCGATCTCGACGGCCGGGAACATCTGCGGCAGGCAGGCCGAGGCCATCACCGCGTCGGCCGTCACGGCGCCCTGGCGAAAGATCTTCGGTTGCCCGGTCCGCACGTTCGTCGCCGTCACGTAGACGCGAAGGTCCGGGCACCGGTTCACGTTGTCGAAGTCGACGAGGTTGGCGAGGATGTCGCGCAGCGGGTTGATGCCGAACGGGTTGAGCTCGTAGGGCGAGAAGACCCGGCTGAGGTTCTCGAAGAAGAGGTAGCTCGGCGAATAGTCGAGGCTGAAGCGGCCCCAGACCCAGTCGAGGACGCTGCGCCGGATGGGCGACAGCGAGGCCGCCTCGCTCACCGCCTTCCAGAACGCCGTGAGGTGCGCGCGGGCGCCGTCAGGACCGCCGCGCCGGTAGCCGTCGGCCAGCACCACGGCGTTCATCGCCCCGGCGCTGGTGCCGCTGATCGAGGCGATGTCGAGCCGCCCGTCCTCGAGAAGCCGGTCGAGCACGCCCCAGGTCAGCGCCCCGTGCGCGCCGCCGCCCTGAAGGGCCAGGCTGACGGGCTTGCGCGGCGGCGTCGCGGTGGTGCGTGGTTCGGCGGACGGCATGAAAACTCCCCACTCCTGACCCCGGTGGTGCGAGCGGCGCGACCGTAGACGCCTTCTGTGAAGCGCCTGCGACCCCGCCAGACTGCCAGTAGTTGCATAATAATTCCAGACCGAATGCCTTGATATAGATCGGTCTTGTCGCAAAGATTGCAGTAGAACCGGCCTATTCTCCCCGGTTGTGGTGGTATGCCATTGAAGAATCGCGCGGCCTCCTCCGGCACGATCCGCCCCTGACGCGCCAATCCGGCCGGAGCCCGGCGCCGCCTCGGCGGACGCCAGCACCAGCGCCGCAGCGGGCCCACCGCCGGCGGCACGACGCCGCGGAGCATCCGCGGCCACCCCGCGACGCGCCGCGTGGTCACGAGGTCGTGGGAGGGAGCGGCGCTTTGGGGGCTGGGCGCCGGCGCAAACGGCATTAGAAAGGCGGCATGAGTGATATCGCCATCCTCGGGGCGGGCGCCTTCGGCACCGCGCTCGCCATCGCGCTCTCGCACCACGGCAACCGCGTGACCCTCTGGGCGCGCGACCCGGAGGCCGTGCGCATCATGAACGCCGAGCGGTGCAACGCCCGCCGCCTCCCGGGCGCGGCCTTCCCGGCCAACCTCGTCGTCACCGCGGACCTGCCCGCCGCGCTCGCCTCGGCCCGCACGGTCCTCCTCACGGTGCCGATGCAGTCCCTGGCGGGTCTTCTGGCGCAGGCGCATCCGGCGGAGGGGAGCGCGCTGGTCGCCTGCTGCAAGGGCGTCGACCTCGCGAGCGGCCTCGGCCCCACGGGCGTCATCGCCGCGGCCTGCCCCGGCGCGATCCCGGCGGTCCTCACCGGGCCGAGCTTTGCCAGCGACATCGGGCACCTCCTGCCGACCGCCCTCACGCTCGCCTGCGCCGATGCCGAGGCGGGTCCCGCGCTGCAGCACCAGCTCTCGACGCCGGTGCTTCGGCTCTACCTGAGCCGCGACATGGCCGGGGCGGAGCTCGGCGGGGCGCTGAAGAACGTGGTGGCGCTCGCCGCCGGCATCACCATGGGTGCCGGCTTCGGCGAGAGCGCGCGGGCGGCGATCATCACGCGCGGCTTCGCCGAGATGCTGCGCTTCGCCGAGACGACCGCCGCCGACCCGGACACGCTGCGCGGCCTCTCCGGTCTCGGCGACCTGACGCTCACGGCGACGTCCGAGAAGTCGCGAAACTACCGGGCGGGCCTCGCGCTCGGCCGGGGCGAGCCGCTGCCGGAGGGGATGACCATCGAGGGCGTGGCGACCGCGCAGGCGGTGGAGCGGCTCGCGGCGAAGCGGAACGTGCCGATGCCACTCACCGCGATGGTGGCCGCCGTGACGCGCGGCGAGGTCTCGGTGCCGGAGGCCGCGGCGGCGCTCCTCGCCCGGCCCCTCAAGGCCGAGTGACGGCGCCGGTCGCGGCGCTGCCGTTGGCCGGCGGACGGGTCCGCGCCAGGACGGCGTCGATCATCGCGTCCTGGCTGCCGAGGCCGGCGCCGGGGTCGAAGATCTCCGGCGCCAGCGCATAGCCCTTCGCGGCGGCGACCTCGGCGAGATCGCGATGCTGGACGCTCGCCTCGTGGCACAGGGCATGGAGGAGCGTGTGGGCGGCGACGCGGCCGTGCTCAGCCGACAGCGCCATCATCGCCGCCTCCGCGTGGATGAGACCGCCGGTGGCGCCGAGGTTGGCCCGCATCCGCGCGACGTCCACCTCCAGTCCGCCGACCAGCTCGACCGCGAGCGACGCGGCGCCCGCCGTCAGCCGCGCCGCGTCCACGATCGCGCCGCGTTCGAGGTACGCCGTGGCGATGCCGCGGTCCTGGTCCTGCGTCATCGCCTCGAGGAGCGCGGCGGGGAGCAGGCGCGTGCGCCGCGCGGCTTCGATGATGGCCTCGGAAATGACCGGGTTGCGCTTCTGCGGCATGGTCGAGGAACTGCCGCGGCCGTTGGAGTAGGGCTCGCGCAGCTCCGCCACTTCGGTGGCCATCAGGAAGGTGATGTCCCCCGCCATCTTGGCGAGCGCGGCTGTCGCCGCGGCGAAGGCATGTGTGGCGTCGGCGAACCGGTCGCGGCTGACGTGCCAGGTGATCTCCGGCTCGGCGAGGCCGAGCTCGCGCGCGAGGCCCTCGCGCACCGCGATGCCGTCCGCACCGAGCGCGGCGAGGGTGCCGACGGCGCCGCCGTACTGCAGCGTCGCCGCGCCCTCCAGCGCGTCCGCCAGCCGCTCGGCGCGGCGGTGGATCTGGTCGAGCCACACCGCGCAGCGGTAGCCGAAGCTGATCGGCGCCGCGTGCTGGAGCTTGGACCGGCCCGCCATCGGCGTCCGCCGATGCGCCTCGGCAAGGCTCGCCAGCAGCTGGCAGACCTCGCCGAGGGTGCCCAGGAGACCGGGCGCCGCGTCGCGGAGCTGGAGGGCGAGGCCGGTGTCCATCACGTCCTGCGTGGTGGTGCCGTAGTGCAGCCATTCGCCGTGCGGGCCGGCCTTCTCCGCGAGCATCGCGACCAGCGGAACGATGACGTAGCCGACCCGCGCCGTGCCGGCCCGCAGCCCGTCGAGGTCGACGTTCTCCAGCCGGCAGACCTCGACGACGGTGGCCGCCGCGTCGGCCGGGATGATGCCGAGCGCGCCCTGCACCCGTGCCAGGGCGCGCTCGAAGGTCAGGTACGCCTCGACCGTCGAGGGGTCGTCGAACCGCGCCGTCGTCTCGCGATATCCGGGCGTGGCCGAAATCAGGCCCTCGGCGATCGTTGCGAGTTGCATGCCCCGGCCTTAGTCCGCCGGCTTGATGGCGTCGGGGATGGCGATGCCGATCTCCTCGTAGTACCGCGCCGCGCCGGGATGCAGCGGGATGAAGGTGTCGTTGGAGATGTTCTCGGCGACGGTGTCCTTCGCCGCCGCGTGGGTCGCCTTCAGCTTCGGATTGTTCTCCAGCACCGCCTTGGTGATCTTGTAGGCGAGTTCCTCCGGCATGGTCTCGTCGACCACGACGAAGTTCCACATCGCCGCCGTCTCGAGCGGCGTGTCGACGGACTTGTACGTGCTCGCCGGGATCGTGAAGGCGACCGCCGAGGGGTTGGCCTCGAGGATCTTGTCGCGCGTCGCGGTATCCATCCCGAAGATGGTCACGTCCTGCGTCGTCTCCAGCTCGGAGAAGGAGGGGTGCGGGATGCCGCCGGCGAGGATGAACGCGTCGAGGCGACCGTCGGCGAGCTGGCTCGACTGGTCGCTGGCGCTGCCGTACTGCAGGTTCGCGTCGATTCCCATGGAATCGAGCCATCGCACCCAGTAGGTGCCGCCCGTCCCGGCGCGCGGTCCGGAGCCGACGCGCTTGCCGTCGAGGCCCTCGAGCGAGGTGATCCCGCTCGACTTCAGCGCGATCATCTGGAACGGCGTCGGGTACATCGCGAAGAGGGCGCGCATGCCCTCGTACTTCATACCTGGCGCAAGCTCGGACTCGCCGGTCATGGACTCGTAGGCCGGACCCGAGGTCGTCATCGCGATCTCGGTCTGGCCGCCGTTGAGGAGGATGAGGTTCTGCGGCGGCCCCTGCGTCTGGCGGGTCGAGGTCGGGATGCCGACCTCCTCGGTGATGATCTTGGCGAGCCCCTCGCCGTAGACCGCGTAGACGCCGCCGGGCGCGGCGGTCGCGATGGTCATCGAGCTCGGCATGTCCTGCGCGCTCGCCGGGGCGATCAGCGCGAGGAGCGCGGCGGCCGCTGCGCCGGCCGTCAGGTGGCGTTTCAAGGTGGTCATTTGGATCCTCCCGTTTTGGTTATGGGGTGTTGTCAGGCGAGGCGCGTGGCGCCGCCGCGATAGCGGCACCAGGCGAAGAGCGCGGCCGCGAGTGCGAGGCCGGCCACGTCCGAGGCGAGGTTGGCCCACAGGAGCAGGATGCCGGCGGTCAGCGCGACGAGGCGCTCCAGCGGTCCGATCGGGCCGAAGAGATAGGCCTCGCTCGCCGTCGCGAAGAGGTAGACGGCGACGAGCGCGGTCGCGAACACGAACACCGTGCTGCCGACGCTGCCGAGGAGCAGGATCTCGGGGCTCGTGTAGAACATGAAGGGCAGCAGGAACGCGGCCATGCCGAACCGCATCGCCCGGACGGACGTGGCCCAGGGCTTGCCGCCCGACAGTGCCGACGCCGCGAAGGCCGCGATCGCCACCGGCGGCGTGATCGCCGAGATCACCGCGCAGTAGAAGACGAACATGTGCGCGGCGAGTGGGGCGACGCCCATCTGCTGCAGCGCCGGCGCCACCACCGAGGCGGCGATGGCGTACGCGGCGGTCGTCGGCATCCCCATGCCGAGGATGATCGAGACGACCATCGCCAGGATGAAGGCGACGAGCGTGCTGTCGCCGGCGATGTCGAGCAGCACCGAGGAGAAGCGGCCGCTGAGCCCGGTGAGGCCCAGGACGCCGACGACGATGCCCGCGCACGCCATCACCGAGATGAGCTGAAGCGACTTGCGCGTCGTGTCCGACAGCCCGTCGAGGCAGGTCCGCGCCAGGACCGGCGCGACGCTCCACGAACCGCGGCCCGTGGCCAGCGCCACCGCGACGATCACCGCCGCGCTGACGAGGCTGGCCCCGAGGCTCGCCACGTTGATGGCGTACCCGGCGAACGGCGCCAGCGTATAGAGGATCAGCGGCAGGACGAGCACCGTCGAGTGCAGCTTCAGCTCCCGCGCCAGCATCACCAGCACGGTCGATACGAGGCCCCAGGTTCCGGCGGCGATGATCGAGTAGCCGGTGAGGAGCAGGTAGAGGAGCACGTAGAGCGGCAGCAGCAGGAAGACGTCGCCTTTCAGCGAGGAGAAGCGCGGCAGGTCCGCCCGCTTCACGCCGTGGAGGCCGAGCCGCTGCGCGTGCTTGTCCACGTTCACGAACACCGCGGCGTAGAATAGGAGGCAGGGAAGGGCGGCCGCGAGGATGATCTCGGCGTAGGGAATGCCGGTGATCTCGGCCATGATGAACGCGCCCGCGCCCATCACCGGCGGCACGAGCTGCCCGCCGGAAGACGACGTCGCCTCGATCGCTCCCGCATCCTCCTTCGGGTAGCCGAGGCGGCGCATCAGCGGGATCGTGAACGTGCCCGACGCGACCACGTTGGCGACCGCCGAGCCCGAGATCGTCCCGAAGAAGAGCCCGGAGAAGACCGACACCTTGCCCGGTCCGCCGCGCATCCACCCGAAGCAGGCCATCGCGACGCGCATGAAGTAGTCGCCGACGCCGGATGCCTGCAGGAAGACCGCGAACGCCACGAAGATGATGATGTAGCGCGAGGACGCCGCCACCGTCAGGCCGAAGATCGCGTCCTGGCTGTAGAGGAACGAGAAGGCGTTCGCCGTCTGGAAGCCGGAGTGGCGCAGGATCCCCGGCAGCACCGGTCCGAGGAAGATGTAGGAGATGAAGGCCAGCGCGATGAGCGGCAGCACGAGGCCCGAGGTGCGCCGCGTGAACTCCAGGACGACGATCGTGCCGATCACCCCGCACGCGAAGTCGCCGGGCGTCGTGATCACCCCGGCCCGCATCAGCAGCATGTTGAGGTTCATGCCGACGTAGATCGTGCACCCCAGCGCCGCCAGCGCCAGCAGGATGTCCCAGGGATAGACCCGGTTGATCTTCTCGAACGGGAAGCCGCGCAGCGTGACGAACGCGATGATCGCGCCGAGATTGACGTGCAGGACGCGGTACATCCACTCGTCGATGGCCCAGAAGTTCAGCACCGCCAGGTGGAAGAGGGCGTAGAGGCAGGAGGCGACCACGATGATCCGCGTCGCCGTCCGCCCGAGCTGGCGGTCGTCGCCCTCCGAATCGAAGTGGCTCGCCCGCTCGACGGCCGAGGCCGACGCTTCCTCGAACCCGGGATTCGCCCCCGGGCCGCGTCCATCCGGGACACGTCCATCAGAGGCGTGGCGCGTGCTCTCCATGTCCCCTCCCAGGGCCCTGTCGCTGGCGTGTTTGCCAACTTATCCGAACAAGTTATCTTGTCTGGACGCTAGAGGCGGAGAAGATGCTATGTCAAGACAGAAGAACGGAACGGCGGACGGGGAGGGCGGAGCGCGCGATGAGACGGTCGGACCAGGTCGCACAGGACATGATCGAGGCATTCCAGCGCGGCGCCTACGCCATCGGTGACGCGCTTCCGCCCGAGGCGGAGTTGTGCCGGCAGTTCAATGTCAGCCGGGCGACCGTGCGCACAGCGCTCTCCCAGCTCCAGGCGCTGGGGCTCGTGCACCGCCACCAGGGCGCGGCGACGCGGGTGACGGCGACCGAAGTCGCCCCGGTCTACGTGCATTCGATGCGCGCCGCCGGCGACCTGATGAACTTCGCAGGCCCGACCGTGCGCGAGGTCCACCTGATCGAGCCGATGATCGCGGACGAGGACTTCGCCTGCGAGCTCGACAACCGCCCCGGCCGGCGTTGGATCCGCGTCGGCCAGACGCGGCACGTCGAGGGCCGGCCCCGGCCGGTCTCCTGGACCGACGTCTACATCGCCAAGGAATACGGCGACATCGCCGAGGAGGTGCCGACCTACGGCGGCCTCGTCTACACGCTGCTGGAGAAGCGCCACGGCGTGATCACCAAGGAGATCCGCCAGACCATCGTCGCGACGAACCTCACGGACGAGCTCGCCGGGATCCTCGACGCTGCGCCTGGCGAGAGCGCCCTGAAGCTCACCCGCCGCTACATCGACATGCAGGACCGCTGCTCGCTCGTCGCCATCAGCATGCTGCCGTCCTCCGCCTTCAGCTACGAGATCACGCTGACGCGGCAGGTCTAGGACCCGCCTGCGGGCTCGAGCGGTCGGCTTCGGCTCCGCCGAGCGGCCCGTGGTCAGGCCAGCGGAGTCGCGAGGCGGGTGTCGAAGGAGTACGGCGCGTCCGTGAGGACGGTGACGGCGGCCATGTCGGCGTGAGCGACGTTGAGGATCAGGTTGCGCTCCTGCGGCACCACGGCGGACGGGACCGACAGCGCAAGCGAGGCGCCGTCTGCGATCCATGCGTCGCCGAGCGCGCGGCACGCCGCCTCGTCGTTCGGGTCGAAGGCCCCGAGCGACTCGGCCGCGATGGTCGCCGCGGCGGCCGGGAGCGCGATCTCGATCGCGGCCATCGGGGGGAGGGCCGCGACCGTCCGCATCATCGGCGGGAGGTGGACGAAGGTCTCGAGAACGCAGAGGGCGAGGCTCGAGCCGCAGTAGACCACGGCCGAACCCGGGCTGTTCCAGCGGCCGCCCACCAGCTTCGCCCCCTTGCCGTCGAGCCCGGGAGCGTACGCCGGGCGGGTCAGCCGCCAGACGCTCCCCTCAACCGAAGACGCCATGCTCGAAGCGCGTCAGAACCGCCTCGACCTCGCGCGCGCCGATGTCGGTGCGGGCCATGTCGATCGGGCGCTCGCCGCCCAGTTCGGGGTTGCCGGCGGTGAGCCACGTGTCGGCGAGGTCCGCATCGCCGAACGCCTCCTCCGCGTGGGCGCGTACACGGGCGAGGCGCACCACCGCGTCCGCCTCGGCGAGGCGCAGGTCCTGCCCCTCGTTGAGGCGCCGGGCGAGCGTTCGCGCCGGGATCACCATCTCGACGTCCGACCGGCGCAGCCGCCCGGCCCTGAACGCCTCGGCGAGGCGGTCGCCGCTGACGCCGTTCTTGATTTCGGCATAGGAGAAGGGTTGCATCGTGCGCGACGCCTTGGCCGGCGCGGGCGCCGCCCGCGACTGAACCGGCGCCTTCACCTTGGCCGCCTTGGGGCCGGCACCCTTCGCGGCCGTCGTCGGCCGCGTCAGGCCGGCGACGGCGGCCGCGTTGTCGCCGAGGCCGGCGGGGGGCTTGCCGGAGCGCCGGCTCGAGGACGATGCCTTCGCCGGCGACCGTGTCGGGGTCGGTTTGTTCGCCATGGTCATCACCTGCCATTCGCCGCTAATATTGTGGCAGATGGCAGGTCGATTCAAGAGGCGGCGCCTTGCCGCGCCCGGTCCGGCACTGGGTCCTACCGGGTGGAGCCGAAGAGGATCACCAGGACGCCGACGATGATGAGGCCCATCCCGGCGAACTCCTTCGCGGTCGTCGACTGCCGGAAGATGCGCCGCGAGACGACCTGCGCGAAGACGATCTCCACCAGCGCCAGCGCCCGCACCAGCGATGCGCTCTGCACGGCGAACGCGAGAAACCAGAACTGTGAGGCGAAGGCGCCGAAGAAACCCGCCGGCGCCGAGGCCCGCCAGGAGGCGATGAGCGCCACCAGCACCTTCCGGTCGAACACCAGCAGGTAGATCGTGATCGCGATCGACTGCACCGCCAGCGCGACGGAGAGCGTCGTCGAGGCGTTGAGGACGAAGCTCCCCTCCGGCAGGTCGAGGATGCCGCCGCGGTAGAACACCGCCGACAGCGCGAAGAGCGCGCCGGAGCCGAGGCCCATCGCCGTGCTCGTCATCGCGCCGAACGCGGCGCCCTTCGCCGGCCACGACATGATGACGACGCCCGCAGTCGCGACGAAGACGCCGGCCGCGGCGAGGTGCGTCGGCAGATCGCGCAGGAAGATCGCCGCGAACAGCAGCACGAAGACCGGCTCGATCTTGGTGTACGTGATCGTCACCACGAAGGAGCGCATGCGCATCGCGGCCAGCATCAGGCCGGTGGCGAGGACCTGCGTCATGCCGCCGGTGGCCGTCCACAGGAGGTAGTTCGCGTCGAGGATCGACGGTGGCGTGCCTTCGACGAGCGAGATTACGAAAAGGAAGAGGAGGGCGAAGGGAAGCCCGTAAAGGAACCGGACGTGGGTGGCGCCGACCGTCCCGAGGGTCGTGGTCAGCTCCTTCTGCATCGAATTGCGTGCGGTCTGAGAGGCCGCGGCGATCAGGGTGAAGATCACCCACATCCAGTCTGAAAACAAAGGTCTCGTCCGTTGGAGGGGGCCGGACGGGACAATCCCGACCGGCCGTTGGGTTGGGTCAGGCCGCCTCGGCGGTGACGAAGCTCTCCAGCTTCGGCCGTTCTTTGCGCCAGGCGGTCAGGGTTTCATAGACGTGGCCGACCTTGAGTGTGCCCGCCTCGTCGAAATTGCGCCCGACGATCTGCAGCGAGTATGGCAGGCCCGCCTCGTTGAAGCCGTTGCAGACCGAGAGCGCGGGATTGCCCGTGGTGTTGAACGGCGTCGTGAAGGACTTGTGGGTGAAGAGCCATTCGTGCGGCGTCGGCTCCAGCTTGCCGGCCGGCTCTGCCGTCGGGGTCAGGATGAAGTCGACCGTCGCGAAGACCGACTGCGTCGCCCGCGTCAGCAGCGTGCGCCAGCGCGTTGCCTGCACGTAGTCCTCGGCGCGGATCAGGGCGCCGCACTGGATGCGGTAGCGCAGGCTCTCGCCCAGCAGCTCCGGCGTCTCGATCAGCGTCTTGCGGTGGATCGAGTAGAGCTCGGACATCGCGACCACCTTCTTGGCGTCGGAGAAGTCCTGCAGCGTCGGCAGCGTGATCGGCACGATCGTGGCGCCGGCCTCGGCGAGCACCGCGAGCGCCTCCTCGAAGGCGGCGCGGCTCGCGTCGGGGGTGCCCGCCTCGTCCAGCCAGTGCCACGGCACGCCGATCCGCACGCCGGTGAGGTCGCCGCCCAGCATCTCGTGGTAGGGCAGGACCGGCTCGTCCGCGCAGCCGGGGTCGAGCGGGTCGAAGCCGGCGATGACGGACAGCATCATCGCCGCATCCATCGAGGTCCACGCGAGCGGGCCGACGTGGTCGTGGCTGAAGCTGTTGGGGAAGACGCCGCGTCGGCTGACGCGCCCGTAGGTCGCCTTGATGCCGGCGGTGCCGCAGGCGGCCGCAGGCATGCGGATCGAGCCGCCGGTGTCGGTGCCGATGCCGACGGGCATGAAGCCGGCCGCGATCGCCGCGCCGGTGCCGGAGGAGGAGCCGGCCGGGTGGTGCGCCGGGTTCCACGGGTTGGCGGCCGGCGGCGCGACGACGTCCCACGACGGCCCGCCGTGCGCGAACTCCCACGTGGTCGTCTTGCCGAGCAGGACGCCGCCGGCCCGGCGCAGCTTGGTCTCGACCACGGCGTCCGTCGTCGGGACGTAGTCGGCGAGGCTCTTCGACTGGCCGGTGGTGCGGATGCCGGCGGTCTCGACGATGTCCTTCTGGCCGTAGGGGATGCCCTGCATCGGGCCGCGGTCGACGCCGCGCGCGAAGTCGGCCTCGGCGGCTGCCGCGTCGGCGAGGGCGCGCTCGGGGGTCAACGTGATGAAGCTGGTGATCACCGGGTCGAGCGCCTCGATCCGGGCGAGGCATGCCTTGGTGAACTCGACCGGCGAGAGGCTGTTGTCGCGGTAGCGGGCGGCGACCTCGGCCGCGCTCAGGAAGGTGTCCATGCTGGGCTCCGTGCGGGGGCGTGGCTAGAAGCGCGCGGCCGAGAAGGCGTGCGCGGGTTCGTCGGCGAAGGTGAAGTCGCGTTTCAGCCGGTCGCTCATCGCCCTCACGTACTGGACGGCGGCGAACATCTCCTCGAACTGCGCGGGCGCGGGGTTGAGGCCGGCGTGGGCGAGGAGGACGGTCAACTCCTCGCGCGTGACGAGGGGTTCGGCGGATTCGCTCATGGGTGGGCTCCGGGGCTGATGCGGCGGGGCTGCGCAAGGCGGCTGCCCGGCGCACGGCTCCGGCGGAGCGGAACCGGGAAATGAGTACAATACCTCGAACCGCCTCTTGTCAAAGGTCCGTTAAGCGAAGTCGTCGGACGCGTGCATCGAGCCCGTTGCAGCCGAACGTTGCGGCCGAAAATCGGTGCCCGATTGTGGCCTGAATTCTGTCACTGTTTCAGCCAATCCCATTCGCGGCCAGCAGTGCTGCAATTGTTTGCAGTATAGGATGCGGCAATGACGCATGGTGCGGCACCCCATGCGCCCGCCCGTCGCGCGCGCGACGACTCGGCCCTCTCTCCCCTGTATGCCTTAAAACTAGACGAGGTCGATTTTTGTGCAGAGCGGTGGATTGGATTCAATCGGGGGCACTTCTAAGCTCGCGGCCCGAGACGGGGTGCGGGCCGAGCCCGGTGATCCCAACGCCGCAGAGACCAGGAGGACCACCTTGACCAAAACCGTGTTTGACCGCTCGGCCAGCGAAGGGATCGGGCGCGTCGTCGCCATCACCCGCCGCACCCTGATGGCGGGCGTCGCGGGCCTCGCCATGGCCGCGAGCCTGCCGTTCTCGGCCGCCTTCGCCGACGACGAGAAGGTGCTGCGCGTCGGCATGACCGTCGCCGACGTGCCGCAGACCACCGGTCAGGCCAACCAGGGCGGCGAGGGCACGCGCTTCATCGGCCTCACCCTCTACGATGCGCTCATCAACTGGGACCTGTCCAAGTCCGAGGTCCCGTCGGTGCTGCGCCCGGGCCTTGCCACCGAGTGGTCCGTCGACGACGACACGCAGACGGTCTGGACCTTCAAGCTGCGCGAGGGCGTCAAGTTTCACGACGGCTCCGACTTCACTGCCGACGCGGTCGTCTGGAACCTCGAGAAGCTGCTGAACAAGGAGTCGCCGCAGTACGACGCCTCGCAGGCCGCCCAGGCCTCGCAGTGGTTCGGCGCGATCGCCTCCTACGAGAAGATCGACGACATGACCGTCGCGATCACCACCAAGGAGCCGGACGCCACGTTCCCCTACCAGATCGCCGGCATCATGTATTCGAGCCCCGCACAGTGGGACAAGCTCGGCGGCGACTGGGGCAAGTTCGCGCAGGAGCCCTCCGGCACCGGCCCGTTCATGCTCGACCGCCTGGTCCCGCGCGAGCGTGCCGAGCTCGTGAAGAACCCGAACTACTGGGATCCGGACCGCGTTCCGGCCTCCGACCGTGTCATCCTGATGTGCATGCCCGACGCCTCGACCCGTGTCGCCGCGCTGCTCTCGGGCCAGGTCGACTTCATCGAGGCGCCGTCGCCGGACGCCGTGCCGCGGCTGAAGTCCTCGGGGATGCAGATCGTCACCAACGTCTACCCCCACATCTGGCCCTACCAGCTCTCCTACCAGCCGGACTCGCCGTTCCTCGACCTCAAGGTGCGCAAGGCGGCGAACCTTGCCATCGACCGTGAGAGCCTGTCGCAGTTCCTCGGCGGCCTCGCCGTGCCGGCGAAGGGCCAGGTGACCGAGGGCCACCCCTGGTTCGGGAACCCGACCTTCGACATCACCTACGACCCCGAGCAGGCGCTCTCGCTGATGCAGGAAGCCGGCTACGGGCCGGACAAGCCGCTGCACATCAAGCTGCTGATCTCGACGTCCGGATCGGGCCAGATGCAGCCGCTGCCGATGAACGAGTTCATCGCCGAGAACCTCACCGCCGTCGGCTTCGACGTCGAGTTCGAGGTGTTCGAGTGGGAGGCGCTGCGTGCCCGCCGCCGCGCCGGCGCCATGGCGCCGGAGAACGAGGGCGCCGACGGCCTCAACAACTCCTGGGCCTTCTGGGACCCGAACATCGGCATCCTGCAGGCCGCCGCGTCCGACATGACGCCGCCGCGCGGCTTCAACTGGGGCGGCTACTCCAACCCCGAGATCGACGAGCTCGCCAAGAAGGCGAAGGTTGCCTTCGATCCGGCCGAACAGGACAAGCTGCTGGGCGAGATCCACACCAAGATGGTCGACGACGCCATGTGGATCTGGGTCGTGCACGACCTCAACCCGCGCGCCCTCGGCCCGAACGTGAAGGGCTTCGTCCAGGCGCAGAACTGGTACCAGGACCTGACGCCCGTCTACGTCGACAACTGAGCCCGGCGGCGGCGGCCCCTCCCGGCCGCCGCCGTGCCCCTTCCGGTGCGCGCGCCGCTCCGAGGCGCGGCACCGGCCGCCAGGGGGCGACCCGCGCGAACCCCAATAGGACGGAGCGCTTGATGCTTCTCTACGTGATCCGCCGCCTGCTCCTGGCGATCCCCATCGCGATCGGCGTGACGATCGTCTGCTTCTCGCTGATCCACCTGGCGCCCGGCGATCCGCTCTCCACGGTGCTCCCCGACAACGCGACGCCCGAAGTCGTCGCCGAGATCCGCGCCGCGTACGGCTTCGACAAGCCGCTTCCCATCCAGTACCTCGTCTGGCTCGGCAACGTCGCCTCCGGCGACTTCGGCCTCTCCATCCAGTCCCGCCGCCCCGTCCTCGGCGACATCATCCCGGCGGTGAAGAACACGATGATCCTCGCCTTCGCGGCGGTCCTGATCGGCTTTCCGTTCGGCACCATCCTCGGCGCCATCGCCGGCTACCGGCAGGGGAGCGCGACGGACAAGGTGGTGACGGCCATCTCCATCACCGGAGTCTCGGTGCCGCACTACTGGCTCGGCATCGTCCTCGTCGTCATCTTCGCGGTGAACATGGGCGTACTGCCGGCGATGGGCATGGGCCCCGGCGGCCAGTCGGACTTCGCGCTCAACTGGGCGCACCTCAAGCATCTCCTGCTTCCCGCCATCACGCTCTCGGTGATCCCGGCCGGCATCATCGCCCGGTCCGTGCGCGCCACGGTGGCGGACGTGCGCAAGAAGGACTTCGTCTCCACGCTGCGCGCCAAGGGCCTCTCGCCCTCCCGGGTCTTCCTGCACGTCGCCAAGAACGCCGCGCCCGTGGTTCTCGCGGTCTGCGGCCTGCAGTTCGCCCAGCTCCTCGGCGGCTCGATCCTCGTCGAGACGGTGTTCTCCTGGCCCGGCACCGGATTCCTGATGAACAGCGCGATCTTCACCCGCGACCTGCCGGTGCTGCAGGGGACGATCCTCGTCCTGTCGCTGTTCTTCGTCGTCATCAACCTCCTCGTCGACGTCCTGCAGACCGTCTTCGACCCGCGCATCCGCCGCGGCTGACCGGAAGGCCATCATGACCGACGCCACCGTCACCACCATCGCGCCGGCCCGCGCCGCCGCCCCGGTCCCCGCGACGCTCGGCTACTGGGGCGGGGTCGCGCGGAGGCTGCGGCGCGACCCGCTCACCCTCATCTGCCTCGGCGTGATCCTCGCGATCGTGCTGGCGGCGATCTTCGCGCCATTCGTCTCCCCGGCCGACCCCTACAAGACCAGCATGATGGCGCGGCTGAAGCCCGTCGGGACGCCCGGCCACCTGCTCGGGACGGACGAGCTCGGCCGCGACATGCTCGCCCGGCTCATCTACGGCGGGCGCATCTCGCTCTTCACCGGGGTCACGCCGGTGGTGCTCGCCACCCTGCTCGGCGGTGTCCTGGGCCTCGCCGCGGGCTTCTTCGGCGGCCTCGTCAACACGGTGATCATGCGCACGATGGACGTCTTCTACGCGTTCCCGTCGGTGCTCCTCGCTGTGGCGATCTCGGGCGCGCTGGGCGCCGGGCTGCTCAACGTCCTCATCGCGCTGACGGTGGTGTTCATCCCGCCGATCTGCCGCATCGCCGAGAGCGTGACGACGCAGGCCCGGTCCGAGGACTATGTCGAGGCCGCCCGCGCGACCGGTGCCGCCACCTGGCGCATCATCGCCGTGCACGTGCTGCCCAACGTGATGGGGCCGGTGTTCATCTACGCGTCGAGCCTCAACTCGGTCTCGATCGTCATCGCCTCCGGCCTCTCTTTCCTCGGCCTCGGCGTCAGCCCGCCGCAGGCGGACTGGGGCCTGATGCTCAACACGCTGCGCCAGTCGATCTACATCGCGCCGGGGCAGGCGGTGATCCCGGGCGTCATGATCTTCATCACCTCCATGTGCTTCAACCTGATGAGCGACGGGTTGCGGGGCGCCATGGACGTCAAGGAATAGGAGCCCGGCGATGACCGATACCCTGTCCCTCGCCCCGAAGGCCTCGCCGCGCACGCATCCGGTCGCCGATCGCGGCGGCCCGCGTCAGCCGATGCTGATCGTGGAGGACCTGAAGAAGCACTTTCCCATCAAGAGCGGCGGCGCGTTCGGCGGCGTGCGCTCGACGGTGAAGGCGGTCGACGGCGTCAACTTCACCGTCGCCAAGCGCGAGACGCTCGGCGTCGTCGGCGAATCCGGCTGCGGCAAGTCCACGATGGCGCGGCTCCTGAGCCACCTCATCATCCCCGACGAAGGGTCGATCATCTTCGACGGCGACAAGGTCGGCTCGTCGGGCGGCATCTCCGTGCGGGACCTGCGCCGGCAGATGCAGATGGTCTTCCAGGACTCCTATTCGTCGCTCAACCCGCGCCTGCCGATCGTCGACTCCATCGCCTTCGGCCCGAAGGCGAGCGGGGTGAAGAAGTCCGTCGCGCGGGCCCGGGCGGAGGAGATCCTCGGCCTCGTCGGCCTCAATCCGCGGCAGTTCGCGCGACGCTATCCGCATCAGCTCTCCGGCGGCCAGCGCCAGCGCGTCAACATCGCCAGGGCGCTCGCCATGGAGCCGAGACTGGTGGTGCTCGACGAGGCGGTCTCGGCGCTCGACAAGTCCGTCGAGGCACAGGTCCTGAACCTGCTGGCCCGCCTCAAGGAGCAGTTCGAGCTCACGTACATCTTCATCTCCCACGACCTCAACGTCGTGCAGTACATCTCCGACCGCGTGCTGGTGATGTACCTCGGCCAGGTCGTCGAGATCGGCGACGTGGACGAGCTCTACGAGCGGCCGTGCCATCCCTACACGCAGGCGCTCCTGTCCTCCCGTCCGTCGATGGACCCGGCCCGCCGCCGCACCGAGCCGCCGCTGTCGGGCGACCCGCCGAACCCGGTGAACCTGCCGTCCGGCTGCCGTTTCCGCACCCGCTGCGCGCTTGCCGAGGACGTGTGCGCCAGGGTGGCCCCGAAGCTGACCCCGCTGCCGGGCAGCGCCTCCCACCCCGTCGCCTGCCACGCCCGCATCCCGGGCGGCGGGCACAGCCTGTCCCCCGCCGCGTGACCGCAAGGATGGCCGCCATGATGAGCCCGGGTGCAAGCCAGCGCGCCGAGACCCCGCCCGACGCGCCGGCCGTGCCGAAGGATCGCCTCGTCACCGTCGAGGACCTCAACGTCCGCTTCGTGTCCCGCGACGACGACGTGTCGATCCTCAACGGCGTCAGCTTCACGCTCGACAAGGGGGAGGTGCTGTGCCTGCTCGGCGAGTCCGGGTCCGGCAAGAGCGTCACCCTGCGGGCGCTGATGCGCCTGCTCCCCGGCAACGCGCGCATCTCCGGCAAGGTGATGGTCGACGGCAACGACATCGCCGGCATGAAGGAGCGTCACCTTCGCCGCCTGCGCGGCTCGACCGTGGCGATGATCTTCCAGGAGCCGATGACCGCTCTCGACCCGGTCTTCACCATCGGCCAGCAGATCGTCGAGACGCTGCGCGCCCACAAGGGCCTCTCGGACGGTGCCGCCCGCAAGCGCGCGCTGGAACTTCTGGAGCTGGTGCAGATCCCCAACGCGCCGGCCCGCCTCAAGGCCTACCCGCACGAGCTGTCAGGCGGTCTGCGGCAGCGCGCGATGATCGCGCTCGCGCTCTCGTGCGACCCCAAGCTGCTGCTCGCCGACGAGCCGACGACCGCGCTCGACGCCACCGTGCAGATTCAGGTCCTCCTCCTGCTGCGCGAGCTGCAGCAGGAACTCGGCATGGCGACGGTGTTCGTCACCCACGACATCGGCGTCGCCTGCGAGATCGCCGACCGGGTCGGCGTAATGTACGCCGGCCGCCTCGTCGAGGGGGCGGACGTGGGGCGGATCATCAAGGAACCGCTGCACCCCTACACCAGCGCCCTGATGCGCTCGACCGTCCACGCCGGCATGCGCGGGCAGGTCCTGGACTCGATTCCCGGCGCGCCGCCGGACCTCGCCGCGCTGCCTCCCGGCTGCGCCTTCGCGCCCCGCTGCCAGGAGGCACGGGCTCTCTGCACCAAAGACCAACCCGATGTCACGAGCCTTCCTGCCGGCCGTACCGTACGCTGCCATATCCATGGTGCAGAAGCGGCATGGCGCGCCTCGCCGCCGCTCGGAGAATGAGCTTGGCATGACCCTCTCGACGTTCGGCCTCTTCCTCGCCACCCACATCCTGGGGGCGTTGGGAGGGGCCGGGGCCTACGCACTCGGCGTGCCGCTGGCCTGGATGATCGGCTCGCTCGTCGTGACCGCGATCATCACCCTTTCTGGCTTTCCCACCACCACGCGGCGCGTCTGCCGCAACGGCGGTGTCCTCGTGCTGCTGACCGGCATCGGCCTCACCTTCACGCCTTCGGCGGGCGAGACGACGATCCGGCTGCTGCCCCTGATCCTGATCGCCGCCGTGGCGACGCTTCTCATCGGCGCGCTCGCCTCGCTGCTCCTCGCCCGTCTGGGGCGGATCGATCGGGCGACGGCTTTCTTCTGCTCCGTCCCGGGCGGTCCGGCGGAGATGAGCGTCCTCGGAGCGCGCCAGGGCGCGGAGCTGGCGCCGATCGCGATCAGCCAGCTCCTGCGCATCGTCTGCATCGTCCTCGTCATTCCGCCGACGCTCACCGTCCTCGGCATGCGCGGCGACTTCACGACGAGCTTCCCCGACCTCGGCTTCCACCCGCTGGGTCTCGTCGTCACGCTCGGGGTCTCGCTCGCCGCGTCCCTCGCGCTCGTCAAGCTGAAGGTGAACTCGGCCTTCCTGATCGGCCCGCTCGGCGTCGGCATCCTGCTCGGCTTCACCGAGGCGGGGCTGTCGACCGTGCCGCGCTGGATGATGATGGGATCGCAGGTTTTCATGGGCGTCTTCCTCGGCGCCCAGTTCACACCCAGCGTCATGCGCCGGATGCGCCGCTTCCTGCCCGTCGCCATCGGCAACGTCTTCCTCGTCACCGGCGGCTGCGCGCTGCTCGGCACCCTCATCCACTTCTTCGACGAGGAGTCGGTGCCGACGATGATCCTCGCCACCGCGCCCGGCAGCGTGACGGAGATGTCGATCACCGCGCAGGCGCTCGGCTTCAACGTGCCGGTCGTGACCGCCTTCCACGTCATCCGCATCCTCCTGGTGATCATCCTCGTCACGCCGGCCTTCAACGTGCTGCGCGCGGCCGGCGTGATTGCCCCCGCCGATCCCGAGCTCCTCCGAAACACGAAGGCCGCAGAATGAGCATCGCCGACCCGACCGCCCTGCCGGCGCAAGGTGTCTTCCCGCCCACCGCGACGGAGGCGGCGAGGGACATCGCGGCCGGCCGCCTGTCCCCGACCGAGCTGGTCGCGATGTGCCTGAAGCGCATCGACGAGGTGGACGGGCGCCTCCACACCTACATCACCCTCGACGCCGAGGGCGCGCTCGCCGCCGCCGCGGAGGCCGAGGCTGAGATCGCCGCCGGGCGCCACCGCGGGCCGCTCCACGGCATTCCGTTCGCCGTGAAGGACAACTACGACGCGGCCGGTCTGCCGACGACCGGTGGTTCGCGGATGCTGGAAGGCAACGTTCCGGAGGTGGACTCCACCCCGGTCGCGCGGATGAAGGCGGCCGGCGCGGTGCTGATGGGCAAGCTCGGCACCTGGGAGTACGGCACCGGCAACGGCGGCGAGTACTTCGACCTCCCGATCGAGACGACGCGCAATCCGTGGGACACCGCGCGCTTCGCCGGCGGCTCGTCCACCGGGGCGGGGTCGGCCGTCGCGGCGGGCACCACCGTGCTCGCGCTCGGCTCCGACACCACCGGCTCGGTGCGCCTGCCGGCGAGCGCATGCGGCGTCGTCGGCGTGCGTGCGACGCACGGGCTGGTGCCGCGGGCCGGCCTCATCGCCAACTGCTACTCGATGGACGTGCCGGGGCCGTTCACCTGGACCGTCGCCGACGCCGCCCTCGTCCTCGAGGCGGTCACGGGCCACGATCCGCGGGACGTGTCGAGCGCGGCCGTGCCGCCGTTCGTGCGCCCGCCGGCGATGGGGGGCTCCGTCGCCGGGCTGCGCATCGGGGTCATCCGCGACGTCGGCCCGGGCTTTGTGCCGGATCCCGAGATGACGGCCGCCTTCGAGGCCGGTCTCGGCGTGCTGAAGGACCTCGGCGCCGACCTGCGCGAGACGGCCTTCCCGGTGCCCGTCCCGGACCAGTTCGCGGTCGCCTCGATCATCGGCCCGGCCGAGTCGGCGGCGATCCACGAGGACGAGCTGACCCACAAGAGCGCGATGATGGGCTACGGCCTGCGCGACAAGCTGCTGAAGGGCGCCATGATCCGCGCGGCGGACTACATCGCCGCCCAGCGCCAGCGCCGTGCCATCGCGGACGGGATCGAGGCGATGATGTCCTCCTTCGATGCGATCGTGACCTACGGCGCCTGCCACGTCGCCCCGCGCATCGACGATCAGGCCGAGATGATCGCCTTCACGGCCGAGACCGCGCTCACCCCCTTCAGCCTCTCGTCCCACCCGACACTGGTGCAGTGCACCGGCTTCACGGCCGCGGGGCTGCCGCTGCACTGGCAGATCGCCGGGCCGTACTTCGGCGAAGCGACCATCCTGTCCATCGCCGCCGCCTTCGAGGCGGCCACCCCCTACCGGCAGAGGAGGCCGAACCTGTGAACGATCTGTCCTCGAAGGTCGACGCCACCGAGATCGTCCATCTGTCGATCGCGGACGCGTCCCGTCTCATTGCGGCGCGCAAGCTGTCCCCGGTGGAGCTGGTCTCCGCCTTCCTCGCCCGCATCGAGGCGACGGAGGAGCGGCTGCACGCCTACATCACCGTCCTCGCCGACGAGGCGATGGCGGCGGCGAAGGTCGCCGAGGCGGAGATCGCCGCAGGCCGCTACAAGGGGCCGCTCCACGGCATCCCGTTCGCGGTAAAGGACAACTACCATGTGAAGGGGGTCCGCACGACCGGCGGCTCGCGTCTGATGCTCGACTACGTTGCCGACGAGACGGCGACGACGATCGAGAATCTCGTCGCCGCCGGCGCGATCCTCCTAGGCAAGCTGAACACCTGGGAGTACGGCACCGGCAACGGCGAGGTGCATCCGGACCTGCCGTTCCCGCTCGCCCGCAACCCCTGGAACACGGACCACTTCACCGGCGGCTCCTCCACCGGCGCGGGCGTCTCCGTCGCCGCGGGCAGCGCCATGTTCGCGCTCGGGTCCGACACCGGCGGATCGGTGCGCCTTCCGGCCGCGGCGGCCGGCGTCCAGGGCATGAAGGCGACCTACGGCGTCGTCAGCCGCGCCGGCATCCTGCCCAACTGCTGGACGCTCGACGTCGCCGGCCCGCTGACCTGGACGAGCGAGGACAACGCCATCGTCCTCGAGACCATGGCGGGCTACGACCCGCGCGACCCGCAGTCCCTCGACCGTCCCGTGCCGCCCTTCGCGCGCGGCATCGGCACCGGGATCAAGGGCATGACCATCGGCGTCGTGCGCGACCTCGGCGAGGACGCTCCGCCGATGCAGGCCGAGACGGCCGCCAATCTCGCCGCCATGGAGCCCGTCCTGAGGGAACTCGGCGCGACGATCGTCGACCTCACCCTGCCGGCGACGCTCTCCGAGTACCGGCTCATCACCGGGGCCATCAACTGGGGCGAGTCGTTCTCGATCCACGAGAAGGACTTCATGGAGCGCCACCACCTCATGGGCGCGGCGCTGAAGGCCAAGATGATCGCCGGCTTCCACATGCGCGCGGTGGACTATATCGCCGCCCAGCGCCGCCGCCGCGAGCTGGCGGTCGCCACCGACGCGGCGATCCGCTCCGTCGACGCCGTGCTCGCCCCGTGCACGCTGCTGGCGGCGCCCACGTTCGACGACCAGGAGATCCTGACGCGCTTCACCTTCGGTGCGGCGACCTCGATCTTCAACGTCTCGGGCCACCCGGCGATCTCCGTCGCCAACGGCTTCGACGCCAAGGGCCTGCCGACCAGCGCCCAGTTCGTCGGCCGCTATTTCGACGAGGCCACGCTCTACCGCCTCGCCCACGCCTACGAGATCGCGGCCAACACCCGCGCCGTCCGTCCTTCCCTCTGACATCCGAGCTCGATCCATGACAACTCCCTGGACTCCCGAGGAAATCGCCGCCTTCGCGGCCCGCTACGGCCTCACGGATCTGACGCCCGAGATGCTGGACCGGATGCGCGAGATCGCCGACAAGGTCGCCGAGGCGAGCGCCGCCATCCCGCGCATGCCGCGCAAGGACGACGAGCCGGCGCCCGTCTTCCGCGTGCCGCTGGGTTGAGGCTGCCGGCAATGGAGCCTTTTGAGCTATCTGCCGCCGGGGCCTCCCGGGCGATCGCCGACGGCAGCCTCACCGCCGAGGCGCTGACGCGCTCCTGTCTGGAGCGCATCGCCGCCCGCGAGGAGGCGGTGAAGGCCTGGATCTACGTCGACCGGCGCGAGGCGATCGCCGCCGCGCGCGAGTGCGACAAGGAAATCGCCGCGACGGGCGGGCCGAAGACCCCGCTCCACGGCATCCCCATCGGCGTCAAGGACGTCATCGACGTCGAAGGCATGCCCACCACCTTCAACAGCGCCTTCTATCAGGACTATGCGCCCGCCCGGGACGCCGAGTGCGTGCGCGTCGTGCGCGCGTGCGGTGCGGTGATCCTCGGCAAGACCGACACGGTCGAGTTCGCCGCCGGCGGGCGCAAGGCGCTGACCCGCCATCCGATGAACCCGGATTACTCGCCCGGCGGTTCCTCCTCCGGGTCGGCCGCCGCCGTCGGCGACTGGCACGTGCCCATCGCCTTCGGCACGCAGACGGCGGGCTCGCTCATCCGCCCCGCGTCCTACAACGGCCTCTACGCGCTGAAGCCGACCCATGCCTCGGTCGCCTGGCCGGGCGCGGGGCAGTACGCGCCGAGCCTCGACACCATTGGCTGGTACGGCCGGTCCGCGGAGGACGTCGCGATGATGGCCGCCGCCTACCGCCTGCGCGGGGTCGACGACAGCGTCGCCGACCCCGCGACGCTCACCGTCGGCCTCTGCACGACGCCCTACGCCGACCGCTGCGAGCCGTCGGCGCTGGACACGCTGAAGATCGCAGGCGACCGGCTCGCCGCGGCCGGGGTCACCGTCACCGAGGTCGCGCTGCCGGACGGCTTCGCCGAGCTCTCCGAGATGCACCGGCGGGTGATGCTGGGGGAGGGGATGTCCCACTTCCTCGCCGAGGTCCTTGAGCGCGGCGACGAGCTGGCGGCGGACTTCACGAGCCGCGTCACCGGCCCGGACGTCATCTCCGCCGAGGCGCTGCGCGAGGCCTACGACGCCGCGGCCGACGCCCGCCGCCGCTTCGAGGCGATGTTCGACGGCGGCCCGGACATCATCATGGCGCCGGCCTCGCCGGGCGAGGCGCCGAAGGGGCTCACCTCGACCGGCGACTTCGTGATGAACGCCTTCTGGACGCTCATCCACGTCCCGCTCCTCGCGATCCCGGTCGCGACGGGTCCGGCGGGACTGCCGATCGGCGTGCAGATCGTCGCGCCGCGCTTCGGCGAGCCGCGCCTCATCGCGGCCGCCCGCGCCATCTCCCCCATCCTCGACCGCGCCTAGGATACCATCATGGAAGCCAATGAACTGACCGCCAGCCAGGCCGCGGCGCTGATGGCGAAGGGCGAACTCGGGGCGGAGGAACTCGCCCGCGCGTGCCTCGCCCGGATCGAGGCGCGCGAGCCGGCGGTGAAGGCCTGGGTCAGCTACGACCCGGCCCGCGCCATCCGCAGCGCCCGCGAGGCCGACAAGCGCCGCGCCTCCGGCGACGTGCCCGGGCCGCTGCTCGGCATGCCCCTCGGCGTCAAGGACATGATCGACACCGCCGAGTACCCGACGACGGACAACTCCCCCGGCCACTTCGGCAATCGCCCGAGCCACGACGCCCACAGCGTCACGGTGATGAAGGCGATGGGCGCCTTCGTCCTCGGCAAGACCGACACGGTGGAGTTCGCCGCCGCCGGCCGCAAGGCGGCGACGCACCACCCCATGGCCCCCGGCCGCACGCCGGGCGGCTCCTCGTCCGGCTCCGGCGCGGCGGTGGGCGACTTCCAGGTCCCGCTCGCCTTCGGGACGCAGACCGGCGGCTCGCTGATCCGGCCCGCCGCCTTCAACGGCATCTACGCGCTGAAGCCGACGCACAACCTCGTCTCGTGGGACGGGGCGCGGCACTATTCGCCCAGCCTCGACACCATCGGCTGGTACGGCCGCTCGCCGCAGGACCTCACGCTCGTCGCCGAGGCGTTCCGCCTGCCGGGGGCGGACATGGTGACCGCCCCGCCGGTCAAGGGCCTCAAGGTCGGCATCACGCGCACCCACAACTGGGACGCCGCCGCGCCCGAGGGGAAGGAAGCGCTGGAACGGGCCGCCCGCCTCCTCGCCGAGGCCGGCGCCGCGGTGTTCGACCTCGACCTCGCCGAGCCGTTCGCCCGGCTCAACGACACGCAGCGGGTGCTGATGTACGGCGAGGGCCGCGTGCAGTTCCTCGCCGAATTCCTCCTGCGCCGGGGCGACATGCACCAGGACTTCATCGACCGGGTGGAGAACGTCAACCAGATCACGCCGAGCCTGCTCGCCGAGCATCTCAACCTCGCTGCCCGCTGCCGCGAGGCGTTCGACGCCCTCTTCGGCGCCGACCTCGACGTGGTCATCACCCCGTCCGCGCCCGGCGAGGCGCCGGTCGGACTCGATACGACCGGCGACTGGGTGATGAACTCCATGTGGACCGTGCTCCACGCGCCGTGCCTCGCCGTTCCGGGACACAAGGGTCCGAACGGCCTCCCGGTCGGGGTCCAGCTCATCGGCCCGCGCTACGGCGATGCGACTCTTCTGGGAATTGCCGAGGCCATCGCCCCCGTGCTCGACCCGGACCTGAAGCTCTGAACCCCTCGGGGCCGCCCATTGTCTTCATGGGGCGGCCCCTCTACATCCGGCCCACCGTCTGCGGTTCGGTCAAAGAAAAGCGAGGACGCGTTTGGTCACCACGCGCAGTCAGGCGATCACGACAAAGCTGCGTGAGCGGCTGATCGAGGGCTATTACGAGCCGCACGCCCATCTCAACGAAGTGGATCTCGCGGCCGAGCTCGGGACATCGCGCACCCCTGTTCGCGCTGCGCTAAACTACCTCGCGAGTGAAGGTTTAGTCGTCTACCGCCCGAACGCCGGCTTCATCGTCCGCGCGATCACGCCGGCCTACATCGCCGGCGTCTACGAGGTTCGCTCCTCGCTGGAGGGGCTCGCTTCGCGTCTCGCGGCCGAGATCGGCCTCAGCGATGCCGAGCGCGAGGCGCTCGACCGCAACGTCGCGGAGACCGACGCGGTGATCGCCACCGGCCGGGAGGAGCTCGCCGACGAGCTTCGCAGCCTCAACAACGACTTCCACCGTCTCATCATCGAGGCGTCCGGCAACGAGCACCTGTCCGAAACGCTCCGGCGCACGCGCAACCTGCCGGGCGTCGACAAGGTGAAGAACGAGGTGTTCGACTTCCACTTCATCGCCCGCGCGCAGGAGGACCACCATTACCTGCTCCGCGCGATCAAGCGCGGCCAGGGCGCGCGCGCTGAAGCGCTGTCGCAGGAGCACGTCCACCGCGGGGCCCAGCGGCTGCTGGAATTCTTCCGCGAGCGGGGCTGCGAGCCGATCCCGGACAAGGCCAACAACGGCAAGGCGCTGATCGCCTGAGCCGCTATCGTCCCTTCATGGTGACGAAACCGAGGGGCAGCTCCGTCGTCGACTTGATCTCCTCCATCGCGAACATCGACGAGACGTCACTGAGGTCGATCAGCTTGATCAGCCGCTTGTAGAACTCGTCGTAGGCCTTGATGTTCGGCAGCGCGACACGGATCAGGTAGTCGATGTCCCCCGACAGGCGGAAGAAGTCGACCACCTCCGGCATCGAGGCGACGGCGTCCTGGAAGCGGCCGAGCCAGTCGGCGTTGTGCTGGCTGGTGCGCACGGCGATGAACACCGCGACCTCCGCATTGAGCTTCTCCGCGTTGAGGAGCGCGACGCGGGCCTTGATGTAGCCCTCCTCCTCCAGCTTCTGGATGCGCCGCCAGCAGGGCGTCGAGGACAGGCCGACCCGGTTTGCGATCTCCGCCACGGGGAGCGTGCAGTCAGATTGCAGGAGGGCCAGGATCTTCACGTCGATCGAATCGAGCACCGGTCTCTCCGAAGCTGTTGTTTTCACAAGGAGTACAGGTACCGCGGCCTCCGCGAAGATGGAAGAAAATTCATCTCATAATATTCCGATTTAAGGAAGCAGATTCCAACTTTGAGGTCGATGCCGCGAAAGTTGCAAGCCTATTCCAGCCTCGCGCTGGTAATCTGTGCTCGTTGCGTTGACAGGGATGGATGACGTGGCGGTAGCGCTCCTCAAGCCGACGACGATGACCGACCGGGATGCCGTTGCGAACATGGTCGCACGGCTGCACGAGGAGGAGGCGCGGGCGACGGAAACACCGCTCCTGCGGCTCGATCTTCCCGCCGTGCCGAACATCCCGGTCTACCTCAAGGACGAGACCCGTCAGCCGACGGGGAGCCTCAAGCACCGCCTCGCCCGCTCGCTCTTCATGCACGGTCTGGTGTCGGGCCGGATCGGCCCGGACAGCACGATTATCGAGGCCTCCTCCGGGTCGACCGCCGTCTCCGAAGCCTACTTCGCCCGCCTGCTCGGCCTCCCGTTCGTGGCGGTCGTTCCCCGCACGACCTCGCCCGCCAAGCTGGCGCTGATCGAGGCGCACGGCGGGGAGTGCCATCTCGTCGAGCCGGGCGTCGACGTGCGCGAGGAGAGCCAGCGCCTCGCCGTCGAACGCGGCGGCGTCTTCATCGACCAGTTCACCTATGCCGAGCGCGCGAGCGACTGGCAGGGCCGCAGCAACATCGGCGCCGCCATCCTCGACCAGCTCGTCGCGGCGGGTGCCCCGGAGCTCGCCTGGGTCGTCGCGGGCGCCGGCACCGGCGGCACCATCACCACCATCGGCCGCCACCTGCGCTACAGGGGCCTCGACGCAAAGATCTGCCTCGTCGATCCGGACCGCTCCGTGCTGCACCGGCACTGCAACGACCGTGCGCAGTCGGCCTGCCCGGGCCCGGCGTCGCTGGTGGAGGGGATCGGGCGGCAGCGTGTCGAGGCGAGCTTCCTGCCCGCCCTCGTCGACCGCTGGCTCGCCGTGCCGGATGCGGCCTCGATCGCCGCTGCACGCGGCCTGTCGCGGCTGCTGGGGCGGGAGTGCGGCGGGTCGACGGGCACGGCGTTCTGGGGCGTCGCCACCGTGGTCGCGGAGATGGCCCGCACCGGACGGTCCGGCGCGGTCGTCTTCCTGTGCTGCGACGGGGGCGAGCGGTACGCCAGCTCCTATTTCAACGACACCTGGGTGCGCGATCAGGCGCTCGACCTCGCCCCCTTCGCCACCCGCCTCAACGCCTTCGTCGAGACGGGCCGCTTCGCGAACTGAGCGCGACGCAGTCGCGCGGCGGGGCCCCGCCGCCGGCCGTCACCACATCACGTCGCCGCCGTTGGGCGAGACGCTCTGGCCGATCATGAACGTGCTCTCGTCCGACGCGAGGTAGACGTAGGCGTAGGCGGCCTCCTCGGGCGTGCCGATCCGCTTGATCGGCAGCGTGCCGATCTTCCATGCCGCCCACTCCGGATTGCCGGCGCGCCACATCGGCGTGTCGATCGGGCCCGGGCAGACGACGTTCACGCGCACCCCGCTCGCCGCGACCTCCTGCGCCACCGAGACCGACAGCGCCACCACCGCCGCCTTGGAGGCGCTGTAGATGCCGCCGCGCGGCGCCGGCTTGTGGGCAAGCTGCGAGGCCGTGTTGATGATCGACCCCGAGCCCTGCGACAGCATGATCGGCATCACCCGCTGCATCGCATGCGCGACGCCGAGGAGGTTGATGTCGAGCGTGCGCGTCCAGACCTCCGGGTCCTGCTCGTGGAACTCGGACTTCGGCGGGGAGATGCCGGCGTTGTTGACGAGGACGTCGATGCGCCCGAACGCCTCGTGCGCTGCTGCGATGGCCGCGGCGATGGTGGCCGGCTGGCGCACGTCCACTTCCGCGGTGAGGCAGGTGCGGCCCGTCTCCTCGACGGCGGCCTTCAGGGAGGCAAGCTCGGCGGCCTTGTCGAAGTCCGCGGCCATGACGTCCGCGCCCTCCTCGGCGAAGAGGCGCACGACGGCGCGGCCGATCCCGGTGCCGCTGCCGATGACCACGGCCTTCTTGCCTGCGAGGCGGCTCATGCGGCGCCTCCCGGAGCGGGGAAGGTCGCCATCCAGTGGCGGGCGATGTCGCCGCGGCGGGTGAGCCAGACGCGGTCGTGCCCGGCGACGTGCTCGAGGAAGCGGGTGAGGGCGAGTGCGCGGCCCGGCTGGCCCATCAGGCGGCAGTGGAGGCCGACCGTCATCATCTTCGGGGCGGTCTCGCCCTCGGTGTAGAGCACGTCGAACGTATCCTTCATGAACTCGAAGAACTGCCCCGCCGTGGCGAAGGCCGCGCGCGAAAACTTCGCGTCGTTGACGGCGAGGCTGTAGGGCACGACGAGATGCGGGCGGCCGAGCGCGGTCGTCCAGTAGGGCAGCTCGTCGTTGTAGGCGTCGGCATCGTAGAGGAATCCGCCGTGGGCGGCGACGATGTCACGGGTGTGGATGGTCGGCGCGTAGCGGCAGTACCAGCCGGCGGGCGCCTCGCCGGTGAGGCGCGTCAGGGTCGCGTGGGCCTCATGGATCGCGGCCTCTTCCTGGGCGCGCGTCAGGGTCTGGTGGCGCTCCCAGCGCAGGCCGTGGCCGCATACATCGTAGGTGCCGCTGCCGACCGCCTCGGCGATGGCGCCGGCGATCTCGGCGTTCCGTTCCAGAACGCGCGAGCAGGCGAAGAAGGTGGCCGGCGCGCCATGCTGGCGCAGGATGCGCAGGAGGCGCCAGAAGCCGACGCGGCTGCCGTACTCGAACATCGACTCGGCGGCGAGGTCGCGGCCCTTGAAGCCGCCGCCGCCCCCCTCGGTCAGGCCCTGTTCGGTTTCCGCGTCGCCGTCCGGCACCGACGGCTCCGAGCCTTCCTCGACGTTGATGACGATGTTGACCGCGATCCGCGCGTCGCCCGGCCAGCGGGGATGCGGGGGATGGGCGCCGTAGCCCACGAAGTCGCGCGGGCGCGGATCGCCGGGCACGCTGTCAGACGACAATTTCGGCAACTCCTTGCAGATCGAAGAATTCGGTGTCCCGCCCGTCCGCCATCCGGCGGATGAAGACGGCGAAGGCGGTCGGCCCGGTGAGGGCCGCCATGCCGAGATGCCACGTCCCGGCGCGGTAGACGACGGCGTGACGCGCCGGAATCTTGAACGCCCTCAGGTCGCCCCGGCCCGGCCGGTCGAGGTCCGGCGAGGCGACCACCGCGAGCAGCGGTTCCTCGCCGAGGGGGACGAACATCTGCACGCTGTAGGGGTGCCGTTCCAGCATCAGCGGGACGGCGCCCGCGGCCGGGGCGATGGCGTTCATGGCAAGGCGCGGCTCGCCCGCGGTCCGCTCGCCCGGAAACGTCTCCGGCAGCGGCACCCGCGCCCCGTCCTGCGGGACGGGGACGAGGGCGCCGTAGGGGGCGAAGCTGTCCGGCGTCGCCCATACGGCGACGAGATCCTGTCCGGTCATGGCGTCAGAACAGCAACGACGGAAGCCACAGGGCGATCTCCGGCACGTAGATGAGGATCGCCAGGAAGATGACCATCGCCAGCACGAACGGCGCCACCCCGCGGTAGACGTCGAGGATCGACCCCTGCCTGATGCGGATGTTCTGCACCACGAAGAGGTTGAGACCGACCGGCGGGGTGATCAGCGCCATCTCCATCAGGACGATGATGAAGATGCCGAACCAGACCGGGTCGAAGCCGAGCTTGATGACGAGCGGGTAGACCACGGCGATCGTCGTCACCAGCATCGCCACCGCTTCCAGGAAGCAGCCGAGGATCGCGTAGAAGACCACGAGCATCCAGATCGTGCCGTACTTGCCGAGGTCCAGCGACACGATCCAGTTGGCGAAGGCCTGCGGGATCCCGGTGACGCTGAGCTGGAAGTTCAGGATGAAGGCGCCGACGATGACGAGCAGGATCATCGCGGTCGTCTTCACCGCCGACTCGAACGCGGTGTGCAGCATCGTGATGGTGAGCGTTCCGTTGATCGCCGCCAGGATGAGCGCCGCCATGATGCCCATGGCCGCCGCCTCGGTGGGCGTCGCGATGCCGAGGTAGATCGAGCCCATCACCACGGTGAACACGAACAGCACCGGCAGGACATGGATCAGCGAGCGGATGCGCTGCGCCATCGTCATCTGCGCGTCGAGCGTCTCGGCCTTCGAGCCCTTGATGAGCGAGATGGCGATGACGATCAGCGACATCGTCATCGCCAGCACGATCCCCGGCAGGATGCCGGCGGCGAAGAGGCGCCCGATCGAGGTGTTGGTGAGCGCGCCGTAGACGATGATGTTGATCGACGGCGGGATGAGGATCCCGAGCGTGCCGCCCGCCGCGATGGAGCCGAGCACCAGTCGCTGGTCGTAGCCGAGGCGCAGCAGCGTCGGCTGCGCGACGGTGCCGATGGTGGCCGCCGTCGCGACGCTGGACCCTGACGCGGCCGCGAACAGCGCGCAGGTGGCGATGTTGGCATGCACGAGGCCGCCCGGCAGCCAGCCGACCCAGTGGGCGAGCGCGCGGTACATCCGGTCCGCGACGCCGCTGAGGGAGAGGATCTCGCCCAGCAGCACGAACAGCGGGATCGCCACCAGGATGTACGAGTTCATCGTGCTCCACAGGATGTTCCCGGCCATGTTGGGCAGGATCCCGAGGGAGGTGAGGTCCGCCCCGAAGGCGAGGAGCACGAGCGCGGCGCCGACGTAGATGCTGGTGCCGAGGACGACGAGGATGGCGCCGAAGTAGAGGAGGGAGGCGCTCACGGGCGGGCCTCCCCGGCGCTCTCGGCGCCGCCGCGCTTCTCGAGGTCGTCGAGGACGCGGGTCACCTCCTCGTCGATCGTCTCCGACCCCAGCCGGCGGCGCACGAAGTCCACGTCGCCGCGCACCAGCGCCGCGACGCAGCGCACGGTGAGGACGAGGCAGATGAGCGCGAACAGGCCGAGCGCGCCGGCCCAGATCGACTGCGGGATCACGAGCGGGGTGCGCAGCGGTGTGTTGGAGAGGGCGTTCATCGACACCGTCGACGACACGACGGTCGAGGCGACCCAGACGAGGATGCAGGCCGTGATGAGCAGGGCGACGAGCGCGACCATGTCGACGGCGGCCTGTCCGGCCGGCCGCAGCGGCTGGCGCAGGATCTCGATGCGCACGTGCGCCCGCTTGACGAGAGCGTGGGAGAAGCCGATGGCCCCGACGATGGCGAGGATGTAGCCGCCGTACTCGTCGACGCCCTGAATGCTGGTGTTGAAGAACTTGCGCAGGATGGCGCTCACCACCGTCGCGAGCGAGAGCGCGATGAGCACCCATCCGCCGATGATGGCGAGGGAGCGCGTCAGCTTTTCGATCCAGTGATCGAACGCGGTCATGGGTTGAACCCTTCGAACGACAAAGGGCGCCGCCGGCGCCCTCGGGGCGCACCGCCGGAGAACGCCCGGCCGATGCGCGCAGGAACGGTACACGAATGGGCGGACGGGGACGGGCTCCCGGTGGAAGCCGCCCCCGCTCGCGATGTCAGAGCTCGATGTCGAGGACCTTGCCGACGGAGCCGTTCCATTCGGCGCGGCAGTCGTCGACGACGCGCTCGCACTCGGCGATCCACATCGGCAGGATGGCGCTCTCCAGTGCGGCCTTCATCTCGGCGCGCGCCTCGGGCGTCACCTCGAGGAGGCTCATGTTGCCGACCTGGCCGTTCTCGCAGGGCTCGGCGCCGACGTTGCAGTTGATGCCGTCCTGGTTGTCTTCCACGCCCATGGTCCAGAGCGCGTCACCCAGCTCGTCGAGCTCGGCCGTCAGCATCTCCTGCTGCTCGGGGGTGAGCTTGTTCCAGGTGTCGAGGCGGATGACGTGGATCGAGACGCCCGACCCGCCGAGCGGAACCGGGAAGAGGGTGTCCGTCACCTCGTGCCAGCCGTTGACGTTGCCGTAGACGCTGCCCGTCGCGGCGCAGTCGACGACGCCCTGCTGCAGCGCCTGGTAGACCTCGGGGCCGGCGAGCGTGACGGACGTCCCGCCGAACTCCTCGACCGCCTTCGCGCTGAATGCGCTGGAGACGCGGACCTTCTTGCCCTCGAGGTCGGCGAAGCCCTTGATGTCGCCCTTGCAGTAGAGGATCTGCGGCGGGTAGGCCCAGGTGGCGACGAGCTTGGCGCCGTAGCGCTCCTGCAGACGCTTGTCCATCACCGGCGAGTACGCCTCGAGCAGCTTGGCGAGGTCGTCGAAGGTGTAGGACAGGCCCGGCAGGTCGGCGCCCATGAACAGCGGATCGTCGCCGGAGACGTGGCTCACCTGGATCGAGACGATGTCGAACGCGCCCGACTGGAGCGTGCGCAGTGCCTCGAAGCCGGTCAGGCCGAGCTCGTCGATGGTGCGGAACTGGGCAGAGAAGGCACCGTCGGTGCGCTCTTCGAGGCCCTTCCAGAACGGGGTCTCGATCTCCTGCTGCTGGGGCTGGTTGCCGTACCAGCCGAGAACGCGCAGGTCGACGTCCGCGGCCTGGGCGCTGACGTGGCCGAGGGCGAGGAGGGCGCAGCCGGCCAATGCGAGGCGTTTTGTGCTGAGAAGGGGGAACATGAGGAGTTAACTCTCGCGATGGTCGAGGGGTCGGGAGGTGCCGCGGCACCAGGTTGCTTTTCGTAAAGCAATTTGCATGCCATTTCCTTCGCGCCTGAACGTCCGCCCGCGGCGGTTCCGCATCGGTCCTGAATGCGAATGCGCTATGGCGAGGAGCGGCCCCACACATTCTGCAGGCATTCGACGAAGCGGGCGAGGGTTGCGGCACGATTTCCACGGCGCCAGACCGCTATCGTGGGCGTGACGGCGGTGACATCCGACAGCGGCTTGATGACGAGACCGCGCCGCTGCAGGTTGCGTACGCATTCGGCATAGATCGTCACGCCCGTGCCCGCCGCGACGAGACCGAAGATCCCCTCGCTCGATCCTGCCTCCTGAACGACCTTCGGGAAGAACCCTGCGGACTGGCAGAGGGCGAACGTGCGCTCGCGGTGCGCGCCCCACTGGTCCACCGTCCCCATCACGAACGGCTCGTCGGCGAGGTCGGTGAGGTAGAGCTCGCGCCGGCTCGCCATCGCATGCGTCGCGGGGAGGAGGGCGACGTAGCGATCCTCGTGGAAGGGGTAGTTCGCAAACCCCTCGCTCTCCAGGCCGCCGATCAGGAAGCCGACGTCGATGCTCTCCGTGAGCAGCGCCTTCCGCTGCAGGGTCGTTGCCAGATAAGTGAGCTCCAGGCGGATGTCGGGATGGCGCTCGACGAAGACGCGGATGAGCTCGGGCAGGCGCCCGTTGATGGCGAAGTCGTTGTAGGCGATGCGCAGCAGCCCGGTCGTGCCAGCCGCGGCGTCCTGCGCCGCCGTCTCGGCGCGCCGGAGCTGCGCGAAGGTCTCCCGCGTCGCCTCCATGAAGGCCTCGCCCGCCGCCGTCAGGCTGACCTGACGGGTGGTGCGCCGGAAGAGCGTGACGGAGAGCGCCTCCTCCAGTTCGGCGATGGTGCGGCTGAGCGCGGGTTGCGACAGGCCGATCCGCTCGGCCGCGCGGCCGAAGTGGAGGGCCTCCGCGACAGCGAGGAAGGCGCGCAGATGGCGCAGCTCGTACATGGCCGATTATTCCGCGAGACGAATGAATTTATAGCAAACCAATCATTCTCGCGCACCCATCCAGCGGGCATCCTCCTTGTCGCCAACCCCGATGCCATGGGAGAGACGATATGAGCGACGACCTGACCGCCGCGCTGGAGCGCGCCTTCGAGGAGGCGAGGCGCCGCTACGCGAGCCGGGGTTTCCAGCGCCGGCTGGGTTTCGGCTCCAAGCCGTGCCTCGTCAATGTCGACCTCGCCAATGCGTGGACGCGGCCGGGCAACCCCTTCTCCTGCGAGAACATGGACGACGGCGTCATCCCGGGGGTGCAGAAGCTCCTCGCAGCGTGCCGCCGCAACGGTCACCCGGTGGTCCACACGACGACCTATTACCAGGTCACCGACACCACCAACCCCAACACCGACATGGGCCTGTGGCACCACAAGATCCCCATCGAGGTCGTCTCCGAGGACCGTCCGGACCTGTGGGCGATCGACTCGCGCATCGAGCCGGTGAAGGGTGAGCAGGTGCTTGTGAAGAAGCGGGCGAGCGCCTTTCACGGCACCTACCTCGCCGGCTTCCTGCGTGCGGCGGGCGTGGACACGATCCTCGTCACCGGCGTCACCGCCTCGGCCTGCGTGCGCGAGACGGTGTGCGACGGGCTGGCGGAAGGGTTCCGGACCATCGTCGTGAAGGAGTGCGTCGGCGACCGCATCCCGGGCGCGGTGCTGTGGAACCTCTTCGACATCGACGCCAAGTTCGGCGACGTCGAGCCGCTCGACGTCTGCATCGACTACCTCGACCGCGTCGGCCAGGTGCCGCTCGCCCGGTCGGCCTGATCCGGCGGCGCGCCGGTCCGCGCCCGGTGAGGGGCGGACCGGCGTTCGCCCCGGCGATCAGGGCAGGACTTCAGCCGCTGCCGCAACGGTTCGGGCGAGGGCGCACATGTTGGCGTCGTCGCCCGGGCGGCCGATGAGGATGCCGGCGAGCGGCAGGCCGCTCCCGTCCACGCCCGCCGGGATCGTGACCATCGGCCCGCCCAGCGCCGTCCACGGCGCGATGTAGCGGGGATCGCCGGTCCAATCGAGGCCCTCGGGCGCGGGGCCGGGGGCGGCGGGCCACAGGACGGCGCGTCCCTTCATGGTCTCGCCGATCCTCGCCCGCACCGCCTGGAGCGTCGTCCGGTCGGCGAGGTAGGTCTCGTCGTCGATGCCGAGTCCCTCCTCGATCACGGCGCGGAAGCGGTCCGAGATGCCGTCGCCGGCGCCGAGGCGGCGGGTGTGGAGGCGCCCCACCTCGTAGTGCATCGTGCGCCAGTGTAGCTGGCGGATCTCCTCGAACGGCACCGGCGAGCGGGCCCGCTCGACGGCAATGCCCGCCTCGCGGCACGCCTCGACCATCCGCTCCAGTGCGGCGGCCATCGCCGGAACCATGTCGAAGATGAGGGGGTCGTCGAGGACGAGGACGCCGCCGAGCGGAGCCGCGGCCGGTACGACGTGCGGCGGAGCGAGAGCCTCGAACATCGCAATCGCGTCCGCCGTCGTCTGGCCGTAGAAGCCGACCGTGTCGTACATCGGCGCCAGCAGCGAGACGCCGTAGGTCGACAGGAGCCGGCTCGACGGCTTGAACGCGCCGATGCCGCAGTACGCGGCGGGACGGTTCACGGACGCCATCGTCTGCGTGCCGAGCGCCAGCGGGACGCAGCCGCTCGCCACTGCCGCCGCCGATCCGCTCGACGAGCCGCCCGGCGTGTGCGCCAGATTGTGCGGATTGCGGGCGGGCGACGGGTACGTGAAGGCGAACTCCGTCGTGTGCGCCTTGCCCATGATGATGGCGCCGGCGCACCTCAGCGCCGCCACGACTTCCGCGTCGGCGGTGGCGGGCGGCGCGTCCTCCAGCATCCTGGCGTTGCACCGGGTCGGGAAGCCGGCGACGTCGATGATGTCCTTGACCGCCACGGGGATCCCGTGGAGCGGGCCGCGCAGAGCGCCGGAGCGCGCCTCCGCGGTGCGCTGCTCGGCGACGCGCCGCGCGCCCTCGGCGTCGACCACGCGCCACGGCTCGGCCAGCGGCTGCACCTCGTCGATGCGGGCCAGATACATATCGACGAGCTCGCTCGGCGATATGTCGCCCGCCACGATACCCTTCATCAGATCGCCGAGGCGTCCCGGCGCGCGGGCGCAGGATGTCTCGCTCATACGCTTACTCCGAGATAGCGCGCCTGAAGCTCCGGATCGTCGCGGACCGTTGCCCCCGGCCCTTCGAAGACGACCGCGCCCTGCTCCAGGATGATGACGCGGTCGGCGACGCGTAGCGCAAGTTCGAGGTTCTGTTCCACCAGCACGATCGCCATCCCCTCCGCCTTGAGCCGCGTCATCATGTCGACCACGAGGTCGACGATCTTCGGCGCGAGCCCCTGGGACGGCTCGTCGAGGAGGATCACCGACGGGTCGGTGACGAGGGTGCGGCCGATCGCGAGCATCTGCTGCTCGCCGCCCGACAGCGTGCGCCCGCCGCGCGACTTCATCTCGGCGAGGCGCGGGAACATCGAGAAGATGCCCTCCGTGGTGTAGCGCCCGCCCTTCTTCTCGAACACCTTGAGGTTCTCGAGCGCGGAGAGAGTCGCGAAGATGCCGCGGCTCGCAGGCACGTACGCCGCGCCCTTCTGCGCCACCTGGTAGGGCTTGAGGCCGGTCACCTCCTCGCCGTCGAGGAGGACGCGGCCCTGGCGCGGCGGGGCGAGGCCCATGACGGACTTGATCGTCGTCGTCTTGCCCGCGCCGTTGCGGCCGAGGATCGCGAGGAGCTCGCCCTTGGCCACCTCGAACGACACGCCCTGCAGCATGTGGACGAGGCCGTAGTAGGTGTGGACGTCTTCCAGCTTCAGCGCGGCGGTCACGCGGTGTCCCTCCCGAGGTAGGCGTCCTGGACGCGCTGGCTCGTGCGGATCTGCGCGGGCGGCCCCTCCTCGATCATCCGGCCGAGGCTCAGGACCGAGACCGTGTCGGAGATCTCCATGACGATGTTCATCTTGTGCTCGATGAGAAGGATCGTGTAGCGCCCCGCCAGGCTCCTGATGAGGTGGGTCATCTCCACCGTCGCCTCGGGCGCGAGCCCCTGCGTCGGCTCGTCCAGCAGCAGCAGGCGGGGCAGTCCCGCGAGGCTGACCGCCACCTCCAGCATGCGGCTCTGGCCGTGCGAGAGGGTGCGCGCAAGGGCCGTCGTCTTGTGGGCGAGACCCACCTCTCGGATGATCTGGGCGGTCTTTTCCTCGATGTCGGGGAAGGCGTTGCGGCGCTTCAGGTAGTCCGCCGGCCCCTTGTTCATCCGCGCGAACAGCGCCGCCCAGACGTTGTCGTGGATGGTGAGGTCCGGGAAGACGTTGGTGCGCTGGAAGCACCGCGATATGCCGAGGTGCGGCATCCGGTGCGGCGGTGTCCCGGTGATGTCCGTCCCGTCGAAGGTGACGGTGCCGGAGGAGGGGAGGATCTCCCCGGAGATCAGGTTGAAGAAGGTGGACTTGCCCGCCCCGTTCGGCCCGATCACGGAGTGGATGGTGCCTTCCCTGACGGCAAGGTCCACTCCGTTGACGGCGAAGACGCCGCCGAAGTGCCTGGCGAGCCCGGTGCACTGGAGGATCACGCTCATCGTGTGGCCTCCGCCTCTCCCGCGCGCCGGCCGGTGAGCTTCGCCGCGACGGTCTCGACGAGGCCGACGATGCCGCCCCGAAAGAAGAGCACGGTGATCGCGAAGATGATGCCGAGCACCAGGAGCCAGCGCGCCCAGATCACCGCCAGCGTGTCGGAGAGGAAGATGTAGGCGACGGCGCCGATCACCGGGCCGAAGAAGTTCCCCGAGCCGCCGAAGAGCAGCATGAAGATGAAGTCGCCGGAGCGCAGCCAGTGGATCTGGTCGATCGGCACGATCCCGTAGAGCATCGCGTAGACGCCGCCCGCGAGTCCGGTGAACGTGGAGGAGATCACGAAGGCGTACCAGCGGAAGCGGCGCACGTCGTAGCCGACCGCGGCCGTGCGCGACGGGTTTTCCCGGATCAGGCGGAAAACGAGGCCGAGCGGCGCGTGAAGGATCCGCCAGATCACCAGCAGCGAGGCGAGGAGGACCACCGCGGTGAAGACGTAGAACGCCATCGGTGTCGCGATGAACTCGGGCCGCGGAATGCCGGGCAGGCCGTCCTCGCCGCCGGTCACGCCGGTCCAGATGTAGGCGATGAAGTAGAACATCTGGTTGAAGGCGAACGTCAGGCAGATGAAGTAGAGCCCGGTGCGACGCACGCAGAAAAAGCCCACCGCCATGGACAGCACCATGACGACGAGGGCGGCGCCCGGCAGCGCCACGATGAGCGGCAGGCCCGCCTTCAGCATCAGGCCGGACGCGTAGGCGCCGGAGCCGAAGAACATCGCCTGGCCGAACGAGAGCATCCCCGTGTAGCCGACCATGATGTTGGTGGCGACGGCGACGAGGGCGAACACCAGCATCTCCGCCGCGGTGACCATCGGGAAGAGGAACGGCGCCGCGACGACGAAGACGAGGAGGAGGACGAGAAGGATACGGTCTGTGGTCATCAGCGCGTCCCGAAGAGGCCCTGCGGACGGGCGATGATCGTGAGGCCCATCAGGATGTAGATCACGACGTTCGCCGCCTGCGGCCACCAGATCGTGGTGAGCCCTTGGGCGATGCCGATGAGGATGCCGGCGACGATCGCGCCCGGCACGCTGCCGAGCCCCGCCACCACGACGATGACGAACGAGATCGGCAGGATGTCGAGCCCCATCGTCGGCGTCAGGCCCAGGATGGGGGTGGCGAGCGCGCCCGCCAGACCCGCCAGCCAGGCGCCGAGCCCGAAGGTGAGCAGGAACATCTTGTCGATGTTGATGCCGAGCACCGACGCCATCTCGCGGTCCTCGATCCCCGCGCGCAGGATCGCGCCGAGATTGGTGAAGGTGAGGAACACCGTGAGCGTGACGATGATGATCAGCGTGAAGACGATGAGCGCCAGGCGGTAGGTCGGGTAGATGACGAAGCCGAGGTTCGTCGCGCCCATCAGCGCCTTCGGCGGCATCACCGAGAAACCGACGGGCCCCCAGATGATGACGATCAGCTCCTGCAGGATGAGCGCCATCGCGAACAGGAAGAGCAGCTGGTAGTCGTGATGCGCGCTGTAGAGGCGGCGGATCCCCTGATGCTCCAGGACGAGGCCGATGAGGACCGTTCCGAGCGGGGCGATCAGAATGGCGATGTAGAACGAGCCCGTGAGCCTGGCGACCGTGTAGGTGAGGTACGCGCCGATCGCGTAGAGCGCGCCGTGGGCGAAGTTGGGGATGTTGAGGATCCCCAGGATAAGGGTCAGCCCGACGCCCACGAGGGCGTAGATCATTCCGAGCGCGAACCCGTTGAGCAGCTGACTGAGGATGAGAAACGTCATCTGAGGGCTGGCAGTCCTGGCGTGAGGTGGCCGGCGGCGGCCGGCGCGGTGCGGGCGCCGCCACGCGCGGCGCGTCGGGGTCGGCGGCGCGCCGGGCGCCGCCGCTCGGGCCGCCGGCCGGACCGGTGCGGCCCGGCGGCGGTGCGGCTCAGAAGCCGCCGATGTCGGCGCAGCCGTTCATCTCGGCCGGCTGCGGCGTGTCGGAGGTGAGGACGATCTCGCCGAAGTCGTACTCGTTCTCCATCTCGCTCTCCGGCTTCGTCTTCAGGACGAAGTAGGGGCGGACGGTCTGGTGCGTCTTGGCGTCGATCTTGAAGTGGCCGACGAAGTTGTCGCCTTCCATCCCCTCGAGGGCCTCGACGACGGCCTGCGGCTCGGTGCTGCCGGCCTTCTCCATCCCGGCGAGGAACATCGAGGCGAGGCCGTAGCCGGCGGCGGGACCGTAGCCCGGGGGCACGCCGTCGTTCTTGGCCTTGTACTTCTCGACGAAGTCCTTGTTCTCGGGGTTGTCGATCGTCCAGTAGTAGTTGGTGCCGACGATCAAGTTCTCACGCATCGCCGGGTCGAGCTGCACCAGCTCCTCCACGCCCGACGACCAGGACATGATGACCGGCTTGGCCGGCGCGAAGCCGAAGTTGTTGAGCTGACGCACCGCGGAGATCGCGTCGAGGCCGAAGTTGATCATGAAGACCGCGTCCGGGTTGGCCGCCATCGCCTTGGTGATGAAGGTCGAGAACTCGCGGTTGCCGAGCGGGTGACGGTCCGCGCCGACGACCTCGAGGCCGTATTTGGGCGCCAGCTCCTCGACGTACTTCTGCAGCGACCAGCCGAACGCGTAGTCGACGACGAAGAGGTAGATCGACTTCGCGTCCGGGTGCAGCTCCTTGAACGCCTTGAGGTTGGCGTCCATCGCGGTCCACGCGTTGGCGGCCCACTGGAAGGCGTAGCGGTGGCACTTCTTGCCGGAGATGTCCTCCGAGCCGCCGGAGAAGAAGTACGGCACCTTGTTGTTCTTCGACACCTCGGTGAGCGCGAGCGCCACGCCCGAGGACCACGGGCCGATCATGTACTGGACGCCGTCGGTCTCGATGGCGGCCTGCGCGCGGCGGGTGGCGGCGCCCGCCTCCGTCTCGCTGTCGCGGGTGATGTAGTTGATCGTCTTGCCGGCGATCTCGCCACCCACGTTCTCGAAGGCGACTTCGGCGCCCGAGTTGAGGATCGGGCCGAGGTCGGCATATGGGCCGCTGAAGGGCCAGATGCCGAGGAAGGTGACGCTGTCGTCCTGCGCCGTTGCGATCGAAGGGGCAGCGACCGCACCCATGAACGCGGCGAGCGCCGCCGCTGCGACGGCGCGTCGTGGCATGAAGTTTCTCACGGTATCTCCTTGTAGCCTTCGCAAGCTGCGGTGACCGGGGAAGACATCGCGAGCCGTTCGCCGGTCTACCCCCGGGTGCGTTACAAGTGGCATGCCAAACCGGCGAAATTTAATTCCGCCGGTGCCCCCGTGCCCAGCGTGCCGGCAGAACGTACCGAGGGAGCCGGAGGCCGCAGGGCGGCTCCGGCGGCACGGTCACTTCGCGGGGACGGGGGCTGGCCGGGCGGCCGTCATCGGCTCGGCGATGGCGGTATAGAGGTCCGGCTGCCGGTGGGCGGTGAAGTTGAAGATGTTGCTGCGGATCTCCTTGCAGCGGTCGAGGTCGATGTCCGCCACCACGAGCTCGTCGCCGCGCGTGGAGGCGACCGCGATGATCTCGCCGGTCGGCGCGACGATGCACGAGCCGCCGATCATCTCGCAGCCCTCCTCGAGCCCGGCCTTGGCCGTGGCGACGACGTAGGTGCCGTTCTGGTAGGCGCCGGCCTGCAGGGAGAGGTGGTTGTGGAAGTCCTGCAGGTGGTCGATCGCGGGCGAGGCCGGGTCGTGCTGCGGGGTGTTGTACCCGAGGAGGACCAGCTCGGCGTTCTGCAGGCCGAGGATGCGCCAGACCTCGGGCCAGCGCCGGTCGTTGCAGATGCACAGCCCGACGCGACCGCCGAGGGCATCGACGACCGGGAAGCCGAGGTTGCCGCGTTCGAAGTAGCGCTTCTCGAGGTTCTGGAACGGCCGCCAGGGCTCGTTCTCGCGATAGCCCGGCAGATGCACCTTGCGGTACTTCGACACGATCGTGCCGTCCGGACCGACGAGGATCGCCGTGTTGTAGCGGTGCTCGCCGTCGATCTCGGCATAGCCGAGGTGGAAGGCGATGCCGAGCTCGCGCGCCTTGTCGAACAGGGGCTGCGTCTCGGCCGAGGGCATCTCTGTCTCGAAGTAGCGGTCGATCGCGGCTTGGTCTTCCATGTACCAGTGCGGGAAGAAGGCGGTGAGCGCCGCTTCCGGGAAGACGACCAGTTCGACGCCGCGCCGGTGCGCCTTCTCCATCAGGGCGATCATCCGCGCGACGGCGGAGGCGCGGGGCTCGTCGTCGGCGATGGGGCCGAGCTGCGCGGCGGCGACGGTGAGGGGTCTAGGCATCGGTCAGGTCCTCGAGCGGCCCGCGCCCCGATGGGCGAGGGGGACTGCGGTGGTTGGCTTCGCCCGCCGGGGCGCGCCGGCCGGGCAGACGAGCGCCCCGCCCGGAGGGCGAGGCGAAGGGCGCGGGGGAACGGGCGCGGCGTCGACGCCGCGCCGAGAGGGGGCCGGAGGGCCCGGACGGCCGCCTTACTCGGCGCCTTCCATGTACTGCGAGGCGTTCGCCTTCGCGACCTCATCCTTGAAGAGCGCGACGAGCGCCTGACCGTCCTCGCCGAGCGCGGACTGGATGTGCTCCTCGAACGCCGGCAGCGCGGCCTCGCGCATCGCGGTCCGCTGCTCGGGCGTCAGCGCGGTGATCTTCATCGACTTGGACAGGCCCGACAAGCCGCGGTCCGACGCCTCGATGATGCGCGACAGGCCGCGCGAGGCCGACACGCACGCCTGCGCGGCATACTGCAGGACGTTCTTCTGGTCGTCCGTCAGCGCCTCGTAGGCGGCCTTGTTCATCAGCAGCGTGTAGGGCGAGAAGAGGTGGTTGGTGAGCGTCAGGTAGCCCTGAACCTCGCCGAAGTTGGAGAAGGAGATGATCGGGATCGGGTTCATCTGACCGTCGATCACGCCCGTCTGCAGCGCGGAATAAACCTCGCCCCAGGCCAGCGGATAGGCCTCGGCGCCGAGCGCGTTCATGATCGCCTGGTGCGACGGCACGGTCATGGTGCGCAGGCGGATGTCCTTGAAGTCGTCGAGGTCGGCGATCTCGTGCTTGGAGTTCGTCACCGCGAAGAAGCCGCCCGTGTCGGGGAAGCCGAGCACCTTCACGTCGCCGAGCTTCTCCTCGATGTCGGCCGCCAGCGCCTGGCCGAACGGACCGTCGAACACCTCGTACGTGGCGGCGTTGTCGGCGAACGCGAACGGCAGGTTCAGGACGTCGATGTTCTCGTAGTAGGGCGCCATCGCGCCGGTCGAGGAGAGGCTGATCTCGGTGATGCCGTCGCGCACCATCTGCACCTGCTCGGTGGCCGTGCCGATGGAGGCGTTCGGGTAGATCTCGACGTCGATCTCGCCGTTGGTGTCCGCCTCGATGATGTTCTGGAGGACCGCAGCGCAGGCGTGGGCGGGGTTATCGTAGGGATCCGGGTTGTTGTCGTGCGAGATCCGGATCTGCGCGCTCTGGGCGAACGCCGCCGGCGTGACCGCCATGACGAGGGCCAGCGCGGTGGTGCCCGCGACGATGCGGGGGAGCGTTGAGGTCATGTACGATATCCTTTTGCTGCGGGAAGTGGCTCAGGCAAAGCCGAGGAAGCGGGGGACCAGGAGGGCGAGATCCTCCCAGTAGGCGAAGACGAGAAGGACGCCGATTTCGGCCAGGAGGAACGGCCAGAGACGCAGTGCGATCGCCTCGAGCTTCTCGCCGGTCACCGACGACAGGACGAAGAGGCAGGCGCCCACCGGTGGCGTCATGAGCGAGATGTTGAGGGCGAGGACGAAGATGATGCCGGAGTGGATCGGCTCCAGCCCGATCTGCGTCGCCAGCGGCACCAGCACGGGCGCGAGGATGATGAGGATCGCGGTGATGTCCATCACCATCCCGACGAGGAGCAGGATGCCGACGATCAAGAGGATGATGACGTAGCGGTTCTCCGAGACCGCGAGCACGGCGGCGGCGATCGCCTGCGGCACGCGCTCGAAGCTCATCCACCAGCCGAGCATCGAGGCGAAGGCGATGATGACGAAGATCACGCCGGTGATGCGCGCCGTCGACAGGAGCATGTTGTAGAGGTCGCGGGCGCTGAGATTGCGGTAGACGGCGACGCCGAGGAAGAAGGCGTAGGCCACCGCGACGGAGGCGGCCTCGGTGGGGGTGACGATGCCGCCCAGGATGCCGCCGAGGATGATCACCGGCATGATCAGCGCCGCGAGCGAGCGGCTGAACGTCCTGACGACGGTGCCGAAGGAGGCGCGCGGCTCGGGATCGGGCAGGCGGTTGCGCCGGGCGCCCAGGGCGATGATCGCCATGCAGACCGCGCAGATCGCGAGGCCCGGCAGGATGCCGGCCGCGAAGAGGCCGCCGATGGAAACGCCGAGGAGGGAGCCGTACACCACCATGAGGCCGGACGGCGGGATCGTCGGGCCGATGATCGAGCCGGCCGCGGTGACGGCGCAGGCGTAGTCGCGCCGGTAGCCCTGCTCGACCATCGCCGGCACGAGCGTCTTGCCGAACGCGGCCGCGTCCGCCGTCGCCGCGCCGGTGAGGCCGGCGAAGAACACCGAGGCGATCATGTTGGCGTGGGCGAGGCCGCCCCGGAAGTGGCCGACGAGGACGTGGGCGAAGCGCATCAGCTGCTGCGTGATGCCGATGTGGTTCATGATCTCGCCGGCCAGGATGAAGAACGGCATGGCGAGGAAGGGGAAGCTGTCGAGCCCGGCGAAGAGCTTGGAGACGCCGAGGGCGAGGAAGCGCTCGCCCCCCATGGAGACGAGCCCGGCGAGCCCGGCGAGGCCGATCGTGAAGCCGATCGGCATGCCGAGGAGGAGGAGGACGAGGAAGATCACGCCGACGAACATGGTCAGACCTCCGAGCCCTGGGCGACGAGCGCCTGGCGGCCGCCGTCGCGCACCAGGCAGAGCGCGAGCTGGATGGCCGACATCGCGGCCGCGGCGGGGACGGCCGCGAAGGCGGGCGCCATCGACATGCCGAAGATCATCGCCCGCCGGTTGAGCCCGCCGAGCGCGAAGCCCACCCCGTACCAGACGACGTAGAGGAAGAGCCCGATGGCGAGGACGTCGCACAGCATCAGCGCGGCCCGGCGCAGCGGGACGGGAAGGCGGTCGACGAGGATCGACAGGCCGATGTGCTCGCGCCGCGCGATGGCGCAGGAGATCGCCAGCAGCGCCATCCAGATCATCAGGTAGCGCGCGAGGATCTCCGGCCAGTTGAGCTGCCAGCGGAAGACGTAGCGGTCGGCCACGCCGATCCACACGTCGAGCACCAGAAGCGCCATCAGGACGACGACCACCGCTTCGACCACGCGGTTCAGCACGAGGCTTGCGGTGCCAGCGAATTCTCTCATTCGGGGAGGGGCTCCGGGGTTGGATCAGTCGCCGATCGGGCGATCCGAGTTGGACATGCCGAGCGCGGAGAGGCTCTTCCTGATGCGCCGCAGACCCTCCAGCACCTGCGGCCCCATCGCCTCGGCGACGGAGGTCGCGAGGACGTCGACCACGGTGAGGAGGGCGTAGCGGGCCGGGCTCGGCTTGATCACCTGCCCGTCGCCGGGAACGGAGAAGCCGAGGACGATCTCCGCCTCGCGGGCGAGGGCGGACGCGGGGTCGGTGATGGCGATGGTGGTGGCGCCGTAGAGCCGGGCGATCCGCGTCGCCTCGACCACCGAGTTGGCCGATCCCGACGCCGACAGGGAGACCGCGACGGTGGTCTCGCCGGCGACGGCGGCGACCATGCGCTGCATCTGTCCGTCGGTGTGGGCGGTGACGGGAATGGCGAAGCGGAAGAGGCGGTTCTGCAGCTCCACCGCGCCCAGCGAGGAGACGCCGCCGGAGCCGAAGGTCACCACCTGCCGCGCGCTCGCGATCGCCTGTGCGGCCTCGGCGACGCGGCACATGTCGAGCGCGGCGGCGGTCCGCTCGATTGCGGCGGTGGCGGCGTCGCGCACGCTGGTGATGATCTGCTCGTCGTCGGGGCTGCGCCGCGTCGGCGTCGGGAACATCGTGAAGCCGCCGATGGCGATGATCTGTGCGAGGCGCAGCTTGAAGTCGCGGACGCCGTCGCACTCGATGGCGCGGCAGAAGCGGGTGACGGTCGGCTCGGAGACGCCGGCCCGGGCGGCGAGCTCCTGGATCGGGGCAAGGGAGACGGCCTCGGCGTCCTCGAACACGAGCGACGCGAGCCGCTTCTCGGCGGGGCTGCCCTCCACCGCGAGACGGCGCAGATTGGCGACCATGTCGATCGTCCTCGTTCCGTCCACGGTGTCAGCGCCCTCCAGAGTTGCCGGTAGACTGCGGTCGCCGGGGACGCGGGCCTCGATTCGACGGGAACGACCCGTTCGAACCGGCTGCGATGCCCCGGCTGGATCCGGCCGCGCGATGGTGAGGCACGCGTTCGGAAGGGGCGCAGGGTGACCGCGGCCATGTCAGTTTGCAACATGAATTCTTCGGCGATCCGTGCGTATTCCATGGACATTCTGGTCAAAAGATCGCCAGATGAAGGAAAGTTACATGGAATCGCTTGCGGAATGGCCGGTGCGACTTCTACGCTGTCAGTAACACCGACCGGCCGGTCCGGCGCCGGCGCGACGTCGCGCGCCCGGTCCGCACGGCGAACACCAACTCTAAGGAGCCCTTCGTGGCGAAAGAATGCTTCGGCAGCGCCCCCGTGCCCCTCTCGCCGGCCGTGCGCGCCGGTGACTTCATCTTCGTGTCCGGCCAGGTCCCGGTCGGGCCGGACGGCGAGCTCGTCGGCGGCAACGTCGGCAACCAGACCCGCCAGGTGCTGAAGAACGTCGAAGCCGCGCTGAAGCTCGCCGGCGCCGAGCTCTCCGACGTCGTCAAGACGACGGTCTGGCTCGACGACGCGCGCGACTTCGCCGCCTTCAACAAGGCTTATGGCGAGTTCTTCCCGTCCGAACCGCCCGCCCGCACGACCGCGGAATCGCGCCTGATGGCCGACATCAAGGTCGAGATCGAGGCGATCGCCTACAAGCCGCGCTGAGCGTGAGCGGAGCGCCGGTCCGCCGGCGCGTGCGCTGACGGCGCGGGGCGCCACGGAGTGCCCCGCCTTCCCCTTGCACACGACGGGCTCGCCGATTCCCGGCGAAACTGCCGAAGACCGCGCCCTTGAACGGGTGCAACAGGACATTTCCCATGAGCCCCGACCTCATTCTGAAGGGCGGACGGGTGATCGACCCGTCGCAAGGCATCGACAAGATCGCGGACGTCGCCTTCTCCGAGGGTGCCGTCACCGAAATCGGCGACAGCCTCGATCCGCGCAACGCCGAAGTGCGCGACGTCTCCGGCAAGATCGTCACGCCCGGCATCATCGACCTGCACACCCACGTCTATTGGGGCGGCACCTCGCTCGGCGTCGACCCGACGATGTTCGCGCAGGACAGCGCCGTGACGACGATGATCGACACCGGCTCCGCCGGGCCCGGCAACTTCGCCGGCTTCCGCAAGCACGTCATCGAGCCGTCCGAGCCGCGCATCCTCGCCTACCTCCATGTCTCGTTCGCCGGCATCTACGGCTTCGACACCGGCATCATGGTCGGCGAGAGCCACGACTTCCGCCTGATGGCCGCGAAGGAGTGCGCCAAGGTCATCGAGGCGAACCGCGACCTCATCGTCGGCGTCAAGGTGCGCATCGGCCGCCACGCCTCCGGTCCGTCCGGCATCGACCCGCTGGTCGTCGCGCTCGACGTCGCGGGCGAGATGGGCGTGCCGGTCATGTGCCATATCGACGAGCCGCCGCCGTCCTACGAGGCGGTCGTCTCCATGCTGCGTGAGGGCGACGTCCTCACCCACTGCTACCGCCCGTTCCCCAACTCCCCGGTGGACGGCGAGGGCAACGTGAAGCCGGAGATCCTCAAGGCGCGCGACCGCGGCGTCTACTTCGACATCGGCCACGGCATGGGATCCTTCTCGTGGAAGACCGCCAAGGCGATGATGAAGGCGGGCTTCCCGCCCGACACCATCTCCTCCGACGTCCACGCCTTCTGCATCAACGGCCCGGCCTACGACCAGCTCGTCACCATGTCGAAGTTCCTCGCGCTCGGCATGCCGCTGACGGAGGTGGTCGAGCGCTCCACCGTGATCCCGGCGAAGGCGCTGCAGCGGCCCGAGCTCGGCACCTTCGGTCCCGGCAACGTCGGCGACGCGTCGATCCTGTCGCTGGAGGAGGGCGAGTTCCCGCTCACGGACGTGCGCGGCCTGGTCGAGACCGGGTCGGCCAAGCTCAGCGCGGCGGGCGTCGTCCTCGCCGGCCGCTGGTGGCACGGCGACTGACGTGTACTGGGAGCGTCTCACGAGCCACGAGCTCAACGCGCTGGACAAGGCGACACCGCTCTTCCTGTCCATCGCCGCGGTCGAGCAGCACGGACCGCACCTCGCGACGGGCACCGATTCCATCATCGGCGCCCATCTCCTCGAGCGGCTCGAGGCGGAGCGGCCGGATGGCGTCGTCATCCTGCCGCAGGTGAAGGTCGGCTGCTCGGAACATCACATGAGCCTCGGCGGGACGCTCACCGTCTCGCATCCCACCTTCATCGCCTACGTGACGGAGCTCGCGAGCGCCGCGCTCCGCCACGGCTTCACCAACCTCGTGATCCTCAACAGCCATGGTGGCAACGTCGCGGTCGGTGGCGTCATCGCCGAGATGCTGGCCATCGAGAATCCGGACTGCCGCATCGTCTTCACCACCTGGTGGCGCGTCGCCGCCGAGGCGCTGAAGGGGATCGTCGAGGGCGGCAAGGGCGCCGTCGGCCACGCCTGCGAGTTCGAGACGTCGCTCATGATGTCGGCCGCGCCCGGCGAAGTGCGCGGCGGGAAGATCCCGCCCCGCGGCGGCGCGGCGAACTTCGCCTGGGCCGACGGCGACATGCTGGTCGGCTCCCCGGCGACCCTCGTGCGCACGATGTCGGCGCAGACCGGCGGCACCGGCGTCAAGGGCGAGCCGTCGCTCGCCTCGGCCGGGAAGGGGGTGGCGATCGCTGACGCGGTCGTCGCACAGCTCGTGGTGATGGCGGACGATCTCGCCAGCAAGTCCGACGATTAGCACGGAAAGGGGTGAGTAAAATTGTGCCCCTTTCGTCTAAAATTGGTCGTCATTCGCGCATGTGAACGGCAATCCTGACCTTGATCGGAATGCCAAAATTTGCTTTCTTGGAAGAAATATCGCGTAAAACTATCGCTGAGCTTAGCCGTTTCGGCGAGCGCGAGAGCATCAAGAGGGAGAGATCATGATGCAGTGGGCTGATTACACGGGTCGAATTCGCAGCGCGGCCGCCGTCGCGACCCTGGCTGCGGCACTCGCGGTGCCCGGCGCGGCCTCCGCGCAGGAATTCACGATGGCGATCGCGCACCTCGCACCCGAGGACATGGACAACGAGATCCAGCCCGCGCTCGTCCACTTCAAGAGCCTCGTCGAATCGAAGACGAAGGGCGAGGTCGAGGTGGAGATCTTCGGCGCCGGCCAGCTCGGCTCCGAGGTCGAGACCGGCAAGCAGGCGCAGGACGGCGCCCTCTTGCAGTCCACGATCATCTCCTCCGGCGCGATGAGCTCGTTCTTCCCGAAGTACCAGGTCATCACCGCCCCGTTCCTGTTCCCGAACTACGAGGTCGCCCACGCCTTCTTCGACGGCGCATGGTTCGCGAACTTCATGAAGGGCACGATCGAGGAGTCGGGCCTGCGCTACCTCGGCACCTTCGACGACGGCGGCGGCTTCGTCGCGTTCACCAACAACGGCAAGCCGATCAAGACCGTCGACGACCTCGCCGGCATGAAGATCCGCGTCGAGGAGAACCCGGCCCACGTCGCCACCATGAAGGCGCTCGGCGCCTCGGCGACCCCGCTGCCGTGGGGCGAGGTGATCACCGCGCTCTCCACCGGTCTCGCCGACGGCCAGTTCAACGCCCCCGGCGTCTCCAAGAACTACAGCCTGTGGGAAGTGAACGACTACACCACGCTCTCCGGCCACGTGTACAACTCGCAGTCCTGGCTCGTGTCCGAGGAGTGGTTCCAGTCGCTCCCCGACGAGTACAAGGAGGCGGTCGTCACCTCCGCCCGTGAGGCGATCGAGCTCGCGCACGGCATCTCCGCCCTCGCCGCGATCAAGGGCTGGCAGGTCTCCTGCGAGGAGTTCAAGGAGTGCTACGTCCTCCCCGCCGAGGAGCGCACCAAGATGGCCGAGATCGCCCGTCCGGCCTGGCAGGAGTGGATCGTCAACGACTTCGGCCTCGACGCCGCGCTCGTCGACGAGCTCTTCGCCACCGTCGAGGAGATCAAGGGCGACGTGACCGCGACCGACATGGAACGTTACGGCAAGTAAGCCGCACCGGACGTCCCTGACGCCCGCGCGCCGCCCGCCTCGCCGCGGGCGGCCTCCCTTCGCTCCGTGTCCTCGTCCGCGCCTCCCGTCCTGACCGATGCGGCCGCAAGGCCCGTCCCAGAAAGGCCCCTATGACGTTCTCGCGCAGCCGGCTGTCGGCCGGATTGAACCGGACGGTCAGCACCGTCTGCGTCCTCTTCATCCTGGCGATGCTGGCGATCTCGTTCTCCGGTTTCTTCTACATGATCCTCACCGGGGACGCGCTCTCCTGGACCTACTCGCTGGCGCGGCTCTTCATCCCCTGGCTGGGGCTCCTGTCGCTCACCGTCGCCTTCTGGCACGGCGAGCACATCGCGATGACGGCGATCATCGCCATCCTGCCGCGGACCGCCGTGACGGTGCTCCACTACGTGAACACGGCGCTCGTGGCGCTCTTCGCCGGCCTGCTCATCTGGTACGGCTGGAAATTCTTCGCCAAATCCACCGACATCTACATGGTCTCCGACACCATCCAGATCCACGCCAAGTGGGTCACGGCCTGCGTGCCGGCGACCGGCCTGGTGCTGCTGATCCACGTCCTGTGCGGGGCCAACCTGCTCGACGAGGAGAGCCCGATGGAAGAGGCCCGTGAGCTCGCCGCCGGCGAGAAGGACAACCGTCCATGACCTCCGCGATCTCCGTCTTCATCGTCCTCCTCTTCATCGGCACGCCGATCGCGCTGCTGATGGCGCTTTCCGGTCTCGCCGGGAGCTGGGAGCTGGGCGGCCTCCGCTTCATCCAGATCATCGCCGAGCGGATGTTCTCGGGTGTGTCCGGCTACCTCCTGATGGCCGTGCCGTACTTCATCTTCACCTCCGAGCTGATGAACCAGGCGGGGCTGACCGAGCGTCTCGTCGCCTTCAACAACGCGCTGCTGGGGCGCATCCGCGGCGCGCTCAGCCACGTCAACATCGTCGTCAGCCTGTTCTTCTCCGGCCTCACGGGGGCGGCGATCACCGACACCGTCGCCGTCGGCAAGATCCTCATCCCGGCGATGAAGCGGGAGGGCTACACGCCGGCCTACGCCGCGGCTGTGACGGCCTGCTCCTCGATCATCGGGCCGATCATCCCGCCGTCCGTCGTCATGGTCGTCTACGCGGCGATCCTGCAGAACGTGACGGTGCTCGACCTCTTCGCCGCCGGCATCCTGCCGGGCCTTCTCATGACGGTCGCGCTTCTTGTCGCCTCGTTCGTGATGGCCTGGATCTACAAGTTCCCCCGCCACGGCGACACGAACCTGAGGGACGCGGCGCGCGCCTTCCTGCCGACGGTCCCGGCGCTCCTGGTGCCGGTCATCATCCTCGGCGGCATCCTCGGCGGCCTCACGACCATCACCGAGGCGTCGGCCTTCGCGGCGATGTACACCCTCATCCTCGGCTTCTTCGTCTACCGCACGCTGACGCTGCGCAAGGTGTGGGAATCGCTCGTGGCGACGGTGCGCTTCTCGGGCGTCGTCTTCTTCCTGCTCGCGTCGTCGACGGTGCTCGGCTGGTTCGTCACCCGCTCCGGGCTCGCGCGCGACGCGGCGGGCATGATCACCGCGATCTCGGACAACTGGATCGTCCAGATCGGCCTGGTGAACCTCCTCCTCATCCTGCTGGGCACGGTGCTCGACGTCCTGCCCGCGCTGGTGGTGGTGGCGCCCGTACTGGTGCCGGCGATGGTGCAGCTCGGCTTCGACCCGCTGCACTTCGCCATCGTCATGATCATCACGCTCAACGTCGCCAACATCACGCCGCCGGTGGGCATGACCCTCATGACCGCCTCGCAGATTGCCGGCGTGCCTTACGAACGTGCTATCGTCACGGCGTTGCCGTTCTACCTCAGCCACCTTGCGGTGATCGCGGTCGTCTCGCTCTGGCCCGCGTTCGTCCTCTTCATTCCGAGCCTCTTCGACTGACCGTCGCCGGACGACCCCCTGGAGACCCCGCCATGGCGCTCGACGCCCCCACGAATTCCACGATCATCGCCGAATACCGCGACCGCACCCGCCGCTCCGCCGAGCAGGCGGAGGCGGCGCGCAGCGTCTTCCCGTCCGGCATCACCCACGACGCGCGCCACCTCTCGCCGTACCCGATCACGGTCGATCAGGGGAAAGGCAGCCGCAAGTGGGACATCGACGGCAACGAGTACGTCGACTACTTCGGCGGCCACGGGGCGCTGCTCCTCGGCCACTGCCACCCGCGGGTGACGGCGGCGGTCAAGGAAGCGCTCGACGACGGGACGCAGTTCGCCGCCTCGACGACGCGCGAGTACCGCTGGGGCAAGGCCGTCATCGGGATGGTGCCCTCCGTGGAGCGGGTGCGCTTCACCGCCTCCGGGACGGAGGCGACGCTCCTCGCGCTGCGCCTCGCCCGCGCGTACACCGGCCGCTCGAAGCTCCTGCGCTTCACGTCCTACTTCCACGGCTGGCACGACCACATGACGAATGGCTACTCGAGCCATTTCGACGGCACGCCGACGGCCGGCGTCCTGCCCTCCATCGCCGCCGACGTCGTCCTCGTCGCGCCGAATGACATCGAGGGCGCGAAGGCCGCGCTCGCCGGCGGTGACATCGCCGCCGTCATCATCGAGCCGACGGGCGCCTCGTTCGGGCGCGTTCCGATCGCCGACGGCGTCCTCCAGGCGCTGCGCGAGGCGACGGCCGCGACCGGCACGATCCTCATCTTCGACGAAGTCATTTCCGGTTTCCGCTGCTCCCCCGGCGGCGCGCAGCAGGCGTACGGCGTGACGCCGGACCTCACCACCATGGCGAAGATCGTCGCCGGCGGCCTGCCGGGCGGCGCGGTCGGCGGCCGGGCGGACATCCTGGAGCGGATCGACTTCGAGGCCGCCGCCGACAAGGGCTTCGAGAAGATCGCCCACCCCGGCACCTTCAACGCCAACCCGGTGTCAGCCGCGGCCGGCATCGCCGCGCTCGACATCATCGCCACCAGCGACGCCTGCGACCGTGCCAACGCGTATGCGGCGGAGCTGCGCGAGCGGCTCAACCGCCTGCTCAAGGCGACCGGCATGCCCTTCGCGGCGTACGGCACCTTCTCCGGCTTCCACCTCTTCCTCAACGTCGAGAAGCGGTCGATCGACCCGGTGACCTTCGACCCGTTCAGCGTGCCCTGGAAGGAGCTGAAGGCGTCGCCCGCGAACCTCGTGGACCGGATCCGGATCGCGATGATGATCAACGGCGTCGACCTCTCCGGCTGGCCCGGGGGCCTCGCCAGCGCCGCGCACACCGAGGACGACATGGCCGTCACCATGAAGGCGTTCGAGGCCGCCATCGCGCGCCTCAAGGAGGAGCCGGACCTGTGACGCGCGACGAGATCGACACGCCCGCGGTCGTCATCGACACCGCCAGGGTCGAGGCCAACCTAGCCCGTGCGCAGGCCTACGCCGACGCGCACGGCCTGACCCTGCGGCCGCACATCAAGACGCACAAGCTGCCGATGTGGGCCAAGCGCCAGCTCGAGCTCGGCGCGGTGGGTATCACCTGCCAGAAGCTCGGCGAGGCGGAGGTGATGGCGGACTCCGGCATCACCGACATCTTCATCCCTTACAACATCCTCGGCGCCGCCAAGCTCGAGCGGCTCGCCGCGCTCCACGACCGGATCACCGTCGCCGTCGCCGCCGACAGCGACGTCACGGTGGCCGGCTACGCCGCCCGCTTCACCGACCCGGCGCACCCCCTGCCGGTGGTGGTGGAGTGCGACACCGGCGCGGCGCGCTGCGGCGTCGCCACGACGGACGAGCTGGTGGCGCTCGCCCATGCCATCGAGGCCGCGCCCGGCCTCACCTTCGAGGGGATCATGACCTATCCGCCGCGCGGCAGGATGGCGGAGGTCAACGCGATGCTGGGCGAGGCAAAGGCCGCGCTCGTGGCGGCGGGCCTTCCGCCGCGCCGGATCTCCAACGGCGGGTCGCCCGACCTCTACCATGCCGCCGAGGTGACCAACGCGACCGAGCATCGCCCCGGCACCTACATCTACTCCGACCGCATGCAGGCCGCTTTCGGCCTCGGCACGCTCGACGACTGCGCGCTGACGGTGCTGACGACGGTCGTCAGCCACCCGACACCGGGCCGCATCGTCCTCGACGCCGGCTCCAAGGCGCTGGCCGCGGACACCTCGCCGGCCCCCGGACACGGCGATATCGTCGAGTACCCCGGCGCGGTCATCACCGGGCTCAGCGAGGAGCACGCCGTGGTCGACGTGTCGGCCTGCGACAGGATCCCGGCGATCGGCGAGAAGGTGCGCGTCATCCCGAACCACGTGTGCGTCGTCTCCAACCTCTTCGACGTCGTCCACCTCGTCTCGGGCGACGAGGTGACGGTCGTTCCCGTGGCCGCGCGCGGGCTGCTCGCCTAGCGTTCGTCGCCGCGCGCCAGCTCGCGGGCGAGCGCCAGGAAGGCCCTCAGGCCGGCGGACGTGTTGCGCCGGCCCGGGTAGTAGAGGGAGAGCCCCGGGAAGGGTGGCGTCCAGTCGTCCAGCACCCGTACGAGGCGGCCGGCCTCGATCTCCGCCCGGACGTTCTGCTCCATGAAGAAGCCGAGGCCGATGCCGTCGAGGACGGCGGTCCGCGCCAGGCTCGCCTCGCCGAGGATGATGGGGCCGCGTGCGTCGATGCGCACGACCTCGGCGCCCTTCTCGAAGTGCCAGCGGTAGATCGCCCCGTCCGGCAGGCGCACGCGGACGCAGCGGTGGGCGAGCACGTCCGTCGGCACCAGCGGCCTCGGGTGCTCGGCGAAATATTGCGGCGTGCCCACCACCGCGAAGCGCTGCGGCCGGCCGAGCGAGACCGCGATCATGTCGCTCGGGACGAGATCGGCGAACCGCACGCCGAGGTCGAAGCCGTCGGCCACGATGTCGACGAGCCGCCCCTCTGAGACGAGATCGACCGTCATGTCCGGATAGCGTCGCAGGAATTCGAGGACGAGCGGGGACAGGATCTCGCTCGCCGCCACCGGCGCCGCATTGATCCGCAGCAGCCCGGTCGGCGTCTCGCGGTGCGACCGCACCGCCTCCATCGCGCCGCGGATGTCCTCCAGCGCCGGCCCCATCGCCTCGACGAACTGCCGGCCGGCGTCGGTGAGCGCGACGCTCCGGGTGGTGCGGTTGAAGAGCCGCACGCCGAGGCTCGTCTCCAGCTTCGCGACCGCCTGACTGAGGGCGGTCGTCGACATCCCGAGGTCCACCGCGGCGGCGCGGAAGGATCCCCGCCGGGCGACGGCGACCACGGCGCCGAGATCGTTGATCGTGGTGCGCGACATTATCCGCATTTCCGGAATTCGGTGTCCCTGATCGTCCTGCTTATCGGAACGATGGCGCCGCGCCAAATCATGGCTCCAACCCGAGCGTCCCGCTGAGGGGACAGGAGAGAGCCATGAGACTTCCGCCGCCGCTGGATACCTATTTCGAGGCGCAGACGACCGCAGACGCGGACCGCATGGCCGCGACCTTCGCCCCGGGCGGCGTCGTCAGGGACGAGGGACTCCTGCATCGCGGACCCGGCGCCATCCGGGCGTGGTGGCTGGCCGCGAAGCGGCAATACGACCATGTCGCCGAACCGCTCGAGCTTTCGCATGCCGATGGACGCGTCGTCGTGCGGGCGAGAGTCTCCGGCGCGTTCGAAGGCAGTCCCGTCGTGCTCGACTTCGCCTTCCGGCTCAGCGGCGGAAGGATCGCCGAGCTGGAGGTCCGTTGATGAAGCCGTTCCTGACACTCGCAGGCAAGCGGGCGCTCGTGACCGCGGGCACGAAGGGCGCGGGCGCCGCCACCGTGGCGCTGCTGCGTGAGCTCGGCGCGGACGTCCTGACGGCCGCCCGGTCCCGTCCCGAACCGGTCTCCGAGGACCGCTTCGTGGCGGCGGACCTGACGACCGAAGCAGGGTGCCGGACCGTCGCCGCGGCGGTATGCGAACGTCTCGGCGGTGTGGACATCGTTGTCCACATGCTGGGCGGCTCGTCCGCGCCGGCCGGTGGCTTCGCGGTGCTGAGCGAGGCGGAGTGGAGGAGGGAGCTCGACCTCAACCTCTTCCCCGCCGTACGCCTCGACCGGGCGCTGGTCCCGCAGATGTTGGCCGGTGGTGGCGGTGTCGTCATCCACGTGACCTCGATCCAGCGCCTCCTGCCGCTGCCGGAGGCGACGACGGCCTACGCCGCCGCGAAGGCCGCCCTGTCGACCTACAGCAAGAGCCTCTCGAAGGAGGTTTCGCCGAAGGGCGTGCGGGTCGTGCGCGTGTCGCCGGGGTGGATCGAGACGGAGGCGTCCGTCCATCTCGCCGAGCGCCTCGCCGCCGAGGCGGGGACGGACTACGAGGGCGGAAGCCAGATCATCATGGACGCGCTCGGCGGCATTCCCCTCGGCCGTCCCGCGAGGCCGGAGGAGGTCGCGAGCCTCGTCGCCTTCCTCGTTTCGGACAGGGCGGCCAGCATCACGGGCGCGGAATACGTCATCGATGGCGGTACCGTTCCGACGGGGTGACGCCGGGTCCCGGTGTGTGCGGGGGGCGAACCGGACGGGCGGTCAGCCCGCCGGGTCGGCCGCCCAGGCCTCCACCTCGCAGAGGTATTCCGGGCGGATCAGGCGGGCGACGTAGACGAAGGTGGTCGCGGGCGGATTGTCGTTGTGGAACGCGCGCCAGGCGGCCCCATAGCGCTCCATGTCGATCTCCCTGGCCATGAAGATGTTGACCTTGAAGACGTTCGCGGCCGTCAGCCCCTCGCTGGTCAGCACGCGCTCGATGTTCATGAGCGCGTTGGCGAACTGCTCCTCCACCGTCTCCGGCAGCGCGCCCGCCGCGTCGAGGCCGAGCTGGCCGGCGATGGCGAGGACGCGCGCACCGGGCGGCACCACCGCGAGGTGGTGGTATCGCCCGACCGGCGGGGCGAGGTTCGGCGGGTTCTTCTTCTCGATCATGCTGTCTCTTTCGGCCAGGCGCCCGGATTGCGCACATAGCAGGCGACGCGCGCGCCGGTCGGTGATGGCGCGAGGCGCGGGCGGACCGTCTCGCAGCGCGTCTCGCGGATGGGGCAGCGGGTGACGAACGGGCAGCCCGCGGGCGGATCGATCGGGCTCGGCAACTCGCCCGAGAGGATCGTCGCCGCCCGCGCGCGCTGCGCCACCGGGTCCGGCAGCGGGATCGCGGAGAGCAGTGCCTCGGTGTAGGGGTGGGTCGGCGTGTCGAACACGGCCTCGGCGGTCCCGTCCTCCGCGACGGTGCCGAGGTACATCACCACGACGCGGTCGGCGATGTGGCGCACCACCGAAAGGTCGTGGCTGATGAAGAGGTAGGAGAAGCCGAACTCCTCCTGCAGCCGCAGCAGCAGGTTGAGGATCTGCGAGCGGATCGACACGTCGAGCGCGGAGACCGGCTCGTCGCAGACGATGAGCTTGGGCTGCGTCGCGAGCGCACGGGCGATGACGACGCGCTGTCGCTGCCCGCCGGAGAGCTCGTTCGGATGACGCTTGCCCTGGCCGGGGTTGAGGCCCACCACCTCGAGGAGGTGCGCGACCCGTGCCTTGCGCTCCTTTGCGGGCATGCCGGCGATGATGAGCGGCTCGGCGATCGAGTAGTTCACGCTGAGCTTCGGATTGAGGGCGGACACCGGGTCCTGGAAGACCACCTGCATCTCGCGGCGCAACGCGGCGCGGCGGGCCGGCGACGCGCCGAGGAGATCTTCGCCGTCGAAGGCGATGCGCCCGCCCGTCGGCTGAACCAGGCCGAGGATGGCGTTGCCGGCCGTCGACTTGCCGCAACCCGATTCTCCGACCAGCGCGACGGTCTCGCCGCGGCCGATCTCGATGGAGAAGCCGTCGACGGCCTTCACCGTGCCCGTCCTGCCGCCAAGCCAGCCGCCGCGTACGGGGAAGTGGACCTTGAGGTCCTCCACCTGAAGAAGCGGCGCGGTCATAGGGAGCGCTCCATGCGGTCGATGTGCCAGCAGGCGGAGGCGTGCGCGGCGGCGACGGTTTCGAGCGGCGGCTCCTCGGCGCAGGCGTCGTCGGCGAGCGGGCAGCGGGTGCGGAAGCGACACCCGGTCGGCCACTGGCTGACGTCCGGCACGGTGCCCTCGATGGTCCGGAGCGGCTCCTTCCGGGCGCCTGTGAGACGCGGGATCGTCGAGAGCAGCAGCCGCGTGTAGGGGTGGCTCGGCCGGGCGAACAGCTCCTCGACCGGCGCGGTCTCGACGATGCGTCCGCCGTACATGACGCAGACGCGGTCCGCGATGTCCGCCACGACGCCCATGTCGTGCGTGATGAGGAGGATCGCCGTCCCCCGCTCCTCGCGCAGGGTCTTCATGAGGCGCAGGATCTGGGCCTGGATGGTCACGTCGAGCGCGGTCGTCGGCTCGTCGGCGATGAGAAGGCGCGGGTTGGAGATGAGCGCCGAGGCGATCATGACGCGCTGGCACATGCCGCCGGAAAGCTCCGCCGGAAGCTGCCGCGCGCGCCGCTCCGGCTGCGGGATGCCGACGCGGCGCAGCATCTCGACCGCCTGGCGCGCGGCCTCCCGGCCGGAGGCGGCGCCGTGGACGACGAGGCTTTCGGCCACCTGCTCGCCGACCGGCAGGAGCGGGTTGAGTGAGGCGATGGGCTCCTGGAAGATCATCGACAGGGCGACCCCGCGAAGCGCCCGCATCTGCGCCTCGGACCTCGTGAGGAGGTCGTCGCCGTCGAGGCGCACGTGGCCCGACGTCGCCTTCGCCGCCGCCGGCAGGAGGCCCATGACGGAGAGTGCGGTAAGGCTCTTGCCCGAGCCCGACTCCCCGACAATCGCCACCACCTCGCCCGGCATGACCGACAACGAGACGCGGTCGACGACGGGGCGGCCGCCGATCTCGGTGACGAGATTCTCGACGACGAGGACGGGATCAGCCATCCCCGGCCTCCGCCGCGACGCTCGCCCAGGGGCTCGAATGGTGTGCCATCGCGACGTTGACGCCCGCGCCGACGTCACGCGCGGCGGCGGAGGGGATCGCGAAGTTGGTCGGGTAGAGCGTATCGGCGACGATCTCCACCGGGTAGGCGGTGGCGACCCTGGCGGCGATGTCCTCCCCGGCGGTGCGGTTGACCTTGATCGTCGGGGTCGAGCAGTCGAGCCTGGGGGTCTGGAAGGCGTCCTCCAGGCTCATGCCGAAGTCGACCACGTAGGAGAGGATCTGCGCCACGGTCGGGAAGATCATCCGCCCGCCGGCCGCGCCGAGCGCCAGCACCGGCAGCCCGTCCTTCAGCATCAGGACGGGGCACATGTTGGCGAGAGGCTTGGCGCCGGGGGCGATGGCGTTGGCGGTGCCGGGGCGCGGGTCGAACCACATCATCCCGTTGTTCATCAGGATGCCGGAGCGCGGAGGCACCACCTTGGACCCGAAGCGCGACAGGATGGTGTTGGTCAGCGAGACCATGCTGCCGTTCCGGTCGACCACGCTGACGTGGCTCGTGCAGTCGCCCCCCGCCGCCGCGTGGCCCATGGTGTTGAGACGGTCCGCATAGGTCTCGCGGATCGAGCGGGCGTAGGCGAGCGCGCTGTCGGCGTTAGGCGCGGCGCCCGGCGCCCAGGCCTCGAGCCGGCCCAGCGCGGCGAGGAGGCTCGGCCCGCCGGACAGGCCCGGGATCACGGCGAGGTCGTGGCCACGGTAGGACCCGCGCAGCGGCTCGCGCCACGTGGCCTGGTATGCCGCGAAGTCGGCGGCCGAGGCGCGTGAGCCGCCGGCGGCGAGCTCCCCGGCGAGGATCGCCGCAGTCTCACCCTCGTAGAAGTCGCGCGCGCCGTTCTTCTGGAGGCGCTTCAGGAGCGCGGCCTGGCCGGGCATCGGCAATGCGCCGTCCTCCGGTCCCGGCACGAAGGGCGGGCCGCCGTCCGGCAGGAAGAGCGCGGTCGCGCCGGGGTCGGTCCGCAGGTTACGCGCGTCGATCGAGATGCAGAGCGAGGAGAACCAGTCGATCGCCATGCCCCGCTCGGCGAAGCGGATCGCCGGTTCCAGCGCATCGCCGAACGAGAGGGTGCCGAACCGTTCGAGCGCCGCCGAAAGCCCCGCGATGGTGCCGGGAATGGCGATCGACGGGTAGCCGATGACGTTGCGGTCGTCCTTGACCTTCGGCCACTGGAACCAGCCGCCGGCGCCGTCCTCGAGCGGATAGTCGGCCGGGTTCAGCGCCTTCGGGGCGACGACGTTGAAGTCGAGCGTCGCCACCTCGCCGGAGCCGCCGTCGGCGTGGAGCATGAAGCCGCCGCCGCCGACGCCGGAGAGCCATGGCTCCAGCACCGACAGGCACAGCACGGTGACGACCGCCGCGTCCATGGCGTTGCCGCCCGCGGCGAGCACCGCGGCACCGGCCTCCGCCGCCTCGCGGTTCTGGGCCGCGACGAGGCCGCCGGCGGAGCGGACCTCCCGGCGCCGGACCGTCCAGGTCTGCATCAGCCGATCCACGCCGGGTGGCCCTCGACCCCGGCCGGGATCGAGGCGTCCACCACGTAGGCGTCCTTCTGCGTCGCGTCGTGATGCGCGGCGATCTCGCCGACGGTCGCCCACCAGACGTCCTTCTCGGCGGTGATCCGCTCGAACAGCTTCTCCAGCAGGGCGATGCGCTGGGCGCGGCCGGAGATCCAGTCGTGCACCGTCAGCATGAAGAGGCTGCCGTAGCGGTGCAGCACCGACCACTCGTCGAGCCAGCCGTCGAGGATGGGGCCGGGCGCGGACGGGGGCGCGAGGTCGCCGCCACCGCCGAGATAGCGAAAGAACACCGCGTCATCGAGGAGCCACTGCACCGGCACTTCGGTGACGCCGTTCACCGTGTAGGGATGCTCGTAGCCCATCAGGGAGGAATCGTAGAAGCCGAAGCGCTTCACCTCGGCGAGCATGTGCGGCGTCATCTCCCACGCCGGGGAGCGGAAGCCCTTCGGGCGCTGCCCGGTCTGCTTCTCGAAGAGCGCCAGGGAGGCTTCCAGCGCGTGGGTGAAGCCGGCGTCGGAGAGGTCGTTCGCGAGTTCGTGGAAATAGCCGTGGAGGCCGATCTCGTGGCCCCGCCCGACGAGGGCGGGAAGGATCTCGGGGTAGTCCTCCGCGGTCTTGGCGGGAACGAAGAAGGTGCCCTTGATGCCGTAGCGCTCGATGGTGTCGAGGACGCGCCAGAGGCCGACGCGAGGGCCGAAGCGGCGCTGCTCGAGGTGCGACAGGAGCGGCGGCATGCCCTTGCGGTGGTTCCAGAAGTGCGGCGAGTGCGCGTCGAGGTCGAGCGTGAAGCAGGCCGCGCTCCTGTAGCCGTCCGGCCAGGCGTAGGTGTCTTGAGGCATCGTCGGTCCTTTAGAGCGGGTGCTTCTTGTCCTGGTAGACGTCGAGCGAGCCGATCGAGTTGCCGCCGTCGACCGTGAGCGTCGCGCCGGTGATGTAGGCGGCCGCGCTGGAGGCAAGGTAGAGCGCGGCGGGGCCGATGTCCTCGGCCGTCGAGGCGCGGCCCAGCGGCACGGCGGCGGTCACGCGCCTGACGTGCTCGTCCGCGAGCTGACTCACCGACGAGCCGGCGGAGAAGCCCGGCTCCAGCGCGTTGACGCGGATCCCGAACTCGGCGAGCTCCAGCGCGAGACCCTTGGTGAGGCGCTCGAGCGCCGTCTTCGACGTGCAGTAGGGCACCACGGTGCGGCGCATCTTGCGCGCCGCGCCGGACGAGATGTTGATGATCGCGCCTTTGGTGCCCTGCGCGATCATCTGCTTCGCGAGACCGGTGGACAGCACGAACGGGGCCCTGAGGTTGATCCCCATGATGCGGTCCCACTCGGCGACGTCGATGTCGAGCAGGAAGCCGGAGGGGTAGACGCCGGCGTTGTTGAGGAGGACGTCCGCCGCGCCGAACCGCGTGCCGACGGCGGTGACGAGCGCGGCCATCGATGCGTCGTCCGTGAGGTCGGCCGCGTGGGCGAAGCTGCCCTCGGGCGGGGCGATCTCGGCGAGCGTGGCGTCGAGCGCGGCCGGGTCGGTGTCGGTGAGGCAGAGGCGTGCGCCTTCGCGCGCGAAGGTCGCCGCGAGGCGCTTGCCGTAAAGGCCCGCCGCGCCGGTGACCACCACCGCCTTGCCCTTGAATTCGCCTTCGAAGTTCAACGCAGTTTACCTTGATTTGGGATCGAACCTGTCGCGGAGCGCGTCGCCGATGAGGTTGACCGACAGGATGAGGAGGAAGAGGCAGAGTCCCGGGAACGTCGCGATCCAGAAGGCCGAGCCGACGTAGTTGCGTCCGACCGAGAGCATCGCGCCCCAGCTCGCCGTCGGTGGCTGGACGCCGAGGCCGAGGAAGGAGAGGCCCGCCTCGAACAGCACCATCAGCCCGAACTCCAGCGTCGCCACCACGACGAGGGGGCCGATGATGTTGGGCAGGATGTGCAGAAAGAGGACCCGCACCGGCCCCGCGCCCATGAAGCGGGCGATGCGCACGTAGGGCTGTCCGGCGACCGACAGGGTCTGCCCGTAGGCGACGCGGGCGTAGCGCGGCCAGCGGGTGAGGGCGAGCACAAGGACGACGTTGACGAAGCCGGGCCCCAGCACGGCGACGGTGATGATCGCGAGGAGGATTGCCGGGACCGACAGGAAGATGTCGACGATGCGCATGATGATCGTCTCGATCCACCCGCGGTAGTACCCCGCCGCCATGCCGAGCACGGTACCGACGACGGACGACAGGGCCACCGAGAGAAGCGCGACGGAGAGCGAGATCCGCGCGCCGTAGATGATGCGGCTGAGGAGGTCGCGTCCCAGCTCGTCGGAGCCGAGGAGGTAGTAGAACCGTCGCGCCTCCGTCCCCGGCGGCTTGAGCCGGCCGAGGAGGTTCTGCGCGTTGGGGTCGTACGGCGCGAGGTACGGCGCGAAGATCGCCACGACCACGAAGGCGAGGAAGATCGCGACGAACGGCAGCACGCCGGCGCGGATCCTCCGGCGTCCCGGCCGGGCGGCGGGGGCGGCGGCGGTCACGACGCCCCCAGGCGGATGCGCGGGTCGACCACGGTGTAGAGGACGTCCGCGAGGAAGTTGAGCGCGATCGTGACGAACGCGCCGATGAGGACGATCCCCTGCACCACCAGGAAGTCCCGTGCGACGATCGACTGCACCGTGAGGAGCCCGAGCCCCGGCCAGGCGAACACCGTCTCGACGATGACCGCGCCCGCCAGGAGCTGCGAGATCTCGAGCGCCGCGACCGAGATCACGGGGATCGCGGCGTTGCGCATCAGGTGGCGGCGGAAGAGCCGCCCCGTCGCGACACCGCGGGCACGGGCCGAGCGTACGTAGTCCTTCGACAGCTCGTCGAGGACCGCGGTGCGGGTGACGCGGGCGAAGGTCGCCATCGACAGGAGCCCCAGCGCGAGCGAGGGCAGCACGAGGTTGGCAAGGCCCCCCGCGCCGGACGGCGGCAGCCAGCCGAGCCAGACCGCGAAGACCATGATGAAGAGGATGCCGGACCAGAACGTCGGCATCGACTGCGAGGCGAAGACGAAGCCGGTGAGGATCTGCGTCCACCGCCTGTCGCGCCACAGCGCCATCGTCACGCCGAGCGGCACGCCGAGCCCGAACGAGACGAGAAGCGCGCCTGCCGCGAGCTGGAGCGTGTAGGGCACACGCGCCGCGATGATGTCCGTCACCGGGATGCGCTGCACGTAGGACCGGCCGAAGTCGAAGTGGGCGACGTCGGTCAGGAAGGTCCAGTACTGCACGACGAGGGGCGTATCGAGGCCGAGGGAGGCGCGCATCGCCTCGATGTCGGTCTGCGTCGCGGTCTCGGGCACGAGGAGGTAGGTGGGATCGCCGGTCAGACGCTGGATGAAGAACACCAGCGTCATGACCCCGAAGATGGCGACGGCAGCCTGGCCGAGCCGGCGGAGAATGAAGAGTGCCATGGATGCCGGCTCGCCCCGCCGTCAGTCCTGCCAGCTCATGCGGTTGAGGAAGAGGCTCTCGTTGGCCGTCGGCGTCCACTCCAGCGCGGCGTTCGCGCCGTAGAGGGCGGCCGCCTGGTAGAGCGGCAGGATCGCCACCTCGTCCTTCACGATCTGATGCACCTTCCCGTAGGCGGCGAGGCGGACCTCGTCGTCGAGCGAGGAGCGGGCCTCGTCCAGCAGGGCGTCCACCTCCGGGTTCTGGTAGCGAGACCAGGACGACGAGGAGTGCAGCAGCGGGTACATGATGCCGTCCGCGTCCTGGCAGGCGCAGGACCAGCGGCCGAAGGAGATCTGCGGGCGGTTCGCCACCTCCGGGCTGCGGGCCTTGCCGAGATAGGTCGACATGTCGGTGAGGCTGATCTCGACGTCGATGCCGACGTCCGACAGCATCTGCTGCACCGCCTGGACGATGCGCTGGTCGTAGACCGGCGCGGTGTCGAAGGTGACGGCCGTCCCGGCCGCGCCCGCCTCGGCGATCAGCGCCTCGGCCTTCTCCGGGTCGTACGGATAGGGCTCGATGCCGTCGACCCAGCCGAAGTGCGCCGGCGAGGCGAGCTCGCCGACGGGAGTCTCGCCGCCCTGCAGCAGGCCTTCGGTGATGCCTTCCTTGTCGAGCGCGTAGGCCATCGCCTTGCGCAGGTCCGGGTTGTCGAACGGCGGCTTCATCGTGTTGAGGCCGAGGAAGGCGACGCGTTCGGTCAGCACGGTGAGCGGCTTCACGCGCGGGTCCGTCTCAAGCTCTCGCGCCTGGTCGGAGTCGAGACTGACGACGAGGTCGGCGGTCCCGGCCTTGAGGTCCGCGACGCGGGTCGCCCCGTCCGGCACGGCGCGGAACAGCGCCGTCTGGAAGACGCCGGGCTCGCCCCAGTAGTCGTCGTTCTTGGCGAGGGTGACGCTGACGCCGCGCTGCCACTCGCCGAACGCGTACGGGCCGGAGCCGACCGGCGCGAGGTTGAACGCGTCGTTGCCGACCTCCTCCACCACGTGCTTGGGCACGATGGAGAGCTTCACGAGCTGGGCGAGGAGGACGGGATAGGGACCGTCCGTCGTCAGGACGACGGTGTGCCCGTCCTCCGCCTTCGCGCCGATGATCTTGTTGAACTGGCCGAGCTGCGGGCTGCCGAACCCGGGATCGGTGATCCGCGCTACCGAGAACACGACGTCGTCGGCGGTCAGCGGGGTGCCGTCATGGAAGACGATGTCGTCGCGCAGGGTGAAGCGGACCTCGGTGTCGGACACCTGCTCCCACTCCGTCGCCACCTGCGGGATGATCTCACCCGCGTCGTCGCGGGTGACCATGTTGTCGAAGATGTTCCGGTAGACGTAGTAGCTGTCCGGATTCCACTGGCCGTGGGGATCGAGCGAGGACGGCTCGTTCACGAGGTCGATCGTGATCGTGTCCTTGGCCTGGGCGAGGGCGCCCGTGGCCGTGATGGCGGTGAGGGCCAGCGCGGCGAGGCCCGTGACGAAGCGGTTCATGCGTCGATCCCTTCCAGTTGACGGGCCTATTCGCCCCAACCCATGCGGTTCAGGAACATGCTCTCGTTCGCGGTCGGCTGCCACTTCAGATTGGCGGCGCCGCCGTAGATGATCGCCGCCTGGTAGAGCGGGATGATCGGCACGTCTTCCTTCACCTTCTCGTGGAGCGCCTTGTAGGCGTCGAGGCGGGTCTCCTCGTCGAGGGAGGAGCGGCCGGTCTCCAGCAGCTCGTCGACGTCCGGGGAGGACCAGCGCGACCAGGACTGGCCGGAGTGGAGCAGCGGGAACATGATCCCGTCGGCGTCCTGGCAGGCGCACGACCAGCGGCTGAAGGTCAGCATCGGGGCGTCCTCGTTGCTGACCTGCTGGTTCTTCAGCCACGTCGCCATGTCGGTCATCTCGATCTCGACGTTGAGGCCGACGTCGGTCAGCATCTGCTGGATCGCCTGCACGATGCGCTGGTCGAACACCGGAGAGGTGGCGAGCTTCATCGGCGTTCCGGCCGCCTCGCCGACCTCGGCGATGAGGCGCTCGGCCTCCTCCGGGTCGTACGGGAAGGGCTCGATGCCGTCGATCCAGCCGAACGCCGCCGGGGACACCAGCTCGCCGACCACGACCTCGCCGCCCGCGAGGATGCCGTCCACGATGCCTTCCTTGTCGATGGCGAGCGCGATGGCGCGGCGCATGCGCTCGTCATCGAGCGGCGGCTTGGTGGAGTTCAGCGCGAAGTAGCCGACACGTTCGGTCTGTACGATCAGCGGCTTGGCGCTGCCGGAGCCCTCGATCTGGGCGGCCTGGTCGCTGTCGAGCGTCACCACGAGGTCGGCGCTGCCGGCCTGGAGGTTGGCAAGGCGCGTTGCACCGTCCGGCACGGCACGGAAGATCGCCGTCTCGAAGACGCCGGGCTCGCCCCAGTAGTCCCCGTTCTTCGTGAGCGTGACGCTGACGCCGCGCCGCCATTCGGTGAACTTGTAGGGGCCGGAGCCGACCGGGTTCTGGTTGAAGGCGTCGTTGCCGACCTCCTCCACCACGTGCTTCGGCACGATGGAGAGCTTCACGAGCTGCGGCAGCAGGACCGGGTAGGGGCCGTCGGTGGTGAGCACGACGGTGTGCTCGTCCTCCGCCTCGGCGCCGGTGATCTTGTTGAACTGGCCGAGCTGCGGGCTCGCGAACTCCGGATCGGTGATGCGCTCGATGGAGTAGACGACGTCCTCCGCCGTCAGCGGCTCGCCGTCGTGGAAGACGATGTCGTCACGCAGGTGGAAGCGGACTTGCGTGTCGGAGATCCGCTCCCAGTCGGTCGCGACCTGCGGGACGATCTCACCCGCGTCGTCGCGGGTGACCATGTTGTCGAAGACGTTCCGGTAGACGTAGTAGCTGTCCGGATTCCACTGCCCGTGCGGGTCGAGAGAGGACGGCTCGTTCACGAGGTCGATCGTGATGGTGTCCTTCTCCTGCGCCACGGCGGCGCCGGGCAGGGCGAGGCTGACCGCGACGAGCGCGGCAAGACTTAGACGTCGCGTGATGGAGACCAAGCGCTTGCTCCCTTTGTGGTGGTGGCGGTTTGTGCGGACGCCGCGCCCTTGCGGCGGCCGGAGGGCGACGGCGGCGGGCTGATCGCGCCGTCGTGCGCGGCGAGCGCCGCGAGGACGCTCCGCTCGAACCCGGCAACGGCCTTGAGGATTTGCCGCCGGGCGGCCGCCGCATCGTGCGCCGCGATGGCGGCGGCGAGAGGGCGGCGGTCGGCGATCTCGATCACGGCGCCCGATCTGGCGAGGGTGCGGGCGAGGCGTTCGGTGTGGTCCCAGGCCTCGCCCAGCCAGCGCCGTCGCAACGGGCCGAGCCGGCTCGCCAGTGCGTCGAGGAGCTGACGGTCCGCCGTGGCCGCGGCCTCGCGGGCGTTCGGCTCGGCGCGTCTGCCGAGGGCGGCGCCGAGCTCGGCGAGGTCGGCGACCCTCGCGACGTCGGCGCCGGCGACGCCGGCAAGGTCCGGCTCCAGCGTGCGGCGCGCGGCGATCACCTCGCCGGCGGTGGCCCCGGTGATGGGTCGCGCGCGCCATCCATGGCGCGGCAGCGCCTCCACGAAGCCTGCCGCTTCCAGCTTGAAGAGGCCCGCGCGGACGCCGGCCCGGTCCAGTCCGAAGCGCGTCATCAGCGACTGTTCGGCGACGATCTCGCCGGGCAGGACCTCGCACGTGACGAGGGCTTTGCGCAGCCGCTCCTCTGCGAACTCCCGTTTGGAGACGGGTCCCGGAGGCAGCGCCGCGGGGGCGAAGGGCGGGTTATGATCAAGCACGTTGAGATCTTACAGACGGAAATTAAGATGGCACAAGCCAGTCTTTGAGGCACCCCTGCACCAATCCTGTGCGCCCCCGCCGAGCGGCGCGAGAGGCAGGGGCCGCCCATCGCCACAGTCGGGTCGTGAGGAGTTTCGGCGCGGCGCGCCGGGCGTCCCGCCGCTCCGCGGCTGACGAACTCACCGGCGTGGAGAGAGGGGCTTCGCTGCGGCCGCGACGGATGCCGCGCATCGGAGATCAGGATCGCCGGTGCTCATTCGTCCGATCGGCTCGGCGACGGGCCCGGATGCCGAACCGGCAGCGCGGGAGTAGCGGCGCGCGGGCGCGGTAAGTCTGGCCCGTCGAACGGATCGGCGGGCGTGCCCCATGCGTCGTGGGCACGACCGCGCTGGCGGGCGGCCGTAGCGCCGGCCCTGTCCGCTGCACGCCATCCCGCCCGCCCGTCCCCCTCGCGGCGTGGGCGGCTGACGACGGGGGCGCCGTCAGCTCTCTGCGGAGGGCGGGGCGAGGAGCGGGTCGGTGGTGCGGGCGAGCGTCGCGTGGATCATGTCGATGAAGCCGCGGGCGGCGGGCGTGGGCGGTCCGCTGCGGGGCGTCAGGAACGACGCGCGGTAGGGGATCGACGGCGCGAACCGCCGGGCCTCGATCCCGCGCCCGAGCTGGTGGACGATCGGGAACGGGTTCACCAGCGCGACGCCGAGCCCCTCGCGCACGAACTCCACCGCCGATACCGTCGTCGCCGTCTCGATCACGAATCGGCGGCGTACGCCCGCGCGCTCGAACACGCGGTCCATCGCGGCGCGGCCGGAATGGCGGCGGGTGAGCGCCACGAAGGGCTGACCCTCGAGGTCCTCCGGGCGGATCACCTGGCGCGCGGCGAGCGGATGTCCCGCGGGCAGGACGCAGATGGCCTCCGTCGCGATCAGCAGGTCCGCGCGCACGCCCTCGTGGGTGGGGACCGTGTCCGTCAGCCCGAGGTCGTGCCGCCCCTCGGCGATGGAGGAGACGAGCGCGTCCGAGGCGATCACGTCGAACGTCACATCGAGGCCCGGATTGTCGCGTACGAAGAGGGCGATGCGGCTCGGCAGGAAACGGTGCGCGATGGTCGGCGGCGCCGCGATTCTGAGCGTGCCCTCGTGCGACGGGACGTCGGCGGCGCGGTTCTCGATGCGTGCCAGCGCGGCGAAGACCGGGCCGAGCTCGTCGGCGATCGCGAGGGCGTCCTGCGTGGGCGTGAGGCGGCCGCCGGTGCGCGCGAAGAGCCGCCGGCCGAGCTGGTTTTCGAGGCTGGCGAGCGCGCGCGAGACCGCCGGCTGCGACAGGCCGAGGCGTTGCGCGGCCACCGTCGTCTTGCCCGCCTCGACCAGGGCGCGCAACACTTCGAGTTCGCGCAGCGTCACGCTGCTGCGTGCGCCCGATGCCTCATCCCGCGCCAAGTCTTGCATGGTCTATGCGCAAGCCGCATAAGAATTCGTTGTTGACATTCCAATAGCGCATAATAGCCTCCCTCACAACTCGAAGATCAATTGCGCGGGGCGCATCGCCTCGTTCGGGAGAGGGCAGATGAAAAGACTGGCGCTCGCCGGCCTCCTTGCGGCAACGGCGCTCAACCCGGCATTTGCAGATACGCTGACGGTCGGCCTGAAGTCGGAGCCGACGGCGATGGATCCGCAATTCCACAACCTCGCCACCAACACGCAGGTCCTGCTGAACATCTTCCAGGGGCTGACGCGCCAGGACGCGGTGCAGAAGATCGAGCCGAGCCTCGCCACCGAGTGGGAGGCCGTGGACGACACGACCTGGCGCTTCACGCTGCGCGACGGCGTGAAGTTCCACAACGGGTCGGACTTCACCGCGCGCGACGTGATCTACACCTACTGCCGCGTCCCGCTGGTTCAGAACTCGCCGTCCTCCTACACGATCTTCACCGGCGGCTTCGCCGACGTGACGGCCGAGGACGACCATACCGTCATCATCAAGACCGCGGCGAAGAACCCGCTGCTGCCGGTGGAGCTGTCCAACCTGCCGATCGTTTCCGCCGACGCGCTCGGCGCCGAGGAGACCGTCACCTACGCTCCGGGCGGCGAATGCACCGGCATGGGGACCGTGCCGCAGTCCGGCGACTTCAACGACCCGAAGATCGCCGCCGGCACCGGCCCCTACAAGCTCGAGGAATTCACCCGCGGCACCCAGCTCACCCTCGCCCGCAACGAGGACTACTGGGGCGACAAGCCGGACTGGGAGAGCGTCGTCCTGCGGCCGATCACGTCCAACGGCCCGCGAGTCGCAGCCCTCCTCGCCGGCGACGTGATGGTCATCGAGTCACCGCCGATCCAGGACGTGGAGCGGATCGAGGGGGCCGGCTTCACCATCGTCGACGCACTCTCCAACCGCATCATCTACCTCGCGATGCGCCAGGACACGGACGACGCGCCGTCGATCGAGGGCGCGGAGGGCAACCCGCTGCGCGACGCCAAGGTGCGTGAGGCGATCTCGCTCGCGGTCAACCGCGACGCCATCGCCGAGCGGATCATGGGCGGGTACGCCAAGCCGGCCGGAGAGCTCCTGCCGCCGCCGATGTTCGGCACGTCCGGCCGCGCGGTCGATGGCTACGACCCGAACAAGGCGAAGGAGCTGCTCGCCGACGCCGGCTACCCGGACGGCTTCTCCATCACCCTCGGCACGCCGAACGACCGCTACATCAACGACGAGCAGGTCGCCCAGGCCGTCGCGCAGATGCTGACGCGGATCGGCATCAAGACCTCGGTCGACGCGGTGACGGCGAGCCAGTTCTTCTCCCGCCGCAACAACCTCGAGTTCCCGATCTACCTCGCGGGCTGGGGGGCCTCGTCGGGCGAAATGTCCTCGCCGCTCAAGTCGCTGGTCGCGACCTACGACAAGGACGCGGGCATGGGCGTCACCAACGCCGGGCGCTACTCGAACCCGGACATGGACGAGACGCTGAAGGAGGCGATGGCCACCATCGACGACGAGAAGCGGGCCGAGCTGCTCGCCGAAGCCGAGACGATGGTGCTCGACGACTACGGCATCATCCCGCTCCACTACGAACAGACCGTCTGGGCTCTGGCGCCCGGCCTCACCTATGAGCCGCGCGTCGATCAGTATACGCTGGCCTACGAGGTCAAGAAGGCCGAGTGAGGCTCTAGATGATCGTCTACCTCGTCCGGCGGGTCGGGCAGAGCCTGTTCGCGATCGTGGCGATGGCGATCCTGGTGTTCGTCGGGGTCTATGCCATCGGCAACCCCGTCGACATCCTCATCAACCCCGAGGCCTCCCAGGCCGAGATCGCGGCGACCACCGCACGTCTCGGCCTCGACAAGCCGCTCTGGGAGCAGTTCCTCGTCTTTGCCGGGAACGCGCTGCAGGGCGATCTCGGCGACTCCTTCGTGTACGGCCGGCCGGCGGTGGAGATCATCCTCGACCGCCTGCCCGCGACCATGGAGCTCGCCTTCTTCGCGCTGATCCTGTCGGTCGGCATCGGCGTCCCGCTCGGCGTCATCGCCGGGCTGAAGCCGGACGGCATCGCGGGAAAGTCGATCATGGCCGGCTCCATCCTCGGCTTCTCGCTGCCGAACTTCTGGCAGGGCATGATCCTCATCCTCGTCTTCGCCGTGCTCCTCGGCTGGCTGCCGGCGGGCGGGCGCGGGGAGACGGTGGACGTCCTCGGCATCCGCGTCTCGTTCCTCACCTGGGACGGGCTGCGCCACCTCATCCTGCCGGCGATCAACCTCGCGCTCTTCAAGATGAGCCTCATCATCCGCCTCGCGAGAGCGAACACGCGCGAGGTGATGCTGCTCGACTACGTGAAGTTCGCCCGCGCCAAGGGGCTCAGCCACCGGCGCGTCGTCATGGTGCACATCCTGAAGAACATCATGATCCCGGTCGTCACCATCATCGGCCTGGAGCTCGGCTCCATGGTGGCCTTCGCCGTCGTCACCGAGACGGTGTTCGCCTGGCCTGGCATGGGCAAGCTCCTCATCGACTCCATCAACCTCCTCGACCGTCCGCTGATCGTCGCCTACCTCATGATGACGGTCGGGATCATCGTGACGATCAACCTCGTCGTCGACGTCTGCTACTCGCTGCTCGACCCGCGGGTGCGCCTGTCGGAGGCGAAGGGATGAGCGACGCCGCGGACCCGTTCGTCGCCGGCCTCGAGCCGGAGGTCGCCAAGCCGCTGAGCGTGCAGAGCCCGTTCGCCCGGGGCGTGCGCGACTTCTTCGAGGACAGGCTCGCCATCATCGGCCTGGTGCTGTTCGTCGCGATTGCGGCGGTGGCGATCGCGGCGCCCTGGATCGTGCCGCAGAACCCCTACGACCTCGCCCAGCTCGACATCATGGACGGCGGCCAGCCGCCCGGGTCGGAAAGCTTCATGACCGGCGGCACCTACTGGCTCGGCACCGACCTGCAGGGCCGGGACATGCTCTCCGCCATCGCCTACGGGCTGCGCATCTCGCTCCTGGTGGCGTTCGTCTCGCTCGGCTGCGCGATCACCATCGGCGTCGTCCTCGGCGTCGCGGCGGCCTACTTCGGCGGGCGGGTCGAGTCGGTCATCATGCGGGTGGTCGACCTGCAGCTCTCGTTTCCGGCGATCCTCATCGCGCTGATCCTGCTGGCGCTCTTCGGACGCGGGATCGACAAGGTGATCATCGCCCTGGTGATCGTGCAGTGGGCCTACTACGCGCGCACGGTGCGCTCCTCGGCGATGGTGGAGCGGCGCAAGGACTACATCGACGCCGCGCGGGTGCTGGGCCTGTCGCACCGGCGGATCATGTTCCGCCACCTCCTCCCCAACTGCCTGCCGCCGCTGATCGTGGTGGCGACGGTGCAGATCGCGCAGGCCATCGCGCTGGAGGCGACGCTCTCCTTCCTCGGCGTCGGCGTGCCGATCACCGAGCCTTCGCTCGGGCTGCTGATCGCCAACGGGTACGACTACCTGCTGTCGGGACGGTACTGGATCAGCGTCTTCCCGGGCGTGGCGCTGGTCTCGACGATCATCGCCATCAACCTCGTCGGCGACCGCCTTCGCGACCTCCTGAATCCGAGGCTCCAGCGATGACGCTCCTCACGGTCGAGAACCTTCAGACCCACTTCTTCACCCGTGACGGGGTGGCGAAGGCGGTGGACGGCGTCTCCTTTACGCTGGAGCGCGGCGAGATCCTGGGCCTCGTCGGCGAGTCGGGGTCGGGCAAGTCCGTCACCGGCTTCTCGATCCTCGGCCTCGTCGACGAGCCGGGCCGGGTCGTCGGCGGCAGGATCGTCTTCGACGGGACCGACCTCGTCGCCGAGCCCAGCGCCATCGAGGGGCTGCGCGGCAAGCGCATCGCGATGATCTTCCAGGACCCGATGATGACGCTCAATCCGGTGCTCCGGATCGACACGCAGATGGTCGAGACCGTGCTCGCGCACGAGAAGGTGTCGCGCAAGGCCGCTCTCGCCCGCGCGCGCGAGACGCTGACGGCGGTCGGCATCTCCTCGCCCGACGAACGGCTGAAGTCCTACCCGCACCAGTTCTCCGGCGGCATGCGCCAGCGCGTCGCCATCGCCATCGCGCTGCTGCACGAGCCGGACCTCATCATCGCCGACGAGCCGACGACCGCGCTCGACGTGACGATCCAGGCGCAGATCCTCTCCGAGGTGCAGCGCCTCGCGGCGGACCGGGGCATGTCGCTGATCTGGATCACGCACGACCTCGCCGTCGTCTCCGCGCTCGCCGACCGCATCGCGGTCATGTACGCCGGGCGTATCGTCGAGACGGGGCCGACGGCGGGCGTCATCGGCGCGCCCCACCACCCCTATACGCGCGGCCTCATCGCCTCGGTCCCGCACGGCAAGAGGCACGGCGAGCCGCTCAGCCAGATCGACGGGATGACGCCGGCGCTGACCCGACTGCCCGAGGGCTGCAAGTTCCGCCCGCGCTGTCCGCGCGCGGACGCCGCCTGCACCGTCGAGCCGCCGCTCGCCGAGCTCAGCCCCGCCCGCACGGTGCGCTGCGTGCACCCCCACCTCTCCGAAAAGGCCGCCGCATGACGCCCATCGTCGAGATCGATGGCGTGTCGAAGCGCTTCGTGACGGAGCTCGACCTCGCCGAGAGCACCGCGAAGCTCCTCGGCGCCCGGGTGGAGGCGCAGACCGTGCACGCGGTCGACGACGTCTCGCTCGCCATCGCCCCCGGCGAGGTGGTCGGGCTCGTCGGCGAGTCGGGCTGCGGCAAGTCCACGCTGGGGCGCATGGTCGTCGGCCTGCTGAACCCGTCCGACGGCGCGGTGCGCTACCGCGGCAAGACCTACGGGGAGCTGAAGGGCGAGGCGCAGCGCAAGGCGCGCCTCAAGGTGCAGATGGTCTTCCAGGACCCGATGAGCTCGCTCAACCCGCGCCTTCGCGTCGCCGAGCTGATCGGTGAGGCGCCACGCGTCCACGGCATCGTCCCCCGCCGGGAGGTGAAGGACTACGTCGCCGACCTCCTGGAGCGCGTCGGCCTCGACCCGACGACGGCCAGGCGCTACCCGCACCAGTTCTCGGGCGGTCAGCGCGCCCGCATCGGCATCGCGCGGGCGCTGGGGGTGAACCCGGAGGTGATCGTCTGCGACGAGTCGGTCGCGGCGCTCGACGTGTCGATCCAGGCGCAGATCCTCAACCTCTTCATGCGCCTGCGGGCCGATCTCGGCCTCACCTACCTTTTCATCAGCCACGACCTCGGCGTGGTCGAACACATCTCGGACCGGATCGCGGTGATGTATCTTGGCCGCATCGTCGAGCTCGGCGAGGCGGAGGACGTCATCCGCCGCCCGAACCACCCCTACACCCAGGCGCTGGTCGCCGAGATCCCGACGCTCGGCACGGAGAAGCGCACGTTCGCGGCGATCAAGGGGGAGATCCCGTCGCCGCTCCATCCGCCGCCGGGCTGCCACTTCCATCCGCGCTGCCCTCACGCCTTCGACCGCTGCCGTGTCGAGCGGCCGGCCCTCAAGGATGTCGGCGGCCGCCTCTCGGCCTGCCACTTGAACGACGACGCCCGCCGCGCCGCCTGAACAGGAGCCACCAATGAATTCCGAAAAGATCTGGGACCACGTCGAGGCGAAGCGTCAGGACTACCTCGACCTCTCCGACCGCATCTGGGGAATGCCGGAGATCGCCTACACCGAGTACCGCTCCTCCGCCGAGCATACGGCGATGCTGAAGGCGGAAGGCTTCAAGGTGACCGAGAACGCCGCCGGTATCCCGACCGCCGTCTACGGCGAGGCGGGCGAGGGCGGTCCGATCATCGCAATTCTCGGCGAGTACGACGCATTGCCGGGGCTCAGCCAGGAGGCCGGCATCGCCGAGCCCAGGCCGCTGCCGGGGAGCGGCAACGGCCACGGCTGCGGCCACAACATGCTGGGCTCGGCCGCGCTCCTCGCCGCCACCGCGCTGAAGAACTGGCTGGAGGAGACCGGGACGCCCGGCCGCGTGCGCTATTATGGCTGCCCGGCCGAGGAAGGGGGCGCCGCGAAGGCCTTCATGGTCCGCGCAGGCCTCTTCGACGACGTCGACGCCGCGATCACGTGGCACCCGGCCTCGCTCACCCGGGTGGACGAGGCGCTGAGCCTTGCCAATACGCGCCTCGACTTCACGTTCACCGGCCGTGCCAGCCACGCGGCGGCCGCACCCCATCTCGGCCGCTCCGCGCTCGATGCGGTCGAGCTGATGAATGTCGGCGTCAACTACATGCGCGAGCACATGCCCTCGTCGGCACGCATCCACTACGCCTACATCGACGCCGGTGGCGTCGCCCCGAACGTGGTGCAGGGCAAGGCGAAGGTGCGCTATGCGGTGCGCTCGCTCGACCTTCCGGGCATGAAGGCGCTCAACGAGCGCGTCATCAAGATCGCCCAGGGTGCGGCGCTGATGACCGAGACGACGGTGGACGTGAAGGTGCTCTCGGCCGTCTCCAACCTCCTCGGCAACACGCCGATGGAGAAGACCATGTATAACAACATGCTGCGCCTCGGCCCGGTGGAGTTCGACGGGGTGGACCGCGAGTACGCCGAGGCGATCCAGGCAACGCTCAGCGACGAGGACATCACCTCAGACTATCGCCGTTGCGGCGTGCGGCCGTCCGAGACGAAGCCGCTGTGCGACTTCATCGTGCCGCTGGACCAGGTCGGCGAGCCGATGATCGGCTCGACGGATGTCGGCGACGTCTCCTGGTCGGTGCCGACGGTGCAGGCGCGCGTCGCGACCCACGCGATCGGCACGCCCGGCCACTCCTGGCAGATCACGGCGCAGGGCAAGGCCGGTCCGGCGCACAAGGGCCTGGTCTGGGCGGCGAAGGTGATGGCCGGCACGGCGGTCGACCTGATGACGGAGCCCTCCGCCCTCGAGGCCGCGAAGAAGGACCACGCCGCGCGCGTCGCCAGGACGCCGTACGAGTGCCCGATCCCGACCGACGTCGAGCCGCCGATCCAGCCCCGCCCGGCCGACCTCGCGGCCTGACCCGCGTTCCGGGGCGGGCGCTTCGGACGGGAGCCGCCCGCATAGCCCGGCGGTCGGCCTGCGCCGCCGGGTGTGCGGGGCTGCCTGGGACAAGCGCCGATCACCGTCCCGCCGGCCTTCGGCCCCAATCAGCCTGCGTGGCCGGGACGGCGGGGAAGGGGAGCTGGCGATGGAGGGGACGGAGCGGCGGTCTAGGACCAGCACAGACGCTGGGGCATGACCTCGGAGCGCATCGACCGCAGCGGCAGGGGGACGGGGCTCCACGCGGAGCCGGCGATGTCCCACGAGGGGGCATCGTGGCGGGCGGTGTCGCGGTGCCGGTCGCCCGGGGCGAAGGCGCCGCAATAGAGCTCGGTGAACCCGGCGGGGTCCGTCGAACCCCAGAAGCCCGGCCCGGCGGACGGGGTCGCAGCCCGCGCGGTCCCTGGGGATCGCGCGCGGTTCGCCAAGGTGAACGGCGCGAACGCCACCCAACGGGCGATGTGAGATCGCTTGAACATCGGCGCCTCCAACATCGTCTACACGCCTGATCATACATGATCCCCGCGCCGCGGCGAAGGACGGCGCGAACGGTGTCGCCGGACTGGTAAAGGCGGCCCTTGCTGCCGCCCCCGGTGCGTTCGCCGGACCGGCCCGGCATCAGCGGCGGATCGCGCCGAACGCCTCGATCTGCGCCTTGATGGCGATCTCCGTCGGCAGGCGCTCCATCGAGCTCGCGCCGTAGAAGCCGTCGCAGGCGGGGACGCGCTCCAGCACGTAGCGGGCGTCTTCCGGCATCGCGATCGGCCCGCCGTGGCACAGCACCAGGACGTCCGGGCGGACCGCGCGTGCGGCCTCGGCCCACGCCCCGATCCGCGCCACGCAGTCGTCCAGCGTCAAGGCGGTCTCGGCGCCGATCGCCCCGCCCGTGGTGAGGCCGAGGTGGCAGACGATGATGTCCGCGCCGGCCCGGGTCATCGCGTCCGCGTCATCCTCGCAGAACACGTACGGGGTGGTCAGCATGTCCTTGGCGTTGGCCCGGGCGACGAGCTCGACCTCATGCGCGAAGCCCATGCCGGTCTCTTCGAGGTTGGCGCGGAAGACGCCGTCGATGAGGCCGACGGTGGGGAAGTTCTGGATGCCGGCGAACCCCAGCGCCCTCAGCTCGTCGAGGAAATGGTCGGCGATCATGAACGGGTCGGTCCCGTTGACGCCGGCGAGCACCGGGGTGGAGCGGACCACCGGCAGCACCTCGCGCGCCATCTCCTTCACGATCTCGTTGGCGTTGCCGTAGGCGAGGAGCCCGGCCAGCGAGCCGCGCCCGGCCATCCGGTAGCGGCCCGAATTGTAGATCACGATGAGGTCGATGCCGCCGGCCTCCTCGCACCGGGCCGAGAGGCCCGTGCCGGCGCCGCCGCCGATGATCGGCACGCCCGCCGCCTTCTTGGCGTTGAGGTTGGCGAGGATGGCGGCTCTGGATTGTGGTGCCACGGGTCGATCCTTAAGCGAGAAGCGAGTGATAGATGTCGACGACGGCCTCGGCGAAGGCCGGGTCGTTGATATGCAGGTCGAGTTCGACGAGGCGGCGCCGCGGCCCCGCCACGAAGCCGGCGCGGATCGTCTCGAAGAGCGCCTCGTCCGCCGCCGGGTCGTGGAAGGGCTGGCCGGCGGCGTCGATCGCCGAGACACCCTTCAGCGGCAGCAGGAAGGCGGTCGGACCGTCCATCCGGTTGAGCCGCTCGACGATGAAGCGGCCGATGTCGCGGCTCTCCCCGGGCGTGGTGCGCATCAGCGTCACCTGCTCGTTGTGGACGTAGAGGGTCCGGCCCCGGTAGCGCTCCGGGACCGTGTCCATCGCGCCGAAGTTGACCATGTCCACCGCGCCGACGGACCCGACATAGGGAAGGCGGGTCCGGATCGCCGCGCCGAAGCGGTCGTCTGTACACGGGAAGACGCCGCCGAAGAGGTGGTCGGGGACCTCGGTGGTGGTGACATCGATCATGCCGGTCAGGAAACCCGATTCGGCGAGCTTTTCCATCGACTGGCCGCCGGTGCCGGTGGCGTGGAACACGGCGACGTCGTACTCGGCCTCGAGCCGCTCGCGGATCCGGGTGACGCACGGGGTGGTGACGCCGAACATCGTCATGCCGACCGCGGGCTTGTCCGCCGCCGATTCGGGCGCCGCGAGCGTCGCCATGCCGACCGCGGCGTGGACGGCATTGCCGATCACCCGGCGGGACACCCTGTTGAGGCCGGCGATGTCGACAACGGAGTACATCATGGCGATGTCGTTGGGGCCGACGTAGGGCGCGGTGTTGCCGGAGGCGACGGTGGAGAGCATCAGCTTCGGGACGCCGATCGGAAGGGCCCGCATGGCGTGGGTGACGAGCGCGGTGTTGCCGCTGCCGCCAAGGCCCATCACGCCGGCGATGTCCTCCCGCGAGGCGAGGAAGCGGGTCAGCGCCTCGGCCATCGCGTTGACCGCTGCGCCGCGGTCGGTGAGGCCCAGCACGGCCGAAGCGCTGTCCGGGTGGCAGGCGGCGACGGCGGCGGGGCCGAAGTCGGCGGCGGCATGGGTCGCGGTGGTGCTGACGTCGACGGTTGTCACGGCGGCGCCCGCCGCTCTGGCGACCGCCGCCGCGTAGTCGAGCTCCGGTCCCTTCGTGTCGAAGGTCCCGATAATGTAGAGTTTATTCATTCCTTCCCCCCTCCGCGTGGACTTATAGGTCCGGACCGCGTCGGGTGAGTGGTCTTTTCGCCTCTGCCGGCGGCTGGGCCGGCCCCCTGCGGTTCCGGGCGGTCCGCGCTTGCGGGGTGGCGTCCGGGCCGCGAGACTGGCCCTCCGGAGCGCAATCGGCGCGCTCGGCGATGAGGCTGGCGAGCGATGAGCGAACTCTACACCTGGACCGCGAGCGAGACCGCGGCGGCGATCCGCTGCGGGCGCATCTCCAGCGTCGAGGCGACGGAGGCCGCCCTGGCGCGGATGGACGCGGTCAACGGCGCCATCAACGCCGTCGTCGACCCGCTTCCGGAGGAGGCGATGGAGGCCGCCCGCGCGGCCGACGCCGCGCTCGCCTCAGGCGCTCCCGTCGGCCCGCTGCACGGCGTCCCGCTGACGGTGAAGATCAACGTCGACTACAAGGGCCGGGCGACAACCAACGGCGTCGTCGCCTTCAAGGACCTCGTCGCGCCGGACGACGGCTCGGTGGTGCGCAACCTGCGGGCCGGCGGCGCGGTCATCGTCGGCCGCACCAACACGCCGTCCTTCTCGATGCGCTGGTTCACCGAGAACGACCTGCACGGTACGACGCTGAACCCGCACGACCCGGCGATCACGCCCGGCGGCTCGTCGGGCGGGGCAGGCGCGGCGCTCGCGGCCGGCATCGGCGCAGTGGCGCACGGCAACGACCTCGGCGGGTCCGTGCGCTGGCCGGCCTACTGCTGCGGCCTCTACGGGCTGCGGCCGACGTCCGGCATCGTGCCGGCGTACAATCCGAGCCTTTCGTCCGAACGGCTGATCGTGTCGCAGATGTCCTCGGTTCAGGGGCCGCTCGCCCGTTCGATGGAGGACATCGCCATCACCCTCGAGGCGCTCGCCGCGCCCGACCCGCGCGACATCTGGCAGACGCCGCCCGCGCCTGGGTTCGCGACCATCGCCCGCCGGCCCGCCCGTGTCGCGATGCTCGCCGAGACGGACACCTGCCCCGTCGCGCCGGAGGTGACGGACGCGATCCGGCGCGCGGGCGCGATCCTCGCCGACGCCGGCTACACGGTGGAGGAGGTCGTGCCACCGTCCCTGCAGGAGGTGGCCGAGCTCTGGCGGCTGATCCTCGCCAACGAGATCCGCGCCGGGCTCGGGCCGGTGATGATCGAGAACGCGGACTGGCGTACGCGGCTCTGCATGGACCGCCTCCTCGACGGGGTGCCCGATCTCTCAGGCCGCGACGGTTTCCTCAAGGCCTTCGCCCGCCGCAGCGCCATTCTGCGCCAGTGGCAGACATTCTTCGCCGACTGGCCGATCGTGCTGACTGCGGTGAGCTGGCAGCTCCCGTTCGCCGCCGGCACCGACCTCGCGGACGGTCTCGACTACGACACCTTCTTCCGCCAGCTCGCTCCCGTCGGCGGCACGCCGATCATCGGCCTTCCCGGTCTCTCGGTGCCGATGGGGTTCGCCGGCACCGCACCGGTCGGCGTCCAGCTGCTGGCGACGCGCTTCGGCGAGGCGGACCTCCTCGCGGCCGGTGCCGTGCTGGAGCGCGCCAGCGGTCCGGTCGCGCCGGTGGATCCCCGCCCGGCGTGACGGCGCTCAGGTCCGGGGCCGAGCGCCGGACGCGCGGGCGAGGACGGCGAGACGTTCGGTCAGCGCCGGAGAGCGCGGCGTCGGCGGTGTCGGCGGCGCCGCGGGCGTCTCCTCGGCGTAGTGGCAGGCGACCATCGTGCCGCCGAGCGATCGCATGACGGGGCGCTCGTCGCGGCAGCGCAGGTGGGCGATGGGGCAGCGCGTGTGGAAGGCGCAGCCGCCGGGCGGGGCCATCGCGCTCGGCATGTCGCCCTTGAGGGGCGCATGCGCGGCCACCGCCGGGTCCGGACGCGGAGCGGCCTCGATGAGGGAGCGCGTGTAGGGATGGCGGGGCGCGGCGAAGAGCGCGTCCACCGGGCCCTCCTCGACGATGCGACCGAGGTACATCACCGCCACGCGCTCGGCGATCTGGCGCACCACGGCGAGGTCGTGGCTGATGAAGACGTAGGCGATGCCGAACCGCTCCTGCAGGTCCTTCAGGAGGTTGATGATCTGCGCCTGTACCGAGACGTCGAGCGCCGACACCGCCTCGTCGCACACCACGAGGCGAGGGCGCGTCGCAAGCGCGCGGGCGATGCCGATGCGCTGGCGCTGGCCGCCGGAGAACTCGTGCGGGTAGCGCCCGGCGTGGAAGGGCTGCAGGCCGACCAGCGCCATGATTTCGTCGACCGCGGCGTCCGCGGCGGCGCCCTCGGCGACGCCGTGGAGGACGAGGGGCTCGCGGACCGTCTCACGGACCGTCATGCGCGGATTGAGGGAGCCGAACGGGTCCTGGAAGATGATCTGCATGTCCCGGCGGACCGCGCGCAGGGCCGCGCCCGAGAGCGCCGTGACGTCGCGTCCGTCGAGCGAGACGGTGCCGGAGGTCGGCTCGAGAAGGCGCAGGATCATCCGCCCGAGCGTGGACTTGCCGCAACCCGATTCGCCGACGAGGGCGAGGGTGGTGCCGGGCGCGATGGCGAGCGAGACGTCCTCCACCGCGCGGACCGTGCCGACGGTCCGGCGCAGGACGCCGCGCCTTACGGGGAAGTGCTTGGTGAGGCCGTTGACGTCGAGGAGGGCGGTCATGCGCGGGCCTCGATGGGAGCGTGCCAGCAGGCGACGTCATGGCCGGGTGCGATCGCGACGAGCGGGGGGTCCTCGGCGCGGCACTGGCCGTCGGCGAGCGGGCAGCGGGAGGCGAACCGGCATCCCTTCAGGGTCCCGTCGAGTCGGGGGACGCTGCCTTCGATGGTGGAGAGCCGGCCCGTCGCGGCGTCGATCCGCGGGACGGCCGCCATCAGGCCGATGGTATAGGGGTGCTGCGGATCGGCGAAGAGGGCGGCGGTGGTCGCCCGCTCCACCGCGCGGCCGGCGTACATCACGACAACGCGGTCGCACGACTGCGCGACGACGCCGAGGTCGTGGGTGATGAGGATGGTTGCGGCGTTGGTGCGCGCCTTGAGGTCCTCGAATAGCTCCAGGATCTGCGCCTGGATCGTCACGTCGAGGGCCGTGGTCGGCTCGTCCGCCAGCAGGAGGTCCGGCTCGTTGGCGAGGGCGAGCGCGATCATCACGCGCTGCCGCTGGCCGCCGGAGAGCTGGTGCGGGTAGTCGTCGACGCGCTTCTCCGGCGAAGGGAGGCGGACGAACTCGAGGAGCTCGATCGCCCGCTCGCGCGCCGCCCGGCCGGTGAGCCCGGCATGGACCTTGAGGCTCTCGGCGATCTGGTCGCCCAGCGTGTAGACCGGGTTCAGAGAGGTCATCGGCTCCTGAAAGATCATGCCGATGCGGCCGCCGCGCAGCGCGCGCATCCGGCGGCGCGGCAGGGCGAGGAGGTCGGTGCCGTCGAAGAGGATCCGCCCGCGCGCGTACCGCCCCGGCGGCTGCGGCACGAGGCGCATGATGGCGAGCGAGGTGACGGACTTGCCGCAGCCCGACTCGCCGACGATCCCCAGCGTCTCGCCCCGGTCGACGCTGAACGAGACGCCGTCGACCGCGTGATAGGTCGCCCCCTCCACCTTGAAGTGGACGGCGAGGTCCTCGACCGCCAGCAGGGGCGCTGCGGGGACGGGAGCGGTGTCCGGCGCGAGGCTCACCGGACCCCGAAGGTGTAGGGCGAGGCCTCGTCGTGGGTGCGGCCCGCGAAGTCGAGCCTGGCGAACTGTTCCTCGGCGCGCCGCTGCGCGGCCTGGAGCCGGGAGAGGGCGTCAGGAATGTCGAAGGCGAGCGCAACGCCGTCCTTCACCACCTGCTCGCCGCCGATATAGACGTCGCGCACCGCGCGCTCGGCGGCCACGTAGATGAGCGAGCGCAGCGGGTCGCGCACCGGCATCATCGCGCGGTCGGTGATGTCGACCGAGACGATGTCCGCCTTCGCGCCGGGCGCCAGACGGCCGATGTCCTCCCGGCCGAGGATTGCGGCGCCGCCGATGGTCGCGGCGTTGAAGATATCGCTGGTGCGGAGGTCGAACGGGTCGCCGGAGATGACGCGGGAGTTGGTGAGCGCGTTGCGCAGCTCCTCCAGCATGTTGTGCGGATAGGTGTCGGTGCCGACGCCGACCGGGATGCCGTTGCGGATGTAGCGGCCGACGGTGTTCATGGTGATGCCGCGGCGCTGGAAGACGGTCGGGCAGTGGGCGACCGCGGTGCCGCTCGCCTTCAGCGTCGCGAAGTCGTCGGCCTGAGGCCAGTGCACCCAGGGGTGATCGTTGAGGAAGATGCCGTGTCCGATGACGGCGCCGGCCCTGAGCACGCCGAGGTCGTCCAGCCACTCGACCGGCGTCTTGCCGTGGCGGCGGGTGATCTCGTGGAACTCCACGATCGACTGGGCGGCGTGGATCTGCATCGTCAGGCCGCGCTCCTGCGCCGCGGCGAACGAGTCGGCGATGAGGTCGCCGGTGCAGGTGTCGATCTGCGCCGGGGCGACCATGCCGGAGAGACGGCCGCAGGGGTGCGCGACCGCGGCGTCGACGTAGGCGAGCGCCTCGTCCATGACGGCGCGGCCGCCGTCGTCGACCCACTCGTAGTCCACGACGTGTCCGTTCCGGGTGTACCACCGGGCAGAGCGGTACATCGGCGCCGCGACGACCCGCAGGCCCGACTGCGCCATCAGGTCGAGCCAGCCCTCGAACGGGATCGAGAGGTCGACGAGAGTGGTGACGCCGGACTGCAGCAGCTCCGAGTAGGTGACCTCGACGCAGGCCCTGCGGCCCTCCTCGTCGGGCCGGAAGAGGGGCATGAACTCGTAGAGCGAGCTCATGTAGAGCTTGGGGCTGCCGAGCTCGTCGAGGAAGCCCTTGTTCATCGCCTCGCTGGTGGGGTGCGAGTGGATGTTGACGAGCCCCGGCATGATCAGCCGGCCGGAGCCGTCGATCTCGGTGTCGGCCGCGTGGTCGACGCGGCCGATGTGGGTGACGACGCCGTCCGCGAACGCCACATCGGCGTTCTTCTTGTAGACGTGGCGTCCGTCCTCGAAAGCAACGACCCAGTCGGCGTTGCGGATAACCGTCGTCCCCGGCATGAAATCTACTCTTTGAACTTGATGTCCAGGCCCTTGTAGAGGCCGGCGCCATAGATGTTGTGCGGCACGATCTCTTCCAGATCGGTCGACTGCGCGATCACCATCGGCTCGTGGTAGAGCGGGATCCAGACGGCGGCGTCGTGGACCTTCTTCAGCACCTCGCCGTAGGCGGTGGCGCGGGTCGCGTCGTCGGTCGCGGTCTTGCCCTCGTCGAGGAGCTTGTCGGTGTCCTCGTCGATCCAGTTCATGCGGTTCGGCGTCGGCACGTTCTCGGAGCGGAAGTAGAGGTTCAGCGCGTCACCGGCGGAGACGTACGGGTAGGACATGGCGAACATGTCGAACTCCTGCGTCGCGACCTTGCCCCAGTATACGGTGGAGTCGAAGGGCTGGATCTGCATGTCGACGCCGATCTCGCGCAGGTACGCCTGGACGGCCTCGGAGATCTTGGCCCAGCCCGAGCCGGAGAAGACGTAGGCGAGCGGGGCGAGGCGCACGCCGTCCTTCTCCCGCACACCGTCGGCGCCGCGCGCCCAGCCGGCATCGTCGAGGATCTTGTTGGCCTCGTCGACGTCGTACTTCAGCAGCGCACCGTCGAGGTCGTGGTTCCAGTCGAGCGCCTCCTGGCTGATGTAGGAATAGGCCGGCTCGACCTCGCCGAAGTAGAGATCCTCGGCCATCGCCTCCTGGTCGACGGCGAGGTTCATCGCCTTGCGCACGGCCGGGTCCGCCACCGCCGGGTGGTCGATCTTGAAGCCCATGAAGTAGGTCCAGAAGGCGGCGTCCGACTTCAGGATCTCGACGTTCGGCGCGGCGCGGAGCTGCTCGACGGCGATATAGGGGATGTACTGGGTGATCTCGCTCTGCCCGGTGAGGACGGCGACGGTGCGCGTGTTCTCCTCGGGGACGATCTGCCAGGTGATCTTGTCGATCTGCGCCGGGCCCTGGTTCTTGTAGAACGACGGACCCCAGGTGTAGCCCTCGTGCTTGGTCATGGTCAGCGTGTTGCGCGGCTGCCATTCGCCCCAGCAGTACGGGCCGGTCCCGTTGAAGCCGGTGACGCCGAAGTCCTTGCCGAGCGCCTCGACGTTGTCCTTGTCGATGATCGTGCCGAAGGACTGGGCGAGCTGGTACAGGAACTCGGAGAACGGGGCGGAGAGCTTGTACTCGACCGTCGTGTCGTCGACGGCGATGACGTCGGTCTGGTCACCGGCGCGCCAGGCGACGGGCGACTTGGTCTCGGGATTCTTCCAGCGCTTCAGCGAGTAGACGACATCGTCGGCGGTCATCTTCTTGCCGTCGCAGAAGGTGACGTCGTCGCGCAGGTGGAAGGTGTAGGTCAGGCCGTCGTCCGAGACCTCCCAGCTCTTGGCGAGCAGCGGCTCGATGGTCGACATGTCGGGCGCCAGGGCGACGAGGGTGTCGCCGAGCATGAACAGCGCCTCGGACGCGGCGCGGGCGGTCGACTTGTGCGGGTCGTAGTTGTTGGTGTCGACCTCGCGCACGATGGTGATCTCGCTGGCGGCGGCCAGACCGGGCGCGAGCACGGCGAGGCAGGCCGCTGCGATCAGTCGCTTGGGCATTCTGTCGTTCCCTTTTCGTCGGCGGCCGGTCGTCAGCGTCCGCGGCCGGTTGTGGTGGAGAGGACGCGGCGTCACGAGGACATCCGCGGGTCGAGGACGTCGCGCAGCGCGTCGCCGGTGACGTTGGCCGCGAGCACGATCAGGAAGATGAAGGCGCTCGGAATGACCGCGATGTGCGGCGCGAAGAGGAGGAAGTCGCGCCCCTGCGCCGCCATCATGCCGAGCTCGGCCGCGGGCGGACGCGCGCCGAGACCGAGGAAGGAGAGCGCCGCGCCGATCAGGATGATCTGCCCGAACCGCAGGCTCACGAAGATCATGATCGACGAGATCGCGTTGCGCAGCAGGTAGCGGGTGAAGAGCGCGCGGTCGGAGAGGCCGACGGCGCGGCCCGCCTCGATGTATTCCTGGCTCATGATGCCGACGGCGACCGACCGGGCGATCCGAGCGCAGTCCGGCACCGTCGCGATGGAGAGGGCGATGATGATCGGCACGATGCCGGGGCCGAACACGGCCACCAGAGCGAGGCCGAGGAGGATCGCCGGAAAGGACAGCATCATGTCGACGAAGCGCATCACGACACCGTCGATGCGACGGTAGAAGGCCGCCAGCAGGCCGAGCAACGATCCCGTGATGCCGCCGAAGAAGATGGCGCAGAGGCCGATGAGGAGAGTGAGCCGCGTGCCGTAGAGGATGCGCGAGAAGATGTCCCGGCCCTGCCCGTCGGTGCCGAGGATGTGGTCCGGGCTGCCGCGCGCGGCCCACATCGGCGGCGTCATCACCGAGCGGCTGGAGGCGTAGGGGTCGTGTGGCGCGATCGCCGGCGCGAAGACCGCGCCGAGGACGATCACCAGGAGCACGAGGATCGCCAGCGCCGCGGCGGGATCGCGCAGCAGGCGGATCCACCAGGCCCTGCGGCCGTCGCGGCGGCGGGCCTTCGTCGTCGAGGGCGCGTCGGTCGATGTCATCTCCGGCCCACCCTCATCGTTTTCCGACCCGGGGGTCGAGCATCGTGTAGGCGATGTCGACCAGCATGTTGGTGAGGATGAAGCCGAGGGCGAACACCATGATCGCGCCCTGGGCAAGCGGGAAGTCGGACGAGAGGATCGCGCCGACGGCGAGGCGGCCGATACCGGGCCAGGAGAAGATCGACTCCGTCACCACCGCGCCGCCGATGAGGTAGCCCGCCTGGAGGCCGATCAGCGTGACCACCGGCACCAGCGCGTTGCGAAGGCCATGCCGCAATACGACCGCGGTCTCGGGCAGCCCCTTGGCGCGCGCGGTGCGCACATGGTCGAGCCGCAGCACCTCCAGAACGGAGGAGCGCGTCATCCGGGCCACTGGGCCGATGAAGATAAACCCGAGGGAGAGGGCTGGCAGGACGATGTGGTTGAGCCCCTCGAGGGTCCACAGCGGGCCGCCGCGGCCGAGGAAGGGGAAGAGGCGCCAGGCGACGCCGAGGTACTGGATCATCAGGAGGCAGATGAAGAAGATCGGCAGCGACACGCCCGCGACCGACAGCGCCACCACGATGCGGTCGACGATCGTGCCGCGGAAGAAGGCGGCGAGCGTGCCGAGCGCCATGCCGAGCGGGATCGACCAGACGAGGCAGGCGAACATCAGCTCCAGCGTCGGGCCGATGGCGGCGAGGAGTTCGGACAGCACCGTCTTGTTGGAGATCATCGAGCGGCCGAGGTCGCCCTGCAGGACCCGCGACAGGTACGACCAGAACTGAACCGTCAGCGGCTGGTCCAGTCCCAGCTCCTGACGGATCGCCTCGACGACGTCCGGCGTCGCCGTCGGCCCCGCGATCACCACGGCCGGGTCGCCGGGGACGAGCTGCAGGAGCGCGAAGCCGAGGATGAGCACCCCGATCAGGACCGGGATCGAGGTGATGAGGCGGTTGACGATCGCCTCGATCATGCCGCCGCCGCGCCCCGCTCGTAGACCACCTCGCCGCCGCGGATGGTCATGTCGCAGACCGTGTCCAGGATCGCCTCGGGCTCTCCCTCGAACATGTCGCGCGAGAAGACGGCGACGTCGGCGAGCTGCCCGGGCACGAGGCGGCCCTTGATCGCCTCCTCCTTGGCGGCATAGGCCGACGCGTAGGTGTAGGCGTGCAGCGCCTCGGCGAGCGAGAGCTTGTGCTCGGGGCCGATCTGCGTGCCGCGGTTCGTCCTGCGGGTGACCATCGTGTAGAGGTTCGGGAACGGGTTCACGGCCGTCACCGGGCAGTCGGTGGAGGCGGAGGGCTCGAGGCCCTTCTCGATCCACGTGCGCATCGGGTGCGAGGCGGCCGAACGCTCCATTCCGAGAACGTCGAGATAGAGGTCGCCGAAGTAGTAGATGAAGGCCGGCTGCGGGGCGGGGAGGATGTGCCGCGCCGCGAGACGCTCCATCTGCTCGTCCGTGAGCCAGCCGCAGTGCTCGATGCGGTGGCGCCGGTCCGGATCGGGCGTGTCGTCGAGCGCCTTCTCCAGCGCAGTCAGGGTCTGGCCGATGGCCGCGTCGCCGATGGCGTGGATGGTCATGCGGTAGCCGCGGCGGTGGGCGGCGAGGACCATGGCGTCGAGTTCCGCGTCGGGCAGGCACAGGATGCCGAGGTCGTTGTCGCCGCCGCCGAGATAGGGCCGGCTCATCGCCGCGGTGCGCCCGCCGGCCGAGCCGTCGGTGAAGATCTTCACGCCGCCGATCCGAAGCATGTCGTCGCCGGAGCCGGTGACGTACCCGGCCTCGTACGCGCGGTCGAGGATGGTGCGGTTCCTGTCGCCCATCAGCACGGCGTAGGTGCGCACCGGAAGACGGCCGGAGCGGCGGGCGGTCTGATAGGCGAGCATCTCGAGCCAGCCGCTCTCGATGCCGACGGCCGCCTCCATGCAGGAGGTGATGCCGTAGGTGAGGAGGTCGTTGCCGCCACGTTCGATCGCGGCCACGAGGTCGGCCTCGGTCGGCGTCGGCAGGGCGTGCATGACGAGCTCGCGCGCGGTCTCCGCCAGGAGCCCGGTGAGGCGCCCGTTCTGCCGCTCGATGAGCCCGCCTGCGGGGGAGGGCGTGCCCTCCCCGATGCCGGCCCGCTCCAGCGCCATGGAGTTGGCGACCGCGAGGTGGCCGCAGGTGCGCACGATGTAGACCGGATGGTCGGGCACCGCCGCGTCCAGCTCCTCGCGGAAGGGGTGGCGCTTCTCGGCGAACTCGAAGTGGTCGTAGCCGCGGCCGCGGATCCATTCGCCGGGAGGAGTGACGGCCGCGCGCGCCTTCAGCGCATCGATGAGGGCGTCGAGGGTCGGGGCGGCCTTCGGGCGCAGGTCCACCTCGGCCATCGCGCGGCCGTAGGGGAGAAGGTGGAGGTGCGCGTCGTTGAGCCCCGGCGTCGCGAGGCGGCCATCGAGATCGACGACGCGGGTCTCGGGTCCGATCAGGGCGTCGAGCTCGTCGCCGTCGCCGGTGGCGAGGACGCGCCCGCCCCACAGGGCGATCGCGCTGCACGCCCCCTCGGCAAGGCCGCACCAAATCCGGCCGTTCTTCAGAACCACATCAGCGCGCGGGAGCATACGATCGTCCTTGAGCCCGTGCCGGCGGTGGGGCCGGCGATTTGGCATGCCAGCAAACAGCATACCAATTGGATTGCAGCAGGCTTCGGCGCGATGCGCCAGCGCGATGTCGCAATTTGCGCTGCAAAATTGGGCACGGGGCGACCCGGGATCGTGTCGTGATCCCTGCCCGCCGTGAGGAGACCATGGTTATCCTGCTGTCATACTTGGGTAATTCTAGTGCCCCGGTCGAAACCTCGCCTGTGCACGAAGCGGGCGGCCTTCGTCTGCGGCGGCTCGTCGCGCGTCGAAATCCGCCATTGCGGCTCGCGGCACGGAGAATCCGGAGGCGCGCTTGCGATCGCTTCGGCGAGGTACGGAAGCGCGCTCAGCGGCCGTGCCAGAGGTAGACGCGGCCGCCGCCTCGCTTGCGGCCCGTGTCCTCGACGCCCGGAAAGCGGCCCCGGCGGACCGCCTCCATGAAGTCGCGCCCGGCGCGGACCTTGTCGCCGATATAAAGGCCGTCCCAGTCCGGTCCGTAGATCTCGGGGAAGTGGAATTCGCCGGGCTGACACGTGTCGATGCGGGCCTGCAGCCGGGAGATTTCGTCGCTGGTCACCGCGCTTGGCCTCCGGTTCGTCCTGTGGGCCCGACGCGCCGCATCGGGCGAATTGGGCTCCGTGCCGAGGGTAGGGCGCCGCTGGCGAGCGGGCCAGGACCGGATCGCCGCGCCGCTGCCGCGATGGCCGTCAGGCGGTCGTTGCCCCGGCGAGACGGCGCGTCAGCTCGGCGGCGGACGTGACCCGGCTCATGGCGACGGCCTGACCGGCCCAGAGGTTCGTGAAGTCCGCCGAGCCACGCGCCTCGGCCCGCTGGCGCAAGGGAGCGAGGGCGGCGCCCGCGGTCGGGAACTCCGGAGGAAGCTCGGAGAGGGGGCCGACCTCGCGCATCACGCGGTTGAGGATGCCGCGCGCCGGACGGCCGGTGAAGAGGTTGGTGAGCGCCGTGTCGTCGCCCGCCGCCTGCTCCAGCGCGGCACGGTAGAGCGGCGCGACGTTCGCCTCCTCGGTGAAGAGGTAGGCGGTGCCGACCTGCACGGCCGAGGCGCCGAGCGCCATCGCCGCGGCGACACCGCGCGCTTCGGCGATGCCGCCCGCGGCGATCACCGGCACGTCCACGGCATCGACGACCTGCGGCACCAGCGCGATCGTCCCGACCTGCGTGGACATGTCGTGGGTCAGGAAGTTGCCGCGGTGCCCGCCCGCCTCCGCGCCCATCGCGATCACCGCGTCGACGCCGCGGCCTGCGAGCCACACCGCCTCGCGCACCGTGGTCGCCGAGGCGATGACCTTGGCCCCGGTCCGGCGGACGCGATCGAGGAGGTCCGGCGCCGGGAGGCCGAAATGGAAACTCACGACAGGGGGGCGGAACTCCTCGACGACGGCGGCGAAGGCCGCGTGGAACGGCGAGCGGGTCGCCGCGGCCGGCGGCGACACGCCTTCGAGACCGGCCTCGCGGTAGTACGGCGCGAGGCGCTCCAGCCAGCCGGCCTGTCGCGCCGGGTCGTCGGCCGGGGGCGTGTGGCAGAAGAAGTTGACGTTGATCGGACGGTCCGTGCCCCTGCGCACCGCCTCCAGCGCTTCGCGCAGCTGCGGCGCGGTGTACTGGCCACTCGGCAGGGAGCCGAGACCGCCCGCCTCGCTGACGGCCACCACCATCGCAGGCGTCGTCGAGCCGGCCATCGGCGCCTGGATGACGGGGAGGTCGATCCCGAAGAGGTCGAGTATGCGCCGGTCGGTGAAGGTGGTCATGACGCGGGGCCTTTCGTCGTCGCCGCGCGGCGGGCGCGCGATCGTGGGAGCTCTGGCCCCTATCTCCCTCATGTCGCCGGATGATGGAATGGGCGTTCCGCGGTGGACACTCTTCCGGAAGGGGGAAGGTTCAGGGGGTCGTCCGCGACCAGAGGTCGGCGAAGGCGGCGCGCAGGCGAGGCACCGCGAAGTCCACGAAGCCCCGCACCTTCGGCACCGACAGCCGCCGCTCAGGCATGATGAGGTGGACCGGGTAGGGCGGCGGCTCGTCGCCCTCCAGTATGATCTGAAGCTCGCCGCGGCCGACCCGCTCGGCCACGTGGTAGGAGAAGAGCCGCGTCACGCCGTGTCCCTCCGCGGCGGAGGCGACGGCGGCGGCCACGCTGTTGACGATCAGCCGCGGCGTCAGAGAGACGGACCGGGCGATGGCCCCGTCGCCCGGCGGCGGGAAGCTCCAGGTGTCGATGCCGGTCTGCGTCATCGCGACGATGTGGTGCCGGGCGAGGTCGGCCGGCGCCGTGATCGGCGGATGGGCGGCGAGGTAGCGCGGCGAGGCGGCGACCACCCGGCGGACCTCGCCGATCCGGATGGCGATCATCGACGAATCGGGCAGGTGGGCGATGCGAAGCGCGACGTCGATTCCCTCGTCGATCAGGTTCACCGGGCGGTCGAGGAGGTGGAGCCTCGCCGAGACCGCCGGGTACGCGTCGAGGAAGTCGTCGAGGATCGGGCGCAGCACCTCGCTGCCACTGACCACGGGGGCGGTGATCGTCAGGGTGCCGCGCGGCGCGGACCGCTCGCTCGCGGCCACCATGTCCGCCTCCTCGAGGTCGGCGAGCACGCGGCGGCAGGCGTTGGCGTAGCGCTCCCCCGCCTCGCTGAGGCGGATGGCGCGCGTCGTGCGGTGCAGGAGCTGCACGCCGACATGCCGTTCGAGGAAGTCGACGGCGCGGCTGACCGCGGCGGGCGACCGGCCGAGACGCCGCCCCGCCCCGGCGAGGCTCCCCTCGTCCAGCGCGGTCACGAACACCTTCATGCAGTCGATGCGGTCCATTCAGTCTTCCGCGTTGCGTAAGAGTGCATCCCCATTTTCGACCATTCCGCCGAACGATGGAACGCCCGACATGGCGGGCAACGGGAACGCTCCCGGCCAACATACGGAGAGAACCATGAGCTCCCAGCCCTCCATCGCCCTTCGCACCGCCGTCGTCGGTCCCGTCACGGTCTTCTACCGCGAGGCGGGCGACCCCCGGAATCCGACGATTCTGCTGCTGCACGGGTTCCCGTCGTCGTCGCACATGTTCCGGGATCTCATTCCGCTGCTCGCCGACCGCTACCACATCGTGGCGCCGGACCTGCCGGGATTCGGTTTCACCGAAGCGCCGCCGCGCGGTGATTTCACCTACACGTTCGACAATCTCGCGAAGGTCGTCGAGGACTTCACCGACGCCGTCGGCCTCGAGCGCTACGCCCTCTACGTGTTCGACTACGGCGCGCCGGTCGGCTTCCGCCTCGCCATGTCGCGCCCCGAGCGGGTGAGCGCCATCATCTCCCAGAACGGCAACGCCTACGAGGACGGCCTCGGCGACGCCTGGGCGCCGATCCGCGCCTACTGGGCCGATCCGACGCCGGAGAACCGCGAGGGCATCCGCTCGGTTCTCACGTTCGAGGCGACGAGGTGGCAGTACGTGCACGGCGTGCCCGACGAGACGGCCGTGGCGCCCGAGGCCTACTGGCTGGACTACGCGCTGATGAACCGCCCGGGGAACGAGGAGATCCAGATCGACCTCTTCGGCGACTACTCGACGAACGTCGCGATGTACCCGGACTTTCACGCTTACTTCGCGGCCCACACCCCGCCGTTCCTCGCCGTCTGGGGCCGGCACGATCCGTTCTTCCTGCCGCCGGGGGCGGAGGCGTTCAAGCGCGACAACCCCGATGCGGAAGTCCACCTCCTCGACACCGGCCACTTCGCGCTGGAGACGCACGCGCCCGAGATTGCCGTCTTCATCCGCCGCTTTCTGGAGCGGCACGGGATCTAGCCGCCCCGCACTCGACCGGAGCGGCGGCTGACGCGTTGTCAGCCGTCGTTGCCTGCCGTGGCACCTTGCGACAGGCCCAGCTCTTCGAGGACCTCCCGCGTGTGTTCGCCGAGGGTCGGCGACGCGGAGTGGGCGGCGCCCGGGGCGAACGCCGGGAGACCCGGCGTGGGCGTCACCGGAATGGGGCCGAGGCGCGGGTGGTCGATCCACTGCAGCATCCCGACGGCGGTGACGTGCGGGTCGCTGACATAGGCGGCGTAGTCGTTGACCGCGGCGTTCAGGACGCCCGCGTCAGCGAGCGCGGCGGCGAGTTCCGCGCGGGACCACCTTGCGAAATGCGGCGCGAGCGCCTCGTCGAGGGCTGCCACGTTCTGGACGCGCAGCTCGAGCGTCGCGAAGCGCTCGTCGGCCACGAGGTCCGGGCAGCCGAGCGTCCGGCAAAGGGCGGCGAAGTGCGAGTCGAGCCGTACCGTCACGGCGACGAAACCGTCCGACGTGGCGAAGGCGCCGACCGGGGCGTAGAGCATGCGCGGCGGTCCGCCGCGCAGGTGCTCCTCCAGCGCCTTGACCGCCTGGATCGAAGCGGCGCTTTGCAGGAGCGGGCAGTCGAGATGGCGCCCGCGGCCGGTGCGGGCGCGCACCAGAAGGCTGTGCAGGACCATCTGGAAGCCGTGCAGCCCGGCGAGGTAGTCGACGATCACGAGGTCGAGCTTGCGGGGGCGCCCGGTGCCGTCGGCGTTGAGGTGCATGAAGCCGGAGGCGGCCTGCAGCACCGTGTCGGTCGCGGGGAGGTCCCTGTAGGGGCCGGTCTGCCCGAATCCGGTGATCGACAGCATGATGAGGCCGGGATTGGCCGTCGCGAGGGTGGCGTAGTCGAGGCCGAACTTCGCCATCACGCCCGGCCGGAACGCCTCTACGACGATGTCCGCGCCCTCCGCGAGCCGCCGGGCTGCGTTGAGCCCCTCGTCGGTCTTCATGTCGAGCACGACGGAGCGTTTGCCGAAGTTGCCGGTGACGGCATAGGGGTTGTCGCCGCCGTAGCTCTCGCCCAGCACGCGCGACCAGTCGCCCTGCGGCGGTTCCACCTTGACGACGTCCGCGCCGCAGCGGGCCATCATCATGGCCGCGTTGGGACCGGCGACCCCCTGGCTGAAGTCGACGACGCGCAGTCCGTCGAGCGCGCCCTCGAACGTGTCTCCGGACATGGTCATTCCTTTCCTGTCTCCTCCTCGAGCCGCCCCCAGTCGAACGCGACGCGCCTCGTCTGGAGCAGCTCGCGCGCGGCGGCGTGGTGGTCGGGGCTCGCAAGCGCGCGCGCCTGCAGGTCGATCTCGCGTGCGGCCGCGGCGTCGAACGGGGCGCCGGCGGCTTGCCGCAGCAGCTCCTTCGTGCCCGCGAGCGCCCCGCGCGAGGCATGGCGGAAGTGGCCGGCCATGCGCAGGGCGCGCTCGCCGAGTGCGTCGCCCGCGACGACCTCGCGCACCAGACCCATCGCAAGCGCCTCCTCGGCGCCGATGATGCGCCCGGTCAGCAGGAGGTCGCGCGCCGCGGCGAGGCCGACGATGCGCGGCAGCAGCCAGGCGGTGCCGAGCCCCGCGACGAGCCCGATGCGCGGGAAGACGGTGCAGAAACGCGCCCGCTCCGAGGCGAGCAGGAAGTCGGCGCCGAGGGCGAGGCCGAAGCCGCCGCCGAACGCAGGCCCGTCGACCGCGGCGATCACCGGCACCGGGATGTCGAGATAGGCGCGGAACCAGGCGTGCATCGTCTCCCCGGCGGCGGCGTGCCGGCGCACGTCGGTCGACGGCTCGGCGAGAAGGCGCATGTCGCCGCCGGCGCTGAAGGTGCCCGGGGCGGCCGTCAGCACCACGGCCGAAAGCGAGGCGTCGTCGCGCAGCGCCGGGAAGACCTCGGCGAACGCTTCTGTCAGTTCCGGCGTGAAGGCGTTGCGCGTCTGCGGCCGGTTCAGCGTCACCACCGCGACGCCCGCCTCCCGCGCGACCGTGATCGGCGCGTCGTCCGTCATCGGCCCGCTCACAGGAGGCGCGGCAGGAAGAGGGTGATCGACGGCACCATCGCGAGGACGGTGAGGCGCACGACGTCGAAGATCCAGAACGGCACGACGCCGCGGAAGATCGTCGCGAGCTCGATGTCCTTGATGGCGCCCTTGATGACGAAGACGTTGAGGCCCAGCGGCGGGGTCAGCATGCCGATCTCCACCGCGATCACCACGAAGATGCCGAACCACACGGCCGACTCGGCGGCCGTCATCCCGAGCTCCGGCGCCAGCGCCTGGACGAGCGGGAAGAGGACCGGCACCGTGAGCGTGATGATCCCGAGGCTTTCCATGAAGCAGCCGAGGATCAGGTAGCAGACCATGATGGCGATCAGGATGACGTAGGGCGACACGTCGAGGCCGGCGACGGCGCCGGCAAAGACCCGCGGCAGCCCCGAGAACGACAGGAAGAACGTCAGCACCCCCGCGCCGATGATGATGATGAAGATCATCGCGGTGGTGGCGATCGTCTCCAGCGCGACCGCCGTCAGCACCGGTCGGTCGAAGCCGACCTGCACGAGGAGGTAGATGAGCGCGCCGATGGCGCCGATGGCGGCCGCTTCGGTCGGCGTGAAGACGCCGCCGTAGATCCCGCCCAGCACCAGCATGAAGAGCGCGATCACCGGCAACGCGTAGCGTGTCGCCGCGAGGAGGGCGGTCCAGCCCTGCCAGGGCGAAGCGGGCCCCTGCGCGGGCCGGAACCAGACGATCAGCGCGATCACCAGAAGGTAGCCCGCGACCGTGATCAGGCCCGGAATGAGCGCCGCCGCGAAGAGGTCGAAGAGCGGCGTCTCGGTGATCAGCGAGTAGACGATGAGAATGACGCTCGGCGGGATGAGGATGCCGAGCGCGCCGCCGGCGGCGACGGCGCCGGAGCCGAGCCGGTCGTCGTAGCCGTGCCGGCGCATCTCCGGCATCGCCACCTTGGCCATCGTCGCGGCGGTGGCGAGCGAGGACCCGCAGACGGCGGAGAACATTGCCGACGAGCCGATCGTCGCCATCGCGAGCCCGCCGGTGCGGTGGCCGACGGCGGCGTTGGCGAGGCGGTAGAGCCCGCGGCTCATGCCCGAGGCGGACGCCGCGACGCCCATCAGCACGAAGAGCGGCACCACGGAGAGGTTGTAGTTCACGAACTCGCCCGAGGCGACGATGCCGAGCGTGTTCAGCGCGCTGTCGACGCCGCTGAGCGCGGTCAGCCCGACGACCCCGGCGATCCCCATCGCGACGCCGATCGGCACGTTGAAGGCGATGAGGACGAGCATGAAAGCGAAGCCGGCGACGCCAGTCCAGGAGTCGGGCGTCATGCGGCCTCTCCCTTCAGCATGGCGGACGTGTCCGCGGCGTTGGCGTCCTCCGGGAGAACCAGCACGGCGGCCTGCGTCAGCGCGGTGACGCACAGGAGGGCGGTGATGCCGATCCAGATCGGCCAGGTCTCGACGGCGATCATCCACATCTGGTCGCCCGAGGCCATGCGCTTCAGCGCGACGCGGCCGATCTGCCAGGCCATCAGGACGAAGAAGATGGTCGACAGCAGCGGTGCGAGCCGCCGCACGACCGCGCCCAGCCGGCCCGGGATCATCGTGACGAACACCGGCACGGCGACGTGGCCGAGCTGCATCGTGCAGTACGGGAGGCCGAGGGCGATGACGATGCCGAGGCCGTAGCCGACGACGTCGACGGCGCCGGGCAGGGCGGTGCTCGCGAGCTTGCGCACGATCGCGTCGATGCTCGTGTAGGTCGCGATGGCGACCAGCAGAAGTGCCGCAAGGACCGCGAGAGCGTTCACGGCGCGCTGCGCCAGCTGCACATGCATGGTGCATCCTCCCCATTCATTTTTGAGCGAGACTATTGTTCTGCATCGAGAATGGCAACTACCAGTGAGAATTCTGATGCCTGGGCTGTGCCGACTGGCACCGCTGATCATGGCATACCGACGCGCCAGATTGACTCAAAAATTCTGATTGGAGAATATCATTCTCAGAAATGGATAGGGAGGAACCTCAATGAAGCTACAGTCCATCGCCACCGCCTGCCTCGGCCTGGCGGCCGGAGCACTCCTGTTCGGCACCTCCGCCCAGGCGCAGGACGTCAGGCTCCGGTTCGCGGCGCCCGTGCCGGAACGACACTGGATCCTGCAGAACGATCTCTTCCCGTGGGCGAAGAAGCTGGAGGCCGAGAGCGGCGGGCGCCTCGCCATCGACATCCAGCCGGTCGGCGTGTTCGGAACGCCCGACAAGTACCTGGAGCTCGTCGAATCAGGGGTGATCGACGCCGCCTGGTTCGTCCCCGGCTATGCGCCCGGCCAGTACCCGCTGACGACCGCCGTCGAGCTGCCGTTCCTGTTCGACACCGCGGCGCATGCGTCCACCACCTTCTGGACGCTCTACGAGGACGGCCTCCTCGGTGACGAGTACGCCGACGTGAAGCCGCTCGCGCTGTGGATGAACGTTCCCTACATCATCATGACGAAGAACCATCCTGTGAAGGAGCTGTCCGACCTCGATGGCCTGAAGCTGCGCGCGTCAGGGCGGATGGTCGGCTCGGTGCTGGAGGCGATCGGCGCAACCGGCGTCGGCATGCCGGCCAGCGAGATGGCCGAGGCCATCCGGCTCGGCGTCCTCAACGGCACGGCCTTCTCGCACGAGGCCGTCGAGCCGTTCGGCATCGCCGACCAGATCACCGACTTCAACGAGATCCCGGTCGGCTCGATCACCCACATCGTGATCATGAACAAGGACAAGTATGAGAGCCTGCCCGACGACCTGAAGGCGCTCATCGACGAGAACTCGGGTCTGGTGCTCTCCGAGCAGCTGGGCCGGTCCTACGACACCGCCGACGCCCACGCCCGCGAGAAGTATGCCGGCAACGACCAGTACACCACGAACGAGCCGTCCGAGGCGCTGATGTCCGACCTCGAGACCGCCGTCGCGCCGGTCGTCGAGAGCTGGAAGGAGGAGGCGCGCGCGGCCGGCGGCGATCCCGACGCGATCCTCGCCCGGATCAAGGAACTGAACGGGGAGTGATCTCCCTCCGAGCGTGCCGAGCCGCCCGCGGTTTGGCACACTGGACGGGCGCGGCGACATGTGTCGCGCCCGCTTCGACCAATTCGACGCGCCCCGCCCGTGTGCATGATAAGAAGGCCTAACAGGAGTGAGGTGCAGTGGATAAGCAGACCCTGGCCCCAGCGCGATCGCCTCGGGACCACAAGGAGCCGCCGAAGACGGTCCGCGCCGTGGTCCAGGCGCTGAAGGTTCTGCGCGAGCTCGACCAGGCGGGCGGCAGCATGGGCGCCACCGCGCTCGCCAGGAAGGCCGGCCTCAACACGTCGACCACATTCAATATCCTGCGCACGCTCGATGCCGAGGGCATGGTCAACTTCGACCCCTCGACGAAGACCTATGCGCCCGCGCTCGGCCTTCTGGCGCTGGTGCGTTCGCTGGTGGGGCGTCAGGAGAGCGAGCTCCTGCGCCGCGAGCTGATGCAGATCGCGACGCGCGAGCAGTGCCTGATGGCGCTGTGGCAGATCGTCGACGACCGCGTCGTGCTGATCGACCGCGCTCTTGCCAACACTCCGGTGCGGCTGGACATGCAGGTCACCCAGCGCATGCCGAAATATCTCGGCGCCATCGGCCGGGTGATCGCGGCGAAATCCGACGTCGGTCCGGAGGAGTTGCGGCGCTGGTTCATGGCGATGCGCTGGAACAAGGCGCCGACCTTCGAGGAGTATCTCGCCCAGGTCGAGGAGGCGCGGCAGAAGGGCTACGGCATCGACGACGAGACGCTCTATGCCGGCATCGCCGTCGTCGCGTCGGTCATCACCGACGCGGAGGGCTGGCCGCTCTACGGCATCTCGGCGATCTCGCTCGTCGGCACGCCGCAGCACAGGCGCCTCAACCAGATCGGCGAGAAGCTGGCCGCGATCGCGGCGTCGATCTCGGGCGGCTAGGGCGCCGCCGCGTCAGGCGCACGGTTCGTTCAGTGGCCGGTGCCGTTCGCACCCTGTTCGGCGGCACGGCAGGCCTCGCGCAGCGCGGTGCCGAGTTCGGCCAGCCTGTCCGCATCCATCGTGCCCGAGAGGGCGATGGCGGAAATTGCCGCCACGGGCTCGCCGGGCGCCTCCGCCGCGACGCTCGCCACCGCGTGGACGCCCTTGTAGAGGTGCCCGGCATCGACCGCGTAGCCGCGCCGTCCGGCCTCGGCCACCTCGGCCCAGTAGCGCTCGAAGGGGATCGGAACCTCCCAGCGCAGCTCGTCGAACTTCGCCTCGAGGCTCGCCCGCGGGACCGCGCGCGCCGCCGCGACCGCGCGCCCCACCGCGCCGAGATAGACCGGCATGCGCTGGGTGACCTGCATGTCGAGCCGCAGCGGGCGGTCCGCCAGCGCGCGCTCGCGCAGGATCACGCGGGTGCGGGTGATCTGCCACAGCGCGGTCAGGCAGTCGAACCGCGTCGCGATGCCCGTCATCCGCTCGCGCAGCACCGCGTCGGCGTCGAGCGCGGGGACGGCGCGCGCCAGCTGCACGATTCCGGCGCCGAGCTGGTAGGTCTTCTCCGCCGCCCGGTGCAGCACCAGCCCCTCCATGGCGAGGGTGCGCAGGATCTTCAGCGCCGTGGCCATCGGCACGTCGGCGCTGCGGGCGACCTCGGTCAGGGTCATCGGTTCGCGTCCGGCCGCCAGCGCACGCATCAGCCGCACGCTGTTGCCCACCGCCGGGACGGGGTGGAAGTCGGCATCCTCCTTCCGTGCGGCGGCCTCTTCGTCTTGCCGGGGGGTGCCATCGTTCATCCGGCCGCGCCTCCCGGGACAGGCGGGAGCGGGAGGTCCGGGTGCGCGCGCTCGGCGGCGCTCATGCGAACTGGGTCTCGAACAGGCGCAGATAGTCACCTTCGCTGGTCGGGCGGGCGTTGGTGGCGTCCGTGAAGTCCGCCTTTGCCGCCCGTGCCAGCGACGGCACGCGGTCCCGAGTGACGCCCATCTCGGCGATGCCGGCAGGGATGCCGAGCCGCTGGTTGCGCGCCTCGATGGCGGCGATGAAGGCTTCGGCGTCGGGGCACCCGGTCGCCTCGGCGAGCGGGGTCAGGTCGACACTGTTCGCGGCGATGTTGAACCGCAGGACGCTGGGCAGGAAGACCGCGTTGAGGGTGCCGTGGTGAAGATTGAGGTCGTGCAGCCCCCCCCGCCGCGTGCGACATCGCGTGCACGGCGCCGAGCCCGTTGGTCATCGCCATCCCGCCCTCGGCGCTGCCCATCAGGAGGTGCCAGCGCGCCTCGCGGTCGTCGCCGTCGGCGGCGGCGCGCTCCAGATGGTTCCAGATGCGCCTGAGCCCGTCGAGCGCCACCGCCTCGGCAGGCGGGTTCGGGCGCGGGCTGAGGAAGCCTTCGATGCAGTGGGTCATCGCGTCCATGCCGGAGCCGACCGTCATCGCGCGCGGCAGCGACAGCGTCAGGTCCGGGTCCGAGATCGCCGTGCGCGGCTTGAGACCGGGATGGCGCAGGATGTACTTGCGCTCCCCCGGAACCGAAATCACCGCGCTCTGCCCGACCTCGCTGCCGGTCCCGGCCGTCGTCGGCACCGCGATCAGCGGCGGCAGGCGCGTCCCGTCGATGAGCGCCGTGCCGCCGGCGACCGCGTCGTAGCTCTCGAACGCTCCGTCGTGCGTGGCGAGCACGAGGACCGCCTTGGCAAGGTCGATCGGCGAACCGCCGCCGACCGCCACGACGCCGTCCGCCTCGTTCTCGACGTACGCCCGTGCGGCGGCCTCGCAGGCCGCCTTCGTGGGGTTGGCCGGGGTGTCGAGGAACGTCGCGACGGGCGGGGTGTCCATCGCCTCGACGATGCGATCCGTGAGTCCCGCGGCGGCGATACCGCGGTCGGCGACCAGGAAGGGGCGGGAGATCCCGGCGGCCCGCATCGCAGGCGACAGCTCCCGCAGGGCGCCGAACCCGAGGACCGTATCGGTCAGGAAATACAGTCGGCAAAGCGTGTCCACGATCGGGGCGCCCCTTCTCTTGTTGTCGTCGCACGCGCGTCCGCACGGCCGGTCGCGCGACCGCGTCCATCAGGCTAGGCGCCACTGGAGAAAGGTCAAGAAATTTCCTTGGCGAAAATATGCTTCCAAATATGAAATGTGAACGCTACCGTCTGCCCGCCGGCGATGGCAGCGGGAGACGCGAAGGGACATGACGTGATCGATGGGAGTGACGGGCGCGTGAGACTGACCGGGCGACACCGCCGGCCCGGTCCGAGGGCGGCGGCCACCGCGGGCGCCTCGGTCGACCCGGCACGGATCGCGCGGGCTGCATCTCCGTGGACGCCGACGGCGCGGAGGCGGTCGTGAGGGCGGCTGACGCGCACGGCGTTCAGCGCTCGGAGCCCCGGCGGTTGCTGCGTTTCGACGACTTCCGGCCCGGCACCGAGATCGCCCGCGCCGACATGGAGGTGCCGGCGGAGGCGGCCGAGCAGCTCCACCGCGCCTTCCCGGACCTCGCGGCCGAGGACGCCTCGGTGGAGCTCACCATCGCCATGCTGATGCGGGCCTATACGCGGCTCGTCGCCCCCCGCCCGCCGGGCAACATCCACGCCGGGCAGGAGATGCGGATCCACCGGGTGCTGACGCCGGGAGAGCGGTTCCAGGCGCGAGCCGATTGCATCGACAAGGAAACCAAGGCGGGGCGCAACTGGGTGAGGTTCGGCCTCGTCCTCGAGACCGCCGCCGGCCCGCTGGTCGACGCGAAGATGAGGTTCGTATGGGCGCAGTGACACAACGCTGGACGTCCGACTGGACCCGCATCGACGACGGCCGAACCCGCGCCTACGCCGAGTTGACCGATGACTTCAACCCGATCCACCTCGACGAGAGCTTCGCCGCCGCGACCCCGCTCGGGCGCACGATCGCACACGGCACGGTGTCGCTGGCGCACCTGATGCGGCACCTCCGCGACCGCCTCGGCGCCGCGCGGACTGAGGGGGGCGAGCTCGACATCCGTTTCCGCGCTCCGGTCTTCGTCGGCATGCGGGTACGTGCCGTGATCGAGGCGCCGGCGGACGCCGCCGGTCCCCTGCCGGTCGCGGTGGAGCGGGAGGACGGCACGCTCGCCATTTCGGGAACCTTCGCGCCCGGACCGCACCGCACGTAACGGCGACTTCGCTGCGGCCACCGACGCCGCGGTGAGGCTAGTCCCAGACCGACGGCGGATTCCCCCTTGCGGTTTCTTCAAGTATATCCTCGGTCACTCGGTCCAGAGCGTCGTTTGGCACGTGCTCCAGGGCAACTTGGGCAAACTGCGGCAATCCCATGAGAATGGCTGAAAGGCGTGCGACCTGCCTGCTACGACTCCTGATCTGAAACCATTTCATTAGAAAATTATATTGAATGAATTGAACATCGATCCACAAGATCTCTTTTTGTCTTCCAATTATCGTCGAGTACTGCAGACCCTCGCTTGAAACAGTATGTTTATCGATAAAATATGCCGATAAGAAGTAGAAGGATAAATAAAAAAGCCCTTTCAAGAATACGTATACCCACCATGACAGGTGTTGATTGGAAAGCGCGATGGCCGGGATCGTAACGACGACAGAAACAGTGCAGCTTGAAATGCCCAGTAACAGTGTAGGCAACGGATGGACAAGGCGGTTCATTTCAGAGTCATGGCGGCGCTTCAGTCTTGCGCGTCCGAGCCAGCCCATGAGAAGAGTCGTTGCAACGCCCCAGAAGGGCTATTGCAGCGCCTTGATCCATCCCGAATGATCGGCCATTAGAGGATCCAAAATCCTGTATCTGGGTCGTTGAAGCTCATCGAACACTACGCGACGCAGCCTATGGCACGATTCCGCCGTCAAGTCATGTCGGCTGCTCATAGCCCACTGTGGACGTGTGCCGATCGAGTATCCGCCTTTTGCGACGCGAGACGTTGTGTTTGTCTGATCTAAATCAAGAAGATTCGTGCGTCTGTTGGTTGTCATTCGCCGGACCATTCGAAATGTGCGCACTGGAATTTGAGTATATCTTTGGACGCCCTGCGAATATTCCTGAGTTTCGGCGGGACAGGATGACGAAATCGGTCACGTTCCTCCGAAGTGAGAAGAATGTAGATCTTAAAAGTCCACCGCAGGCGCATGTTGAGTGGATGCTGTCGGAATGTGAACCCCTCTTTGAAAGAATAAAGAGATTCATCTCGCTAGAAGGATGCAGCTCAAAATTGTTTATCCTATTTCAAACGGAGAATGACTGCGCGTATATCGATATCGCTCCTCAAACTCTTCAGCCATTTATAGACATTGGCGTCAAACTGTATATCAAGGTCGAATTTGACGGTAACGATCCATCTCTGGAGTGACGGGGCCTCGGTCTTCGACACGCTGAAGGTCCGCGTCCGTCGATATCCCGCGTCATCTCTCGGGGTGGCCGCTTTCCCGCGCGTGAAAGACCATTCCATCCCTAGAGTGTCGTGCCGGCGGTGCCGCCAGATTGCGCCGCGCATGGTGACCGTCGACCGGGCGTGATGTCCATTGACAGACGTCAATTCCGGCGATCGGGACGGGCCGTACACTGACGGGCAGAGCCGCAGATCGATCGTCCGCGATCGGATCGGGCTCCAATAAAAATAGTAGGTATGGGCAGGTCCATGAAAGACTTGGTCGTTATCGCTGCTGATGAGCTGTTCAACGTCTGGAATTACAAGGAACAGTTCGGGGTCCCGCTGCACACGCCCAATCTGGATCGTCTCGGCGCGATGGGGACCTCGTTCACGAACGCGCAAGTGACGACCCCGCTCTGCAGCCCGTCCCGCGCCGCGGCGCTGACGGGACAGTCCGCGTTCGCCACCGGGCAGTCCATCGGTGCCGGCTCGCCGAGGTGGTCGGAGGAGATCGATCTGACGAAGACGCTCCCGGCGGTCCTCAACGCGGCGGGGTACGAGTCCTACGGCTTCGGCAAGGTCTTCCACGAGTTCCAGCCCAGTCAAGCGGTCAGAACCCTCTCGTTCGACCACTATTATTCGCCGCCCGAGTACGCATACCGGCCCCCGGCGGATGGCCAGTACGGTGTCGGAGTCTTCGAGGGGCCGGAGGCCCGGCTCGGCGACGTGATCACGACGCGGGCGGCGGCCGACGTGCTGACCAGCTATGACGAGGCGGCGCCGCTGAGCCTGATGATCGGACTCTCCGACCCGCACGGGCCGATGATATCGCCGCAGTCCTACAGGGACTTCTACCCGCTGGACCAGATCGTCGCGCCGGAATGGACGGGCGATGAGGTTCCACCGTGGATGCAGGAGTATTCCAGGACCGAATTGTGGCCAACCATCCGCAACGACGGTTGGGCGGAGCGCTATATCCAAGGATACCTGGCCAACGTGTCCGAGATGGACGCCCGGCTCGGAACCATCCTCGACGCGATCGACGCGTCGGATCGCGACCCGGTGATCGCCTTCTGGTGCGATCATGGTTTCATGCTGGGAAACCATGATCTGGACGGGAAGTTCGCGCCCTACGAACAGGCGACGAGCACCCCGCTGATCTTCGTCGATCCCGATGCGGGACCGCGAGGCGTCAGGAATGACGGGGTCGTGTCGCTGCTCGACCTGATGCCGACCGTGCTGGATCTCGTCGGCGTGCCGGTCCCCGACACCGTGGAGGGAAATTCGCTGGCCGGCGTCGTGCACGATCCCGGCGTGCCGACCGAGGGCGTTGCCCTGACGGCCATCATGGGCACGATCTCGATGAGGACCCCCGCGTATCGCATCACGCGCTACGAGGACAACACCTACGAGCTGTTCGACTGTCGCCGCGACCCGGAGAACCAGCACAACCTCGTCGACGTGCCGCGATACGGCGCCGTGCTGGAGAAGCTGCAGCACTGGCTGCAGGCCGAGGCGGAACAGCAGGGGGTCACGTTCTTCGACCACCAGAAGGTCGTCCGGTTCGACACCGACTGGGGGCAGCAGTACTTCTTCAGCGCGAACGCGAGCAACATCCTCGCGATTTCGGACCCCGGCGGCTACGACCGGGGCCACAGCAACAACGCGCTGGTCCGGATGCCGGACTGGATGGAGGACTTCTGGTTCAAGCCCTCGTCCGACCCGGACGCCAACGCGACGACGATCATCGGCAATGGACTGGACAACCAGATCTTCAGCGCCGGGGCGGGCGGCGCGGACAGGGGGGGCGACGACACCCTGAAAGGCGCCGGCGGAGCGGACTACATCGTGGCGGGCCCGGGAGACGACCTGATCGTCGGCGGCAACGGGGTCGACACGCTGAACGCTGGCACCGGGGACGACCTGCTGCGCGGCGGCGCGGACGCGGACGTGCTGATCGGCGCGGCCGGCCGTGACTGCGCGTCGTACTGGACGGCGCCGGCGGCGGTCGTCGCGGATCTCAGGTCGCCGGGCACGAACACCGGGGACGCGGCCGGCGACACGTATGGCGGCATCGAAGACATCCAGGGATCCCGTTACGACGACCGTCTCGCGGGGGACCGCATCGGCAACGTCCTCACCGGCGGGCCGGGGCGGGACCTGCTGGAAGGCCGCAATGGAAACGACGTCCTGTTCGGCGGCAAGGGGCCGGACGTCCTCGTCGGCGGAGCGGGTAACGACGAGATGCATGGCGGGCGCGGCGCGGACGTCTTCGCGTTCGATCCGCACTTCGGCCACGACGTGGTGAGCGACTACAGGCCCGGCCTCGACCGTCTCGACCTCCGCGACCTGGACTTCGCCAGCGCGCGGCAGGCCGTCGCCGCCTTCGCCGCGCACGGCGATGACGCCGTCCTGCAGGTCGGCGGCGACGTTCTGACCCTCCATGGCGTTGACGTTCGGGACCTTTCGCCGATCGACATTCTCGTCTAGCGGTTCCCGCCATCGATCGGCCGGTGCGACGGCGCCTTTTCGGTCCGCTCTGCCCGGAAATTGGGCGGTACCTACACCAAAGGCGTTGACGGATCGGCGCGTCCGTCCGACCCTCTGCCCAACAAGTCAGCACAATAAAGCTGCAGGGAGGGAGAGGCATGACGATCAACGTGCGTCCGTCGGGCGGTCCGCTCGGCGCCGAGATCGAGGGCGTGGACCTCAGGGCGCTCGACGCCGCGACCTTCGAGGCGGTCGAGGCTGCGCTCCATGACCACCTCGTCATCGTGGTCCGCGACCAGACCCTCGAGCCTGCCGATCTGGTGGCCTTCGCCCGCCGCTTCGGCCGGCCGGAACCCCACGTCATCGACCAGTATCACCACGCGGCCGACCCCAATATCCTGATCCTGTCGAACCGCACGAACGAGCAGGGGGAGCACATCGGCCTCGCCGACGGCGGCACCTACTTCCACACCGACTATTCGTACCTGGCGACCCCGGCGCGCTGCACCATCCTCTACGCCATCGAGATCCCGGACGCCGAGGCGGGCACCACCTTCGCCGACCAGCGCGCCGCCTACGAGGCGCTGCCGGAGGAGGAGCGCGAACGCCTCGCCCCGCTCATCGCGCGCCACCACTACGGCAATCGCGACGACCTCGACAGAGCCTCGCGCACCGTCGCCTCCGTCCTGTCCGACGACCAGGAGGCCAGGATGGCCTGGGAGCGCCACCCGCTGGTGCGGCGCCATCCGCACACCGGCAAGCCGGCGCTCTACGCGGTCTCCGGCTCGTCCTTCGGGATCGAGGGCATGGACGAGGCCGAAGGGCTCGACCTGTTGCGCCGCCTCGCCAGCCACTCCACCGGCCCCGCGTTCACGTTCCAGCCGCAGTACCGCGTCGGCGACGTCATCGTCTGGGACAACGCCTCGCTGCTCCACTGCGCACCGCTGATGAGGAGCGAGGATCCGCGTACGCTCTGGCGCGTCACGGTCAAGGACGCCAGCCCGACGCTCCCGGCCTGACCGCCGCCACAGCCCGTCGCTCCATTGACCATCCTCCGACGAGTGCCGCACGGCGGCACGGCGCATCGACACTCCACCCTCGTCCGGGGCGGAGTGTCAGCCGAACGGCAACGCGCTTCAACGCCGCGTGAGCCGATTGCGGCGCCCGGACCGGGGCGGGAGCGTACGCGGTGAACCGGCCGAATGCCGAGCGGGACCGGTTCATCGCGTGCCAGCCCTTCACAATCTTTGCGGGAACGGCTTTCCCCGCGGGCCGAAGGCATGGGGTGGTGTCGTTGCGGTGATGATTGCCACTGCGCCCTTGCATCCGGTTCACCGCCGGGCGATAGCCGCGTCATGACTGAGACCGCCGTCGCCGCGACCCCTTCGGGTGAAACGAATACATTGCGCGGGGTCGCTTTCATGGTGGCCGCTGCGATCATTTTTGCCGCGCAGGACGGGCTTTCCAAGGCTCTGGCGGAGCAGCACTCGGCCCTCTTCGTGACCATGTGGCGCTACTGGGCGTTCGGCGCGGTGTGTCTGGTGATGCTCTGGCGGAAGGGTTTCCGGACCGGGCTCGCCTCGGGGCAGCCGCGCCTGCAGATCGTTCGCGGCGTCCTGCTGGCGCTCGAGATATGCGTCGCCATCACCGCCTTCGCGCTGCTCGGCCTTGCGCCCACGCACGCCATCTTCGCCTTCATGCCACTTCTCGTGGTGGCCCTTTCCGGACCCGTGCTCGGGGAGCAGGTGGGCTGGCGGCGGTGGACGGCGGTCGGAATCGGCATGATCGGGATGATGCTGATCATCCGGCCCGGCTCGCGGGCTGTGACGCCGGAGCTCGGCATCGCGATCGTCGGCATGGTCATGTTCGCCGCCTACCAGCTCATGACCCGCCGTGTCGCGCGGACCGACGCGGCGATGACCAGCTTTTGCTACACGGGCCTCTTCGGCGCGCTGACGATGACCCTGATCGGGCCGTGGTTCTGGTCCTGGATGACGCCGTGGGAGGTGGTGATGCTCATCATCCTCTGCATGACCGGCATGGGCGGCCACTATCTCCTCATCAAGGCGTTCGAGGCGGCGGAGGCCTCGGCGATCCAGCCCTTCACCTACCTCCAGACCGTCTTCGCCTCCGCGATCGGCGTCGCGATCTTCGGCGAGGTGGTGAGCCCCTGGACGATCCTCGGCGGCGCCATCGTGGTCAGCGCCGGCCTCTTCGCCTTCTGGCGCGAGCGCGTGCGGGCGAAGGCGGCGCGCGGCCTCTAGGGCCCGGCGGCCACCGGCCGTGCCGGGATCGCCGGGCCGCGAGGAGGGGGCCGGGCGTCGCCGGTCCGGCCCGCACCGCAGTGAACGTCAGTTCGGGTTGTAGCCGGCGAGGCGGTCGTTGAGTTCGTCGTGACTGCGGCGGATGTCGGCGGGCCAGCGGCTCTTGATGTAGCTGAGGACGGCGACGATCTCGGCGTCGGTGAGGATGCCGGCGTAGGCGGGCATGTCGGTCAGGTAGGGCTGATCGCCGACCGTCTTCGGCAGACCGTTCTTCACGAGGTGGAAGAGCTGGACGTCCGGGTGGTGCCAGGTGTGTCCGTCCCGGTCGTGCGGTGGGGCGGGGAGCTTGCCGTCGGCCTTGCGCTCGCGCCAGTTCGGCTGACCTTCGAGGTCGGCCCCGTGGCAGCTCGCGCAGTTGGCGGCGTAGATCTTCGCCCCCTCCGCGACGACGGCGACGTCGTCCGGCGCGAGGGCGACCGCCGCGCCGTTGCCGGCGCCGTCGCCGCGCCACCAGGAGATCGCCGTCATCGCGCCGAAGGCAACGAGGAGCGTGCCGAAGAAGCCCAGCCCGGCGAGGACCGGCTTGCGGGGAAACGCCATGTCAGTGCCCTGCCGTCTTGCGCGCGTCGCCGGCCCCCGCAGGCGGCGGCGGGCGTCGGGAGGATGCGGCGAGTGTCGGTGTCCGGTGCATCGTCCTCAGGCCTCCTCGACTTCGACGAACGTCATCATGCCGCCGGCCATGTGCTCGATCATGTGACAGTGGAACATCCAGCGGCCGGGCCCCTCGCCGGCGAAGGCGATGACGACGCGCTCGCCCGCGCCCATCAGCACCGTGTCGCGCCAGGGTGCGTCGGTGACGGTCCGGCCCTCCCGCTCCACCTCGCGGAAATGCATGCCGTGCAGGTGCATTGCGTGCGGGAAGGCGGTGTCGTTCGTCATCTCCACGATGACGGTCTCTCCGCCTTTGAGCGTCACGAGCGGTTCCGCCATGTCGCCGGCGACGCCGTTCAGCGCCCAGACCCGGCCGTTCGACACGAGCTCGCGCATGTTCATCATCGTCCCGCCCAGGACGGCACCGCGCATCCGGCCCATCGCGCCGCCCTCCATCGCGAGCGGAATGCGCCGGGCGCCCTCGAGGTCGAGCGTCGGCCTTGCATTCGGGGCGAGGGGGACGACGGGGCCCCCGGAGCGTCCCTCCGGCGCGGCCTCGCCGGCGTAGACGACGCGCCCGAACGAGATCTCTCCGGTCAGGGTCAACCCGTTGATCGCGTGCTCCGAGCCGGGGGCCGCCGTCGCGTCGAGGATCACGTCGACGCGCTGGCCGGGGGCGAGCACGAGCGGCTCGACGTCGCTTTGCCGGCGCGGGGGAACCGGTTCGCCGTCCTCGGCGATCACCACCGTCTCGTGCCCGGAGAAGGCGAGGGCGAAGACCTGCGCGTTGGCGACGTTGACGAGACGCAGCCGGAGCCGCTCGCCCGCCCGCACCGGCAGGCGGATGTCGTCCGCGTTGTTCATCGTCACGACGTTGCCGAGGCGCCCCGCATGGGCCCACTCGTGAATGGCGCCGAACGTCTGCGAGACGCGGCCCGCGGCGTCGACGACCCAGTCGTCGAGCACCAGGACGAGGTCGCGGTCGACGGCCGGCGGCTCCGCCTCGTCGACCACGAGGACGCCGTAGAGGCCGCGGTCCTGCTGGTTAAAGCTGCGGAAGTGCGTGTGGTACCAGAAGGTTCCGGCGTCGTTGAGGTCGAAGGTGTAGGCCATCGTCTCGCCGGGGGCGACGGGGGGCTGCGTCAGCGGCGCGGCACCGTCCATCGCGTTGGGGGGCCGCAGTCCGTGCCAGTGGACGGAGGTCGGCTCCGGCAGGCGGTTGGTGAAGGCGACGTCGAGACGGTCTCCGACGCGGTAGCGCAGCAGCGGGCCCGGCACGGTGCCGTTGTAGCACCACGTGCGGGCGAGACGCTCCGCGCCGTCGAAGGCGAGGCGCTGGCGCCCGGTGCCGGCGACGAGCTCGTAGGGCGCGGACGCCGCCTGAAGCGGCCTCGGCCATAGGGCAGCGCCGGCGAGGAGCGCGCCCGAGCCGCTGAGGATGGTCCGCCGGCTGACGGCATAACCAGGGTGTTTCATGACTGGGTCCATTGTCCGGCCGCATGTCGCGGTCCGGGGAAGGAGCGGCCCCGCGAAGGGACCAAGCCGGGAACGTTCCGGCGTCTGGAAAGGCGGCGCATCGGCGGGCCGGAGCCACGCCGATGCCGTGCGCGCCGCCGGGTCGCTCCGGAGCGACCGGGAACGTCGGCGATCACGCGGCGAGTGCGGCCGTTCGTGGGGGAGGCGGGTCACCGGGCGTGAGGTCGGGGGCGAGGCCGCCGGGGGTGGCCGTCGACACCGCAGGGCCGCCGCCGGCCATGATGAGGGGGGCGGCCATGCTCGCCGGCGGCACGACCGTGCCGCAGACGCAGGCGCCCACGAGGCAGCAGTCGCTGTCCTCGAGGCCGTTGGCGCACACATTCACTCCGCAGGGATGGTGCCCTCCGGCCCGCTCGCGCGTCGCGACCGTGCCGCCGTGCCGTGCCACCGGGGAGGACGCAAGGGCCGGAGCATCCGACGTCGTCCATGCGGCGCTCCGCGACATCAGCGAACCGTCGGCGCGCGTCACGGCGGGCGACGAGAACGCCAGCCCGAGCACAACCACGACTTTCAGGACGAACGCAGCGTACCGCATGGGATTTGATAGGCGCGCGAGGAAAAGCCTGTCAACGCGAGCCTCGGTCCGGTCCGTCGCAAGGCCTGCTCCCGCCTCGCTCGCCCGGTCGGCCGCAAGAGGCCGCTCCCCGGTGCAGCCGCCCCATGGCTGGCACCGGGGGATACTGGAGGCCGGCCGGGGACGATCGGGCTATCGCAAGACCAACCCGCCATTGCAGAGACTTAGCCCACGTCATCCATCATGAGGATGGCGTTTGACGGGCCGCTTCATAAGCTTTGCGTGTCGCCGCATTCCCCACAATCTGAAAATTGCAGTCCGACGCTTGCGGGGATCGGAGACTTGCAGCCGTGTGCACCGTCGACGAGACTAAAGCAGCGGTACGCCGGGCAATATCGGTGGAACCGTCAATAAAAATACTTCGGGAGGAACCATGCTGAGATCCAGAATCCTGCTGGCCGCTTCGCTGTGCGCGGCGTCCATCGTCACGGGCGCCCAGGCGGAGACGCTGCGCTTCGGTCACTACGCGAACACGAGCGACACGCCCCACAAGGCGGCCCTCATGTTCAAGTGGATCGTCGAGGACATGACCGACAAGGCCCTCGAGGTCGAGGTCTATCCCGCCGGCGAGCTCGGCAATTCGGCCAACTCGCTTCAGGGCGTCCGCCTCGGCACGATCGACATCACCGTCACCGGCAATCCCTATTTCACCTCCTTCGCGCCGCAGGTGAACGTCCTCGACCTGCCGTTCCTGTTCGAGTCGCCCGAGCACGCGTACCGCGTCCTCGACGGTGCGGTCGGCGACGAACTGATGAACTCCATCAACGCCGTCGGGCTGCAGGGCCTGGCGTTCTGGGAGATCGGCTTCCGCAACCTGACCAACAACAAGCGCCCGATCCACACGCCGGAGGACCTCAAGGGCCTGAAACTGCGGACGACGCCGAACCCGGCGCACATCGAGGCCTTCACGATCCTGGGCGCGAACCCGGCGCCGATGCCGTTCGCCGAGCTCTACAGCGCGCTGCAGACCGGTACCGTCGACGGGCAGGAGAACCCGACGACCCACATCTACCACTCCAACTTCCACGAGGTGCAGAAGTACCTCTCCATCACCGAGCACGCCTATACCGCCGCGCCGCTGGTCATGAACGCGAGCAAGTTCGCCTCGCTGCCGGAAGACCAGCAGGAGGCGCTGCGCGTCGCCGCGAAGATCTCCGCCGCCTACGAGCGCGAGCTGAACCGTGTACTCGAGACCTCGAGCCTCGAGGCGATGACGGCCGCCGGCGTCGAGATCGACATGGAGCCCGACGTCGAGGCGTTCCGCGACCTGGTCGCCGAGAAGACCCGGGCGATGTACTCGGAGAAGTTCGGCGACGACCTGCTGACCAAGATCGACGCTCTGGCCCCGTCTGCCCAGTAAGTCCGACGTGATCCAACGCATCGAGACGGCGGCGACGTGGATCTGGCGCGTCGCTGTCGCTGGCCTGCTGCTGTCCATCACGGCGATCACCATCGCCCAGGTGGTCGCGCGCTACGGCCTCAACAACTCCATCGTCTGGGCGGAGGAGCTGAACCGGCTCCTCTTCATCTGGCTCATCGTGCTCGGCGCGGCGGGCGCGGACCACATGCGGATCGGCCTCATCGCCGATCTGCCCGGCCTCAGCCGTCCGCTGCGCGTCGTCGCGGCGCTCGGCGCGCTCGGCGCCATCACGCTCCTCGCCTGGGGGGCGTGGAAGCTGTCGGCCATGTTCTCCTTCGACCGCTACGTGACCCTCGACCTCTCGAAATGGTGGTACTTCGCCGCGCTGACGGTGGGGGGCGCGGTCTGGGCGGTCGCCGGCGTGTGGCGCGAGGTCTTCCATCCCGGAGGCGGCGCGCCCCAATGACCGCCCTCATTCTCGTGGGGACGATGGTCCTCCTCGCCCTTCTCGGCGTGCGCCTCGTGTTCGCGATCATCATCGCCTCGGTGGTCGCGCTGCTGGTCTACCGGCCGAACATCCCGTTCGCCGTGGTGGCGCAGCAGTTCCTGTCGGGGATCGACAACTTCCTCCTGCTGGCCGTCGCCTTCTTCTTCCTGGCCGGCGAGCTGATGAACCGCGGCGGCGTCACACGGCGCATCGTCGCCTTCGCGCAGACCTGCGTGGGGCACATCCGCGGCGGGCTCGGGCACGTCAACGTGCTGTCCTCGGTGTTCTTCTCCGGCATCTCCGGCTCGGCGGTCGCGGACACGGCCGCGGTCGGCTCGGTGATGATCCCGGCGATGGAGAAGTCCGGTTTCTCACGCGGCTTCGCGGCCGCGATCACCCAGACGTCGAGCGTCATCGGCCCGATCATCCCCCCGTCGATCCCGATGATCGTCTACGCGGTGCTGGCGCAGGTCTCGGTCGGCAAGATGTTCCTCGCCGGGATCGTACCGGGGCTCGTCGTCGCACTTTGCCTTATGGCGGTGGTCTACGTCATCTCCGTCATCCGCAACTATCCGTCCGACCCGTGGGCCGGATTCGGCGCGATCGCCCGGGCGGGGGCGGGGGCGCTCGTCGCCCTGCTGACGCCGGTCATCATCGTCGGCGGCATCCTCGGCGGGATCATGACCGCGACGGAGGCGGGGGCGGTCGCGGTCGCCTACGCTTTCGTGGTCGGCAAGTTCTGGTTCCGCGAGCTGACGTGGGGCGGCTGCTTCACCGCGCTGGTGGAGGCCGCGAAGGGGACCGCCACGGTGCTCGTCATCGTCGGCGCGTCGGCGCTGTTCGCCTGGATCGTCGCCGACCTCAAGGTCTCCACCATGGCGGCGGAGGCGATCTTCTCCATCACCAGGGACCCGTTCTGGGTGCTCGTCCTCGTCATGCTGTTCGTGCTGGTGATCGGGCTCTTCCTCGACCCGCTGGCGGCGCTCGTCATCGTGGTGCCGGTGTTCCTGCCGACGATGGTGAGCCTCGGCATCGACCCCATCCACTTCGGGGTGCTCATCGTCCTCAACCTGATGATCGGCCTGACGACGCCGCCGGTCGGCTACCTCATCTACCTGTCCGCGTACATCGCCCGCGAGCGCCCGGAGGTGGTGATCCGCGAGAGCCTTCCCTTCCTCGCCGCGCTCATCGTCGCGCTTCTCATCTGTCTCGTCTTTCCGGCCGTGGTGCTCACGTTGCCGAACCTCTACAGCGGAGGCTGACCGTCATGAAAATCCACGACCTCTCCATGCCGATCGAAGAGGGGCACCTGCGCTGGCCCATCGAGCGGTTCAAGAAGGGCAGCTTCGCCGATGGCGACCTGTTCGAGGCGAGCGGGCTGAAGACCACCTGCCACGGCTTCACCCACGTCGACGCGCCGCGCCACATGGTGCCGGGCGGCGACACCCTCGATGCGCTCGACCTGTCGCGCGTGTGCGGGACGGCGGCGGTGATCGACCTCACCGACATCAGGCCGAACGAGGAGGTGACCGCCGCCCGCCTCGCCGAGCGGGCCGGCCATCTGGAGAAGGGGCAGATCGCGATGTTCCGCTCCTGCTGGGACGAGCAGCGCGACTGGCGCGACGCGACCTTCTGGCTGGACGCGCCCTACATGTCGCGCGAGGCGTCCGAGTGGCTGCTGGAGCGCGGGCCGACAGCCGTCGCCTTCGACTTCCCGCAGGACTACACGATCCGCCTGATGCTGCACGGGGAGATGCGGCCGATCGTGGAGCACGTCACGCACGACGTCCTCCTGCGCAACAACGTGACGCTGATCGAATATCTCGTGAACACGCGCCAGGTGACCACGAAGACCACGATGCTGAGCGCGCTGCCGATCCGCTATTCCGGCTCCGACGGGGCACCGGCGCGGGTGGTGGCGATCGACCTGTCCTGACGCCGGGCGCGCTCGCCCCGCCGCCCGGCGACCCGCGTCCTCATGACGCGAGGTGGCCGGGACGCGGCGGGCGCCCGTGCTGCATCCGCCGTCCGCCAGGTGCAGGTCGCTTCGACCGATCCGACAACTTGCATGCAATCGCGATGATTTCAGGCGCCAAAGTGAATGGAGCGCTTGACGATCGGCGAAAGTTGAATGCAAAAATGGGGTCATGACACGAGGAATCGGGATCGCCCCCATGCCTGTTTGTGTCTGACGAAAACGCGCCGAAGAGCGCGTCGGTCAAAGAAATAGGCGGAAGGAAACAGCCATGGGATCTCCCTTCGACACGTTCTCGCGCCGTCGCTTCGTCGCCCTCGCCGGCGCCACGTCCGCGGCGGTACTCATGCGCCCGGGCCTCAGCCGCGCGGCGACGAGCCTCAAGCTCACGCACCCCGCCGACACCAGCCATCCCGTCCACACCACGACCGAGACGATGGTGAAGAACGTCGCCGAGCGGACGGGCGGCGAGGTGCAGATCACCCTGTTCCCGAACAACGCCCTCGGCTCGCCGACGGAAACCGCGCAGCAGGTGCGGGCCGGCGCGGTCGACATGATCATCCTCAACCCGGCCAACATCGAGGCGCTCTCGCGCACGGTGGGCGTCGTCAACATCCCCTACCAGTTCGAGAGCTACGAGCACGCGCACCGCACGCTGGACGTGACCGGCCGCGACTGGATGGCCGAGCAGCTCGCCAAGGCGGGCTTCACCTGGATCGCCAACTACGAATGGGGCTTCCGGAGCCTTTCCAACAGCGTGCGTCCGGTGAACACGCCGGAGGATATCGAGGGCATGAAGCTGCGCGTGCCGCCCGAGCTCGCGATCAAGCTCGCCTTCGAGGCACTGGGAGCGCAGACGCAGACGATCGCCTTCCAGGAGGTCTACCTCGCCCTCGCCAACAAGACCGTCGACGGACAGGACAACCCCGTCGGCACCACCTTCGCGGCGAAGTTCTACGAGGTGCAGAAGCACATCGCGCTCACCAAGCACATCTACGCGACCGTCATGCTGGCCTCCAATCCGAAGAGCTGGAGCAAGCTGACGGACGAGCAGCGCGCCATCATCCAGGAGGAGGCGACCGCCGCCGGCAACGACGCCCGCGCCCAGGTCGTCCGGCAGGAAGAGGACTACCTCGCCAAGATGGAGGAGTCCGGCGTCGCGGTCACCCGTCCCGAGATCGCTCCCTTCCAGGCGCAGATGGAGCCGGCCTACGCGCAGCTGCGCAGCAACATCGGCGACGAGGCGTGGGAGACTTGGAAGGGCTTCGTCGAGGCGGCCAAGACCCAGAGCTGACCGAGAACCAGAACTGAGCGGGACCCGGGCGCGCGGCCGCTGCCGGCGCGCCCGGTGTCCGCCACGTCCCCTTCCGCCTCCATCCCGGGTCGGTGCGCCTCATGCTGATGGTCGTCCTGTTGCTGGTCCTGTGTGCGCTGATCCTCATCGGCACACCGATCGCCGTTGCGCTCGCGGCGACGGCCATCGGAACGATGTGGTGGGCGACGGGCCCGGACCTGCTGTTCATCTTCATTCAGCGGCTCTACGTCGGGACCACGTCCTTTCCGCTGCTGGCGATCCCGTTCTTCATCGTCGCCGGCAACCTGATGAACACCGGCGGCATCACCGAGCGGATCTTCGCCGCGGCGCAGCTCTTCGTCGGGCGGATCCGCGGCGGCCTCGCGCACGTCAACGTGCTGGCGAGCGTCATCTTCTCGGGCATGTCCGGGTCGGCGGTGGCCGACGCGGCGGGCCTCGGCATCATCGAGGTGAAGGCGATGCGCGAGGCCGGATATTCCGGCCGGTTCGCCGCCACCATCACCGCCGTCTCGTCGACCATCGGGCCGATCATGCCCCCCAGCATCCCGCTGGTGATCTACGGTAGCCTCGCCAACGTCTCCATCGGCGCGCTCTTCCTGGCGGGCGTGATGCCGGGGGCGCTGATGGCGCTGGCGCTGATGATCGTCATCTCGGTCGTCGCGCGGGTTCGCAAGCTGCCGGTCATGGAGGGGCGTCCGGCGGGCTCTGAGGCGCGGCGGGTCTTCTTCGGCGCGCTGCCCGCGATGCTGACGCCGGTCCTCATCATCGGCGGCATCCTCGGCGGCCTCGCGACGCCGACCGAGGCGGCGGTTCTCGCCACCGCCTACGCGCTCTTCCTCGGCACCTGCGTCTACCGCGAGCTGAGGTGGCGGGACATCCCGGACATCCTGTGGCTGTCGGGCCGGCAGACGGTGCAGGTGATGTTCATCATCGCCGCCGCGGCGCCGTTCGGCTGGGTGCTCATCCAGCAGCAGATCCCGAACGCCGTCATCGAGGCGATGTTCAGCCTCACCAGCGAGCCGTGGGCGATCCTGCTGCTCGTCAACGCCATCCTCCTGATCCTCGGGATGTTCATCGAGGGGGTCGCGATCATCATCATCGCGTTCCCCATCCTGCTGCCGGTGATGCTGCAGATCGGCGTCGACCCGGTCCACTTCGGCATCATCATGGTGCTGAACCTCATGATCGGCCTCGTGACGCCGCCGGTGGGGATGTGCCTCTTCGCGGTGTCCTCCGTCAGCAACGTGCCGATCAGCGACATGGTGCGCGAGATGTGGCCCTACATGCTGGCCCTCCTCGCCGTCCTCCTCCTCGTGACCTTCGTGCCGGAGACGGTGCTGTGGCTACCGCATGCGCTGGGGTACGGCTCATGATCGCGGTGCTGAAGGCCGCTGACCGGGCGGTCGCGTTCGTCTGCCGCTGGGGCGTCACCGGCGCGCTGGTGGGCCTCTTCCTCCTGCTCCTCGCCGGCGTCGTCACGCGCTCGGTGCCGGTGGTGTCGATCACCGGGTCGGATGAGATCGTGGAGTTGCTGTTCGCCTGGCTCACCTTCCTCGGTGCCGTCGCGCTGTGGCGCGAGGGCGCGCTCTACAACGTGACGCTGGTGCTCGTCTCGGTGCCGCCGAAGGTACGTCACGCGATCGAGGTGTTCATCAAGTTCCTGATGCTGATGGTCGCCCTCGTGTTCCTCCTCAAGGGCTACGAGTTCATGGCCGGTTCCGGCGAGACGACGCCGTTCCTGCGCTTCGACAAGGCGTGGTGGTACGCGTCCGTGCCGGTCTGCGGCGGGCTGATGAGCGTCTACAGCATCGCCGGCCTCGTCCTCACCTTCCGCGGCCGCTTCGACGAGACGGAGCCCTCGGGCGGCCTGCTCGGCTGACCGGGCGAAGGCGGGCGCCCCGGCGACGGGCGGCGCGTCACGGGGCCGTCCGGCCGGCGCTCAACGATTTGGATCCTGCGTCGCGGCGCAGCTCGACAAGCGAAGGACAAGATCATGGCAGAACGGTTGGCTCAACGCGTGGCGATCGTCACGGGCGGCGCCGGCGGGATCGGCGGTGCCACGGGCCGCGTCTTCTGCGAGGAGGGGGCCAGCGTCCTCCTGGTGGATCCGGACCAGGACGCGTTGACCGACGTGGTCGCCGGGATCCGGAGGGACGTGCCAGACGCGAAAGTGGAGGGTGCGGCGCTCGACGTCTCCGGCGAGGACGCCTGCGTCGATGCGGTGGCACGGGCAAGGGCGCTGTTCGGCAACGTCGACATTCTGGTCAACAACGCCGGCATCCGCTCCTACGAGCCGCTCGCCGAGGCGAAGGCGGAGACCTGGGACAGGGTGCTTGCCGTCAATCTCCTCAGCTACGCCTACATGGCAAAGGCGGCGATGCCCGACCTGCGGCAGGCGGGGAACGGCGCCATCGTCAACATCTCGTCGACCTACGGCGTGACGGGGCGGGCCGGGATGGGGCAGTACGACGCCACCAAGGCCGGGATCATCGCCATGACGCGCACGCTTGCCTTCGAGGAGGCCGAGCACGGCGTGCGGGCGAATTCGCTGTGCCCGGGCTACACGCTGACGCCGTTTCACATCCGCCGCGCGGCCGCTGCCGGGACCAGCGAGGCCGACCTTCGCGCCGCGCCCGTCCACGACTGCATCATGAAGCGCTGGTGCGATCCGCGCGAGATCGCGATCCCGATCCTGTGGCTGGCGTCGGACGAGGCCTCCTACATCACTGCGACGAACCTCATGGTCGACGGTGGCCGGCCGGTGATGTGAGTGCGCGCCGGCGAGCCGCTGCGGCGGCTCACCCGTCGTCGGAAGGTCCGGCGCCGTGACGCCGGGCAGGGGGCGTCAGGCGGCCGCGAAGAAGTGGCTGTCCTGCGACTTACGCAGGGCGAGAAGCTCCGAGCCCGGCTCGATCTCGACGTCGGCGAGGCGGAACATCTCACCCTTCGCCACCGGCCGCACCAGCGTCCGGTTCGACACGAGGTAGAACGGGGCCGGAGCCTCGGCCGACAGGGGCGCGGCCGGAATCATCCGCGCCGACGCGTCGGCGACCTCGTGGTGGTGGCCGCCCATGTGCAGGACCTCGCCGGCGGCGAAGTCGCGGTCGGCGATCATCGCGAGGTCGGTGTGCGGCGTCAGCGCCACCGCCCCGGAGGACACGCCATGGCCCGCGGCATCCAGAACGCTCGTCGCAGCCTCGAGGCCGAGGAGGTGGCGGGGCAGCCACAGGAGCGCGGTGCTCCCGTCGCGGCTGAGGACGTGGCCCTTGTGCGCCAGCAGGCGCCAGGTGGCCCTGTCGGTGCAGCGCACGACCACGAAGACGCCGCCCGCGAAACTGAGCTCGTGCGGCGCGCGCATGCACTGGAAGACGTCGATCCGCCGCCCTTCGGAGAGGAGCCCGCCCTCGGACTGCAGGCGGAACAGGGTCGGCAGCTCCTCGATGCGGGCGATCGGCACATGGAGATCCGCCCGGTCCGCCATCAGCCCCGTGTGGTTGGAGACGAGGGTCATCTCGCAGAGGTCCGGAACCAGCTTCTGCGGCAGCCTCGCGGCGAGGCGCGTCCGCTCGGCGACGAGCCCGGCGCAGTCGCGGTCGCCGAGCCGGTCGAGCGCGCCGAAGCCGGGGACGTCGATCACCCGGCCATTGCTGTCGATGGTCTCGCGCGCCGCGTCGAAGACGAAGTCGTATTCGCTGGATTTGCCGGCGGCGACGATTTCGAACCCCAGCGTCTCGGCCCACGTCACCAGACCGATGAGAAGGCTCGGCTGATCCCCGTCGACCGGAGTGACGACGCGTCCGCGCGCGTTCGCCATCGCGGCGATGCCGGGCCCGACGACACTGTCGGCCTCCTTGCTGACCATGACGAGGTGCTTGTCCGCCTCGATCGACATGCGCGCGTGGCGCGCCCCGCCCTCCGGATCGCCGGTCGCCTCGACGACGACGTCCACCGGCAGGTCGAGCGCGACGGCGACGTCGCTGGTGGCGATGGCCTTGCCGCTCTCCCACGCCGCCTTGGCTTCGCCGGCCGTGGTGCAGACGGCGATGCGGGCACGGTCGACACCCGCGGCGAGGAACGCCTTGCCCGCCCGCCCGGCGTCGAGGTCCACGGCGACGCGCGTCGACATCAGCGCCATCCGCTCGCTTTGCGTGATGAAGCTGTTGCCGAAATCGCCGGTTCCGATCAGGCACGTGGTGACGGGCTTCACATCCCGGTAGTACGCGTGGAAGTTCATTTTGAGTTGCTTCGTTCTGCGTTCATCGTGCCGATCCACGGCGTGTTGCATGCAAAATGCGGCCGCAGTCAATCCGTAGCCGACATTTCCGGCCAAATCTAAAGGATTTTGCATGCAGAGTGTCGAGAGTGAACCGACCCCGGACGAACCCCTTCGCGACGCGTCGCAGCGCGGGCAACGGTCGGTCTACGCGGTTCAGTGCATCCGGGACATGATCGTCGCGGGCGATCTGCCGGCGGGTGAGCGGATCCCGGAGCGGGTGATCACCGAGCGGCTCGGCATCTCCCGGACCCCCCTGCGCGAAGCGTTGAAGATCCTGGAGGTGGAGGGGCTGGTCCAGATCTCGCCCAATCGCGGTGCCATGGTCGTCAAGCTCTCGCTGAGCGACGTGGAGGCGGTGATCGAGATGCTGATCGGCATGGAGCTGCAGGCCGCCGAGCTCGCCTGCAAGCGGGCGACCGACGAACAGATCGCCCGCGCGGAGGAGCTGCACGGGCAGATGAACGAGGCCTTCCGGCAGGGGGAGTTGCTGGCCTACTTCAACATCAACCAGGCGATCCACGAGCAGATCTTCGTGTGCGCGCACAATCCGGCGCTGCTGCGGGTCTACCGCGCGGAGAGCGCCCGGATCCGCCGGTTCCGCTTCGTCAGCAACCGGGAGGCGTCGCGCTGGCCGCGCGCCGTGCAGGAGCACGAGCAGATCCTCGACGCCCTGAAGCAGCGCGAAGGCGCGATCCTGCGCGAGGTGCTGCGGGCGCATCACTGGAACGGCTGGAAGGCCACCAGCAAGGTGCTGGGGGCGCAGTTCCAGTAACGGGCGATGCGCCCGGCGCCTCGGCCGCCGACGGGACGCCCTCGACCCGGACGCGTCAGGCGCTCTTGTCGGACGTCACCGGGGAGGCGTTGCGCGGCGGCCCGCCGTCCCCGCCCCTGGAACGCTTGCGCTGCTCCAGGATCATCGGGAGGAACAGCGAGGCCAGCAGGATGACGAGAAGCAGGAAGGTCACCGGCCGCGTCAGCAGGTAGTCGAGGTGGCCGCCGCTGATCTGGTAGGACCGGAGCAGCTCCCCCTCCGCCATGCGGCCCAGCAGCAGGCCGATGACCGCGCCGGGGATGGAGTATTCGTAGCGCCGCAGCGCCCAGCCGAGCATCGCGAAGACGAGGAGCGTCACCGGTCCGGCCATCGTGCCGGTGAGGCCGTAGGCGCCGAAGGCCGACATCGAGAGGACGATCGGCACCAGATACCGCAACGGCACCTTCACGATGGCGCTCAGCACCCGGATCAGGATCAGTCCGACGATCAGCAGAAGCACCGCCTGGGCGAGGTTGGCGAGGATCACCGCGTAGACCACGTCCGAATGCTCGCGCAGGAAGCGTGGACCGCCGGTGATGTTGTGCATGTTGAAGGCGGCGAGGAGGATCGCTGTCCCGGCCCCGCCGGGGAGGCCGAGCGCGAAGAGGCTCACCATGGAGCCGCCCTCGGAGCTCGAATTCGCCGACTCGGACGCGGCCACGCCGCGCGGATCGCCCTTGCCGAAGGTCTCCGGATTTTTCGCCCGGCGGCGCGTCTCGCTGTAGGAGACGAGGTTGGCGACGGACGAGCCGACACCCGGAACGGCGCCGACGAGGGTGCCGATGAGCCCGCCGCGCAGCAGGATCATCGGCGTGCTGAGGCCGAGTTTCACGCCGGCGAAGATGCGGCGAAGGCTGACCTTGCGGGCGTTCACGTCGCCCTCCACGAGATAGGCGCCGCGCCCGACGGTGAAGAGCTCGGAGGCGGCGAACATGCCGATCATCGCGGGAATCACCGGCACGCCGTCGATCAGGTGGTCATTGCCGAGCGTGCCGCGGAGCACGCCGTTCGGGCTCATCCCGATGGTGCCGATGAGGAGGCCGATGGTGCCGGCGAGCAGGCTGCGGCCGAGGTAGCGCCCGCGCAACGTCGCGATGAGGGTGAGGCCCCACAGGATGACGACGAACATCTCCGTCGGCCCGAGCTTCAGGACCACCTTGGAGAGCGGGCCGATGAGGACGAGGAGCGCGGTGTAGCCGAAGAAGGTCCCGACGGTGGAGGCGATCAGCGCGACGCCGAGCGCCTCGTTGTGACGGCCCTGCCGCGCCATCGGGTACCCGTCGAAGGTGGTCGCGACCGCCGACGACGTGCCGGGGATGTTCATGAGGATCGCCGACACGCCGCCGCCGAACTGGCCGCCGGTGAAGATCGCGGTGAGGAACAGCATCGCCGACAGGAAGTCCATCGTCAGCGTGGCGGGCAGGAAGACGGCCATCGCCATGGAGGTCTGCAGGCCCGGCACGCAGCCGAACACCAGCCCGATGACGAGGCCCGGGACGACGAACATCCACGGCGTGAACGAGGATCCGAGGAGGGCGAACGCGTCGGAGAGGCTGCCGAGGTCGATCATCGCGTGGCCTTCACAGGATGAGGAGGGGCATCGGGTAGGGCAGGAGCCATTCGAACATGAGTGTCACGGCACCGGCGAAGGCGACGGGCAGGCCGATCAGCATCAGCGGATTGCGGACGCCGTCGAGCGCGAGCATCGCCGCCATGAAGACGGCCGTCCCGCCGTCGAAGCCCAAGGTCGGCAGCGAGAAGACGTAGAGCCCGAACACCGCCATGGTCACGGCCGGCTTGTAGCGCTCCAGGAAGGGGGCGCCGGGTTCCGGCCCGGCCGCGTCCGGCTCGCTCCCGCGGTGACGGATGATGCCGACCATCACCACCGCGCAGAGGATGAACGAGAGGATCGAGGCCGGAAGGATCAGGATGAGGTTGCGCACCCGGCCGGACGCCTGCCAGGCGTCGTGGAGGTAGAACGCGGTCAGTCCGGCGAAGAACAGGACGAGGAGCGCGTGTCCCCAGTCGGGGCGTTCGGTTCGTTGTTGCTGCATCGGATGGCCTGCCGGTCATGCGGCGGACGTCCCGCCGACGAGGATGGCGGCGTGGCGCTGGCTGGCGCCACGCGGACGGGCGAGGTCCCCGCCGCGGGGCGGGGACGGCGGATCGCGCCGTGGCGAGCAGGGTGTAGCCGTCCGCCGGCCGGGCGAGGACGTAGCTCGCGGCGAGCTGGCCGCCGGCGCCGTCCCGGTTCACGACGGTGACGGGCTGGCCGAGCTCCTCGGGCAGGAACTGCGCCAGCGCGCGCGCCGTGCGGTCGGCGCTGCCGCCGACGCCGAAGCCGACGACGAACGTCACCGGCCGGTCCGGCCAGCTCTCCTGTGCGGATACGGTCTGCGCGCCGACGGTCGCCGCGCACGCGACGAGTCCCGCCGCGAACCAGCGCATGAAATGCGTCATGGGATCGCTCCTCTCCCGGTGTGTTTCCTCGTGGCGCCGACAGGGGCGCCGTCGTTTTTCATTTGCCGCCGACTGCTTCAGCGGATCGTTGACAAGCTGATTGATGACAATCTCGGGCGCGTTGTCACCAATCGGGGAGGTCGCGGCCGACATCGAGCCTGCTGAGGACGACGGGGCCCGCACCCTCGGTGACCGCGTCTACGGCCAGCTCCTCGACGCGATCATGACCGGGGAGATCCCCCTCGGCGCGAAGATCCGCGAGATCGAGCTCGCGCAGCGGTTCGGTGTCAGCCGCGGGCCATTGCGCGAGGCGATCCGGCGGTTGGAGGAGCGCCGCATCGTCGTGCGCACGGCCCATGTCGGCGCCCGCGTCAACGAGCTGACCAGCCAGGCACTTCTCGAGCTTTTCTACGTGCGCGAGGCGATGGAGGGGATGGCCGCGCGCCTCGCGAGCGAGCGGATGAGCGACCGGGAGATCGCCGAGCTGGGTGCGCTGCTGGAGCATCATGCCGAAGTGGTCGAACGCAGCGACATCTACGAGCAGCCGAGCAGCGACCGCGACTTCCACTATCTGATCGCCAAGGGGGCGCGGAACGACCTGATCGAGGGCCTCCTCTGCCGCGACCTCTACCAGCTCCTGCGCATCTACCGCTTCAAGCACTCCGCGCAGCCCGGCCGCGCCCAGCGGGCGCTGCTGGAGCACCAGCGCATCGCCGGCGCCATCGCCGACCGCGATGGCGACCTGTCCGAAATCCTGATGCGCCGCCACATCCGCGCGGCGCGTCTCAACCTCGAGAAACTGATCAACGAAGGCCGGGCGACCGCTGCGCCCGGGACAGAAACGTCAGGGAGACTTACGTGACGCCATCGACCAAGCTGCGCCAGCTGATGACCGAATCCGCGCCCGTCGTCGCGCCGGGAGCCTATGACGGGTTGTCAGCCCGCCTCGTCGAGCGCGCCGGGTTCCCGGCGGTCTACGCCAGCGGCGGGGCGATCTCCCGCTCCACCGGCCTGCCCGACCTCGGCCTCATCTCCATGAACGAGATCGTCGCCCGCCTGCAGCAGATGGTGGACGCCATCTCCGTGCCGCTCATCGCCGACGCCGACACCGGCTACGGCAACGCTCTCAACGTGCAGCACGCCGTGCGGGCGTTCCAGCGCGCGGGTGTCGCCGGCATCCACCTCGAGGACCAGACCTTCCCCAAGCGCTGCGGCCACTACGACGACAAGTCCATCGTCTCGACCCGCGAGATGGCGCAGAAGCTGAAGGCGGTGAAGGACGCGAGCGGCGACGACTTCGTCCTGATCGCGCGGACCGACGCGCTCGCCGTCGAAGGCTACGAGCGCACCATCGAGCGCAGCCACGCCTACATGGAGGCGGGGGCCGACGTGATCTTCGTCGAGGCGCCGACGAGCGTCGAGCAGATCGAGTCCATCGCCAAGGACCTGCCGTACCCGAAGCTGATCAACATGTTCGCTAGCGGAAAGACTCCGCTGATGCCGGCCGAGCGTCTCGGCGAGCTGGGCTACGCGATTGTCATCATCCCCAGCGACACGCAGCGTGCCGCAATCGGCGCGATGATGCGTACACTGGACGCGATCAAGCGCGACGGCGACTCCGGCGCCCTGCAGAACGAGATGGCGAGCTTCCGCGACCGGGAGGTCATCATCGGCACCGACGACTACATGGCGCTCGACAAGCAGTATGCGGCCTGATCCGGCCACGCGCCGCGCACGCTTGCGCGACCGTCTGGCGAGCGGGGAGCTGATCGTCGCGCCCGGCGCGTGCAACGGACTGGGCGCCAGCCTCGTCGAGCGGGCCGGCTTCGAGGCCGTCTACATGACGGGCTCGGGCGTCGCCAACGCGCTGACCGGCAAGGCGGACGTCGGCCTCCTGTCGCTGACCGAGATGGCGATGATGGTGCGCTTCATGACGCACGCCACCCCGCTGCCGGTCATCGCCGACGCCGACAACGGCTACGGCAACGCCATCAACGTGGTGCGCACGGTCGAGGAGTACGAGGCCGCCGGCGTCACCGCGCTCCACATCGAGGACCAGGTGGTGCCGAAGCGTTGCGGCTCCATCGCCGGCAAGGTGGTGGTGCCGGCGGACGAGATGGAGGGGAAGATCCGCGCCGCCTGCGACGCACGCTCGGACCCGAACCTCGTCATCATCGCCCGGACGGACGCCCGGGCCGCCCACGGTCTCGACGAGGCGATCGGGCGCGGCCGACGCTACGCCGCCGCCGGGGCGGACGTCATCTTCCCCGACGCGCTGCTGTCGGAGGCGGAATATGCCCGCTTCGCCGCCGAGGTGCCGGGGCCGAAGCTTCTCAACATGGGTGGCTACGCGCGCAAGCGCACGACGCCGAAGATACCGCTCGAGACGGTCGCGGCGATGGGCTACGCCATCGTCCTCTTCCCGCTCGCCTCGATCCGTGCCGCCGTCGCGGCGGAGCTCGACTTCCTGCACGGCCTGCGCGCCCGAGGCACCCAGCACGAGATCGAGCACCTCGACGTGCTGGACGGCCACCCCGTCGAGAACTGGTACGAGTTCACCGGCATTTCGGAGGTGCGCGCCCTCGAGGACCGCTACCTGCCCGCGGCGGACGTCGCCGCGCGCTACGCCAACACCGCCGGACACCGCCCCGGCGACACCTGAGCAGCCGCCGCGCATGACCGATCTACGGTCCGCCGCGCCCGGCCGCCCCAATAATGACACGAGAGGAAACGCCCCGTGACCATGAGCGTGGACAGCCTCGACACCGCGAGGGTCGTCGAGATCAATGACCGTGAGCTCCACTACTACAGCCTGGAGGCCGCGGAGGCGGCGGGGGCAGGGCCGATCTCGCGCCTGCCGCGCTCGCTGAAGGTCCTCTACGAGAACCTGCTGCGCCATGAGGACGGCGTCACCGTCACGCGCGATCACCTGATGCGCTTCGCGGCCAGTCTCGACCCGGAGGCCCCGCGCGAGGAGATCTGGTTCAGCCCGACGCGGATCCTCATGAACGACAGCGCCGGGATCCCGCTGATGGCCGACATGGCGGCGCTGCGCGGGGCGATGGCGCGGGCGGGCAAGGACCCGGACGCGATCAACCCGCAGATCCAGTCCGACCTCGTCGTCGACCACTCGGTGATGGTCGACCGGTCGGCGAGCGCGGACGCCTTCGATGCCAACCTCGCGCTGGAATACGACCGCAACGAGGAGCGCTACACGTTCCTGCGCTGGGCGCGGGACACCTTCTCCAACTTCCGCGCCGTCCCGCCCGGCACCGGCATCTGCCATCAGGTGAACCTCGAGGCGCTCGCCCGCTGCGTCTGGACCGAGGAGGATGGCAACCGCACGCTCGTCTTCCCCGAGACGCTGCTGGGGACCGACAGCCACACGCCGATGATCAACGGCATCGGCGTGCTCGGCTGGGGCGTCGGCGGCATCGAGGCGGGGGCGGCTATGCTCGGCCAGCCGGTCACGATGATCGTCCCGCCCGTCGTCGGCTGCCGGCTCGACGGTGAATTGCCGCCCGGCGCCAACGCGACCGACCTGGTGCTCGCCATCACCGAGCGGCTGCGCGAGGTCGGCGTCGTCGGCACCTTCGTGGAGTTCCACGGCGGGGGGCTCGCCAGCCTGCCGCTCTCCGACCGGGCGACGCTCGCCAACATGGCGCCGGAGTACGGCGCGACCATGGGCTTCTTCCCGATCGACGGCGAGACGCTGCGCTATCTCGGCGAGACCAATCGCGGCGGCGAGCACCTCGAGCTGGTGGAGCGCTATTGCCGCCTCCAGGGCCTCTGGCACGACCCGGCCGATCCGGCGCCGATCTTCGCGCGCGAGGTCGTCGTCGACCTCTCAGAGGTCGTCCCCGCCATCGCCGGGCCGAAGCGGCCGCAGGACCGTGTCCTGCTGGCCGAGGCCGGGGCGCGCTTCCGCAGCGAGGTGCTGCCCGAGCAGCCGCCGCTCGCCGATGGCGCGGCGACGCTCGACAGCGGGCACGTCCTGCGCCACGGCGACATCGTCATCGCCTCCATCACCAGCTGCACGAACACCTCGAACCCGTCGGTGATGCTGGCGGCCGGTCTGCTGGCGCAGAAGGCGGTGGCGAGAGGGCTGACGTCCAGCGCGTGGACGAAGACGTCGATGGCGCCCGGATCGCGCGTCGTCACCGACTACCTGGAGGCGACGGGCCTGCAGAAGGCGCTCGACGCGCTCGGCTTCCAGTGCGTCGGCTACGGCTGCGCGACGTGCATGGGCAACTCCGGCCCGCTGCCGGACGACATCTCCGCCGCCATCCAGGACAACGACGTGTGCGCCGTCGCCGTCCTCTCCGGCAACCGCAACTTCGAGGGGCGCGTGCACCCGCTGACGAAAGCGAACTACATCGCCTCGCCGCCACTCATCGTCGCCTACGCCATCGCCGGGAACATGGGCGTGGACCTCCTGAACGACCCGCTCGGCACGGGAAACGACGGGCAGCCGGTCTACTTCCGCGACATCTGGCCCTCGGCGGAGGAGGTGGCGGATCTGGCGCGCTCCGCGCTTACCGCCGACCGCTTCCGGTCGCGCTACTCCAACCTCTTCGAGGGCGACGCGCGGTGGAAGGCGATCGAGGCGCCGCGGGGGGCGACGTTCACCTGGCCGGGCGAGAGCCTCTACATCAAGGAGCCGCCGTTCTTCGACGGCGTGACGCCGGACGTCCCGCCGGTGCGTGACATCCTCGGCGCACGGGCGCTCGGCATGTACGGCGATTCGATCACCACCGACCACATCTCGCCGGTCGGGACGATCACCGCGAGCTCGGCGGCGGGCGAGTACCTCATCGCGCAAGGGGTGGCGCCGGCGGACTTCAACTCCTTCGCGGCGCGGCGGATCAACCACGACGTCATGATCCGCGGCGCGTTCGCCAACATCCGCATCGCCAACGAGATGGTGCCGGAGAAGAAGGGCGGCTGGACGCGCCACCAGCCGTCCGGCGAGGTGATGCCGGTGCACGAGGCGGCCCGGCTCTATGCCGGGGAGGGAACGCCGCTGGTGGTGGTCGCGGGCCGCGACTACGGCGTCGGCTCCTCGCGCGACTGGGCGGCGAAGGGCACGCGGCTCCTCGGCGTGCGGGCCATCCTGGCGGAAGGGTTCGAGCGCATCCACCGCTCCAACCTCATCGGCATGGGGGTGCTGCCGCTCCAGTTCGAGGACGGCACGACGCGCGGCACGCTCGGCCTCGACGGCACCGAGCAGTTCGACGTCCTCGGCCTCGCCGGCGAGATCACGCCGCGCATGCCGGTGCCGGTGCGGATCCTGCGCCCGGACGGGCGGCAGGAGGAGATCACGATGATCTGCCGGCTCGATACCGCCATCGAGGTGGACTACTACCGCCACGGCGGCATCCTGCACTACGTGCTGCGCAACACGATGGGGAATGCCTGATGGCGACGCGCCAGTCCGGATACCGTGCCGTCTTCATGCGGGGCGGGACCAGCAAGGCGGTGATCTTCCGCGATCCGGACATCCCGGCCGATCCGGACGAGCGTCACGCGATGTTCCTGCGCCTGATGGGGAGTCCGGACCCCGCCCGGCGACAGCTCGACGGTCTCGGCGGGGGCGTCTCCTCGCTGTCGAAGGTCTGCATCGTCGGCCCCTCCGCGCGTGAGGACGCCGACGTCGACTACACCTTCGCGCAGATCCCGGTGACCGGCACCACCGTCGACTACAGCGCGAACTGCGGGAACATGTCGTCGGCCATCGGCCCGTTCGCGGTGGAGGAGGGGCTGGTCGCCGCCAATGGCGACGAGGCGACGGTGCGCATCTTCAACGCCAACACCAGCAAGATCATCGTGAGCCGCTTCCCGGTCCGGGACGGGCTGCCGGTGGTGGAGGGGGACTTCGTCAATCCGGGCGTCGCCGGGAGCGGCGCACCGATCCGTCTGGATTTCCTGGACCCGGGTGGCGCCACGACCGGCCGCCTCCTTCCGACCGGGAGCCCGGTCGACACCTTCGAGCATCCCGACCTCCCCGGTCCGGTCGAGGCGTCGCTCGTCGATGCGACCAACATGGTGGCCTTCGTGCCCGCCGCGTTCCTCGGCGCGAGCGGGATCGAGACGCCGGACGCCATCGAGGCGGACGCCACGCTGATGCATCGCCTGGAGCTGCTGCGCCGCCTCGCCAGCGTCCGCGCCGGCCTTTCGGCGGACGAGGCGGCGGCCGGCCGGATCGAGGGCAACCCGAAGGTGGCCCTCGTCTCGGCCCCGCGTCCCTACGCTCTGACGTCGGGCGAGAGCGTCGGCGCCGACGGGTTCGACGTCGGGGTGCGGATCATTTCGATGGGGCAGGCGCACCGGGCGATCACCCTCACCGGCGCCCTCTGCACCGCCGTCGCGGCGCGGATCCCCGGGACCGTCGTCGCGTCGGCGGCACGGGTACCGGCGGCGGCCGACACGCCGGTCCGCATCGGCCATTCGTCCGGCATCCTTCCGGCGGTGTCCGACGTCGTCACCACGGACGGGGCCTTGACGGCGCGTAGCGCCGGCGTGTTCCGTACCGCGCGCCGGCTCATGGAGGGCCAGGTCTACGCCTGACCCCGCGACGGCGCCGGACGCGGCGCCGGGCGGCTACAGCCGGGTGACGATCGAGATCGCGTCCTCGGCGCGCTCCAGTCCCTCCGCGAGCTCGAGGCCGAGGCCCGGCCCGTCGGGCACCGTGATCATTCCATTCTCGATCGGTGGAAGCTGGGTCACGAGGCGGTGGTACCAGCCGTAGTAGAAGGCACGGGTGAACTCCTGCTCCACGATGTTCGGTGCCGCGAGGGCAAGGTGGGTCGAGACGGCGAGCGTCACCGGCCCGGAGCAGTCGTGGAAGGCGATGGGCCGGGCAGCGGCCTCGGCGAGGCCGGCGGCCTTGCGGGCGAAGGTGATCCCGCCGCCCCACGTGACGTCGATGATCGGCGTCGCGATGCCGCCGAGCTCGATGAGCTCGCGGATCTGGCCGAGACCGCCCAGCGTCTCACCCCCGGCGAGCGGCGCCGCGGTCGCCTCCATGAGCTCGCGGAGGTCCTGGGTCCGGTCCATCCAGATCGGGTCCTCGACCCAGTCCATCCCGATCGGCTCGAGGGCACGGCAGATCGTCTTCGCCGCGCCAAGGCCCCAGATGCCGTGAAGCTCGGCCTTGAGGCGCATCCTGTCGCCGTGCGCGGCGCGGATCTCCTCGAACGGCTTGAGGCCCCGCTTCAGGTCCGCGACGGAAATGCCGACGCCGTCGGCCGCGCCCTCGGCGAAGTCGAACGGCCAGATCTTCATCGCCCCGATGCCCATGTCGAGGAGCTCCGCGGCGACTTCGGCCGGGCGCTCCATGAAGCCGGTGAGATCCTCGTATCGCGTCCCCGCCGTGTCCCCGGAGGCGCCGAGGCCGAAATTGCCGGGCCGCACGTCGGAGCTTTGCGAGACGTAGTCCGGCCCGGCGCAGGTGTTGTAGAGCCTGACGCGGTCGCGGGTGCGCCCGCCGAGGAGATCGCAGAGCGGCCGCCCCGAGACCTTGCCGGCGATGTCCCACAGCGCGACGTCGGCGGCGGAGAGCGCCCGGATCTCGGTGCTGGTCCCGTAGAAGCCGACGTACGGGCGCATCGCCGCGTGGAGGTGCTCGATGCGCGAGGGGTCCTGGCCGAGGATCGCAGGGGCGATCCGGTCGTGGACGTCGGCCTCGATCGCCGCGGTGCCGAACCAGCTCTCGCCCAGTCCGGTCAATCCCTCGTCGGTGTGGAGACGCACCCAGATGAGGGTCGCGTGGCGCTTCAGACGAAGCGTTTCGACGGCGGTGATCTTCATGCGGCCGCCGCTCGTGCCGCGATTGAAACAGGTCCCATGATCCTCGGTGCCCCCTGGTGCGCCTCTCGCGGCCGGGCCCCTGCGGCCCGGCGGATCCGGACGTCGGTTCCGGACCCTGCGTAACGGCGTCGTTTGCGGCCATCATGGCGGCCGCGGCAGGGCGCGACAAGCGCGGGCGGGGCAGCGCCCGGGGTCGAGCCGGGCGGCCACGCTGCCGGCGGTCCCGGCGGTGTCAGGCGGGACGCGGGCTCGCGCTCACGCCGAAAGGGCCCGGCGCATTTGCGGGTGGGCGGCGACGAGCGCTTCGTAGGCCTCGAGGATGCGGGCCGTGCCGTCGCCGGCGTCACCGTCCTCTTCCAGGGCCTCGAAGATGCGGTGCTTGACCCAGAAGCGCCATTCGACCGGGAGCGCGAACAGGATCCCGCTCAGGGTATCGTAGGCCTTCGGCGTCCACGTCGCTTCGTATGCGGTCCGCTCGGGGCCGAAATCGAAGAAGGCGCCGTTGGCGCTCGCGTCGCGCATTTCGGCACGTCGCACCGCGGTCGCGTCGGCGTCGATGGTGTCGCCTGCGAGGATGACGCCGTAGTCATCGGCGGCCTGTTCGTGCGTGAGGAAACCTCGCTGCACGTCGACGAGGACGCGCTCGGGCTCCCGGTCCAGCGGCGAGCCGCGGCCGCCGCCGCCGGGGGACACGATCCGGAAGACGTCGCCGGGGTCGGCGATGACGAAGTCCGCATTGCCGAGGTCTCGTGCGCGCCCGGTTCCCGGATTGAGCACCGACCCGGACGGGACGCCGGCCTTCCCGCCCAGGATGCCCCAGGGGCGGAAGCGGCTGCGATCGCGGTTGCGGATGGTGATGCGGGTGTTCGGGCTGAAGACCCTGAACTCCAGCTCCGTCCCGAGGCCGCCGCGCCAGCGACCGGCGCCACCCGTCCCGGGAGCCAGGCGATAGCGCAGGATCTCGATCGGCACTTCCGCCTCGTTGATCTCCACCGGCGTGTTCTTGAGGTACGCGCCGTCGGCGCCCGAACCGTCGGTCCCGTCCCGCCACGGCATCCCGCCGGAGCCACCGACGATCGGGTCGATCGCGGCGATGATGCGCCGGCCCGTCCTGTTGTCCGTCGTCATGACGTTGACGATGGACGACGAGCCGGCCGGTGCCGCGGGCATGCGCTCCGGGATCGCCTGCGCGAACGCGCCGAAGATCAGGCTCCTGAGCCGGCCGCATGTGAGGCTGCGCATGCCGACGGCGGCAGGGAAGGTCGGATTGACGACGCTGCCCTCCGGGAGGATGCAGCGGAAGGGCCGGGTCAGCCCCATGTTCAGCATCAGGTTCTGATTGAGCGAGTAGAGGATGTAGTAGACCCCCACGAGCATCAGCGTGTGGCGCGGGTTGCCGCCCGTCGGGACGTTGAGCGAGGAGGTCAGCTGCGGGTCGGACCCGGTGAAGTCGAGCTCGGCTTCGTCCCGGTCGATGGTGAGCTTGAGGGCGAGGCGGCAGGGATGGCCGTCGAGCGAATCCTCGTCGCAGTAGTCCTGGAATCGGTAGACCCCGTCCGGCACCGTGCGCAGCAGTTCGCGGGCCTGGCTCTCGCCGTAGTCCAGCATGTCCTGCATGCCGGTCTTCACCGCCTCGACGCCGAACTTCGCGATGATCTCGCGCACCTTGCGCTCGCCGGTGTTCAGCGCGCCGACGAATGCCTTCAGGTCGCCCCAGTTCTGGTCGGGCTGGCGCACGTTCGTGCGCATGATGCCGAGTATCTCGGTGTTCAGGACGCCGGCCTCGTAGAGCTTGCTCGGCGGAAAGCGGATCCCCTCCTGGTGAACCTCGGTCAGCGTGCGCGAGAGGCTCGCCGGCACGGCGCCGCCCATGTCCGTGTTGTGGATGTGGCCGGCCGCGAAGCAGATCAGTTCGCCGTCGACGATGATCGGCTTCCACATGTGCATGTCCGGCGTGTGCGTCGCCACGAAGCCGGCATAGGGGTCGTTGGTGAAGCAGATGTCGCCGTCCTCGTACGACCCGATCGCGCGGATGCCGGGGCCGTAGTCGAGCCCGGGGTACCAGGTGGCGCCGTAGTCGAGCGGGACGGAGAAGGTTGCCCCGTCCGGGGTCACCAGCATCACCGTGAAGTCCTCCGTTTCCTTCACGAAGGTGGACTGGGCGGTTCGGTAGAGGGTGTACGCCATCGCCTCCGAGGCGGCGCGGAAGTGGTTGGCGAGGATCTGCAGCGTGGCCTTGTCGGTCATCTCGATACGTCCGGTCAGTTGGGCGCGCTGGAGGCGGTGAGAAGGATGTTGCCGAACCGGTCGACCCGGCCGGTGAAGCCCGGCGGCACGCAGGTCGTGGTGTCGGACTGGGTGAGGATCGCCGGTCCGGCGAAGGTGTGGCCTGGCGCCAGTTCGTCGCGCACGTAGAGGCCGGTGGCGACAGCGTCCTCGGTGAAGTGGGCCGGGACGGTGCGGCGGGGGACGGCCTCGGCCGGCGTTTCCGCCGTGCTCTTCAGCGTCGGTTTCGGGCCCGCCGCGGCGACGACGAGGCGCAGGTTGACGATGTGCACCTCCGCGCCGTCGTCGTGGAAGTCGTAGAGCTGGGTGTGCCGGTCGTGGAAGGCGCGGCAGATCGCGTCCACGTCGCCCGTCTCGATCCACACCGCGTCGAGGTCCACCTCGATCTCGAACGACTGGCCGACATAGTTCATGTCCGCCGAGAGGAGGTAGCGCGCCTCGCCCTCGAACTTCTGCTCCTCGCGCAGCCAGGTCTCCGCCCGCTCGCGCAGGACGGCGAAGCCATCGCGGATCGCCCCGGTGTTGCCGTCCTCGACGGCGAGGTAGTGGCTTGCGATGAAGTCGTTCCGGATGTCGGACACCAGGCCGCCGAGCGCGGAGACGACGCCGGGGCGCGTCGGGATGAGGATGCGCGGAATGCCGAGCTCGACCGCGAGCATCGGTGCGAGCATCGGCCCGGCGCCGCCGAAGGCGACGAGGGTGAAGTCGCGCACGTCGATCCCGTGGCGGGCGATCAGCTTGTTGACCTCCAGATACATGCCCGAGATCGCGACCTTGATGATCGCCAGCGCGGTCGCCTCCGCCGTCCAGCCGAGCTGATCGGCGATGGCGCCGACGACGGCGCGGGCGCGGTCCTTGTCGAGCGAGATCGCGCCGTAGGCGAGGTTCTCGTGGCCGATGAGACCGGCGACGGCGAACGCGTCGGTGATGGTCGCGCACGTGCCGCCGCGGCCGTAGCAGGCCGGTCCCGGGTCCGAGCCGGCGCTTTCCGGACCGACCTTGAGGACGCCGAAGCCGTCGACCCAGGCGATCGAGCCACCGCCCTCACCGATGGAGGAGACCGCCACCGCCGGGACGTGAAGCGCGTGCGAGCCGACATGCTCGCCGACGGCGAACTGCGGCTTGCCGCCGATGACGACGGCGACGTCGGCCGAGGTGCCGCCGATGTCGAGGGTGAGCGCGTTGTCGATCCCAGCCTTGCCCGCGACGAAGGCGCCGCCCATCACGCCCGAGGCGGTGCCGGACAGGAGCATCGACACGCAGTCCTGCTTGCCGAGCTCGGCGTTCATGATGCCGCCATTCGACTTCGTCAGCAGCGGCTCGGCCGTCACCGCGTGCGCGCGCAGCGCCGCCTGCAGCCGGGTGATGTAGTGCGAGACGCGTGGATGAACGTAGCCGTTGATGACGGCGGTCGTCGTGCGCTCGTACTCGCGGATGACGGGCCAGATCTCGGTCGAGGTGAAGACGAAGAGGTCGGGCGCGACCTCCCGCACGATGGCGGCCGCCTCGCGTTCGTGCGCGCTGTTCCGGTACGCGTTGATGAAGGCGATCACGATCCCCTCGGCGCCCTTCGCCTTCGCCGCCTCGACCGCCGCGACGACGCTGTCACGCTCGAGCGGCCGCGACACCGTGCCGTCCGAGCGCAGCCGCTCGCGAATGGAGAAGACGTAGTCCTTCGGCACCAGGGGCGCGGCGCGGTAGGACTGCAGGTTGTAGGTCTCGGGCATCCTGAGGCGGGCGAGCTCCAGGACATCCTCGAAGTTCTCCGTCGCGAAGAGCGCAAGGCGTGCGCCGACGCCCTGGATCACGGTGTTGACGCCCACCGTGGTGCCGTGGACGAAGCGGGAGATCGCCGATGGTTCGACACCGTGCCGCTCCTCGGCGAGGCGCAGGCCCTCCATCACCTCGGCTCCGGGGTTGTTCGGCGTCGTCAGGACCTTCAGCGTGAAGAGGTCGTCCGTCGCTTCGTCGAAGAAGCAGAAGTCGATGAACGTGCCTCCAATGTCGACGCCGACACGGTAGCTCATGGGTTACTCCTTGTTGGAACGGCCTGCGGGGCGATCATCCCGCCCGTTGCGCTGCGACGGCAGGCGATCGGGGCGTGAGGGCGCCGAGGATGTCGCGCACGGGCGTGGCCGGACCCGCACTTTCGATCGCCTCGAGCGCCGCCTGCGGATGGGCGATGCCACCGGCCGCCGCGCACGTCAGGAACTTCTCGGTCAGCTCGGCGTCGGTGAGCGGGCGTCGCGGGTGGCCGCGCGGGTCGCCGACGTCTTTTCTCAGCGTGGCGCCTCCGCGCGTGGTCACGATCACCGTGGTGCGCTCGGTGACGTCCGCGACGGGGCGGGACCCGGCGAGGTCCGGGTGGATGTCCATGCCGACGCGCTCGGCGAGCGCGCGCACGTCGGCGCGGGCGATCGCGGCGGGCGCGAAGCTCGCCAGGGTCAGATCGCCGTCGATGAGGGCCGCCGCCGCGCAGTAACCGAGGGAGAAGCGGGCCTGGGACGGATCTTCGGGAATGCGGTAGCGCAGGTTCGCCTGCGCCGCCGGCGAGACGAGGGCGACGATGCTCTCGACGTTGCCCGCCGTCAGGCCCTCCGCCTTCAGGGCCAGCAGCGCGTCGGCCGGCCGGTGGGTGGAGGCGCAGGAGGGGTAGCGCTTGGCCCACACCCCGTGCTCCTCGATGGCCGGCGGGGCGCCGAGCGGGCCCATCGCGGCGCTTCCCGCGGCGCCTTCGGCCATCATGGCGACCATGCCCCACGGCCCGTCGACGATCTCCCCGGCGGCGGTGATCCCGGCCTCGGCGAAGCGCGCGGCGACGAGGCCGTTCTTGGCAGCGAGGCCCGAATGGACGGGCTTCATCATCGCTCCGAACTGCTGCTTGGAGCCGCCGGCCATGCTGGTCGCCGCGCTGAAGGCGGCGTGCGTTCGCTCCACGTCGAGGCCCAGGAGCCGGGCGGCGGCCACGGCGCAGGCGGGGCTGCCGAGCGATAGCGTCGTGTGCCAGCCGCGGTGGTAGTGGGAAAGGTTCATCGCCTCGCCCAGGCGGGCCATGACCTCGAACCCGACGATGTAGGCGTCGAGGACGTCGCCCCACGTCGCGCCGGTCTCCTCGCCGAGCGCGAGCAGCGCCGGCACGAGCGGGGCGGAGGGATGCGCCATCGCCGGATCGAGCACGTCGTCGAAGTCGAGGGCATGGGCCGCCGCTCCGTTGACGAGTGCGGCCCAGGGCGCCGGCCGCGTCGCGGAGCGCCCCAGGATGGCGATCGCGCCGTCTCCCCACGCCGCGGTGGCCGCGAGGAGGCGCGTCGAGACCTCCTCGGCCTGACCGGCGAGCGTCACGCCGAGCGTGTCGACGAAGGCCCGGTGAGCGGTCCGCAGGGCGTCGGCGGACCAGGTCCGCGGAGCGGTCGCGGCCCATTCGGCGATACGGCGTGTGGTCGTCATGGTGTGGCCTGGATGAGGGGTCAGCGGGCGTCGCCCGAGGCGGCGAAGCGGTCGACGGCGTAGGACTCCAGCGGCACCGGCGAGGTGCCGGACGCCGCCAGCTCGGCGACGACGGAGCCGACGCCGGGTGCGAGCTGGAAACCGTGCCCGGTGAAGCCGAAGGCATGGATCAGGCCGGGCACGTTCGGGGAGAAGCCGATCGCCGGCTGCTTGTCGTCCATGTAGCCCTCGACACCGCTCCACGTGCGGATCACCTGGACGCCGGCGAGCGAGGGCACCAGCCGCCGCATGTGTCCCAGCTGCACGAGGAGGTGCTCCGGACGCGGTCTCGGGAACGGGTTGTCGAGGTCGACGTCGACGCGGGCACCGCCGCCAAAGACGACGCTGCCGCGCTCGACCTGACGCATGTAGAAGGACGAGTCGCCCGTGCCGAGGACGGGGCGGATCGCGTACCGGAGCGGCTCGGTGACGGCCATCATCGGCCCCCGCGGCGTCATCGGCACCGTGTCGCCGAAGGATTGGGCGAGGCGTCCGGCCCATGCGCCGGCGGCGTTGACGACGGTGCCGGCACGCAGCGACCCGTCGCGCGTCTCGAGCGCGAAACCGTCGGCGGTGCGGGTGATGTCCAGCACTTCGGTGTTCTCGCGCACGTCCGCACCGGCGCGGCGTGCGGCGCGCCCGAACGCCGGCGCGACGAGGCGCGGGTTGGCGTTGCCGTCCTGCGGCGAGAACGAGCCGCCGACCACTCCCTTGCCGAGGAAGGGAAAGCGCGTGTGGACGGCGTTGGCGCCCATCAGCTCGAGGTCGAGCCCCGCCGCTCCGGCCCTGGGGGCGTAGTCTTCGAGCGCGGCCATCTGTTCGTCGTCGAAGGCAAGCTTGAGGTGCCCGGTGACGAGGAACTCGCACGGGTCGTCGAGGTGCTTGTCGAGTTCGCCCCAGATGGCGCGCGCGTGGTGGGCGAGGGGAAGCTGGTTGATGGTCCGGCCCTGCCGGCGCACGTTGCCGAAGTTGACCCCGCTCGCCTGCGCCCCGACCCGGCCGCGCTCGAGGAGGACGACGTCGAGCCGGTGCCGCGAGGCGAGGAAGTAGGCCGCGGAGGCGCCGACGAGGCCGCCGCCGACGACCGCCACGTCGAACCGTCGGTTCATTCGGCGGCCTCCGTCACGACGAGCGGCTTGACGGGTGCCTGCCCGCGCAGCCGCCCGACGTCCGGAAGCGGCACCGCGAGGGCCGCGGCCGCGACACCTGCCGCCGAGAGGCCGCACATCCTGCCCTGGCAGCGCCCCATGCCGACGCGGCAGAAGGCCTTGGCCCGGTTCACCTCGCTCGCGCCGCGTCCGGCGAGGGCGGCACGGTAAGTCCCGAACGTCACCTCCTCGCAGCGGCACAGGACGGTGTCGTCGGGGACGCCCGCGAGGAGGTGGTCGGGGACCGGGAAGGTCGCGCGCACGCCTGCGGCGAAGCGGCTGCCGCGGGCGATCACCCTGTCGATGCGGGCGACCGCCGCCGGGTCGACCTGGTGGCCGAGGTCCTCGAGGCACGCGAGCGCGGCCCGCGCCCCGGTGGCCTCGGCGACGTCCGCGCCGCGGACGCGGGCGCCGTCGCCGGCGAGGTAGACGTCCGCTGCGGCACGGCCGGCCGCGTCCACCTCCGGCAGCCACTGGCGCGACGGCGGGTCGAAGGCGAAGGGGATCCGGAAGAGGTCGGCAAGCTGCGTTTCGGACTGGACGTGGTAGCCGAGCCCGACGCCGTCGCAGGCGGTTCGGATCTCGCGCCCGGCGCGGTCCTTCACGACGAGGGCCTCGACACGGCCGGCGCCTTCGATCCGCACCGGCGTCACGCCGGAGTGAACCGGAACACCGTGCGCGATCAGCCGCGCGTAATAGGACAGGCCCTTCAGCAGCGCGGCCGGGAGCGCCGCCATCCGCCACATGTTTCGCGCCTTGTGGCCGAAGGGCGTCGTGTCGAACACGCCGGCGACGCGGCCGCCGGCCTTCAAGGTCTGGAACGCGACGAGGTAGAGGAGGGGGCCGGTGCCGACGAAGACCGCATGCTCGCCGATCAGGCAGGCCTGGTACTTCAGGGCTATCTGCGCGCCGCCCAGAGTGAACACGCCGGGCATGGTCCACCCCTCCACCGGGATGGTGCGGTCCGTAGCGCCGGTGGCGAGGATCACCTTGGCATAGGGGACCGCGACGATGCGCCCGTTGCTGCGGGTCACCATGAGGTTCCGACCGTCGACGCCCCAGACGCTGGAGTTCGGCCAGTGCTCGACCTGCCCGCTGACGGCCTCGAACGCCCGGTGCACGCGCACCGCGCGCCCCGCCTCGAGGCCGTACAGGCGCTCCGGTGGCCGGCGATGGCTCGCCGGCGGCTGCCGGTAGATCTGTCCGCCCGCCGCCGGCGCCTCGTCGATCACGAGCGGCTCGAGGGCCGCCTCGGCGAGCACCTCGGCGGCGCGCACTCCGGCGGGGCCGGCGCCGACGATTACGATGCGCGGTCGAGCCATGCGCCGAAGGGTGAGTTCGTGTTGATGACCATTCCTTCGGTAACCGGCGTGGAACAGGCGCGCACGCGGCGGCCCCCGTCGGTCCAGATCCAGCAGTCCTGGCAGGCACCCATGAGGCAGAATCCCGCCCTCGGCTCGCCCCGGAGCTCCGTCTCGCGCAGCCGCGTCCGGTGGGTGAGGACCGCCGTCAGCACGGTGTCGCCGTCGAGCGCGGTGCACGCCTCGCCATCGAGGATGAAGGTGACGCGCGCCCGCTCGCGTTCACCGATCCGGAAGAGGAGCCCGCTGCTCATGGGATGGCGCCCGGTTCGCAATTGATACGTCCGGCAGTGAAGCAGCCGTCGACTTCCATCTCAAATTCCAATACGTCGATCACCCATAGCTTGAGGCTATCAAGGGCCGACCGTGAACGCTCGCCAGCTCGAGATCTTTCGCGCGATCATGCGGACCGGCAGCGTGACGGACGCGGCGCGCGTTCTCAACGTCTCGCAGCCGACCGTGAGCAAGGTGCTCCTCCACATGGAGAGCCAGCTCGGGCTGAAGCTCTTCAGCCGGGCGCGCGGCCGGCTGACGCCGACGCCGGAGGCGCAGCTCCTCTTCCCGGACGCCGATCGCGTCTTTCGCGACCTCGCGGCGCTGCGCCAGCTGGTCAACGACCTGCGCGCGGGCGACGGCGGCTCGATCCGCATCGCCGCCTCGTCCTCGCTGGCGGAGACGGTGGTGCCGCGGGCGCTGACGCGCTTCCGCCGCGAGCACCCGCGCACGAAGATCTCGAGCCATCTCCTCCCGGCGGCGGAGACCGCGGAGATGGTGCGCGCGCGCGCCGTCGACCTCGGGCTCACCCTGTCGCCGCTCTCGGACCAGACGCTGCATGTCGCGACGATCGGCCAGTGCAACATGGTCGCGGTGATGCCGGTCGGACATCACCTCGAGCATCATTCGCGGATCACCCCGAGGGACCTCGTCGACGAGAGTCTCATCTCCTTCTCGTCGGACACCCATTTCGGCCGCCTGCTGGACGAGGCGTTCGTGTCGTCCGGCGTGACGCGGCAGGTCGCCGTGGAGGCGACGATGTCGTCGGTCGCCGTGGCGCACGTCGCCGCCGGCGGCGGCGTCGCGCTCGTCGACCGGTTCGCGACGATGTTCGCGCCGACGGGTCTCGTGTGGCGACCGTTCCATCCCACGGTCAACCTATCGGTGACGCTGATCGAGTCGCCGAACCATGTCCCCTCGCGCCTCACGCGGTGGCTGATCGAGGATCTGCGCCACTGCGTCGGCATACTCGACGCCTCGGTCTGACCGTTCCGCGGGCCCGCCGCGCGATGCCGGTCCGGAGGGGGGCGTCGCGGGAGGGCCTCCGGGCCTAGCGGGCGAGGCGGTCGATCCGGTCGCGCATGCGGTACATCCTGCCCATCGCCGGCAGGAACCATGGGGTTCCGGTGTAGCCAGGGCGCGTCGGGAACGGCGCGCGCTCGAAGATGGAGACCTCGGCGTCCGGCGTCAGGACCTTCTGGCCGATGCGATCGCCGAGCCAGGTCAGCTGGACGAGGCCGCCGCCGTTGCAGCCCATCGCGTAGTGGACCCCGTCGTGGACGCCGATGTGGGGGACGAAGTCGAACGTGAAGCCCACCCGGCCGCGCCAGGCGTGCGTCACCGCAACGTCCGGCAGGTCCGGCAGGACGCCGCGCGCGAACGACAGCAGCGTGCGGGCGATGGTGGCGGTGTCCGGCGAACCGAAGGTCGCGCGGCCGCCGAAGAGGAGGCGTGTACCGTCCGGCGAGGGGCGGAAATAGTACGGCACGCGCTTGGTGTCGCCGTAGACGCGCATCGGCGGCAGCAGCCTGGCGACGACGTCGCGTCCCATCGGCTCGGTCGCGATCATGTGGCTCTCGATCGGGACGATGCGGCGGCGGTACCAGGGCGCGGCGGCGTCGGTGTAGCCGTTGGTGCCGAGGACGATCTCGGCGGCGGCGACCTCGCCGCGGGTCGTGGCGACGCGGAAGGCTCCGCGCCGGCCAGACCAGCCGGTGACCCGCGTCTCGGGGTGAAGCGTGACCCTGCGGCCGCGGCAGGCGTCGACCAGGCCGCGATGGAAGAGGGCGGGATGGGCGCCGCCGGCCTGTTTGGTGAGAACGCCGCCGAAATAGTAGGAGGTCGCGAGCTCCTCGCGCTGCCGCTCGATCGGGATCACCTCGACGCCGCCGTCGAAATGCTGCCCGAGCTCCTCCGCCTCCTCGGCGAGCGCGCGGAAGGCGCGCGGGGAGTGAGCGCCGACGAAGCGGCCGCAGCGGCTGTAGCTGCCGACCCCGTTCTCGGTCACCATCGCCTCGAAGTGGTCGAAGGCGCGTCGCAGTTCGGCGAGCAGGTCGTCGCCCCAGGAGCGTGAATCGGCGTTCTTGAGGAAGTGCTTCTTGATCCCGGCGACGGCAGAGCCGCCGTTGCGCGTGCTGGCGCCGATGCCGATCGGCCCGGCGTCCACGACGGCGACGGAGCGGCCAGCCCCCGCGAGGACGCGGGCGGCCGACAGTCCGGTGTAGCCGGCGCCGATCACGAGGACGTCGACCCTTGCGGGCGGGTCGGCGGGCTCGACGTCGCGACCGATGGGGGCGGCCGCCTCCCACCAGTAGGGTGTGTCCTTGATCGGGCCGGGTGCGGGTCGGGTCACGGGGGTCGTCCGGTTGGAGGCGGCGGGGAAGTGTTCAGTATGCTGAAACGGATCAGAGGTGCCGCTCGGTCACCGGCTGGGCGATGATCCACAGCACGCGGCACGGGCTTTCGGTGTCGTTCCCGAACGAGTGCTCCAGGTCGGAGTCGAACTGGAAGCTGTCGCCGGCGTTGCAGCGGACCGTCCGCCCGTCGACCGTGAGCCAGAGGGTACCATCGAGGACGACCCCGCCTTTCTCGGCGACGAACTTCAGGGGCTGATCGCCCGAATTGCCGCCCGGCGGGATGTGCAGGATCATCATCTCGAGGTTTCGGGCCACGCCGGGCGAGAGGAGCTCCTTGACCATGCGGTCGGGTCCGAAGTCCAGAAACGGGCGACTGTCGCCGCGGCGGACGAATGTCGGTGTGTCGGTGGTCTCGGTCGGTTCGCCGAAAAGGGCGGCGAGCGGGACGTCGAGTGCGAAGCGGATCTTGGTCAGCACCTTGAGGGACGGATTGGCCGCGTCACGCTCGATCTGGCTGAGCATGCCGACGGAGACCTGGGCGAGCTTGGACAGCGCGGTGAGGGCCAGGCCGCGCTCCTTGCGCAGGCGCTTGATGTTGCTCCCCACGAGCGGGACGCCGAATTCGTCCACCGTCGCCGGGTCCGTGCCGCTCCCCGAGAGCGCGGGAGTCGCTTCACTGTTTCGTGCCAAGTGGCAGGCTCCATGCTTCAACATATTATCTGACTATCCGCAAAGACTTGGCAACTGCCGTTGAATTCAGGTCGGCGCCAGTTCGCCGAAATTTGACGCAATGAGGCCGGTTTCAGCAGAAATTGACTCATATGCGCGCCAATTCAGCAAATCAACGAATGCCCGAAAAAGTGGCTCCGACGCCTTGCGTTGATTTCGAAATGTTGAAATCCTCCGGTCGACGCGCAAGCCCCCGAAGACCCGTCCGGGGTCCGCCGGGGTGTCCCGAAGCGCGGAAGAATGTGTGCCGGCGACGGCAACCAACGGAGTTCTTGATGGTCGAGATCGGCGTCGATATCGGCGGAACGTTCACCGACGTGATTTGCCGCTCCGCCGGCGCTCCGGACCGGGTGGTGAAGGTTCCGACCACGCGGGGAGATCCGAGCCGCGCCGTCCTCGCCGCCGTGGCGCGCCTGAAAGACGAGGCCGGGATCGAGCCCGGCGACATCGTCCGGTTCGTCCACGGCACCACGGTCGCGACGAACGCCGTCCTCGAGCGCAAGGGTCCGAAGATCGGGCTTCTCACCACCGAGGGCTTCAAGGACATCCTCGAGATCGGCCGCCAGCTCCGCCACGACGTCTACCGCGCGGTACTCGAGGCGGAGACGCCCGTCTACCTCGCCCACGGCCGCTTCCGTCACGAGATCCCGGAGCGAGTCGCGGCCGACGGAACGGTCCTCACGCCGCTCGACGAGGAAGCGGTGCTGAAGGCGGCCGAGGCGCTCGTGGCCGACGGCGTCGAGGGCATCGCCATCGTCTTCCTGTTCTCCTTCCTGGAGCCCGCGCACGAGCGGCGTGCGGCCGAGCTCATCGCCGAGCGGTGGCCCGATCTCGCGCTGTCGCTCTCCTGCGACGTCGATCCGGCCTTCCGCGAGTACGAGCGGACGGTCGTGACCGCCTTCGACGCGTACATCAAGCCGGTCATCGACCGCTATCTCGCCAACCTCGAGGCGGGGCTCGAAGCCGAGAAGGTGCCCGCACCGCTGCAGATCATGCAGTCGCGCGGCGGCATAACGGCGGCCGAGACGGCGCGCCAGCGTCCGGTGCGGCTCTTCCTCTCGGGACCCGCTGCCGGTGTCGCCGGTGCCCAGGCGGTCGGCGCCGCTGCCGGTGTGGGCGATCTCATCAGCGTCGACATCGGCGGGACGTCGTCCGACATCGCGCTGATCCGCGCCGGCAAGCCGATGATCCGCCCCGAGGGGCACGTCGGCGGGTACGACATCCGCGTGCCGATGGTCGACGTCAACGCCATCGGCGCCGGCGGCGGGAGCCTTGCCTGGATCGACGCGTCCGGCGGCCTGCGCGTCGGCCCCCACTCGGCGGGTTCTGAGCCCGGACCGGTCGCGTACGGCCGCGGCGGCACGCAGCCGACGGTGACCGACGCGTCCATCGTCCTCGGCTACATCGACCCGAACTATTTCGCCGGCGGGACCATGACGCTGGATCCGGAGCGGGCGCGCGCCGCGATCGAGAAGGAGATCGCCGCGCCGCTGGGCCTCTCCGTGGAGCGGGCCGCGCTCGGAATCCACCGCGTCGTCAATGCCGGCATGACGGAGGGGATCCGCCTCGTCTCAATCCGCCAGGGCTACGACCCGCGTGAGTTCGCCCTGCTGCCGCTCGGCGGAGCCGGCGGGATCCACGCCGCCGCTCTGTCCGACGAGCTGGCCGTGACACGCTTCCTAGTGGCGCTGCACCCCGGCGTCCTGTCCGCAACGGGTCTCCTTTCGGCGGAGATCGAGCACGAGATCGCCCGTGCCTTCCCGTGCCGGCTCGCCCAGAGCGATCCGGCGGCGGTCGCCGCCTTCCTCGACCGGCTCGACGGCGAGTGCGCCGCGCTCATGGCGCGGGAGGGGAGCCTGCCGGGCGAGACGAAGATCAGCTATTCGGCCGACATCTGCTTCGTCGGCCAATCTCATTATCTCGAAATTCCGTTCAGTCCGACGGGTGGGTTCGCCGAGCGGCTCGACGCCGATTTCCGCGCCGACTACCAGCGCGTCTTCGGCCACGCGGCGAGCGGCGCGCTCGAGATCGTGAACCTCAGAGCGATCCACCGCGCCGGCCACGGCGGCGCCGGCGAGGTGCCGGAGGCGCAGCACGCGCCGCGCGCGACCACGACCCGTCGCATCGTGCTGCCGGGCTACGAGGCCGGGGTCGAGGCCCGGGTCGTCGACAGGCAGAGCATCGCGGCCGGCGACACCCTAGAAGGCCCGCTAGTGATCGAGCAGGCCGACACCACGACGCTCGTGCCGCCGGGCTGGTGTGTCACCGCGATCGCGTCCGGCATCCTCGACGTGAAGAAGATCGGCGCAGGAGAGCGCGCATGAACACGATGGAGCGGCCGGGCCTCCCCGCCGAGACCAGCGCCCTCGACCCGATCACGGTCGAGGTGGTGCGCAACAAGCTCGTCGGCATCGCCAACGAGATGCAGTCGATCCTCCTGCGCTCGTCGTTCTCGCCCATCGTGCGCGAGGGGCTCGACGCCTCGGCGAGCCTCTTCACCCTGCGCGGCGAGACCCTGGCGCAGGCGGTGGCGATCCCCATCCACCTCGCCACGATGATCCCGCTCATCGCCCGCATCCTTTCCGAATTCGACGTCGCCGGGATGATCGAGGGCGACATCTACCTGATGAACGATCCCTATCTCGGCGGCACCCATCTGCCCGACATCGGGGTGGTCATCCCGATCTTCGCCGAGGGGCGGCCCATCGCCTTCGCCTGCGCGATGACGCACCATCAGGACGTCGGCGGCATGGCGCCGGGCTCGATCCCGACGAACGCCACCGAGATCTACCAGGAGGGGCTTCGCCTGCCGCCGCTGCGCCTGCGCCGCGGCTACGACGAGTGGAACGACACGCTGTTGAAGATCATGCGGCTCAACAGCCGCATCCCGGACGTCTTCATCGGCGACCTCGATGCCCAGGTCTCCGCCTGCACGACCGGAGCGCGGCGCGTGGCCGAGATCGGCGCGACGCACGGCGCCACGCTGGCGACGGCGATCTTCGACGACCTCCTCGACCGGTCCGAGGCGATGACGCGGGCTGCGCTGGCGGAGCTTCCTGCCGGCACCTACCGCTACGCTCACTACAACGACAATGACGGGATCGAGCTCGACAAGCCGGTTCGCATCGAAGTCGCGGTGACCATCGGCGACGGGACCTTCGAGTGCGACTTCGCCGGCTCCAGCCCGCAGCTTCGCGGACCGTTCAACGTCGTTCCCTCCGGCAGCAAGGCGGCCGCCTACTGGGCGCTCAAGACGATCACCGGGCCCGACATTCCGACCAACGGGGGCTGCTTCCGTCCGGTCTCGGTGAAGCTGGAGGAGGGCTCGGTCCTCAATCCGCGCGAACCTGCGCCGGTGAACTCGCGCACCGCAACCATCAAGCGGGCGACCGGGGCGATCCTCGGCGCGCTGCGCGAGATCCTGCCCGAGCGCATCGGTGCGGACGCGGCCGGCGAGATGCTCGCCGTCTCCTTCGGCGGACGGGACCTCAAGGGCAACGCCTACGTCATGGGCGAGATCATCGCCAGCGCGTCGGGCGCCGGTCCGGCCTCTGACGGCGTCGACGTGATCGAGACCGACGCGACCAACTGCATGAACATGCCGGTCGAGGCGGTGGAGCGTGACGCGCCGCTGCGGATGATCTCGACGCGCCTCGCGGCCGACTCCGGGGGCGCGGGCACCTTCCGCGGCGGGCTCGGCATCTGGCGCGAGTACGAGGTCCTCGCCGAGGAGGTGCGCGTCACCTACCGGGGCGAGCGGCACTTCTTCGCCCCGGCGGGTGCGGCGGGCGGCGGCCCGGGCGGCTGCGCCAAGGCGATCATCACCCGGGCCTCCGGCGAGACCGAGGAGATCCCGTCCAAGCTCGTCACCACCCTCTATCGCGGCGACCGCCTGCTCGTCGTGACCGCCGGCGGCGGCGGCTGGGGCGACCCCAAGAGCCGTGACCGCGACCGCGTCCGAGAGGACGTCGCGGACGGCAAAGTGAGCGCCGCCGCGGCGGCGACGCTCTACGGCCTGACGGACGACTGACCTCCAACTCGGAAGGGATATCGATGACGTTGTTATCACACCTGCGTGCAGCGATCGGCGCTGTTGCTCTCACGGTTTCGGCCGGTGCGGCGACGGCGGCGGAGAACAACTGGAAGATGCACGTGGTCTGGGTTCCGGCCCGCGAGGAGGCCCAGGCCTTCACCCGCATCGCCGAACTCGCGTCGGAGAATTCCGGCGGCACGCTGGCGATCCAGGTGTTCCCGGGCGGGGCGCTGGGGATCAAGGACGCAGATATGCTGCGCATCCTGCCGCGGGGCACCGTCATCCAGGCCGCCGGCCTCTATCCGGGCTACCTGACGCGCGACAAGCCGGAATATTCCTTCACCATGCCCCCCGGCGTCGCGTCCGAGCCGGAGTCGCTGAAGGCGGCGCTGCCCGAGCTCACGAAGATCTACGGCGCGACCTACGAGGAGGTCGGCATCACGCTCCTCGGCTTCGTCGGGCATCCGGTCCAGAAGACGTACATCATGTGCAAGGAGCCGGTGCGCACGCTGGAGGATCTCAAGAGCAAGAAGGTTCGCGTCTGGGAGCAGTTCCAGGTCGACACCTTCGCCAAGCTCGGCATCTCCGCCCAGATCATCGGCCAGAACGAGCTTTACGTCGCGATGCAGACGGGTGTCGTCGACTGTGCGGTCTACACCGTCGGCTCCGCGCTCAGCATCTCGCTCAACGAGGTGGCGCCGTACGCGTCCTATCTCTTCCCCTACGTGCTTCATCCGCTGAACATGATCGTCTCGACGAGCGCGTTCGAGGCCCTACCGGAGGAGGCCCGGACGGCCCTCGAGGAGGCGGCCGCGACGGTCCAGGAAGAGACGTTCGACGCCTACCTCTCGGGCAAGGCCGACGACGTGGCCGAGGAGAAGTACAAGGCGGCGGGCGGCACCGTGCTCGAGCCCTTCTCCGCCGAGGATCGTGAGGCCTTCACCGCTGCGGCGCGCGAGGTCTGGAAGGCCGCGTCCGAGGCCGGCAGCGAGACGGCGCAGTCGAACTACGAGAACCTTTCCAAGATCGTAAAGTAACGTCGCCGGGGGCCCCGCTCGGGGCCCCCGAGCCTCGGCCACGGAGCACCCATGCGACGCCTCCTCCTCGGCGCGGACCGGATCGCGACGGTCCTCTCGGCGGTTTCGGCTGCACTCGCCACCGCGATCATCGTCCTGATCTTCGTCGCGACCATGATGAGATACCTCATCGCCGCGCCCATCTCGTTCACCGAGGAGCTGGTCGGGCTCCTGTTCACCGCGATGGTGTTCGCGGGCCTGCCCGCCGTCACCATGCGCAACGCCCACGTCCGCGTGACCATCGTCGCCGACAACATGCCGAGGCCGGTGGCCGAGGTGCTCGAGCGCCTCGCCCACTTCGTCACCCTGCTGTTCGCGCTCTGGTTCGGCTGGCTGACGTGGAACTACTTCGACGTCACGATGTCGCTCGACGCGCGCTCCGCCGGCTCCCGCCTCATCCTGTGGCCCTGGACGCTCGTCATGCCGGTGTCGTGCGCCCTCGCCGCCATCGCCGCCGCGCTGCGGACGGTCGCCCCGATCAAACCGCATCACGAACCGGTCGAGGGCCTCGTCTGATGATCTACGCCATTCTTGCGGGCGGTTTCGTCATCACCGCCGTCATCGGACTGCCGATCGGCATCGGCCTCGCCCTCACGGGCCTCGCCATCCTCCAGTTCGCCGTCGGCGGCGCCACCGACCTCGCGGTCAACGCGATGTGGGACGTCTTCAACAACTTCACGCTCTCGGCGGTCCCGCTCTTCATCATCATGGGCGAGATCCTGCTGGCGAGCGGCGTGTCGTCCCGCCTGTACAACGCGATGTCGCCGTTCTTCGGGCGGATCCCGGGCAAGCTCCTCCACACCAACATCGCGGTGTGCGCCCTCTTCGGCGCCGTCTCCGGGGCCTCGACCTCGACCGCGGCGGCGGTCGGGTCGGTCGCTTTCCCGGAGCTCCTGAAGCGCGGCTACGATCCCAAGATCGTGGTCGGCACCCTGGCGGCGGGGGGGACCCTCGGGCTCCTCATTCCGCCGAGCCTGTCGCTCCTCATCTACGGCGCGACGATGCAGGTCTCGATCGGCCAGCTGTTCCTCGCCGGCATCATTCCGGGCATCCTCTTCGCGCTGGGGATGATGGCGCTGATCGTGCTCCTGACGCTGACGAAGCGCGGGCTGACGCCCGATGCGCCGGACGCGGGGCCGGGCCTCGGCGGGGCCCTGCTGGGCCTCCTCAGGATCTGGCCGATCGGCATCCTCGTCTTCTCCGTGCTCGGGACGATCTACCTCGGCATCGCGACGCCGACCGAGGCGGCGGGTCTCGGTGTCGTCGCCTCGATCGGCCTCGGCTTCCTCTGGGGCGATCTCACCGTCCGCGGCCTCCTCAAGGCGCTGCGCGACAGCGTCGAGGTGTTCGTGTCGATCTCCATGGTGATCCTCGGCGCCGTCGTCCTGGCGCAGGCGATCTCCATCGTCGGGCTGCCGTTCGAACTGATGACGTGGATCAAGACGCTCGGCCTGTCGCCGACGATGCTGCTCGCCGTCGTCGCGATCTTCTACCTGGTGCTCGGCTGCTTCTTCGACGGCATCTCGCTGATGCTGATGACGCTGCCGATCGTCTTCCCGGTGATGACGTCGGTGGGCTACGACCCGGTGTGGCTCGGTGTCGTCATCACGGTGCTCATCGAGGTCGGGATGCTGACGCCGCCGGTCGGCATGAACCTCTACATCCTCACCGGCGTCTCCGGAAACCGCGTCTCGCTGATCGAGGCGGCGGCGGCCGCGGCACCGTTCTGGGTGCTCCTGCTCCTGGGCGTCGCGGTGCTCGCCGCGGTGCCGCAACTCGCTCTCATGCTCCCTCAAGCGTTCTACTGACGGGCGCCTGCCCGCGCCCTTGGAGTGCCTCATGGCGTATCACGTGGGGGTCGACATCGGCGGCTCCTTCACCGACTTCGCGGTGTTCGACGACACCACGCGCTCGCTTCATTCCCTCAAGGTCTTCTCCCGGCCGGACCAGCCGGGGGCGGAGGTGATGGAGGGCATCCGGCTGCTGGCCGAGCGGCAGGGGATCGACCCCGCCGAGATCGTCACGTTCACCCACGGCACCACCGTCGGCGTCAACACGGTGGTGCAGCGCAAGGGGCTGAAGCTCGCGCTGTTCGTGACCGAACACTTCCGTGACGTGCTGGAGATCGGCCGCCTCAAGACGGCCGACATGTACTCCCTCCTGGCCAAGCGGCCCGAACCGCTCATCCCGCGGGACATGGTCTTCGGCATCGCCGCGCGGCTGCTGGCCGACGGAACCGTCGACGAACCGCTGGACGAGGCCGGAGTGGAAGCCGCGGTCGCCGCCGCCCGGTCCGCCGGCGCGGAGGGCATCGTCATCGCGTTCCTGCACGCCTACCGCAACGGCGAACAGGAGGAGGCGGCCCGCGCCATCGTCTCGCGCTTGGCTCCGGACCTTCCGGTGTTCACCTCCTCGTCCACGTGGCCGATCATCCGGGAATACGAGCGGACGGTGACTGCGGTCATCGGCGGCTACGTGCAACCGCGCGTCGCCCATTACCTCGGCTCGCTCCAGGAGGCGCTGAAGGACCAGGGCGTTCCTGCCGAGGCCCTCATCACCAAGTCCAACGGCGGGGTGATGACGGCGGAGAAGGGCAAGACCGACTGCGTCCAGATGATCCTGTCGGGCACCGCCTCGGGCGTCACGGGCGCCTGCCACATCGCCCGCCTCGCCAACGTGAAGCGGGCGATGACGCTCGACATCGGCGGCACGACCGCGGACGTCGCGCTGCTGGAGAATGCCGAGCCTTTCTACGGCGTCGGCGAGCGGATCGGCGACTATCAGATCTTCATCCCGACCGTGTCCGTCACCTCCATCGGCGACGGCGGCGGATCGCTGGCGTGGGTGGACCCGCTCGGCGTTCTCAAGGTGGGGCCGGAGAGCGCCGGCTCGACGCCCGGACCGGCCGCGTTCGGCCGCGGCGGGACGCGGGCCACCATCACCGACGCGTTCGTCGCCAACGGCCTCGTCGGACACTCGGGCCTCGGCTACGACGCGGTGAGGGCCGACCGCGGCAAGGCGCGCGACGCCGTCGCCGACCTCGCCGGAAAAATCGGCAAGAACGTCGAGCAGACCGCCGAGGCGATCATCGACATCGCCGTCTCCGGGATGTTCACCGAGGTGAGCGGGCTGATGTCGCGCGCTGGCGCCGATCCGCGCGACCACTCGATCATCGCATTCGGCGGGGCAGGGCCGATGCTGGCGGTCTTCCTCGCCCGCGAGCTCGGCATGCCGGAGGTGGTCGTGCCGCAGACGCCGGGTGTTCTCAGCGCCCTCGGCGGCCTCATCGCCGACCTCAAGAACGACTTCATCGAGACGCTCTATCTCGACGTGAAGCCGCAGAATGCCGAGGCGATCCGCGCCGGGTTCGTGCGGCTCGCCGCGAGCGCCGAGGACTGGCTGACCCGCGAGCAGGGTTTCACCGGGTCCCGCACGCTGATCTATTCGGCGGAGATGCGCTACCAGGGGCAATCGTTCGAGCTCGACTCGCCGTTCGACCCCGCCGTCCTCGAGACCGGCGATACCGACGTGCTCGCCGAGGCGTTCCACACGGCCCACGAGGCGCTCTACGGTCACGCCAACCGCGCCGCGCCGGTGCAGCTCATCACCGCCCGCGTCGTCGTCCGGGGGGAGACCGACAAGCCGGACTTCCCGGCGGCCGAGCTTCGGCCGGTCCGCGCCGAACCGGAGACGATGGTCCCGGTCTGGCTCGACGGCGCCACGGTCGACGCCGCGATCCACCGGCGGGCCGCCCTGTCGCCCGGGGCGAGCTTCGACGGTCCCGCCGTCGTGCTGCAGGACGACTGCACGACGGTCGTACCCGCCGGCTTCACGGTGGCGGTCGACGCCTACCACAACCTGCGCATCACCCGTGGAGCGGCCGCATGAGGATCGACACCGCAACGCTGCAGGTGCTGGCCAACCATTGCGCCGCCGCCGCGGAGGCGATGGGCTACACGCTCATGCGCACCGCCTACTCGACCTTCGTCAAGGAGACGGAGGACTTCTCCTGCCAGGTCATGACGCTCGCCGGAGAGACGGTCGCCTCTCCCATGTCGATGGGGGCGACCTGGTATACGGGCCTCGACTACGGCCCCGTCATCGAGCGGTTCGACGACTACCGTCCCGGTGACGTCTACTGCACCAACGATCCCTATTCCGGCTTCGTCGCCACCCATCCGCCGGACCTACACATGTGGATGCCGGTGTTCCATGGCGGCGAGCTGGTCTGCTTCGTCGGCAACCACATCCACAACACCGACATCGGTGGCGCGGTCCCGGCGTCGCTGTCGCGCACACTGACGGAGGTCCATCAGGAAGGGATCCGCATCCCGCCGATGCGCCTGATGCGGGACGGCGTGCTCAACACCGACGTCCTCGACGTCATGAACCTCAACGTTCGCGTGCCCGAGCAGAACATCGGCGACTTCAACGCCCAGCTCTCGTGCGTGATCACCGGCGAGCGCAAAGTGCGGGCCATCATCGAGCGGTTCGGCCTCGAGACCTTCCGCGACGGGCTGCACGACCTCCTCGACTATGCCGAGGCGCAGGCGCGGGCTGTCATCGCCTCGATCCCCGATGGCGACTACACCTTCGCGGACTATGCCGACGAGGACGCTGCGGGCGGCTATCCGGCACGCATCTGCGTCACGGCGCGGATCCGCGGCGACGAGGTCACGCTCGACTTCACCGGCACCGACCCGCAGCTCGCGTCGTCGCTGAACATGCCGACGGGCGGGCGCCAGCGGCATTCGCTCATCACGGTCGGGCTGATCTACGTCCTGAAGGCGCTCGATCCGACGATCACGCTCAATTCCGGTTCCGTGCGGAACCTGACCAGCGTGCTGCCGGAGGGAACGGTCGTGAACTGCACCTTCCCTGCGGCGGTGGGAATGCGTTCGCTGCTCTCCAACGTGACGCAGACGGTGATCATCGGTGCCTTCGGCCGGGCCCTGCCGGACCGGCTGCCGGCCTCGCCCGGCAGCGGCCTCAGCCTCCTCAATGTCCGTACGGCGACACGGGAGGGTCGCACGGTGATGGCCTCGATCGGACCCGTCGGCGGCGGCGCGGGCGGCGGTCCCTACGCCGACGGCGCGGAGGGCAGCGGCGCCAACATGAGCTTCCTGAAGAACACGCCGGTCGAGATCAACGAGGCCGAGGTGCCGGTGCGCATCCGCAAGTACGGACTGGTGCCCGACAGTGGCGGCGCCGGTCGCTGGCGCGGCGGCTCGGCGCTGATGATGGAGTTCCAGACCTTCAGCCCCGGCGCGATGGTCACCGCCCGAAACCGGGACCGCAGCCTGATGAGCGCGTGGGGCACGGCCGGCGGCCGTGCCGGTGCCCCGTCCCGGTTCGTGCGCAATCCCGGACAGCCGGATGCCGAGGAGCTCGGCAACACCGATATCGTGCACCTCGAACCCGGCGATATCCTGCTGCTCGAAGGCCCCGGCGCCGGCGGCTACGGCCCGCCGCACGAGCGGCCGGTCGAGAGTGTCCTCGCGGATGTCCGCCGCGGTTTCATCAGCCCCGGCAGCGCGCGTGCGGACTACGGCGTCGCCGTCGATCCGGCGCGGCCCGACGGGCACGACACCGCGGAGACGGCGCGTCTGCGCGCCGGTCTCGCGCAGACGGCATCGACCGGGCACTTCGGCCACGGAGAGGGCCGGCTGGCGTTCGAGAGGGTATGGACCGAGGCGCGCTACGCGGCCCTGACCACGCTCCTAGCCGCCGTGCCGATCACGTGGCGCTATTTCGTCAAGCACCGCATCTTCAAGGCACTCGGGAGCGACGAGGCCGGGCCCGACGGCGGCGCGCACGACGTGGTCGCCGCCTACGAGGCGCTTGCCACCCGCTTCGCCGATCTCCCGCCGGTTCCGGCCGCCCTTCACCCCGTCCACGCCGCCGCAAAGTAACGTCCGATGCGCCATCGCCTTGACCGGATCGAGACCGATCCCACACCGCCCGCCGAGACCGACGTCGTGGTCATCGGCGGAGGCATCGCCGGTGCCTCGACGGCCTATCATCTGGCGCGCCGGGGCGTTGCCGTCACGCTGGTGGAGAAGGGGTTCGTCGGCGCCGAGCAGTCGAGCCGCAACTGGGGCTGGTGTCGCCAGCAGGGCCGCGACGTCGCCGAACTGCCGCTCATGCGCGAGTCGATCCGTCTGTGGGACGGGATGGCCGAGGCGGTAGGTGGCGACGTCGGCTTCCGGCGGACCGGCGTCGCGTTCGTCACCGACAGTGCGTCGGAGCTCGAAGGCTGGAAGACGTGGGCGGACGCCGCGCGCGAGCATCAGGTCCACACCCGCGTCCTGACGGCGGGCGAGGCGGTCGAGCGGATGCCGGGAACCGGAGCGCGCCTCGTCGGCGGCATCGAGACGCCGAGCGACGGCCGCGCCGACCCCGCGAAAGCGGCACCGGCCGTCGCGGCCGCGGCGCGGCGGCACGGTGCCGTCGTCGTCGAGGGCTGCGCGGCGCGCGAGCTCGAGACGACCGGGGGCCGTGTCTCCGGCGTGGTGACGGAGAAGGGGACGATCCGCGCGCCGAGGGTCGTGTGCGCCGGCGGCGCGTGGGCGGGACTCTTCTGCCGTCACCACGGGATCCGCCTGCCGCAGGCGGTGGTGCACGGCTCCGTCCTCGAAACGACACCGGTGCCGGAGGTGTTCTCGACGGCCGTCTCCGGTCCCGGGTTTTCGGCGCGCCGCAACGATTATGGCGGGTACACGGTGGCGATGGCGGGGCGGGGAACGGTCCACGTCACGCCGACGATGCTGCGCAACGCGGTGACCTTCATTCCGCTCTTCCTGCAGCGGCGGAAGGGGCTGAAGCTGCGCCTCGGCCGTTCCTTCTTCGCGGACCTCTCCGCCGCGCAGTGGGGGCCGGAGGGGCCGACGCCGTTCGAGGCGACCCGGGTCCTGGACCCAGAGCCGGACGAGGAGCTGCTGGCACGGGCGCTCGCCGGCCTCGTCGACAACGTGCCGGAGCTGGCCGGTGCGAAGATCGCGCGGTCATGGGGCGGCGCGATCGAATCGACGCCGGACCTGCTCCCGGTCATCTCGGAAATTCCGGCCTGGCCGGGATTTTTCCTGTCGACAGGCTACAGCGGCCACGGGTTCGGCATCGGGCCCGCCGCCGGCCGGCTGACCGCGGACGTCGTCATGGACGATACGCCGCTCGTCGATCCCGCACCGTTCCGCTACGAGCGGCTGCTGAAGCGCGGACCCATCCACCCGGGCGGCGAGTTCTAGCGCGGCGCACCCGAACGGGCATGTGCCGGGGCGGCCGTCATGACGGTTCGGCCGCCATCAGCTCGTGCATCGCGGCGTGGAAGCGCGCGGTGATGGCCGCGCGGTGGATGTGCCGCCCTTCGGCGACGACCTTTCGGCCTCCGCTCCAGACCGCGTCGACCGTGATTCCATCGGTGAACACGAAATGATCGAGCGCCTTGTCCGCCGGGAGCCAGGGGACCGCGTCGAGGTCGAGCGCGACGATGTCGGCCCGCTCGCCCGGCGCGAGCCCGGCTGAGCTTCCGATCGCGGCGGCGCCCCCGCGCAGCGCCTCTTCGAAGAGGTGTTGGCCGGTCGATCCGCCCGCCGGCGCGAGCACGTTGCGGGCGCGATGCGCCAGGCGCTGGGAATATTCGAGCGTGCGCAGCTCCCGCTTCAGCGAGATGTCGACGTTGGAGTCGGACCCGACGCCGAAGCGACCACCCCCCTCGAGGAACGGAACCGCCGGGAAGATCCCGTCGCCGAGGTTCGATTCGGTGATCGGGCACAGGCCGGCGACGACCCCGCGCTCCGCCATGGCGCCGACCTCGTCCCCGGTCATGTGCGTGGCGTGGATGAAGCACCAGCGCTCGTCCGCGGAGGTGTTGGCGAGGAGCCATTCCACCGGCCGCGCGCCCGTCGCCGCCACGCACCCCTCGACCTCGCCCACCTGTTCGGCGGCGTGGATGTGGATCGGCCCGTCCGTCAGCGCGGCGACGGCGGCGAGCTCGTCCGCGGTCACGGCGCGCAGGCTGTGCGGCGCGACGCCGACGATCCCGCCCGGCAAGGCGGCCGCGATGTCGCCGCAGCGCTCGACGAGGCGGGCGAAGTCGTCCAGCCCGTGGATGAACCGCCGCTGGCCGGGAAGGGGCGGGAGGCCGCCGAAATCGGCGTGGGCGTAGAACACCGGCAGGAGCGTGAGACCGATGCCGGCCGTGTCGCTGGCGGCGGCGATCCGCTCGGCCATCTCGGCCGGATCGGCGTAGGGCGAACCGTCCCGGTCGTGGTGGAGGTAGTGGAATTCCCCGACCCGGGCGAACCCGGCCTCCAGCATCTCCATGTAGAGCTGGGCGGCGACGGCCTCGACGTGGCCGGGATCCATGTTGAGCCCGATCCGGTACATTTCCCGGCGCCAGCTCCAGAAATTGTCGGCCGTGGGGCCGCGCAGCTCGGTCAGGCCCGCCATCGCCCGCTGGAACGCGTGGCTGTGGACGTTGCCCATCGCGGGGATCACCATCCCATGGCGCTCGTCGCCCGCTTCCGCGGCGGCGCCGGTCCGGATGTCCTCGACGGTCTCTCCGGATACGGTGATCCGCACGTCGCGCTCCAGTCCGGAGGGCAGCAGGGCGTGAGCGGCGTGGATGACGGTCATCGTGAGCCTTCCGGGGCGATGTGGACGAAATCGGTGAGGAGACCGGTTGCTCTCCCGCCCAATAAGTATATACATAATGACGCAGCGAGAGGCAACCTGAATGGCGAACGGCGATCGGATCTGGCGCAACGCACGCCTTGCGACACTGGACCCCGGGCGGGACGGTCTGGGGGAGATCGGGGACGGCGCTCTCGCCGTGCGGGACGGGACGATCCTGTTCGCAGGACCCCGGGCCGACCTTCCGGGCGAGCTTGCCGGCGGCGCCGACGTCGTCGACTGCGGGGGCCGCTGGATCACGCCCGGCCTCGTCGACTGCCACACCCACCTCGTCCACGCCGGCAACCGGGCGAAGGAGTTCCAGATGCGCCTCGCCGGTGCGTCGTACGAGGAGATTGCACGCGCGGGCGGGGGCATCGTCTCGACGGTGGCGAGCGTCCGGGCCGCCAGCGAGGACGACCTCGTGCGCGAGAGCCTGCCGCGCCTCGAGGCGCTGATGGGCGAGGGCGTGACGACGGTGGAGGTGAAGTCCGGCTACGGCCTCACCGTCGAGGACGAGGTGAAGATGCTGCGGGCGGCGCGCCGCCTCGGCGAACGTGGCGTCACGGTGATGACGTCCTATCTCGGCGCCCACGCCGTCCCGGCCGACTATCGCGGCCGCAACGACGCGTTCATCGACGAGGTGGTGATCCTGGGCCTCGAGGCCGCGCACGCGGATGGCATCGTCGACGCGGTGGACGGGTTCTGCGAGGGGATCGCGTTCTCGCCCGAAGAGATCGCGCGGGTGTTCGACGCCGCCGCCCGCCTCGGCCTTCCCGTCAGGCTGCATGCGGACCAGCTGTCCGACCTCGCCGGAGGGGCGCTCGCGGCGCGGTACGGCGCGCTGTCGGCCGACCACCTCGAATATCTCAGCGACGACGGGGCCGCCGCCATGGCAAGGGCCGGCACCGTCGCCGTGCTGCTGCCGGGCGCCTATTACTTCCTGCGCGAGACGCGCAAGCCGCCCGTTGCGGCCCTGCGCGAACACGGCACGCGGATCGCCATCGCGACGGACAACAATCCCGGCACCTCGCCGCTGACGTCGCCTCTCCTCACCATGAACATGGCTGCGACGCTGTTCGGCCTCACGGTCGAGGAGTGCATCGCCGGCATCACCCGCGAGGCGGCGCGTGCGCTCGGCCGGCTCGACCGGATCGGCACGCTGGAGCCCGGCAAGGCCGCGGACTTCTGCCTTTGGGACATCGCCGAGCCCGCCGAGCTCGTCTACCGCATCGGCTTCAACCCGCTGCACGCCCGCGTCTACCGGGGGCATGCCGATGCCGCAGGGAAAGGGCGCCCATGACACTCATCCTCCGGCCCGGACGGGTCACCCTCGCCGAGCTCGCCACCATCTACTGGGACAAGGTGCCCGCGCGCCTCGACCGCCAGTTCGACGAGGGGATCGAGAGAGCGGCCGCGCGGATCGCCGCCATCGCCGCCGGCAACGCGCCCGTCTACGGGGTGAACACCGGCTTCGGCAAGCTCGCCTCGATCACCATCGACGCCGCCGACACCGCGACCCTGCAGCGCAACCTCATCCTCTCCCACTGCTGCGGCGTCGGCGCGCCGCTCGGCGAGGAGATCGTGCGCCTCGTCATGGCGCTGAAGCTCATCTCGCTGGGCCGCGGCGCGTCGGGTGTGCGGCTGGCGCTCGTGCGGCTGATCGAGGACATGCTGGAGCGCGGCGTCACGCCGATGATCCCCGAGAAGGGCTCGGTCGGCGCGTCGGGCGACCTCGCCCCGCTCGCCCACCTCGCAGCGGTGATGATGGGCGAGGGCGAGGCCTTCCTCGAGGGGGAGCGTCTCCCCGGCCGCACCGCGCTGGAGCGCGCGGGCCTCGCGCCGGTCGTCCTCGCCGCCAAGGAGGGGCTGGCCCTCATCAACGGGACACAGACGTCCACGGCGCTCGCGCTCGCGGGCCTGTTCCGTGCGCACCGGGCGGCGCAGTCGGCGCTCGTCACCGGCGCGATGTCGACCGACGCCGCGATGGGCTCGTCCGCCCCGTTCGTGGCCGACATCCACCTCCTGCGCGGCCATCAGGGGCAGATCGACGCTGCCGCGGCGCTGCGCGGGCTGCTCGCGGGGTCCGAGATCCGCCAGAGCCATATCGAGGGGGACGAGCGGGTCCAGGATCCCTACTGCATCCGCTGCCAGCCGCAGGTGGACGGGGCGTGCCTCGACATCCTGCGCAGCACCGCCCGCACGCTCGAGATCGAGGCGAACGCCGTCACCGACAACCCGCTCGTCCTCTCCGACGACAGCGTGGTCTCGGGCGGGAACTTCCATGCCGAGCCGGTCGCCTTCGCGGCCGACCAGATCGCCCTCGCGGTCTGCGAGATCGGCGCCATCTCGCAGCGGCGCATCGCCCTTCTCGTCGACCCGGCGCTCTCGTACGGCCTGCCCGCGTTCCTCGCGCGGAACGCGGGGCTCAACTCCGGGCTCATGATCGCCGAGGTCACGTCCGCGGCGTTGATGAGCGAGAACAAGCAGATGGCGCACCCCGCCTCGGTCGATTCCACACCGACCTCCGCCAACCAGGAGGACCACGTATCGATGGCCTGCCATGGCGCCCGTCGCCTCCTCGCGATGACGGAGAACCTCTTCGCGATCATCGGCATCGAGGCGCTGACGGCGGCGCGCGGGGTCGAGTTCCGCGCACCGCTCGAGACCAGCCCGGCGCTGCAGGGCGCCATCGCGGCGCTGCGCGGCGTGGTCCCGACGCTGGACGACGACCGCTACATGGCGCCCGACCTTGCCGCCGCCGCCGCGATGGTCGCCGACGGCCGCCTGGCAGGCAGCGTACCGGCGGAATGCCGCGTAGGACTGGAGAGCAGATGAGCGTGTTCGACGTTGCCGAGGGGACCTCGCCGGTCATCCTCGCCTTCCCCCACACCGGCACCGACGTCCCGGACGAGATCGCCGCGCGGCTGAACGACAACGGCCGCCTTCTCGCCGACACCGACTGGCACGTCGACCGCCTCTATGCCGGGCTCCTTGCGGACGCCACGACGGTGCGCGCCACGTTCCACCGCTACGTGATCGACGCCAACCGCGATCCGAGCGGGGCGAGCCTCTATCCCGGCCAGAACACGACCGGCCTCATCCCGGTGACGGACTTCGACGGGGCACCGATCTGGAAGGCCGGCGAGGAGCCGGGGGACAGCGACATCGCGCTGCGCCGCGCGGCGTATCACGAGCCCTACCACGCCGCGCTCGCGGCACAGATCGAGCGGGTGAAGGCTCGTCACGGTGTCGTGGTGCTCTACGATTGCCACTCGATCCGCTCCCTCGTTCCGTACCTTTTCGAGGGGACGTTGCCGGACCTCAACATCGGCACGGCGCACGGAACGACGTGCGACCCGCAGGTGGAGGCCGCCGTCGTGGCGGTGGCCGAGGCGGCGACGGACTTCACGCACGTCCTCAACGGCCGCTTCGTCGGCGGCTGGACGACGCGCCACTACGGCCGGCCGGACGAGAACGTCCACGCGGTGCAGATGGAGCTGAGCCAGATCAGCCACCTCGCCACCGAAGCGCCGCCGTTCGAGTACGACGCCGCCAAGGCGGAGCGTCTGCGAATGACCCTCAAGTCCATTCTGGAGCGGCTGGAACAGGTCGCCTTCCGCCTGCAATCGAGAGAGAACGCCGATGGCTGATCCCCGTCACAACGTCCGCGAGGTGAGGGCGCCGCGCGGCACCGATCTCACCGCCAAGAGCTGGCTCACCGAGGCGCCGCTCAGGATGCTCATGAACAACCTCGACGCCGAGGTGGCCGAGCGGCCCCACGAGCTCGTCGTCTATGGCGGCATCGGCCGGGCGGCGCGCACATGGGACGACTTCGACCGCATCGTCGCGACGCTCCGGACTCTCGAGGGCGACGAGACGCTGCTCGTCCAGTCGGGCAAGCCGGTCGGCGTCTTCAAGACGCACGCCGACGCGCCGCGGGTGCTGATCGCCAACTCGAACCTCGTGCCGCACTGGGCCACGTGGGACCACTTCAACGAGCTCGATAGGCGCGGCCTCGCGATGTACGGCCAGATGACCGCCGGCTCGTGGATCTACATCGGCACCCAGGGGATCGTGCAGGGGACCTACGAGACGTTCGCCGAGGCCGGGCGCCAGCACTACGGGGGCGATCTGAAGGGCCGCTGGATCCTCACCGGCGGGCTCGGCGGCATGGGCGGCGCGCAGCCGCTCGCCGCGGTGATGGCCGGCGCCTGCTGCCTCGCCGTGGAGTGCGACGAGACCCGCGTCGATTTCCGCCTGCGGACCCGCTACCTCGACGCCAAGGCCCACACCCTCGACGAGGCGCTCGGCCTGATCGAGGCCTGGACCAGCGCGGGCGAGGCGAGGTCGGTCGGACTGATCGGCAACGCGGCCGAGATCTTTCCCGAGCTCGTCGCCCGCGGCGTCCGGCCGGACATGGTCACCGACCAGACGTCCGCGCACGACCCGATCCACGGCTACCTCCCCCTCGGATGGTCGGTGGCCGAGTGGCGCGCCAGACAGGAGAGCGATCCGAAGGCGGTCGAAGCCGCGGCGCGCGCCTCGATGAAAGTTCACGTCAAGGCGATGGTCGACTTCTGGAACGCCGGCGTGCCGACGCTCGACTACGGCAACAACATCCGCCAGGTCGCAAAGGAGGAGGGGCTCGAGAACGCGTTCGCCTTCCCCGGATTCGTGCCGGCCTACATCCGTCCGCTGTTCTGCCGTGGCGTCGGGCCGTTCCGCTGGGCCGCGCTGTCCGGAGACCCGGAGGACATCTACAGGACGGACGCGAAGGTGAAGGAGTTGCTGCCGGACGACGCGCACCTCCACAACTGGCTCGACATGGCGCGCGAGCGGATCGCCTTCCAGGGGCTGCCGGCGCGCATCTGCTGGGTCGGGCTCGGCGAGCGTCACCGCCTCGGCCTCGCCTTCAACGAGATGGTGCGCAATGGGGAGCTGAAGGCGCCGATCGTGATCGGCCGCGATCATCTCGACTCGGGCTCCGTCGCCTCCCCGAACCGCGAGACGGAGGCGATGAAGGACGGCTCGGACGCCGTTTCGGACTGGCCGCTCCTCAATGCGCTGCTCAACACCGCATCGGGCGCAACCTGGGTGTCGCTGCACCACGGCGGCGGCGTCGGCATGGGCTTCTCGCAGCACTCCGGGATGGTGATCTGCTGCGACGGCAGCGAGGATGCCGACCGGCGCCTCGCCCGCGTGCTTTGGAACGACCCGGCGACCGGCGTCATGCGCCACGCGGACGCCGGCTACGAGGAGGCCATCGACTGCGCCCGGGAGAAGGGCCTGCGCCTGCCGGGCATCCTCGGCAACTGACGGGCGGTCGGGACCGTCCGGTCAGGCCGGGCGGTTCCGCTCCCACCCGGGGTTCACGACGTCCCGGGTGACGCCGGCTGCGAAATGGTCGAGCAGCGTCTGCGCCGAGAAGGCGCGCATGTCGTGATAGCTCGCGGCTGAGAAGTATGCCGCGTGCGGGGTCAGGATGAGCCGTCCGTCGATCCACGCTTCGCGCTGCTGCCAGGCGGTGATCAGCGGATGCGGGTGACGCGGCGGCTCCTCGGGCAGGACGTCGAGACCGGCGGCGGCGAGGTGTCCGGACCGCAGCGCCGCCTCGAGCGCGTCGAAGTCGACCAGCGGTCCGCGCGCGATGTTGACGAGGATCGAGCCGGGCTTCATCGCCGAGAACGCGTCGGCGTCCATGATGCCGCGCGTCGCGTCCGTCAGCGGGGTGTGCAGGCTGACGACGTCCGCCTCGCCCAGCAGCGCTTCCAGGCTCTTCACCCGCCGCAGCCCGAAGCCGAGCTCGTGCCCGGAGGGAAGGAACGGGTCGTAGTAGACGACGTCCATGTCGAAGCCCTTGGCGCGGCGCGCCATGGCGGTGCCGATCCGTCCCAGCCCGATCGCTCCGAAGACCGAGCCGCGCAGGCGCCGCACCGTCGGCACGCCCGCGGCATGGAACCCGCCGACGAGATCGGCCCGGAGGCGCGCCTGGTAAGGCTCGATGCCGCGCGCCAGCGACAGCAGCAGGGCGATGCCGTGGTCGGCGACCTCGGTGGTGCCGTAGTTCGGCACGTTGGCGACGGGTATGCCCCGCTCGCGGGCGGCGTCCACGTCGATGTTGTCGGTGCCGACTCCCACGCGCACGATGAACCGGCAGCGGTCAAGACGGTCGATGACGTCCGCCGTGAGGCGCATGTTCTTCCACTTCAGCACCGCGTCGCACGTCCGCCACGCCTCGTCAGGGATCCGGCCGGGATCGCTCTCGTCGAAGCGGCGGAAGGTGAGCGCGCGGCCGACGATGGCCTCTTCGATGTCGAGGGCGGGGACGTTGGCGTCGGGCGCGAGGACGATGGGGGTCATCCCTTGGGATCCTAGAAGTCGTTGCGGGCGTGGTAGGTCTTGAGAAACTGCTGGACGCGCGGCTCGGTGCTCTCCTTCAGCACCTCCTGCGGGGTGCCGAACTGGACGATGCGCCCGCCGTCCAGGAAGGCGACGCGGTCGGCGGCGTTGGCGGCGAAACCCATCTCGTGGGTGACGACGACCATCGTCATCCCGTCGCGCGCGAGGTCGCGCATCACCTCCAGCACCTCGCCGACGAGCTCCGGGTCGAGCGCGGAGGTGGGCTCGTCGAACAGCATCAGGTCGGGGTCCATGGAGAGCGCGCGGGCGATCGCGACGCGCTGCTGCTGGCCGCCGGAGAGAGCGCTGGGGAACGCCTTCGCCCGTGCGGAGAGGCCGACGCGGTCGAGGAGCTCCCCGGCCCGGGCCATCGCCGCGGCCTTCCCCGCGCCCTTCACGCGGATCAGCGGCTCGGCGACATTCTCCGTCGCCGTCATGTGCGGCCAGAGATTGAACTGCTGGAAGACCATGCCGATGTTTCGCCGCTCCTGCCGGAGCTGGCGTGCCGGCATCGGCCGCCGCGCGCCGTCCCGGTCGATGTAGCCGATCGTGCGGCCGTTGATCTTCACCGTGCCGCGGTTGTACGGCTCCAGGAAGTTGATGCAGCGCAGCAGCGTGGACTTGCCGGATCCGCTCGGCCCGATGAGGCAGACGACCTCGGAGCGGTTGACGGTGAGGTCGATGTCCCTGAGGACTTCCACCTCGCCGAAGCTCTTGGCGAGACCGGAGATTTCGACGACAGACGCGCTCATCACGCTTCCTTCAGGGTCAGGTGGCGGTTGAGACGGGCTTCGATGGCGCGGCCGACGACCGAGAACAGCTCGATCAACCCCCAGTAACAGATCGCCAGCATGAAGATGGACTCGAACGCCGCGAAGGTCTCGATGGACATCTTCTGCACCTCGAACGTCAGCTCCGGCACCGTGATGATCGACAGGACCGCGGTCTCCTTGCAGACGTTGATGATCATGCTGATCATTGCCGGGAGCGCCGCGGTGAGGGCGAGCGGCAGGGTGATGCGTCGCAGGATGGCGAAGGGGTGCATCCCGAGACTGTGGGCGGCCTCGGTCTGCCCGGGCGGCACGGCGGAGAACCCGCTCCGGAAGATCTCGGCGAAGTACGCCGCGCCGTGGGCCGTCAGGACGAGGATGCCGGCCTCCATCGGGTCGAGGAAGAGCCCGATCGAGGGGCCGCCGGCGTAGACAATGAAGAGCTGCACGATGATCGGCGTGCAGCGCATGAGCTCGATGTAGGCGCGCACGCCCATGCGGACCGGGCGCAGGCGCGAGGCGCCCAGCAGCGCCAGGACGAGGCCGAGGAGGATGCCGAGGACCGACGAGACGACCCAGGCGAAGAGCGTCATCAGAAGGCCGTGGCCGATCGCCGGCAGGTAGTCGACGACGACGCTGGGATCGAGGGTCATCTCAGGCCACCCCGCGGGAGAACTTGCGCTCGATGGCCCGCCCGCCGGCGGCGACGGCGAGGTTCGTCACGAGATAGAGCGCGGCGGCGGCGAGGTAGAACTCCATCGGCCGGAACGTGGATGCGGCGAAGCCCTGCGCGACGCGCGTCAGCTCCGTCAGCCCGACCACCGAGATCAGGGACGACGCCTTCACGAGCAGGATGAACTCGCTGGTGATGGAGGGCATCGCGATGCGCACCATCTGCGGCAGCAGGATGGTCTGCCAGATCGTCACCGGGTCATAGCCGAAGGCTCTCGCCGCCTCGATCTGTCCGCTCGGAATCGCGGCGAGCGAGCCGCGCAGGATCTCGGCGATGTAGGCGCCGCCGACCAGGCCGAGCGCGCCGATCGCCGACGCCGGGGCCGACAGGTCGATCCCGACGAACGGCAGAAAATTGTAGAAAAGGAGCATCTGCACGAGCAGCGGAACGCCGCGGAAGAAGCTCACGTAGACCTTGGCCAGCACCACGAGGAGGGGCAGCCCGGTCCAGCGCGTGACGGCGATCAAGAGGCCGATCGCGCAACCGACCAGCGTGCCCGCCAGTGAGACGTAAAGCGTGACGCCCAGACCGCGAAGCAGGAACGGGATCGCGGTCAGCCAATCTTGTACGCTCATCGGCGCGGCACCTGTCGGTCGCGGGAGGTCGGTCGGGGATCAGAGGTCCGGGACGGGCATCGCGTCCGGCAGATCCTCGGTCTTGCCGAACCACTTCATCTGGATCTCGGCCATCCGGCCGTCGGCCTTCATGGCCTCCAGCGCGGCGGACACGGCCTCGATCAGGCTCTGGTCCTCGGGATCCTTGCGGGTGACCCAGCCGTAGTAGTTCGGCTTGCCGAACGGCGGCTCGACGACCTCGAGCTGGTCCGGGCGCTGCACCGAGGCGTAGGAGACGTTCGGCAGCGACGACGCGCCGGCGTCGAGACGGCCGTTGGCGACGTCGGCGTAGACCGACAGCATGTCGGAGTATTCGCGGATGTTGATCGGCTCGGGCAGCGTCTCGGAGTAGGCTGCGACCTGCTTCTGCGAGGAGCTCGCCTTGAGGACGCCGACGGTCTTGCCCGCGAGGTCCTCCGGCTTCTGGACCTCATCGTTGCCCTTGCGCTTCACGAACGCGTTGCCGGAATAGGCGATGGGGCTCGAGAAGGCGTAGCGCTCCATGCGCGCCTGCGAGGCGTTGAGCGGTGCGCCGACGAAGTCGTACTTGCCCGCCTCGAGGCCGGGCAGGACGCTGGTCCACGGCAGGTCCACATACTCGACCTCGACGCCGAGTTCCTTGCCGACCTCGTCGAGGAGGTCCTTGTCGACGCCGGTGTACTCGCCGTTCTCCTTGAAGTCGAAGGGCGGGAACTGCATCTCGGTGGCGACGACCAGCTTGCCGGCGGCCTGGATGTCCGCGAGCGTGTCGGCGTGGGCGGGTGCTGCGAAGGCGAGGCCCAGGGCGAGGGCCGCCACGGCCGGCAGCTGCATCAACGTCTCGATCCTCAATGTGATCTCCTGATCCGGTATGGACGATGGGTGCGTGTCATCGTGAGGCGCCGGACTTCAGGCCGATCTGCCTCAGGCGATCCTGGACCGCGCGGGCGCGGACGATGGCGGGCGCGTCGATCATGCGGCCGTCGAGGGCGAAGGCGCCACGTCCCTCGCGCTCGGCGGCCTCGTGGGCGGCGAGGATGGCCTCGGCGCGCGCGGCCTCGTCGTCGCTCGGCGTGAACGCGGCGTTGAGGGGGGCCACCTGGCTTGGGTGGATGCAGGGCGCGCCGTCGAAACCGAAGCGGCGGGAGCGGGACGCGAGCGCGGCGAAGCCGTGCGTGTCTCCGTAGTCGGCGATGGTGTCGAGGGTGCCGAGGGCGAGCCGGCGGTGCCGGTGCGCGGCGAAGATCACCTGCTGCTTGGGCCCCGCGAGCGTCGCTTCCGACGCGTCGATGCCGGCGTCGGTCGCGAAGTCCTCGTCGCCGAGGCTGAGGGCGGCCACCCTCGGGTGCGCTTCGGCGATGGAGGTGGCGAGGGCGAGCGCGGCGACGGTCTCGACGAGGACGATGAACCGCAGGTGCCCGTGGGGGATCGACCGCTCGCGCTCCAGCGCGTCCACCGCTTCGGCGATGAGCAGGACATGGTCGGCGGAGCGGATCTTGGGCAGGCAGACCGCGTCGACCCCCGGACGGACGGCGGCTTCGAGGTCGGCGGCGAGCGTCCTGAGATCCGCGTTGACGCGTACGACGACGTCGCTCCCGCTGGCCCCCACCGCCTCGACCGCGCCGGGAAGGGCGGCGCGGGCGTCGGCCTTGCGGTCAGGCGGGATGGAATCCTCGAGGTCGAGGATGACGGCGTCCGCGCCACGCCGCGCCGCGCTGGCGACGAACCGCTCCGACGTGACGGGGACGTAGAGCAGCGAGCGCCAGAGGGGCGGGACGGCGTTTGTCACTGCGCGGCGGCCCCGTCGGACGCGGCGCCGCGGGGGGCGAGGATCACGCCGTCGCCGGCGAGGCGGTCGATCTCCGCGTCGGCGAAGCCGAGGTCCGCCAGCACCTCGCGGCTGTGCTCGCCGTGGCCGGGGGCAGGGGTCCGGAGGCTGCCCGCCGTCCCCGACAGGCGCGGCACAACGTTGTGCATCGCGATCCGGCCGAGGTCGGCATCCGGCAGGTCGACCACCGCCTCGCGTTCCAGGACGTGCGGGTCGGTGACCACCTGGTCGACGTCGTAGACCGGCGCAACCGTGACGTCGGCCGCCTTGAAGAGGGCGAGCACGGTCCCGAGGTCGCGCGCGGCGATGAACTCGGCGACCGGGGCCTCGCACGCCTCCGCGTTCCGGAGGCGCGCTGCGCCAGTGGCGAAGCGGGGATCCTCGATCATGTCGGCCCGGCCGATGGTGCGGAAGAGGCGCTCCACCATCGACTGCATCGGCGCAGACAGGGACACCCAGCGCCCGTCGAGCGTGCGGAAGACGTTGCGGGGAGAGGCGATCTCCGAGCGGCTGCCGTCTCGTCGGGGGAGGCGCCCGGTCTGGCGGTAGGTTTCCGCCTGCGGGCCGAGCAGCGTCATCGTCGTCTCGAGGAGGCTGAGGTCGACGACCTGCCCGCCGCCCTCGGCGGTTCGGGCCTGCAGCGCCACCATGGTGGCGTAGGCGCCGTAGATGCCGCACACGAGGTCGGAGAGGGCGAGTGGCGGGAGGATCGGCGGCCGGTCCTCGAAGCCGAGGCGGGTCGCGAGGCCGGAGAGGCCCTCCACCAGCGTACCGTAGCCGGGCATCGACCTGTAAGGCCCGGTCTGCCCGTAGCCGGAGATCCGCACGACGACGAGCCGCGGGTTGAGGGCGAGGAGGGCGTCAGGCGCCAGCCCCATCTTCTCCAGCGTCCCGGGGCGGAAATTCTCGATGAAGACGTCGGCTTCGGCGATCAGCCGCTTCAGGATCCCCATGCCGTCCGGCTGCCTCAGGTCCACGGCGAGGCTGCGCTTGTTGCGGCAGTAGACCTTCCAGAACAGCGGCTGTCCCTCGACCGTCCAGTCGCGCAGCGGATCGGCATTGGCGACGCCCTCGATCTTCAGGACGTCCGCCCCGAAGTCCGCGAGCTGGAGGCTCAGCATGTTGCCGGCGACGAGGCGGGAGAGGTCCAGGACCTTGAGGCCGGTCAGGGGACCGGTCTCGTCCGGAGTGAAGGGTCTGGAGGCGAACATGGGGCGATCGGTGAGCATTTCTACAATTATGTATATACAATAATGAGGGGGCTGTCTATACATCCGATCCGGATTTCAGTCGGTTGCGGATGCAGGATCGGTGCCATGGCGGACTATCCCAAGCATATACATATCATGGAGGTCGGGCCGCGGGACGGACTCCAGATGGAGGCCCGCTGCCTCTCCGTCGCCGAGAAGGTTGCCCTCATCGACATGCTGGCGGACGCAGGGCTGACCGAGATCGAGGTCGGCTCGTTCGTCCATCCGGCACGCGTGCCGCAGATGGCGGACACCGATGCGGTGTTCGCGGCGCTGAGCCGCCGGGAGGGCGTCGACTACCGCGCGCTGTGGCTGAACCTGCGCGGACTGGAACGCGCCGTCGCGGCCGGTGCGGACATCACCGCAAAGCTCTCCATCGCGACCAGCGAAACGTTCAGCCGCAGGAACGTCGGCCGCTCGTTCGAGGAGAGCCTCGCGGCCATGCCGGACTGGCTGGAGGTCTACGCGGCGCACGGTCTGCGCGACGTTTCCCTCGGAGTCATGACGGCGTTCGGCTGCACCTACGAGGGGCATGTTCCCGAAGGACGGACCGTGGCGATGATCGCGCGGGTGGCCGAGCGACTGGACGCGCAAGGGTTCCGCCTCGCCGAGGTCGACCTTGCCGACACCACCGGCTGGGGCAACCCGCTCCAAGTCAGCCGCGTGGTCGGGGCGATCCGGGAGCGATGGCCGGAACTCCCCATCAAGCTCCACCTGCACGACACGCGCGGCTGCGGCATCGCCAACGCGATCGCCGGTCTGGCACTGGGGGTCGATCGGTTCGACGCGTCGATCGGCGGTCTCGGCGGCTGTCCCTTCGCGGGCCTCAAGGGGGCGGCGGGTAACATCGCCACCGAGGACTTCGCCTTCGTCTGCTCCGAGATGGGCATCGAGACTGGGCTCGATCCCGACGCGCTCGCCGCAGCGGCACGCCATGCCGAGACGCTCGTCGGCCGCCCGCTGCCGGGCAAGGTGTTCCGGGCCGGCCATCGCCGGCCCACGGCCTCGACCGTGACGAGTGCGTCGGGGTGAGGGGCCGCTCGGCCCCGTCTCCGCGGCGCGGCTCGGCCCGTCGCCGGGTGTCAGCCGGCGGCGACGCGGGCGCTGTCGAACGCGGCCAGAAAGGCGTCCGTGTCCTCCGGGCGCCCTGCGGTGACACGCATGAAGGTGGTGTAGCCGGCTTCGCCCCAGGGCTTCACGATCACCCCCTCCCGCAGCAGCGCGGCCGCCAGCGGGGCGGAGTCCCGGCCCGTGTCGAAGAAGACGAAATTCGCTTCCGAGCGTGCCACCCACAGCCCCCGCTCGCGCAGCGCCGCCGCCATCCGGTCCCGCTCGGCCCTGATCCTGCCCACCGACGCGCGCATCCACGCCTCGTCGTGGAGGGCGGCGACGGCGGCGTTCTGTGCCGCCACGTTCACGTTGAACGGAGTGAGCGCCAGCCGCATGAACTGCGCGATGGCGGCGCTCGACGCGACCCCGTAGCCGATGCGCAGGCCCGCGAGGCCGTGGGCCTTGGAAAAGGTCCGCAGGGTGACGAAGTCCACCCCCGCCTCGGTGGCGAGGGCCAGGCTGTCGAACGCGTCCTCGTCGCGGCGGAACTCGGCATAGGCCTCGTCGAACACGAAGAGCGTGCCCGGCCGCACTGCCGCGAGGAGGCGGTGCAAGGCATCGCGCGACAGCGTCGTCCCGACAGGGTTCGACGGCGAGCTCAGGAAGACGAGCCGTGGCGCCTCGTCCATGGCTTCGGTCAGCCGCCCGATGTCGAACTCCAGGGCGCCGGTCATCGGCACCTTGGTGACGTCGGCGCCTTCGGCCAGCGGCTCGATCTCATGCAGGCCGAAGCCCGGCGTGACCGTCAGCACGCCGGCCCCCGGCTGCAGGAATGCGCGCGACAGGGCGGCGATCAGCGTTTCGGAGCCGTTGCCGACGACGATGCGGTCCTCGTCGACACCGTGATGGTCCGCGATGGCGCGGCGCAGCGTGTCCGACCGCCCTTCCGGATAGCGCCACGCCTCGGCGGCGATCCGTTGCAGCTCGGTGATCGCCGCCGGCGACGGGCCGTAGGGGTTCTCGTTGCTGGCGAGGCGGACGAGCCGCTTGCCGCCGCTCAGACGGCTCGCCTCGGCGTCCGACAGACCGGCATTGTAGGCGGGGAGGGTCGCGAAGTGGGGATTGGAGCGCAGCGTCGCGGGCGAAGTCGGCATGGCGATTTCCGGCAAGATATGTATATATCTATTCCGCAATTGCGCCGGGGGTCAATCGAGGGTGTCGCGGACCGTCCCGCAGGCTCGATGGCATACAAATGATTGCCGTTGCGCCACCGACAGAACGCTGCTCATGTGTGTACATAATGAGACGAAGGGCGCGGCCGGCGCGGCCGAAGGCCGAAATGGGAGGCGAGGTGCCGACACTCGAGCTGACACCATGACGGAGACCGGCCGCCCCAAGCCGATCCATCAGCGTATCTGCGAGGACGTCGAGGCACGGATCATGGACGGGAGCTGGCAGCCCGGCCAGCGAATCCCCTTCGAATACGAGCTGGAGGCCGAGTACGGCTGCTCGCGCATGACGGTGAACAAGGCGCTCAGCCTGCTCGCCAACCGCGGCATGATCATCCGCAAGCGCCGCGCCGGGTCGTTCGTCGCCCAGCCGCAGATCGAACGCACCGTCATGGAGATCCAGGACATCGGCACCGCGGCCAAGGCCGCCGGGCACGACTATGCCTTCGAGATCCATTCCATGAAGGTCGAGCGGCTGGACCCGGCCGAGGCGACCCGCATCGACGCCAAGCCGCGCCAGGAGGTGCTGCGCCTGACCTGCCTCCACATCGTCGACGAGCGGCCCCACGCGCTGGAGGAGCGGCTCATCATGCTGGACGCGGTGCCGCGCGCCCGGTTCGAGACGTTCGAGACGAAACCTCCGGGAAGCTGGCTTCTCGAGCATGTGCCCTGGTCCGAGGCGCGACACGTGATCCGCGCCGTCGCGGCCGACGCCGCCACCGCGCGCGCGCTCGACATGCCGAAGGGCGCCCCGTGCCTCATGCTCAGCCGCCAGACCTGGCAGAACCAGCGCACCGTGACGTACGTCGAGATCACCCACCCCGGCGACCGCTACCAGTTCATCGGCCATTTCCAGCCTTTGAAGTCGACGATGTAGCGGCCCCGCCGTTCACGGCGCGTCCGTCCGGCGCGCCGCCCGCCTTTCGGCACGCCCCGTGCCCTTCAGCGCCTGACGATGCGGCACGCGGCCGGGTCCAGGCCCAACCCAAGAGGACCACAATGGCCATCGGATTCCGGGTGCTCCAGCGCCGGCGCGCCGTCTCCGCCGAGATCGTCGCACGATACGCCGCCCTTCCCGTCGCCAACGTCAGCGATTCGATGTGGCGCATGTCGGCGGCCGGCGCGCGCCTGACGGCGCGCCACAAGCCCGACGTGAAGATGGCCGGTCCCGCGCTCACCGTCAGGACGCGCCCCGGCGACAACCTGCTGGTCCACAAGGCGATCGAGATGGCGAGGCCGGGCGACGTCATCGTCGTCGACGCCGGCGGCGACCTCACCAACTCGATCATCGGCGACCTGATGACGACGCTGGCCCGCACGAGGGGCGTCGCCGGTTTCGTCATCGACGGGGCGATCCGCGACGCCAACGACATCTATGAAAGCGGCATGGCGATGTACGCCGCCGGCGTCTCTCACCGGGGCCCCTACAAGGACGGCCCCGGCGAGATCAACGTCCCCGTCGCGGTCGACGGGATGGTCATCGAGCCGGGCGACCTCGTGCTGGGTGACTGCGACGGCGTGCTGTGTGTCCCGTTCGACTCGGTCGAGCCGGTTCTCGCCGCCGCCGAGGCCAAGCATGCCGACGAGCAGAAGGAGATGGCCCGCATCAAGGCCGGCCAGGCCGACCGGCGCTGGGTCGACACCATCCTCGCCGACCGGGGCTGCGAGATCGAGGTCTGACCCTGGAGCGGGTGTCGCCCTCCATGACCCCCGCGGCTGTCGGCGCAGGGTGCGAACGCACCGGCCGCAGCCGCTCTGGACCATCCGCACCGCGCCTTCCCTGACGGGGACGGCGCGGCGCACCGGGCGGAGCTGCGCCTCGGTCGCGTCCGCCCCCATCCGCGCCGTTCCGGCCCGGTGTCCGCGCAAACACATGATATTCCAAGTGATTTCTCCAGAATCCGCCGGGCTGGGCGGTCTGATGACATTTTCGTGATCGCCTGCGGACGACGGATATACATCCGGATCGCGAGTTCCCTCGCTAGTGGCAGTAGGGACGACCACGTTCTTCTGAGACTAACCTAGCTTAGCGAGGACAGTCTGCTCCCTCACCCCGGCGCTATTCAGGCGTTGTCGGGGGCAATGATGGCTGCGTTTCTGGAGCCACGAGCCACGTGGCCGCTATCGGAGCGCGCAAACGAGGAAGCAATGCTATGGCGCATCTCAACCCGAGCTACGAATTTTTCGAGACCTATCTGAAATCATTCGCTGACCAGTACTATTCTGTTGATCTCGCCGCGTTGAACAGCTCGGGTGTGGTTGGAACCGCGATCCTCGGCGTGGACCTCGACGAACGGACGGTCGACATCTCGATCTCGGCGGAAAACCTGACGCCGAACGTCGCCCACGCCCAGCACATCCACGGGCTGATGGACGCGGACGGCAACCCGGTCGACTCGACCACGCCCACGCTCGCGGACGACGCCGACCGGGACGGGTTCGTCGAGGTGCTGGAAGGAGTGCCGTCCTACGGCGACGTCCTCCTGCCGCTCGACAACCCGGACGGCATGTTCCCGATGACGGCGGCCGACGGGTCGCTCTCGTTCATCCGCAGCTACTCGCTGGATGACGACAGCCAGTTCGTCAGCCCGGTGACCGGCACCCAGTACCAGGGTGACGACATCCTGCCGGCGGAACTGCGCGAACTCGTCCTGCACGGTCTCGTCGTGCCGGACGGCGAAGGCGAGGGGACGGGCAACGAGGTCGGCGGCGGCGCCAACGGGTTTCTGCCGATCCTTCCGGCCGCGGCGGGCGAGTTCGAGGAGGTCGACCTAGCGCAGGCCCTCGACATCCTGGAGGACCAGCAGGCCGACGCCGGGCAGAGGATCGTCGGCACCAACGGCGCGGACGATCAGCAGGGCACCATCGGCGACGACATCATCATCGGCCGGGGCGGCGATGACGAGATGCTGGGCCGGGGCGGCGACGACATCCTCAACGCCGGCTCCGGCATGGACGTGGCGCGCGGCGGCGAGGGCGACGACATGATCGCCGGCCGCACCGGGAGCGACACGCTCGTCGGCAACGAGGGCGACGACCATATCGAGGGCAACAAGGGGAACGACGTCGTCGCCGGCCAGGAGGGCGCGGACGTTCTCGACGGTGGCTATGGCCGCGATACGGTTCTCGGCGGCGATGGGGCCGACACCCTCCACGGCGGCTCGCAGGCCGACGAGATGAACGGCGGCGAAGGTGACGACCTGCTGTTCGGCGGATCGGGGAGCGACATGCTGATCGGCGGTTCCGGCAACGACACGATCGTCGGAGACCTCGGCTTCGACACGGCTGTCGGTGGCGCGGGAGAGGACATGTTCGTCATCACGAGCGGTGCCGGCGCCCTGCTGATCTCCGACTTCGACATCGACGAGGACGTGATCGCCGTTCAGGACATGGACCTGTCGCCGGGCGAGCTGACCTTCTCCGGCGATACGATCCGTGATGGAGACGGCGACCTCGTCGCCCGCTTTACCGACGGAATGGACGCCACGCAGCTCACCACAGACGACATCGCCACCTTCATGCCCTTCGTCTGACACGTGTGCGGCCGCTCGGGTTCCTCCGAGCGGCCGCGTTTGCCTAAAACGCCGGGTCCGGAGAGAGGCGAGCGGGCAGCAACGTGCCAACCTCGACCGGGAACACCCCGATCCCCCGGGAATGCGGTGTTGTGGTGTTTTTGTGGCGCCAGATTTCGGCCGTTTTTCGGGAACAATTCATCTGAGAATGGTTGCCTGAATGAAGCAACGGGCGGTGCCCGCACCGGTTGATTCGTCGAGCGGGCCGGCGGGCACAACAAATCGCGCTTCATTTACAATTCCGATTCATCTGAAGACCGGGGAGCAACGTCGTGGCTTCGAGTTGTCACGGCTCGGTCATAAGCTGATGCTCATTTGCAACGATCGGAAAACTAGCGAGTTCGCAGGACACCTGAAGCGCGCCTTATAGAGGTCAGCTTTGTGGAACTGTGGTCTTTGGGAGGCCGTCAAAGGGCGAGTGTTGCGTCGCGCTCATAATCTCCTGCCGAAGGCCGAGGTCCACTTATGCCACCCGTCGCTTCACCCCGCCGCGCACGCCGCTTCGGACCCCTCGCCAGGGGCCTGATGGCAACGACGTCCCTCGTCGGGGTGACGATGTTCACCTCGGCCGCCCTCGCCCTCTGTCCGCCGGTGGACAATGGCGGCAGCCAGTCCTGCACGGTCACGAGCGCGGACCCGCGCGGCATCAAGATCGACACCGACAACATCTCGAAGGACGGGACGAAGTACGACCTGACGATCGCCACGAGCATCGACGCCGACACGGCGGCGACCTCCGACGGCTCCTACGTCGACAGCATCGTGAAGCTGAGCCTGCAGGCGGAGAAGGGCGACAACTCCGGCGCTGACGGCGGCGAGGCCAGCGTGGTGACGAACTCAGGCAACTCGCTCACCCTCAGCGGCAGCAGGGAGAACGTCAGCAACCAGACCAAGCTCTATGGTGTGCGCGCGCGAAGCAGCGGCGGCGAGGGTGTCGCCCCGGACGACCGCGGTGACGACGGCGGCGACGGTGGCGACGGCAGCGACGTCTATCTCGGCAGCAACGCCAACGTCACCATCCTGCCCTCGGCAGCCGACGCGATCATCGGCCCGGGTGCGGCGATCTACGGCGTCTATGCCCTGAGCGAGGGCGGCAAGGCCGGCGACAAGAACGAGAACGACAGCATCGGCGACCAGGACGGTGGCGACGGCGGACACGGCGGCGACGTCACCGTGGAGACGTCCGGCACGATCACGCTCGGCTCGCCCGACGGTTCCGCGATTCGCGGCATCGACCGTGCGTGGGGCGTTGCCGGCGAGTCCAAGGGCGAGACCGGCGGCTTCGATTCCGGCAAGGGCGGCGAGGGCCGGAAGGTCGACATCAACAACACGGCCGCCGTCTCGATCTACTGGGACGCCCAGGGCGACGAGGAGACGAGCAACGGCGTGCGCGGCGTCTATGGCGGCAGCTTCGGCGGCGACGGCGTGCGCGAGAGAGAGGACGATCCCGCCACCGGCGCCGAGGGCGGTCCGATCACGATCTCGACCAGCGGCAACGTGACGGTCGACACCACCGCCGGGAACGCGCCCGTGCAGATGAGCCGCTCCGGCGCGATCGTCGCGATCAGCGAAGGCGGCAACGGCGGCGCGTCGGAGGAAGGCGGCGACGCGGGGGACGGCGGCAGCGGCGCGACCGGCACCGGTATCGTCGTCAATGTGGACGGCACCGCGACGCTGACCACCCGCGGCGACAACCTCGTGGGCATCTACGCCCGTTCGACCGGCGGCAACGGCGGCGCCGGCAGCAGCGACAACGTCTTCGAAGGCGACGCCAACGGCGGCCAGGGCGGCGTCGGCGGTCTGGTGACCGTGCACCTCAACGACCAGTCCTCCATTTCGACCTCCGGCCGCTACGGCTACGGCGTCGTGGCCCAGTCCATCGGCGGTATCGGCGGCAATGCCGACGACGATGCGGGCGACGGCGGCGACGCGCGCCAGGTCACCTTCTCATCCGCCGGTAGCACCTCGGTGGAGACGGATGGCGAGTTCGCGAGCGCCATCGTGCTGCAGTCGGTCGGCGGCGGCGGCGGCGTCGGCGACGACTTCACCGGGATCCTCAGCAGCGGCGGCAACGGCGGAGAAGGCGGTGTCAGCGGCGCCGTCTATGGCACCGTCGCAGGCGAAATCGAGACCAACGGTGACCATTCCTACGGCGTGGTCGGCCAGTCCATCGCAGGCGCCGGAGGTGCCGGGGGCGCGGATCTCGGTGTCTTCGTGGCCCTCGGTGGCGACGGCGGAAACGGCGGCGTCGCCAATTCGGTCGATATCCTCGTTTCCGCCGACATCACCACCCACGGCCTCGGCTCCGTCGGCCTGCTCGGGCAGTCGATCTCCGGCGGCGGCGGCGCGGCCGGCGCGGCCGGCGGCGGGCTCGCCATCGGCGGCACCGGGGGCGGCGGCGGCGACAGCTCCGACCGGAATGGCGCCGGCGTCTACCTGACGCTCACCAACGATGTGGTGACGACCGGCGATCAGGCGCCCGGTGTGGTGGCGCAGTCCATCGGCGGTGGCGGCGGCCTCGCGTCCGGCGAAGGGTCGGCCTCGGTCCTGGCCGGCGATACCGAACCGGACGACAAGGTCAGCGTGGGCGTCTCGGCCATCGGCGGATCGGGTGGCGCCGGCGGCGACGGTGGCGAGATCGCCGTCGCCCTTCCGGGTGCCGCGACCATTTACACGGACGGCGACTACTCTCACGGCGTTCAGGCCCAGTCCGTCGGCGGCGGCGGCGGAACCGGCGGCGATGCGATCGCCTTCACCGCCGTGGTCCCGGACTTCGTGGTGGGCGGCAGCGCCGACGACGGTGGTGACGGCGACGACATTTGCATCACGAGCGACGTCAACGGCTGCGGCTCGCTGCTCGAGAACTACACCCCGCGCACGAATGTCGGAACGACCGCCCCCACCATCGTCTCCACCTCCGGCGATGCCGCGAACGCCATCCTCGCGCAGTCGATCGGCGGCGGCGGCGGCTTCGGCGGCGCGGCGGTGGCTGACGAGCTGCTGAGCTGGGGCACGGTGGGCGTCGGCGGAAATGGCGGCCACGGCGGCGACGGCGGTGACATTCTCGTCGACCTCGACAACGCCTACGTCATCACCGGCGGCGTCGATTCGAGCGCGATCTTCGCGCAGTCCATCGGCGGTGGCGGCGGCATCGGCGGCTGGGCGGCCACGGCCGGCGTCGGCTCGCCCATCACCGCACAGGTCGGCGGCTTCGGCGGCGGCGGCGGCTCGGCCGACAGCGTCACGGTCAACCTCTCCAACTCGCACGTGACGACCGCGCAGACCTACTCGAACGGCATCCTCGCCCAGTCGGTCGGCGGCGGTGGCGGCAAGGGCGGCTCGGCGTTCGCCGTGCAGTCGCTCAACATCGGCTTCACCATGGTGACCACGGTCGGCGGCAGCGGCGGCGATGGCGGCGACGGCGGCAAGGTGGACGTGGGCCTCACCAACACGACCATCGACACCGGCACCACGCCCGCGGGCGAGCCGGACAGGACCGACCAGACTGGCGACTATGCCTTCGGCATCCTCGCCCAGTCCATCGGCGGCGGCGGCGGTCTCGGCAACTCCGGCACGGCCTATACTCAGACGATCGCGGTCCCGATCATCGTCCTGCCCTTCGAGGCGGCGCTCAGCCTCTCCAACACGGTGGGCGGATCAGGCGGCGGCGGCGGCGACGGCGGCGAGGTGAGCGTCTCCCTCGACTCGAGCGCGGTCACCACCCGCAACGACGGGTCCATCGCCATCATGGCCCAGTCGGTCGGCGGGGGCGGCGGCTCGGGCGCGGACGCCAAAAGCGTGCCGTTCCTGTTCTCCTACGGCACCGGCGTCAATGTGAGCGAAAGCCTCGCACTGGGCGGCCGCGCCGGCAGCACCGGCGACGGCGACACGGTGGACGTCACACTCGTCGATACAACGCTGACGACCAGCGGCGACTTCGCCGACGGCATCCTCGCCCAGTCGATCGGCGGCGGTGGCGGCAACGCGGGTGCCGGCACGGCCACCGACTGGTCCTTCATGAGCATCGTGGACATCACCGCGCGCGCCTCGATCGGCGGCGACGGGGGAGCAGGCGGCACCGGCGGCGACGTGACGGTCTCGCTGGACAACGCCTCGCGCATCACGACGACCGGCGACGCCTCGCGCGGCATCATCGCCCAGTCCGTCGGCGGTGGCGGCGGCATGTCGACCGGCGACTCCTACCGTCTCGCGGTGACGGGGGGCGAAGCGGTCGTCGAGGGCGAGGTCGAGGGGACCGCCGTGACGGGCATTCTGAACTTCGATCTCGGCAACGCGCCCGGCGACGGCGGGGCCGCCGGTATGGTGACCGTGGCCGACGACGGCGACATCTACACGTCCGGATTCGACTCCGACGGCATCCTCGCCCAGTCGATCGGCGGGAGCGGCGGCATCGCCGGGCAGGCGGGTGCGACCCGGCTCCCGCGGCCGCCGTCGCTGTCGTTCTCCGCGACCCTGTCGATTGGTGGCAAGGGTGGCACCGGCGGTCACGGCGGCAACGTGGAGGTCACGCACACGGGCCAGATCGTCACATCGGCGGATTGGGCCGAGGGCATCATCGCCCAGTCCGTCGGTGGTGGCGGCGGCACCGGCGGCACCACGCTCGCCGCCTCGCAGGCTGGCGGCGGCAACGCCACGCTCTCGATCGGTGGTACCGGCGGCTCCGGCAACAACGCGGGCCAGGTGGCGGTCGGGCTGGGCGGCGTCATCGTCACGGAGGGCGCGATGGCGAACGCCGTCGTGGCGCAGTCCGTCGGCGGCGGCGGCGGCATCGGCGGCATTGCGATGGACCAGCCGAGAGGGGTCTTCACCGTCGGCGGCGACTTCGGCGGCGGCGGGGGCAAGGGCGGCGACGGCAACGACGTGCTCGTCACGGCCGATCCCACCACCTACACGATCACGGAAGGCGACAACTCGATCGGCATCCTGGCGCAGTCGATCGGCGGTGGCGGCGGTCTCGGCGCCATTGCCACCGGAACCGGGGCCGACACGACGCCGGGCGAGCTCCGTCAGGTCCAGGCTCTCGTCGGCGGAAGCGGTGGCGGAGGTGGTGACGGCGATTCGGTCACGATCGAGGCGGGCGGCGGCTTCGTGCAGACGTCGGGCCGGTCGTCATACGGCGTTCTGGCGCAGTCGATCGGCGGCGGCGGCGGTCTCGCGGCGACGGGGGCCGGCGACGTCCTTGCCAGCGTCAGCGTCGGCGGTCAGGGCGGTGAAGGCGGCGACGGCGGCGTCATCAACATCAGCTCCACGACCCAGATCTCGACGACCGGCGAGAGTGCGCACGGCCTGATCGCCCAGTCGATCGGTGGCGGCGGCGGCCTCGGCGGCGAATTCTCGCTCTCCGCCTTCGACTTCGCTCCGTTCGGGTTGCAGCGCGAAACCGGCTCGCAGGGCGACGGCGGCGACGTGACCCTGGACCTGTCGCAGAGCGTCACGGTCACCGGCGACCACGCATGGGGTGTCGTGGCGCAGTCGATCGGCGGTGGCGGCGGTCTCGGCGCGGACGCGGACGGCAGCTTCGCCGGCGCAACGTCCAGCCAGACGGGCAGCAGCGTGGAGTCGGGCGACGTTTCGATCACCACCTCCGCGAATGCGCCGATCACGGCGAGCGGGGTCGGCGGTATCGGCATCTTCGCCCAGAGCCAGGGCGGCGCCAACCGGGACTCCAACAACGGCACCATCAGCCTCGACATCGGCGCCGACGTCACCGGCGGCCTCGGTGCCGACGCGCGCGGCATCGTCGTCTCGGGCGGCAGCAACAACACGCTCGTCGTGCGCAACGGCGCCACGGTGACGGCCGCACGGAGGTTCCGGACGGGGAACGCACGGCCATCGAATTCGTCGGCAACGGCGGCTCGTCCTCGACCCTCGACGTGACGATCGACCCGGGCGCCACGGTGGTCGGCAACATCCTGCGTAACAACAACGGCGGGTATGCCGGCACCACCTACAACAACTCGACGAGCTCGCTGATCGGGATGAACCTCCACCAGGGCGATCTCGTGAACAACGGTCGCCTCGTCGTGGGCGGTCTGGAGGGCCGGGGCGAAGTGACCCGGATCGAAGGCAACTTCACGCAGAGCGCCGACGGCTTCGTGGTCGCCGACGTCGACTTCGCCGCCGGCGTCGCCGACCGGATCGAGGTGACGGGCAACGCCGATCTGCGCGGCAAGCTCAACCTCAACGCCTCGTCGCTGGCGCCGAACGCCGCGGTGAGGATCCTCGACGTCGGCGGGCGGATCTCCCGCGCCTTCGACGTCGTCGACTTCGGTGCCGTCGACTACGAGCTCAACGTCCGCAACGGCGCGGTCGAGGTGCTCGCGGCGCGCACCCGCTTCGCCGAGATGGCAGGCGGCAAGGGCTCGGCCGCCGGCGCCGTCGGCGGTCACTTCGACGAGCTTTTCCAGAGCGGTGACGGGCGCTACAGCGAGCTCCTCGCCGAGGTCAACGGCTTCGCCGTGGCCGGTGGCGGCAATCTCCGCCATGCCCTGGAAGGCATGTCGCCCGGCGCGTCGCAGGCGATCGGGGCGATCAACGTCACGCAGTCGGACCGCCGCCTCGACAACGCGCTGTCCTGCCCGACGATCAACGCGGCCACCTGGCGCGACCAGGATCCGCTCGAGAGCTCGTGCGTCTGGGCGCAGATCACCGGCATCGCACCGGATCAGAACGGCAGCAACGGCTACGACAGCACGATCTTCGCGACCAACATCGGCGCTCAGATCGAGGTGCAGCCGGGCTGGCTCGCCAGCGCGACCCTCGGCTACGAGAACGGCTCCATCGACGGCAACAACGACTTCGTCGACAGCGACTTCGACACCGCGGTCGCCGGCATCGGCCTCACCCGGACGTTCGGCGGCTTCGAACTCGGCGTTGCCGTCGCCGGTTCGTACTCGTGGGTCGACAACAAGCGGACGGTGGCGCCGAACCTTGCCAACTATGGCGGCCGGGCCGAGGCGGACTTCAACGCCGCGTCGGTGGGCGGGCGGATCCGTGCGGGCTACACCGCAAACGTCTCGGACGTCGTCTACGCCAAGCCCTTCGTCGATCTCGACCTCGTCTACTCGCGGGTCGACGGCTACACGGAGCGCGGTGTCGGCCTCCTCGCGCTCGACGTCGACAGCACCGACGAGCTCGTCGTCCGTGCGACGCCGCAGCTCGAGATCGGCGCGGCGAAGGCGGTGGCGAACGGCGCGGCGCAGATCCGGGGCTTCGCCCGCGGCGGCCTGAGCCTGTCGAGCAGCGACTCGTTCACGACCAACGCGAAGTTCGCGGGCAGCCCCGCCGGCGGCTTCGACACCGAGGTCCCGATGCCGAGCGTCGTCGGCAACGTGGCCGTCGGCCTCGGCGTCCTGACGAAGAGTGGCCTCGACATCAGCGTCCAGTACGACGGTGCGTTCGGCGACGACTACATCTCGAACTCCGGGACCGCCCGCCTCTCGTACCGCTTCTAGCGGACCCGGCGCCCTTCCCGGCGCAACGCTCCCGTCCTCCGCGACGGACACGTCCGGCCCGCTCGAGCGCTCCCGCTCGGGCGGGCCGTCCCCGTTCGGGCCGACGACCCGGCGCCGGGACGCATCGCACTCAGGCGTCGAGGGATTGCGTGCTAGACTTCTCCCAGCCGGAGACCGGCGGCCTCCGTGGGACAGTCGGATGGGCCAGCGCCACGACAAGGACGAACTCGCACCCAGGGTGACACCGGACGTGGCACCCGCGCGCGGCGACGGTGAGGACGCCGCGGCGGCCGCGCGCGCGGAAGAGTGCACGCGGGAGGCGCTCCTCGACGCTCTCCGCGAGGCGCACGAGTATCAGGCCGCGACGAGCGAAGTGCTTGCGGTCATGTCCCGCTCCCCGGCCGACGCGCAGCCGGTGTTCGAGGCGATCGTCGACAGTGCCGCGCGCCTCACCGGGTCGCTGTACGCCAACATCCAGCTCTATGACGGCGAGGTGGTCCATCCGGCGGCCACGCGGAACATATCGTCAGGGGCGCGCAGGAGCGCGGCCTATCTCGACGGGCGCCCGGCGCGGTCGAGCCTCATCGGGCGCGCGATTCTGGATGGCGACGTCGTCCACGTCCGGGACGTCCTGGCGGATCCGGACTATTCCCGGGAGTACGCGCAGCGGGGCGGCTGGCGTGCGGCGGCGGCGTTGCCGATCCTTCGCGACGGGCGGCCGCTGGGCGCCATCGCGGTCGGAAAGGCCGAGGCGGAATTCTACTCCGACAGCCAGATCCGGCTCCTGAGGACGTTCGCCGACCAGGCCGGGATCGCCATCGAGAACGTCAGGCTGTTCGACGAAGCGCAGAGCCGGAACCGCGAACTCAGCAGCGCCCTGGAACGCCAGAAAGCGACCTCCGAGATCCTCGGCGTCATCAGCTCCACGCCCACCGACGCGCAGCCGGTCTTCGAGGCGATCGCCCGGAACGCGCTGCGCCTCTGCGGCGCGCTCTTCGCCAACGTCTTCCTCTATCGCGACGGGCTGATCCACTATGCCACCAGCCACAACGTCGAGGAGCAGCACCGCGAGATCCTCACCTCGCACTATCCGCTCAAACCGGACCGGACGCAGGTCTCGGGGCGCGTCATGCTGACGGGCGAGGTCGTCACGCTCGAGGACGCCTGGGAGGATCCCGAATACGACCACCGGTTCGCCCGCAGCATTGGCTGGCACCGGGCGCTTGGCGTGCCGATGCTGCGGCAGGGGACGCCCATCGGCGTGATCGTGGTGGGCTGGCGCGAGGCGGGGCCGATATCGGCCGAGCAGGAGGAACTGCTCAGGAGCTTCGCCGATCAGGCGGTGATCGCCATCGAGAACGCGCGGCTCCTGAACGAGCTGCGCGAGTCGCTCCGGCAGCAAACGGCGACGGCGGACGTCCTCAAGGTCATCTCCCGTTCGGCCTTCGACCTGCAGACCATGCTCGACACCCTCGCCGAGTCGGCGGCGCGGCTCTGCGACGGCGAGAACGCCTGGATCTTCCGGCGGCAAGGCGCGGTGTATCGCTACGCGGCGAGCTTCGGGTTCGCGAAGGAGCCGCACGAACGGGTCCGGGCCTTCCTGGAGACCCGCGACGTCGTCCCGGGCGTGGAGACCGTCATCGGGCGAACCGCGCTCGCGCGGGAACCGGTGCAGGTCGCCGACGTGCTCGCGGAGCCGACCTACGGCTGGAGCGCTCTCCAGCGCATCGCCGGGTACCGGACCGCACTCGGCGTTCCACTGATGCGCAACGGCGAGCCGGTCGGCATCCTCGCGATGACCCGGAACGCCGTCCGCCCGTTCGGCGCGAAGCAGATCGAGCTCGCCACCACCTTCGCGAATCAGGCGGTGATCGCGATCGAGAACGTCACGCTCTTCGAGCGGGCCGAGGCCCGGACGCGCGAGCTCGACGCGGCGCTGCAGCAGCAGATCGCGACGTCCGAAGTGCTGAAAGTGATCTCGCGCTCGGCGTTCGACCTGCAGAGCGTGCTCGGAACGCTCGTCGAGGCGGCGACGCGGCTCTGCCAGTCGGACAAGGGGACCATCGCGCGCGAGCGTCAGGGCCAGTTCCGCCGCGTGGCGAGCCATGGCTTCTCGGCCGAGTTCGATTCGCTCATCGACATCATGCCGATGAGCCAGGATCAGGGTTCGGCCGCCGGCCGCGCCGTCCGCGAGAGCCGCATCGTGCACATCGAGGACGTCGAGGCCGATCCGGAGTACACCTTCTCGGAGGGGATGAAGCTCGGCGGCTACCGCGCGATCCTCGCCGTGCCGATGCTGAAGGCGGACCGCGCGATCGGCGTGCTCGTGCTGACCCGGAGCCGGCCCGAGGCCTTCTCGGAGAAGGAGATCGAACTCGCCTCGACCTTCGCCGACCAGGCGGCCATCGCGATCGAGAACGTGCGCCTCTTCGAGAGCGCCGAGGCGCGCTCGCGCGAACTCGCCCGATCGCTCGAGGAGCTGCGCACGGCACAGGACCGGCTGGTGCAGACGGAGAAGCTCGCCTCGCTCGGCCAGCTCACGTCGGGCATCGCGCACGAGATCAAGAACCCGCTCAACTTCGTCAACAACTTCTCCTCCGTCTCGACCGATCTCCTCGACGAGCTGACGGAGGCGATCGCGACCCTGGGCCTTTCCGGCCGTACGGCAGAGGAGGTGGACGAGCTAGCGGGGCTGCTGCGCGGCAATCTGGAAAAGATCGTGCAGCACGGGCGGCGGGCGGACTCCATCGTGAAGAACATGCTGCTCCATGCCCGGCACGGGTCGGGCGACGAGCAGCCGACGGACATCAACGCGCTCGTCGAAGGCGCGCTGGCCCTCGCGTACCACGGCGCCCGGGCGGAGAGGCCCGGCTTCGACATCACCCTCGAGCGTGACTTCGACCCGGCGGCGGGCGAGGCGGTCCTCTACCCGCAGGAAATCACGCGGGTGCTCCTGAACCTGATCACCAACGGCTTCTACGCCGCCGGCAAGCGCGCCGACCTCGAGGGGTCCGGCTACGCGCCGACCCTGCGAGCGGCGACGCGCGACCTCGGCGCGTTCGTCGAGATTAGCATCCGCGACAACGGCACCGGCATTCCCGCGGCGATCCGCGATCAGCTCTTCGCGCCGTTCTTCACCACCAAGCCCGCCGGGGAGGGCACCGGGCTCGGCCTCTCGATCAGCCACGACATCGTCGTCAAGCAGCACGGCGGGACTATCGAGGTGCTTTCGGAGGAGGGCGTCTCAACCGAGTTCCGCGTGGTTCTCCCCCGGGACCGGGGCCGGACGGCGGAGGCCGAGCCACGATCCCCGGCACGCTGACCCGAGTGGCCGATGGCGGCAACCTGACGTCAACGAGCGGTGCGGCAAGACAGCGATGTCTGGCCCTCGTCAATTCTTGAGGGGTATGATCCGCCGGCGTTCGCGTCGCCTTGGGGAGCCATGGCGGGACACTACAAGTGCGCAGCAGGCCGAGGCCGACGGTCGCTGCGCTGAAGCGGAAATTGATGAGAGACAGTCTTGCGGCGCTTCTCGGCCTAGCGGCCTACGCCATCTACTCCACCCACGACGTGATCGTGAAGGACCTGGGCGCCACCTTCTCGCCGATCCAGATCGTGTTCTTCAGCGCGCTGCTCGGCTTTCCCATCATCACGGTCTACCTGATCGGAGACCCGGCGCCGAAGCGCCTGCGGCCGGCCCATCCCTGGTGGATCGCCCTGCGCAGCGTCAGCGGTACGATCTCGGCGGTTTGCGCCTTCTACGCGTTCGCCGTGCTGCCGCTGCCGGAGGCCTACTCGTTCATCTTCGCGACGCCTCTCCTCATCACGCTCCTCGCCGTGCCGCTTCTCGGCGAGCGGATCCGGCTGCGGCGCGGGATCGCCGTCCTCGTCGGCCTGGTCGGGGTGCTGATCGTCCTGCGTCCCGGCGCGAGCCCCATCAGCGGCGGGCATCTGGCCGCGCTGGGCGCTGCGTTCTCCGCCGCGCTCAACGCCGTCATCGTGCGCAAGATCAGCAATGACGAACCCGTCGTGGTCATGGTCCTCTACCCGATGCTGACGAACCTCATCGTCACGGCCTTCGCGCTTCCCTTCGTCTACATCGACGTCGAATTGCTGCACCTCGCGCTCTTCGGCCTAACCTCGATGCTCGTCCTGTGCGGGATGACCCTGATCGTCTCGGCCTACTCGCGAGGCTCGGCGCTCGTGGTGGCGCCGATGCAGTACTCGCAGATGATCTGGGGCACGCTCTTCGGCGTGGTTCTGTTCGGCGAGTGGCCGGCCTGGCAGACCTATCTCGGCGTCGCGGTCATCGTCGCCTCGGGCGTCTACATCCTGAAGCGCGAGGCGACGCACGACGTTTCGCGCACGACCCCCGTGCTGGCGACCAAGTCGCGCATGGGGCACGCCTTCGCCCTCCGCGCGAGCCTCATGCGGCGGCTCCGTCAGGGCGACATCCCCGCCCGCCAGAAGCGGGATTCGGAGCTCGATGAGCCTCACGACTGACCGGGCGTCCAGCGGTCCGGTGTCCGTCCGGTCCGCAAGACCCTCCCTAGCCCCCGGCGCGGGCGGGCATGTTCAGCAGCAGCTTTCCCATCATGGTCCGGCTTTCCATGTCCGCGTGGGCCCGTGCGGCGTCGGCGAGCGGATAGTCGTGGCCGATCAGGACCTTCAGGTCGCCGCTCGTGATCCAGTCGAAGAGCCGCCGCGTGCGGGCCTGCAGGAGGGCCGGTGTATGGATGTGGTCGGCGAAGGTCGCGTAGCCGATCTTGATGCTCTTCGGCAGGCTCATGATGGCGATGGGGTCGGGCGCGCCGAGGACCGGTCCGAACCAGCACAGTGTGCCCGAGCGGCGGAGCGCCTCGATCGATCCGGCGAACGTCGCCGGACCGGAGCCGTCGTAGACGACGTGGACGCCCTCGCCGTCCGCATGCCGTATGGCCTCGTCGGCGAAGGAGCCCTCGCTGTCGACGATGACGTGTTCGGCACCGGCGGCCTTCGCGATGTCGACCTTGCCCGGCGAGGACACGCGGCCGATGACGCGGCCGCCCTGCAGCCGGATGATCTGGGTCAGCAGGATGCCGAGGCCGCCGGCCGCCGCGTGGACCAGCGCGAAATCGCCCGGCTGCACCCTGTAGAAATCCGTCGCGAAGTGGCTCGCTGTGAGGCCCTGCATCATGACGGCGGCGGCGGTGCGGTCGTCGATCTCGTCCGGAAGCGGGACCAGCGCGGCTGCTGGGATCACCACCCGTTCGGCATAGCTCCCCGGTGCGTAGACCCATGCGACACGTTCGCCCGGGCGGACGTGTTCGACTCCGTCGCCGACGGCGAGCACCTCGCCGGCCCCTTCGACGCCGAGCGTCTTCGGGTCCGGCATCTCGGTCCAGAAGCGGCCGCGCCGCGCGCCGACGTCCATGAAGTTCACGCCGGCGGCCGAAACCGCGACCAGTGCCTCCCCCGGACCCGGTGTCGGCTCCGGCAGGTCGACGAGGCGCAGGACGTCGGGTGCCCCGGGTTCAGTCATCACGATCGCCTTCATCGCGATCTCCTTCCTGGAATTTCGGGTGAGGCCGTCGGGCAGCGGCACGTCGTGCCGGCCGTGCTGGTCCGAACAGTCGTGAGAGGGGGCGGGCAGGGTCGCTCGCTCCTGCCGGCCGTGTGTCGGGACAGACGTAAGCCGGCGCCGGCCGTCCGCCCGTTAGCTCTTGTGAGAGCTTGTGATGCCGCTCGGACGGGGGCGACCGGGCGTGGAGGCGCACGCGGACGGCATGGACGGACGACCTGACGCGAGCCGACTGTCCCGGTGAGCCGACATGCATTGATTGTGCGGGACGTCTCGCCTATGTCCGGTGCCCCGAAGCAGGAGCCGTCCCTCATGGATCTGAACCCGACCGCAACGCCGATCTGCCTTGCCACCGGGATTCTCCATGACCAGCTCCATCGCCACGCTTTCCCACCTCACCGTTTCGACGCCTGACGGCCGGCCGCTCCTCCGGGACCTGGACCTCACGTTCGGGCGCGAGCTGACAGGGCTTGTCGGCCGCAACGGCGTCGGCAAGACCACGCTGCTGCGCGTCCTCGCCGGGACAGTGCAGCCGAGGTCCGGTAGCGTTCGCACCAGCGGCCGCGTCGGCTACCTGCGGCAGAGCGTTCAGGTCGGCGCGGGCGAGGCGGTCTGCGACCTCTTCGGCGTCCGTCACGCGCTCGAGCGGCTGCGACGCGCCGAACAGGGCGTTGCGACCGCCGAGGACCTCGCCGAAGCGAACTGGACGCTGGAGGCGGACGCCGTCGCGGCGCTCGCGCGTGTCGGCGTCGCCGCGACGCTGGACACGCCTTCGACGAGCCTGTCCGGTGGCCAGCGCACCCGCGTCCGCCTCGCGGCCCTCCTGTTCGCGGAGCCCGACGTCCTTCTGCTTGACGAGCCGACCAACGACCTCGACCGGGAAGGACGCCTCTTCCTCGCTCGGTTCCTGAAGGAGTGGAGCGGCGGTGCGGTCGTCGTCAGCCACGACCGCGAGCTGCTCGAGGCGATGGAAGCGATCGTCGAGCTGACGCCGTCAGGAGCCCGCCGATACGGCGGCAACTACACCGCGTACCGGGAGCGCAAGGCGCTGGAGCTGGACGCCGCCCGCCACGATATAGCCGACGCGCAGAAGGCCGTCGCGGACGTCCGCCGCGCCGCGCAGGTCGCGGCCGAGCGCAAGGCGCGCAAGAACGGCGCGGCGAAGGGGACCAGGGGTGACATCCCTCGCATCTCGGCCGGCCGGCGCAAGTCGGGCAGCGAGGCGTCCGGGGGGACGGCCGCCCGTGTCGCCGGGCAGCGCATCGCGATGGCCGAGCAGGTGGCCGAAGAGATGCGTTCCCGCGTGGAGGTCGTCGAGCCGCTGCGGGTCGCGATCGCTTCGACCGCGCTGCCGGCGTCGAAGCCCGTGGTCACGCTCCGCTCCGTCACGGCCGGCCATGTGCGGGGACGACCGGTGGTGACGGACCTCGATCTGGCGGTCGTCGGCCCCGAGCGGGTCGCGATCACGGGTGCGAACGGGTGTGGCAAGACCACGTTGCTCGGCCTGATCGCGGGGCACATCGCTCCATGGTCGGGCCGGGTCGAGGTCATCGCCGGCGCGGCCATGCTGGACCAGCGGGTCGGCATCCTCGATCCGGCGATGTCGGTCCGGGACAACTTCGCGCGCCTCCATCCGGACGCCGGCGAGAACGCCTGCCGCGCCGCGCTCGCGCGGTTCGGCTTCCGTGCCGAGGTCGCGCTCGAACGGGTCGGCGGCTTGAGCGGGGGGCAGCTGATGCGCGCCGGGCTCGCGGCCGTACTGGGAGGGCCGGGCGTCCCGCCGCTCCTCATTCTCGACGAGCCGACCAACCACCTCGATTTCGATTCGATCGCCGCTATCGAGACCGGGCTGCTTGCCTACGACGGGGCGCTGATCGTCACCAGTCACGACCCCGCCTTCCTCGACGCGATCCGGATCGAGTGGGTCGTCGCAATGTAGGTGCCGCAACCCGGCAGCGGCGCGAGGCGCGTCGGGAGGGTGGCGGCCCGCGACGGGCGGACCCCCAAGCGACAGGGCGGTACACCAAGAGATGAGTATCCCGCCACGCCGATGCCGCTAGAAGGTGTCATGTCTCGAGGCCGAACGGGGTGCCGGCCGAGTTTCTGGGGGCGAAACCATGATCAGTCCGGTTGCCGCGGGTTCCGGCCACATCGCCTTCGGTCCGTTCCGGCTGTCGGCCGCGGAGCGGCTGCTCACGCGCGACGGGGCGCCGGTGGAGCTCGGCGGGCGCACCCTCGACCTGCTGATCGCGCTGGTCGCCCAGCCGAACGTCGTCATCGGCAAGCGGGAGCTGCTCGCGTCGGTCTGGCCTGACGTGACGGTCGAGGAGACGAGCCTGCGCTTTCACATGGCCGTCTTGCGCAAGGCGCTTGGCGATGGCCGTGCCGGCGCGCGCTACATCGCGACGCTCGCGGGCCGTGGCTACTGCTTCGTCGCGCCCGTCGGGCGGTCGGAGGCGCGGCCCGCCACCGGCCCGCGCAGCGCGGCACCCGCGAGCAACCTGCCAAGCCGGCTGACGCGCGTGGTCGGCCGTGAGGCGGACATTCTCGCCGTGTCGGACGCGCTTCTCGCGTCCCGTCTCGTCAGCATCGTCGGCCCCGGCGGGGTCGGCAAGACGACAGTTGCGGTCGGAGTGGGCCAGGCGCTCTGCGGGCGTTTCGACGACGGGGTCCTGTTCGTCGATCTCGCTCTGGTGGCCCGCACGGGCGCGGCGGAGGAGGGCGACGCGGTCGAGGGCACGGTGGCCGCCATCGTCGCCTCGGCGTTCGGCCTTCCCGCCCAGCCGCAGGACCCCGCCACGACCCTGGTCGCCTGTCTCGCGGAGAAGCGCCTTCTCGTGGTGCTCGACACCTGCGAGCACCTCGTTGCGGACGTCGCGCGGCTGGCGGCACGCCTGGTCGCGGCGGCGCCGGACGTTCACGTGCTGGCCACCAGCCGCGAAGCGCTGCGCGTCGCGGGCGAGCACGTCTACCGCCTCGATCCGCTCGGCTGTCCTCCCGTCGCCCCGGACGTAAGCTTTGCCGCCGTCAGGTCCTGTCCCGCGGTCGAGCTCTTTCTCGACCGGGCGGCGGCCGGCGGCATGCGCATCGATCTTTCCGATGCAGACGCGGCCCACGTCGTACGCATCTGCCACAAGCTCGACGGCGTCCCGCTCGCGCTCGAGATGGCCGCCGGGCGCGTCGCCGCGTACGGCCTCGCCGAGACGGCAGACCTCATCGACCGGCACTTCGCCCTCGTCATCGAGGGGCAGCGAACGGCCTCGCCCCGGCAGAGGACTTTGCAGGCGACCCTCGACTGGAGCTACACCCTGCTCACCGCGTGCGAACGGACCGTGCTGCGCCGCCTCGCGGTGTTCGTCGGCGACTTCTCCCTCGACGGGGCCCTCGCCGTCGCCGCGACGGAGCACGCGGACCATGCGGGCCTCTTCGGTGTGATCGACAGTCTGGTCGCCAAGTCGATGGTCGCGACGCGGCTGAACGGCGCGGCGGTGCGGTACCGTCTCCTCGACACCACGCGCGCATACGTTCAGGCGAACGCGCTCGACGAGGCGGAAGCGTGTGCGCTCGCTGCCCGCCACGCCGGCTATTACCGCCGTGCGCTCGGTTCCGACGCCGTCTGGCATCCGGCCGCCAGCGTCGACGAGCGAGCCTGCTACCTCGCCATCGTCAGCAACGTGAAGGCCGCGCTGGCGTGGTGCTTCGGCGACGGGGGCGATCGCCGCCTCGGGGCGGAGCTGGCCGGCGTCGCGGCATCGGGCTTCCTGGTACTCTCGATGTTCGGCGACGCGCACCGTTGGGCGACGGCCGCGCTCGCCGCCCTGGACGAGGACATGCGGGGCGGGCGCACGGAGATGCTGCTGCGCCACGCGCTGGGGGTCAGCCTCACATTCGCAGGTGGCCGGGGCGATGCCGCCTGCGACGCGCTCGACGGCAGCTACGCCATCGCCTGCGCGGACGGTACGCCGGGCGAGCGGGTGTGGCTGCTCGGCCCGCTCCTGATGCAGCACATGCGCATGGGCGAGTTCGATGCCGGCCTGCGGGACGCCGAGGCGTGCACCGCGATCGCGCAGGCGATGGACGATCCCGACGCGGAGATCTTCGCGCACGCGCTTCTCGGTGTCGCGGCGCACTACGCGGGCGATCTGAAGCGTGCCCAAGCCGCATTTGCCGCGCTGCAGGGCCGCAGTTCACGCTACGCCTGGCCGGTGAGCTATCTGGGCCTCGACAGCGGCGTCCCGGCGGCGTTCCTGGCGCGGACCCTTTGGCTGCGCGGCGATGCCGAGGAGGCGCTGCGGCAAGCCGAGGCGGCCATCCTCGATGCCGAACGGACGGTTCACCCTCTCTCGCGCTCCGTCACGCTGATGTGGGTGGCGACCGTCATGATCTGGCACGGCGACATCGCCGCCTCGGAGCGTGTGGTCGACCGGCTGGAGGCGGTTGCCGCCACACACGGCCTTGTCACGCATCAGGCGGTCGCACGGGGCCTCCGAGGCGAGATCGATCTGATGCGCGGCGATACAGATGCGGCGATCGCCCGTCTGGCGGCGGCGATCGAGGCGCTGCGCGGTCGCGGCTACGCGCTGCAGACCACCCCGATGAGCATCGCGCTCGTGCGCGCGCTCACGGCTGCGGGCCGCCTGCCGGACGCGATCGCGCTGGCGGACGAGACGATTTCCAGCGTCACGCGAGCCGGAGATCGTCTCTACCTCGCGGCGGCGCTGCGAGCGAAGGCCGGCGCCCTTGCGGCGGGGCCATCGGCGTGCCGCGAGGAGGCCGAGCGCTGCCTGGTCGAGGCGCTGGAGCATGCGGTGCCTCAGGGGGCGGCGGCATGGGCGCTGCACGCGGCGACCGATCTCCTCACGCTGGCCGCGACCCCCGCGGATGCTGACGGCGCGCGCAGCCGCCTGCAGGAGGTCGTGGACTCGTACCCCGCCGGGGCGAGGTCGCCCGATCTCATCGCGGCGCGCCGCCGGCTGATCCAGGTCACCGCTCCGGCGAATGCGAGGTTCTCGGCCTGACGGGCGCCACGTCCGGGACCGTGAACGGGCGCGCCGGATGCTCCGTGCGCACGCGGAGCCTCCGACGCGCGGTCGCGAACGAGCCGGGCGGCCCCGCAGGTGCCGGGCCTAGGATCGGCGCAGCACGTCCTGCCACTCCGGATGCCGGTCGATCTGCGCCTTCGCGAACGGGCAGAGCGGGATGATGGCGATCCCGTCGCGGCGGGCGTCCTCGACCGCCTGGCGCACCAGCCGCTCGCCGACCTTGCGGCCGCGCAGGGCCGCGGGCACATCGGTGTGGTCGATGATGATGAGCCCGTCGCCGGCCCGGCTGTAGGTCATCTCGGCCTCGACGCCGTCGACGACCACCCGGTAGCGCCCCTTCGACGGCCCGTCCTGCCGCTCGACCGGTTCATCGGTCGTGGCAGTGGACGGGGCCGGCTTCGTCGCAGCGGCGTCCGGCGGGCGAACATGGCGCGGCTGTCCCGGCGTGCACTCCAGCAACTCGCGGTCCCAGCCGGCGAGATCGGCGGCGGCCTCGTAGGTCGAGACGAGAAACGCCAGGAGCGCCCGGTCGGGATCGGCGGCCGACTGCACGGCTTCGTAGGGCAGGATGAACTCACCCATACCGTCGTTCCAGAACGCGGCGTCGGGTCCCACCGCCGCGTTGCGGAAGCCGTTCGGCGTCGGATAGGCGTAGGCATAGAAGGCGGGATAGTCGATGCCGCCGCCACCCGGCCAGAAGCCCGCCGAGGAGACCTCGCGGTCGTAGGCCTCCTGCGCCACGTCGTCCGGGAGAGCCGGAATGCCGGCGGGGTGGAGCGGCGCGCGCCGCCCCGAAAAGCGGGTGACCGCCAGGTCGAAGCTGCCCCAGAAGAGGTGCACGGGGCTCGATTTGCCGAGGAACGACGTCCGGAAGGTCTGGAAGACGCCGTCGATCGCCAGCAATGCCTGGTGGAAGCGCTTCACGGCGTCGCCGTCGTAGGGGCGGTCACGGTGATCCTCGCGGAACGGCACGGGGTTCGGCACCTCGTTCGGCTGGCCGTCGAAGGTGGGCGTGCCGCCGAGGTCGGACACCAGTCGCACGAACTCGGCGTGGAACGCCGCTACGGTGGTCGGCCCGAGAGGGAACGACGCCTCGCGGCCGTCGCCGCTCGTGCCGGAGACCACATGATCGTGCAGGTCGAACCGGATCTCGATGCCCGGTCCGTCGGGGATCAGCGACGACGTCAGCCCGCGCGGCGTGACGTAGAACGTCGCGTGCCAGGAATGGTTGAGCCACGGAGAATGGGCAAGCCGGTACTTGCCCGCCACCTGCAGGTAGAGGTGCAGGGCCGAGCACGTCTCGCGCCAGCCGAGGTAGTCGAGGTGGGGCCACGCGTTGCCCATTATACGTCCTCCATGACGTCGTTGCCGGGGCGCGACGTCGGTTGTGGGTCCGGGCCGCGAGCGGCCGTCTCGTCGGCGCCGCTCAGTCCGGAAGGGGGATATGCTCGTCCCGGTCGTCGATCGGCAGATCGAACCGTCCCTCGCCCCAGTGCTGCGCCCGCCATTCGGCCTTCGCCGCTTCGATGCGCTCCTGGGAGGAGGCGACGAAGTTCCACCAGATATAGCGCGGTCCACCGAGCGTGGCGCCGCCCAGGATCATCAGCCGCGCCCCCCTGCCACGAGCGGCGACCGTGATCCTGTCGCCGGGGCGGAAGACCATCATCCGCCCCGCCTCGAAGTCCTGGCCCGCGACCGTGATCGAGCCGTCGACGATGTAGATGCCGCGGTCCTCGTGATCGTCCGGCATCGGCAGCCGCGCGCCCGGCTCGAGCTTCACGTCGGCGTAGAAGGTCTCCGAGTGCATCGTCGCCGGCGCGGACAGGCTGTAGGCGGTCCCGAGGATCAGCCGCAGCGAGACGCCGCCGTCCTCGATCACCGGGAGCGTCTCCTTGCCGTGATGCTCGAACGAGGGCGCGATGTCCTCCTGCGCGTCGGGGAGTGCCAGCCAGGTCTGGATGCCGAACAGGCTGTTCGGGCCGGTTCGGGCCGCGGCGGTCGTGCGCTCCGAGTGCGTCACGCCGCGCCCTGCGACCATCCAGTTCAGTGCGCCGGGACGGATGACCTGATCGGCGCCGGTCGAGTCGCGGTGGTGAAAGTCGCCGCGAAAGAGGTAGGTGACGGTGCCGAGGCCGATATGCGGGTGCGGTCGCACGTCGACGCCCTGGCCGGTCAGGAGCTCCGCCGGGCCCGCCTGGTCGAAGAAGATGAACGGGCCGACCATCTGGCGCTTGGGCGCCGGCAGGGCACGCCGGACCTCGAAGCCGCCGAGGTCCCGGGTGCGGGGCACGATGAGGGTTTCGATGGCGTCGATCCCCACCGCGTCGGGGCAGCCCGGTTCGATTGCTGGGTTCCAGCTCATGCGCGTCATCCTCTGGCTGTTCGGGAGGGCCTCGCCCGCAAGCTGCATGGGCGAGGCCGGATTTCGGCCGGGCCGCGCCGCGCGGGTGGCGCGGCGCGGCTCCGGCGATGCGTCAGGCGCGAGGCGCGTTCAGCAGCTGCATTTCCCAGGCGAACGCGACGCCGCTGCCGCCGCCGTGCGCGCCGAGAACCTCGGCGAGTGCCGGAACGGTCGCTTCCCGCGCCCAGTCGCGCTGCCATTCGGAGGCGACGGCCATCCACGTGATCGGCGTTATGCCGGCCGCCGTCATGCGCCGGATGGCCATGTCGTGCGCCTCGGCCGAGACGCCGCCGCACGCGTCGGTCACGACGAAGACCTCGTAGCCGTCTGCGACAGCCTGGATCGCGGGCATCGCCACGCACACTTCCGTCCAGAGCCCGGCGATCACGAGCTGCTTGCGCCCGCTCGCCTTCACCACGTCGACGACGCGATCATCCTGCCACGTGTTGATGAAGGTGCGGTCGATCGGCGTCTGGTCGGGGAAGACGTCCTGCAAGCCCTTGATGAGAAAGCCGCCGCGGCCCTCTATCACGGTCGTGAGGACGACGGGGACATCGAATGCCTTCGACGCCTTCGCCAGTCCGATGACGTTGTTCACGATCATCGCCGGCTCGTGGCTGTTGAGGTTCGCGAACTGGAATGGCTGGTGGTCGATGAGGACGACGATGCTGTCCTCCGGGCGCAACAACGCCTCCAGGCCTGACTTGGTCATGAGAATTCCTTTCGTGGAGCGGTCAGGCCGCAGCGGCCTTCTCGGGGTTGAAGCCGTCGAAGCTCTCGAACACGTCCATGAAGCCGGGGACGGTCGCCTCGCGCGCCCAGTCGCGCTGGAGCTCGCAGTACATCTGGACACGGCTGATGAGCTTCGCGCCCGCCTGCTCGACCCGGCGCAGCGCCGCCTCGTGCGCGGCGAGCGAGGTACCGCCGACCGCATCGACCGGGACATAGACCTCGTAGCCCTCGCGCAACGCGTCGAGCGCGGGGAAGGCGAGGCAGGCCTCGGTCCAGAGCGCGGTCATGATGAGCTTGCGGCGGCCGAGCCCCTTCACCGCCTGCTTGAACGCGGTGTCCTCCCAGCTGTTGATGGAGGTGCGGTCGTAGGTCGGCAGGTGGCCGAGAACGTCCTGAAGCTCCTGGATCGGCGGCTTGTTGCGCCCCGTCTCGACGTTCACGGTCGAGTGGATGATCGGGAGGTTGTAGTTCACCGCGGCCTTGGCCGTGCTCACGATGTTGAAGACCAGTTCGTCACGCGGCATCGAGCGGATCGACGAGACCTGGATCGGTTGATAGTCGATGATGATGAAGGCCGAATTCTCGGGCGTCAGAAGCTGATCGGTCGCAGGATTGCGGATATCTTCGCTGGCCATGGGACAGGTCTGTTCCTCGATGGGATGTGGTGGGGATTGAGGCAGCCGGACGTCGTCGTCAGGCTGTCGGTGTGACGAAACGGCCGGTGTTGAAGTCCTCGGCCGCCTGGCGGACCTCGGCCTCGGTGTTCATCACGAACGGCCCGTAGCCGACGATCGGCTCGTCGATCGGCTCGCCCGTCAGGATCAGGAGCGTGGCCTCTCCATCGGCGTGGACGTCGACGTCGCGCCCGTCGCGCTCGAGCAGCACCACGTCGGCCGCGCCGGCCGCGTGGCCGTCTCCGATCGTCACGTGCCCGGCCAACACCACGAGCATGGCGGTATGGCCGACCGGCAGGTCGAGCGTTACGTCGGCGTCGGCCTTCAGGGCGAGGTCCCACACGTTGATCGGCGTGAAGGTCTTCGCCGGGCCTTTCGCACCGCGATACTCGCCGGCGATGATGCGCGCCTTGCCCGCACCCTTGGGGAGCGGGACGACCGGGATGTCCGCCTTGGGGATGCCCTGGTAGCCGCCGGGCGCCGTCTTGTGCTTCGCCGGCAGGTTCACCCAGAGCTGCACCATACGGAACGGCCCGCCGGTCCGGGCGAACCCGGGCGAGTGGTATTCCTCATGGATGATCCCGCCCGCGGCGGTCATCCACTGGACGTCGCCGGGGCCGATCACGCCGCCGTTGCCGGCGGAGTCGCGATGCTCGACCTCGCCCTCGTAGACGATGGTGACGGTCTCGAAGCCGCGGTGCGGATGTCGGCCGACGCCGCGCCGCTTGTCCGTCGGCTCGAAGGTGTGGGGCCCTGCATAGTCGAGCAGCAGGAACGGGCTGATGTGGGCGCCGAGCGTGTTGTACGAGAAGAGCGAGCGGACCGGGAAGCCGTCACCCACCCAATGCTGCCGCTCGTTGCTGTAGCGACCCAGAATTTTCTTGGCCATTCTTGTCCCCGGATCCCGTGCGCCGGATGGCGATGCTTGTGGAACCGAGGGCTATCATTGCAACGATGGCGCGCGAAGATTGCCCCGTATGACGCAGCGTCCTATGAGTAGGACGATGAAGGACCTCAACGATCTCTACTTTTTCGCGGCGGTCGTCGATCACGGCGGCTTCTCCCCCGCCGCCCGTGCGCTCGGGGTTCAGAAGTCACGGCTGAGCCGCCGCGTCCTCGCTCTCGAGGAGCGGCTGGGGGTGCGCCTGCTCAACCGCTCCTCGCGCCGCTTCTCCGTGACCGAGGTCGGCCGCGAATTCCACGAGCGCTGCGTCGCGATGCTGATCGAAGCGGAGGCGGCGGAGCAGATCGTCGCCGAGGTGCGGGCGGAACCGCGCGGTCTGGTGCGCCTGAGCTGCCCGACGGCGCTTCTATCCTTCCAGTTCGGCGCGCTGATCGCGCGGTTCATGATGGAGAACCCGCTCGTCGAGGTGCACCTGGAGAGCACGAACCGCCGCGTCGACGTGATCGCTGAAGGGTTCGACCTCGCGATCCGCGTGCGGCTTCCACCGATCGAGCCGAGCGACCTCGTCATGCGGCGGCTCGACGAGAGCACCCAGTGCCTCGTCGCCGCGCCCGCGCTGCTCGACGGCGCCGCGACCTCGCCCGTCGACCTCTGCAAGCTGCCGAGCCTCGATCTCGGGCCGCGCCACCGCGACCACGCCTGGGAGCTGCTCCATGCCGACGGCCAGGTGGCGACCGTTCCGCACACGCCGCGGCTGGTCACGGACGACATGGCGGTGCTGCGCCAGGCGGCGCTCGCCGGGGCGGGCGCCGTGCAGCTGCCGACCATCTTCGTCTGGGAGGACGTCCGGGCCGGCCGCCTCGCGCATGTCCTGCCCGACTGGAGACCTCGGGCCGGCATCGTCCACGCCGTCTTTCCCTCGCGCCGCGGGCTGCTTCCGTCAGTGCGGGCGCTGGTCGATTTCCTCGCCCACGAGTGCTCCCTCCAGCGATCTCAGGCCAACGAGTACGTGCGGCCCGTCCGTGACGTGCGCGCGATCTGATCCTCGCTGCGTGTCCGGCCCCGGCGGCGATGCCCGGCGCGTGGCCGCCGCCGGTCTCCCCCGGATGCGCGCTGCCGCGCTCGTCAGTACTTCGACGGCACGTAGAGCTCCTCCGGCAGCACCGACCGCTCGTACTGCGGGTTGTAGTAGCGGTCCGGCAGGGTGACCTCCTCCTGCGGGACCGGCTCGTAGGGGATCATCGACAGAAGGTGGTCGATACAGTTGAGGCGGGCACGCTTCTTGTCATTGCCGGGGACGATGTACCAGGGCGCCTCCGGGATGTTGGTGCGTGCCAGCATCTCCTCCTTCGCCTTGGTATAGGCCTCCCAGCGCACGCGGGACTGCAGGTCCATCGGGCTCAGCTTCCACTGCTTGAGGGGATCGTGGATCCGCATCAGGAAGCGCAGCTGCTGCTCCTCGTCGGTGATCGAGAACCAGTACTTGATGACTCGGATCCCCGATCGCACCAGCATGCGTTCGAAGTCCGGAACATCCTCGAAGAACTGCTCGACCTGATCCTCGCGGGCGAAGCCCATCACGCGCTCGACTCCGGCGCGATTGTACCAGCTGCGGTCGAACAGGACGATCTCGCCGCCGGCCGGCAGGTGCGGGACGTAGCGCTGAAAATACCACTGGCTCCGTTCCCGCTCGGAGGGCGCCGGCAACGCCACGGTGCGGCAGACCCGCGGGTTCAGGCGCTGGGTGATCCGCTTGATGACGCCGCCCTTGCCGGCCGAGTCGCGGCCTTCGAAGATCACGACAACCTTCTCGCCGGTATATCTCACCCAATCGTGCATCTTGATCAGCTCGGACTGCAGATGCAGGAGCTTGCGAAGGTAATCCTTGCGGTCGAGGCTGGGCGGATGGGCCTTGTCGTAGATCTTGCGGATCTCGAGGGACAGGGCCGGCTCGGACATCTCCAGCTCATAGTCCTCGTCGAGCGTGTCGGCGAGCTCGGCTTCCAGCCAGTCCAGGTCCTCGGTGTGCTTCTGTCCTGTCATTGTCCATCCCTGTCTGGTCGGCGGCGCGGAAGTCCGCAGGTCCCCGGGCGCTATAGCGAGTGGCTTGTGACGCATGTGTGACGGACGGGAGAGCGGGCCCGCGCTGGCGCGTTCCTCCCTGGCTGCGGCCGACGTGCGGCATCGGGGGAGGGGGCGTCGAGACCGCGCCGCCGGGGCGGCACGCCGCGAGCGGGGACCTTCGCGGGTTTGCGCCGCGGCGGCCGGGAGCGGTGTGGTTTGTCGCGCCCGGGCGAGGCAGGCCCGCCAGGATGGCGGGGCGTGAGCCTTATCTGAGGGCGTGCACCGGCGCGCTCACGCGGCGCAGACCACGGTCCGGGTCACCGCCGGCGGCGGCCAGCAGGCGGCGCAGGTAGACGACCTCCTGACGCGCCTGGTTCAGACTCGCCTGATATTGCCCTGAATCCGCGAACATCTGGAGCGTTTCCAGGCGGTCCTCGGCGGCCGCAAGTCGTCTTCTGAGCCGTTCGTCGGAATCCCCACCCATGGCGCCCCAACCCTCTCATCTCCACGATGAGACCTGCACGCAACAGCCTCTAGGAGATACAGACGCTGCTTAACGACGCCTTAAGCGGTGATTCGCCATGGGGCCGGTCACCCACGGAACTCGGGTCGTTCCCGGCGGGTCGGAACCGCGCCGGCACCCTCTCTCCGCAGCCCGATCGTGGCTGCGCCGACGGCTTCCGGAGCCGCCGGCGCAGGTGTTCGCAAACGTGCTGGCGTGGGCGATCGGTCACACTCGTCCGACGAGCGGGAGCCGACCGGGGGCTTACATCGGGACGAGGACGGCGACGCCGAACATTTCCGCATCGTCGGACAGGAAGTCGGCGATCCGCCAGCCGGCCGATCCGCATAGCGCCTCGAGACTCCGGCGCGTGAACTTCCGGCTGCTTTCGGTGTGGATCGTCTCGCCGGCGGCGAACTCAGCGGTGCGGTCGCCGACATGGACTCTCTGGTCCGCCTGACTGACGAGGTGCATCTCGATCCGTGCCTCCTCGGCATTCCACACCGCCCGGTGTGCGAACCGTTCGGTGTCGAAGTCGGTCCCGATCTCCCGGTTCATGCGATGGAGGAGGTTCAGATTGAACGCGGCGGTGACGCCGGCGGCATCGTCGTAGGCGCGCACCAGGGTGCCGGGGTCCTTGACGAGATCCACCCCGAGAATGAAGGCCCGGATCCCCGGCCAGGACCGCACCTCCTCGAGCAGCGCGACCGCAGCCGCGGGGTCGAGGTTGCCGATGGTGGAGCCCGGGAAGAACGCGACGCGCGGCCCCGCTTCCGGCGGCAGGGCGAGCGGCTCGGTGAAATCGCCGACGACGGGCGTGATCTCCAGTTCCGGATAGTCCGCGGCGAGTTCAGTCGCCGTGGCGTCGAGGAAATCCGACGAGACGTCGATCGGCACGTAGCTCGCCAGCGCGTCGAGGCGGTCGAGAAGGAGCCGCGTCTTCGAGCTCGCGCCGCTCCCGAGTTCCACGAGCTCCGCTCGGCTCGGCACCTGCGCCGCCAGCCGCTCCAGGTGCTCGCGCAGGATCCGCTCCTCGGTCCGCGTCGGGTAGTACTCCGGCAACTCGGTGATCTGCACGAAGAGCTCGCTGCCGGCAGCGTCATAGAGCCATTTCGGCTCCATGGTCTTGCGGCCGCGGGTCAATCCGTCCCGTGCCGCCTCCAGCAGCGCGGCATTGGTCACGACAGGCTTGTCCATCTCAAACGTCCCGCGCCAGCCGCAGGCCCAGCATCTGCCAGCGCTGATGCGGGTAGAAGAAGGTCCGGTAGGTCGGTCTCATCTGGCGGACCGGCGTGGCGCACGACCCGCCGCGCAGGACGAACTGATTGACCATGAACTTGCCGTTGTATTCGCCAATCGCCCCCTCGGGCGGGCGAAAGCCGGGATAGGGGCTGAAGGGGCTCTGCGTCCACTCCCAGACATCGCCCCAGGGCGAGCCTCCAGGCAGCGGCCGAAGGGTGCCCGACTCCAGGAAATTGCCCGTGATGGGGCGATTGCGGAAGGCCGTCTCCCACTCCGCCTCGGTCGGCAGCCGCGCGCCGGCCCAGCGGGCGAAGGCGTCGGCCTCGTAGTAGCTGACATGGCAGACCGGGGCGTCGAGGTTGACCGGCTGCGGACCCCTCAGCGTGAAGCTCCACCACGCGCCGTCCTGCTCCCACCAGTAGAGCGGGGCGTCCCAGGCGTTCTTCTCGCACGCGGCCCAGCCGTCCATCAGCCACAGCGGCGTCGTCGCGTAGCCGCCGTCTTCCATGAATGCGATCCACTCGCGATTGGTCACCGGCCGGTCGGCGATCTCGTAAGGGTCGAGCCAGACCTTGTGCCGCGGTCCCTCGCAGTCATACGCGAAGCCGGAGCCGTCATGCCCGATCTCGGTCAGTCCGCCGTCGTGCCGAGTGAAGGTGAGCGGGACCTCGTCGGTGACGGGGCAGGGCGCCGGGTCGCGGTAGGTCGGCATCAGCGGGTTGTAGGAGAGGCCGTGCAGAAGGTCCGTGACGAGGAGCTCCTGGTGCTGCATCTCGTGATGACAGCCCAGCTCGACCAGCTCGGCGATCTCCACGTGGTCGGCCCGGTCCTCTTGCAGGAGGCGCTGGATCGAGTCGTCGACGAAGCGGCGGTAGTCGAGCACGGCCTGGCCGTCCGGCCGCGAGACCAGACCCCGCTTGTCGCGAGCGTGCCGGGGACCGGCCTGCACGTAATAGGAGTTGAACAGGAAGGCGAAGCGATCGTCGGGCGACCGGTAGGACGCCGAGCGGGGTTTCAGGATGAACTCTTCGAAGAACCAGGTCGTGTGCGCCAGGTGCCACTTGGCCGGGCTGGCGTCGGACATCGACTGGAGCATCATGTCCTCGGGTGCGAGCGGCGCGGTCAGTTCGTCCGTGGTCGCCCGCACATCCGCGTAGAGGATGCCGGCCTCGCCGGCCGTATCCTGTCTGATGTGGCGTTTCGCTGTCACGATGAGCCCTCCTGCTGGAGTCTGAGGAACCGCCGGGGGCTGCACATGTTCCTGCGGTGCGGACGGTTGGTGCCCCGACGGATCAGTCGGCCGTGCGTATACCAAAGGAATCGGTTATTCGAGCAGCCGCGGTCGGTCCTTTTGACGCTTCTTTGGCCCGGCGTGCACGGGGAGCACCCGCACGGCACGCCTCGACCGGCTCACATGACCCGGCGGAACCTCACAGTTCGACGCCGAGACGGCGGTCGGCGGAGTACTTGCCGCCGCCGCGCATGGCGATGGCCAGCGCCACGAAGCCCAGCATGAGCGGGTATTCGATGCCCCGGTCGATCCACGGATAGGTCGGCCCGATCGCAACGCAGATCGCCGCCATCTGGACCGCCAGCATCGGTGCGAAAAGACGGATGGCGAGACCGAGGGCCACGGCGAAGCCGCCGAACGTTTCGAGCAGCGCCACGGCCAGCGCAAGCTGGGGGGCGAACGGCAGGCCGAGGACGTTGCCGATCAGATTGGTGGAACCGGCCATCGGGTCGGCCATCGATCCGTGCGCGGTGCCGAGCATCTTCGGGACGCCGTGGGTGACGATCGTGAGGCCGAACGCAACCCGGAGAAGGGCATAGGCCACCGGCTCCATACGATCGTAGAACGGGCGAAGCGCGGGGATGAACAGCCTAAGCGGCGTGTCCACCACCGCCAGCGGGAAACGCGTGGCGGAAGGGCGGGACGTCTCGGCGGTCATGTCTCTCTCCGTAAGGTGAGGCGGGTCGTTCAGGCGAGCACGAAGTCGAAGCGGCCGACGCGGGTCGCGTCCGCCCGGGAGAGGGCGAGGAGCAGGCGCGGGTCGAACTGGCGGTCCCGGTCGTGGCTGGGGTCGCCGGGGAAGAAGACCTGCGTCGTGAGCACGTCTCCGCCCGGACGCTGCACGCGGAAATGGATGTGCATGCTCCGGAACGTGTACGGCGCGGGGACGATCGTCGCGAAGGCCCAGCGGCCGTCGCCGTCGGTGTACTGATGGCCCCTCAGGTAGGTGCCGGTCGTGTCGTAGCGGCCGTCCTCGTCCGCCTGCCACAGGTCGACGAGAGCGCGGCGCAGCGGCCGGCAGTCGCGGTCGAGGACGCGGCCGCCGATCAGGATCGGTGTGCCGCTGGCGCGCCCTTCGGTCACGTCCGTGCGCTCCGGGCTCCCGGGGCGGAAATAGGGGCCCGCCGTCGCGGTGGGCGTCGTGGCGCCGGTCGCGCCGCACGAGGGCGTCGGCTCCAGCGGCTCGGATTGCGCCCGCGCCGCTCCCGGGATCGCGGCGAGACCCGTTCCGGCGGCGAAGATCTGCAGAAGCTCGCGACGTGATCGCATGCGTGGACTCCTTCAAACGTCAGGGGAACGTCAGCGCAGGACGCCGGCGCGGCGATCGGCCTGCACACTGCTGCGTGTCCGGATTGTCTTCCGGCGGGAGGTACTTGCGTTGGCGTGGGTTATTCCGCCACCTCGGTTCGAGGAAGTTCGTTATCCGGAATCGGAATAACGCCGCGTCCGAGGGCGACATGGCGAGGGCAGGGAGAACGGCATGATCGAGCAGAAACTGCGCAAGGTGGACCTCAATCTTCTCGTCGTGCTTCGAAGTCTCCTCGCGACCTCGAGCGTCGGGCAGACGGCGAAGCTGCTGGGGATGAGCCAGCCGGCGACGAGCCGGGCGCTCGCCTCCCTGCGCGAACTCTTCGACGACAGGCTGTTCGTGAAGAGCGGCTCGAAGATGAAGCCGACGCCGCGCGCCATCGAGCTGGGCGAACCGCTGGAGAGTCTCCTGTCGAGCGTCCTTCGCGTGCTCGATCCGCCCGCGGTGTTCGACCCTTCGACCTCGCAGCGGCGCTTCCGCATCGCCTCGACGGACTACGGCGCGACCGTCGTCCTGCCGCAGCTCGCCCCCCGCCTGTTCGCGGCGGCGCCGAACATGGAGGTCGATTTCAGACCGCTGGCACCGAACTCGTTCGACGAGCTCGGCAGCAACGATCTCGACCTCGTCCTTTACAGCGACAATCCCGTGCCCGGCGCGCTGCGGGCGCGGGAGATCTACCGGGAACGGTTCGCGTGCCTGATGCGGCGGGGGCATCCGGCGGAGCCGCGCGGGCGGCGCCTGTCCCTGGAGGCGTACCTCGCCCATCCGCACATCCTCGTCACCGTGAGCGGCGGGCGCACCGGTCCGGTCGATCGCGTGCTCGAAACCCTCGGCCGACAGCGGAGGATCGCGCTCGTCCTGCCCTACTTCGCGACGGCGGCGCTGACGGCATCGACGTCGGACCTGATCCTGACGATGCCCGCTCGCGCGGCGCAGGCCTACGCGGACGCGGTGGGCCTCACCCTGCTCGCGCCGCCTGTGGAGCTTGGCGACTTCGGCTACAGGATCGTCTGGCACGAGCGCGTCCACGACGACCCCGGCCACGCATGGCTCCGACGATTGATCGCCGACTCGTTCCGCGAGGACGCGTAGCGGCCGCACACCGCCGCGCCAGGGTCGTCCGCGCCACCATGGGCCCGTCTGCCCGACGGCTTCGGCCCCCGGCGACGGATGTCTCAGGACCGCTCGAGATGGCGCCGGAAGAACGGAACGAGGCGGTCGACGGCCTGATCGACGAACTGCGGCTTGTCGTACAAGTCGTAATGACCGGCGCCCTCGATGACGAGGAGGTCCTTCGGCGTGGTCGCGAGGGCGTGTAGGGTCTTGCCGTCCTCGAGGGATCCGGTGTTTCCGGCACGGCCGGCGGCGACGATCGAGAGTGGCTGGGTCAACAGCTCGGGAACGAGGTGGAAGGCGTCGAACGTGAGCAGCCGCGCCATGCTGTCGAAGTGCAGCCGGTTGGTCGAGTTGGGGTGGCGGAAGGCGGATTCGCGATAATATTCGACCGCCTGGAGCGTGTCGGGATCGGTGATCCCGGCAGCCTTTGCGTCCGCCAGCGTGTCCGGGATCCAAGGCTCCCGGCGCGCGGGGCCGCCTCGCGCCTCGGCGGTGCGCTGGGCGCCGGCCGCGTCGAGCGTGCGGACGGTCTCCGCGCCGGGCATCATCGCACGGAACGCCCGCCCGATATTCACCGGCACGACGAGCCCCACCGCGCCGAGCCGCTTGTCCATCAACGCCGCCTTCACCGCGTAGCCGCCGCCGGCGCAGATTCCGAGCATTCCCACCCGGCTGTCGCCCACGAAGGGCTGCGTCGCGAGGAAATCGACGGCGGAGCGGATGTCCTCGACGCGTGCCGCCGGGTCCTCGAGGTCGCGGGGCATGCCGCCGCTCTCGCCCTGGTGGGAGGGGTCGAAGGCGAGCGCCACGATCCCTCCGGCTGCGAGCCGGTCGGCGTAGAAGGCGCCGATCTGCTCCTTCACGCTGCTCCCCGGCGTGGCGATGACCACCACGGGCCCCGGTCGGCTCTCGTCGAAGCCGCCGGGCAGATACAGGTTTCCGGCGATTTCCGCGCCGCCCGCCTCGAACGACACGCGTTGCACCTTGGAAGCCATAACGCACTCCTTGCTCTCTGTTGTGTCGGGCGGGCGCCGCGGACGGCGTCAGTCCCTCGGTCGGTTGTTGTCGACCACCGCGCGGTAGGCGGTCATGTCGAGGAATGCTTCGGCGCGGACGACCCTTTCGTCCGCCATCTGGAAGATCCAAACGAACCGGTTCTCGTACGGCGCGCCTGACGTCGTGGTCGCGGTTCCGTCGAACCGCACGATCACGGTGTCGCCGTCCGCCCAGATCTGCCGCACCTCCGGGACGACGGGCCCGGTCAGCCGGGAGACGAGCGGCATGGACGCATCCTCCACGAACGAGTCGCGGCCCGTGTAGGTTCGGGAGACCGGATCGGAACCATGGATGGTCCAGACCACGTCGTCGGCGAGGAGCGCCTCGAACACGCTTTCTCCGTTCGCCCACGCCTCGAAGGCGGCGCGCACGATCTCGCGGTTGGCGTCCTCCCGCGCGCCGTCCGCTGCGGTGCGGGCCGACGCGGGCGCCGCCATGACAAGCGCGGCGAAGCCGACCGCGAGGGCGACCTGACGCAGCGCGCCGACCGATACGCGGGTCATCGGTCGGCCTCCTCGCGGTACATGATCATTCCACCGTGGTGCAGGACGCCGTCGATGAAGACGCCGTCCGCGGTGAAGCCGGTGTCGTCCCAGTACTCGATCCGGTTCCCATCGATCTCGTAGCGGCCCTGATAGGCGCTCCGGCGAGTGCCGCGGGCCTCGTCGTAACGGCCGTTGGCGAGGAGCTCCTGCCGCACGTGGCGGTCTTCGGTCACCCACATGCCGACATAGGGATGGTCTGTCATGCCCGTCTCCGTGGATTTCGCCGGCTGCGCAGCCGCGACGGCGGCGGCGAGCGCCGCGAGGATGGTCGTTCGTGCCCTCCCGGTGCTCATCAGTGGGGCCCTGCCGTCGGGCGGATGGTGATCTCGCTGGTGTCCACGTCGGCGGGCGCCTCGATGACGTGCCGCACGGCCCTGGCGATGGCCTCCGGCTGGAGCGCGATCGCACGCCATGTGCGCATCGCCTCGGCAGCCACCGGGTCGGTGATGGTCTCGGCAAGCTCCGATTCCACGACGCCGGGGTTCACGCAGGTGACGCGGATGTGGTCGCTCTCCTGTCGCAGGCCGTCGGAGATCGCCCGCACGGCGAACTTCGTCGCGCAATAGACCGCCGCCGTCGGCGACACGGCGAGCCCGCCGATCGAGCCGATGTTGATGATCTGGCCGGTCCGCTGGCGGTCCATGGCGGGCAGCACCGCCGCGATCCCCCACAGAACGCCCTTCACGTTGACGTCGATCATCCGCTCCCATTCGTCGAGCTTGAGGGAGGCGAGCGGCGACAGGGGCATGACGCCGGCGTTGTTCACGAGGACGTCGATTCTGCCCCACTCGTCGAGGGCGCGGTCGGCGAAGGCCCGCATGGCGTCGCGGTCCGTGACGTCGAGCGGGACGGCGCGTGCCGCACCGCCGTCGCCGTTGATCCGGTCGGCGAGGGCATCGAGGCGGTCGGTGCGCCGCGCCCCGAGCAGGACCCTTGCGCCGGCGACGCCGAGCTCCTGCGCGATGGCCGCACCGATCCCGCTGCTTGCACCGGTGACGAGGACAACTTTGTCGATCGGTTCCATTTCACTCCTCTCGTGCCGCCTGGTCGGCGGTCGAGAGGGGAGGTGGGCCCGTCGTCGCGGACACGATAGAACGAGGTTCCTGCAGTCTTGCACGATCGTCCAAAGCGGCTATCTGCACGCCCATGCAGCCTACCGATGCTCTCGCCGCGCTCATCGACCGTCACCAGCCGCAGGACGGGGTGCGGGAGACGGAGCTGCCGGGCGTCGGGCTCATTCGCGCGTCCGAGCGGACCGAGCTCGCCGACACGACCTATCCGCCGTCCTGCTGCCTGATCGGACAGGGCCGCAAGCACGTGCGCATGGCGGGCAGGGACCTCGTGTACGACACCGGCCACTATCTGGTGGTGGGCGTGGAACTGCCGGCGCTCGGCGCGGTGATCGAGGCAAGCCCCGAGACCCCGTACCTGTGCCTGAAGATCGAGCTCGACCGCGGGCTCATCGGTGATCTCGTGGCCGACGACGGACCGGCGCGGCCGATCGCGCACGCGACCGCGGTCGCGGAAGTGACGCCGGGCCTGCTCGACACCGCCGTGCGGCTCCTGCGGCTGCTCGACGATCCACGCGAGGCCGAGGCGCTGGCGCCGCTGGTGCTAAGGGAATTCTACTGGCGGCTTCTGAACGGCCCGCAGGGAGCGCTCCTCCAGGCGATCGCAGCGCCCGGAAGCCGCGTCGGGCGGATCGGCCGCGCGGTCGATCATCTGACGCAGAATTTTCGCGATGATCTCGACGTCGACGCGCTGGCGCGGCTGACGGGGATGAGCCGCTCGTCCTTCTTCGCCCACTTCCGTGCCGTCACCGCCATGACGCCGCTGCAGTACCGCACGCGCCTCCGGCTGCAGGAGGCTCGCCGGCTGATGCTTGTCGAGGGAGTGCTGGCCCGCGAGGCGGGTTTCGCGGTGGGCTTCAACTCGCCCTCACAGTTCAGCCGGGAGTATGCGCGCGCGTTCGGGCGTCCGCCGCGAGCCGACGTCGCGCGGTTCGTGCCGTCCCGGACGGCGAGCGGCTGGTGCGTCGGGCGCGGCGACGGCGGCGACGCAGCCTGAGCCCCGGCGCGGCACGCATCGTGCGCCGCGCGAGCGCTTTGCCGGGACTCGTTTCGTGGGTGTTCGCAACGTGTCGCGCCACAATGCGCGGACCGTCTCGTGCGGGCCGGCGCGCCCCCGCGTGAAGCGCGCCGCCGGCTCGCGGGCCGTCGGCGGCGCCGAGGAGCCGTCCGGAACGTTCGCTTCGAGGGGCGGACCCCTCGAAGCGGTTACATCTCCGGCTGTCAGTTCGGCTTGACGCGGTTCAGGTCGCCTTCGCCGGTGGTGCTGGCCGTCTCGTCCTCGGTTGTCGGCGAACCCATCGCATCGAGGTTGCCGGACGGCTCGTTCATGCCGGGCCTGACCGGCTGGTTGGGGTCGGCCGCCACGTTCGGATCGACCCGCGTGTTCTCCCCTTCGCTTGTGGTCGTGCGGTTGGGGTCGGGAACGGTGGGCGCGCCCTGCGCGTCGAGCGCCTGCGTCTGGGCCGCTCCACGGGTCCCGTCGACAGCGCGGTTCGGAGACACGCGGTCGGTGTTGTGACCGGTCATCTCGTTGGTCGCCTCGGAGGCATCCTTGACCGTCGTGTTCGTCTGCGCCGACGCGCCGGTCAGAGCCAGAACGACGATGGCGCTGCTCATCGTGAGTGTACGGAACATTATTCGTTCTCCCTTATCGTATAACCAGTAAAATGCAGGGGAGGGAACGTTGTTCCAAAGCGGGTTGCGGCCGTTTTACACATCCCGAACGGGAATTATCATAGGTTAAGTTGTCGGTAAGTTGCGTGCCTGTTGCTTTTGACGGGGTATTCTGAAGTCGAGGTGGCGGACTGGATATAGAAAGTCATGATACAATGAATTCTCATACTGAGGCGGTCGCCTCCAAGGGTCGGCTGATGGGCGCCGCAAGGCGGCAAGCGCGTCACCCCTGTCGCCGCGGTCCGCCGGTCGGCCGCGACCGAAGGGGATGTCCGGCGCCGCCGCTTCTCCGACCCGGCACCCGCGCGCTGGTTGGACCGACCTAGACCTTCGCACTGCTCATCCTGTTCCTCGACCCAATCGATCGGGAATCTCCGTCCCCGTAGCGTCGCCGGAGCCGCAATTCGGGCGGCGATCATCTGGGAGACGGACATGAGCCTCGACGACATTTCACATCCCGCCAGGACAGGGCCGGACGAACTGGTGCCATCGCGCTACGCACTGCGGATCGGCGAGATCGACGTGCTGGTGGTCAGCGACGGCGTGCTGCCGCTTCCGACCGCGATGCTGGCGCACAACGCGGACCCTGCCGTCCGCGCGGCTTGGCTGGACGACATGTTCCTGCCGCCGGAAGCCTTCGACTGGTCGCTGAACGTGGTCATGGTGCGAAGCGGCGGGCGGACCATCCTCATCGACGCCGGACTGGGTCTGGACCCGGACCTGAACCTGCCGCGCGCCGGGCAGCTCATCCGGCGACTGGCGTCGGCCGGGATCGATCTCGCCTCCGTCACCGACGTGGTGCTGACCCACCTGCACATGGACCACGTCGGCGGGCTGCTCGTCGACGGGGTGAAGGAACGGTTGCGGCCGGACCTGCGGATCCACGTGGCCGCGGCAGAGGTCGAGTTCTGGGAGGCACCCGATTTCACCCACGCCGTCATGCCGCCGGGGTTCCCGGACGCGCTGAGGGCGACCGCCCGGCGGTTCGTGAACGAGTACCGAAGCCGGTTGCGCCCGTTCGACGACGAGCGCGAGATCGCGCCGGGCGTCGTCGTTCGCCGCACCGGTGGTCACACCCCCGGGCACAGCGTGGTCCGCCTGGCATCGGGTGGCGACCGGCTGACGTTCGCCGGCGACGCCGTGTTCGCGGTCGGGTTCGAGCATCCGGACTGGCACAACGGGTTCGAGCACGACCCGGAAGAGGCGGCCCGCGTTCGGATCCGCCTCTTGACCGAGCTCGCGGCGACCGGCGAACAGCTCGTGGCGACGCACCTGCCGTTCCCCTCGGTCGGCCGGGTCGCCGTGGAGGGTGATCATTTTCGCTGGGTCCCGGCCTTCTGGGACTACTGACCGACTGACGGACCGGAATCGAAAGGGCGCGGCCTCGTGGTTCACGAGGCCGCGCTCCTTTTTGCAGGTTTCCCGCCGGGTTCCGGGTCCGGCTGACGCAATGGCGCGTGGGACATGGTGGCGAGGAACGCGTCGGCAGGCGCCGGCCAAGCGGGTCTCGAGCGGCGCCATCGGGTGACGCCGCTCCGCTTCGTGCGTGTCAGTCGAGACCGGCCTTCGCCAGCCCGTAGGTCTCGTCGTACGCACCGGGGACCGGGCGGAAGGCGACATTCAGCCGGTTCCAGGCGTTGATCGCGACGACGACGAACGTCAGATCGACGATCTCCTTCTCCGAAAGCTGGGTGCGGACACGCCCGTAGGTGTCGTCCGGCACGCCGCCGTCGGGCATCCTGGTCAGAACCTCGGCCCAAGCGAGCGCGGCGCGCTCACGCGGCGTGAAGAGGTTCGACTCGCGCCATGCGGCGACGTGGTGGAGGCGCAACTCGCGCTCGCCATGGATCCTCGCCATCTTCACGTGCATGTCGACGCAGAAGGTGCAGCCGTTCATCTGCGACGCTCGGAGCTCGACGAGGTCACGGATCGTCTCTTCGATCGCACCGGAGGTGGCCGCGACGTTGAGTTCCGTCAGCTTCTTCAGGAGCTGCGGCGATTGTGCCGCGTAGTCGAGGCGCTGCGCGGGGGAGGTCGGCCCGGTCCCGGGCACTGCGGTTGTCGGGTGTACGTTCATCGGTCTGTCCTTCGGGCGGGTCAGTCTTCGTAGGTGGCGAGCTCGGTCTCGTCCGTGTCGAGGACGAAAACCGCGAGGAGGCGGGCCGGCTCGGTCGCGCTGGCGTTCTCGCTGACGGAGTGGTGGTCGCCGGGGAACTCCGACCAGCTGTCGCCGGCGCGGTAGACGGTGACGGGACCGCCGTTCACCGCGCTGCGGATCGCGCCTTCGAGCACGGTGGCGTAGATGAACGCGGAGTCCGGATGGGTGTGCGCCGGCGACGAGCCGCCGGGCGCATACTCGACGACGATGCCCCTCATGCTCTTGCCCGGCACGTTCGGAAGCGGCTGGTCGTAGACGACCTTCACGGCGGCGTTTTCCGGGCTGTCCGCCGAAGCGGCCGCCGGCAGCAGCAGGATGCCGGCGCCGACAAGAATGGTTCTGATCATGGGTCTGTCTCCACTTTGAAGGTCAGGTGGGTCTTTGAAGGTCAGGCGGGCTGGCGTGCGGCGGGCGGGCGGGAGCCTCGCTGTGCGGCCGGCTTTCCGGTTCGGGCGAGCCAGTCGGCGAGGCGGATGGTGCCGATGCGCGCGCCGTCGCCGGGGACGAGCGAGCGGTCGTCGAGCGTCACGCCGAAGTAGGGGGCGGCTGCGTCCGCAACGACCGGCCGGGGATCGTCGATCGCAGCGAGGTAGCGTTCGACCGCCGCGCTGAGGGGGAGGCGATCCGGCCCCGCGATTTCGACGATGCCGCCCGTCGGCGCGGCGAGCGCGACGTCCGTCATCACGTCGGCGACGTCGTCGGCCGCGATGGGCTGGACCGCCGCCGGCGAAATGCGGAACGTTCCGTCGATGCTGCCGGATTTCGCGATCGCGCCGATGAACTCGAAGAACTGTGTCGAATGGACGATCGTGTAGGGGATGGCGGAGGCCCGGATCAGCTCCTCCTGCGCGAGCTTGCCGCGGAAATAGCCGCTGCCCTGCAGCCGCTCGGTGCCCACGACGGACAGCGCGATGTGATGCGTGACGCCGGCTGCGGCTTCCGCCGCGAGCAGGTTGCGGCCGGCCGTCCGGAAGAAGTCCATCACGGCCCGGTCCTCGAACGACGGCGAGTTGGCGAGGTCGATCACCACGGTCGCGCCCTCGAGCGCGTCGGCGAGGCCCTCGCCGGTGACCGTGTCGACGCCCGAGGCCGGCGAGGCGGCGAGCACCTCGTGCCCCCTGCGGCGCAGGCGCTCCACCGTCTTAGAGCCGATCAGGCCCGTGCCGCCGATGACGACGATCTTCATGGGATTGCTCCTTGGTTGGTTGTGTGATCTGTCGCCGGCCGCATCCGGCAGCGGCCGCCCCGGCAACCGGAGGCGGCTGCCGGGGGAGCGCACGATGCTGTCGAAGCGCGTGGTCGCCGTGGCGCCATGTGCCGTGAGGGCCGCGTCGAAGAGGGCGAATGCCGGGCTGGTCTGTCGTATGCCTCCCCGCGGCCGGACCGGCCGGTTGCGACAGAGAGTGCCGTGGCGCCTCGGGCCGAACCATTGAACGCACGGTCTGGCCGGCCTCGCCGAAGGTACAGGTCGTCCAGGCCGTTGAGTCAGTCCGGCATCGCCCGGGCCGACGATGCGGCAGGGCACGAACGTCCGCGGGGCGCCGGTGACGTCGTTCAGGCTCCGGGAGGGGACGCCGATCCGCCGCCCGGCCGGGCGCGGCGAGAACTCAGGCCGCCGGCGGAGGCCGGGGACAGGGCGGGTTTCGTCAGGTCAGGCGGGCGGCCCAGCGGTGCGATCCCGTCCGGCGGGCCGTCAGTGGGCGCGCCGGACGGCGGGGGCGGTGTCGCGCCGATCGGGAGGCAACGTCTCCCATAGCCGGATCAGCGCGGCGAGCGACGCGGTCTCCATCTTGCGCATCGCGTTGCCGCGGTGGAGCTTGACCGTCACCTCGCTGATTCCGAGGTCGTAGGCGATCTGCTTGTTCAGCCGCCCGAGCGCTACCTCGCGCAGCACCTCGAGCTCGCGCGGCGTCAGCGTGTCGAGCCGCTCGACATTGCGGCGGACGACGGCCGCCTCCGCCCGGCGCCTCGCATCGAGGGCGATGGCGGTCAGCACCGCGTCGAGCAGGGTCTGGTCACGCACGGGCTTGGTGAGGAAATCGACGGCCCCGCCCTTCATGGCCTGCACGGTCATCGGAATGTCTCCGTGTCCGGTCAGGAAGATCACGGGCTTGCGGTCGCCTCTCTCGGCGAGCTGGTTCTGCAGGTCGAGCCCGCTCGCGCCGGGCATGCGCACGTCGAGGATCAGGCAGCCCGGACAGTCCAGCACGTCGGCACCCAGAAGCTCTCGGGTCGAGGCGAACGCGACCGCCTGAAGGCCGGCGGTGAGGACCAGCTCCGAGATGGCCTCGCGCACGGCCGAATCGTCGTCGACGATGAAGACGCGGGGCTCCTCCGCGGTGTTCGCGCCGGCCGCGGATGGTGCCTGCCGTGGCCCGGTCGGTCGTTCACGTCCCATCGTCGTCCTCCCTGTTGGCTGTGCGCAAGGCGGCCTCGACGGCGGCGAGCAGCGCGTTGCCGTCGAAGGGCTTGCGGAAGAAGCCGGCGGTGCCCCGGGCGCGGCTCTGGTCGGCGATCTCGTGACGGCCGGTGATGAGGAAGACCGGGAGGTCGGGGCGCACCTCCTTCGCGCAGTCGCGAAGGTCGAAACCGTCCATGTCCGGCATGCCGATGTCGGTGATGAGAAGGTCGAGACCCGCGAAGCCGCTGACCAGCAGCGACCGCGCCGACGCGTAGCTCCGGGCCACGTAGCCGGCGGATTCCAGAAGCTCCTCGACCGATTCCCGCAGGCGGGGGTCGTCGTCGACGATCGCGACGACGGACCGTCTCGCGCTCACGACGAGCCTCCCGGACGGCGCCGCGAATGGGTGATGGGGACTTCCAGCCGCTCGGCAATCCGCACGAGATCGGCCAGAGACGCGGCCGCCATCTTGCTCATGACGTTCCTTCTGTGGATCTGCAGCGTGACCTCGCTGATGCCGAGCTCCGCCGCAGCCTGCTTGTTGAGGAGACCGCTGACGACGAGCGGGAGCACCTCGCGTTCCCGCGGCGTCAGCTCGCCGTAGCGTTGCCGCAGCTCGGCGAGTTCGGCGCGTGCGGCCCGCCGCGCCCGGTCCAGGGAGACCGCCGCTTCGACCGCGGCGATCAGGTCCGCGTCGCTGAACGGCTTGGTCAGGAAGTCGACGGCACCCTCCTTGATCGCCCGCACCGACGAGGGGATGTCGCCGTGCCCGGTGACGAAGACGATCGGCGGATGCTCCCCCGCTGCGATCTGGCGCTGAAGCTCAAGGCCGTTGATGTCCGGCAGCTCGACGTCGAGGATCAGGCACGCCGGAACATCCGGCTTCTCGGCGCCGACGAAGTCGCCGGCGGAGGCGAACAGGATCGCGCGCATCCCGTGCGAGGCGAGCAGTTCGTCGAGCGCCTCCCGGATCCGCGCGTCGTCGTCGACGACGTAGACGACGAAGTCCTCTCCACTCATGCTGTCACTTTCGCAGCGACGGGCAGGGTGAAGATGACGGTGGCGCCCTGGGGGGCGTTCGCTTCCGCCCAAAGCCTGCCGCCGTGGGCCTCGACGATCGAGCGGCAGATCGCCAGCCCCATACCCATGCCCTTGTCCTTCGTCGAATAGAACGGCTCGAAGATCTTCTCCGGCGAGGTGATGCCGCCGCCGCGGTCGGACACCTCGATGCGGATGGCGTCGTTCGTCTGCCGCGCGGCGATGCGGATGGAACGCTCGCCCTGGACGGCATCCATGGCGTCCATCCCGTTGCGGATGAGGTTGACCAGCACTTGCTGGATCTGGATGCGGTCGACGTTCGCGGCGGGAATATCCGAGGCGATGTCGACGATGAGCCGGGTGCAGCGCCGCGTCGCCTCCTCCGCCATCAGCCCCCGCGCCTCATCGATGATGGCGGTGAGCGCCACGCTGTCCCTTGTGTCGGACGACGGCCTGAAGAGGGCGCGGATACGGCCCACCACGTCGGCCGCGGAATTGGCGTCGCGGACGATGCGGTCGGCCGTCGTCTTCGCGCGCTCGAGGTTCGGCGGCTCGGCGGACAGCCAGCGGTGGCAGGCGTGGGAATTGGCGACGACGGCCGCCAGCGGCTGGTTCACCTCATGGGCGATCGATGCGGAGAGCTCGGCAAGGCTCGCCGCCTGGCTGGCCCGGGCGAGCCGCTCGTGCGCGAGGCGAAGCTCTTCACCCGCCCGCACCTCCCCGTCGATGTCGAGGCAGATGACGTTCCATTGCACGATGGCGCCGTCCCCGTCGCGCATCGGCGCGGCGCGCGTTTCGACCCAGCGATATTCGCCGTCGTAGCGACGCAGGCGATGCTTGCGCATGTAGGGGGCACCGGTCTCGAGCGAGCGGGCGTAGTCCTCTTTCACCGCTGCGCGGTCGTCGGGATGGATCGCGGCGTCGAGTGTCTGGTCGAGCCGGGACCTGCCGGCCTCGTCGAGCGCCTCGAGGCCGAAGCCGAGGTAGCTGCGGAGCCGCTCGCTGCGGTAGACCGGCTCCCCGGCCGGGTCGGCGCACACGATCATCGCCGGCAGCGTCTCGACCAGCTGCCAGAGGAAGCGCTCACGCTCGCGCAGCGTTTCCTCGATCCGCAGCTGATCGTCGATATCGTGGCAGAGGCCGTACCAGTGCATGATCGCGCCGTGCTCGTCCCGCAAGGGTTCGGCCCGCACCGACATCCAGCGGTAGACGCCATCGATGCGCCGCAGGCGATGGGTGAGCGAAAAGCCCTCGCCGGTCGCAAGGGAGTGATCGAGCGTCGCCTTGACGCGCGCCAGGTCGTCCGGATGCACGTGCGCGGCGACCGACGCGGTGAGCCCGGCCCGTCCCGGAAGGTCGAACTCGTCGACCTGTGTTCCGAAGTATTCGACCATGCGCCGGCTGAAGAAGACCGGTTTTCCGTCGGGATTGAGGCGCCAGAGGAGCCCGGGGACCATGTCCACCAATGTCGACAGTTCCCGTTCCCGGTCCCGGGCCTCGTCCTGGGCGCGCACCTGATCGTCGATGTCGACGCACAGCCCATACCACTGGACGATGCGGCCGCCTTCGTCCCTCAGGGGCTCCGCGCGGCTCGACATCCAGCGGTAGGCCCCGTCCGCCCGGCGGAGGCGATAACGCAGCGCGAAGCTCTCGCCGGCGAGGAGGGACCAGCCGAGGGTGTGGCGGAACGCGGTCCGGTCGTCCGGATGGACCCCGTCCGCCAGGTCGTCGAGCCGTCCCAGTCCGGAGGAGGTCAGGCGTCCGACGTCGAAACCGAGGAAGTCGACCATGCGGCGGTTGAAGAAGATCGGCCGACCGTCGGGCGCGAGGCGCCACAGGTGGCTCGGGACAAGGTCGACGAGTTGCGAGAGCTCCCGCTCGCGTTGGACGAGCGCCGCTTCGGCCTGCTTCTGCTCGTCGATGTCCATCGTCGTGCCGTGCCAGCCGACGATGCGACCGTCACGATCGCGCTCGGCCCGCCCCGCATTGCGGAACCACCTGTAGACACCGTCGCGGCGCAGGATGCGATGTTCGGTGTCGTACGGCTCGCCCGTCGCGAGGGAACGCCGCCAGGCCGCGATCACGCGGGCATAGTCGTCGGCGTGGACGACGCGGCGCCAGCCGAACTCGTCCGAATCCGGCAGTGGCTCGAGGTCCTCGGCGGGTGAACCGAGGTACTCCAGCGTGTTTGGGCTGACGTAGGTGAAGCGGCCGTCCGGATCGGCCGACCATGCGTGGGCGGGCATCGCCTCGATGATCCGGGTCGCGTGCCCGGACCGCGCGTCCGGACGTCCGGCCCCGCCGGCCGCGGCCGTCGCGCCGACCGAGAAGGCCAACGCGCAGTACGCGGCCCAGTGCAGCGCGATATCGCCGGTGCCATCGGGTGCGAGGCCGGCCGTCACGGCGAGGAGGCCGGCTGCAGCCGCGAGGACGCCGTTCACGACGCCTGCGGCCGCGCCGCTCATGTAGAGGAATGCGGCGGACAGCGGGGCGAGGAGGCCGACCGGGGTTCCGGTGACCTGGGAGGCGGCAAGGCCGACGAGGACCGCGACGAGCACGAGCGTTTCGCGCTGGTAGTGAATGACGGCTCGCATGTTCAGCTGCTCCTGCCGGAAGACGCCGCGGAAACGGGCACCGCATCCCATGGCGCGGCTCCGAAGCCGGCCCGTGCCGAGTTTAGTCGCGAGCGGACGGACCCGCACCTCATGGAAATCCATGCACTCGGCCAGCCTGCCGCCGCGATGGTCGGCTGACGCCGGTCGGAACGCCGGGCCCCGGGTGCCGGGCGCGCGTCAGAGCCGCCCGAGGGCGAGCGTATCCACGACCTCGGGACAGGTTGTCCGGCAGCATCGAATGACGAGATTCCGGCCGTGGCCGGCCGTTCCGGTGACCACGTCTCACCCCTGCCGACCCCGCCTGCGGACGCTCCAGCCCCCCGGCGGGCGATCTTCTCCGCCGGGATCGCAACGTCAACGCCGGCGACCCTCCCGCGACCGGCTTTCGCCCTGCGGCCACGACGGTCGACCGGGCCTGCCCGGAGCGGCGCTGCCGCCTCCGGCTGCCGCGCCTTTCTCAAACTCGATGCTGATGGAAAGACCCACAATGGACTTCAACGACAAGGTCGTGATCGTGACGGGCGGCAGCTCCGGGATCGGTCGTGCCGCCGCCCTCGGATTTGCCCGCCTCGGCGCCCGGGTCCTCGTGACCGGACGGCGCCCGGAGCCGCTCCGCCACGTGACCGCGGAGCATCCCGACATTGCCGCATGCGTTGCCGACGTCGCCGAGGCCGACGACGTCGACCGCACCGTCCGAATGGCGGTCGCCGAATGGGGGCGGGTGGACGTCCTCGTGAACAACGCCGGAGCGGGCGCGATCCTGCCGCTGGCGGAGGCCACCGCCGACCGGATCAACGCGATCCTGGCCGTCAATGTGGTGGGGCCGTCCCTCATGGCGAGAGCCGCGCTGCCTCATCTCGCGGCGACCCAGGGAGCGATCGTGAACATCTCCAGCACCTTCGGCCACAAGGCTGCCGGCGCGCTCTCGCACTATGCAGCCAGCAAGGCGGCACTGGAGCACCTGACGCGCTGCTGGGCGCTGGAGCTCGCGCCGCAGCGGGTGCGCGTCAACGCCGTCGCAGCCGGGCCGACCGACTCCGGCGCCCTGACCGGGATGATGGGGCTGTCGCCCGCCGACGCCGCCGCGATCGAGGCGGAGGAACGCGAGGCCGTCCCGCTGAAGCGCCGCGGGCGCCCGGAGGACGTCGCGCGCTGGATCGTCCACCTCGCCGATCCGGCCGCCGACTGGGTGACGGGCCAGATCGTCACCGTCGATGGCGGTCTCGGCGTGTCCTGAAACATCGGTCTGACAAGCCAGAGCGACCCGAGACGAGTGCGGGGTGGGGCGTTCCGGGCTCGGCACGGCACGCCATCACGGCCGGGACGGGACGCCTTCGGGCCGCATGGGCGTCCGTCCATGCGGCCCGGGGCCGAAACGGGGCCACGCCGGTATCGCGCGCGTGCCGACGGTCATTTGCACCGCGTTTTCGGACATCACCCGTCCACAATGTAGAGCTGAATTATACTAGCGGATAAGCAGTGGAACCCGGATAAATCGGCTTCACTTCGGGTGTCGCTACCGGATCGAGGGTTGCCATGATCACCGTAGGTCTCGTTGCCGTGCCGCCGATGCAGCTCATGTCGCTCGCCGCGATGACGGTGCTGCAGACGGCCAATACGCTGACCGATGTCCCGGCCTACGGCATCGAGCTGCTGTCCGAGACCGGGGGTCTGGTCGAGACCGCCGCCGGCTTCTGCGTGGAGACGCGGCCGATCGGTGCGGCGACGTACGACACGCTCGTGGTCGGCGCGTTCGCCGGCACCGAGTGCCGCTCGCAGGCGCTCGTCGCACAGGTCAAGCGGCTCGCCCACGATGCGCGGCGCGTGGGCTCGTTCTGCACCGGCGCCTTCATTCTCGCCGAGGTCGGTCTGCTCGACGGTCGCCGCGCGACGACCCACTGGCGCCATCTCCCGCGGCTGGAGCGGGCCTACCCGCGGATCCGCCTGCTGCGGGACCGGCTCTATGTGAACGACGGCAGGATCTGGACAGCCGCCGGGATGACCGCGGGCATCGACATGGTGCTCGCCTTCGTGGAGGCCGATCTCGGCGAGGCGGCGGCCCGCGCGGTCGCCGAGAGGATGGTGATGGAGCGTCGCCGGCCCGGCGGCGGGACGCAGGTCTCCAACCTCCTCGCCCTGCAGCCCAAGGCCGACCGGATCGAGGCCGTGCTCGCCTACGCCAAGGCGAACCTCAAGGCGCCGCTCTCCGTGACGCAGCTCGCGGACGTGGCGCATCTCTCCCCCCGCCAGTTCAGTCGCGCCTTCTCCGCCGCGATGGGGCAGTCGCCGGCCAAGGTGGTCGAGCGGCTGAGAGTGGAGGCGGCGCACGCGATGATCATCGCCTCGCGCCATTCGCTCGACACAATCGCCGCCGAAACCGGATTTGCCGACCGCGAGCGCATGCGCCGGGCGTTCATGCGCGTCCACGGCCGGCCACCCCAGGATCTCAGACGGATATCCCGCGACCTCGCGGCTGCCTGAGCCCGGACGTTCAGGACCGCCAGTACCCCGGTCGTTCGGCGCCACGCGCGCCGAGGCCACCGTGTGCCATACGAACAGAGGCAACCACCATGTTCACCCTTAAGATCAACGGCGAGCCGCGCGAGGTCGATGTCGAGGAGGGGACCCCGCTTCTCTTCGTCCTGCGCGACACGCTCGACATGACCGGCACCAAGTACGGCTGCGGCATCGCCCAGTGCGGCGCCTGCACCGTCCTCCTAGACGGATCGGCCATGCGCTCCTGCCAGCTCCCGGTGGAGGCCGTCGGCACCTCCGAGGTCGTCACGATCGAGGCGATCGAGGCGGACGACGTCGGCAAGCGCGTCGTCGCCGCGTGGATCGAGGGACAGGTGCCGCAGTGCGGCTACTGCCAGTCCGGCCAGGTGATGGCGGCGACCGCTCTCCTGAAGGAGACGCCCGAGCCGACGGACGACGACATCCTCTACGGCATGTCCAACATCTGCCGCTGCGGCACCTACAACGCCATCGCCGCCGCCGTGCGGCAGGCTGCGAAAGCGTGAGGAGCGCTACGATGCCGACCGCTTCCTTCCTCGGCCCCGTTGCGGCCGGTCTCTCCCGCCGCGGCTTCCTCGCAGGGTCCGGTGCCTTCGTCCTCGGCGCGGCGCTTCCGACCCGCGTCCTCGCGGAGGCGGCGGGCGCGGCGGACGGCGCCGCCGCCATCGCCGGCGCCCCCGGCACCAAGGTCGCCGCCTTCATCGAGATCCGCCCGGACAACACCGTCCGCCTGCTCTCCCCGTTCGTCGAGGGCGGGCAGGGGATCGCCACCGGGATGGCGCAGACCATCGGCGAGGAGCTCGACGTCGACCCCGCCCGCATCGAGGTCGAATGCGCGCCCCCGGGGCCGGATTACGCGGTCGTCAACGGCATGCGGCTGACCGGCGGCAGCTTCTCCACCCGTTCCAGCTATCCCGTCATGCGCCGCCTGGGTGCGACGGCGCGGGACATGATGATCCGCGCCGCGGCCGCCAGGCTCGAGGTGCAGGAGGAGGAGCTTTCGACGCGCGACGGAACGGTCATCCACGAGCGATCGGGCCGGACGGTGCCGTACGGCGACGTGGCGTCCGACGCGCTGGCCCTGAAGCCGCGCGAGGACATCGCGTTGCGCGATCCCGCGACCTTCCGCTGGATCGGCAAGCCGACCCCGCGCATTGACGTTGCCGACAAGTCGCGGGGCCGGGCCAAGTACACCATCGACCTGACCGTCGACGGGATGCTTTTCGCCGCCGTCGCCCACGCGCCGCACTACGGGACTGAGCCGAAGGCGCTGAACAACGAGGCTGACGTGGCGGCGATGCCGGGCGTCCACTCCGTCCACACCCTTACGGGCGCCGTGGCGGTGACGGCGAACTCGTGGTGGCGGGCGCGTCAGGCCGTCGAGGCGCTCGACGTGACCTGGAGCGATCCCGAGCCGACCGGGATCGCGACGGTCGCCGCCGACTTCTCGTCGGACGCGATGCTGGCCACGCTGACCGCCTCGACGGCGTCGGGCGCCACCGTCGAGGCCGAGGGCGACGTCGACGCCGCCTTCGCCGCCGCAGCGAAGACGGTCGAGGCCGACTATCACGCGCCGTACCTGTCGCACGCTCAGCTCGAGCCGCCGTCCGCCATCGCCCGCTTCAACGACGACGGGACGCTCGACGTCTGGCTTCCCAACCAGATGCCCGAACTGTTCCAGAAGGTCTCGGCCGAGACGGCTGGTCTTGCGCCCGACAAGGTGCGGATCCACTCGCCGATCCTCGGCGGCTTCTTCGGCCGGCACTTCACGTACGGCTCCGGCAATCCGCTCCCGCAGGCGATCGTGCTCGCCAAGGCGACCGGCCGGCCGGTGAAGGTCGTCTGGTCGCGCGAGGAAGAGTTCAGGATGGACGCCCTGCGCCCGCTGTCGTTCACCCGCTTCAGGGCGGCCGTCGACGACAGGGGCATGCCGACCGCCATATCCACCCGCACCATCGGCGAAGGCCCGCTCGGGCGTTACTGGGGCATGGATCCGGACCCGTCGGCCGTGGAGGGCATCACCGAGAAGCCCTACGCCGTGCCGAACCGGGCGATGGAGTACGTCAAGGTCGGCCACCCGGTGAACATCGCGTTCTGGCGCTCCGTCGGCCACTCGATGAACGACTACTTCTACGAGGGCTTTCTCGACGAGATCGCCGATGCCGGCGGCAAGGACCCGTTCGACCTGCGCCGGACTCTGCTCGAGCACAGTCCGCGGCACCTGACGCTGCTCGACGAGGTCGCGAAGATCTCAGGCGGCTGGAGGCGCGGCCCCTACGACGTCGGCGGGACGAAGCGGGCACGTGGTATCGCGATGGCATCGCCCTTCGGCTCCGAGACCGCGACCATCGCCGAGGTGTCGATCGAGGACGGGACGACGAAGGTGCACAACGTCTGGGTCGCGTTCGACCCGGGCAGCGTCGTGAATCCCGCGATCGTCAAGGCGCAGGTCGAGTCCGCCGTGGCGCTCGGGCTGTCGCAGACGCTGGTCGAGCAGGCGGTCTACGAGAACGGCGTCCGGCGCGACGCGAACTACGATACCTATCAGGTGCTGCGGCGGGAGATGATGCCGGAGGTCCATGTCTCCATCGTCGAGAGCGGCGCGCCGATGGGTGGTGTCGGAGAACCGGGCCTGCCCGGCGTCCCGGGGGCCGTCGTCAACGCAGTCGCGGCGCTGACCGGGACGCGCGTCCGGCATCTCCCGCTCGCCGACACGTCGCTTTCGGGCGCCTAGGGACCGGACCCACGCTGATCGAACGCAAAGCCTCGCGAAGGGGACGCGGATGACGTCGCCCCTCACGGCGCCGCGCTGCCGGCGCCGGCCGACGGACATCGCCGGGACGACCTCTAGTGGCCCCCGCCGCCTCCGCCCGGCTGGCTCGGGCGGCGCATCAGCGGCGTCGCGAAGCTGAGGACGACGAAGAGCACCGTCAGCAGCACGAAGACGTCGGCGAAGGCCATGACGGTCGCCTGCCCCTGGACGATCTGCTTGAGCTGGGCGAGCGCGGCGGTGCTGGCGTCCGACCCGAGGGACGAGAGGCCCGCGGTGATGGTCGCCAGCATCTCGTCCACCGGCTCGCGTCCCCACACGACGCTCTCCGACAGGCGCTCGAGGTGAAGGTCGGTGCGGTTGGAGATGACGGTGTTGATGATCGCGAGGCCGACCGCGCCGCCGAGGTTGCGGGTGACGTTGAAGAGCCCCGACGCGTTCTTCAGCGCCGCCGGCGGCATGGTGCCCAGCGAGACGTTGGTGATGGGCACCATGCACAGCATCAGCGAGACGCCGCGCAGGATCTGCGGCCAGAGCAGCTCCCAGAAATCCCAGTCGACGGTGATCGCCGACGCCTTCCACGTGCCGAGGCCGAAGCCGAGGAAGCCGATGGCGATCATCAGGCGCGGGTCGATCTTCGCCGACAGGCGGCCGGCGATGGGCGCGGTGACGAACATCGCGAGGCCGGAGACGAACATCGTCTCGCCGATCATCAGCGCCGAGTAGTCGCGCACGCGGGCGAGGTAGACCGGATAAAGGTAGGTGAGGCCGTAGAGGCCGATGCCCATCGCGAATGAGAAGGCCGAGCCGGTCGCGAAATTCCTGTTGCCGAAGGCCTTGAGGTCGACCACCGGCTCGCGCGCGGTGAAGGCCCTCCAGAAGAACCCGATCGCCGACAGGGCGGAGACGACGGCGAAGAAGGTGATGCCGGCGTCCTCGAACCAGTCCTTGCGGGTGCCTTCCTCGAGCACGTACTCGAGGCTCCCGAGGAAGCCCGCCATGAAGGCGAGCCCCGCCCAGTCGAACCGGTCGAGGAGGGCGAGGTTCGGCTCGTCGAAGTCGACCAGCGCGACGACGGCGATGGTCACGAAGATGCCCGGCACGATGTTGATGAGGAACAGCCAGTGCCAGGAGAAGAGTTCGGTGAGGTAGCCGCCGATGGTCGGGCCGATGGTGGGCGCGAGCGTCGCGACGAGGCCGATGATGGGCGCCACCACCGGCTGCTTCTCGCGCGGGAACACCGAGTAGGCCGCCGCGAAGACCGTGGGGATCATGCCGCCGCCGATGAAGCCCTGGAGCGCGCGGTAGACGATCATCTGCTCGATGGACGTCGCCGTCGCGCACATGAAGCTCATCACCGTGAACCCGGCGCAGGAGGCCGCGAAGAGCCAGCGCGTGGAGAGCGCACGCGACAGGAAGCCCGACAGCGGGATCATCACCACCTCGGCGATGAGGTAGGCGGTCTGCACCCATGAGATCTCGTCCGCCGACGCGGACAGTCCGGCCTGGATCTCCGAGAGCGAGGCGGAGACGATCTGGATGTCGAGGATCGCCATGAACATCCCGAACACCATCGCGATGAAGGCGAACATCCGCCGGCCCTCGACGCCGGCCACCGGCGCCGCGGGCGCAGCGGGGGAGGGGGCGCTGGGTCCGCCTCTCACGGCCGTCGTGGTGCTCATGGCGTTGTCGCCTCAGTGCGTGCGGTGCGGGCGCCGGCCGGTATGCGGCGCGGCGTCGGCGGCGGCCGCCGTGTCGGGCGGCGTCCCGGTGTCCGCCGGCGTCGCCTCGGGGGCCGAGCCGAGTTCGCTCGCGGCCGCAGCACCGGCCGGGGCCGCTTGCGACGCATGGGCCTGCGCGGTGGCGGGGCCGGTGCGCATGTCGACGGTCACGACGGCCGACATGCCGGGGCGAAGCGCGCCGCCGTCGAGCGCCTCGTGCGAGAGGGCGACGCGGACCGGCAGGCGCTGCACGATCTTGGTGAAGTTGCCGGTCGCGTTCTCGGGCGGGAGCAGGCTGAAGAGGGCGCCGGAGGCGGGAGAGATGCTCTCCACCTGGCCTTCGAAGACCCGGCCCGGGAACGCGTCGACGGTGACCTCCGCGGTCTGGCCGACCTCCATGTCCTCGAGCTGCGTCTCCTTGAAGTTGGCGTCGACGTAGACCGAGGCGAGGGGCACGACGGCGGCGAGGCGCGTGCCCGACTGCACCAGCTCGCCCACTTCCACCGCCTTGTTGCCGATCACGCCGTCGATCGGCGCACGCACGACGGTGAAGGAGAGGTCCCGCTCGGCCTGTGCGAGCGCGGTCTGCAGGCTGGAGAGGCTCGCCTCCGCCTCGGTGCGCTCCGCCTCGAGAACGGAGACGTTCGCCTCGGCGGCGGCCTTCGCCGCCTTGGAGGCGGCAAGCGCAGCGACGGCCTTCTCGTGGTCGGCGCGGGCGATGTCGAGCGACTGGCGGCTCGCGTAGTCGGTCTTCATCAGCCTGGACTTCCGGTCGAGCTCCGCGTCGGTCAGGGTGAGCTCGGCCTCGGCGCTGGCGACGTTCGCGTCCGCCTCGTCGATGCTCGTCCGGGCCGCGTCGATCTGGACGCCCATGCGTTCGATCGCGGCCTTCTGGACGGTGATCCGGTCCTGCGCGGCCCGCACGGCGAGGCGGTAGTCGACGTCGTCGATCCGCGCGATCACGTCGCCCTGCCGGACGGCCTGGTTGTCCGTCACCTCGACGGAGGTGACGTATCCCGAGACCTTGGCGGCGAGGATCGACATGTCCGCGGCGAGGTAGGCGTCGTCGGTCGAAAGCTCGAAGCGCCCGACCGTCCACCAGTCGTAGCCGAGGTATCCGCCCGCGCTGGCGGCGACCGCGAGGATGACGAAGAGGATCGACCGCTTCCGCGAGCGGCGCGGTTTCTCCGGTGCGGCGGCGGGTGGCTCGGTCGCGGCGGCGGGCGCGGGGTGGCTGCCCTGCCGGGCGATCTCGCGCTGCTCGACCTCGGCCGTGGCCGGGGCGGCGCTGCGGCCTCCCGCCACGCTCAGTTGATGAGCCGATCTCGTCGCCACGGAGTCGGGGGCCGCTTCGGCGGTCTCATGTTCGCTGCTGAGCTGCATGTCGGGGCCGTACTCTCGTCAGAGACATTGACCGAACGGTGCGGTCAATGAGCACAGTTATGTTGACCGAACCGTTTAGTCAATCATAAGCACCATATAGACGTTTCGCGAGGATGCATTCACACTCGACGTGCGCGTGTGTCCGCGCCATGAGATGACGATGAACAAGCTCGAACGGCCGATCGAACTCGCGAAGACCGACCCCGCTCCCGACACGGGCAAGCGGAAGGATATCCTCGACGGCGCACGCCGGGTATTCCGGGCGGCCGGATTCGACGGCGCGAGCATGGACAAGATCGCCGCCGCCGCGAAGGTGTCGAAGGGCACGCTCTACGTCTACTTCCGCAGCAAGGAGGAGCTGTTCGAGGCCCTCGTCCAGCTCGACCGGAAGGACGCCGCCGAGCAGATCTTCAAGATCGAGGATCACGACGCCGACCCGAAGGAGGTCCTGCTGCAGCTCGGCGAGCGGTTCGTGAAGCTGATGGCGGACCCGGACCACATCGCGCTGATCCGCATGGTGATCGGCGCGGCGGAGAAGCTGCCCGAGGTCGGGCGGATGTTCTTCGAGATGGGACCGTGCTTCGGCATCGAGCAGCTTGCGACCTACTTCGACGGCCAGGTGGCGCGCGGCCGCCTGATGAAGGTCGGCGAGGACACCACGATGGCCGCGACGCACTTCCTGACGCTGTGCCAGGGCAGCATCACCAAGCGGCTCCTCTTCGGGCTGGCCGAGCGGCCGACCGACGCCGAGATCCGCGCCACGGTGGAGAGCGGCGTCCGCGTCTTCCTGCGCGCCTACGCCCCCGACTGCGTCTGACGGCGCAGCGGGACGCGGCACGAGCGTCTCCCCGCACGAATTGCACGCCGCGATACCGCCCGGACCCCGTGACGGCGCCGATGACGTGCGCGGCTGATGCCGCCTTCCCGGGGTGCGTGCCGGCGCCTCCGCGCGGGACGGTTCATCGGGCCTGACCGGTCCGGACCGGCCGGTCGAGGCCGTCTCGCAGCCAGCAACTGCCGTCCGCATTCTTCGGCGGGGACGGCCGGACGACCGCTGTTCGCGGCTGCGCCGAGCCTGTCCGGCGGCCCGACCCCGACCGGCCGCGACACCCGATGACCCGATCCTGCTCCAACCATCCGTTCCTGCGTCTCGGACGGCATTGGCCGTGTGTCAGGATTTTCTGGAAATGTGCAACTTTTGCAAAATCGGTTGACAGGAACTCGGTTGCCGAATGAGCTTACAAACATGTCAGTAAGCGCAAATGTAGTGCATGATTACGGGATGTGCAGGATGACCTCGTCGCAGGCCAGCGCCGCTGATTCCTTGAGCGTTGCGACACGCAGCCCCATCGCACCACGCGCGCTCTGCGCCTGAATACGCGCGTTTCGATCCACCACTCGACCGCGCAATCCACCCCGCCCCCTCGTCGAACCTCGCTCCAAAGGGACGTATAAATGCAATTGAAGAAGATGGGTGCCGCGGCCGCGGTCCTCACCGCTCTCGTCGCCGCCCCGCACGCCGCTCAGGCGCAGGACACCATCGAGCTTTCGATGGCGACGCCCTGGTCCGGAGGCCACTGGCTCGAGATCGGCGCCAACCGCTACGCCGAGATCGTCGAGCAGGTCACCGGCGGCCGCGTGAAGATCAACGTGTTCCCCGCCGGCACCCTCGGCCCCGCCCTCAAGGTCACCGAGACGGTGCAGATGGGCATCGCCGACATGGGCCACGCCTGGGGCGGCTACGACTGGTCCGTGGACCGCACCAGCGCCCTCTTCGGCGGCTGGCCCGGCGGCCCGAACCCCGAAGAGTACATGATGTGGCTCTACAACGGGAACGGGCTGGAGCTGTGGAAGGAGTGGCGCGACGACGTCTTCGACGTGGTGGCGATCCCCTGCGGCGTGACCGAGACCGAGATCTTCATGCACGCCCACCGTCCCGTGCGCACCCCCGAGGACCTCAAGGGCCTGAAGCTGCGCACCTCGTCCGCCTGGGCCGAGATCGCACCGAAGCTCGGCGTCTCCACCGTCGTCCTGCCGGGCTCGGAAGTCTTCTCCGCGCTGGAGCGCAAGGTCGTGGACGCCATCGAGTGGGGCGGCCCCGGCGGCAACATGCAGGAAGGCTTCGACAAGATCGCGCCGTACATGATGATGCCGGGCCTGCACTCCCCGGGCGCGGTGCATGACTGCATCGTCAACAAGGCCGTCTGGGCGAAGATCCCGGAGAACGACCAGAAGCTCATGGAGCTCGCCGGCAAGATGACGATGCTCGAGACCTATCTCGGCTACGCCAAGATGGACATCGCCGCCTACGAGACGATGAAGAAGGACTCCCCTGCCGAGATGATCGTCGTCGACGACAGCCTCGTGACGGCCGTGGCCGAGGCGTCGAGCGAGTGGGCGAGCGAGCAGGCCGCCGCCAACGAATGGTTCAAGAAGGTCTACGAGGACCAGTCCTCGTTCCTCAAATCCATCTCGGGCCTCAGCGAATTCCGCTTCGCCCCGGGCTCGCGCTACTGAGCGCGGCCGCGCCCGCGCCTCGCGTGCGGGTGCAACGTTCGTGACGGCCGGCGCCCCCCCGCCGGCCGATCTCCTCCTGCGTTCCTGACGGAAGGATGTCCATGCGCGCCGTCATCGCCACGATCGAAACCCTCTCGCTCTGGGCGGGACGGGTGGCGGCGATCCTCCTCACGCCCCTCGTCCTCGCGATGGTCTACGAGGTGCTCAGCCGCTACCTGTTCGACGCGCCCACCCAATGGGCGTTCGAGCTCAGCTACATGATGATGGGCGCGATCTTCCTGCTCGGCCTCGCCTATGCCCTGCGCAACGACGCCCACGTCAAGGTCGACTTCATCCACGCCCGCCTGCCCCGGCGCGCGATCGCGGTCATCGACCTCGTCGGCTACGTCGCGCTGATCGCCCTTCTCGGCTGGCTGACCTACGCGCTCTTCAAGGATGTGCTGCGGGTGCACCGCACCGGCGAGGGAACCGGCCTCTCGGCCTGGAACCCGCCGCTCTGGCCGTACTTCAGCGTCGCCGTCGTCGGCTTCGCGCTCTTCACGCTTCAGGTCGCAGCCAAGATCCTGCGCAACGTCGCCGTCCTCCTCGGCCGCGAGATCCCGCCGCCCGGACACCACCCCGGAGAGATCGCCGAAGGGGCCGGCACCGTATGATGGGCGATGCTGTCCTCCTGATGCTGCCGGCGCTGATCCTGCTGATCATCGTCGGTTTCCCGATCGCCTTCTCGATGATGCTGGTGGCCCTCGGCTTCGGGCTCTACCGCTTCGGCGACATCCTCGTCCTCCAGTTCGCCCAGCGCGTCCACGAGGTCGCCTCCAACTACGTCCTCGGCGCGATCCCGCTCTTCATCTTCATGGGCGCGGTGCTGGAGCGGGCCGGCATCGCCGAACGCCTCTTCGACGCGCTCTACATGTGGACGCGCCGCCTGCCGGGCGGGCTCGCCATCGCCGCGCTGATGATGTGCACGATCTTCGCGGCAGCCTCCGGCGTCGTCGGCGCGACGGAGACGCTCGTCGGGATGCTCGCCATCCCCGGAATGCTGAAGCGCGGCTACAACAACTCGCTGATCGCCGGCACCATCTGCTCGGGCGGCTCGCTCGGCACGGTGATTCCGCCGTCGATCCCGGTCGTCGTGCTGGCGCCGATCGTGACGCTGCCCGTGGGCGACCTCCTCGCCGGCATCCTCGTGCCGGGCCTGATGATGGCGGGCATGTTCATGCTCTACATCGTCATCGCCTGCACGCTGAAGCCGGACCTTGCTCCCGCCGACCCGGAGCCTGACCCGCGCACACTCGGCCAGAAGCTCGGCTTCACAGCCTTCGCGCTGGTGCCGCCGGCCTTCCTGATCGCGACCGTCCTCGGCACGCTCTTCACCGGGCTCGCGACGCCCACCGAGGCGGCCGCCTGCGGCTCCTTCGGCGTGGTGCTGCTGGCGATCTTCTACGGCCGCTTCTCGCTCAAGCTGATCTTCGACGCGTCGATCCAGACGGTGTCGCTGACGGCGATGATCCTCGCCATCGTGCTCGCCGGCTCGATGTTCTCCGGCGTCTTCTTCGCCTCGGGCGGGATGACGGCGGTGAAGGGCATGCTCGACGCGTTCGGGCTGGAGGCGTGGTCGGTGATCGCCGTGATCCTCCTCATCACGTTCATCCTCGGCTTCGCGGTGGACCTCATCTCGATCGTGCTCATCATGATGACGATCTCCGCGCCGATCATCCGGACCTACGGCATCGACCCGCTGTGGTTCTCGATCGTCTTCCTGGTGACGCTGCAGACGAGCTACCTCACCCCGCCGATGGCACCCTCGATCTTCTACCTGCGGGCCATCGCGCCGCCGGAGATGAAGCTCAAGCAGATGTACTGGGGCGTGATCCCGTTCATCTGCTGCCAGCTCGTGGTGCTGGGGCTGCTCCTTCTCTTCCCGGCCCTCGCCACATGGATGCCGAAGGTCATCTACGGGTAATGAGAGCCTCCGGCGCGGCCGCGCCGACACCGGGACGACAAGGAGATACGATGTGACGACTGAAACCGTGGACGACGCGAACGTTCCCGTCCCGCTGCAATGACGACATTCGACGTTGCGACGCCCGACGGGGCGATCCTCAAGGCGCGCCGCGAGGGGAGCGGCGCGCCGCTCCTCCTCATCAGCGGTCTCGGCGGCACGGCCGCGTTCTGGAACGGCACCGTCGAGGCGCTGAAGGATGTGGCCGAGGTCATCACCTTCGACCAGCGCGGCATCGGCGGCTCCTCCCGTGGCACGGTGCCCGTCACGATCGCGCAGCTCGCCGACGATGTCGCCGCGCTCCTCGATACGGCGGAGATCGCGACGGCGACGGTGGTGGGCCATTCCACCGGCGGCGCCATCGCGCAGTCGCTGGCGATCCGCCACAAGGTGCACGTCGGCGCGCTGGGGCTCAGCGGTACGTGGCTGGCGCCGAACCGCTACATGTCGGCGCTTTTCGCTGCCCGCCTGTCGATGCTCGCGCAGGACCCGGCCATCTATGCGTCGACCGCCGCGCTCTTCGCCTATCCGCCCGAGTGGCTGGAGACGCATTTCGAGGTGCACGAGGCGGCGGTTGCCAAGGCGCCGCGCGATCCGGCCGCGCAGGCGGTGGTACGCGAGCGGATCGACGCGCTGCTCGCCTTCGACGGTCGCGCCGACGTGGAGCGCATCGCCGTGCCGACGCGCGTCATCGGCGCCGAGGACGACGCCGTCGTCCCCGCGTTCCTGCAGCGCGCCCTCGCGGCGGCGCTTCCGGGAGCCGGTCTCGCCATGCTGCCGGGCGGGGGACACTTCTTCCCGCAGACGCGCGGCGCGGAGTTCACGCAGATCGTGCGCGACCTCCTCGCCGAAACCGCGTGACCGCGCGGCGTACACGCTGAAAATACAGGCCGTCCCGGCGTCCGCAGCGATCTTTCGCGGCGGACGCCGGGACGGCCGGCACCAACAAGGACGAGGAACGCCCGTGCCGAACATCATCCGCCGATGCGGCGTCGCCACGGCGGCGCCGATGGCCGCCCCGATCCGTCGCCGCCTCTCTCCGGGGGAGGCGGCCGCCATGCGGCTCCGTCGTGCCGCGGCTCGCTGAGGCGGCGCCCGCCGCTCGGCCGTCCGGGGCCGATCCGGACCCACCGGCGGCGCTGACCGTCGGTCGGCGCGACACGGCCGCCGTCAGGGCGATGATCGAGGAGGTCTCGGTCGAGCTCCTGGTGCGCAACGGGTACCAGGGCTTCCGCTTCAAGGACGTGGCCGACGCCCTGCACACCACCCGCGCCGCCATCCACTACCACTACGGCAACAAGCAGACGCTCGCCGACACGGTTGTGGTGAAGTACATCACCCAGCTCCTCAGCGACTGGGAGCGCAACTGGGACCGCAAGGCTCCGTTCGCCGTGAAGATCATCGGCATGATGGAGGCCAACAAGTCCCGCTACCTGACCTTCAATCCGACGCTGACCGATTCCAACCCGTGGAGCCTCATCGGCCGCATGCGCGGCGACCGCGACCATATCGGCCCCGCCGCGCGGGAGGCACTGGTCGGCTTCGGCATCACGCTGGAGCGCTTCATCATCAAGGCGATCGACGATGCCGTCGCGAACGGGGAGTTCGAGCCGACGGTGCCGCGCCGGGACGTTGCCCTCCAGCTCGTCGCGATCGCCGACAGCGCCGGTGCGATCACCCTCGACGGCGGGAGCTTCGAGCGGCTGGAGATGCTCTACCGCTCCTTCGCGCGCATCCTCGAGCACGCCTACGGCCTGAAGGAACAGCCGGCCGCCCGCTGACGCAGTACTGAAGCGGGCGGCCGGCGGACCACGGGCGTCGGATCCGCCCGTGGCGAGGCGTCAGGACGCGGCCGGGGCGGTGCCTTCGTCGTGCGGCAGGGCGGGGCCTCCCGCCTCGGCTTCGGCTTCGGCGCGCCTGGCGGCGAACGTCTTCTCGCCGCCGGCGAGGCGCATGACGAAGGCGAAGAAGACCGGCGCGAAGAGCAGGCCAAGCACCGTCGCCGAGATCATCCCGCCGACCACGTTGATGCCGATGGCGTTCTGGCTCGCCGCGCTGGCGCCCGTCGCGATCGCCATCGGGATCACGCCCATGGTGAACGCGAGCGAGGTCATGAGGATCGGACGGAAGCGCAGGCGGCAGGCGGTGATCGTCGCCTCGCGCAGCGACTGGCCCTCCATCATCAGGTCCTTCGCCACCTCCACGATGAGGATCGCGTTCTTGGCGGACAGGCCGACGATCGTGATGAGGCCGACGGTGAAGTAGACGTCGTTGGAGAGCCCCGACAGCACCACCGCCGCGACCGAGCCGATCGCCCCCATCGGCACGATGAGCATTACCGCGAGGGGGATCGACCAGCTCCCGTAGAGCCCGGCAAGGCAGAGGAAAACGAACACCACCGACAGGCCGATCAGGAACGGCGCCTGCGAGCCGGACTGGATCTCCTGCAGCGACTGGCCCGTCCACTCGAACGCGAAGCCCGACGGCAGCTCGCCGGCAAGGCGCTCCATCTCGGCGATCGCGTCGCCGGACGAGTAGCCCGGCGCCGCCGAGCCGCCGATGCGCATCGAGGGATAGCCGTTGTAGCCGACGAGCTGGGTCGGCCCGTACGCCCATTCGGCGGTCGCGAAGGCGGACAACGGCACCATGCCGCCCTGCGTGTTGCGCACGTTGAGTGTCATGACGTCCTCTACCGTCATGCGCGAGCGCGCCTCGGCCTGGACGATGACGCGCTGCATGCGCCCCTGGTTCGGGAAGTCGTTGACGTAGGACGAGCCGAGGGCGGCCGAGACCGTCCGGTTGATCTCCCCGAAGCCGACGCCGAACGCGTTCGCCTTGGCGCGGTCGACGTTGAGGCGGAGCTGCGGCCCGGGCGGCAGTCCTTCCGTGTAGACCTGACCGATGACCGGGCTCGCCTGCGCGGCCGCCATCAGCTGCTGCGCCCCCTCGCGCAGGCGCGCGTCACCGAGGTTGGCGCGGTCCTGCAGGCGGAAGGCGAAGCCCGAGCTCGACCCGAGGCCCTGGATCGGCGGCGGCGACAGCGCGTAGGCGATCGCGTCGCGGATCGAGGCGAGCATCCCGGAGAGGGTGCCGGACAGCGCCGCGGCGCTCTCGTCCTCGCCGCGCTCGGCCCAGTCCTTCAGCGTGACGAAGGCGAGACCCGAGTTCGGCCCCTGGCCCGAGAACGAGTAGCCCTGGATGATGAGGATGCTGTCCACCCCGTCGAGCGAGAGGGCAAAGTCCTCGGCGCTCTTCGTCACCTCGCGCAACCGGTTGGACGTGGCGCCCGGAGGAGCCTGGACGTCGGCGAGCAGGAAGCCCTGGTCCTCCTGCGGCAGGAAGGCGGACGGGATCTGCAGGTAGACGTAGCCGAGACCGACCAAGAGGGCGAGGTAGACCACCATCAGCCGTCCGGCGCGCCGGATCAGGCCGCCGACCAGCCCCGCGTAGCCGTGCGAGGCGCGGTCGAAGTTGCGGTTGAACCAGCCGAAGACGCCGCCCTTGGAGTGCGAATGTCCCTTGGGAATCGGCTTCAGGAGGGTGGCGCACAGCGCCGGCGTCAGCGACAGGGCGAGGAAGGCGGAGAAGAAGATCGACACCACCATCGTCAGCGAGAACTGCTGGTAGATGATGCCCACCGAGCCGGGGAAGAAGGCGAGGGGGACGAACACCGCCATCAGCGCGAGCGTGATGCCGATGATGGCGCCGGAGATCTGCCCCATCGCCTTCTTGGAGGCCTCCTTCGGGGAGAGGCCCTCCTCGGACATGATCCGCTCGACGTTCTCCACCACGACGATCGCGTCGTCGACGAGGATGCCGATGGCAAGGACCATCGCAAACATGGTGAGGACGTTGATGGAGAAGCCCGCCGGTAGCATCACCGCCATCGTGCCCGCGAGCGCGATCGGGACCACCAGCGTCGGGATGATCGTGTAGCGGAAGTTCTGCAGGAACACGAACATCACGACGAAGACGAGCACCACCGCCTCCATCAGCGTGTGCAGCACCTTCTCGATGGAGGCGTCGACGAACGGGGTCGTGTCGTAGGGGACTTCGTAGGAGACGCCCGCGGGGAAGAGCGGCTCCAGCCGGTCCATCGTCTCGCGCACGCCTTCGGCCGTGTCGAGCGCGTTGCCCGTCGGCGAGAGCTGGACGCCGATGGAGGCGACGGGCTGACCGTTGAGGTAGGTGTTGAAGTTGAACGTCTCGGCGTCGATCTCGACCCGCGCCACGTCGGAGAGGCGCACCAGGGCACCGTTGTCCTCGGCGCGCAGGACGATCGAGCCGAACTCCTCCGGCGTCGAGAGCTGGCCGGTGACGAGGAGCGTCGCCTGCGTCTGCTGGCTGACGGGGTTCGGGCTCGCGCCCACGGAGCCGGCGGCGACCTGCGCGTTCTGCTCGGTGATCGCATCGGTCACGTCGGTCAGGGAGAGGCCGAGGCCGACGAGCCTGTCCGGGTCGACCCAGACGCGCATCGCCCGCTCGGCGGCGAAGAGCTGCGCACGGCCGACTCCCGGCACGCGGCGAATCTCGTTCAGCACGCTGCGCGCGGCGTAGTCGCCGAGGCCGACTTCGTCGAGCCCCGACTCGGGCGTCGCCGTCAGGGCCACGACCATGAGGAAGCTCGTGCTCGCCTCCTCGACGGTGACGCCCTGCTGCTGGACCTGCTGCGGCAGCGAGGACTCCACGCGCTTCAGCCGGTTCTGCGTATCGACGACGGCCTGCGCGACGTCGGTGCCGGACTCGAACGTCACGGTGATCGACACCGCGCCGGTCGCGTCCGAGGTGGACTCGAAATAGAGGAGCCCTTCGATGCCGTTGAGTTCCTCCTCGATGGGCTGCGTGACCTGACGGTAGAGGTCTTCCGGCGAGGCGCCGGGGAAGGTCGTCTGGATCGAGACCTGCGGCGGGGCGACGTTCGGGTACTGCGAGATCGGAATGTTCGGCAGCGAGAGGGCGCCCGCCATCACGATGAAGATCGCGATGACCCAGGCGAGGACGGGATTGTCGATGAAGAAGCGCGCCATCGGAGCCTCAGTTCGCGACGGTGTCGGTGTCGGCGGGGGTCGCCGGTGCGTCCGCGGCGGAGGCGTCCTGCAGCTCCCGCGCGCCGTCCGGCGAGGTGTCCGCGGTACCGGCGTCCGCCTGCTCGCGGGGCCCGGCGGACGGGTCCGTCCATGCGACCGGCTTCACCGGGGCGCCGGGGCCGATCTTCTGCACGCCGTCGACGATCACGTTGTCGCCCGTGGCGAGGCCGTCCTCGACGACCATGCGGTTGCCGATCGCCCGGCCGAGACGCACGCTGCGGATCTCCGCCGTGTTCTCGCCGGAGACGAGGTAGAGCTGGGCCGCCCCCGAGGCGTCGCGCTGGACGGCCTGGCTCGGCACCGCGATCGCGTCGTTCTGCTGCGCCTGCTCGACGGCGACGCGCACATACATGCCCGGCAGCAACACGTCGTCCGGGTTCGGGAATTCGGCCCTGAGCGTCACCTGTCCGCTCGTCCGTTCCACGGTCGCCTCCGAAAAGAGGAGACGGCCGGGGTGGGGGTAGGGCGTGCCGTCGTCGAGGTAGAGGCGGACCTCCGCGACGCCGGGTTCCAGCTCGCGCAGCGCGCCGCTTTCCACCGCGCGCCGGAGCGCCAGCAGCTCCGACACGGGCTGCAGGATGTCGGCATAGACGGGGTCGAGGGCCTGGATCGTCGTCAGCACCTCGGAGCCCGCGGCGGAGACGAGCGCGCCCTCGGTGATGTTGGCGCGGCCGATCCGGCCCGAGATGGGCGCCGTCACGTTGGTGAAGCCGAGGTCGATCTGGGCGGCGCGCAGCTCCGCCTTCGCCACGGCGACGTCGGCGTCGGCCTGAAGGCGCGACGCCTTCGCGCGGTCGACCTCGGCCTGGCTCGACACGTTGCGTTCGAGGAGGGTCGTGACGCGTTCCTCGTTCTGCTGCGCTTCGAGCCGGGTCGCCTCCGCCCGCTCCACGCTCGCCTGAGCCGCCAGCACGGCGACGTCGTAGGTCACCGGGTCGATGCGGAAGAGGACGTCCCCGGCGGCGACGGTCGTTCCCTGCTCGAAGACGCGCTCGAGGATGATGCCGCCGACGCGCGGCCGCACCTCGGCGATGCGGGTCGCGTTGATCCGTCCGGGCAGCTCCGACACGACCTGCAGGTCCTCCGGCACGACCTCGATCGTTCCGACCTCCGCCGGCGGCCGCTCGGCGGCGGGTGAGGCGGCGCTCTCGCCGCCCTCGGGACTGCAGGCGGAAATCAGGGCCGCCGTGCCCAGGAGCGCGGCGGATATCAGGATACGCGTCATAAATTCACCGGTCGGCGCAGGAGAAGGCCCAAAGCGGAAGATCTGGACATATGTCCAAGTTGGACGCATGTCCAGTTGGTGCGCTATGCGGTATCTGCATTGCGGGTAGGAGTGAGAACCGTGAGCTACATGGCAAAGAGCGAACGGCGCGCGGCGATCGTGAACGCGGCCGTGGCGCTCGTGTGGGACAAGGGGCTGGGGGCCGCGACGGTTCGCGCGGTCGCCGCCGCCGTCGGCGCGTCGCCGGGGCAGATCCATCACCACTTCGCTTCGGTGGACGATCTCCGCGCCGAAGCCTTCCGCGAGGCATCTCGCCGCATGCTCCCGGAACTGACGCGCACGCTTCGGAGCATGCCGCCGATGGACAACCTCCTCGGCCTCCTCGCCGGCTGCGCCAGCGAGGAGCATGCGATGGCCGAGCGGCTATGGCGCGACGCGTTGGCGGCCGCGCGGATGAGCGAGATCGTGGGGGAGGCGGTGCGCGAGGCGCTCGACGAATGGAACGTGGCGATCGTCGACGCCCTGAAGCGCGTGAAGGAGGCGGGCGAACTCCCGGCCACGCTCGACGAGGCGCCGGTTGCCCAGCGGCTGATGGCGCTGTCGCTCGGCCTCGATGTGCTCAACGAGGTGTACGGCCGGTGCGACGGGCGCACGGGCCGTCAGGCAGTGGTGCGCGCGGCCCTCGCCATCGAGGCCGCGGCGCTTTGCCGGGGAGGGGGCCGCCCGGTCAGCCGGGCGGGTTGACCGCGCTCAGCGGGCCGACAGCATCCAGTTGATGGTCTCGCGCCAGTCCGTCATGCGGATCGGCGTGCCGTGGCTGCCGGTCTCGAAGCGCACCATCTTTACCGGGTAGCCCGGCGAGCGGGAACGGATCGACCGGAAGAAGCCTTCCATCCGCTCCACCGGGAAGACCTTGTCGCGGCTCCCCTGGCCGAGGAACACCGGCACGCGCCGCTGGTAGGCCGCGCTCGAGAAGAAGCCGTCGTCCCACAGCGAGCCGAGGAGCAGGAGCCCGCCGAGCCGGGAGGCGACCGCCGGGTCCTTCGCCAGCCGCCAGCACAGCGCCCCGCCCATCGACCCGCAGGCAACGAAGACCGGCGCGCGCGGCGAGGCGGCCGCGTACTCGTTGATGAGCCCCGCGACCTGGGCCGCGCCCGTCGCCCCGAAGTCGGCGAAGTCGGGCGAGAGGTAGACGCCGCCGGCCGACACCGCGAGGTTCTTGATGCGGTTGAAGTTGCCGCCGAAGGTGAAGTCGTCGACGCCCTGGCGCCGGCTGCCGCCCTGCCCGTGGAGGTAGACCACGATGATGCTGGCGTTCTGCCGGCGGCCGACGGCGATGTAGCGCACCCGGCCCGCCGCCGTATCGGCGACGAGGTCGGCCTGCGAGCGCCGCACCCCGGTCGACACGTAGCGCGACTTGACCCGCCGCTCCGGCACCTCGTCGCGCCCGTTGATGTCGCGCATCTCGTCGTAGTCGACGACGCGGTAGGCGCCGCCGGCCTCGGTCGACAGGACCCCGGGGTAGGCGAACAGGTTGTCCTTATGGGACGGAAGCCGCTGCGCGCTCGCGGTCCCGGCCGTGACCGTGGCCAGGACGAGCGCCAGTAGAAGTCGCTTCAAATATCCATTCATGTGCCCGTTCTAATGCGGATTGGCCGCGCAGAACATCGGGCAGCATCGATTATGACGGTGCGATCGGTCGCGATCGGCGCCGGTGCGCGGCACCGGCGCAACGCGGTCAGGCGAGCCAGCGGGCGAGGTTCTCGCGCACGAAGGCGTCGTCGGTGAGGTCCGGATAGTCACGGCAGATCCGGTCGAGCTCCTCGACCTGGCCCGGCCCCATGGTCTCCTCCGGGTCGAGGCACCAGATGCCTTCGAGAAGGCCCTGCCGGCGCAGCACCTCGTGGATGCCGGCGATGCAGCCGCGGAAGTCGTTGGCGACGTCGAACAGCACCGCGTTGGCCTCCGTCGTGCGGGCGTCGCGCTCCAGCCAGTCGCTCGCCGCGCCCGTGCCGCCGTCGGCCTGCACCGCCTCGAGAAGCTCCACCGCCCGGCGCGTCCACACCGCCCAGTGGCCGAGGAGGCCGCCCTTGATGCGAACGCTGACCGGCGCACCGTCGCGCATGAAGGTGAAGCGGGTGAGGAGGTCGCCGACGATGTGGTCGTCGTTGCCGGTGTAGAGCGTGATGCGCTCGTCCGCCCGCGCGTCCACCACGGCGCGCGCCACGTCGAGCGTGCGGTAGCGGTGGAACGGCGCGATCTTGATGGCGACGACGTTGTCCAGCTCGGCGAAGCGGCGCCAGAACCTGTAGGGAAGCACCGGCCCGCCGACCGCGGTCTGCAGGTAGAAGCCGACGATCGGCATCACCTCGGCGACGGCCGCGCAGTGGGCGATGAGCGCGTCCTCGTCGCTGCCGTGTCCGGCGAGGCCGAGGAGGACGGCGTGGTAGCCGAGCGACCGGGCCAGCTCCGCCTCGCGCATGGCCTGCGCGGTCTCACCGATGGCACCGGCGACGAGGAAGGGCGAGGAGGGATGCGCGGCCGCCTCCTCGGCGGCGAGCGTCAGGACCGGCTCCAGCAGGCCGTGATGGCGGATCTCGAACTGCGTCGTGTGAACCGCGACGGCGAGGCCGATGGACCCCGCGTCGAGGTAGTAGCGCGACAGGGCGCGCTGGCGGCGCGGGTCGAGCCGGCGGTCGGCGTCGAGGGCGAGCGGATGGGCCGGGATCACCCCGCCGCGGCGGAGCGCGGCGAGCGGGGCCTCGGGCAGGTCGGCGATCTTCATGGGGCGGGTTTCCGTGTGCGCTTCGCGGTGGCGCGCTTCGGGGCGGGGGTGACGGCCTCGACCGGGGAGCCGGGCAGCGCCGCGACCGGGTCGGGACGCAGGTAGCCGAGCACGACGTCGATGGCGTGCGCCCGCCGTGCGGCGAGGACGTCGTCGGTCTTCGGCAGGTCGAAGATGGCCGTCAGCGTCGCGCGGTTGGCGATGAAGAAATACGAGATGCTGGCGATGGTGATGTAGAGCTGCACCGGATCGACGCCGGCGCGGAAGATCCCCTCCGCGACGCCGCGCTCCAGCACCTCCTCGATGGTGGCGACGAGGGGGCTGTTCAGCTCGCGCGCCGTCCCGGAGTGGGCGACGTGGACGCCGCCGTGCAGGTTCTCCTCGTTGATGAGCGAAATGAATTCGGGATGCTCGCTCACGTAGTCGAAGGAGAAGCCGACGAGCTCGCGCATCGCCTCGTGCGGCTCGCGCGAGGTGAGCTGCAGGTTGCGCTCGGCGGTGCGGATCGCCTCGTAGTTCTTCTCGAGGACGATCGCGAAGAGGGCGTCCTTGCTCTGGAAGTAGTGGTGGATCAGCGCCTTGTTGCAGCCGGCCCGGCTCGCGATCGCCTCCATGCGGGCGCCCTGGAGGCCGTTCTCGGCGAACTCCTGCCGTGCGGCCTCGAGGATGCGCGCCTGGGTCGCGACCGCGTCCCGCTGGGGGCCGCGGCGCCGGCGCGGGGCCGGCGGTTCCGGCGCGCCGTCAGTATGTCCCATCGCGGACCTCGAAGTGCGTCGGCTTGCCGAGCGAGCGGCCGCCCGCGCCGAGCCAGGTCGCGGTCCAGTCGACGAGACGTGGAAGCGGCACGCGCGGGTAGCCGAAGAGGCGCTGCTGCAGGCTCGTGTCGACGATCCAGGCCGAGGATTGCTCGCTCCCCTCGAAGGTCGGCGTCTCGCCGAAGTGCTCGCCGAAGCGCAGCGCGATGTTGCGCACGTTGGCGAGCTCCGGCCCCGAGAGGTTGAGGACGAACGGCGGATTGGCGGCATGGGCGAGGCTCTGCAGCGCGATGTCGCTCGCGTCGCCCTGCCAGATCACGTTGCAGTGGCCGCTGTCGACCGGCACCGGACGGCCCTCCATCACCGCGCGCCCCACGTCGTGCAGCACGCCGTAGCGCATGTCGATGGCGTAGGAGAGGCGCAGGATCGACACGCGCGTGCCGTAGCGCTTGGCGAAGTGCTCGAACATCCGCTCACGGCCGACGCAGGAGTTGGCGTACTCGCCCGGAGGGGTGAGCACCTCGTCCTCGCGCGCCCCCTGACGGGTGATGTCGTAGAACGGGTAGACGCAGGCGGTCGAGAAGAGGGCGATGCGGGACTCGCGGTACGCCTCGGCGACGATCGCCGGGACGTGGACGTTCATCGCCCATGTCAGCGATTCGTCGCCGCTGGAGCCGAACTTGCGGCCGGCCATGAAGACGACGTTCTCCGTCTTCTCGAGACCGGCGACGGCGCTGGCGTCGAGGAGATCGGCGGCCACCGTCTCGATGCCCCGCGCCTCGAGCTTCTCGCGCACGTCCGGCTCGGAGAAGCGGGCGACGCCGATCACGCGCTTGTCCGGCGCCGCGCGCTTGGCCATGCGGGCGAGCGTCGGGCCCATCTTCCCGCCGACGCCCAGAATGGAGATGTCGCCGGAGAGCCCCGCCAGCGTCCTGATCAGCGCCTCGCTCGGGCGCGACAGCAGCTCCTCGAGGTCGTCCTCGGTATGGATCGCGTCGGGAAATGTGTCGGACATCAGGGTTCGCTCCGTCGTGCCGCGTCGGCGGGCACGTGTCGTGTCAGGCTGTCGAATGACCAGTCGGCCGGGGCCGTGCGGGTGGCAAGGTCGGGAAGGGGCGTGAACCCGAGGCCCGGGACCTGCAGCGAGGAGACGTCGAGACCGCCGTCCTCGATCGCCAGGAAGACGCTGCCGCCGTCCCTGCGGTAGAGGCCCGGGTGGGCGGCGAGCGCCGCGTCGGCCTCGCCCGCCGGCAGGTGGTCGAGGCCGTGGAAATAGTGGTGCCCGTTGCGCTCCACGTGGCCGATGCCGAGGGCGGCGACCACGGCGAGGTCCGCCTGCAGGGAGACCACGGGCAGGCAGGTCAGATCCTCCGCCGAGAGGAAGTGCTCGCCCTCGCGACTGCCGCCGTTGCGGTGCCAGGCGAGGGACTGGTTGAGCAGCGAGCGGATCACGCCCTTGCAGTTCTTGTGGCTGACGCCGCGGTAGCCGAGGCCGATCGCCTCGCTGTAGGCCGCCGTCCACCCGTCCGCCTCGTCGATCAGGAGGGGCTTGCCGACGACGGCGAGCGCGGCCGGGTCGAGCAGACCGGCGAGCGCCACGGAGCGTTCCAGCGGCTGCTCGACGAAGAGGATCGCCTCGTGCAGCGGCGCGATGTCCGGCCGGGTTCGCATCGCCTCGCACAGGGCGGCGAACGCGTCGAGGCTCCTGTACTGCTCGTTCCCGTCGAGCGTCACCGCGATGGGGTGCGGGGCGGCCTCGATCAGCGCGGCGATGCGGGCGAGGCGGTCGAGGTCCGCCGCCATGTCGCCGCCGACCTTGATCTTCAGGTAGCGCAGCCCGTCCTCGGCGATGTAGTCGGCGAGGGTTCCGGGGAGCACGTCGCCGGTCCCGGCGCCGGCCTCGTCGCCGTCGAGCGGGTCGACGAGGCCGACGGTGTGCCGCAGTGCGAGGCGGCTGAGGGGGCGGTCCGGAAGGGCCTGCGCCACCTGCATCGCGGCGAGCTCGGGGAAGACGTCGCCGGGGCGGAGCCCCAGCGCATTGCCGGTGACGAGGTCGAAGAACGGCCGGCCGGCGGCGCGGCCGAGCGCGTCGATCATCGCCCGCTCGACCATCGAGACGCCGAACGAGGCGCCGAGGCGGTTGAAGCCCACCTCCGGCCCCCTCCGGTCCACCGTCCGGTCGATGTCCCGCCAGAGGTCGAATAGCGTCGCGGCAGGGAGGTCGCGGGCCACGGCCAGCGCTTCGTCGATCGCCCAGAGGAGGTCGGCGACGTTGTCCGCCGGGGTCTTCTCGGGCCGCTTGTCGAACCATTTGTACGCGAGGAGGTCGGACGCGTACCCGGTGGCGGTGACGCCGTCGACGGTGACGTCGAGCGCCAGCGTCGCGCTCGCCGCGGCCTCCAGCGTCACCACGCCGAAGCGGAAGGGCGTGCGCGCGAAGGCGTTGACGATGCCGATGCGCCCGTCGCGGACCTTGATCTTGGGTGGCGTCATGACGCGTCTCCGAGTGTCTCGATGAGCCCGCGCACGTAGCCGATGGAGCGGGCGGCGCACGTCGGCCCGTCCGGGCTGTAGATGAACGGCTCGATGGCGGCGATGCCGTCGTAGCCGCCTCGGGCGAGCGCGGCGAGCAGCGGCATGAACCGGTCCTCCCCCTGTCCCGGTCCGCCGAGCGCGCGGTCGTTGAGGTGGATGTGCCGCAGCACGCCGCTCGGCAGCCAGCGTTCGGCGAGGATCGCGGCGCTTTCGCACTCCCCGCCCGCGACCGCCGCGCAGTCCAGCATCGTGGCGAGACCCGGCGATGCGACGGACTCCACCACCCGCGCGGCCTCCTCGATGGTGTTGATGTAGTCCGTCAGCGATGGTGCCAATGGCTCGACGAGGTAGAGGACGCCGGCACGTTCCGCCGCATCCCCGGCGCTGGCGAAATGGTCGGCCGCGACCATGCGGCCCGCCTCCGGGGACGGCGCGTCGGCGAGCTGCCGCTGTCCCGGCGAGCCGTGCACGAGGACGGTGCCGCCGAGATCGGCGCAAAGCTCCACCATCGAAAGGATGTGCGCGCGCGTCCGCGCGACGACGTCCGCGCCGCCATTGGTGATCGAGAGGCCGGCGGGCGCCGAGAGGAGCCAGTGGAGCCCGGTAACGGGTACGCCGGCGTCGGCGGCGAGGCGCTTCAGCCGCGCGCGCTCCGCGGCGGGGATCCGGGCCGGATCGTCCGACAGGGTGAACGGCGCGACCTCCAGCCCGTCGTAGCCGAGGGCGGCGGCGAGGGCGCACTGTTCGGCGAAGGGACGCTCGCGCAGCACCTCGTTGCAGAGGGAAATCTTCATCAGAGCGCCCCCGGCAGGTGGACGAGGAAGATGTCGGTGAACACGAACCGCACCAGGAACGCGCCGGCGAGCGCGAGGATTAGCGCGCGCACGACGAGCGCGGGGAGGGAGAGCCTGCGCTCCTCGTTGAGGAGCTCGCTGCCGACGGTGAAGAGGAAGATGAAGAGCGCCGTCACCGGCACGAACGGCAGCCGCCCGAACAGGCCGACTCCGTAGAGGACGACGACGAAGACGGTGAACAGCATCCGCCGCGCCGAGGACGCGTCCCAGCGCGTGATCGTCGGCTCGGCGCCGCTGTCGGCGGTCCCGCCACGCCAGGCGCGAAGCATCAGAAGGAGGCCGAGGGCCGTCACGATGGCGCCGATGATCGCCGGTGTCAGGCCGGGCATCGTGAACGGGCTGGCGCCGCGCTCGGTGAAACGGGGCATCGCCAGCGCTCCGGCGAGGGCGCCGGTACCGATGAGCGTGGCGACGATCCCGGCGACGAGGTCGGTCGTGTTCGTGCGGCGCGTCATGCGGCGTTCTCGCGGACGGGGATGAAGGGGTTGGCCGGCCGCGCGAGCGCGCGGTCGATCGCGGTGAGCAGCCCGGCCATCTCCACGGCGCCCTCCTGCGCGTCGCACAGGACCGCGCCGCGCCCCGCGATCGCGTCGAGGAAGACACGGAAGCTGTCCGCGAGGAGGCGCACCGGCGTCGCGCCGAGCGCCTGCTCCTCGGTGAGCGACGTAACCGTCGGCGTCCATCCTCCGGGCGAGGCGTCGTAGCGCGCTGTGCCGTGGGTCAGGCGGTTGCGGTTGAAGTCGATCACGAGGACGCCGCCGTCGCCGACCAGCCGGAGCCGCTTGTCCGTCACCGCGCCGGGGAGGAACGGGTCTTCCGTCTCCCCGCCCGCGACGACGCCGAGCCGCAGTTCGCCAGCGACCCCGCCGGGATAGGCGAGGTCGATGCGGATGTCGTCCGCCCGCGCGCCGCCCAGCCGGTGCATCGCGCGCGCGTCGACGGCCGCCGCCGGGGCGCCGGCGAAATGGCGCATCAGGTCCAGGAAGTGGACGCCGTCGTTCTCGATGATGGAGGAGTCGGCCCGCATCCGTTTCCATCCGCGGAAGTCGCCCTCCATCGCGACGAGGCGGCCGATGCCGCCCGCACGCAGGATCGCCGTCGCCCGGCGCGTCAGCGGGTGGGCGCGCAGGACATGGCCGACCTGGAGCGGCACGTTCCCGAGGCGCGCCGCCAGCAATTGCGCCTCCGCGACGGACCGCACGGCGGGCTTTTCGAGGAGAACCGGCCTGCCGGCGGCGAGCGCCGCGAGGGCGAGGGGGAGGTGCTCGTCCGGCGGGGCGACGACGTCGACGATGTCGGCACGGGCGATGAGGTCGGCGGCCGTGGCGGCGATATCGCCGGCCGCGACGCCCTCCGCCAGCGCCCGCTCGCGGCCGGCGCCGGCCGGGTCGGCGACCAACAGGCGGACCCCGGCCACCTCGCGCCAGGCGGCCGCGTGGAGGCGGCCGAAGATGCCGTAGCCGCAGACGAGGACGCGTGTCTCACCCATCGGAGCGCGCCTTCCGGAAGGACACCCGTTCGCCGAGCGCGGCGAGGCGCCGCTGCACCGGCGGCAGGCCGAGGACGACGACCGCGAGCACCATCAGGGCGATCACCGCGCTGATCGGGCGGGTCACGAACGGCAGGAGGTCGCCCTCGGTCAGCGACAGGCTGCGCCTCAGGTTGTTGTCGAGGATCGGGCCGAGCACCACGCCGAGGATCATCGGCGCCACCGGAAAGCCCGTCTCGCGCATCAGGAAGCCGAGGAGGCCGAAGCCGATCATCACGTAGACGTCGAAGATGCGCCCGGCGATGGCGAACGAGCCGACGGTGCAGAGGACGAAGATCATCCCCATGAGCCACTCCCGCCGCACCCGGAGGACGAACAGGAGAGGGCGCGTCAGCAGCAGGCCGAGCACCAGCATGGCGCAGCTCGCCCAGAACACCATCGCGACGACGGAATAGAAGAAGTCCGCCTGCGTGATCATGATCAGCGGGCCGGGGCGCAGGCCGTGGATCACCATCGCCGCGAGGAGCACCGCCGCGGGCGCCGAACCGGGGATCGCGAGCGTCAGGACGGGGACGAGGGCGCCGGGGACCGCGGCGTTGTTGCCCGTCTCCGCGGCGAGGAGGCCCTCGACAGAGCCGCGGCCGAACTCTTCCTTCCGGCGCGAGGCGCGGCGCGCGGCGGCGTAGGAGACCCACGCCCCCATGTCCTCGCCGACACCGGGGATGACGCCCATGAAGGTGCCGATGGCGCCGGACCGCAGCCAGGTGCGTGCGTAGCGGATCGAGCCTGCGGCGGCGCGCAGGACGCCCGTCACCTTCGCCTCGACGAGGCGGGTGGCCGGCTGGCGCATCACCGAGAAGACCTCGGCGCAGCCGAACGCGCCGACCAGCACCGGCAGCAGCCCGAAGCCGCCTTCGAGGTCCTGGATGCCGTAGGAGAAGCGCGAGTAGGCGTGAACGCTCTCCTGCCCGACCATTGCGACGAGGATGCCGAAGAAGCCGGAGATCCAGCCCTTCAGCCCGTCGTCGAAGGAGGTGAGCTGGCCGCACAGGACGATGCCGAAGATCGAGAGCCAGAAGAATTCGAACGAGGTGAAGTCGAGCGCGAACTCGGCGAGCCAGGGCGCGATGACCGCGAGCCCCACCATGCCGACGAGGCTGCCGAGGAACGAGGCCGTGGTGGCGACCGCCATCGCCTCGCCCGCGCGGCCCTGCGTCGCCAGCGGGAAGCCGTCGAGCGCGGACGCGGCGTTCGCCGGCGTCCCGGGAATGTTGAGCAGGATCGCCGAGCGGCCGCCGCCGTAGATCGCGCCGATGTAGACGCAGATCAGGACGAGGATCGCGGTGTCGGAGTCCATCGAGAAGGTGAGCGTGGTGACGAGCGCCACGCCGAGGGTCGCCGTCAGCCCCGGGATCATCCCGACGACGATGCCGAGGAGGGTCGCCCAGACGACGACGAAGATCTGCGCCGAGAAGCCGATGTCGGCGACGGCCGTGAGGAGCTGTGTCAGTCCGTGCATCGCGAAGGCCGGTGGGCGGGAGGGGCGGAGGCGTGGGCCCGGCGCCGAGCCGGGCCCTGCCGTCGGATCTGGCGGGCGGTTATTCGGGCTTGGGGATGCCGAACTGGGTCGGCTCGTTCGGCGCCGCGCCGCTGTTGAACTGCTGCCAGGCGTTGATCGAGAGGAACGGCATAGCCGCCTTGTGCGCCTCCTCGCCGTAGCTCGGCGCGAAGAGGGCGGCGCGCTCGGCCGCGAAGGTCTTCAGCGCCTCGGAGTTGGCGATCTTCTCGGCCCACACCTTGTCCATGGTGTCGAGGACCTCCTTCGGCGCGTCGGCAGGGACGAAGATGCCGAAGTAGTTCGGCGCGGTCGCGATCTCCGGCAGCCAGTCGGTGATGGCCGGGACCGAGCCGTAGCCGGCGAGCTCGAGCGGGCTGGAGGCGACGACGGCGAGCGGACGCAGCCTGCCGGCGCGGACCATGTCGACCTGCTCGGTCGCGTTCTGCGCGGTGAAGTCGGTCTCACCGGCGACGGTGGAGATCACCGCCGGGTTGCCGCCCTCGTAGACGATCTGGCGGTACTTCACGTCGGCGACCTTCTCGAGCGCCTGCATGGTGATCGCCGTCGCCGAGGAGAGGCCGCCGGAGGAGACCGTCATCGGCGACTCGGCCGTCGTGAGCGCCTCGAGGAAGGCTCCGAAGTCTTCCCATTCGCTGTCTGCGGGGACGGAGATCATCGCCGGGTTCGCGACGTCGAGATAGAGCCGCCAGTCGGCGATCGTGGCGTCGAGGCTGCCGAACACCGGGTAGGCGCCGAGGTCGGCGGCGGCGCCGGCGGCCATCGTCATGCCGTCGTGCGGCGCTTCCCAGACCGAACGGGTGCCGACCGAACCCGACGCGCCGGGCTGGTTCACGATGACGAAGTTCTGCCCGATCGCGTCGGTCAGCTCCTTGGCGATGACGCGCGTGACCGTGTCGGTCGAGCCGCCGGCCGACCACGGCACGATGATGGTGACCGGTTCGGCCGGGGACCAGTCCTCGGCCAGCGCGCCGGAGGGCGCGACCAGCAGGGCGCCGGCGGGCGCGATCAGGAGAGCCGCGAGCGCGGCGGCGGTGCTCAATCTTGTCATCACGGAATTCCCCTTCGGATGCGCAGACCAGCTCGAACTCGCACCTTTATTGACTGGCCGGTTAGATAATTAAGGAACTCAGTGACGACGTTGTCAATTGCGTCGGCGGCTCAAAATGTTGGCAAGGTGTGCATCGCGTCGGCGAGGCCGCGCCCGAGTGCGGGGTAGACGGCGGGCGCGGCCATCTGCGCAACGTTGAAGCGCATGTAGCCCGCCGCCGTCCGCGAGACGCTGAAGACGTCGCCGGGCGCGAGCACGACCCCGTCCCGCAGCGCCCGTCCCGCCAGCGCGGCGGCGTCGCATCCCTCGGGCAAGCGGCACCAGAGGTAGAACCCGCCGCGCGGCATCAGCCAGGGGACGATGCCGAGGGGCTTCAGGCGTGCGGCCGTATCGCCCCTTGCGCGGGCGAGGCGGCGGCGGAGCATGTCGATGTGCTTGCGATAGCCGCCGTCGCTCAGGGCTGCGTGGACGAGTTCGGCCGCCACCGGGCTCACCCCGCTGAAGTGGGTCGCGACCTGGAGGTCGATCAGCGCGTCGATCCAGTCCGCGCCGCTCGCGATGTAGCCGCAGCGGATCGAGGCCGACAGCGTCTTGGAGAAGCTGCCGATCCGGACGACGCGAGACAGGCCGTCGAGGGTCGCGAGGCGCGGCGACGGCTCCGGCTCGAAGTCGGCGAAGATGTCGTCCTCGACGATCGTCATGTCGTGCGCGGCGGCGATGTTGAGGACGCGGTGCGCGACCTGCGGCGCGAGCGTCGCCCCGGTCGGATTGTGGAGCGCCGAGTTGGTCACGTAGAGGCGCGGGCGGTGCGCGGCGGCGGCCTCGGCGAAGCGTTCCGTGTCCGGCCCGTACGGCGTGTAGGGGACACCGACGACGTCGACCTGGTGCGCCCGCAGCAGCGCCCGGAAGTTGAAATAGCACGGGTCGTCGACGAGCACGGTGTCGCCGGGGCGCAGCAGGAAGCGGCAGACGAGGTCGATGGCCTGCGTGCCGGAGCCGGTCAGAAGGATCTGGTCGGGGCCGATCTCCAGCCCCTCGCCGGCGAACTGGCGCGCGAGGAGGCGGCGCAGGCCGAGCGCGCCGCGCGTCGCGCCGTATTCGGTGAGGAGCGTGTCGTCGGCCTTGGCGAGGCGCCGGGTGGCCCGGCGGAGCGAGGCCGTCGGCATCCAGTCCGCCGGCAGCCATCCGCAGCCGGGCTTGGCGACATCCTCGCCCGTGTCGAGCGACTGGCGCGAGACCCAGAAGGGGTCGATCGTGCGGTCGAGCCGCGGGCCGATCTCGCCGAGCGCCAGCGGCGGCGGGGCCGTCGCCACATAGAAGCCGGAGCCCTGCCGGGCGTGGATCACCCCTTCGGCCGCGAGCCGGTCGTAGGCGTCCACGACGGTCGACGGCGAGACCCCCATCGCCGCTGCGAAGGCACGGATTGACGGCAGCCGGTCGCCGGTCGTGAGCGTGCGCCCGGCGATCTTCGCGCGCACGGCGTCCATCACCTGCGCGGTACGCGTTCCCGGGCGTTCGTTCGGCACGGTTCCCTCTTTTGTATGGGTTCTTGAACCAGTACAGTTTAGCGATATTGTATTGGATTGTCGCTGGCGAAGCCATCGGCCTGTCGCTACCAGCCTCGCACGGACAGGAGGCGGTATGAGTACAGCGACGGCAGGGTGGGGCAGCGGGTTCCTGGGGATGCTGATCTTCAGCGGGTCGCTGCCGGCGACGCGGGTGGCGGTGGCGGACTTCTCGCCGCTCTTCCTCACCTCGATCCGGGCGGTCATCGCCGCGCTCCTCGGCGCGCTGTGCCTGTGGGCGTTGCACCAGGCACGCCCGCGGCGCGGCGACCTCGTCTCGCTCGCCATCGTGGCGTTCGGCGTCGTCGTCGGGTTCCCGCTGCTCACCGCGCTCGCGCTGCAGCATATCACCGCCGCGCACTCGGTGGTGTTCGTCGGGCTCCTGCCGCTCGCCACCGCGCTCTTCGGCGTGATGCGGGGCGGGGAGCGGCCGCAGCCGGCCTTCTGGCTCTTCTCGGTGCTCGGCAGCCTCACCGTCGTCGGCTTCGCGCTCGCCCGCAGCGAGGGCGGCGACCTCACCGGCGACCTCCTGATGCTGGCGGCGATCCTCGCGTGCGGTCTCGGCTACGCGGAGGGCGCGGCCCTGTCGCGCCGGCTCGGCGGCTGGCAGGTCATCTCCTGGGCGCTGGTGCTGGCGATGCCGGTGATGGGCGTCCTCGCTCTCGCGACCCTGCCGGCGGAGTGGACGATGGCCGGCCCGGCATGGATGGGCCTCGCATACGTCTCGGTCTTCAGCATGCTGATCGGGTTCGTGTTCTGGTATCGCGGGCTGGCACTGGGCGGGATCGCCGGCGTCGGCCAGCTCCAGCTTCTCCAGCCCTTCTTCGGCCTCGCCCTCGCCGCGGCGATCCTCGGCGAGCCGGTCGCCTGGTCGATGGTCGCGGTGACCCTCGCGGTGGTCCTGTGCGTCGCGGGCGCGAAGCGCTTCGCCGCGCGGCCGGCGCCCCGCTGAGCGGCGCCCCGCCGGATCACTTCGCCGGCACGGCCACGATCATGTCGAGCTCCACCCGCGCGCCGGGCGAGGAGAGCTGGTTGATGCAGATCATCGTGCTCGCCGGCCGCCAGTCTCCGAAGTAGGGGTTCATCGTGCGGTGCATGCCGTCGGCGTCGCGCATGTCGGTCAGGTACTTCGTGATCTTCACGACGTCGGTCCAGGTCGCGCCCACCGTGTCGAGGATCGATTTGATCGCCGCCATCGCGCGCTCGGTCTGCACAGTGATGTCGCACGAGTGCTGGTGCTCGGAATCGATGTGCGGGTGGTGATGGTAGAGGTCCGACGCGGTCGCGCCGGAGATGTACATGAGGTTGCACGCCCCGACGATGTGGACCGCCGGCGCGTAGGGCATCATCCAGGCCTTCTCCGGCTCCGGGTGGATCGGCTTCAGCGTCACGCTGTCGGACATGGGGTCTTTCCTTGGAGTTGAGGCTAGTTGGCGCGCCAGAGGCTGAGGCGGGCGTCGACCAGGTCGAGCCCCTTGGTGATGACGATGCCGAGGAGCGCCAGCACGATGAGCACGGCGAACACCACCTCGGTCTCCAGAAGCTGGCCCGCCAGGAAGAGGCGCGCTCCGAGCCCGTCGCGCGCCACCACCATCTCCGCCGCCACCACCAGGATGATCGACACGCCGAGGCCGATGCGGATGCCGGCGAAGATGGACGGAACCGCGCTGGGGATGAGCACGCGGCGGATGATCGTCGAGGTCTTCGCGTTGAGGTCGCGCGCGGCGAGGATCAGCCCCTTGTCGCACTGGCGCACGCCCATCACCGTGTTGATCACGATGGGGAAGAAGGCGCCGAGGAACGAGATCGTCAGCATGAACGGCCCGCCGGTGCCGAGCCAGATGATGAGCAGCGGGATCAGCGTCACCTTCGGCAGCGGGTAGAGCGCGGCGATGAGGATGTCGGCCATCGCGTCCACCGTCTTGGAGACGGCCATGAAGACGCCGAGCAGGATGCCCGCGCCGAGGGCGATGAAGAAGCCGGCGAAGATCCGGTAGAGCGTGCGCGCGAGGTCCGCGCCGAGGTCGCGCGTGGCGAACTCGTTTACGAGCACGGCGATGATGCGTGTCGGCTTCGGCAGGTACAGCGGGGAGATGTCCCGCAGCACGACCGCGAGCTCCCAGACGACCAGGATGGTGAGGAGGAAGCCCCAGCCGATCACGCGCCGGTCGCCGGCGAGGGCGCGCCAGCGGGCGGGCCGGGTTTGCGTCCCGGCGGCGGGCGTCAGGGCGGCGCTGTCGCTCATGCCGCCTCCCGCTCGCTCGCCATCGCCTTCAGCACCTCGGACTTGAGAAGCTCGTAGATCTCCGCGAAGAGGGCGACGAATTCGGGTTCGGAGAGCTGCGCCATGGTCCTGGGGCGCGGCAGCTCCACATTGATCTCCCGCGCGATGCGGCCCGGACGCGCGGTCATGACGAAGATCGTGTCGCCGAGGAGGATCGCCTCCTCGATCGAGTGGGTGACGAGGATCGCGCTGGCGCCCGTCGCCTGGACGATGCCGCCGACCTCCTCCTGCAGAACCAGCCGGGTCTGCGCGTCGAGCGCGCCGAACGGCTCGTCGAGGAGGAGGATCTCGGGCTCCATGACGAGGGCGCGGGCGATGCCGACGCGCTGGCGCATGCCGCCGGAGAGCTGGCCCGGGTGCTTGTGCTCGAAGCCGGAGAGGTTGACCCGGGCGAGCGCCGCTTCCGCCCGCGCCCGGCGCTCCCGCCGCGGCACGCCCGCGACCTCGAGGCCGAAGGCGACGTTGTCGATCAGCGTCAGCCAGGGGAAGAGGTTGAAGCTCTGCCAGACGGTGGCCATCGCCGGCGGCAGTACCGAGTGCCCGGTCTGGCGGTTGACGAAGCGGACCTCTCCCGACGTCGCGCCGAGGAGCCCGCGCACGACCTGCAGCATGGTGCTCTTGCCGCAGCCGGAAGGGCCGATGATCGCGGAGACCTTGCCGGCCTCGAAGCGGCAGGTGAGGGCGTCCAGGGCGAGCGTCGAGCCGCCCGACCGCGAGGGGAAGGTCAGCGACAGGTTCTCGCAGCGGATGTCGGTGCGGGCGGCCACCGCGGGTGCTCTATCGGCTCAGAGGAAGGGGTTCTCTTTGGCGAGGCGCGCCGCGGCCTCCTCGGCGACGGAGAGGTCGAAGAGCGCCTCCTCGGTCGGCACCGGGCCGGAGATCAGCTTCATCGTGTCGACCCAGAAGGCGGCCTGGTCCATGCACGACTTCACGTTCGGCATGCCGTCCTTGTCGTAGCCGGTCCAGCGCGGGGCGGCACGTTCCACGAGCGGGGCGGGAACCTTGGTCGCCTCGGAGATGATGGCGATCACCTCGGGGTCCTTCGATTCGGCGGCGGCCACGAATTCGCGCGCGGCCTGGATGTGCGCCATCGCGTAGCGCACTGCCGTCTCGCGGTCCTCGTCGAGGAAGGCCTCGGGCATGGCGAAGCAGCCGAGCTGGGCGCCGGGGTCGATCTCGTAGCCGGCGCCGATGATCTTGCCGACCTCGTTCTTCTCCGCGAGGAAGGCGAGCGGCACGGGGATCTGCGCCACGTCGGTGAGGCCGGTGCCGAGGCTCTTGACGATGTCGGGGTAGGTGAGGCCGGCGCGGAAGGCGGCCTTCGTCGGGTCGAGGCCGGCGTTCTGCAGCCCGCGGGCGAGCAGGTACTGGTCGATGCCGCCGGGCGCCTGGATGGTGAACTTGGCCCCCTCCAGCATGTCGAACTTGTCGATTGAGGTCAGGCCCGCCTCGTACATCTTGTTGGAGGCGACGATCGTCATCGAGCCGAGGCCGACCATCTCGCTGCCCCGGTCGAGGACGAGCTTGTAGTTCGCGCCCTTCGACACGGCGTTGATGAGGCCGGCGTTGATGGTGGCGACCGTGGCGTCGAGCTCGCCGGCGACGAGGGCGGGCACCGCGAGCGCGCCGTCCATGAAGGTCTGCGGCTCGACCTTGATGTCGACGGCGTCGAAGTAGCCCTTCGCCATCGCGATGAAGAACGGCCCGGAGGAGATGAACGGCACGACGCCGATGCGCAGCGTGCCGGACTGGGCGCGGGCGCGCCGGGTGAAGCTCGTGAGGGCGAGGGCGCTGCCGGCCGAGGCAGCAACGAACTGTCGACGGTTCAGGGACATCAGCGCCTCACCTTGCTCGCGATTTCTGGCAATCGTTTGCCAACTTGTCGACGATACGACTTCGCCACCGGCTGGCAAGCGCTTCAGTGCCGATGCAAATAATTCGCGCAGTTTTACCTGTCGCCGTCGCGTTTCTGTTCAGCGGGTGCCGCGTTCGTTGGCGATGCCGTCGTCACCGCGATCTTCAGCTGGCGGGCGACCAGGGTCGCGACGAGGAGGCCGACGCCGGCGACGAGGTAGGCGACCGTGAGGCCGGCGGCGTCCGTGACGAGGCCGGCGAGCGCGCTGCCCGTCGCCATCGAGCCGAAGATCGCGATGAGGTAGAGCGCCGTGCCGCGGCCCCGGACCCACGTCGGCAGACGCAGCTGCGCGGCGAGGTGGATCGACGAGAACGCGATCAGCCATGCGAACCCCAGCGCCGCCTGCAGCCCCGCGAAGACGGCGGGGTGGCCGGCGAGCGGCACGAGGCAGAGCGCCGCCGCCGCGACCAGTCCGGCAAGGCGCATCAGCCCGTCGAGGTCGAGCCGTCGCCGCAAGGCGCCGAGGATGCGCCATCCCGTGACCGCGCCGACGCCGGCGGACCCCACCATCAGTCCGAGCATCCCGCCGTTGCCGTCGAGCCGCTCGGCCACGACCACCGGCGCCAGCGCCCAGAAGCTCGCCGCGAAGAAGAAGAAGGTCGTCGCCTTCAGCGCCACGACCTGCAGCGGTCGCTCGCTGGCGACGTACCGCGCGCCGCCCGCCAGCGCCGGCCAGAACCCTTCGCTGGCCGCCGGGCGGGCGCTCGCCCTGAGGCCCACGGCGCCGAACGTCGCGGCGACGGCGGCGAAGAACGCCGCGTTGAGTGCGAACGCCGCCGGCGGTCCCGCCCAGGCCAGCACGAACCCCGCCGTCACCGGGCCGATCGACCGGGCGATGTTGATCCCGAGGCTGTTGAGGGCGAGTGCGCCGGGGAGCCGCTCGCCGCGGATCAGCTCCGGCGTCATCGCCTGCCAGGCGGGGGTGGTGAGGGCGTTGCCGCACCCGTTCGCGAGACTGACGGCCAGCACCAGCATCGGCCCCGCGAACCCCGCCGCGGCCACCCCGGCCAGCGTGGCCGAGACGACCGACAGCACCGCCGCGACGATCATGATGATGCGCGCCCGCCCGTAGAGGTCGGCGAGCGTGCCGCCCGGCAGCGCCAGAAGGAAGAACGGTGCGGTCGCCGCGGTCTGTGCCAGCGCGACGAGGCTCGCGGCCCCGCCGGCTGCGGTGATCACCCAGGCGGCGCTGACGTCGTGGACGAGAAAGCCCGCCTGAAGCCCGACCGCGGCGCCCCACAGGGGCAGGAACACGCGGCGGTAGACCGCGCGCTGCGGGTCGTCCGCCACCCCCTGCGGCGCCGCCGCCGGCGTCTCGCCGGGTGGGGACGACTCGGGTCGGGCCGAGGCGCCCGGGCTGCCGCCCGGCATCCACCGCGCACCTGAGGAGAGGCGAGGGGTCTCCAATGTCATCGCTGTCCTCTCGGGTCCGGAGGGCGCCCCGCGGGGCAGCGCATGCCGCGCGCACGGGTCGCGCCGCGCGACGACGAACAGGCATGTTTGTGCAATCCATTGCGCAACTTCGCCGCCTTGTCCATTGTGAGCGGATCGCGGCATGACCGGCCGCAGCAAACGGAGGACCCCGGTTGGCGCGACGCCCCAGGCTCATCGACATCGCCAAGGCGGCCGGCGTGCACCCGTCCACGGCCTCGCGCGCGCTCGACCCCAAGCTCGAGGGGCGCCTGTCGAAGGAGGTGGTCCGCCGCGTGCGCCGCGCCGCGCAGGAGCTCGGCTACAGCCGCAACGCCCTCGCCGCGAGCCTGCGCACCCAGTCGAGCCGCACCGTCGGCGTCATCGTCCCGGACCTCGCCAACACGATGTTCCCGGCGATGTTCCAGGGCATCGAGCGGCGCCTCAGCCTCGCCGGCTACTGCGCACTCCTCGCCACCTCCGACTTCCGCGCCGAAAAGGCCCGGCAGGCGATCGACACCTTCCTCGACCGCCGCATCGACGGCCTCGTCATCGCCTCCGCCGACCTGACGGAGGCGGCCGACCTCGCGGCCCTCGGTGCGAAGGTTCCCACCGTCCTCCTCAACCGCGAGATCGCCGACAGCGGCCTCAGCGCCGTCGTCGCCGACGACGAGCGAGGCATCGCCATGGCCTTCGCCCACCTCGTGGAGCTCGGCCATCGCCGCATCGTCCATCTCGCCGGTCCGCAGAACACCTCGACGGGCGTGACGCGCCGCGCCGCCTTCCTCGCTGCCGCCGACCGCCACGGGATCGCCGCCGATCCCGCCGCGATGCCCACGGCGAACGCCTTCACCGAAGGCGAAGGCTACCGGCTCACCCGGGCGCTGCTCGCCGACGGACCGCCGCCCGAGGCGCTGCTCGCCGCCAACGACTGGCTCGCCATCGGCGCGCGGCAGGCGCTGTTCGAGGCCGGCATCTCCTGCCCGCAGGACGTCTCGCTCACCGGCTACAACGACATGCCGTTCGCCGACCGGATCGCCCCGCCGCTGACCACCGTGCGAATCCCGCACGACCACATGGGCGCCGAGGCCGCCGACCAGCTCCTCGCGCTGATCGCCGATCCTGCCCGCCCGTCGCGCCGCGCGGTCATGGCACCAACCCTTATCGTGCGAAGCTCGACCGCCCCCCGCGCCGCCGCCGGAGCCTGAATATCGACGCATGCCGGCCCTGTCGGGCACGGAATAATGCCAAGGTCGAACTTATGGAGACTGCTGCGCGACTGACAATCGCCTCATTGCCTGCCCACAATCGCGACACGGTGCCGCACAGAACGGCACCGGCAGGGAGGACAGACATGAACGATACGACCTTGAGCCGGCGCCAGGCGCTCGGCGCACTGGGGGCCGGCGCGGCGACCGTCGCCTTCGCCGGACGGGCGATCGCCCAGGAATCGGCCGGCCCCGCCGCGCCGCCGACCACGATCACCCAGCCGCCCCGTTCCTTCGCGCCGGACGCGCCGCCCAACGTCTACTTCTGGGATCCGGACATCATCGGCGTCGACGACCGCTTCTGGGGCGTGATGCAGCCCAACGCGCCGATCCAGCGGCTGTGGACGGGGTCGCTATGGGCCGAAGGCCCGGCCTGGAACGCCGTCGGCAAGTTCCTCGTCTGGTCCGACATCCCCAACAACCGGCAGATGCGCTACCTGTCCGAGGACGGGCACGTCTCGGTCTTCCGCCAGCCGTCGAACAACTCCAACGGCAATACGTTCGACTTCCAGGGCCGGCAGCTCTCCTGCGAGCACCTGACGCGCCGCGTCGTGCGCTACGAGCTCGACGGCTCCATCACGGTCCTCGCCGATTCGTTCGAGGGCAAGCCGCTCAACTCCCCCAACGACGTCGTCGCCCACCCGGACGGGTCCTACTTCTTCACCGACCCGCCGTACGGCGGCCAGCTCTACGAGGGCACGCCAGACGCGGCCGGCGGGCCGTCCAACCCCGACGGCCTCCTCAACAACCGCGTCGGCCAGCCCGCCGGAATCGGCACGAAGAAGCGCGAGATGGAGACCGCCACCTACCGGATCGCCCCGGACGGCAAGATCACCCGCGTCGTCGGCGAGGACAAGGTGCCCGACCCGAACGGCCTGTGCCTGTCGCCGGACGGCAAGAAGCTCTACATCGCCTCCACCGGCAAGGGTCCCGGCGATACCGGGCCGGGCGGTCAGGGCAAGGTGTTCGTCGGCGACATCGCCGAAGACGGCAGCGTCTCGAACGTCAAGGAGTTCTCCGACTTCATGATCGACGGGGTGAAGTGTGGCCCCGACGGCGTGCGCTGCGACGTCAACGGCAACGTCTGGTGCTCGTCCAACGCGGGACGCGCCGTCGGCTACTCCGGCGCCACGGTCTGGTCGGCGGACGGCGACCTGCTGGGACGCATCCGCCTGCCGGAGATCTGCGGCAACCTCACCTTCGGCGGGCCGAAGCGCAACCGCCTGTTCATGGCCGCGAGCCAGTCGCTCTATGCGGTGTACACCTCGACCCAGGGTTCCGCGCCCGCCTGACGGGTCCGCTCAGAGCGGCGCCGGGGCGGCTTCGATCACCGCCCCGGCGTGACGCTCGGCCCTCGCCGCGAGCAGCGCATGGGCGGCCTCGAGGCACTGCTGGCGGATCTCGCCGACGGCGGTGATCTCCCACAGCACCCCGCGCGCCAGCGGCCCGAGCGCGAAAAGCCCGTGCTCCACCCTGCCGGCCGCATTGAAGCACCGGCCGGCAGGATCGACGTCGAGACCCAGCCCGAGCGGGCCCGGTGCGGCGAGTCCGCCGTCCACGAGCGAGGCCGGCAGCGTTCCCCGCTCGCGCGTCACGTCGAGATCGACGCCGGCGCAGTCCATGACATGGTCGAACGAGCGGACCGTCGTCACGCGTCGCCCGCGCCGCCGGTAGCGCACCACGAGGCCCGCCTCGCCGCGCTCGATGCTCTCGTACCTCGCCGCCAGCACCTCGAGCCGCTCGGTCGCGATCAGCGCCGCGATCTCCGCCGCCACCTGCGGCGCCATGCGATGGCGGTGCGTATCCCAGTAGGGGCGCAGGTGGCGGATGGCGCGGCGCTTCTCCTCGGTGCTGAGCCCGTTCCAGACGCGCTGGATATGCGGGCGCAGCCCGTCGAGCACCGCGCGCCAGTCGCAGCCTCGCGACTGGGCGGCCCTCACCGCGGAGCGCACGGCGCGCAGCAGCGGAAGCAGTCGCGGCCGCGCCTCCGCGACGGAGACGCTGACCGGCTGCGCGCGCTGCGGCAGATGCGGCAGGTGAAGCCGTCCGCGCCGGGAAACGGCGGTGATCGGCCCCCGGTGCCCGCGCCCCACCAGCGTCAGGACCCGGTCGACCATCGTCAGTCCGGTCCCGACGAGGAGCACCCTGTCGTCCCGCCCGATCGATGCCGCGTCGTCGGTCCATATCGTGCCGCCGGATGGCCTGCCGGTGCCCGCCAGCGACCGGGGATGCCCGGTACAGATGGCGACGGCGTCCGCCGAAAGCGCGCCCCCCTGGCGCAGCCGGAGCCGGAAGCCCGAGCCGAGCCGGTCGACATCCACCACCTCGTCCGGCACCCGCCGCAGCCCTGCGCAGGCGGTCGCCTCGGCACGGTCGAGCGATTCGCCCAGATACCGGCCGTAGAGCTCGCGTGGGATGAAGCTGTCGGCGTCGTACGGTGCGGCGGATGCGGCGGGCTGGCGGGCAAGCCAGCGGGTCAGGTGGTCCGGCTGGTCGGCCCGCACGCTCATCCGCCCGGCCGCGACGTTGAGGAGATGGCGCGGGTCGTCGGTGGAATAGGCGAGGCCGCGTCCATAGACCCCGCGCGGCTCGATGAGGACGAGCGTCGTCCCCGCCGGGGCGCGATCCAGCAGAGCGATCGCGAGGGCCGTCCCCGTAAATCCAGCACCGACGATGGCGATCTTCATAAACCTCTCCATTCAAGACGAGGCGGCCCACGGGGCGCGCCGGCGACCGGCTCAGCATGGCATACACCGATATCTCGATCTAGCTGATAGAGTATATTGACATATGCGACAGGCCGCATCAGCATGCCCCCGTGCCGCCCCTCGGCGGGCGACCGCGAAGAAAGGACGAGTCATGAACCGACTACGCCCCACCGGCTTTGCCGTGAGCGCACTTGCGCTCGCCTCCCTGCCTGCCGTCGCCGACGTGTCACGGACCGCTGACGGCTTTCCCAACCGGCCCATCACCCTCGTCGTGCCCTACGGTGCCGGCGGCGGATCGGACCAGCTCGCCCGTGCCTGGGGCGCGGCGGCCGAACGCGCCGCGGGCGTCCCGTTCGTCGTCGTGAACAAGCCCGGCGGCGGCGGCATGGCCGCGGTACCGGACTTCATGTCCGCCCCCAGGGACGGCTACACGGTGCTGGAATCCATCGACGACGCCGTCACCAACTTCGTCTCCGGCAAGCTGCGGGAGGACCCGGCCGCGGATTGGGCGCCGATCTGCCTGACGCAGATCACCTTCAGCCAGCTCTACGTGCGCGCCGACGACGAACGCTTCCCCGACTTCGCCAGCCTGCTCGCCTATACGAGGGCGCACCCGGGCGCGGTGACGGTCGCCAACGTCGGCAACCTCGGCTCCATGGAGCGGGTCAACATGGCGATGCTGGAGCGCGCCCTCGACTTCGAGACGCGCCAGATCGCCTTCGACAATCCGGCCGAGCGTTACGCCGCGGTCCTCGGCGGCCAGGTCGACGTCCTGTTCGAGCAACCGGGCGACGTCTCAGCCTACCTCGACGCCGGGCAGCTCAAGCCCGTCCTGACCTTCCTCGAGGATCGGCCCGAGGCCTTCGCGGACGTCCCGACCGCTACCGAGGCCGGCCTCGATGCCGAGCCGCTGCTGCGCTTCCGCGGGTTCTGGACGCATCCGGCCGTCGCCGAGGAGCGGCGCGATTTCCTCGGCACGGTCTGCGACGAGGCTTTCCGGTCCGACGCCTTCCAGGCCTTCAACGCCGAGAGCTACATGCACGTCATCGACAGCTACCGCGACGCCGACGGCGCCCGCGCGCTCATCAACACCTCCGCCGAGACCTACCGGGAGATCTACAAGACTCTCGGCCTGATCGACTGACCGGCGACCGGACAAAGCCATGACACAACACGGATTCGGGTCACTCCACCGTTCGACGGTGGCGGCGAAGGGGGCGGAGTGCGCCCTCTGGCTCGCGATCGCCGCGGCCTTCACCGCCGGCAGCTTCGCCTTCGACGACACCCTGACAAGCTACCGCTGGGGCCCGGCCGCCTGGCCCCGCGCCATCGCCCTGCTGGTCGCGGGCGCCGCCGTCCTGCAGTTCGCGCTTGCCCTCGTCAACCTGAGGCCCGCGATGCCCCGGTGGCGGCTGCGCCGGCCGCGGCCCGTGCGGCTCGAGACGGTGCTGCGGGCGGGCGCCATCGTCCTCGTCCCGCTGGCCTTCGCGGCAGCGATCGGGCCGGTGGGCTTCTTCGTCGCCATGCCGCTCTTCGTGGCGGGCTTCCTCTTCACCGCGGGCGAGAGCCGGCCGCGCGTCGTCGCGCTGGCGACGTTCGCGATCTCGCTGACGGTCGCCGTGGTCTTCACGAGCCTCCTCTACGTTCCCCTGCCGCTCGGCACGCTGTCTCCGTTCGACGCCGTCAACGGCGCCATCGTCTCCCTGCTCAGCTGAACCGGACGCCCCACCATGATCCTCGACGGACTGGGACAGCTCCTCTCGGACCCGAACCTCCTCGCGCTGTTCGCCGCCGGGGTGCTCGGCGGCTGCCTCTTCGGCGCGATCCCCGGCGTCAACATGCTCACCCTCGGCGCGGTGCTCCTGCCGTTCACCGCGCAGATGGTGCCGTCCCACGCCATCATGCTCTACGGCGTCATCTACTGCTCGGGCGTGTTCGGCGGGGCGATCACGGCGATCCTCTTCAACATCCCCGGCGCGCCGGAGAACGCGCCCACGGCCATCGACGGCTACAAGCTCACCCTCAAGGGCGAGGCGAGCCGGGCGGTGGGGGCGGCGGTCCTCTACTCGGCCCTCGGCGGCATCGTCTCGTGCATCCTGATGATCGCCGCGACGCCGCTGGTGGCGGGGTTCGCGATCCGCGCCTTCGGCCCGCCCGAGGTCTTCGCCCTCATCCTCTTCGGTCTCGCCATCTCCATGACCGTCGGTGCGGCGAGCCCCCTGAAGGGCGCGCTCTCGGTCGGGGCGGGGCTCCTCATCGCAACCATCGGCTCGGACCCGGCGGACGGGGTCGGGCGGTACGACTTCGGGTCCTACTACCTCCTCGCCGGGATCCACTTCATCCCGGTGCTCCTCGGCCTCTTCGCGGTGTCGGAGGTGCTCGCCCAGCTCATCGGCGGCGCGGCGCTCAGGCCGGGCACGGCCCGCGTCGGCCTCGGCCTGCCGCGCCTTCGCGAACTGTGGGCGATGCGCGCCACGGCGACGCGTTCGGCCGGGATCGGCCTCCTCGCCGGCGTCGTGCCGGGGATCGGCGCCGTGCTCGCGGCCTTCCTCAGCTACAGCGCCGCCGCGCGCCTCGACGGCGGGCGGATCGGCGAGGGCGACATCCGCGGCGTCGTCGCCTCGGAGACGGCCAACAACGCGGCCACCGGCTCGGCGATGATCCCGCTCCTCGCGCTCGGCCTTCCGGGCGGGGCGCTGACGGCGATGATGCTCAGCGTCTTCCAGATCCACGGCATCGTTCCGGGCCCGCTGGTCTTCGCCACCTCGACCGATCTCGTCGGCCTCCTGTTCGCGGGGATGCTGCTCGCCAACGTCGCGATCTTCGGCCTCGGCTGGCTCCAGACGAAGACTGTCGTCCACATCCTGCGCATCCCGTTCCACCTCCTCGCCCCGGCGATCCTGGTGACGGCGCTCGTCGGCGCCTACGCGCTGCGCAACCTCGTCCTCGACGTGTGGGTGATGGCGGCCGCCGGCGTCGTCGGGCTCTTCATCCGCCGGACCGGGTACTCGATCCCCGGCCTCGTGCTGGGCCTCGTCCTCGGCGGGATCGGGGAATCGAGCTTCTCGAAGGCCATGCAGATGCTGGACTACCAGCCGCTCCGCCTTCTGGAGCGCCCGCTCACCGCCGCTTTCCTGGCGCTCGCCGCCATCTCGTTCCTCGGCTGGACGGTCGACGCCATCCGCAGTCAGCGCGCCGCCGCCACCCTCAGCCGAGCCTCATGAAGGAGAGACAGATGTCTACGCTCGACCTTGCCATCCGCATCCTACCGGCCAGTGAGACCGTCGGCGCCATCGTCACCGGCGTCGACCTCTCGCAGCGCCTCCACCCCGGCACGATCCAGATCCTGAAGGACGCGCTCGCGCGCCACCTCGTCCTCGTCTACCGCGACCAGGACCTCGCGCCGGACGATCTCGTCCGCTACAGCCGCCAGTTCGGCGAGCTCGACCCCGCGCCGCTGTCCGAATGGGGCCGCCAGTGCCTGCCGGGTCACGAGGAGATCTACCTCATCTCCAACATCATCGAGAACGGACGCCCCATCGGCGCGCTCGGCGCCGGCGAGAGCGAGTGGCACTCCGACATGAACTTCGAGAAGGTGCCGCCCTTCGGAAGCTGCCTCTACGGCGTGGAGGTCCCCAAGGACGGCGGCAATACCGGCTTCATCTCCGCCTTCGCGGCCTACGAGCGGCTGCCGGACGACCTCAAGGCGTTCATCGAGGACCTGTCCCTTAAGCACGACGCGACCACCAACAGCGGCGGCGCGCTGCGCAAGGGCCACGTGGCCCCGACCGACCTCACCGTGTCGCCGGGCGAGATCCATCCGCTGGTGAAGGTGGACCCGGAGACGGGCCGCAAGGCGCTCTTCCTCGGCCGGCGTCGCTACGCCTACGTGATGGATCTTCCCATCGCCGACAGCGAGGCGCTGCTCGACGAGCTCTGGTACCACGTCACCGAGCTCACGCCGTCGTGGCACCACCGCTGGCGGGTCTGCGACCTGGTCCAGTGGGACAACCGCTGGACCATGCACCGCCGCGACCCGTTCCCGGGCGATCAGCGCCGGCTGATGTACCGGACGCAGATCCGCGGCACCACGGCCTGAGCCGGCCGTCTCCCGCCCCGTCGATGGCGGCTCAGGCCGCCATCTGTCCCGCGACGTACGGGAACTCGCGCGCCACCGCCCCGCTGATGATGGCCACCACGTCGTCGAGCATCGCCTCGGTCATCGGCAGCGACAGGTAGAGGTCCCCGCGCGGCGTGGTGACGAGCCCTTCCTCGAGGGCGGCGAGGTGGACGAGGCTGCGCAGCGTGCCCGCACGGCTGTCGGTCTCGCTCCAGCGCCGCGGCTCCCGCTCGCCGATATGAAGGCTCATCATCGAGCCGAAGCCGGAGGGGCGCACCGGCACACCCTTTGCCGCCAGCGCCTCGCCGAGCTTCGCCCGCGTCGCTTCGGTCATGTCGAGGAAGGCGTCGGCCCGGTCCGCCGTGAACACCTCGGAAAGGCCCGCGAGTCCGCCGGCCATCGACATGACGTTGTTGTTGAAGGTGCCCGCGTGCATGAGCGCGTCCGGCCGCGACGGATCGAACAGCATCATGATCTCCTCGCGTCCGCCGAACGCGCCGAAGGAGAGGCCGCCGCCGATGTACTTCCCGAACGTCGTCATGTCCGGCGTCACGCCGAAGTGGCCCTGAAGGCCGGAGCGCCCGAGCCGAGAGGTCTTCACCTCGTCGAAGATGAGGAGGATGCCGTGCGCCTGCGTCTCCGCCCGAACCGCCTCGAGGAACGCCTTGTCGGCGAGGAGGTTGCCGCCCGCGCCCAGCAACGGCTCCAGCATCACCGCCGCGAGCTCGTCCTTGTTGGCGCGGATCGTCGCGAGCGCGGCGTCGATGTCGTTGAAGGGCGCCAGCACATGGTCGAACGGCGCGTTCATCCGGCTCGCCTTGCCGCCGCCGAAGGTGAGGACGCCGCCGTGGTAGCCTTCCTCCATGAACATGAAGCGCGAACGGCCGGTGAAATTGCGCGCCGTCAGCAGCGCGAAGACGTTCGCCTCGGTGCCGGAATTGCAGAAGCGCACCCGGTCCAGCGAGGGGAAGCGGACGCACATCTCCCGCGCCAGCCCCGCCTCGTAGCGGTTGGGGGCGGCGAGGACGAGGCCGTCCGAAAGCGCCTTCTCCTGCGCCGCGCGGATGACCGGGTCGTTGTGGCCGTAGAGGCCGGCGGAGAATTCGCCCGCGCAGTCGATGTAGGTGTGCCCGTCGACGTCGGTCACCGTCGCCCCGTCGCCGGAGGCGATCACCATCGGGAAGGGGTCGAAGTGGAGCACGGAGCGGGTGTTGCCGCCGGGCATGAACTCGGCCGCATCGCTCATGATGCGCCGGCTCTCCGGGTGGGCGGCGACGTAGGTGTCGCGCAGCTCCGCGAGCCTCTGGAGGTGCCTCATGCGTTGATCTCCTGCACCGTGCGGTCGATGGCGACCGCGAGCCGCTCTACGATCTCGTCGATATCCGCCGCCGTGGCAACGAAGGCGGGGGCGAGGACCACGTGGTCCCCGTTGATGCCGTCGATGGTGCCGGGCATCGGGTAGACCATCAGCCCGTCCGCGAAGGCGTTCGCCTTGAGCCGCGCGTTGAAGGCGAGCGAGGGGTCGAACGGCGCCTTCGTCTCCCGGTCGGCGACGAACTCCAGCCCCTGGAAGAGACCGCGACCGCGAATGTTGCCGACATGCGGGTGCTGGCCGAACGCGGCGTCGAGCCCGGCGCGCAGCTGCGCGCCCCGCGCCGCCGCCGCCTCCACTAGGCCGTCCTCGGCGATGACCTTCTGCACCGCGAGCGCCGCCGCGCAGGCGACCGGGTGGGCCATGTACGTGAAGCCCTGCTTCAGCGACCCGCTGCCGTCGACGATCGTGTCCACGATCGCCTGCGACGCCAGCACCGCGCCGATCGGCTGGTAGCCGCCGCCCAGCCCCTTGGCGATCACCAGGATGTCCGGCGACCCCCCGTCTTCGAGGCAAGCGAAGGCAAAGCCCGTGCGCCCGCCGCCGCACATCACCTCGTCGAAGACGAGAAGCACGTCGTAGCGGTCGCAGATCTCGCGGATGCGCTTCAGGTAGCCCGGCGCCGCCGGCACGCAGCCGAGCGTCGCCCCGACCACCGGCTCGGCCACGAACGCCGCCACCGTCTCCGGCCCCTCGGCGAGGATCTGCTCCTCGAGGGCGTCGGCGGCGCGGATGGCGTAGGCCTCCAGCGTCTCGCCCTCCGCCTGGTCGCGGTAGGGGTAGCAGGGCGCAATCAGCGGCGCGTCGAACAGCATCGGCGCGTAGGGCGCCTTGCGGGGGACGTTGCCGCCGATGGAGAGGGCGCCCATCGTGGCGCCATGATAGGACTGGCGGCGGGCGATCACCTTGCCCTTTCCGGGCTGCCCCCGCTCCACGAAGGTCTGCCGCGCGAGCTTCAGCGCGCTCTCGATCGCCTCCGACCCGCCGGAGCAGTAGATCACGCGCGACAGGCCCTCCGGCGCGCCGGCGATCAGCGTGTCGGCGAGCTCCTCGGCCGCGTCCGAAGTGAAGAAGCCGTTGTGCGCGTAGGCGACCTGACCGAGCTGCGCCGTGATCGCGTCGGTGATGCGCGGGTCGCCGTGGCCGATGGAGGAGACCGCCGCCCCGCCCGACACCGCGTCGAGGTAGGTCCTGCCGTCCGCGTCCGTCATCCTGAGGCCCTGCGCCGCCACGATCCGCGGCAGCGTCCTGGCGGGCGTGCGGTGGAAGACGTGGCTCACAGCCCGTACCCCTTGGCCGCGTCCGCCTCGATCGCCGCCCGGTCGCGCGCGGCCTTGTCGCCGTAGCCGCCGCCGCCCGGCGTCTTCACCTCGATCCAGTCGCCGGTGGTCAAGACGTAGCCCTCGCCCTTGGAGAGGTGCTCGGGGATCGTCACGGCCTCGCCCCGGCCGATGCGGATCTCGTTCGGCAGGCCCGTCTCGCCGCCGAGGATCCCCGGAGGACCGACGCGGCCGTGCTCCATCAGGAAGGAGGCCTTGCCCTGCCCGCGCAGCAGGCGGAAGCGGTAGTCGACGCCGAACCCGCCGCGGTACCGGCCCGCGCCCGCCGACCCCTCGCGCAGGGCGTAGCGCTCGAAGAGGAGGGGGTAGCGCTGCTCCAGCACCTCCACCGGCTGGTTCTTGGAGATGCCGATGGACGAGCAGCCGTTGGTCAGCCCGTCGCCGGCCCACCAGCCGCCGTAGCCGCCGCCGGAGAAGGTGTACATGATGTAGTTCTCGCCCTTCACCGGATCGTAGCCGCCCAGCGAGAGGTTGCCGCTCGACCCGGCGCCGGCCGCGAACAGCTTGTCCGGAATCGCCGTCGACAGCGCCAGGCACACCGATTCCACGATGCGCTGCGAGGTCTCCGCCGCGCATCCCGCGACGGGCCGGGGGTGCTGCGCCTTCAGGAAGGTCCCGTCCGCGCCGACGACCTTCAGCGGGCGGAAGCAGCCCGCGTTCATCGGCAGGTCCGGGAAGATGTGCTTGAACGCGACGTAGACCGCCGAGAGCGTCGACGCCCAGACCGAGTTCATCGGTCCGTCGCATGGGGGGCTCGACCGGGAGAAGTCGAGGGTCACGTCCGAGCCGGCGACGGTGAGGTCGAGCGCGACCTCGACCGGCGCGTCCACCACGCCGTCGGAGTCCATGAAGGCGCTCGCCGAGTAGGTGCCGTCGGGGATCGCTTCGAGGTGGGCGCGCATCAGCCGCTCGCCGCGCGCCTCGAGCTCGGCCATCGCCGCCTCGACCGTCTCCTGGCCGTAGCGGTCGAGGAGGGCGGTCAGCCGCTTCACCCCCGTCGCCAGCGCCGCGATCTGGGCCTTGATGTCGCCGATCCGCTCCTCGCTGACGCGCACGTTGGCGAGGACGATGCGGATGATGTCGTCGTCCATCACCCCCTCGCGCACGAGGCGCACGGGCGGAAGGCGCAGCCCTTCCTGGTAGATCTCCGTCGCGGTGGAGTTGAAGCCGCCCGGCACCATGCCGCCCGTATCGGGCCAGTGGCCGGTGTTGGTGAGGTAGCACCACAGCTTGCCGCGGTAGTAGAACGGCCGCACCATCTTCACGTCCATGAGGTGCGTCCCGCCGAAGTACGGGTCGTTCACCAGGACGACGTCGCCGTCGACGAGGTCCTTCCGGTCGGCGATCACCGAGCGCGTCGTCTCCTGCATGACGCCGAGGAAGATCGGAAGGCCGAGCGCGCCCTGCGCGATCATGCGTCCGTCTTCCCTGGAGTAGATGCCGTTGGAGCGGTCGAACCCCTCAGAGATGACGGGGGAGAAGGACGTCTTCTCGTGGACGAGGTCCATCTCCGAGCAGACCTGCTGCAGGCCCTTCTCGATGACGGTGAGGGTGACCGGGTCGATCGTGGCGCCGGCCGTTGCGGGTGAGATCTGGTCCATGGCGCTCTCTCAGAGTTCGACGATGAGGTTGCCGAGGCGGTCGACGGTGGCGCGGGCGCCGGGGTCGAGCACCAGGGTGGAGTCGGACTGCTCGACGATGGCCGGCCCCTCGATGACGGCGTCCGCCGGCAGGTGCTCGCGGGCGTAGACGCGCGCGTCGTGCCACGCGCCGTCGAAGAAGGCGCGGCGCGTCCCCCGCTCGGCCTCGGCCATCGAGCCGCCGACCGGCGCGAAGAGCGTCAGGTCCACCCGCTCGCGCACGCCGACGATCGTGGTGCGCAGGTTCATCAGCATCGGCACCATCTCGGGGAAGGCGAGCTCGAAGCGCGTCCAGTAGGCCTCGGCGAAGGCGGCGAGGACCTGCTCGCGGTCGAAGGTGTCGCCCTCGATGGGAACGCGCAGCACGTGGGTCTGGCCCTTGTAGAGGAGGTCCGCCTCGTGGACGATCCTAACCTCGGCGACGTCGACCTTCTCCCGCTTGAGGAGGTCACGGCCCGCCTCGGCCTGGGCGGCGAGGATCGCGTCGGCGGCCGAGACATCGAGCGTCTTCATCGGCGCGTTGACCGTCTGGACGAAGTCGTGGCGCACGTCCGCGAGGATGCAGCCGAGCGCCGAGGTGAGGCCGGGGAAGCGCGGCACCACGATCTTCGGGATGCCCAGCTCGCGGGCGATCTCCACCGCGTGCAGCGGTCCCGCGCCGCCGAACGGCATGTAGGCGAAGTCGCGCGGGTCGTGACCCTTCTCGATGGAGACGAGGCGGATCGCCCCGGCGAGCTCGGCCACCGCGATCTTGACGATCGCCGCCGCCGCGCCCGTCGCGTCGAGGCCCAGCGGCGCGCCGAGCACCTCCAGCGCCTCGCTCACCTTCCGGAGCGGGGCGGAACCTTCCGCCCCCGTCACCGCGTCCGGGTTGAGGCGGCCGAGGTGGAAGTTGGCGTCGGTGATCGTCGGCTCGGTGCCGCCGCGGCCGTAGCCGATGGGCCCCGGGAAGGACCCGGCGCTCTCCGGCCCGACGCGCAGCATGCCGGCCGCGTCGACCCGCGCCAACGAGCCGCCGCCCGCGCCGACCGTGTGGATGTCGATCATCGGGATGCGGATCGGCACCGAGTAGGCGAGGTCCTTCTCGGAGGAGATGACCGGCGCGCCGCCGACCACCAGCGCCACGTCGAACGAGGTGCCGCCCATGTCGCCGGTGATGATGTTCGGAACGCCCGCGCCCTCGGCGATCGCCGAGGCGGCAAGCACGCCCGCGGCCGGCCCGCTCATCACCGTCTGCACCGCCTGGCTCGCCACCAGCGAGGAGGCGAGCATGCCCCCGTTCGCCTGCATGACGAGAAGCTCGTTCTTGAACCCGCGGTCCGCCAGCTCGCCGGCGACCGACTTGATGTAGCGCGAGACGATGGGGCCGATCCCGGCGTGGATCGCCGCGGTCGACGCCCGCTCGAACTCGCGAACCTCGCGGATGATCTCGTGTCCGGCGACGACGTGCTCGTTCGGCCACATCGAGCGGACGATCGCCGCCGCCCGCTTCTCGTGGACGTCGTTCACGTACGAGTGGAGGAAGTGGATGACGACCGACTCGATCCCCGCCGCCAGCAGCGCGTCGACCTCGCCCTTGAGCGCCGCCTCGTCGAGCGGGACGACGACGTTGCCGTCCGCGTCGATCCGCTCGTCCACCTCGAGGCGGTCCTGGCGGGGGATCAGCGGCTCGAAGTTGCCGGAGAGGCCGTAGGGCTTGGGACGGGTACGGCGGCCGAGCTCCAGCGTGTCGCGGAAGCCCTTCGTGGTGATGAGTCCGACGGGGGCGTTCTTGCGCTCGAGCACCGCGTTGGTGCCGGCGGTCGTGCCGTGGACCAGCCAGTCGATCGACGCCGGAGCCACGGCGAGCGCCTCGATCCCCTGCAGGAAGCCCTGCGAGCGGTCGTTCACCGTTGTCGGGACCTTGGCCGTGCGGAACGTGGCGGCCGCCGAGTCCAGCATCAGGAAATCCGTAAACGTGCCGCCGACATCGACACCGACGTTGACCGTCATGAAGCCTCGCATTATCTCGGTAATCGAGATATTGTTCCGATTATTGATATTTGACGATCGGTTGAACGTGTTGTCAACACGCGCCGGCCCGGGTTCCGGACGGTCGCGGAGGACGAAAACGCCAATCGATCCAACGACAGAGGAACGCCACGTTGACGAGCGCACCGGGCCCCATCGAACGCTACCTTCAGATCCTCGAACTCGTGGCCGCCTCGCCGCGCGGGCTCAACCTCGGGGAGATCGCGGAGATCACCGCGCTCCCCAAGGCCTCGGTGCATCGCCTCACCCGCGCCCTGATGGACGCCGGCGCGCTCACCAGCGACGACGCCTGGCGAAAGACCTTCGTCATCGGCGAGCGGATGTGGCGCATTCTCCAGCTCGGCCAGAGCCAGGAGGACGTCACCGCCTTCGCCCAGCTCGTGGTCGACGACCTCGCCGCCGAGCTGCACGAGACGTGCTACATCGTGCGCCTCGGGTTCGATGCGATCACCTCCGTCGCGCGCGCGGTGCCCGACCAGGGGCACAGCATCCACGTCTTTCCGGGGGAGGAGCAACCGGCGCACGCCGCAGCGTCCGCCAAGGCGATCCTCGCCTTCCAGCCGGCGGAGGTGGTCGCGCGCCATCTCGCCGCCCCGCTCGCTCCGCTGACCCGCTTCACCCACACGTCCGCCGAGGCCGTGTGCGCCGAGCTCGAGGAGGTGCGGCGCACGGGCTTCGCCATCTGCATCCGCGAGATCGACGAGAACGTCGGCGCCTACGCGGCGCCGGTGCCGACGACGCGCGGCGGCATCGTCTACTCCATCGGCGTGACGGGACCGATGTCGCGCCTCACCGAGCGCACGCCGGAGGCCTGGGCCGACCTCCTGCGTCCCGCCGCCGCCCGCTTCGCCCGCATGCTGGAGACGAGCGAGGGCGGCTCGCTCGGCGAAGCGCGCCTGCGCCGCCAGCCCCCGCTCGTCGCGGCGGGCTAGAACAGCAGGTTCGGCAGGACGAGGATGATCTGCGGGAAGATCATGCACAGCGCGAGCCCGAGCATCATCAGCAGGATGAACGGAATGACCGACGCGTAGATGTCGGTCATCTTCACCGACGGTGGCGCCACCCCCCTCAGATAGAAGAGGTTGTAGCCGAACGGCGGCGTCAGGAAGCCGATCTCCATGTTGACGATGTAGAGGATGCCGAACCACACCGGGTCGAAGCCCAGCTTGATGATGATGGGAACGAAGATCGGCGCGGTGATCATGATGATGCCGACCGTGTCGAGCAGCATCCCGAGGAACAGCAGGATCACCTGCATGCCGATGAGGATGAACCATCGGTTCACCTCCAGCCCCAGCACCAGCGCCTCGAGGAAGCGGGCCGCACCCATCGCGGTGTAGAAGGTGGAGAGGGCGGTCGCGCCGATGATGATCCAGAAGATCATGCACGAGAGCTTGACCGTCTCGTAGCAGCTGTCGCGCAGCGCCGCGTAGGTGAGGCGCCGCAGCACCGCCGCCGCGAAGATCGCCCCCGCCGCGCCCACCGCCGCCGCCTCGGAGACGCTGGCGATGCCGGTCAGGATCGAGCCCATCACCGCCACCACGAGGAGGAGCGGGATGACGAGGCCCGTCAGGCCCGACAGCTTCTCCTTCCAGGTGTAGCGCCTCAGCTCCATCCCGCCGCTCTCCTCCGGGTTCAGGAGCCCGCGGGTGACGAGGTAGATGCAGAAGAGGAACGCGATGAGCAGCCCCGGCAGCAGGCCGCCGGCGTACATCCGTCCGATCGAGGTGTTGGCGACGATGCCGTAGACGATCATCGTCACCGATGGCGGGATCAGGATGCCGAGCGAGCCGCCGGCCGCCACCGAGCCGAGCGCGACGCCCTTGCCGTAGCCGCGCTGCAGCATCGCCGGCACCGCCAGCATGCCCATGGAGATGGTCGCCGCGCCGCTGACCCCGGCCATCGCGGCGAAGATGGTGCACACGAGCACGGTGCCGATGGCGAGCCCGCCTCTCAGCCCGCCGAAGAAGCGCTGCATCGCGTCGAACAGGTCGTCCGCGATCTTCGCCCGCTGCAGCATCGCCGCCATGAAGATGAAGAGCGGGATCGCCACGTACTCGAAGGACGTCGCCGTGCCGAACGCGCGGATCGGCAGCATCGACAGCGCCATCGGGCTCCAGAAGAGGTAGATGAGCGCGATGGAGAAGCCGCCGAGCGCAAAGGCGATCGGCACGCCGATGCCCAGGAAGACGAGCATCCCGCCGAACAGGATCGAGGTCGTGAGGACGGGATCGGTCACAGGCCCTCCTCGCGCGTCTCGTCCCGGTCGCCCCGCCACGCGTGGTAGAGGTGCGAGATCCAGGCGAGGATGAGGAGCACAGCGCCGAGCGGCAGGAGACCCTTCGCGACCCACACCGGGCCGCCCCAGTTCCCGTTCGCCGACGTCTCGCCGACCGAGTAGGCCCGCGCGAAGAAGGTCCAGCCGAACTTCAGCAGCGTGCCGCAGAAGAGGGCGAAGAGGGCGGTGGAGATCACCGTGTCGATCCATGCACGCGTGCGTGCGCTGAACCGGTCGTAGAGCGCGTCGACCCGCACGAAGTTGCCGGTCGCGAGCGCCCACGGCCCGCCCAGGAAGATCAGCGCGGCGAGGAGCCATGCGGTGACGTCGTTCGCCCACGGCTGCGAGCGGGAGAAGCCGCCGCGGGCGATCATTTCGATGAGGATGGTGGCGATGATGCCGATGACGGTGAACGCCGCGCATCGGCCGAGCAAGGCGATGAGGGCGTCCACGAGGCGGATCGCTCGGTCGAGCAGTCTCATGTCCTCACTTCCGGAACCGGTCGCGGGGGCGGGGAGAGGACCGCCCCCGGCGGACTCAGTCCTGCTTGTCCATGCGGCCGAGGTCGGTGAGGAACTGCGTCAGCATCTCGACGCCGCGCTTGGAGAGGTCGTCCTTCTCCGCATAGGCCTGCCAGAACTTGCGGGCCTCGCCCTCCATCGCCTCGAACTCCTCCTGCGGGATGACCGACACCTCGACGCCGGCGGCCTTCATCTCCTCCAGCGCGGCCGCGTCGCGGTCCATGGCGGTGGCGATGTATTCGAGCGAGGAGCGGATCGCGGCCTCCTGCATGATGGCCTTCAGGTCGTCCGGGAGCTGGTCCCAGGCCGCCTGGTTCACCGCGAAGAAGTTGTTCGGCACCGGCATGAAGGACGGCTGCACGACGTACTTGGCGACCTCCTGGAAGGAGGCGTTCTTGAGGCCCGCCGGGCTCGACCAGCGCGCCGCGTCGATGACGCCGGTGGCAAGGCCGGTGTAGATCTCGCCGCCGCCCATGAAGACCGGCGAGGCGCCGAGCGCCTGGAACATCTCCGCCTCGATGCCGTAGGCGCGGATCTTCAGCCCGTTGAAGTCCTCGCGCGAGGTGATCGGCTTCTTGGACATGATGTCCCACTCGGACGAGAACTGCGGCCCGAGATAGTAGACGCCGAAGGGGGCGAAGGCCTCGCGGCAGAGGTCGATGAAGCCGCGGCGGTAGAAGAAGTTGTACCGCTCCATCGGCGTGCGCAGCGAGCCGGGAACGCCGGTCTCGAGCGTGGCGATGGGGCCGATCTTGCCGACGAAGTAGCTGCCGGTGAGGAGCGCCATCTCGGTGACACCCGCGCCGACCGCCTCGAGGCCGTCGGAAACGGGGTAGAGGGCGCCGACCGGATAGATCTCGAAGGCCATGCGGCCACCGGACATCTCGGTGACGAGGTTCGCGAAACCGTCCTCCAGCGCGACCTGGCCGGGGTCGCCGGCGTTCAGGTTCGACTGGATCCGCCACGTGTATTCCTGTGCGGCGGCCAACTGCGTGCTTGCGGCGAGCATTGTGCCGGCGACGAAAAGACGCCAGGCGCGCAAGGGTCTGAACATCCGGGATGTCTCCAAATCTCGTTTTTCGAGATATCGTCTCGAATAACGAAATTGTGCATGATTGAAGGGCATGGTCAAGTTGCGTGCACATGGGGCCGGCGCACCCCAGGCGCATGGGTGATGCCCGCTGCCGGGCACTCTCCTTCGGGCTGCCGTGCACCGCCCGCATCTGGCGGACCGGCGGCTTTCTACAGCCCATGGCGAATTTCGTGCCAGCCGCACCGCGCTGGTGCAAGGCGTGACCGCATCCGCTGCCGCCCGACGTCCGGGCGTGAGGCCGAGAGGGATGGCGGCTATGCCTCGCATGCCGCGGCGTGGCAGAGTGGCGGTCCCGCCGACGGCGCACCGGCGCGCCGCAGCCGATCCGCACCCTGACCGGACCCCCGCACCTCTCGATGACGACGCAGCCCGACGATAGATCCCCCGCGCCGCAAGACGCCCCGCAGCGACCGAGGGCCGTGACAGCGGAGGAGTGGGCGGCGATGCAGCGCTTCGTGACCCCGCTGCTGGACCGCCTGCAGGCGACGCCCGCTGCGCCGGACCCGGCCCCCTTCCGCCCGGGCCGCTACCCCGGCCGGACATGACCGACCTTTCCATCGCCGCCCTCGGTCGCCGCTACCGCGGCGGCGACCTGTCGCCCGAAGCCGTCGCCGCGGACTGCCTCGACCGCATCGCCCGGCACGACGGCGCCGTCGGCGCCTTCGTCACCGTCACCCCCGAGCGGGCGCTCGCCGACGCGCGGCGCGCGGCGCAGGCGCTCGCCCGCGGCGACGACCGCGGCCCGCTCCACGGCGTCCCCTACGTCCTGAAGGACATCATCGACACGGCCGGCATCCTCACAACCTGCCAGTCCCGCAGTCGCGCTGCCCGCATCCCGGCACGGGACGCCCACGTGGTGGCGCGCCTGACGGCGGCGGGGGCGGTCCTCCTCGGCAAGACGGCGACGTGGGAGTTCGCCTACGGCGGCCCGTCCTGGGACGCGCTCGGCACGCCCACCCGAAACCCATGGAACCCGGAGCGCCACGCCGAGGGCTCGTCCTCAGGCGCCGCCGCGGCGGTCGCGGCGGGGTTCGCGAGCTTCGCCATCGGCACCGACACCGGCGGCTCGATCCGCCTGCCGGCCTCCGCGTGCGGCGTCACGGGACTGAAGCCCACCTACGGACGGGTCGGCCGCTCCGGCGTCGCCCCCTGCAGCGCCGCGCTCGACCATGTCGGCCCATTGGCCCTTTCGGCCGCCGACGCCGCGGCCGTGCTCGCCGCCATCGCCGGGCCGGATGGTGGCGACCCCGACGTCGCGGACGCGCCCTTCGCACCGGTCCCGCCGGCCGACCTCTCCGCCGTCACCGTCGGCGTCCCTCGCGGCTGGTTCGAGCGGGAGGCGCCGGTCTCCGCCGTCGTCCGGAACGCCTTCGAGGCGGCGCTGGCGGTGCTGCGCGGGGCAGGCGCCCGCGTCGTCGACGTCACCCTCCCGCCGCTGCGCGACTATACCGACGCCAAGGAAGTGATCGCGCTGCGGGAGATCCACGACGTCTACGCCGCGGAGGTCGCGGCCGATCCAGATGCCTACGGCGCGAGCTTCCGCTGGCGCACCATGGCCGGCGCCCTCGTCGGCGACGCCGATCTGGCGAGGGCCCGCCAGCGCCGCCGCGAGCTCGACCGCGACACCGCCGCCGCCTTCGCCGCGGTCGATGTCCTCGCCACGCCGACGATCGAGCCCGCGGGCCGGCTCGAGCCGACCCCGCACGAGCTGCTCCTGACGGGCATGGTGATGACGACGCCGTTCAACGTGACGGGGCAGCCGGCGGTCTCCGTCCCCTGCGGCTTCGCGCCGGACGGGATGCCGCTCGGCCTTCAGCTCGCCGGACGCCCGTTCGACGAAGGGTCCGTCCTCGCCATCGCCGCCGCCTACCAGGAGCGGACCGGCTGGCACCTGCGCCGCCCCGCGCTCTGACACGGCGCACGCGGCAGGCCAGCCTCACGGGCGCGGGTCAGTCGAAGGATGCGATCAGGTCGATGAGGTCGTCGCCGAGGAGGCTCACGTGGTCGCGCATCGCGACCCGCGCCGTCTCGGCGTCACGCGCGACGATGGCGTCGATGATCGCCTGGTGCTCGACGACCGTCTTTTCCAGTCGCGCGGGGAGGGCGGTCACGCGCCGCCGGAACGGCGCCACCCGGTTGCGGAGCTGGCGCGTCTCGTTGGCGAGGTAGGCGTTGCGCGAGGCATCGTAGATCGCCTCGTGGAACTCCTGGTTGATCGCGTAGAAGTCCTCGATGTCGGCCGGCGAGCGGGCCGCGCTGGCGACGAGCTGCGCCTGAATGTCGTGCAGCGCCTCGGTCTGCTTCGCGCTGGAGCGACGGGCCGCCAGGCACGCGCACAGCGCCTCAAGCTCGGCCATCACCTGGAACATCTCGATGAGCGCCGAGACGCCGATCTTGCGCACGATGACGCCCTGCCGGCCGCGCAGCTCGACGAGGTCGCTGGCGCCAAGGAGCCGCAGCGCCTCGCGGACCGGCGTGCGCGAGACGTTGAAGCGCTGGGCGATCTCCTGCTCGTCGAGCCGCTCACCGGGCTGGATCTCGCCGGCGATGATCGCCCGTTCCAGCTCCCGGTAGAGGTCCAGCGCCAGGGTGGTGCGGTTCACGTCTCCGCCCGGCCGTCCTCCGGCGTGCCCGTCGCTCTGTCGATCGGCCGCTTCCACGTCGGACATCGGCGCTCCTTTCCTCTCGCTCCGTCGCACCTCTCCCCGCGTTCGCGGCACATGGGAGAGGCGAGTCGCCACATTCGTCCGGCCGTCGCACGCTTGGCAAGCACGCATATTGGTCTTTGATGTATACGATACGGGCAATCATGCGCACAATATGAGCTTGACCAGAGACTGGGCATGCCTCTCCACTAAAGCACGCTCGACGCACCGCTCGCCGCTCCCCGACGGACCGGTCAGCGCGCCAGTGAGCGTGCGGCCGACGCGCCGCCCGACCGACTGCGATACGGCCGCAAGGGGAGATGATGATCGCAACCGCATGGCGCTCCGGCGCACCCGTCGCTGAGCCCGTCCGCGCCACGGCGGCCCCGTCCGCTGCCGCGGGAGGTGCCGCGGCCGCCGCGACGACGGGCGACGAGCAGCCGATCATCGAGCTTACCAGCGCCTCCAAGACGTTCGGCGAGACCGTCGCCATCGACGGCCTCTCCCTCACGATCCGCCCGGGCGAGCTCGTCACGGTCGTCGGCCCCTCCGGCTGCGGCAAGAGCACGCTCTTCAACATCCTTGCCGGCCTCGAGGAGCCGGATGCCGGCTCGGCGCTGCGCTTCGAGGGCCGCTCATGCCACGCCGCCGAGCTCCTCGGGCGGGTCGCCTTCATGCCCCAGCGCGACCTCCTGCTGCCCTGGCGCAATGTCATCGACAACGCCATCCTCGCGCTCGAGATCGAGGGTCAGAACAAGAAGAAGGCACGCGCCGAGGCGTTGAAGATGCTGCCCGAATTCGGCCTCTCCGGGTTCGAGACGAAGTATCCCAACCAGCTCTCCGGCGGCATGCGCCAGCGCGTCGCCCTGATGCGCACCTTCATGTTCAAGCGTGACCTGATGCTCCTCGACGAGCCGTTCGGCGCCCTCGACGCCCTGACCCGCACCATGATGCAGCGCTGGCTCCTCGACATCTGGCAGAAGCACCGCCGCACCGTGCTCTTCATCACCCACGACGTCGACGAGGCGCTCTTCCTCGGCGACCGCGTGCTCGTCATGACCGCGCGCCCCGGCCGCGTGAAGCTCGAGCAGCCGGTCACCCTCGAGCGCCCGCGCCTGCCCGACGTCGTCACCTCGGCCGAATTCGTCCGGCTCAAGAAGGTCCTCCTCGACGCCATCGAGGAGGAGAGCATGAAGTCCTTCCAGGCCGCCTGACCCTCCCGCCCCCTCCCAAACGAAAGGGACCGCGATGCATCGACGCCTCGCCCTCAAGACCCTCACCGCGATCGCCCTCTGCGCCGGGTTCAGTGCGACCGCCGTCGCGCAGGACCTGACCTCCGCAACCTTGCGCCTCAAGTGGCTCGCCCAGGCCCAGTTCGCCGGCTTCTACGTCGCGGTGGCCAAGGGCTACTACAAGGAGGAGGGCATCGACCTCACCATCAACCCGGGCGGCCCGAACCTCCTCACCGAGAGCCTCGTCGCCTCCGGCGCGGACACCTTCGGCCTCTCCGGCGGTACCGACAGCGTCATGGCCGCCCGCTCCAAGGGCCTGCCGATCGTCTCCATCGGCGTCGCGCACCAGATCACCCCGTCCGTCTTCGTCGCCAAGAAGGACGGCCCGGTGAAGACCATCGAGGACTTCAAGGGCAAGACGGTCACCACCTGGTTCTCCGGCATGCAGTACGTCCTGCAGGCCGTGCTGACGGCCGAGGGCATCGACCCGGCGGACGTGAACATGCAGCCGCAGCAGGTCTCCATGACCCCGTTCATCGAGGGCCAGAGCGACGTCGCGACCGCCACCCGCTACAACGAGCTCTATACCGTCTACCAGGCGATCCCGCCCGAGGAGATCACCACCTTCGTCACCGAGGACTACGGCGTCTCCTTCCCGCGTGACACCCTGATCGTCAACGAGGAGACCCTCGCCGACGACCCCGAGCTGGTCGAGGGCTTCCTGCGCGCCTCCATCAAGGGCTGGATCTACGCCTTCCAGAACCCGGAAGAGGCAGTCGACATCGTCATGGAAGCGGCCCCGACCCTCAACCGCGACCACCAGGTCTACCAGCTCGCCGAGATCAAGAAGCTGATGCTCGCCGGCGCGGTGCCCGAGAATGGCCTCTTCTACATCGACTACGACAAGATCCAGTCGGCCCACGACCTCCTCGTCGAAGGCGGCATGCTGCCCGCCCCGGTGGACCTGAAGGCCGCCTTCGTCAGCGGTCCGCTCGCCGCGATCCCGACCGAAGACAAGCTGCCCTGAGCATCATGTCCGCCGCGTCCGGTACCCTTTCGGTCCGCGCTGGCGCGGGCGAGCCTCTCCTGAGGCTCGCCCGTCCCGTCGTTGGTGTCGCCATCTTCCTCATCGCGGCCGAGGCCCTCGTCTCCGTCCTCGACCTGCCGGTGACGACCGTCCCGCGCCCCAGCGTCATCGCGGCGGAAATCGCCCGCGCGCCGTCGACCTATGCCGGCGCGGTGTGGCGAACGTTCCTGGAATCGTTCCTCGGCTTCGTCGCCGGCGGCATCTTCGGCGTCGCGACCGGCGTCGTCTTTTCCCGATCGCGCACGCTGCGGGAGATGTTCCTGCCGCTCTTCGTCATCTCCCAGACGATCCCGGTGATCGCCTTCGGCTCGATCATCGTGCTCTGGTTCGGCAACACGCTGCTCGCCAAGGGCGTCATCGCCTTCTACCTCTCGTTCTTCCCGGTGACCGTGAACACCCTGATCGGATTCCGCGCCGTCGACCCGCAGCAGGTCGCGCTGATGCGCTCCTTCGGCGCCAGCGAGGGCCAGCTCCTGCGGCGCCTCTTCCTGCCCACCGCGCTGCCGCAGATCTTCGTCGCCCTGCGCCTCGGCGCCGCGCTCAGCCTCGTCGGCGCCATCGTCGGCGAATGGTTCGGCGACGTCACCGGCCTCGGCGTCCTCCTCCTGCAGGCGATGTACAACGAGAACTACGCGGCCCTCTGGGCGGCCATCGTCCTCTCCGCCGTCCTCGGCCTCGCCCTCTACGGCCTCGTCGCCCTCGCCGAGCGGCGCATCGTCTTCTGGGGGTCGGAGCAATGAGCATGACCGAGCGGGCCCGCGCCCCCGCCCGGCGTCTCGCCCTGCCGTCGGCGATCCTCGCCGACCCGATGCCGGCGGTCCGCGCGTTGCTCGGCGCGGCCCTGATCCTCGCCGCATGGGAGGGCGCCGCCCGCGGTTTCGAGCTGCCGCGCTACATCCTCCCGCCGCCGACCGACGTCGCCACCTACATCCTGCGCAACTACGCGCGCCTGGTGAGCTCCGGGACCTACACGCTGATCGAGTCGCTCGTCGGGTTCGGCATCGGCGCGCTCATCGGCATCGCCTGCGCCGTCACCGTGACGATGGCCCCCGCAACGCGCGGCATCGTCCTGCCGACGGTCATGGCGATCAACTCCGTGCCGGTCATCGCCTGGTCGCCCCTCGTGCTCCTGTGGTTCGGCATCGGCATGGCCTCGAAGATCGTCATGGTCGCCGTCGCCGTCTCCTTCACCGTCTTCCTGTCGACGGTCGCGGGGCTCGACCGGGTCGATCCCCGGCAGGTGGCGCTGATGCGCTCCTTCGGTGCCTCCACCTTCGGCGTCTTCTGGCGCCTCCGGGTTCCGACGGCGCTGCCGCTCACGATGGCGGGACTGCGCATCTCCACCGTCCGCGCCATAATCGTCGCCGTCGTCACCGAGATGCTCGGCGCCCATGGCGGCCTCGGCTGGACGATCTACCAGTCGACCCTCACCATGGACTTCATCAGCGTGTGGGCGGCGATCTTCGCGGCGTCGGTGATCAGCCTCGCCTTCTTCGGCATCGTCAGCGCCATCGAACGCAAGGTCGTGTTCTGGACCTGACGAGCCGGTGAACGGCCCCGGGGGCGGGGGCCGGGGCGGGCAAGGTGGTGGAGACTATGGGGTGACCACGCGGTCGGCGCGGCCGGCGGCGCGGCCGGGGCGAGGGGAGTTCCCCCCTCGCGCTCCCTCCATCTCGCCGATGGGCAGGCTTGCAGGACAGACGGGCGAAGACGCCCGGCTGACCTGCAATGCCTTTGTCCAGCCTGAAGAGGACCGGGTCAGCGTCAAGCGTCCGTGCTCGCCATGCTCGGGCGTCGCCCTGCGCGTGGCTCCGCGCGGACACTTGACCCTGCCCCGCTCCTCGGGATCTGCCGGGGGGGTGTCCGGACGCCCGGGCGCCCGGTCCGTCGTCAGAGGTTGACGAGACCCATCGTGCGGCCGCGATAGTAGAGCCCGCCGTCCTGGACGATCAGGAATTCGGCCCGCGTCTCGCCCTCGTTGTGGTGGCCGTGCGCCGCCGTCGGCGGCGTCACCAGCGTCGCCCACTGCGACCAGTGGCATTTCTCGCCGTCCACCGTGGTGTACGCCGGGTCGCCCGCGACCGCGAGGGTGATCGCTGCGGAATTGTGCCGGTGCGGCGGCTGCACGGCATGCGGTCGCAGCGTGTTGAGCGACAGCGTCAGCATCGGCGAGATGTTGCGGCAGTGCTCCGTCGTCTCGGCCGAGAAGATCAGCGCGTGACCGGACGTACTCGTATTCGCGTCCGACGCATACACGAGGTCGAGCTGCCGCGCGATCTCCTTCGCCGGGTAGTGGACGAACGCCGCGGCCGGGGCGTCCAGGTCCGCCGTCAGGCCCTCGAACGCCATCAGCGGGTCGTTGCCGACGCCCCAGAGGACGCAGTCGGACGTCGCCGTCAAGCCCGCCGCGACGCTCCCCGGAAGGAGCAGCACGTCGCCCGCGCCGACAACGACGGTTGCCTCACCGCAATAAAGCTCGCCCGCGCCCTTGATGACGTACCAGATCGAGGCGCTCGTCTTCAGCGTCAGCTCGAGCGTGTCGCCGGCCTTCGCGACCGCGTAGCGCGCCAGCATGAAGGGCGTCGTCGCCGCGACCTCGCTGCCGAGGGCGGCGGACTGGTCGCAGTCGATGATCCCCGTCGCCTCGGCGGCGAGGGCGCGCGTCGCCTCCTCGGTGAAGATCCTGGGCGGGACGGGCGGAAGCTTGATGTTGAAGGCGTTGCCGGAGTTGAAGTAGCGGCCGCGCGCCTCGGCCGCCGTCGCCGGCGCCTCGGGGTGCTGGACCGGCAGGTCCGCCATGTCGTTGATCGGCTTCATAGGGCTTCTCCTCAGCGGACGCCGGCCGCCTCGGCGACGACGTCAAGAAGTACGGCCGCGCCGGCGGCGACGTGATCTTTCTCCGCCCACTCGTCCGGATGATGGCTGATGCCGCCGCGGCAGGGAATGAAAATCATCGCCGACGGCGCCAGCGGCGCGATGTGCCGCGCGTCGTGCCCCGCCGCCGACAACAGCCGTTGCGCCGGGACATCGTGCCGTTCCGCGGCCCGCTCGATCGCCGCCATCAGCGCCGGGTCGAAGCCGTTCGACGGCTCGTCCACCAGCCGCACCGTCCGGACCTCGCACGGCTCCGCCTCGCGCGCGGCGATCGCTTCCAGCTCCGCCGCGAGCGCGCCGAGGGTGTCGTTGTCGGGGTAGCGCAGGTCGATGCGGAAGACGACGCGTCCGGGGATGACGCTCGGCGCGTTCGGCGTCACCTCGACGCGGCCGATGGTGAAGCGGACCGGCTCGCCGACCCGCATCGCCGCCGCCTGCATCCCTGCGGCCACCCGCACGAACGCCTGCAGCGCGTCGCGGCGCTGGCCGATGGGCGTCGTTCCGGCGTGCTGCTCGCGGCCGGTGACGGTGACCTCGAAGGTGACCTTGCCCTGGATGCCGGTGACGACGCCGATGACGTTCCCGGCCTGCTCCAGCGCCTCGGCCTGCTCGATGTGCGGCTCGACGTAGGCGTGGACCGGGAAGCCGAGCGGCAGGCGGGGGACATCCGCGAAGGCGGCATGGAGCGCGGCGAGCGCCTCGCCGACGCTGACGCCGTCCGCGTCCCTGACCGCGAAGGTCGCCGCCTCGGTGCGGCGGCCGGCGAAGAGGGCAGATCCCATCATCCCCGGGGCGAAGCGGCTCCCTTCCTCGTTCATCCAGGCGACGACGCGGATCGGGCGCGTCGGGACGGTCCCGGCCTCGGCGATAACGGTCGCGGCCTCCAGCGCGGCGAGCGTGCCGAACGTGCCATCGAAGAGGCCGCCCGTCGGCTGGCTGTCGATGTGGCTGCCGATGAGGACGGGCGCGGCGTCGGAATCGGCGCCGGCGAGCGTCAGGAAGAGATTGCCCGCCGCGTCGGTCGCGGGCGTCATGCCCGCCTCGGCGCCCCAGCCAATCACCCGGCGCCACGCCGCGAACTCCTCGGCCGAGAGCGCCTGGCGGTTCACACCGCCCTCCGGCCGGGCGCCGTCCTCGCCAAGCGCCATGAGCCGCGACCACAGCCGGTCGGCGTCGATGGAGAGGGTCATCGGGGGGATCCGGTGCGTCGCGTCGCCTGCATCGCTCAGTCCGTTCTCATCACCTGGGCGGGGTCGGCGCGGGGATCGCGCCGGGTCCAGGCGCCGGCCTCGGCCTCGGCGATGAACTCGGCGACGAGCGCGTTGAACGCGGCCGGCTCCTCGAGGTTCAGCGTGTGGCCGGTCTTCGGCATCACCACGAGGCCGCAGGCGGGGATGGTCCGCTTCAGGAAGATGCCCGGCTGCAGGCAGTGGTCGTCCTCGTCGCCGACGACGACGAGGGTCGGCACGTCCATCATCTTGAGGCGGTCTTCGAGGTCCCAGAAGGACGGGCGGCGGGCCTGGACGCCGCGCATGGTGTTGGCGGCGCCGACCGGGTCGTGCCGGGCGAGGCGCTCGGCGAATGCCGCCCAGCCGCGCGGGTCCTTGTTCTGGAACTGCACCCGGCTCGCGCCCTCGGCGTAGATCTTCGCGAAGTTCACCGGATCGGCGGCGAAGTTCTCCGCGACCTTCAGCGAGACGCCGCGGAAATACTCCTCGGTGGACTTCTCGCAGCCGTAGCCGGCGCCCGCCACCGTCAGCGACAGCGCCCGTTCCGGCGCCTCGAGGCCGAAGTGGACCGTGGCGAAGCCGCCCATGGAGAGGCCGACGATGTGCGCCTTCTCGATGCCGAGGCCGTTCAGCACGTCGATGGCGTCGGTCACCGCGATCGCCTGGGAGTAGCGCTCGACGTCGGCGGGGATGTCGGACGGAGCGTAGCCGCGCGCGGCGTAGGTGATGCAGCGGTGGCGCCGGGCGAAGTACGACATCTGCGGCTCCCACGCGTCGTAGTTTCCGCCGAACTCGTGGATGAAGAGGATCGGGGTGCCGGCGCCGGCCTCCTCCACGTAGAGCTTCGTTCCGTCGCGTGCGGTCACGTACATGGCTGGATCCGATCCATCAGAAGAGGGCGGGCACGTCGTTGAGGCCTCTCGCGGTCTCCACGTAGGCGGCAAGGCCCGCCGCGAGGCGGTCGGCCCACTCGCCCGGCACCGAGGTGGAGACCTTGATGAAGCGGTCGCCGAAACGCTCGGTGTGGTAGGCGCCCTGGCGGATCATCACGCCGTCGCGGCGCGCCGCCTCGACGATCGCCTCCGGCGTGGCGCCGGTCCCGGCCGTCTCCAGCACCAGGAAGTTGCCGTGCGAGTGTGGCACCGGGAGCGTCATGCCGACGGCGAGCGCGGCCTCGGAAATCGCCGCCTTGTTGGCGCGGTCGATGCCGCGGACCGTCTCCATCCACTCCGCCTTCACCGAAAGGCCCGCCTGGGCGGCGCGCTGGGCGATCACCGACGCGCCGAGGACGGCCGGGGAGAGGGCGGCGAACTCGGCGACCAGCGTCGGGCTCCCGACGAGCGCGCCGATGCGCAGCCCGGCGAGGCCGAGCCACTTGGAGAAGGACATGGAGCAGACCGCGCCCTCGGGCGCGACGGCGAGCGCAGGTGTGTGGCCGTCGGCGAAGTCGCGATAGGTGCAGTCGTGGACGAGGAGGGCGCCGGACTGGCGCGCGACGGCTGCGAACGCCTCGATCTCCTCGCGCGTGTAGCGGATGCCGAGCGGGTTGTTGGGGTCGACGAGGTAGACGATCGCGCAGCGGTGGTCGACCGCGGCCGCGAGCTGCTCGGGCGTCAGCTTGTAGTCGGTCGCGGCGTCCCAGATCGGGATCTTGATGACCTCGGCGCCGGCCTGCTCGGCGAAGAGGCACGGCCACTTCCAGGTCGGGTCGGTGGTGACGAGCGTCGTCCCCGGCTTGCAGCGGGCGCGCACGATGAGGGAGAGCGCGTTGACGCCGCCTTCCGTCACCAGCGCGCTCATGCCGGGGATGCCGAGGTCGTCGACGATCCCCTGGCGGAGCGCCTCGAAACCGAGGGGCGGGGCGTAGGCGTTGTACTCCTGCGCCGCGATCGAGGCGTGCATCGCCTCGGTGACCGCCGGGTGCGCCGGGATATGGTTGGTGTTCTGACCCATCCAGGCGAGGCCCGGCGTCGCCACCAGGGTGTCGAAGTACCTGTTGCGGGTCTCGATGTCGGCCATCAGATGACCGAGCCGCGGGCGGCGATGCCGCCGTCGATGGTGACGATCGTGCCGGTGATGTAGGCCGCGCGGGGGGAGGCGAGGAAGGCGCAGAGATCGGCCACCTCGCGCGCCGTCGCCGGGCGCCCGCCGGGGTATTTGGCGTAGAGCTCTTCCCAGCGGCTCTCGTCGCCCAGCAAGTCGATCGCCTTGCGCTTCATGATCTTCAGCATGCGCGCGGTGTCGACCGGGCCGGGATTGACGCCGACGACGCGCACGCCATGGTCGAGGCTGCGTCCGCCCAGCGCCTTGGTGAAGCTCATCAGCGCGGCGTTGCCCGTGGATCCGGCGAAGTAGGCTGCGTCCCAGTTCTCGCCGGAGTTGCCGATCACGTTGACGATGACGCCGCCCTTGCCCTTGCGCCGCTTCCAGAACTCGCGCGACAGCGTGATGTAGCCGAACACCTTGAGGTCGAAGCCCTTGCGGATCGCCTCGTCGGTGACGTCCTCGATGGAGCCGGCCGGAATGTCGCCGGCATTGTTCATCAGGATGTCGACCTCGCCGCAGGCTTCGGCGAGCTCTTCCATGGCGGCGGTTGTGGAAAGGTCCGCCGGGTGGATGGTGACGTTAACGTCATAGGGGGCGAGCTCGGACTTCAGCTCGGCCAGCGCCTCGCCGTTGCGCGCGGCGAGGTGGAGGTGACACCCTTCCTCGGCCAGCACCAAGGCCAACGCGCGGCCGATCCCCTGCGAGGCGCCCGTGATGAGAGCGACCTTTCCGTTCAACTCGAGTTGCACCCGGCGTTGCCCCTGTGAATACAAATTCTCCGTCTCGACATACAAGATTGACGAACGGATCGCCAATACCGTGGGCGGGCGGGGCCGATGCCGTCAAGCGGCGGCAAGGCCGTCGCCCAAAAGATACGCCGCATGACGCGTGGATCGGCGCCCTCGCGCCGGATTTGCTCAAACTTTGTCCGACGGTCGGCTGTGCGCGCGGGCCAGCCCTCATTATACAAGAATTCGGATGTCGCGTTCGCCGGGGTCCCGGCACGACTCATGGAGGTCTGACCGATGCAAGCCAACGCCCCCACGCCCACCGGCGTGTCCGCCAGCGAATGGGACGCGCGCGTCAAGCTCGCCGCCGCCTACCGCATGGTGGCGCGCCTCGGCCTCGATGACCTCATCTACAACCATATCTCGCTGCGCGTGCCGGGGGAGGCGGGAGCCTTCCTCATCAACCCCTACGGGATGCTCTTCTCGCAGATCACCGCGTCGTCGCTCGTCAAGATCGACACCAACGGCAGGAAGCTGTCCGAGAGCGCCTACGAGGTGAACGTCGCCGCCTTCGTCATCCACGCTGCGATCCATAATTCGCGCGAGGATGCGCACTGCGTCCTCCACACCCACTCGGACGCCTCGACCGCCGTCTCCGGCCAGCCGGACGGGCTACTGCCGCTGTCCCAGTTCGCGATGCGATTCTACGACCGGCAGGGGTTCCACGACTACGAGGGCGTCGCCATCGACCTCGACGAGCAGTCCCGCCTCGTCGCCGACCTCGGCACGCACCCGGTCATGCTGATGCGCAACCACGGCATCCTGACCGTCGGCCGCACCCCGGGCGAGGCCTTCATGCTGCTCTATTATTTCGAGCGCGCGGCGAAGATCCAGCTCGCGATGCAGGCGGCCACCGCGTCCGGCATCCCGCTCGTGATGCCCTCGCCGGAGACCTGCGAGAAGGCCGCCCGCCAGTTCTGGGAGATGAAGGGCGACATCCTCGTCCCCGGCGAGCGCGAGTGGCCGGCGCTGATGCTCGAGCTCGACAGGACCGACCCGGATTACCGCTCGTGAGCGAACGACACCTCCACCTCGGCCTCTTCCTCCTCGGCACCGGCAGCCACATCGCCGGCTGGCGGATGCCCGGCGCCGTCACCTCGTTCGAGGACGTGCCGGCGGTGGTCGCCATCGCCCGGGAGGCCGAGCGCGCGCTCTTCGACCTCATCTTCATCGGCGACAACCTTAACGCCGACCCCACCGCGCACCCGTCCTACACCTCGCGCCTTGAGCCGATCACGCTCCTGTCCGCGGTGGCGATGACGACGTCCCACATCGGCCTCGGCGCCACCGCCTCCACCACCTATGGCGATCCGTGGTCGCTGGCGCGCGCGTTCGCCTCGCTCGACCACATCTCCGGCGGCCGGGCGGCGTGGAACTCGGTGACGACGTCCAACCCGCAGGCCGCGGCGAACTTCGGCAAGATCCACCCGGACCACGCCCGCCGCTACGAGATGAGCGCCGAGTTCATCGAGGTGGCGAAGGCGTTGTGGGACGCCTGGGCCCCGGACGCGGTCGTGCGCGACCATGCCACCGGCGCCTACTTCGACCCGGCGAAAATCCGCCCGATCGACCATGACGGGACCTTCTTCAAGGTGAAGGGGCCGCTCAACATCACCCGCGCGCCGCAGGGGCGGCCGGTGATCCTCCAGGCCGGCGGATCCGAGGCGGGGCAGGAGCTCGCCGCCAGGCACGCCGACGTCGTGTTCACCGTCACCCAGGACCAGGGCGAGGCGATCGCCTTCTATCGCGGCCTCAAGGCCCGCCTGCCGAAGCACGGGCGCACCGAGGCCGACCTCAAGATCCTCCCCGGCGTGATGCCCGTCGTCGCCGAGACCGAGGCCGAGGCGCGCGACAAGCTCGACACCCTGATGGGCTTCGTCGGCGCGCGCGACGCCCTCGGCATCCTCGGGGAGCGCTTCAACCACGATTTCTCCGGCGACGACATCGACGGGCCGATCCCCGAGAGCCTCGGCGAGAACGACGCCTACCACGCGTTCGCGAGCGCCATGCTGGGCAAGGCCCGGCGCGAGAACATGCGCCTCAAGGACCTCGCCAACCTCGTCGCCGCCGCGCGGGGCCACTGGGTCCTGTGCGGCTCGGCCGACCAGGTCGCCGACACGCTGGTGGACTGGTTCGAGAGCGGCGCGGCGGACGGCTTCAACGTCATGCCGCCCTGGTTCATGGAGGGCTTCACCGACTTCACCCGGCTCGTCGTCCCGCGCCTCCAGGACCGCGGCCTGTTCCGCACCGCCTATGAGGGGACGACCCTGCGCCAGTCCCTCGGCCTTCAGGTCCCCCCGGTCGGCGGCAGCGTCGAGACGCTCGCGGGGGCCTGAGCGGTTTTCTGCGGCGCCGCCGGGAATGGCCGCGGACGCCGTGCCGGTGGAGCCGCCGGCGCGAGGGGAGTTCCCCCCTCGCGCTCCCTCCGCCTCGCCGGCAGGCAGGGTTGCAGGACGGACGGCCGCCTCGGCGGCCGCCCGGCCTTCAACCCCGCGAACAGGCTGTGCCGGACCGCGCCGGCGTCAAGCGCCCGTCCTCGCCATGCTCGCTGCGCTGCGCGGGGCTCCGGGCGCGCGCTTGACCCCGACACGGTCCTTCGGCGCGGGGGCCCGTGAAGCCGGGCATGGAGGTGGAGGTCAGGTGTTGATGAGGCTCGGCAGGAAGGTGCTGAGCCAGGGGAAGGCGATGATCAGCGCCAGCGTGATCATGTCGGTGACGATGAACCACGTCACCCCCTTGAAGATCGTCGTCAGCCGCACCGTGTCCCCCAGCGCGCCCTTGATGATGTAGACGTTGAGCCCCACCGGCGGCGTCAGCAGGCCGATCTCGAGGAGCTTCACCAGGATCACGCCGAAGTAGATCAGCTCGATCCCGCTCTCCTGCGCGATCGGCAGGATGATCGGCATGGTGAGGAGCATGATGCCGATGGAATCGAGGAAGCAGCCGAGGATCAGGTAGAGGACCGCCACCATCAGGATGACGGCGAGGTCCGAGGAGCCCATCGTCAGGAGCTCATCGGCGATGAAGCGCGGCACGCCGCTGAGCGCCATGAACTTGCCCAGCAGCGCCGTGCCGATCACCACCATGAAGATGCCCGAGGTCGAGGCCAGCGTCGACAGCCCGCTCCGGCGCAGCGAATCGAGCGTGAGGCTGCCGCGCACGGCCGCCAGCAGGATCGCCAGCGCGGCGCCGACCGCCCCCGCCTCCGTCGGGCTGAAGACGCCCACGAAGATGCCGGTCAGGACGCCGACGATGATCGCCGGCAGCGCCCACGTCTCCTTGAGGGCGGCGAGGAGGTCGGCCCGCGTGAAGGTCTCGTCCACCTTCGGCGCGAGGTCCGGGTTGCGCATGCAGCGGATGACGATCATGCCGACGAACATGCCCGCAGACAGCAGCCCTGGCAGGAACCCGGCGATGAAGAGCTTCGCGATCGAGACCTCGGCGAGGTAGCCGTAGAGCACCATCAGGATCGACGGCGGGATCAGCGAGCCGAGCGTGCCGGCCGCCGCGATGACGCCCGTCGCGAGGCCCGGGTGGTAGCGGTAGCGCAGCATCTCGGGCGTCGCGATGCGCGCGAACGCCGACGCCGTCGCGACGCTGGACCCGGAGGCCGCCGACAGCAGCGCGCAGGCCCCGACGCTCGCCACCGCGAGCCCCCCCGGCAGCCAGGAGAGCAGGATCCGCATCGCTCGGAAGAGGCCGGCGGAGATGCCCGACTCGGACGCCACGAAGCCCATCAGCAGGAACATCGGGATCGCGGTCAGATTCCAGTCGCCGACGAAGTTGAACGGGATCGCCGTCAGGATTCCCCACGCCGCGCGCATGTTCAGCATCATGCCGATGCCGAAGAACGACACGATGCCGAGCGCGACGCCGATCTGCACCCGCAGGAGGAGAAGCAGGAAGCCCGCGCCGAGGCCGACGAAGCCGATGGTGAGATTGTCCATGAGGTTTACGCGGCGCTGTCTTCGGGGGAGGCGGGCGTCGGATCGAAGTCGGGGTCCGTCGCCGCGCGCCAGGCGTGGATCAGGACCATCAGCAGGATCGCCGCGAAGCCGAGCGGCAGCGCGAACTTGGCCGGCCAGATCGTCACGTAGACCGCGCCCATCATCATCTCGCCGATGTTGAAGGAGCGCACCGCGTCGTTCCACGTCTGGTACGTGAGGATCGCGAAGAAGACGGCCGAGACGAGGTAGCCGAGGACGAGGACCACCTGCCGCAGGCGGACCGGGAGCGCGCGGTAGAGGAGGTCGACGGAGATGTGCTCGTGCTTGTGCTCGACGAACGCGAGCGGCAGGAACACCACGAACACCATGTGGTAGACCGAGATGATCTCGAGGTTGCCGGCGATCGGGCGATTGAAGAGGTTGCTCGCCAGGACGTCGGCCACCGTCTGAAGCATCATCAGGAAGAGGCTGATGAGAGCGAGGGCGGCGAGGAGGCCCGCCAGCCGTACGGCCCAACGTTCGATCATGCCGTGGTCCCCCGCTCTCTCATTGCGTCCAGGATCAGTTCGCGCCGTAGGTGGCGACGTCGAGCTTGTCGTAGATCTCCTTGTGGAACAGCGCCTTCACCGCGTCGAGGTCGCCCTCGTCCACGTCCGCCATCAGGCCCTGCCACTTGGCGTAGGTGTCGTTGAAGCGCTGCAGCAGGCCGTCGCTGCCCTCCAGGTTGAACCGCGAGCCGACGTCGAGCGCCATCGGCTCCACCTTCTCGGCCACGAACGTGTCGAGGCTCGCCTGCAAGTCTTCGGCCGGCTCGCTGACGGTGACGCCGTGCGCGTCCGCCTCGGCCAGCGCGTCGTCGACGGACGCGAGGTAGGCGGCGGTCATGTCGACGATGTTGTCGGCGATGGTATCGACGAGGAGCCGGCGCTCATTCTCGCCGAGACCGTCCCACGCGGGCTTGTTCATCGCGTACTCCCAGCCCGCGAAGTAGGGGCCGAGGTCGAGGAGTGTGACGTTCTTGGCGACGTCCCACAGCGAGCGCGACTTGAGGTCGTTGGCGGCGTTGATGGCGCAGTCGAGCTGGCCCTTCTCGAGGCCGGAGAACATCTCCGACGAGGGGACGTTCACGGCGGCGGCGTCCACGGATGCGGCCCAGGCGGCGTGGACCGGGCTCGGCATGCGCAGCTTCTTGCCGGCGATGTCGGCCAGCGAGACCACCGGCGTGCGGCACATCATGATGTAGGAAGGCGAGGCGTAGCTGCCGAGGAAGACGATCCCCTGGGAGGCGAACATCTCCTGCATCATCGGGTCGTTGATGTAGAAGTCCGCGACCGCACCGGCGACCGTCATGGAATCGCGCAACCCGATGCCGAGCGCGGCGAGCACGTTGTCGGCCGGGAGGTCGGACGGCGTATAGGTGCCGGCGTGGTAGGTCATGTCGACGATGCCGTCGCGCAGGCCCGACAGGTGCGCTGCCGGCGGCAGCACCGCGTCGCCGGTGTAGACCTGCATCGTGAGGTCGCCGCCGGACTTCTCCTTCAGCGTCTCGGCGAGGGCGAGGTAGCCGTCCCTGGTCAGCGGATGGGTGTTCGGGAACCACACGCTGGCGGTGATCTCGGTCGCCGCGGCGGGCACGGCCGCCATGCCGAGGAAGCCTAGGGCGATGGCGCTGGTGAGGAGTCTCATGATCGGGCCTCTTCCTGTTGATGGGGCGCGGGGTGGTCTCGTCACGCTCAGCCGGGAAAGCCGAGCCTGTCTCTCGCCCAGTACCAGCGCACGCCGAGGTTCATGACCGGACGGCGCATGGCGTGCCAGGCGACGGGGGCGATGGGGATGGGGACAAGCGGCAGGGGCGTTCCGTGCGCGATGTGGGCGGCGAGGGCGCGTCCCGTCGCGCTCGCCATGGCGATGCCGCGCCCGTTGTAGCCCTGCGCCGCGAAGAGGCCGGGCTCCGGGGTGTGGACGTGCGGCAGGTGGTCCATCGTCAGCGCGAGGTGGCCGGACCAGACGTAGTCGACCGGCACGTCCTTCACGGCGGGGAAGAGGCTCCTCATGCCGCCGACGAGCGCCTCGCCGAGCGCCGCCTTCTGGTCCGGGCCGACCGCGCCGCGGCCGCCGAAGACGAGCCGGTCGTCCGGCGACAGGCGCATGTAGAAGGCGAGCTTGCGCGTCTCGGACAGGCAGGCGCGGCTCGCCATCACCCCGGCGGACAGCGCCGGCGGCAGCGGCGCGGTCGCGACGACCATGCTCTGCACCTGCAGGATGCTCTGCGCGAGGCCCGGCACCAGGCCGCTGCCGTAGGCGTTGGTGGCGACGACGACGGTCCTCGCGCTCACCGTTCCCGCCGGGGTCGAGACGCTCCAGCGGTCGCCGGCGCGGCGGAGGGCGGTGACGGGCGTCTTCTCGTGGAGCGTCCCGCCGGCGGCGACGAAGGCGCGCGCGAGGCCGCGGACGTAGGCGAGCGGCTGGACGAGGCCGGCGCGCGGGTCGCGCCAGCCGCCGTGGTAGGCTCCGGTTCCGATCCGCGCCTCGATGTCGGCGGGGGAAAGCATCTCGACGGCGACGCCGCGGGCCGCCCACTGCCGCGCGCGCGCCTGGACGGCGGGGAGGGCGCGGGCCGAGTGGGCCGCCTGGATCCAGCCGTTCCGTTCGGGCTGGCACCGGATCGCGTGCCGCTCGACGAGGTCGAAGACGACGTCCGCCGCGGTCCCGGCGAAGTCAACGAGGGCGGCGCCCCCTTTCGCCTCGAGCTGGTCCGGGTCGTCCTTGAGGCCGGGGATGACCTGGCCGCCGTTGCGGCCCGAGGCGCCGAAGCCGACCTCCTCGGCCTCGAGGACGGTGACCTCACGCCCCGCCTCGGCGAGGTGCAGCGCGGTCGAAAGGCCCGTGAAGCCGGCGCCGACGACGCAGCAGTCGACCTCGGCGTCGCCCGCGAGCGGGGCGGCCGACAGGCGCGGCTCCTCGCACTGCGCGAACCACAGCGAGCGCTCGAAGGAGGCCGCGCTCGTTCCCATCAGCGGACGCCGGCAAGCTGCGGGTAGGCCGAGCGGGCGGCGTCCTCGGTGAGGAGCCCGTCGGCGAGGTCCGCCTCGATCTCCGGGACGCGGCGCTTCTCGGGAGAGCCGTACCCGGCGCCGCCGCCGAGGCGGAAGACGACGAGGTCGCCCGCGACGAGCTCACGCATGTCCTTCGAGCCGAGCGGGATCACCTCGCCGTCGCGATGGATCTCGCAGGCGCCCGTCGTCCCGGGCGTGCCGCCGAACAGCGGGTCGGCCGGGCGGGTGAAGTGGTCCGCGTAGAGGGCGACCGTGGCGCCCGTCTCCAGGATGCGGAACGCCTTCACGAAGCCGGTGCCGCCGCGATGCTCGCCGTGGCCGTAGCTGTCGACGGTGAGGGCGTACTCCTCGACGCGGAAGAACGTGTAGTCCTGGTCGATCGCCTCCACCGGGGTGTTGGCGCAGTTGGCGAGCGGGGTGTCGACCGCGTCGCAGCCGTTGGCGGTCGAGGATGCGCCGTAGCCGCCGCCGAAGATCTCCAGGTAGACCGAGTAGCCGGACGGCGAGAGCCAGGAGAGGCAGGCGACGGTGGTGGTGTCGAACCCGCCGGCGATGACCTGATCGGGGACCGCCTTGGAGAGCGCCTTCATGGTGGCGTTGAAGGCGCGGTAGCAGACCTCCATGCGCGCCCGCACAGGGGCGGGATAGCGCGGGTTGAGGATGGTTCCCTCGGGCACGATCACCTCGACCGGGCGCAGCAGGCCGGCGTTGAACGGGAGGTCGGGCGAGGTCAGCGCGCTCTTCACGCACGACAGCGTCGCCGAGATCGCCGAGGCGAGCGGGGCGTTGAGGTTGGTCCTCACCTGCGGGTCGGTGCCGGTGTAGTCGACGGTGATGGAATCACCCTTCACCGTCACCCTGGAGCGCACGTAGACGGGCTCGGTGCCGATGCCGTCGTCGTCGATGGCGTCCTCGCCGGTGTAGACGCCGTCGGGCACGGCGGCGATGCCGGCCCGGGTGCGCCGCTCGGTGTAGGTCTGGAACTCGGCCATCACGGCCTCGACCGTCTCGGTCCCGTACTTGGCGCAGAGCTCGCGGATGCGCTGCCCGCCGATGGCGTTCGCGGCGATCTGCGCCTCGAAGTCGCCCATCGTCTGGAGCGGCGCGCGCACATTGGCGCGCAGCAGCCGTTCCAGCGCCCCGCCGTTCCAGTCGCGCGACATGGAGAACTTTGTCGGCGGGATGATGAGCCCCTCGGAGTGGACGTCGCGGGCCATGACGGAGAGGCCGGGGCTGCCGCCGCCGACGTCGAGATGGTGCGCCACCGACGCCGCGAAGCCGACACGCCGGCCGCCGGCGAAGATCGGATGGAAGAAGAAGACGTCCTGCAGGTGCTGGCCGCCCGAATAGGGGTCGTTGATGACGAAGAACTCATCCTCGGTGACCGCCTCGAGGTCGTACTCGCGCGCGCAGGCCTGGAAGATCGAGCCGATGGTGCCGAGCTGCATCGGGATCAGCTCCGCCTGGGCGACCGTCTCGCCCATGCGGTCGAGGATCGCGGCCGACCCGTCCCGCGCCTCGCGCAGGATGGTGGAGTAGGCCGAGCGGACGAGCTTGGACCCCATCTCGCGGGCGGCCGCCAGGATACCTTGGCTGATGACGGCGTAGTCGATCGGGTTGAGGGCCATTACTGCACCTTGCGCAGGGTGATGTTGTCGTTGCCGTCGCGCGTGGCGGACCAGCCGGCGGGCACATGGATCGTCGAGGAGTAGCCCTCGATGAGGAGCGGCCCGGCGTGGGCCTCGTCGTAGGGCAGCCTGGAGGCGCCGAGGACGCGCGCCTCGTAGGAGCCGTTCTCGCCGGCCATCTGCGCGACCGCGACGGAGGGGCGCTCCACCTCGCGCTCCATGAAGGTCGGGATCGCGTCGATGGGCTTGTCCACCTCGAGGCGGAAGCCGACGACCTCGATCGCCTGATTGTGGCCGCCGCTGTGGTAGTAGATGCGCTGGTGCGCGTCCGCGAAGGCGTCCTTCAGCGCCGCTGCGTCCATCGTCGCGAGGCGCTCGATGTCGAGGACGACCGGCACCTCGAACGCCTGGCCGACGAAGCGCATGTCGGCGGTGAAGATGAAGTCGAGGCCACCGCCGAGGCCGAGCGCCTCGAACTCCGAGCGACCCTTGGCGGACATTGCCGCGAACGCCTCGCGCACGAGGTCCGGAGCGGCGCCGTCGACGCGGAACCGGCGCGTCTCGGCGTAGATCTTGGAGAAGTCCGACGCGATGAGGCCGAAGGCGGAGAGGACGCCGGGGTTCGGCGGCACCACCACCTCGGACATGCCGAGCTCCTCGGCGATCTCCGCCGCCAGCAGCGGGCCGGCGCCGCCGAAGGGGACGAGCGCGTAGTCGCGCGGGTCGTGGCCCTTCTCGGTCGAGACGAGCTGGATGGCGCGCACGATGTTGGCGACGCCGAGGCGCAGCGCGCTCGCCGCCGCCGTCGGGACCGACATGCCGAGCGCGCTGGCGATCGGCTCGAACGCCTCGACGGCCTTGTCGCGGTAGATCTTCATGGCGCCGCCGAGGAAGGCGTCGGGCTGGATCGTGCCGCGGATGACGTGGGCGTCGGTGATGGTCGGGAGCGTGCCGCCCTTGCCGTAGCAGGCGGGCCCCGGTTCGGCGCCGGCCGAGCGGGGGCCGACGCGCAGCATCCCGCCCTCGTCCATCCACACCAGACTCCCGCCGCCCGCGCCGACCGTCGCGATGTCGAGCACCGGGGTACGCACCGGAAGGCCGTCGAGCTCGGTGTCGGGCGAGATGCCCGGGCGGCCGTCGGCGACGAGGCAGATGTCGGTCGAGGTGCCGCCCATGTCGAAGGTGACGATGTCCTTCACGTTCGAGCGGCCGACCTGGCGGATCGCGCCGACGACGCCGGCGGCGGGACCGCTGAAGAGGGCGGCGATCGCGTTGCGGCGCATCCCCTCGGCCGGCAGCCGTCCGCCGTTCGACTGCATCACCGAGAAGCGGCGGGCAAAGCCGCGCTCGGCGAGCGAGGTGGCGAGGCGGTCGAGGTAGGCGTCGATGACAGGCTGGACGTACGCTGCGAGCGTCGCCGTCGAGGCGCGCTCGAACTCGCGGAACTCGCGGCTGACGTCGGCCGAGCAGGTGACGAACATGCCCGGCAGCGCCTCGTCGAGCAGCGCAGCGAGCGCGCGCTCGTGCTCGGCGTTGGCGTAGGAGGAGAGGAGGCAGATCGCCACGGCCTGGTAGCCGCCCGCGGCGATGAGCGGCGCGAGGCGGGCGGCCTCTGCCGCGGCGTCGAGCGGGACGATCACGTTGCCGGCGGCGTCGACCCGCTCGGCCACCTCGAAGCAGTCGCGCCGGGCGACGACAGGGGCGGGCTTGGCGTAGCGCAGGTCGTAGATGTTGCGGCGATCGTGGCGCTGCAGGAACAGGATGTCCCGGAAGCCCTTCGTGGTGACGAAGGCGACGCTGGCGCCCTTGCGCTCGAGCAGTGCGTTGGTGGCGACCGTCGAACCGTGGACGAGATCGTCCACCCTGTTGAGGTCGAGGCCCGTCTCGTCCAGCGCGGCGAGCACGCCGATGTCCGGAGAACGGGGCGTGCTGGGCACTTTTCGCAGCGTGACGCGGTCCCCGTCGACGACGACGAGGTCCGTGAACGTTCCGCCGACCTCTGCACCGGCCCTCATCGCATGCTCCTGTACTGAACGAAGTGGCCGCAGATTTTCACTTCACACGAGGCTATGCAAGCCCAATTTTCATACTTTATGATCCCACTCGTGATGAACGTTCAATCGATTCGGGTGGTTGAGCGAGCGGCCGTTCAGTGCTTCAGAAAAGTGAACGCTTGTTGCCTTCACTTTCATGAACTATGAAAGGTTGAGATCGTCGACGACGGTCCGAAGAGGGGCAGGGATGACGGATCGAGCCGAGAGGGACGGCCCGACGGATGTGGATCGCTTGGGGTTCAAGCTGCGCGACCTTCGCCGCAGTCAGGCACTGTCGCTGCAGGACCTGTCGCGCCGTGCCGACGTGTCGGTGGGGACGCTGAGCCAGCTCGAGCGCGGCCTGTCGCGCCCCTCGCTGCGCACCCTGCAGAAGATCGGTGCCGCCGCGGGCGTGCCCCTCTCGTGGTTCTTCGACGAAACGTCGGAGAAGAACGAGGGCGACGGCGTCGTCGTCCGGAAGGGGCAGGGGGCGAAGCTCAACGTCACCGCCGGCGGCATCTCCAAGACGCTGCTGACGCCGCTCTCGGTGAACGGCCTCCAGCTCATGATGGTGACGATGGAGCCGAATTCCGCCTCCGGCCACGGCAGCTACACCCACGAGGGGCACGACGCGGGCGTGGTGGTCGCCGGCAGCCTCAACCTCGAAGTGGACGGCCGCGTCTACGTCCTCGCCACCGGCGACAGCTTCGGCTTCGACAGCAGCCTGCCGCACCAGTTCGAGAACCGCGGCAACACCCAGGCGCAGATCCTCTGGGTCAACACCCAGTCCACCGCGCCGAAACTCGCCAGCGACGCCGACGGCTGAGCCGGGCGCGGGCGGGCGGCGTCAGACCGGCAGCTCGGACGTCAGCTTGATGCGCTGCATGGGGATGTCCGTCTTGACGCTGCGTACGCCCTCGATGCGCGTCAGATGCTCCACCTGGAAGGCGCGGTAGGCGTCGAGGTCGCGCGTCACGATTCGCAGCAGGAAATCGCATTCGCCGGCCATCAGGTGGCACTCGATCACCTCCGGGAGGGACATGACGCAGCGGGCGAAGTGGTCCGTCGAGGCGGCGTCCTGGGAGATCAGCGACACCCGCGCGAACACGGTGAGGCCGAGGCCGACCCGGGCGGGATTGACGACGGCGACATAGCGCTCGATCAGCCCCGTGTCCTCCAGCATCCGCACCCGGCGCAGGCACGGGGAGGGAGACAGGCCGACCTTTTCGGACAGCTCCAGGTTGGAGATCCGCCCGTCCTTCTGCAGCTCCCGCAGGATCTTGCGGTCGATGTCGTCGAGCTTCACCATCTGCGGCCCACGCGGGATTTGGCACATCGTGCTAAGGTGCCACATATCGGAGGCACGAAATTCCGAACAGTGTGCATCAAGGGGCATCTTCGCAATCAGATTCCGCGGCGATTGGCGGATCATTCCCGAATGCCCAGGTGAATATCGAAGGCTTACATCGTGAAACAGGATACTGAGGGGGCATTCCTTCTCGAGAGGAATCCCGACTGCGCCAGCCATGACGAGCGCGCCGGCCTGATCGCCGCGCCCGGTTTCGGCCGCGTCTTCACCGACCACATGGCGACGATGCGCTACACGCCCGATCGCGGTTGGCACGACGCGAAGATCGGCCCCCGCACCGGCCTCGACATGCACCCGGCGACCAAGACGCTGCACTACGCGATCGAGATCTTCGAAGGCCTGAAGGCCTACCGGCTGCCGGACGGCGGCGCGACGCTCTTCCGGCCGGACGCCAACGCGAGGCGCTTCCAGAGCTCGGCCGAGCGGCTGGCGATGGCACCGCTGCCGGAGCAGCTCTTCGTCGAATCGGTGCGCGCCCTGGTTCGCGCCGACCGGGACTGGATCCCGAGCGCGGAGGGCGCCTCGCTCTATATCCGCCCCTTCATGTTCGGCGTCGACGCCGACCTCGTGCCCGATCCGGCATCGGAGTACCTTTACTGCGTGCTCGCCAACCCGGTCGCGTCCTATTTCAAGTCCGGCGACAAGGCGGTGACCTTGTGGGTGTCCGACACGTACACCCGCGCCGCGCCCGGCGGGACCGGTGCTGTGAAGTGCGGCGGCAACTACGCCGCGGCGCTGGTCGCGCAGGCCGAGGGCAAGCGGCAGGGCTGTGACCAGGTGGTGTTCCTCGACGCGGTCGAGCGGCGCTGGGTCGAGGAACTCGGCGGCATGAACGTCTTCTTCGTGTTCGAGGACGGCTCGCTGCAGACGCCGCCGCTGACCGGAACGATCCTGCCCGGCATCACCCGCGATTCGCTGATCACGCTGGCGCGGGGCATGGGCCTCACCGTGCGCGAGGAGCGCTACGGCATCGACGAGTGGCAGGCCGACGCCCGCAGCGGGCGCCTCGTCGAGGCGTTCGCCTGCGGCACGGCGGCCGTCGTCACCTCCATCGGCGAGGTGAAGGGCCGCGAGCAGGCGTTCACCATCGGCGACGGCGGGCCGGGGCCGGTCGCCGCGCGCCTCAAGTCGGCGCTGACGGACATCCAGTTCGGCCGCGCGCCGGACCCGCACGGCTGGCTCGACCGGCTGTTCTGATCGGCGGCTGCGGGGTCCTGTCGCGGCCGCGACGGTGCCCCGTGCGGCGCAACTGTCTGCGAAATATCGCATTTTCGGCCACGAGAAGGCCATGTTCCGGTGCGAGTGGCAGACCCGGTCGTAGAGTTTTGTCGGATCGGAATGGGCTGGCACACGTTGGCCTAATCCACTGACAGTTCAGGATGATCGGATGACATGCGCTTTATATCTCGTGCGCTGTTCCTTTTCGCCGTGCTGGCCCCGCTGGCGGGCTGCGCGATCGCCGATGCCCGTGACGCAGCGGAGGGGCGGGTCGACATCGTCGGTCTCAGCAAGGCGGAGCTGCGCATGTGCGCCGGCTTCCCGACCAAGACGGTCATGGAAGGCGACGTCGAGATCTGGAGTTACGAGCGCAGCTCGGCGGGCGGGACCTCGGTGACGCTGCCGACGCTGCAGACGCTGCTGGTGCCGATTCCCGGGCCGAGCTTCTCCCAGAACAGCACGACGGAATGCCGGGCCCAGATGCGTTTCGCCGGGGGGCGCGTCAGCGAGGTCGCCTACGCCGGCGCCAACGACGTCATGGGCGCGGAGGACGCCGCCTGCGCGCAGGTCGTCAAGGGCTGCATCGGCTACGAGCCGGGGAAGGGCCAGCCGGCGAAGCCCTCGTCGCCCGCGCCACGCTCCCCCGGCGCGCCCACCCCGCCGGAGACGGAACGCGGCGCCAGCTCCGCCGGGCGCTGACTCCGGCACCGACGGTGGCGCTGGTGCCACGGCGCCGCCGTCGGGGCTCGGGCGCTCAGTCCTCGAGCGCGGCGAGCTTGCGTTTGGCGCGCAGCATGGGGAGGGCGAGGCTCGCCACCAGCACGACGGTCACCAGCAGGAAGGCGCCGCTGATCGGCCGCTCCACGAAGGTCAGGATATCGCCGCGCGAGAAGAGCAGCGCGCGGCGGAAGTGCTGCTCCAGCATCGGGCCGAGGATGAAGCCCATCAGCATCGGCGCGGTGGGGTAGCCGAAGGCGTTCATCAGGTAGCCGAGGACGCCGAAGACGATCACCGTCATCACGTCGAACGGGCTGTTGTTCACCGAATAGACGCCGATGCAGATGAAGAACAGGATTCCCGGGAAGAGCAGCCGCTGCGGGATCGTCAGGATCCGCACCCAGAAGCCGATCAGCGGGATGTTGAGGACGAGCAGCATCAGGTTGCCAACCCAGAAGCTGACGACGAGGCCCCAGAAGAGGTCGGCGTTGGTGGTGAAGAACTCCGGCCGCGGCGTGATGCCGTGGATCATCATGGCGCCGAGCAGCACAGCCATGCCCGCGTCGCCCGGGATGCCGAGGGCGAGGGTCGGGATGAAGGCCGCCTGGGTGGAGGCGTTGTTGGCCGCCTCGGGCGAGGAGATGCCCTCGATGGCCCCGGTGCCGAACTTCTCGGGCGTGCGCGAGACGCGCTTCTCGACCGCGTAGGCGAGGAAGGCGGCGAGCGTCGGTCCCGCGCCGGGCAGGATGCCGATGAAGGAGCCGACGAAGCTGCCGCGAATCGCCGGGCGCCAGCACTCGCGGAGGTCCTGCCGGGTGGGCATGAGCTCGCGCATGCGCACCTTCTGCGGCTTCATCTCGCGCGGCTTGCCGGCGTTCTTGAGGAGCTCGGCGACGCCGAAGAGACCCATCGCCATGGCGACGAGGTTGAGCCCGTCCTGCAACTCAAGCACGCCGAAGCTGTAGCGGATGTGTCCCGAGGTCGGGTCCATGCCCACCGTCGAGAGCAACAGCCCGGCGACCACCGAGATGAGGCCCTTGATGGGCGAGCCGAGGGACATCGTCGCGGCGGCGACGAGGCCGAGGAGCATGATGGAGAAGTACTCGGCCGAGGAGAATTTCAGCGCCATCTGTCCGAGCGCCGGGGCGAAGCTCATCACCAGCACGATGGCGAAGCAGCCACCGAAGAAGGACGTCAGCGTCGTGATGAAGAGGGCGACGCCGGCGCGGCCCTGCTTGGCCATCGGGTATCCGTCGAGGGCGGTGACCGCGGTCGTCGACGTGCCGGGGAGGTTGAGGAGGATCGAGGCGGTCGAACCGCCATACTGGGCGCCGTAGAAGATGCCCGCCAGCATGATGAGCGCGCTCATCGGCTGCAGGTGGTAGGTGATCGGCAGCGTCATGGCGACGGCGGCGAGCGGGCCGATCCCGGGCAGCACGCCGATGAACATGCCGACCGAGACGCCTATCAGGCAGAAGAGGAGCGCCTCTCCCGTGATCGCGACCTGAAGCCCGAGTGCGAGGCCGGAAAGGAGATCCATCAATCAGCTCCCGAACGCGGCGATCGGGATCTGAAGGCCGCGGATGAACAGGACATAGCCCACGAGGGTCAGTCCGGCGGCGAGCGCGGCGGTCTCGTGGAGTTTGATGTCGCGTTCGGCCTGGGCCGAGATGGCGACGAGGGCGAAGGTGGCGGGGACGAAGCCGAGCCAGTCCACCAGCACCACCCAGACGAGGATGCCGCCGAGGATCAGGACCGCCGGGCGCAGGTGCAGGTCCAGCGAGACCGCCGGCAGGCCGCGGCCGAGGAAGGCGGCGCCGAGGCCGAGGACCACGAGGAGGGCGCCCAGCATGATCGGCACGAAGCCCGGTCCCATGCGCACCACCGTCCCGAACGGGTAGTCGCGCGCGACGATCATCGCCGCCACGCCGACTGCCGCGATGACGAGGCCGGCGCCGATCTCCTGGAAATTGCGGTATCGCTTCACTGTTCCTCGTCCTGCTGTGGCCTCGGGCGCGGTACGGCGGGCCTCATGGTCCGACCCGCGGTTTGCCGGCGCATCTTACGTCCCTCGGCTGTCCGGTCGCCTTCCCGGCGCCGGCGCCCGGCCGGAGGAGCGCAGGTGCCCGGGGCGAGGAGGCGGCGGTGCGCCCGACGCCGGGGGCGCCGCGCATGCCGGCGATGACCGGAGCCGGGGCCGTCACCCGCGGTGCCCGCCGGAGGGGGCGGGAGCCGACCGCGACGCCATTGGTGAGCTCATCCCGCACGCCTCCGAACCGTATCGTGCCGAATGACAAGAACGCACAGAACTGTCAACACTACGCCGTCGCATGACTCGGCGCTGTCATATGCGCTGCCGTCGCATCTGTCGCCGCAGCCCGGATTTTGGACGCATGGCACGCGGACAGGCTGACAATTTGCGGTCGCCCGGCGGGAATTGTGACGAAGGTGTTGATCCGTCACGCAGGACACGCGTAGTGTTGACACTTCTGTGTATGAGCGGATCAGGCGATGACGGTCGACCCAACCTCGAACGCGTTCGACATCGAGATCGACGTCCTCGTCGTCGGTGCCGGCGGCTGCGGCCTCGTCGCCGCGATCGCTGCCGAAGCGGGTGGCGCGAGCGTCGCCGTCGTGGAGAAACTGACCCGCCTCGCCGGCAACACCCTCCTTTCCAGCGGCTCGATCCCCGGCGCGGGCACGCGCCTGCAGGCCGAGGCGGGGGTCGAGGACGGGCCGGAGCGGTTCGTCGCCGATCTCCTCGCGGTCAGCGGCCCGCATGAGGCGGAGCACCTGACCCGCCGCCTCGCCGCGACCTCGGCCGAGCTCGTCGAGTGGCTGATCGACGAGGCCCATGTCACCCTGACCCTCGTCGGCACCTACCGCCACGTCGGCCACAGCGTCACGCGCCTTCATGCGCCTCCCTCGCGGCGCGGCGCCGACCTCGTCGCCGACCTCGAGCGCGAGGCGAGCGCGCGCGGCATCCCCGTGGCGCTAGGCCAGCCCGCGACCTCGCTGATCCTGCGCGGCGGCCGCGTCGTCGGCGTCGTGACGCGCGACGCCGAGGGGCGCGAGAGCCGGATCGGGGCGGGCGCGGTGATCCTCGCCTCCAACGGCTTCGGCGGCGCGCCAGACCTCGTCGCCGCCCACTGTCCGGAAGCGCGCGGCACGACCTACGCCGGCGCGCCCGGCAGCACGGGGGAGGCGCTCGCCTGGGGTCTCGAGCTGGGGGCCGCCACCGGCAACCTCGGAGCCTATCAGGGCCACGCCGGCCTCGCGCGCCGGAGCGGCGCCCTCGTCACCTGGACGGTGATCGAGCGCGGCGGGATCATCGTCGACCGCAACGGCCGGCGCATCGGCGACGAGACGCTCGGCTACTCCGCCTTCGCCGGCGTCGAGGCCGCGGCCGATGCGCCGCTCTACATGATCTACGACGCCCGGATCGAGGCGGACGTCGCCAGCGGCCAGCCCGAATTCGCGGAGATCGCCGAGATGGGCGACGCCGCCGCCGGCGCCGACGCGGCCGATCTCGCGGACGCCATCGGCGTCCACGCCGACGCGCTCGGCGCGACGCTCGCCGATGCGGCGAACGCGGCCGCGGGCGGCGAGGACGCCTTCGGGCGGACCGCGTGGGGCTTCGGCCCGCTCGGCGCGCCGCTCCGCGCGACGGAGATCACCCCGGGCCTCTTCCATACGCAGGGCGGTCTGATGATCGACGACGACGCCCGCGTGCTGCGGCCCGACGGCAGCGCGATCGCCGGCCTCTTCGCCGGCGGCGGGGCCGCGGCGGGGATCAGCGGGCGCGCCGGGGGCAGGGGCTACGTGTCGGGCAACGGCCTCCTTTCGGCGCTCGGCCTCGGCTACATTGCCGGCCGTGCCGCCGCCAGGGACACCGCCGCAAAGCGCGCCGCGGAATGAACCACATGTTCCATCTTGGAGATTGCGGATGAAACTGAAACTCACTGGGCTAGCCGCCGCGGCGGTCCTGGCGCTCGGCCTTGCGCCGGCGATGGCGCAGGACTTCCCGACCCGCCCGATCACGATCGTCGTGCCCTATTCCCCGGGCTCGACCGACACGATGGCCCGTACCCTCGCCGAGGGCATGTCCAAGGAGCTTGGCCAGCCGGTGGTCGTCGAGACCAAGCCGGGGGCGGGCGGCACCGTCGGCGCGGCCTCCGTCGCCAAGGCCGACCCGGACGGTTACACGCTGCTGTTCGCGGTCTCCTCGGTGCAGACCGTCGCGCCGCACCAGCGCGAGCTGCCCTACGACTTCGATTCGCTGGAGCCTGTCGCCCGCGTCGCGGTCGGCCCCAACATGATGGCCGCGCGCACCGGCGCCCCGTTCTCCACGGTGGAGGAGCTGGTGGAGTACGCCAAGGCGAACCCGGGCGCCGTGAGCTACGGCTCCGCCGGCACCGGCGGCGCCACCCACATCGCCGCAGAGGCCTTCGCCCGCGCGGCCGGCGTCGAGCTCTTCCACATCCCGTTCGACGGCGTGACCCCGGCGGTCGCGGCCACCGTCGCCGGAGACGTCGACCTCGTCCTCGGCTTCGCCTCGGCGATCCTGCCGCAGGCGGAGGCGGGCAAGCTCGTCGCCCTCGCGCAGCTCAGCGCCGAGCGCACCGCCGTCGCGCCGGACGTCCCGACGCTCGTCGAGAGCGGCGTCGACCTCGCCCTGCCGCCCAACACGGGCCTCTGGGCGCCGGCCGGCACGCCCGAGGACGTCGTCGCCAGGATCGCCGCGGCCGCCGAGACCGCTGCCGCCGGCGAGACGTTCCAGACCTTCGCCAAGAGCGGCCTGACCGCGGTCGACTATGCCGACCCGGCCGAGTTCGCCGAGGTCCTCAAGAAGGAGGACGCGTTCTTCGCCGACCTCCTGCCGACGCTCTCCGTCCAGTAACGCATGCCCGGCGCCCGCCCCCGGCGGGCGCCGCTGCCCTGATCCCCGACCCATGTGCCCCGCCGGACGATCCGGCTCGGGCGGGACCCGGTCCCGGGACGACGGACAAACAAAAACGGGCCGCGCACAGCGCGGCCCGTTTCGTTTTGCGGCTGGCCGGAAGGGTCAGCCCGCGACCGTGGTGTCGACACTCTCGATGTCGTTGAACTCGGCCTCCAGCGCCTTGAACTCCTCGAACCCCATCAGGCCCCAGATGTCGTCGATCGAGGCGAGAAGGTCGGGGCGGTCCACGACGTCGCCCGTCGGGATCGTTTCCTTGAGGAGCGCCAGCACCGTCTCCATCGCCTTGAGGGCGGCGGCGGGCAGCATGCGGGGCAGGGTCACGCGGCGCACGCCGAGCTCGGCGAGGCGCTTGATCGGGATGAGCGGCGTCGTCGGCCGCGAGCGCAGCCCGAAGCCCATGTTGACCGAGACGGGGATGTCGACCGCGTCGACCAGCGCCTTGATCTGCTCCTCGCCCTTGATGGCATCTGCGAAGATGAGATCCGCGCCGGCCTTCTCGTAGAGCCTGGCGCGGCGGAGCGCGCCCTCGAGGCCCTCGACGGCGATGGCGTCGGTGCGGGCGAGGATGACGAAGTCGTCGTCGCGGCGGGCGTTGCACGCCGCCTCGATCTTCTTCGCCATCTCGCGCATGTCGATGACGTCCTTGCCGGCCATGTGGCCGCAGCGCTTGGGACTGACCTGGTCCTCGATGTTGATGCCCGCGACGCCGGCATCCTCGAACCGCCGCGTGGTGTGCCACACGGTCGCCGGGTTGCCGTAGCCGGTGTCGGCATCCGCCATCACCGGGATCGAGACGCAGCCCGCGATCATCCGGCAGGCGTCGAGATTGTCCGTCAGGCCCATGATGCCGACGTCCTCGAAACCCATGCGCGCGTTCGCGAGGCCCGCGCCGGTGGTGCAGGCGGTCTTGAAGCCCATCTTTTCGACGAGGCGCACGCTGTAGCCGTCGTAGACGCCGGGGGAGACGAGGATCTCGTCGCCGGCAAGGAGCGCGCGCAGACGCTGGGTGGGTTTCACGCTTCAGTATCCTTTCTTCGGCGGCCGTCGCCCGCCCCGGTGGAGGCGGCGGCGGACGGGGTGTCCCGAAGGCGCTGGAGCGCCTCCGTGGCACGGGCGATGTGCGCCCGCATGAGCGACTCGGCGAGGTCCGCGTCGCGCGCCTTCATCGCGCGCAGGATCTGCCAGTGCTCGACCGAGGCGGTGTCGTGCCGGCCCGGGGTGGACCCGGCCCGGGCGCGATAGAGCCTCAGGAGGTAGTAGAGTTCGTCGCACAGCAGCGACTGGATGCGCCGGTTGCCCGATTCACGCGCGATCCGAGCGTGGAGGTCGAGCACCTTGCCATCGCCGCCGACCCGCTCGAAGTCGGAGAGGAGGCGGGTGAGGGCCTCGTCGCTCATCACCTGGGTGGCGAGTTTGACGCTCATTCCCTCGACGCTCTCGCGCAGCTGGAAGATCTCGACCATATCCTGTCCGTCGAGATCGACGACGCGGGCCTTGAAGTACGGTTCCTTGAGGATGAGGCCTCGGCCCTCGAGCGCCTTGATGGCTTCGCGCACGGGTCCGCGGCTGACCTTGAAGCGGTCCGCCAGGGCGACCTCGTTGACGATGCCACCCATGGGAATTTCTCCGCTGAGGATCAGTTGGAAAATTCCTTCGAAGACGGTGTCGACGAGGGTTCGCTGCTGACCGGACATCCTCGCTCCATTCTGTCGACACTTTTGATCAAAATTAGCGGCTCGTGCGGGCCCTGTAAATCGCGCAATGCCACAACAGGGGCCACCTGGACAAGAGTGTTGACACTTTTGCGGGCCAGAACTATCCAACCGACATGGATGAACGCACCACGCATGGCGCTGCCCCCATTCCTCTCCTGACCGCCGGAGCGGGCGACGCCGGCCGCTTCGCCGCCGTGGACCTGCCGCGCATTCTCGTCGGCCGCGGGACCGCCCTGCCGCGGGTGCTCGCCGTCGTCCTCGAGAACCTCGCCCTGCAGGCCCTCTCCGGGGCGGACGTCGCCGCCGAGATGGCGGCGGTGCGCGACTGGACCGCGGCATCACCCGAGATCGCCGTGCCGCTGTCGGCCGCCCGCGTCATGCTGCCGGACTCGAGCGGCCTGCCGGCGCTGATGGACCTTGCCGCCGCGCGCGACGCGCTCGTGGCGAAGGGGCGCGACCCGCGCGGCGTCGAGCCCGCCGTCCCTGTCACGCTGGTGGTGGACCACTCGCTGATCGTCGACGTCGCCGCGCGGCCGGACGCGCGCGAGCACAACATCGCCCAGGAGTACCGGCGCAACCGCGAGCGGTACGCCTTCTTCAAGTGGGCGGAGCAGGCGTTCGACCGGCTGAGCGTCGTGCCGCCCGGCTCGGGCATCATCCACCAGGTGCATCTGGAGAGCATCGCCCGCGTCGTGGCCCCTGTGGCGCTGCCGGCGGGCGGCGAGGTGCTGGCGAGCGAGTTCGTGCTCGGGTGCGACAGCCACACGACGATGGTCGGCGGCATCGGCATGCTGGCCTGGGGCGTCGGGGGCATCGACGGGGAGTCGGCAGCGCTCGGCCTGCCGTACTTCGTGCGCATTCCGCGCGTCGTCGGCGTCCGGCTGACGGGGGCGCTGCCCGCCGGCTCGACGACGACCGACCTCGTGCTGACGATCACCGAACGGCTGCGTCAGGTGGGCGTCGTCGGCGCTTTCGTGGAGTTCACGGGGCCGGGGGCGGCGAGCCTCTCGGTGCCGGACCGCGCCACCATCGCCAACATGGCGCCCGAGTACGGCGCGACCGCCGCCTTCTTCCCCATCGACGCGCGCACGGTCGAGTATCTCGCCCAGTCCGGCCGCACCGCCGACCATGTCGCCGTGATCGAGGCATACGCGCGCGCGACGGGCCTCTGGTCCTCCGCCGGCGATCCCGAGCCCGAGTACAGCGAGACGGTCGACGTCGACCTCGGCGCGATCGTGCCGAGCGTCGCCGGCCCGAAGCGTCCGCAGGACCGGATCCCGCTGGACGAGGTGGCGAACCGCTTCCGCACGGCGCTGACCGCACCGGTCGGCCCGCAGGGGTTCGGTCTGGCGCCCGAGGCGCTGGAGGGCAGCGCCGACGTCGCGCTCGGCGAGGGCAGGGCGACGCTGCACCACGGCAGCCTCCTCATCGCGGCCATCACCTCCTGCACCAACACCTCGAACCCCTCCGTGATGCTGGCGGCGGGACTGCTGGCGCGCAACGCCGTGGCGAGGGGGCTGCGGGTGCCGGCGCACGTGAAGACCTCGCTCGCGCCCGGCTCGCGCCTCGTCGAGGACTACCTCACCGACGCCGGGCTGATGGACCCGCTCGGCGTGCTCGGCTTCCAGATCGTCGGCTTCGGCTGCACCACCTGTTCCGGCAAGTCCGGCCCGCTCGCGCCCGGTGTCTCCGAGGCGGTGGCCGGGGCGGACCTCGTGTGCGCCGCCGTCCTCTCCGGCAACCGCAACTTCGAGGGGCGAATCCACAAGTCGGCGCGCGCGTCCTACCTCGCCTCGCCGCCGCTGGTGGTCGCCTACGCGCTTGCCGGGCGCGTCGACGTCGACCTCGCGACCGAGCCGCTCGGGACCGACGCGGAAGGGCGGCCGGTGATGCTGGCCGACATCTGGCCCGCGAACGAGGAGGTCGCCGCGCTGGAGCGGCAGAGCCAGCGCCCCGAGCGCTTCGTGAAGAGCTACGCGACCCTCTTCGACGGCGCCGAGCTGTGGCGCAGCCTGGAGAGCCCGGCCGGGCCGACCTTCGCGTGGGACGCCGCCTCGACCTACATCCGCCGGCCGCCGTTCATCGAGCTGTCCGACGGGGCGCTCGCCGACGTGATCGAGGAGGCGCGCGCGCTGGTGGTCGCTGGCGACTCGCTGACCACGGACTTCGTCACCCCGTCCGGCGAGATCCTGCCGGAGACGCAGGCGGGGCAGTACCTCATCGACCAGGGCGTCGCGCCGAGGGACTTCAACGCGGTCACCCAGCGCCGCGGCAATCACGAGTTCATGGCCCGCGTCACGTTCGCCAACCAGCGGATGAAGAACCAGCTCGTCCCCGGCGTGGAGGGCGGCGTCACGCGCCTCGCCCCGGGCGGCGAGGTGCTGACGATCCACGACGCGGCGGAGGCGCTGCGCCGCGAGGGCCGGCCGGCGATCGTCCTCGCCGGCAAGGACTACGGAATGGGGTCGAGCCGCGACTGGGCGGCGAAGGGGCCGAAGCTCCTCGGCGTCAAGGTGATCCTGGCGGAGAGCTTCGAGCGCATCCACCGCGCGAACCTCATCGGCATGGGCATCCTGCCGCTGGTCTTCATGCCGGGCGAGAGTGTCGCCTCGCTGGGCCTGACCGGGTTCGAGACGTTCCGCTTCGCCGGTCTCGACGCGGCAACGCGAACGGGCTCTCCTGTCGACGTGGAGGCGGTGGCGGCGGACGGCGGCCGCACGGTCTTCCGCGCGCGGCTCGACGTGGCCGGCCATCATGAGCGCGGCCTCCTGCGCGAAGGCGGCATCTTCGCCGCGATCCTGCAATCGGCGCTCGCAGCGGACGGCGCCAGGACGGGGGTGGCCCGGTGAGCTCGTGCGAATGGGCCGCGAACCTCGCGGTCGACTATCTCGGCGCGATGGAAGCGCGCGACCTCGACGCCGCCCGCCGCCTCGTCGCCCCGGGCGATCTCGACATCGTCTTTCCCGGCGGCAGGCGGTTCACGCGCATCGAGGAGATCGTCGCCAACTCCTCAGGGCGGTACCGCATCGTGAAGAAGCGCATCACGGGCTGCACCGCCTGGGAGAGCGGGCCGCGCGCCCACGTGATGATCACCGGCACCCTCTATGGCGAGTGGCCGGACGGAGCGCCCTTCGAGGGCATCCGCTTCTGCGACTGGTTCGAGCTCCAGGACGGGCTCATCGTCAAGCAACACGTATGGAACGACGCGGGCGAACGGCTGCTCGCGCTCGGACGAGGGACTGAGGCATGAGCTTCGATCTGGTTCTGAAGAACGGCGAGATCGTCTTCCCCGGCGAGGGCGTGCGGCGCGGCAGCGTCGGCGTGAAGGGCGGACGGATCGCCGCGATTCTCGCGCCGGACGAGGCGGCCGGGGGCGCCCGCGTCATCGACTGCACCGACCGCTGGGTCCTGCCGGGCGCGATCGACCCGCACACCCACGTCGGCTTCGGCGCCAAGGAGGCGGACTGGACCACCGAGAGCCGCACCGCAGCGCTCGGCGGCGTGACCGGCCTCATGACCTTCTGGCGCTCCGAGGATCTCGACGCCGCGACCGGGCCGTGGCGCGAGGAGGGCCTTTCCCGATCTGTGATCGACTTCGGCTTCCACTTCGGCGTCACCGCGCGGCGCCATGTGGAGGAGTTTCCCGCGCTCGCGGCGAAGTTCGGCGTCACGTCGCTCAAGGTCTACCTGATGTACAAGGGCGAGACCGGCCGGGCGAAGGGCTTCACCGAGGTGGACGACGCGCTGCTGTTCGCGGCGCTCCAGGCGGGCGCGAAGGTGAAGGGCGGCGTCGTCGGCGTCCACTGCGAGAACACCGAGGTGATCCCGGTGTTCCGCGAGCCGGTGAAGGCGGCGGGCCGCATGGACCTCGGCGCCTGGGACGACCAGAGCCCCGGCTTCCTCGAGACCGAGAACGTCTTCCGCGTCGCCTTCTTCGGCGAGAAGGCCGGCTGCCCGGTGAACATCGTCCACATGTCGGCGGTGGAGAGCCTCGACCTCGTGCGGCGGATGCGCCACCCGAACCGCCCGCCGATCAACGTCGAGACGTGCGTCCACTACCTCTCGCTGACGCGCGACAGCGACATCGGCGACCTCGGCAAGGTGAACCCGCCGCTCCGCTCCCAGGCGGACGTCGACGGCCTCTGGGAGGGCGTTCGCGACGGATCGATCCAGACGATCGGCTCGGACCACGTGGCCCGCAAGCGCGCCACCAAGGGACCGGACATCTGGCGCGCATCGGCCGGTTTCCCCGGCATCGCGCAGATCTGGCCGGTGCTGGTGGGCGAGGGCTACCACAAGCGGGGGATCGCCATCGAGACGCTGGCGGCGACCACCAGCCGCAACGTCGCCGCGCTGTACAACCTCGCCGACAAGGGCCGCATCGCCCCGGGCTACGACGCCGACTTCGCGATCGTCGACCCAGACGGGACGACCACCGTCGGCCACACCGATTTCCCGTCCCACTCCGACTATTCCCCCTACGAGGGGATGAGCTTCCGCGGCGCGGTGACCCACACGGTGCTGCGCGGCAACGTCATCGCCGAGAACGGCGCGCTGGCGCCGGCGCTCGAGGGCGGGGCCGGCGGCCAATACCTCTTCCGGGCCAACTGAGCCCGTCCGAACTTCAGCAGAGAACCGACATGACCGAACGCATCTGGGACAAGTTCCTGACCGACGAGGACAAGGAGATCTATCAGCTCGCCGGCTACGGCAAGCGCGGCGGTTTCGGAAAGCGTCCGGCGCTCTTCATCATCGACGTGCAGTACAACTTCACCGGCGACGAGCCGGGCGAGAGCCAGGTCGAAGGCATCAAGAAGTACCGCACCCACTGCGGCCCCCGGGGCTGGAACGCGGTGCCGCACATCGAGCGGCTCCTGAAGCTCGCGCGCGAGAAGAACCTGCCGGTCTTCTACACCCAGTCCGAGCGGCGCGCGGACATGATCGACAGCGGCGTCCAGGTCGGCAAGAACCACCGCGGCACCGAGAAGTCGTCCATCGAAGGCACCCACGCGACGCAGACCGTGGCCTCGCTCGCGCCGCAGGCGAAGGACATCCTGATCGGCAAGCGCAAGCCGTCGGCCTTCTTCGGCACGATCTTCATGAGCCACCTCAACTTCCTCGACGTGGACACGCTGATCCTCACCGGGTGCACGACGTCGGGCTGCCTGCGCGCCACGACGGTCGACGCCTACTCCTTCAACTTCAAGGTCGTGATTCCCGAGGAGACCGCGTTCGACCGCTTCGAGGCGAGCCACGCGATCAACCTCTTCGACCTCAACTGCAAGTACGCCGACGTGATCCCGACCGACGACGTCGCCGCCTACCTCGACGGCCTCGAGCGCCGCGAGGGCTGACCGCCGCCCGACCGCTTCGCTTCGGGCGCGGTATCGTTCGCCCGCCGGTGCGGCCCGGCGGATCCGTCAGAGGCTGATGAAGTCGTCCGCGGTCAGGTCGGTCGGGGCAACGTCGAGGACAATGGCGAGGACCTCGCCATCGGCTGAAATCTGCGTTCCCCGGGCGGTCTCGTCGAACGAGAGATCGGCGAAGGTAAGACCGTCCGTCAGGCCGAAGTGGTCGCCGCCGCCGAAATCGCGCACGACGTCGGTCCCGGGGAGCTTCTCGAGGGCGAAGACGTCGTCGCCCTCGCCGCCGACCATCACGTCGCCGCCCCGCCCGCCGATCAGCGTATCGTTGCCGGCGCGGCCGAAGAGGACGTCGTCGCGGTTGCCGCCGTCCAGCACGTCGTCGTCGCCGCCGCCCGACAGCCGGTCGGCGCCGCGCCCCCCCGACAGCCGGTCCGCGTCCGCGCCGCCGAAGAGGCTGTCGTTGCCGTTGCCGCCGGTGAGCGTGTCGTTCCCGTGGCTGCCGCGCAGCACGTCGTTGCCGTCCTCGCCCTCGATCTCGTCGTGGCCGCGTCCGCCGTGGATCTCGTCGTTACCGCTGCCGCCGGCGACGAGGTCGTTGCCGTTGCCGGCAAGGACACGGTCGTGCCCCTCCGCCGAGAGTACCGTGTCGTGGCCGGCGAGGGCGCGGAACGTGTCGGCGGCAGCGCTGCCGTAAAGGCTGTTGTTGCCGCGCGAGTGGACGTTGATCGGGTCGTCCGTCCAGTCCGGGATGAGCGAGCGGACCGCCGGCTTGAGCCCGGTCGGCGCGGTCACGCCGTCGCCGGAATAGATGCCGAAGCCGACCTCGTAGCCCGCCTGGTCCGGCCGGTCGAACGCGTCGAAGGCGAACAGGGGGACCGTGCGGCCGCCTGATGCGTGCTGCCCCTCCAGCCACTGGAAGATCTGCTCGTAGACGAGCTTCTGGTTGTTGGCGCCATAGGTATCGGAATACCCGGTCTCGCCGACGAAGACGGAGAGGTCAGGCCCGAGCTGGTTCTGCACGTTGGAGAAGTACGTCTTCACCGGGGCGAAGTCGGTGCTCTTCGCCCCCTGGCCCTTCACCGCCAGGGTGTACTGGTTGAACAGCGTGAAGGCGTGCCCGGCATTCCACTTGGGCGACCAGTGGTTCTCGATGTAGGCGACGATCTCGGAGGCGACGCGGTTGGCGCTCGCGACGCTCGGGTAGTTGGCGATCGTGGTCGAGACGGGGATCGAGGCGAGGCCCTTCGCCTTGAGGGAGGCCGACAGGTTGTCGAACGCCTGCTCGATCCATTTGATGTAGGTGTTGAACTGCGGCGAGCCCGGCGGCGGGCCATGCAGGTCGATCTCGTTGCCGAGCGAGATCAGCTTCAGGCTCTTGTTGACGTTGGCGACACCGCCGAACGCCTCGATCAGCTTCTGAACCCAGGTGTCGGTATAGTGCCGGGTCGTCATCAGTCCGGCGCTGAACTTGCCGGTGTCGCTCGTCTGGACCAGCGCGCTGACGTTGGTGCCCATGACGAGCTCGACGCCGGGCTTGGCGACCACCGCCTTGATGACGGCCGCCTGCGTCGGGTCGATGATGATGTCGGACGTGCCGACGCCGGCCCCGTGGAACGTCTTGATCAGCTTGAAGTTCTCGGTGATCGCGTCGATGTCGGCCTTGATCAGCGCGTTGTTGTTCGCGCCCGGCGGGAAGAGGAGCCAGCTCTCGTAGTTGATGCCGACGTTGTAATTGAAGGGGGAGTGGGCCGGGATCAGCGAGGTGGTCGCCATTGGATTTTGGTCTTTTCTGTGTCGCCAGCGTGATCCTAGCACCACGAACGCAAGAATGTCATGACGCCCGCAAGTGCATTCGAGGAAAGGCGCGAGCCGGTCCCGGAGACGTCTGATCTGACGCTGTTCTACGCCGTCGTTTGAAGGAGCATCCCACAGTAGACGTTGCCGCCGGTGCGCCGGCTGGTCGTATAATGAGAGTTATGGAACCACGGTGCGAGGACGACGCGACGCGCGATCTTCGGACCCTGTCATTGTCCCCGGCGGTCTCACCGTGGGGACAAGGTTCCTCAGCCGGAGCGGCCGTGTCCCCGGCGGTCTCACCGTGGGGACAAGGTTCCTCAGCCGGAGCGGCCGTCCGGCACGGAATTTGCCGCCGGCACCGGCTGTGGGCCAAACTTGCTCCGGACACCGCCGGTCCATGGCGACGGCGGTGCGGTGACGTTAGGCTCGGCCCCGGTGCGCCGGCGGATGGAGCGCGAGAGGACAGCATGATCATGACGCAGGACCCCGTTCCCGAGCAGCGGGTCAACGATATCGGAGGTCTGCCGGGCGGGCCGGTGGACCGGGCCGAACACGCCGTCAGCTTCTTCGAGAAGCGCGTCGACGCGATGGTCATGCTGATGATCAGCCCCGCCATCGACGCCTTCCGGATCGACGCGCTGCGCCGCGTTGTCGAATCCAACAGCCCCGAAGCCTACACTTCGCTCGACTACTACGTGAAATGGCTGAACGCCCTGCGGGACATCCTCATCGAGCAGGACGTGATCGACCGCGACGAGCTCGCCGCCAGGATCGCCGCGCTCGCGGCCGACGAAGCCGCCGGCGGGGCGTCGCATGACTGAGGCGGTCGCACTCGCGCCGGGCACCGTCGTCCACGTCCTCGGCGGTCCGCCGGAGCCGCACTGCCGCACGCCGCACTACCTGCGCGGCAAGACCGGCGTGGTCGACTGCGAGCTCGGGATCTATCCGGACCCAACCCGCCTCGCCTACCACAAGCCGGGGCTGCCGAAGCGGCGCCTCTACCGCGTCCAGTTCAGCCAGGCCGCGCTGTGGCCGGGCTACCCCGCCTCAGGCGACACCCTCTACGCCGACCTCTACGAACACTGGCTGCAGCCGGCCTCCGTGCCGACGCCGCGACAGGGCTGACCGATGCACGACGATCACGACCACGAACACGCCCACGATCACACCCACGGCCATGGTCATGGGCATGGGCATGGGCACGGCCACGCCCACGACCCGCATGCTCCGGCGTCCGACGATCCGCCGGCGCCGCGCGAATCCCGACTGCTCGAACAGGCGCTGCGCGAGCTCCTCATCGAGAAGGGCATCCTGACGGCCGAGATGATCAGCCGCCAGATCGACAACATGGACAGCCGCAACCCGGCGCTAGGGGCGCGGATCGTCGCCCGCGCCTGGACCGATCCGGCGTTCCGCGAGGCCCTGGTCGCGGACCCGCTCGACACGATCGAGAAGGAGACCGGCAAGACGATGTTCGTCGCCGGCATGCCGGAGCTGCGCGTCGTCGAGAACGCGCCGGGCGTCCACAACGTGGTCGTCTGCACGCTGTGCTCGTGCTACCCGCGAATGCTGCTGGGGATCCCGCCGGCATGGTACAAGGCACCGGAATACCGTTCGCGCGTCGTGCGCGAGCCGCGCACCGTCCTCGCCGAGTTCGGCGTCCACCTCGACGGCACGACGGAGGTACGGGTCCACGATTCGACCGCCGACCTGCGCTACCTCGTCCTGCCGATGCGCCCCGACGGCACCGAGGGGTGGGACCTCCCGGCGCTGGAGGCGATCGTCACGCGCGACACCATGATCGGCACGGCCGTTCCGGAGGTGGCCGAGACGGCCGTCTGAACGGCCCGGCGACCGCCGGTGCCCGGACACCGGCGGCGCGGCTCGGGACCGGCGGACGGCGGTTACTGCGGGATGTCCGGCTCGACCAGCCTGGCAAGCTTGATGAGGCTTTCCTGCCAGCCGAGATAGCAGGCCTCCCGCGGAATCACGTCCGGGATCCCATGCTGCTCGATGTGCATCTCCGTGCCGACGGAGACGGCGGCCAGGGTGACGGTGACCGTCATCTCGCCCGGCAGGTTCGGATGGTCGAACGCGTCCGTGTAGACGAGCCGTTCGCCGGGCACGAGCTCCTTGTAGATGCCGCCGAAGGCGTGGCTCTGGCCGGTCGTGAAGTTGCGGAACGACATCCGGTGCTTGCCGCCCACCGTCGCGTCCAGCTCGTGCACGGTGCACAGGAAGCCGTTGGGCGGCAGCCAGCTCGCGGCCGCGTCGGGTTCGACGAACGCGCGGTAGACCTTCTCCGGACTTGTGGCGAGAACCCGGTGCAGTTTCACGGTGCTGGGCATGCTTGATTATTCCTCCCTGATGAGAACGGCGTGCATCGCGTTCTGTGTCGTGACGTGCTCGCTGCAGCGATAGCCGAGGCCGACGGTGTCGATGCCCGAGAGCAGGTGCTCGCCCGAGCCGAGCAGGACGGGCGAGACCGCGAGGTGCATCTCGTCGACGAGACCGGCGCCGAGATACTGCCTGATGGTCGCAACGCCTCCGCCGATGAGCACGTCCTTTTCGCCGGCGGCCCGGACGGCAAGGTCCAGCGCCGCTTCGATGCCCTCGGTCACGAAGTGGAAGACCGTGCCGCCGGGCATGGCGACCGGGCTACGCTCGTAGTGCGTCAGAACGAAGACGGGGCAGCGGAACGGCGGGTCGTCGCCCCACCACCCGGTCCAGCTCGCGTCGGGCCATGGACCGCGCACCGGGCCGAACATGTTCCGGCCCATGATCCACGCCCCGATATTCCTCGTCTGCCGGGCGGCGAACTCGTTGTCCGGGCCGGTCGTTCCGTCCTCCGCGCCGTGGATCGCCCGGAAGGCGCGGGTGGGGACGAACCAGTCGTGCAGTGCCTCTCCCCCCTTCCCCAGCGGGTTTTCCGGGCTCTGCTGCGGACCGGCTCCGTAGCCGTCGAGCGAGACGGAAAAGCAGTTCACGCGCAGGCGGGTCATCGGCGTTTCCTTCTGCCGCCGGACCGGGGTGCGGCCGAGGCTGCGGTGCGGACCATGCCGCCCTGAACGCCGGCGACCCTACGCGGGGTTTCGCCTTGGCGGAAATGACAAAGCGATTGTATTTTCCGCCAATGCACCGCATCGCGTTCATCGTCTACCCCGGGTTCGAGCTGCTGGACGCGACCGGTCCTGCGGCGGTCTTCAACGGCGCCAACCGGGCCCTGAGCCTCAAGGGGCGCCCGGCGTTCTATCGGGTCGAGCTCGTGTCGGCCGGAGGGGGCGCCACCGAGAGCAGCTGCGGCATCGCGGTCGAGACCCGAGCGATCGACGCGTTCGATCCGGAGGGCGCGGGGACGGTGCTCGTCGTCGGCGCGGAGCGGGAATGGCTCCTGCCGGCGGTCGCCTGCCCTGCCCTCGCCGCCGCCCTTCCGGGGCTCACCGCGGCGGCGGAGCGGTACGGCTCGGTGTGCAGCGGCGGGTTCGTCCTCGCCGCGCTGGGGCTTCTCGACGGCCGCCGCGTCGCCACCCACTGGGACGCCTCCGGTCCGTTCGCCCGGACCTTCCCGCAGGTCGAGGTCGACGCCGACGCGCTCTACGTGGTCGACGGGCGGGTCTGGACCTCGGCGGGCGTGACCACGGGGATCGACATGGCGCTCGCGATGGTCGCGCACGATCTCGATCCGTCGATCGCCGGCGAGGTCGCGCAGCGGCTGGTGCTCTATGCCCGGCGGCCGGGATTCCAGTCGCAGTTCAGCGCGGTGCTGCGGGCGCAGACGAAGGGTGACAGCCCCTTCGCCGAGCTGATCGGCTGGATCCAGACGAATCTCGGCGCGCCGCTGGACGTGCCGTCGCTGGCGAGCCGCGTCGGCCAGACCGAACGCACGTTCCACCGTCGCTTCCTCGCAGCGACCGGCTTGACCCCGGCCCGCTTCGTCGAGACCGCCCGGCTCGACGCCGCCCGCATGCTGCTGTCGCGCGGGTTGCCGCTGAAAACGGTCGCCGCCGAGGTCGGCCTGTCACCCACGGCACGGTTCAGCGAGGTTTTCGAGCGCAGGTACGGCGTGTCGCCGAGGCTGTTTCGCGACATGCAGGCCGGTCACTGAGCGGACCGCTCCCCGTTCCGCCGCCGACGCGTGGTTCGCCCCCGCGGCGCCCGGGCCGGTGCGCGGCGCAGACCCGTCAGATCGCGTCGGTGCGGGCGGTGCCCTGGGGCTGCAGGCCGCCGGCCGGCTTCTCCGGCACGGTAAGGTCGACGCCGCGGTCCAGGCACCGGGCGGGCCCGGTCTCCACCTTTCGGGGCGCGAGGCCCGTCTCCGCCTCGCGCACCCACTCGCGCCAGATGGCCACGAGGAGAGCCATCAGGACGGGGCCGAGGAAGAGGCCTAGGATCCCCATCGTCTTCACCCCGCCGATGAGGCCGAAGAAGGTGGGCAGAAACGGCAGCTTGATCGGCCCGCCGACAAGGTGCGGCCGAAGCGTCTTGTCGACGATGAAGAGCTCGATCGTGCCCCAGAGGAAGAGGCCGATGCCCGCGATCTGCGATCCGCTCGAGACCAGGTAGATCGAGATCAGCGTGAAGGTGAGCGGCGCGCCGCCGGGGACGAGGGCCATCACGCCCGTGATCGCGCCGAACATCACCGGCGAGGGAACGCCCGCGAGCCAGTAGGCGATGCCCAGCACGATGCCCTCGCCGATGGCGATGAGCGTCATGCCCGTCACCGTCGCCGAGATGGTCGCCGGAACGGTGCGCGACAGGCGGTCCCAGCGCATCGGCAGGATCCGCTCGCCGAGGCGGTCGACCTGGGCGGCGAAGGACTCGCCGTCGCGGTAGACGCAGAACAGCGTGATCAGCATGAAGAGGGCCGCGAGGATGAGCCCGAACAGGCTGCCGCCCGCCGCCAGCACGCTGCGGTAGATGTTGCCGACGTTGGCGCCGCTGATGAGCTGGATGAGCTCCCCGACCCCGCCCGGATGCCCGAGCCGCTGGGTCCACTGGTCGTTCACCCAATCGCCGATCAGCGGGAACTGCGCGATCCAGACCGGCGTGGGCGCGCCGTCCTTGTTGATCTCCATCACCCACGACCACCACAGCCGCAGCTCGTCGATCGCGTACGTGGTCGCGAAGGCGATGGGGACGACGAGGAAGACCAGGATCAGCCCGAGCGCGATGGCGGCGGACAGGCTGTGCCGCTCGCCCGTGGCTGCCCGCAGGCGGCGATAGAGCGGCCACGTCGCGAAGGCGATCACCAGCGCCGCGAGGACCGGGACGAGGAAGCCGTGGAAGAAGTAGACGCCCGCCGCGATGACGATGAGGAGGAGCCAGCGCGCGACCGTCAGCGACGGTGCGACGGATCCCCGCGTGGAAGCTCCGAAGAGCGGCCGCTCGGTCTGCAATTTGTTACCCGGATCGTTCAAGGGCTCGCTCTCCGATACCGCCCGCGGTCGTCCGAGACCCGGACACTCTGGGAACCCACGACAAAGGCCAACTCATCGATCGAAGCCATCCCGCCTGATGTCACGCCGTCCGGCCCGGACGGTTCCCAAGGGGTCCCCACCCGCGCCGGCGGCATGGCAGCCGCCCGCCGCCCGTGCCGGGCGCAAGGCCCGGCCACGCGGACCGGAAGCCGCACCGTCCTAAATAAGGCAATATGCCGCGCGGACATAGCGCGCTGTTGCCGGGCGGATCCGAAGGGCGGTGCGTCCGCCGGACCTCCAACGCTGTGGCCCGGATGCCCGGTTCCCGGCGAATCGTCGCCAGCGCCATTTCACCGCGCCATCTTGCATTGGACGCGCGCCGCACCAATTGCTGCCGCGCGGGCCGGGCCCCTCTGGCGTGGATCTTCGTCCACGCGATGTCGGACCGCATCGAGTCGCCTCGATGTCATGCCCGGATCCCCGTGATCGTTCCGATGACCTCGAGCCGTGATGCAACCGTGAGGTCTGACTTGGACGTTCTCCTGACACACTTTCTCGGCCAGCCGCTCTGGATGTGGGCGGCCTTCCTGACGCTGGTCGCGACGCTCCTCGTTCTGGACCTCGGCGTCCTGAACCGGAACGACCACGTGATCGGCGTCGCCGAGAGCCTCAAGCTCTCCGCCGCGTACATCGCCTTCGGCGTCGCCTTCGCGGCCTTCGTCTGGTGGCAGATGGACGGCGAGGCGGCGGCCCAGTACCTCACCGCGTTCGTGGTGGAGAAGACGCTGGCGCTCGACAACATCTTCGTCATCGCGCTGATCTTCGGCTTCTTTGCGATTCCGCCCGCCTACCAGCACCGGGTTCTGTTCTGGGGCATCCTCGGCGTGATCGTGCTGCGCGGCGTGATGATCGGACTCGGCGCCACGCTGGTGGAGCAGTACCACTGGGTGCTCTACGTCTTCGCGGTCTTCCTGATCTTCACCGGCATCCGCATGCTGAAGCCGCATGACGAGGAGCCGGACCTCGCGGCCAACCCGGTCGTGCGCTTCCTGAAGCGCAACATGCGCGTCACCGACGAGATCCACGGCCACGCCTTCTTCACCCGGCAGCCCGACCCCGCGACGGGCAAGCTCGTGCGCTATGCGACGCCGCTGCTGCTGGCGCTCGTCGTGATCGAGCTGGCGGACGTGGTGTTCGCCGTCGACTCGGTGCCGGCGGTCTTCACCATCACGTCCGACCCCTACATCGTCTACACCTCGAACATCTTCGCGATCCTCGGGCTGCGGGCGCTCTACTTCGCGTTGTCGGCGATCCTGCGCCGCTTCGCCTACCTCAAGTACGCGCTGTCGGTGCTGCTCGTGTTCATCGGCTCGAAGATCTTCATCGCCGACCTGATGGGGTGGCCCAAGTTCCCGCCCATGTGGTCACTCGGCATCACGTTCACCATCCTGGCGGCCGGTATCGCCTATTCGTTGCTGCGCACCCGCAGCGACGACCGGCCGGGTGGCGGCGGGGCCGCGCCGCGGCCGACACGAGAGGCGCCGCGTGCTCTTTGAGCTCTCCATCGTCCTCGCCCTCACGCTGTTGAACGGCCTGCTCGCCATGTCCGAGCTCGCCATCGTCTCGTCGCGACCGACGCGGCTCAGGGTGATGGCGGACGAGGGGCGCGGCGGCGCGGCCGCGGCGCTGCGTCTCTCCGAGGAGCCCGGCCGCTTCCTGTCGTCGGTGCAGATCGGCATCACGCTGGTCGGCGTCCTGTCGGGCGCCTTCTCCGGCGCGACGCTGGGCGCCCGGCTCGCCGAGCAGCTGATGGCGTGGGGCGTCCCGGAGAGCCTCGCGCAGTCGCTGGGCGTCGGCGGAGTGGTCGTCGTCATCACCTACCTCTCGCTGATCATCGGCGAGCTGGTGCCCAAGCAGATCGCCCTGCGCGCGCCGGAGGCCGTGGCGGCGCGCATCGCGCCGCTGATGCAGGCCATCGCCGTCGGCGCCGCGCCGCTGGTGTGGCTGCTCGACAGGTCGGGCAAGGCGGTGCTGGCGCTCGTCGGCCAGTCCGGCGCGAAGGAGCCTGACGTGAGCGACGCGGAGGTGCGGCAGGTGCTGAGCGAGGCCCGCAGCGCCGGCGTGATGGAGCATGCCGAGACGCAGATGATCGCCGGCGTCATGCGCGTCGCGGACCGCAGCGCGCGCGACCTCATGACCCCGCGCCACGAGGTGATCGTGCTGGATCTCGCCGACCCGCCCGAAGAGATCGTACACCGGGCGCGCGAGAGCCGGCGGACCCGTCTTCCCGTCCGGGACGGCGGCGCCCACGACATAGCGGGCGTCCTCGCAGCCCACGACCTCCTCGACGGGGACGGGCCGCCGGCGGACCTGCGGTCGCGGCTGGTCCCGGCGCCGGTGGTGCGCGACGGGATGCCCGCGCTCGACCTCATCGAGACGCTGCGAACCTCGCCCGCCCACATGGTGCTGGTCTACGACGAGTACGGCGACTTCGAGGGGATCGTCACCCCGATGAACATCCTCGAGGCGATCGCCGGCGACTTCGGCGCGATCGACGGCTCGGAGGAGAAGATGGTCACCCGCGCCGACGGATCGCTCCTCGTCGCGGGATGGATGCCGGTGGACGAGTTCGCCGACCATCTCGGCGTCGCCATCGGCCCGGGGCGGGCCTATTCCACGGTGGCCGGGCTGGTGCTCGACGAGATGGGCCGCCTGCCGCACGTGGGCGAAACCTTCCTCTGGAAGTCCTGGACGATCGAGATCGTCGACCTCGACGGCCGGCGCATCGACAAGCTGCTGGTGTCGCGCGTCGCGGACACGGCGGGCGACTGACCCGGTACACCGGGCGGGCGCCGGTCCCGGCTCTGGCCCATGGGGCCGGAGCGCTACATCCGCTGCGCCAGGGCGGCGTGACGGCGGCCGGGCAGCGCGAGGATCTGGAACGTCCCCGTGGGCCGGTCGGCGGTGAGGTGACGCGTCGTCTCGCGCGAGACGTAACCCCTGAGGCCACCGTCGACCGGGCGCGGCGCGAGGGCCTTCGCCGCCTGCTGCAGGCGGAACGCGACGTTGACGACGTCGCCGACCATGGTCCGCGACGTGTCGCCCGCGCCGATCTGCCCGAACATCACCTCCCCGGTGTGGACCCCGAAGCGGACCGGCAGGCCGGCTGCGATCCGGTCGCCCTTGTGCGGCTCCTGGCGGGCGAGCGCCTCACGCAGCAGCCCCACGGCGGCGACGGCGCGGTCGGCGTGCGGCGGGCCGTGGCGCGTGCGCGACCAGTAGAGCATCGCGCCGTCGCCGATGAAGCGGTCGACACGCCCGCCCGTCGCCTTCGCCACCGACAGGAGGGCGTCGTAGTACTGCCCGAGGATCGCAGCGGTACGCTCGAGCGGCAGCGCCTCGGTGAGGCGCGTGAATCCCTCGAGGTCGGTGAAGAGCACCGTCACGACGTCCTTGGTGAGCTCAATCGCGGACGGGTCGGCCGGGTCCGATGGGGCGCTGTCGTTGTCGCCCGGGTGATGATGCGTTGACCACCAGTCCGTCCCGCAACGCTGGGTGAGCGCCGCGCCGGGCGCCCCGGAAACGGAACAGCATGGGGAAAGGGCGTGCTGCATCATGGCCTCCGGCCAGAACTCTCAATGGTGCCGATTGAAACCGGAGGAGAATAGCGCCGCCGTGTTTCCGCCGGGCGACGTCACGGTGGCGCAATTGTTACGTCGGGCCGAGGCCACGCAATGTGCGGCCGGCCGCGCCGGCGGGCGGCCGGATCAGTCGTCCGAGAGGCGCACCTCGCCGAAGATGTGCCGGTCGAGCGGGTCCATCACGTAGCCCTTCACGTTGCGCCGCTTTGCCATGAACACCACCGAGTGGGCGATCGGCACCCACGGCGCCTTGTCGTGCGCGATGACCTGTGCCTGGCGGTAGAGCGCCGCGCGCTTGCCGATGTCGGTCACCAGCGTCGCCTCGGTGACGAGCGCGTCGTAATCCGGATCGCACCACTTGGCGACGTTGTTGCCTCCCTTGATGGCCGAGCGGCAGCCGAGGAGGATGTTGAGGAAGTTGTCCGGGTCCGGGTTGTCGCCGGTCCAGCCGTAGAGCGCCATCGTGTGCTCGCCGTCCTGCAGGCTGGTCCTGTAGTCGCCCCACTCCTTCGTCACGAGGTGGACGCGGATGCCGATCCGGTCGAGATCGGCCGCGATCATCTCGGCGATGCGCTTGCCGTTGGGGCTGTAGGGCCGGCTGACGGGGATGTACCAGAGGTCCGTCTCGAACCCCTCCGCGTGACCCGCGTCCGCGAGGAGCGCCCAGGCGGCGTCGGGGTCGTAGGGATAGTCCTCGATCTCCTCGTTGTAGGCCCAGGAGGCGGGCGGCAGCGGATTGACCGCCGCGACGCCGCTGCCGCGGTAGACCGCGTCGATGATGCTCTTCTTGTCGATCGCCATCGCGACGGCGCGGCGGACCCTTGCGTCGTCGAACGGCGGCTTCGTGACGTTCATCGCCAGATAGCCGACGTTGTAGCCCTCCTGCTGGAGGAGCTCGAGGTCGGGGTTGGTCATGATCGTCTCGACGTCCGCCGGGTCCGGGAAAGCGGTCACGTGGCATTCGCCGACCGTCAGCTTCGTCAGGCGCACGCTGGCGTTCGGGGTGATCGAGAAGACGAGCGTGTCGACCGCCGGCGGACCGCGCCAGTGCTGCTCGAACGCGCGGTAACGGATCGCGACGTCCGGCGTGAGGTCGAGGAAGGCGAAATAGCCGGTGCCGACGGGCTCCAGGTCGAGAAGCTCCGGATGGCCCTGGGCGAGAAGCGCGTCGGCGTACTCGGCCGACATGATCGCGCTCAGCGGCAGGGCGAGGTTGGCGAGGAAGGTCGCGTCCGGCCGTGTCAGCGTCATGCGCACGGTATTGTCGTCCACCTTCTCCACCGACTTCAGGAGGTCGGACATTCCCGTGTCGTCGAAGTAGGGGAAGCTCCCGCCCGGCACATTGTGGAACGGGTGGTCCGGCTGGAGCTGGCGGTTGAGTGAGAAGAGGACGTCGTCCGCGTTCATCGTCCGCGTCGGCGTGAAGATGCGCGAGGAGTGGAATTCGACGCCCTCGCGCAGCTTGAAGGTATAGACGAGCCCGTCGTCCGAGATCGTCCAGGACTGGGCGAGGGAGGGAATCAGCTCGGTCGTGCCGGGCTTCACGTCGATGAGGTAGTCGAAGATCTGCCGGCCGGCGTTGATGCCGGTGGTCGTCGTCGCGAGGGGCGGGCTGATCGTCTCCGGCATCCCCTCCGAGCAGAACACCAGCGTGCTGGCGGATGCCGCGAGGGGCGAGGCGGCGGCGATGAGCGCCGAGAGGACGAGGCGGGAGACGAGGCGCGGCATACGGCTCACCTGGCGGGGTTGGGGGACTGGGGCTCGGCCCGCTCGAGCGGCGCCCGGCGCGGCAGGTCGATGACGAATGTGGTCCCGGCGCCCGCCTCGCTGGACAGCGCGATGCGCCCGCCGAGGCGTCCGGTCACGAGGTTGTAGACGATGTGGAGGCCGAGGCCGGTGTTGCCGGAGCTTCGCCCGGTGGTGAAGAACGGGTCGAACACCCGCGCCTGATGCTCCGGGGCGATCCCGCGCCCGTCGTCGCTGAACGCGATGCGCAGCGCGGCCGCGTCCGGAGCGGTGACGGCGAGCGTCAGGGTGCCGTGCGTCGCGGGCGGGTACGCGTGCGACAACGCGTTGACGATGAGGTTCGTCAGCACCTGGCCCAGCGCGCCGGGATAGGAATCGATCTCGATGTCGTCCGGGCAGCGCACGACGACCCGGTGCCCCGCCTTCTTCAGGACGGGCCCCAGGCTGACGAGGAGGTCGTCGAGCCACTCCGCGACGCGGAAGGTGCGCCGGTCGCCGCTCGCCTGGTCGACCGCCACCTGCTTGAAGCTGTGCACGAGGTTCGCCGCCCGCTGCAGGTTGCTGGCCGCGAGACGCGCCCCCTCCCCCATGCGCTCGACGAAGTTGTCGAGAACCGAGCGCGACAGGCGTCCGCTCTCGGCGGCGGTGCGGAAACGCTCGACCTCCGGACCCATCGTCGTCGCGGTGGTGAGGGCGACGCCGAGCGGGGTGTTGATCTCGTGCGCGACGCCGGCGACGAGCTGGCCGAGGGAGGCGAGTTTTTCCGCCTGGATGAGGTTGGCCTGGGTCCGCTTCAGGTCCGCCAGCGCGGCGTGGGCGGCGTCCTTTGCGCTCTGCATGTCCGCCTCGCGCCGGGTGAGCTCGGTGACGAAGTGGGTGGTGGCGCGGGCCATGTCGCCGAGCTCGTCGTGGCGCTCGGCGCCGGCGATCGCGCCGCTGTGCGTGCCGTCGACGAGGCCGAGCATCTCCTGCTGCAGCCGGCTGAGCGGTCGGGTGATGGAGCGGGCGACGGCGAAGCCGAGCGCCGCGGCTAGGATGAGGCCGAGGACGGCCGCGCCGATCAGGATGTTGCGGGCGAGGCTCCAGATCCGCTGCGCGTGGGCGATCAGGAGGTCGTTGAGCGAGCCGACCGATTCCAGCATCGCGCTGCCGACCGCCTCCATGTCGCCGACGAGCTCGCTCTGCTGCTTGAGGTCCTCCGCCGTGGTGGCGAGGCCGGCCCGCCAGGCGGTCGAATCGTCCAGCATCTCGGTCTGTATGAGCGGGGAGATCGGCAGGGTGGCGATGCGCTCGGAGAGGCTGCGGCTCGCCGACATGGCGGAGGCGATCGCGTCGAAGTCGCGCGCGGCGAGGGCGCGGCCGGTCTGCTCGGCGACCTTCAGCATCTCGGTGGCGATATTCTGCGTCGCCTGGTCGGTCTCGCTCGCCTCGATGGAATAGGTCAGGAGCTCGGCGACCTCGGCCTGGAGCGAGTCGCTCTCGGTCTTGTTGGTCTTGGCGAGGGTGTCGATCCAGTCGATGAGCTGCTGCGCGCTCTTCTCGTCCGCGTCGCCGGCGGGGCTCGCCTCCACCGTGCTGGCGTAGCTGTTCGCGAGCGACTGAAGCTCGCTGCGCGCCTCCGCGTCGCCGGCCTCGTCGAGCCGCGACTGTAGCTGCGCCGCAGCGCGTGAGAGGCGCGAGAATTCGAGCCGGATGCGCTGCGTCGCGATGGCGGCGCCCGGCGCCAGGCGTCGCCGCTCGAGGTCGCTCGCGACGGTGCGGAGGGCGTGCGCATCGTCGACCACGCGGCGCGTGAGCTGGAGCCGCTGGTCGTTGCGGCCGAGCGTCGCCGCGAGCTCCGCGTTCGAGACGTGCTGCCGCCGGCGCGCCTCGTCTGCGAGGCCGACGAGGCGCCCGGCGCGCTCGGCCATGTCGGCGACGCGCGCGTCGTTGGCCTCCGTCACGGCGATCAGCCGGTCCATCAGGCGCGTCAGCCGCTCGAGCGCATTCTCGGCGTCGTCCACCGCGCGAAGGTGGGTCGGATCGCTGACGAAGCCGCCGAGCGCGTCGAATTCGTCCTTGGCCGCGTGTGTCGCGGCGGCGAAGGCCTGAGCGCTGGCGGCCCGCTCGTCGGGCTGGGCGGCGAGGTACTCGTCGCGGGCGTGGGAGGCGGTCAGTGCGTTGCGGTAGATCGAACCGGCGAGGCTGGCGCCGTTGCGGGCGCGCTCGACCTGGGTGAGGAGCACGAGCGCGGCCACGGCGATCGCCACCGCGACGACGATGGGGATCGCTCCGACCAGGAAGATGCTGTGACTGATCCGCATATTGCGCCGCCGGATCAGGACGCGCGCCGGCGCGGCGGCGTCACTGTCGCATCCATAGCTGGAAAGCTGCGGCTCCGGCAAACGGACGGCGGTGTCCGGCGGAGGCGCCGGCCGCTCCGCCGCGTCGCGGCGACGGCGCCCGCGGTGTCCGACGGCTGCCGCCTCCTCGACGGCCGGGCTGCCGCCGCAGGCGGTGCGGCGGCCGTGCCGTCGGCTCGGCCACCGAATGGTGTCTTCGAAGATCGCTCCGGTATCCTGTCGGCGCATGCCCTGTCCGCAACACGCAATGGGTCTGCCGACAGGATAGTGATCGCCCGTTTCAGCGCCGTGCCGTCATCGGGCCCCGCGATCGCAATCGTGTTTCTTCGCCGGTCCGCGGGACGAAACAATCACGCCTCGGGGGTGAAGACGTAGCCGCCGCCGCGCACCGTCTTGATGACGCGCGGCCGGCGCGGGTCGGGCTCGACCTTGCGGCGGATGCGGGTGATGCGCACGTCGATCGCGCGGTCGAAGGCCTCCGCGTCGCGCGCCTGGGCGAGTTCGAGGAGCCGTTCGCGCGACAGGACGCGGCGCGGATGCTCGGCGAACGCCTTGAGGAGCTGAAACTCCGAGGCGGTCAACGCATGCTCGATCCCCTCGCCGTCGACGAGGACGCGCGCGTCGAGGTCGAGGCTCTTCGTGCCGAATCGCACCGTGCGGTTCGGCGTCGCCGGCGCCGCCGGCAGAGGGACGCCCTCCTCCCGGATGCTGCCCGAGCGGCGCAGAACGGAGCGGATGCGGGCGAGAAGCTCGCGCAGCTCGCACGGCTTGGCGATGTAGTCGTCCGCGCCGAGCTCCAGCCCGACGACGCGGTCGACGAGGCTCGCCGAGGCCGTCAGCATGATGATCGGCACGTCGCCGGTCGCCTTCAGGAAGCGGATCAGCGAGAGGCCGTCCTCGCCCGGCATGTTGAGGTCGAGCACCACCAGCGAGGGCCGCGTCGTGGCGAGGATGGCCCGCAGTGCCGGTCCCCCGTCGCAGCACACGACCTTGAGGCCGTTGTCCTCGAGATAGTCGGCGAGCATCGCGCGCGTCGCCGCGTCGTCGTCGACGACGACGACGGTCGCGGTGTCGACCTGGCTGTCCGGCACGGTCGCCGGGTTGAGAGTGGCGCTGTTCATCGCGGTACCGGGGCGAGCGGGAGGGACAGGAAGAAGGTGCTGCCGCCCCCCTCCCCCTCGACGCTGCGTTCGAGGCCGATCCGCCCACCGTGCAGGTCGACGATCCGCTTGGCGCTGTAGAGGCCGAGCCCGGTCGAGCTCTCGCCATGGGTCGGGCTCGCCGACAGGCGCTGGAACGGGTGGAACAGGCGCGCGCGGTCCGCCGCCGCGATGCCGGGACCGCTGTCGGTCACCCTGACCACCGCCTCCGGCCCCTCCCGCACGACCGATACGCCGACCGTGCTGCCGACGGGGCTGTACTTCACGGCGTTGCTGAGGAGGTTGTCGACCGCGTCGGCGATGCGGTCCTCGTCGGCGTGGACCATCAGCGCCGTGTCGCCCGAGATCGCGAGCGTCTGGCGCTTGCGGCTGGCGTGCGCGCTGTTGGCCTCCGCGATCCGCTCGACGAGGGCCAGGACGTCGAAGTCGCGCGGCCGCAGGGTCATCTCCGGCGCGTCGCGGCGCACCTCGGCGAGGCGCTCGTCGATGATCGCGGCGAGGCGGTCGGCGCTGTTGCGGATCGCCCTGAGCTGATGGTGCGCCCGGTCGCCGGCCTCGCCGAGGATCTCGGTGAGGATCTCCGTCCGGCCCTGGATCACCGAGAGCGGATTCTTGAGGTCGTGGGCGACGATGCCGAGCAGCTCGTTCTTGAAGGCGTTGACGCGGCGCAGCTCCGCCGTCTGCGCCTCGAGCCGCTGGTTCGTGGCGGTCAGCGCGGCCGAACGCTCGATCACCTTCTGTTCCAGAACCGCGTTCGCCTCTTCGAGCGCCTCGTAGAGGGTGACGTTGTCGAGCGCGGTCGCGAGGCGCGCGAGGAAGACGGCGATCAGCGTCTCGTCGGCCTCGCAGAGCTGGTGGTCGAGGTCGAACGCCATCACCACGTTGCGGTTGCTCATCGGCACGTGCCCGACGCACACGCCGTCGGTGCAGAAGGTCCCGCGCCCGACCAGCGCCGCGTCGACCGCACGCGCGAGCGACGGGTGTCGCGCCTCGAGCGCCGCTGTCGAGACGATGCCCCGGTAGCGTCCCTCCCCGGCGACGACGGAGAGGTCGCCGGTCACCTGCGTGTCGGCGAGGAAGAGGCCCGAGGGCCCCGAATCGACGAGCCGCGCGATCTGGCGGAGCGCCGTCTCGCCGATTTCGCGCAGGGTGCGCGCGCGATGGAGCGTCGCCGAGGCGCCGACGATCACCTCGAGGCCCTGGCGCATGCGCGTCTGGCGCTGAAGCTGCTCGTAGCTGCGCAGTGCGGCCGTCATGGTGGTGAAGAGCTTCTCGGCGGTGAGCTCGGTCTTGGCCTTGTAGTCGTTGATGTCGTAGTCGACGACGATCCGCTGCTCGGGCGCGTGGCCCGGCTGGCCCGTCCGCAGGATGATGCGCACGGCCTCGTTGGAGAGCTCGCGGCGCACGTAGTCGACGAGGTCGAGCCCCGCCTCATCGCTCTCCATCACGACATCGAGGAGGATGACGGCGACGTCCGGCTGGTCGCGCAGCAGGTCGCGGCCCGCCGCCGCCGACGCCGCCGAGTGGAACTCGAGTCCCCGTCCGTTCAGCCGGAAGTTCTGCAGCGCGAAGCGCGTGCCGTCGTGGACGGCGCTGTCGTCATCGATGATCGCCACCTTCCACGGAGGCGTCCCCGCCTGCACGTCCTCCGGCGGATTGTCGATGATGGAGATGAACTGATCGTCGGCATCGACCGGAGAGGGTTCCACGCTTCCCAACATCTATACACCGAGCGAGCGGAGGCAGGGCGAGGTGCCCTGCCTGGATCCGTGCGAACCTTACCAGCGTTCTCTTATTCAACTGCGGCGCAATTTACGCCGCGCCCGTGCGGGTTGCAACAACGCCGCACCACGCCGTCCACCGGGTGACAGGAACGTTTCATTGAAGAAACGCGATCGAAGTGTCGCGAAACCCGCCGGAAACAGTGCGCTCCTACCTGCCGTGTCCATCACCATGGATTGGGAGACGGATTGTGAACGCGTCATCGCCCCTCGCGCCGAGAAAGCAGCGTGAACTCCATAATCATCACTTTGATTCAACGATCTGGAACAATTTCCGGTTTCGCGACGACGACATCATCATCGGCACCTACGCCAAGTCGGGCACGACCTGGACGCAGCAGATCATCGGCCAGCTCATCTTCAACGGCGCCACCGACATCGACGTGGGCGAGCTGTCGCCCTGGCTCGACCTGCGCGTGCCGCCGCAGGCGGTCAAGCTCGCCGCCGTGGAGGCCCAGACGCACCGCCGGTTCCTGAAGACGCACCTGCCGGTCGACGCGCTCGTCTTCTCGCCGAAGGCCAAGTACATCTACATCGGCCGGGACGGGCGGGACGTGCTGTTCAGCCTGTACAATCACCACGCCAACGCCAATGCGACCTTCTACGCCGCGCTGAACGACACGCCCGGCCGCGTCGGGCCGCCGATCGAGCCGCCGCCGGCCTCGATCCGCGAGTATTTCACCGACTGGCTGGAGCGTGACGGGCATCCGTTCTGGCCGTTCTGGGAGAATATCCGCTCGTGGTGGGACGTGCGCGACCTGCCCAACGTGCTCCTGGTCCACTTCGCCGAGCTGAAGGCCGACATGCCCGGCCAGATCCGCCGCATCGCCGAGTTCCTCGACATCGCGATCGACGAGACGCGCTGGCCCGCGATCCTCGAGCATTGCAGCTTCGAGTACATGAAGGACCACGCCGACCGGAGCGCCCCGCTCGGCGGCGCGCTCTGGGACGGCGGCGCCAGGACGTTCATCCACAAGGGCACCAACGGCCGCTGGCGCGACGTCCTCACGCCGGCCGACATCGAGGCCTACGAGAGCCGCGCCCTCGAGAACCTCGGCCCCCGGTGCGCCGCGTGGCTCGCGACGGGCAAGCTCTGAACCCGCCGCGCGCGGGGTGGCGGCACGCCCGTCCCCCGTGCGTGCCGCTCGCGCCGGTCCGCCGAACGGGCGGCGGTCACGCTGCGCGCCCCGCCGCGAGCGCAACGCTGCGGAACACTTGCCGAGCCCTGGCGGCCATGTGGTGCGGCGCCTGACAACGGGCCGGCACACGGCAGCCGGATGCCCCCCGCGGAGCCATTGACCAGGGGCGCCGGTTTGCCGACGCTGGCCGGGATGATTCCAACCTGCGGATCGGGTCTCGCGGCGGGCGGGAACGCCTGCCGGCGCCCCCTGCGGCGCCCGCCCGGGTGCGCGGGATCGACATCGCCCGAGGCCCCGCCGAGATGACCGCCGAGACCCGCCCTCCCGCCGATATCGACGGCATCGGCCATTTCGTCCTGCGCACCGGGCGCCTCCTCCTCGTCTACGGGGCGAGCGCGGAGCATGTGCGGCGGCGTGTCGAGGAGATCGCCGCAGGGCTCGGGGTCGGCGCGGAGCTCTTCATCAACGGCGAGCGCCTCCTCCTCAGCGTCTCGTCCTCGGAGACCTACCGCACGCGGATCGGCCGGCCCATCGCCGGGATGGGCATCGACGTCGGCCGCTTCGACGCGCTGGAGAAGATCGCCGCCGAGGTGACGGCCGGACGGATCGACTTCGCCGAGGCGGACCGCCGGATCGACGCGCTGGAGCAGTCCGCCGGCTTGCATCCCGGCTGGCTGGTCGCTCTCGCGGTCGGCGGCACAGCCGCCTCTCTGGTACGGCTCTTCGGCGGGGACTGGCCGGTCGTCGCGGCCGCGTTCGCGACCGGCGTCCTCAACACCGCTTTCCGCCGGTACTTCGCAGGACGGCACGCGCACCCGGTGGTCGCCGCCTTCGCGACCGCGTTCCTCAGCGGCCTCGCCGGGGCGCTCATGCTGCGGGCAGTGCCCGACGTGTCGCCGATCATGTGCCTCGTGGCCGCCGGGATGATCCTCGTCCCGGGCGTGCCGCTCATCAACGGCGTCGGTGACCTCGCGGCGGGGCATACCGGCGTCGGCCTCTTCCGTCTGGTGACGGCGACCGTCACGGTACTGGCGATCGGCTTTGCGCTGATCCTCGCGGCGATGGCAGTGGGCGATCCGCTGCCGGTGGAGATCGCCAGCCTCTCGATCCCGCTGTGGCAGGATTTCGCCTTCGCGGGGCTGGCGTCGGTCGGCTACGCGATGCTCTTCAACGTGCCGGGGCGGGCGGTGCTGGCGTGCGTCCTGTGCGGCGGCGTCAGCCACGGCGTGCGCACCATACTCCTCGGCGCCGGGCTCGACCTCGCGCTCGGGACGCTCGTCGCGGCGTTCGTGGCCGGCCTCCTCGCCCGCCTGTCCGGTCGCTGGCTGGCGATGCCGTGGACGACCTTCGCCTTCGCCGGCACGGTGGCGATGATCCCGGGCTCGTTCGCCTTCCGCGCCGCGGCGGGCGGGCTCCACATCATGGCCGAGGGCGCCCGCGCCTCGCCGGCGCTGGTCGCGGAGACGCTGTCGCTGGTGATCACGACCGTGTTCCTCACCGTCTCGGTCGGTGTCGGCCTCGTCCTCTCCTCGCTCGGCCGCAAGCAGATGTGACGGCCGGACTGCCCCGACCGACACAAAAGGCGGGGCTGCTTCGCGCTGTCATCAGGCTGATAAAGACGGTCGCTATTGCGGCGTGGAAACGTTTGCAACAGGGCGCGCGGGGACTTCGATGGCGACCATCCAGGATGTGGCGGAGCGGGCGGGGTGCGCGATCTCGACCGTGTCGCGCGTCCTCAACGGCTCGCCGCATACCACGGCCGGGATGCGCGAGCGCGTCATGGCCGCCGTCGCCGACCTCGGCTACGAGGTCAACACCATCGGCCGCAGCCTCAAGACCAAGCAGACCCGCGCGCTCGGCGTCCTCATCCCGTCGATCACCAACCCGGTGTTCGCCTCCTCGCTCGCTGGGCTGGAGGAGGCGGCGCGCGAGCGCGGGTTCGACATCATCGTTACCACCTCCAGCTACGACCCCGCCCGCGACGCGGAGGCTGTCCGCGCGCTGTTCTCGCGCGGTGTCGAGGGCGTGCTCCTGACCGTCACCGACCCGGTCGCGAGCGCCGCGCGCGAGAGGCTCGCCGAATCGAACGTGCCCTTCGTCCTCCTCTACAACCAGCCGGCGGAGGCAGGCACGGCGGCGGTCACCGTCGACAACCGCCAGGCGACCGCCGAGCTCACCTGCGAGGCGCTGCGCCTGGGGCATACGCGGATCGGCTACGTCTCCGGCGCCTTCGGCTCGTCCGACCGCGCCCGCATCCGCTACCGCGGATACTGCGACGCGATGGAGGCGGCGGGGCTGGCGCCGCTGCCGGCGGTGGAGGTCCCCTTCCTCGGCGGCGATGCCGACTTCGCCGCGGCGGTGGCCGCGGTCCTCGACGAGGCGCCGCGCCCGACCGCCCTCCTCTGCTCCAACGATCTTCTCGCGATCCGCGTGATCGCGGCCGCGCGCGGCCTCGGCGTCGTCGTGCCGGACGACCTCTCCGTCGCCGGCTTCGACGGCATCGACATCGGCCGCCTGATCGCGCCGTCGCTCGCGACCATCGAGCAGCCGGCGGCCGCGATGGGCCGGCAGGCCGTCTCCCTCCTCTTCGAGCTGATGACCGGGGCGCGCGAACCCGCGACCGTCATCATGCCGCACACCTTTCGCCCCGGCGGGTCGCTCGCAAGCCCCCGGAGCAACCACGAGGCCGCCGCGTTGCGAGCCGCGCCGGCCGAGGACCTCACCGGGAACCCCATATCATGAAGCTTTCCGCGACCCTTCTTGCAGCGGGCCTCGCGCTCGCCGTGTTCCAGCCCGCCGACGCCAGGGCGCAGGACGCGATCTGCTACAACTGCCCACCGCAGTGGGCCGACTGGGCGTCGATGCTGGCGGCGATCAAGTCCGGGATCGGCATCGACATGCCGTTCGACAACAAGAACTCCGGCCAGACCTTCGCCCAGCTCGTCGCCGAGCGGCAGAGCCCGGTCGCCGACGTCGCCTACTACGGCGTCACGACCGGCATCAAGGCGGCCGAGCAGGGCCTCGTCACCGCCTACAAGCCGACCGGCTTCGACGAGATTCCGGACGGGCTGAAGGACCCCGACGGTCGCTGGTTCGCCGTGCACTCCGGCACGATCGGCCTCTTCGTGAACGTCGACGCGCTGGGCGGCGTGCCGGTGCCGCAGTGCTTCGACGACCTCCTGAAGCCGGAATATTCCGGGATGGTCGGCTATCTCGACCCGTCGAGCGCCTTCGTCGGCTACGCCTCGGCCGTCGCGATCAACATCGCCCACGGCGGCACGCTGGATGATTTCGATCCGGCGATCGAGTACTTCAAGGCGCTCGCCGAGAACAACCCGATCGTGCCGAAGCAGACCGCCTACGCACGCACCGTGTCGGGCGAGATCCCCATCCAGTTCGACTACGACTTCAACGCCTACCGGGCGAAGTACACCGAGGACGGCAACTTCGAGTTCGTGCTGCCGTGCGAGAAGACGATCACCGTTCCGTACGTGATGAGCCTCGTCGCCGACGCCCCGCACCCCGAGGCCGGCAAGAAGGTGCTCGACTTCATCATGTCCGACGAGGGCCAGGCGATCTGGACCAACGCGTTCCTGCGCCCCTCGCGCCCGATCGACCTGCCGGAGGAGGTCGCCTCGAAGTTCCTCCCCGCCAGCGACTACGCGCGCGCCGAAGCCGTCGACTACGCCAGGATGGAAGCCGTCCAGCAGGGCTTCGGCGAGCGCTACCTCAACGAGGTGCGCTGAACCAACCGGCCTCCCGTCCCCGGCGGGAGGCTCCCCTTCCCGCCGGGCCGACGCCCGGCCCGGCCGACGGACCCTGACGATGCGCCGCTCCCTCTCCTTCGACCTTGCCCTCGCGTTGCCGGGTCTCGCCTTCGCCCTCGCCTTCTTCCTCGTCCCGATGACGCGGCTGGCGCTCGTCGGCGCCTCGGGCGAGGACGGGCTTGCCGCCTACCTCACCGTGCTCACCAACCCCCGCCACGCGGCGGTGATGGGCGCCACGGTCCTCCTCTCCGCCCTCGTCACCGTCGCGACGCTCGCGATCTCGACCGTCGTCGGGCTCTTCCTGTCGCGGCACGTCTTTCCCGGCCGCGCGGTGCTCCTCTCGGCGCTCACCCTGCCGCTTGCCTTTCCGGGCGTCGTGGTGGGCTTCCTGATCATCCTGCTGGGCGGGCGGCAGGGGCTCTTCGCCAGCGTCGGGATGTCGCTCGGCGCCGGGCGGATCGTCTTCGCCTACTCCATGACGGGGCTCTTCCTCGGCTACCTCTACTTCTCGATCCCGCGCGTCCTGCTGACGGTAATGGCGGGGATCGAGAAACTCGACCGCGAGGTGGTGGAGGCCGCGCGCTCGCTCGGCGCCGGGCCATGGCAGATCCTGCGCGACGTGACGCTCCCGGCGCTGATGCCGGCGTTCATCGCATCGGGCGCCGTCGCCTTCGCAACCGCGATGGGCGCCTTCGGCACCGCCTTCACCCTGGCGACCGACATCGACGTCCTGCCGATGCTGATCTACACCGAGTTCACCCTGCAGGCGAACTTCGCGGCGGCCGCGGCGCTCTCCATCGTCCTCGGCCTCGTCACCTTCATGGTCCTCGCCGTCGCCCGCTCGGTCGCCGGCACCACCGTCGCGGCGGCGGGCTAGACATGCGCCGCACAGCCTTCGTCCTGCAGCTCGGCGTGACGCTCCTCGTCGCCGCCTTCCTGATGGTGCCGGTCGCCATGTCCATCGCCGCCGGCGTGACCGCGAACTACATGCGCGGCATCGCCTCCGGCATGACGCTGAAGTGGGTTGCCGAGGTGTGGGGCCTCTACGCCGGGACCATCGGCCTGTCGCTCCAGATCGCGCTGGCGACGCTCGTCGTGACGCTCCTCATCGGCGTTCCGGCCGCGTGGTTCCTGGTGCGCAACCCGTCTCGCCTGTCGCGCGTGTTCGAGGAGATCGTGACGCTTCCCGTCGCGGTGCCCGGCCTCGCGATCGCCCTCGCCCTGCTCTTGGTCTACGGCGGCGTGCGCGACTTCCGCGCGTCCTGGACCTTCATCCTCGTCGGCCACGTCCTCTATACGCTGCCGTTCATGATGCGGGCGGTGATGGCCGTCCTCCAGTCGATCGACGCGCGCACCCTGGAGGAAGGCGCCGCCTCGCTCGGCGCCTCGCCGTGGATGCGCTTCCTCACCGTGATCGTGCCCAACGCGCGGCCCGGCATCGTCGCCGGCGCGCTCATGGTGGTCACGCTGTCGCTCGGCGAGTTCAACCTCACCTGGATGCTCCACACCCCGATGACGAAGACGCTCCCCGTCGGCCTTGCCGACTCCTACGCCTCGATGCGCCTCGAAATCGCCTCGGCCTACACGCTCATCTTCTTCGTGATGATCATCCCCCTCCTCGTCGCGATCCAGCGGATCGGCGCCACGCGGCCCGTGCGCAAGGGGGCGCCGCGATGAGCGCCGGGGCCGAGATCACCGTCGCCGCGGCCGCGAAGACCTTCCCCGACGGCACCCGCGCGCTGCATCCGACGGACCTCACCGTAGCGCGCGGCGAGACGCTCGTCCTCCTCGGCCCGTCGGGTTGCGGCAAGACCACGCTGCTGCGCCTGATCGCCGGCCTGGAGACGCCGGATGCGGGCGGGCGCATCCTCTTCGACGGCCGGGACGTGACGGCGCTGCCGATCGAACGGCGCGAGGTCGGGATGGTGTTCCAGTCCTACGCGCTGTTCCCCAACATGAACGTCATCGACAACGTCGCCTACGGGCTCCGCGTGAAGGGCGTCGGCAAGGCGGCGCGGCGCGAGGAGGCGGCCCGCTACCTGGAGCTCTGCCGCATAGGCGAGCTCGCCGGGCGGCGCATCACCGAGCTCTCCGGCGGCCAGCGCCAGCGCGTCGCGCTCGCCCGCGCGCTCGTCGTCAAGCCGCGCCTCCTCCTCCTGGACGAACCGTTGACGGCGCTCGACGCCAACCTGCGCGAGACGCTGCGCGGGGAGATCGACGCGCTGCTGCGCTCGCTCGCGATCACCTCGATCTACGTCACCCACGATCAGGCCGAGGCGATGATGCTGGGCGACCGCATCGCCGTCATGGAGAAGGGGCGAATCGCCCAGATCGGCACCCCGCGCGAGATCTACGCCGCCCCCGCCTCCCGCTTCGTGGCCGAGTTCGTCGGCGTCTCCAACCGGATCGAGGGGCGCGTCGCGGCCGGACGCTTCCACACCGAACACGGGAGCATCGCCGCCGAGGGCCTCGCCGACGGGCCCGCGACTATCCACTTCCGCCCCGACGACGCCGCCCTCGCCGACCCGTCCCCGGGCGCCGCCGGGGACGGGCTTGCCTTCGAGGTGGCGAAGGTCGTCTACCTCGGTTCCGGCCAGCTCGTGACGCTGAAGGGCCTTTCCGCGATCCGCATCCTCGTCCCCGCGCACCATCCGGTCGCCGCGGGAGAGCGGATCGGGTTCACCCTCTCCCCCGACAGGATCAAAGTCTTTCCATGAAGCCGATCGTCATCGCCCAGCTCACCGACACGCACATCCGGGAGGGGGGCGCCTTCGCCTACGGTCGCGTCGACACCGCGTCGTTCCTGGCCCGCGCGGTCGAGCATCTCAACGCGCTCCAGCCGGACGCGGTGGTGCTGACGGGTGACCTCGTCGACTACGGCACGGCGGCCGAGTACGAGACCTTCCGCACCCTGATCGCGCCCCTGCGCGTACCGCTCCACGTCATCCCCGGCAACCATGACAGCGCGCTGATCTGGGACGCCTTCCCGTCCGGCGACACGGCGCGCGCCGGCCTCGGCCATACGGTGGACGTCGGCCCGCTGCGGCTGGTGATGATGGACAGCACCATTCCCGGCGCCCCGAACGGCCTCGCCACCGAGGAGCGCTGCCGCTACGTCGCGGACGCGCTGGCCGGCGGCCCGTCCCTGCTCTTCCTGCACCACCCGCCATTCCTGACGGGGATCGCCCACATGGACCGCAACAACTGCCACGAGGCGGCCCGGCTCGCGGCGGCGATCGCACCGGCGGACGGTCTCCTCGCGGTCGGCTGCGGGCACGTGCACCGGATGATCAGCGCCACCGTCGGCGGCAGGCGGACGCTGATCGCGCCGTCCCCCGCGCATGCGGTCAGCCTCGACCTCTCGCCGGACGGCCCGGCGACCTTCCACCTCGAGCCGCCGGGTGTCCTCCTCCACGTCGTCACCCGGGAGGCGGACGGCTGGCACCACGTCTCCCACCTCTCACCGATCGGCGCCTTCGCCGGCCCCTTCCCCTTCTTCCAGGAGGACGGCGAGCTCGTCTGACACCCGCCTGTCCGGTACGGGTAGCCAAGAGCGCGGCGCGCCGCGATGATCCCCGGGACCTCCGGCCGCATGTTCGCGGGAACGGGGGATCCGGACCGCGAAGGAACTAGCGGCCCGGTCGACAAGAACGGGAGGAGAAGGCGTGACCGAAAACAGCGTCGGTTTCATCGGGCTCGGTGTGATGGGGGAACCCATCTGCCGGAACATGTTGACGAAGTCGGGTGCGCCCTTCCAGGTCCTCGACCTCGCCGAGGCGCCCATGGCCCGGCTGGCCGAGGCCGGCGCGCAGCGGGCCGAGAGCGTGGCGGCGCTCGCCGCGACCGTCGACGTCCTCTTCCTGTCGCTGCCGGGCGGCGCGGAGGTCGAGGCGGTGATCACCGGCCCCGGCGGGATCGCCGCGCATGCGCGTGAGGGGCTGACCGTGGTGGACCTGTCCACCGCGCCCGTCGCGCTGACGCGGCAGATGGCGGAGCGGCTGGCGGCGCTGGACGTCGACTATGCCGACGCGCCGGTCGCCCGGACGCGGCAGGCGGCGATCGACGGCACGCTGTCGATCATGGTCGGGGCGAGCGACGCGGTGTTCGCGCGGGTGCGGCCGCTGCTCGACCACGCGGCGTCGGACGTGACCCACTGCGGCCCGGTCGGCTGCGGGCAGGTCACCAAGATCCTCAACAACATGGTTCTGTTCGAGACGGTCGTGGCGCTCTCCGAGGCGCTGGCGCTCGGAAGGTCGGCGGGGATGGACCCCGGCCTCCTCTTCGACACCCTGTCGAAGGGGTCGGCCGACAGCTTCGCGCTGCGCAACCACGGCCTGAAGTCCATGGTGCCGCAGGCATTTCCGGAGGGCGCGTTCTCCACGAACTACGCCCTGAAGGACCTCTCCTACGCGCTGGAGCTCGCCCGCGACGCGGGGATCGTCGCCCACGGTGCCGAGACCGCGCGACACCGTCTGGAACGGGCGCGCGACGCCGGGTACGGCGCGAACTACTTCCCCGCCCTCTCGATGGTCCACGACGCGCGGCCGGGCGGGGACGGGGACTGAGCGACCAGGACCAGAGCGACCCGGGCCCGCACCCGCGGTGCGGGCCGATCAGGACGAGACGGCCGGCAGTCGACTGCCGGCCGCTCCGGCATCACCCGCCGCTGGTGATGCGCTGGACCGGAACGTCCTTGCCGCCCTCGATGCGGTAGAGCTCGAAGTCGCGGCTCTTCAGCATGCCGTTCTCCTGGAACTCCACCGAGGAGCTGGCACCGTCGTAGTTGATGTCGGTGCCGTTCTCGATCAGCGCCTTGCCGTCGGCGAAGGTCGTCACGCGCTCGCCCGGCGCGTTGGCGATCTCGAACACGGCCTTCACGACCGCCTCGGGGTCGGTGGACTTCGCCTTCTCGATGGCAAGCAGCAGGACGTTGATCTCGTCGTACGCGGCGCAGCCGTAGGGGTTCTGCACCTGCCCGTTCGGCTCCAGGCCGACGAGCTTCAGGTAGACATCGTAGGCGTCCTTGCCGACCGGCGGGACCGGAGCGCCGTGCAGGATGCCGTCCGCCGCAGAGCCGACGGCCTCCTTGAACTGCGGGCCGACCGCGAACGACAGGGTGAAGATCTGCCCCGTGTAGCCGCCGCGCACGAGTTCGCGGTAGACCGGCGTGAAGTCGGTCACGTAGCCGGCGATGAAGAGCGCCGGCGCGCCGGTGGCGATGAGCCGCTCGGCCTCCGCGCGGTAGGATGCCTGGTTGGGGTTGTAGTAGAACGGCTCGCCGACGATCTCGCCGCCGTCCTTCTGGAGCGCGGCGCCGAACGATTCGCCCATCGAGGCGGCGAAGTCGTTGTTGGGGCCGGCGAATGCGATCTTGTCGAAGCCTTCCTTCATGGCGAGGCCCGCAAGGGCGACGCACCAGGCCGCGTTGAGCGGCTGCAGGTTGAAGCACAGGCCCTTCTTGTCACCGTCCGGCAGGTAGTCCGACGAACCGGTGAAGATCTGGACGACGTTCGCCTCCTGGCAGAGCGGCATGATGCCGAGCGTCACCGACGAGGCCCAGGTGCCGATGATCGCCGACACCCGGTCGGCGTCGATCAGCTTGCGGGCGGCGCGCACCGCCGCTTCCGGGTTCGTCTCGGTGTTCTCCGAGATGAGGTTGATCTCCCGCCCCATGACGCCGCCGTTGGCGTTGACGAGGTCGACCACCGTCCGGTGGGCCTTCGCCTTCTCCGGCCCGTAGGGACCGCCGCCGCCCGACAGCGGGGTCAGCGAGCCGATGTTGATGGGCCCCGACTGGGCGCGGCCGTAGCGCAGGAGGGCTGGCGTCGCGAGGGCGACCGTGGAGCCGGTGACGAAGAGACGGCGTGTAATCTCCATGAGGACGGTCCTTTATCGTGCGGGGGCTGAGGGGGCGGGAACGACCGGCCGGTGGCGCGGCTCGGGCAGGAGCCCTTCCGGCCGGTAGCGGATGACGATGATGAGGGCGCTGCCGATGACGACGAAGCGCAGCGCCGAGATCTGCTCGGCGTCGAGGAAGCCGAGCCAGGGGGCGAGGAAGCGCGTGCCCTCGTAGATCGCGGTGACGACGAGCGCGCCGAGGACGACGCCGAGGTTGTTGCCGGCACCGCCCACGACGACGCTCATCCACACCAGGATGGCGATCGGCGTCGTGAAATTCTCCGGCGTGATCGTCTGCGTGTAATGGGCGTAGAGGGAGCCTCCGGCGGCGGTGATCATCGCGCCGATGACGAAGGCCTGCAGGCGGTAGACGAAGACGTCCTTGCCGAGCGTCGCCGGGACCAGGTCGTCCTCGCGGATCGCCCGCAGCACGCGGCCGTAGGCGGAGCGCGCGAGGCGCACCATCACGAGGAGGACGACGAGTGCCACCAGCGCCACCACGCCGAGGATGAACCAGGAGGTCGCCGACCGGCCGAGGCCGTCGAACACCGGGCGCGTCATGATGATGAAGCCGCGCGGGCCGCGGGTGAGCCAGTCCTCGTTGTTGAGGGCGAGGCGGACGGTCTCGGCGAACCCCAGCGTGACGATGGCGAGGAAGTCGCCCGACAGGCGCAGCGACAGGAGCGCCACCGCCGCGCCCGAGAGCGCGCCGACCGCGAGCGCCATGACGAGGCCGAGGACGAACGGCAGGCCCAGTGTCTCGGTAGCGATGCCGCTGGCGTAGGCGCCGAGGCCGTAGAAGCCGACGATGCCGAAGTTGATCAGCCCGGTGAAGCCGTATTGCAGGTTCAGCGCGAGGGCGAGGATGACGTAGATCCCCGCGACGGTGAGGATGGCGACAAGGTAGGCGTCCATGGCGCTACTTCCTGTCCACTTTGGCGCCCAGCAGACCCTGCGGGCGGAAGACGAGAACGAGGGCGATCACCGCGAAGCCGACGGCGCCCTTGTAGGGCGGCGAGATGGACGCGACGGTGATCTCCTCGGCGAGACCGATGACGACCGCACCGACCGCGGCGCCGAGCGGCGAGCCGAGCCCGCCGAAGATCGCCGCGGCGATGACGGGGATCGTCACCGCCCAGGTGAGGTGCGGGTCGATCGCGAGGTCGACGCCGACGAGCGTGCCGGAAAGGCCGAGGAGACCGCCCGCCAGCAGCAGCGTGACGAGCTCTACCCGGCCCACCGGCAGGCCGCGCACGGCGGCAAGCGAGCGATTGTCGGCGACGGCACGGATGGCGCGGCCGATCGGGGTGAAGGCGAGGATCGCGCCGACCGCGAGGATCGCGGTGAGCGAGACGCCCATGACCCACAGGCCGTCGCGTGTGATGCGCACGCCGCCGATCACCATCGGTCCGACGAGCGGCAGGTCGAAGCCGCGGATCCCGGAGCCGAAGAAGAACCGCACGACGTTCTCGAGTACGAACGACAGCGCGACGGACACCAGAAGCAACGTGGCACCGGTGCGGGCGCGCAGCGGCTCGAAGACGATCCGGTCGGCCGCAGCGAAGACGGCGGCGCCGAACAGCGTCGCCACGATGGCGCAGGCCCAGAGCGGCAGCCCGAGATGCGCGTTCACAACCCAGGCGGCGAAGGCGCCGATGGTGATGAAGCCGCCGACCGCGAAGTTGGCGTAGCGGAACAGGGTGAAGACGAGGGTGAAGGCGACCGCGCCGGGGGCGACGATCGCCGCGCTCTGCAGCGCGTTGACGAGCGTTTGCATTCAGGCGGCCTCGCCGAAGAAGAGTTGTCCGAAGTCCTCCATCCCGGCGAGCTCGGCGGCGGGGCCGGCGCGCACGACGCGGCCGTCGACGAGGACGAGCGCGCGGTCGGCGCGGTCGAGCGCGGCGCGCGCGTTCTGCTCCACGATGAGGAGACCGAGACCGGCCCGCGCGAGGCCGATCAGCATGTCGAGCATCTCGCCCACAAGGAGCGGCGAGAGGCCGGCTGTCGGCTCGTCGACCAGGAGCACCTTCGGCTCCGCCATCAGCGCCATCGCGAGCGCCACCATCTGGCGCTGCCCGCCGGAGAGACCGCCGGCGCGCTGGCGCATCACCTCCTTCACCGTCGGCAGCAGCTCGACGACCCGCTCGCGGCGGCGGGCGATGTCCTTCGCGCCCCAGGCGCTCGCGGCGAGGTTTTCCGCCACAGTGAGCGTGCGGAAGATGTTGCGGTCCTGCGGCAGGTAGACCGCGCCCGCCTCGGCGCGCTGGGCCGGCGACAGCGGCACGAGGTCCCGCCCGTCAAGGGTGAGCGTGCCGCCCGAGACCCTGGCGACGCCTGCGACGGACTTCAGGAGCGTCGACTTGCCCGCCCCGTTCGGCCCGACCAGCGCGACCGTCTCGCCCGGCGCCACCGTGAGGCTCGCGCCGTGGACGATCGGGTCGCCGCCGTAGCCGGCCTCCACGTTCGCAAGGACGAGGCTCATGCCGCCTGGCCCAGGTAGGAGGAGACGACGTCGGGGTTGCTGGCGACGTCCGCGAAGCTGCCCTCGGCGAGGACCGCCCCGCGCGCCATCACGACGACGCGGCTGGAGAGCCGGCGGATGATGCCGACATTGTGCTCGATGATCACGAAGGTGGTCCCGTGCTCGCGGTTGAGGCGCTCGACGAGGGCGGCGATCTCCTCCACGAGGTGCGGGGCGACGCCGGCGGCGATCTCGTCGAGGAGGATGGTGTCGGCGTCGACCATCAGGCAGCGGGCGAGCTCCAGGAGCTTCTTCTGCCCGCCCGACAGGTGCCCGGCGAGCGTCGCCTCCTTGGCGGATAGGCCGACGATCTCGAGGATCTCCCGCGCCTTCACGGTAGCCTCGACCTCGGCCCGGCGTGTCGCGCGGGGCTCGAAGAAGGCGCCCCTCAGCGTTTCGCCGGGGTGGTTCGGCGCGGCGAGGAGCACGTTCTCGAGCGTGGTGAGCCGGTCGAGCTCGCGGGCGAGCTGGAACGTGCGGGTGAGGCCGAGCTTCGCCAGCCGATGCGGCGGCAGGCGCGTCGCCCGCACGCCGTTGACGTTGAGTTCCCCCGAATCCGGCTTCAGCGCACCAGAAAGCAGGTTGAAGAGCGTGGTCTTGCCCGCCCCGTTCGGGCCGATCAGGCCGACGACCTCGCCGGGACCGACCGTGAGGTACACGTCGTCGACGGCGGTCGCGCCGCCGAAGCGCTTGGTGAGGCCGCGCGCCTCGATGCGGGGGTGAAGGCCCGGTTCGCCGTACGTGCGCACGGCTCGGTCGCCGGGCGGGGTGCCCGTCGGTCGGTCGGTCATGGTCGCACCTTTCTGGAGCCGGCCGGGGGCAGGAGCGCGTCGACGGCCTCGACCAGCGCCGCGAGCGTCTCGCGCGTGCGGGTCTCGTCGGGGTCGACGACCTCCTGGATCCTGAGGCCGCGGAGGGTGGATCCGATCAGGGTGATGACGACGTGGATGCGGTCCGCGCCCGCGCCGCGCGCGGCGAAGGCGGTCTCGCCGAGGGTCTCGTAGGCGCGGAAGAGGTCGGCGAGGATCTCGCTCACCGGACCGGCGATCCGCTCGTTGGTGCGCCCGGCGATGATGAGCTCCAGCATCGTGTGGATGCCGCGGCTCAGGAAGACGTCGTCGTAGAACATCTGCACGAAGTCGGCGGTGGAGACGCGGCCCTCGTTGAGCCCGTCCGCGAGGTCGGCGGTGCGCTGCTTGGCGCGGCGCCAGAAGTGGCGGGCGGTGTCGATGATGAGGTCGTCGCGGGTCGGATAGTGGTGCAGCACCGCGCCGCGCGAGACGCCGGTGCGCCGCGCCACCTCGACGGCGGTCGCCACGTCGTATCCCTCGCTGGCGATGATCTCCTCGGTGGCGGCGCGCAGGCGGGCGCGCATCGCCGCGCCCTTCCGTTCGCGGCCGTCTTCCTTGCCGTCCTCGCCCCGGGTCTCGCCGTCCAGCGTCTCGGCGTCCCCGGTCGCGGCGGAGGCCGCCTCGTCGTCGAAAGTGGATGTCATGGCCCGGAAGCTGACATGGGGGCCCACCGACCGCAGCACTAAAAAGCAGTCATGACTGTTTGTTTTCTCGGCAGCCCGATCGACCGCGCTCGCCTGACCGCCCCGGGTCCTGCCCCCGTCATGTCCTTGCGCCGGACCGGACAAGACGTCCCGTGGTGTCATCGCGGCGTGAATTTGTGCATGGGATCGATACAGAGATGTCCGCGAGCGGAAGTGCTGTCAGTATTTGTCGCCTATGCTGAGTCTCGGCTTGCCGGGCGGCATTATCCAAGAATTCATGCGCGGGAATACGCTCAGGTACTGAGCTTTTCGCGACGCCGGTTCTCGGCTACCCCTCGTGTGGCGACCGGCCCCGTGGCCGGACGACCGAGGAGACCCGATGGACGACCCAGCCGATCTCGTGATCACCGGCGCCAGCCGCGTGGTCCTCTGCGACCCCGACGCGCCTGACGGCATCGGCGTCCTGGACAGCGCCGCCGTCGCGGTGAAGGGCGAGACCATCGTCGCCGTCGGCCCCGACGCCGCCAACCTCGCCGGCCCGGCGACCCGCGTCGTGGACGCCGCCGGCGGGACGGTCACGCCCGGCCTCGTCGACTGCCACACCCACCTCGTCTTCGAGGGCGACCGCTCCGCGGAGTACTTCGCCCGAACGACCGGCCTCGACGACGCGGGGCTGACGGCGGCCGGCCACGTCTGGGGCGTCCCCGCCTCGCAGCGCATCAACAAGGCCGTCGCGCCGGAGGTGCTCGCCGCGACCGCCCTCGGCCGCGCGCGCAAGATGCTCCTCTCCGGCACCACCACCATCGAGACCAAGTCCGGCTACGGCCTCGACCACGCCAGCGACATCGCCTCGCTGGAGGCGGCGCGGCTGGTCGCCGAGATATCCGGCCTCGAGGTCGTGCCGACATATCTCGGGGCGCACGCCCGGCCGGACGACGCCGCGCGCTACCTCGACACCATCTGCGCCGAGACGATCCCGGAGATCGCCGAGCGGAACCTCGCCACCTTCTGCGACGTCTACGTCGACCCCAACGTCTTCACGATCGAGGAGTGCGCGCGCGTCCTCGCCGTCGCCGCCGACCACGGCCTCGTCGCCAAGCTCCATACCGACGCCCGCGTCAACGTCGGCGGCGCCCGGCTCGCGGTGGAGATGGGCGCCGCCTCCGTCGACCACGCCAACATGCTCTCCGACGACGACCTCGACGCCCTCGCAGAGGCCGGCACCGCCGTCGCCTTCTTCCCCGGCTTCGACTGGGCGGTGAACCACCCGCATCCGGTCGACGCCCGCCGGTTCTGCGACCATGGCGTCACCGTCGCCATCGCCACCGACCTGTGCCCCGTCTGCTGGCACCTGTCGCAGCAGATGACGATGGGCTTTGCCTGCCGCCTCTCCGGCCTCACCGCGGACGAGGCGCTGATGGGCGCCACCATCAACGCCGCCAGGGCGCTGCGCCTCGACGCCCGGATCGGCTCGCTCGCCGCCGGCAAGCAGGCCGACATCGCCGTGTTCGACACGCCCGACCATGCCCGCATCCCGTTCCGCTTCGGCGCCAACTCGGCCCGGACGGTGATCAAGAAGGGCCGCGTCCTCGTCGAGGACGGCCGCCTCATCGATCGCAGCGCGATGGACCAACCCCGGATGGACCGATGAAAGACCGCAAGGACGAGGGCCTCTGGGCCTGGCGCCAGGCCGAGAACAACAACCACATGATCGCCCTGCAGGAGGGGCTGCCGGAGGCGAAGGGACCGGCCGAGCTCGCCTTCTTCGGCTCCTCGGCGTTCCGTATCACGTCCCCGGCGGGCGTCTCGATCATGATCGACCCCTGGCGCAACCACCCCGCAGGCGGCTGGGACTGGTACCTCTACGACTTCCCGAAGACGGAGGTGGACATCGCCATCTCAACCCACGCCCACTTCGACCATGACGGGCTGCATCTCGTGTCGGCCAACGTCATCCTCGACCGTCTCGTCGGGACCTTCGCGTTCGCCGACGTCACGATCACCGGCATCGCCGACAAGCACGTCTCCGATTCGACGCACAATGCCTGGAACTGGGCGAACCTCACCCGCAGCCTCACGCCGATGGAGACGCTGCCGCCGCACAACTGGCGCTCGTTCGACAACTCGCTGATCATCGTCGAGACCGGCGGCGTCCGGATCCTGCACTGGGGCGACAACCGGCCCGACCCGCCGGAACACGTCTGGGAGATGATCGGCCCGGTGGACGTCGCGCTCCTGCCCGTCGACGGGTCCGAGCACGTCCTCTCCTACGCCCAGGCCGACGCGGTGGCGGCGCGGCTCGGCGCGAAGATCATCGTGCCGCATCACTATTTCATCTGGGACGTGCTGCACCGCGCCTCGACGATGCAGCCGCCCGACGCGTGGGTGAACGGACGCCCCGGCTCGGTCTGGCTCGACAAGGGCGCCGTCGCCCTCGATCCCGCGACCGTCGCCGCGTGCGATGGCGTCGCCTGGTGCTTCGGCGATAACGTCGCGTTCGAGAAACCGACCTTCGCGGACGCCGCCGCCCACCGGTGACGCCGCCGCGAGGCACCACAGGATGAGACCTTGTCGCTCCGTGCGCTGCGCAGCCTCGTCGCCATCACCCGGTACGGCACCTTCGCCCGCGCGGCGGAGGCGCTGGGGCTGACCCCGTCCGCCGTCGGCCTCCACGTCAAGGCGCTCGAGGAGGAGTTCGGCGTCACGCTGTTCGACCGCTCCCGCCGCCAGCCGGTGCTGACGGCGGCGGGCGAGATCGCCGTCGAGCATGCCCGCGGCGTGCTCGACGGCTACGACGCCATCAAGGACGCCGTCGCCTCCGGCCCCGGGATCGCCGGGCGGTTGCGGCTCGGCGCGATCCAGACCGCGCTCGCCGGCGTACTTCCGGAGGCGCTGAGCCGGCTGCAGGCGGCGCACCCGCGCCTCCATATCCGTGTCAACTCCGGCATGTCCGCCGAGCTCGCGCGCGAGATCGAGGCCGGCAACATCGACGCGGCGGTCACCACCGAGCCGGTCAAGCCCTACCCCGCGGGCCTCCACTTCGACCCGACGTACTGCGACCGCTTCTGGGTCGTCGCCTCGCCGGAGCACGAGGGCGTGGACACGAGGACCCTCCTCACCCGCCTGCCGCTCCTGCGCTTCGACAAGCGCGCCTGGGCCGGGCGCATCATCGAGGACGAGCTGCGCCGGCAGGGCTTGCGCGTGCGCGAGGAAATGGAGCTCGACAGCCAGCAGGCGCTCGCCCGCATGGCCGCCACCGGCCTCGGCGTCGCCGTCGTCCCGCTCGACGAGCGCGACCTTGAGAGCCTGCCGCCGCTGTACCGCCAACCCTTCGGCGAGCCGCAACTCGTACGCCGCGTCGGCGTGCTCTCGCTGGAGGAGGCGCCGGCCGCCCGCTTCGTGGCGCTGCTGGTGGAGGCCCTGATCGCGGTCAGCCGACCATAGAGTTTTTCGCTACTTCTGCTGAAGAATTATGCGTTTTTTCTTCGGCGTCGGGGGCTGTACTCACGTCACTGTGTTTTTCCGTGACGAGGTTTGAATGTCCCTGCCCCGCTTCCGGCCGGTGGCCGCCGGCTCGCCCATCCTGGCCATGGCGCGCAAGGCGGCCGAGCATCGCGCCGCTGGTCACGAGGTCATCGACCTGACCCTCGGCGAACCCGACTTCGCGCCGCCGGACCACGTGATCGCCGCCGCGCACGAGGCGCTCGACACCCGCCGCATGGGCTACACGCCCGTCAACGGCATCCCGCCGCTGCGGGCCGCGATCCGCGAGCACTTCGCCCGGGAGCGCGGCCTCACCTTCGCCGACGACGAGATCGCCGTCGGCTGCGGTGCCAAGCAGGTGATCTTCAACGCCTTCCTCGCCTCGCTCGAAAAAGGCGACGAGGTCGTCCTCCCCGCACCCTACTGGGCGTCCTACCCGGACATGGTGCGGGCCTGCGGGGCGGTGCCGGTGGTGGTGCCGACCGCGCTGGAAACCGGCTTCCGCCTCGACCCGGACGTGCTTGCCGCGGCGATCACCCCGAAGACGCGCTGGGTCGTCATCAACGCGCCCGGCAACCCCTCCGGCGCGGTCTACTCCGCGTCCGATCTCGCCGCCCTCGCGGAGGTGATCGCCGGCCACCCGCGCATCCTCGTCCTCTCCGACGACATCTACGCGCCGATCCGCTTCTCCGACACGCCCTACGCCTCGTTCGCCGCGGTCGTGCCGGACCTCGCGGACCGGACGCTGACCATCGACGGCGTCTCCAAGGCGTACGCGATGACGGGGTGGCGCGTCGGCTGGGCGGGCGGGCCGAAGGACCTCGTCACCGCCATCAACGCGGTCCAGTCGCAGAACGCCACGCAGACGTCCTCGCTGTCCCAGATCGCCGCCGTGGCGGCGCTGACCGGCCCGCAGGACTCGCTCCCGGTCCGGGCGGAGATCTACCGCAAGCGGCGCGACGCGGCGCTGGCCGTGCTCGCCGAGAGCCCGCACCTGTCGACCGCAGCGCCCGACGGGGCCTTCTACCTCTTCCCCCGCATCGCCGGCCGCCACGGTGACGAGACGGCGATGGCGCTCCTGGAGGCGACGGGCGTCGCCGTCGTGCCGGGCTCGGCGTTCGGCGGGGACGACCACCTGCGCCTCTCCTTCGCGCTCGATGAAGCGAGCCTCGTGGAGGGCTGCCGCCGCATCGTCGACTTCCTGGGGCGGGCGTGATGGTCCTCGCGATCCTCATCGCCCTCGCGCCGATCGTCCTCCTCGTGGCGGCCGGCAACCTGATGCGCCGCCGGGGCTTCCTGGCGGACACCTTCTGGCCCCAGGCCGAGCGGCTCTCCTATTTCGTGCTGCTGCCGTGCCTCTTCATCCACGGCCTCGCGATGGCCGACCTCGACGGCGTCCCGGTGCTGCGGCTCGCGGCGGTGCTGGTCGTCTCCACCTTCGGCACCGCGCTCCTCATGGTGCTGGCGCGGCGCGTGATCGGCGGCGGCGGCCCGGCGTTCACTTCGGTGTTCCAGGGCGGCGTCCGCTTCAACAACTATGTCGGCGTCACGGCCGCGATCGCGCTCTTCGGCGCGCCGGCCATCGGCCTCTCGGCCGTCGCCAACGCGGCGATCGTGCCGACGGTCAACATCCTCGTCATCCTGGTGTTCGCGCAATATGCCGGCGCGGAACCCTCGATCCGCGGCGTGGTGCGCGGGATCGTCACGAACCCGCTGGTGGTCGCCTGCGCGATCGGGGTCACCTTGCAGGCGACCGGGCTGGGGCTCCCCCCGGGTGTCGCGGGCGCGGTGAAGGCGCTCGGCACGGCCTCCCTGCCGCTCGGCCTCCTGTGCGTCGGCGCGGCGTTCCAGTGGAAGGCCGTCGGCACGGCGGTTCGGCCGACGGTGGCGGCGATGATCTTCAAGTTCGGCGTCATGCCGGCCGCGACCGTCCTCGCCTGCCTCGCGTTCGGCCTGAGCGGGCCGCCGGCGGCCGTCGCGGTGCTGTTCCAGACGCTCCCGACCGCGTCTTCCGCCTACATCCTCGCCCGCCAGCTCGGCGGCGACGCGCCGCTGATGGCCTCCATCGTCACGGTGCAGACGGTGGCCGCCGCGATCGCCGTTCCGGCCGTTCTTCTCCTCAGCCCGGTGGTCCTGCAGATCTGACGGCAGGCGCCGTTCAGACGCGCGGCGCGGCGCCGATGCCGGCGAGCCCCTCGGTCAGGTGGTCGAGGAGCATCCGCACCCGGCGCGATGCGCGGCTGCGCGGCGGGGACACGGCGTAAAGGTTCGTCGCCTCCGCCGTAAACGCCTCCAACGCCGTCTCGAGCCGGCCGGCGGCGAGCTCCTCCGCGACGTCGAAGCTCGACTTCATCACGACCCCCGCACCGGCGACCGCCCAGTCCTTCAGCGCCTGGCCGTCGTTGACGTGCCGGTCGCCACGGCCGAGGCGGACGGGCTGCCCGCCTACCAGGCGCTCGCCTGGCTCATCGCCCGCGAGGGCGTGACGGCGCCGATCGCCAGCGCCACCAGCGTCGCCCAGGTCGAGAGCTTCGCGAAGGCCGCGACCCTGTCGCTGAACGCGGACGAGATCGCCCGTCTCACCGACACGGCGTCCTAATTCGCGGCGCCCCGGCCCGGCGCGGGCGAAGCGTGGCGGCGGGCGGAGCGCCGCCGCGCAGCGGAGTTCAGCGGAACAGGTAGATGGGGCTCGACCACGCCTGGAAGCCGTCCTCGGTGGTGACGGCGATCCAGATCGGCGTGTCCCCGTCCGCCTTCAAGGTGAGCGTGCGCTCGAACGAGAGGCTGCGGGCGAGACGCGCCTCGGGCAGCCGCTGCACGCTGAGGCGCCGGTCGAGGCCGCCCGCGTCCATGACGATCGGGTCGAGGCCGATCCCGGCCAGCGGCCGCTCCAGCGTCCCCCGGTTGGTCTCGACGGTGAGCACCGAGCCGTCCGTGGCGGTGAGCCAGGCGTCGAAGCCCATGAAGTTGCCGGTGGTGACGCCCTTGAACGAGACGCTCTCGCCGCCGCGCTGCTCAAGCATCTGCTCCTTGTTCCAATGGTTCACCGTCTCGAACCGGTCGATGGAAGCGCCGGCGAAGCGGGCGCGGCCGGTCCACAGCGTGTCGCGCCCGCGGCCGCGATACTCCGCCCCCGCCCACAGGACGCGGATGCGGTTGCCGAGGTCCTCCTCGCCGTAGGTGCGGATCACCTCCAGCGGCGCCGCCCCGTCGCGCAGCTCGACGCGCTCGATCCCCGCGTGCGCCTCGATCCGGACGGCGAGCGTGACCTCCCCGCCCGCGACCCTGACGATATCGCCCATGATCGCGGTCCGCGCCTCGGCCCGTGCCGCATCCGGGTCGGCGGCCGGATTGCGCTCGAAGACGACCGATCCGTCCGGCAGCGTGGCCGTCACATCCATGAAGAGGCGGCAGCCGGTGGTGCCGTAGTGATGGCGGCGGCGCTGCGCCTCCATGATCGAGGCGCGGTCGTTGCGGTCGGTGAGGAAGCAGGTGAGCCCGCCATAGGCGCCGAAGCGCGACGCGCCGGGATAGCTGGCGCCCGGCCGCCCCTTGTGGCCGTCGCTGTTGCAGACCACGCCGACGCGGCGGCCGAGCGGGAACCCGTCGGTCAGGATCCACTCGAACGTCCCCCAGGCGGAGTGCATCTCCACCGCCGTCTCGAGCTTCGGGTCGTGGTCGTAGAAGATGTTCGCGTAGCGCCCGCCGACGTGGGCGTAGATCACGCAGTCCTCGCCGCGCAGCTTGTCGTAGAGGTCGGTCAGGGTGTTCGCGTCGGTCATGAGGTCGGAGCGGTCCTCGAGGATCGCGTGGCTGCACCGCGCGATGGTGCGCCCCTCGGTCGCGAAGTAGACGTTGTGGTCGCCGCCGACCGCCGTGTTGCCGGACCACTCGTAGCCCGGGAACACGGTGAAGCGCCCCGGCTCGTTCCACTCCGCCGTCAGCTCGTTGAGCCGTGCCCAGAAGGGCAGGTTGATCTGGAAGTCGTTGCCCTGGTGGGCCGAGACGTCGAGGAACGCCTTGTTGCGGGCGAAATCGAAGTAGCTCTCGATGGTGTTGACGCCGATGGTCTCGCCTGTCTGCCCGTGCAGGTCGCCCCAGAACCCGGCATGATCGCCCGCCTCGACGACGAGCGGCCCCGCCTCCGCGACCAGCGCGTCGTCGACGAACACCTTGATGCGCAGCGTGCCGGGCGCCGCGACGCTCAGCCCCTCGAACACCATCGAGCGGTCGCCGGGCGCGTAGTCGAACTCGAGGTCGAGGCCCGTCACCGGGAGCGACGGCTCGAGCCTCACCCGCCCCTTCGCCTGCTGCGTCGGGTTGCCGTTGCGGTCCTCGGACTTCAGGCCGAGGTGGAACGGCTCGCCCGGGCGGCGCAGGGTCGGCATCACCGCCGCCCAGCGGTGCGCGGGGCCGGCCACCACCGGGACGACGAACTGCTCGGAAAGCGGCAGGAAGTTGCCCGTCGCCTGCACGTCCGTCGCGACACGGAACTCGTAGCTGTGCTCGGCGAAGGTCTGCATCAGCATGCCGGGCGAGCCGCGCGACATGTCGCCGAACGTCAGCGTGATCGTCTCGCCTTCCTTCAGGTAGCCGCCGTTGACCTGCGCGGTCACGCAGTAGGCCCACGGGCGCGGCCCTTCAGGGCCGCAGCGCAGGGTGATCTTCGCCTCGCCGTCGGTGACCGCGCTCACGTAGTTCGGGCCGCCCGGGTCGGTCGACTGCGCCCGCCCCGCGTCCGTGATCGAGCGGAAGGAGATGCGGATCGCGCCGGTGTCGTCGAGGCCGATGCGGCCCACCGTGTACGTCAGCCTGAACGTCTGGAAGGTCCGCGTCTCCACCGCTTCGACCGGCTCCAGCGTCGCGCTGCCGTAGAGGGTCGGGTCGTCGCCGGGACGGACCGACGGAGCATTCTCGCCCACGAGGGCACGCCGGATGGGTTGGGGTGGGACGTTGGGCTTCACGCGTCGGCTCCGATGTCTAAAAACTATACAGCATTTGAAAACTATATAGCGTTGACGTCCAGCCCCGATGGGCAAAGAATTTCGCTGTCGCCTTCCACCGCACCACGCCGATAGGAAATTTCATGCTCAAGTCCTCTCGCCGACTGATCGCCGCGACGCTCACCGCGCTCGGTGTCGCGATGGCCTCCCAGGCTCACGCCGAGTATCCGGACAAGCCGATCACGCTGATCATCCCGTTCCAGGCCGGCGGCAGCACCGAGACGCTGGGCCGCGTGTTCGCCGAGGCGCTCGGCAAGCAGCTCGGCGGCCGCGTCGTCGTGAAGACGCGTCCCGGCGCGGGCGGGGCGATCGGCGCCACCGAGCTCGCCTTCTCCGAGCCCGACGGCTACACGCTGATGATGGCCAGCTCGTCCGTTCTCCTGTGGCCGCCGCTCGCCCAGGACGTCGACTACGACAAGGACGACTTCACCCCGATCGCCCAGATCGCCGAGACGCAGCAGGCGATCGTCGCTGCCGCCGACGCCCCGTTCGACACCTTCAAGGAGCTGGTCGCCTACTCGAAGGACCACGACCTCAGCTACGCCGACCAGGGCGCCATCACGCGCGTCTTCATCGACTATCTCGCCTCCCAGGAGGGCGTTACCTGGACCGCCATCCCGACCAAGGGCGGCGGCGAGGCGATGCCGTTCCTGCTCGGCGGCAAGGTCGACTTCTCCTACAGCGGCGGCGTCCACAGCCGATACGGCGACAAGATGAAGGTGCTGATGTCCCTCATCGGCAAGCCGCTCGTCAGCGCGCCGGACGCGCCGGTGATCCTCGACGACTACGGCATCGCCCTGCCCAGCGAGAGCCTCATCGCCGGGCCGGCCGGAATGGACCCCGAGATCGTCGCCAGGCTGGAGAGCGCCATCGAGGCCGCGACCATGGACGAGGCGTTCGTCGACATGTCCGAGAACAAGCTGATGTTCCCGGTCGTCTACAGCGACTCCGCCACCCTCTCGGCGAGCCTCGACAAGAACAACGAGGGCCTGAAGAAGGTGCTCGAGGCGGTGCAGTGATCGGCAAGGGCCAGGAGGACGACGGCGCCGCGCGCGCCGTCGATCTCCTCTTCGGCGTCGTCCTCGCGGTCGCCTCGGCGGTGGTCCTCGTCTGGATCATCCCGAACACGGTCGACCTCGAGGCGCAGGGGGCCGACGTGTCGCCGGCCTTCTTCCCGCGCCTCTCCGCCGGCGCCGTCCTGGTGCTGTCGCTCGGCATGACCGCGCACCGCCTCGTGAAGGGGCCGCCGCTCGACTGGGAGAGACCGCTGCGCATCGTCGGCGAGGTGGCCGGCTGCGCGCTTGCGGCTCTCGCCGTCGCCTTCGCCCTGCCGCGCATCGGCTTCGTGGCGACCGGGGCGGTCGTGATCGCCCTCGGCGCGGTGCTGACGCACTACCGGCGCTGGTGGGCGATCGGCCTCCTCGCGATCCTCTTCCCCCTCGTCGTCAGCTTCGGCGCCTGGACGATCTTCATGGTCGACCTGCCCTGACCCGTCTCCCCGTCCGGATAGAACGCGTATGATCGACCACCTGATTGCCGGCTTCGGGGCGGCGCTGTCGCTGACCAACCTCGTCTTCATCGCCGGCGGCATCGCGCTCGGCATCGTCATCGGCGCGATCCCGGGGCTCGGCAGCGTCACCGCCATCGCGGTGCTGATCCCGCTGACCTACTACATGCCCCCGGTGACCGCGATCGCCTTCCTTGTCGGGGTGAACAAGGGCGGCACCTCCGGCGGCGCCATCCCCGCGATCCTCCTCAACTCGCCCGGAACGCCGGAGGCGGCGGCGACGGCGCTCGACGGATATCCCCTCGCCAGGAAGGGCGAGGCGATGCGCGCGATGAAGTTCGCCCTCTTCTCCTCCGTCACCGGCGACACGATCTCCGACCTCCTCCTCATCGTGCTGGTGGTGCCCTTCGCGGCCATCGCGCTGGAGTTCGGGCCGCTCGAGTACACCTCGGTGCTCATCTTCTCGTTCGCGCTCCTCTCCGGCGTCTCGGCCGGGTCGACCGCGAAGGCGCTGATCGCGATCTGCCTCGGGGTATTCCTCGCCACGATCGGCCTCGACCCGGTCGAGTCGAGCCCGCGCATGACGTTCCGCATGATCGAGCTCTACGACGGGCTGCCGCTCGCGGCCCTGTCCATCGGCGCGCTGGCGATGGCCTCGGTGCTGCAGGAGATGATCGACATGTGGCGCCGGCCGCAGCAGATGGCCGACACCGGCGGCAAGATCGCGTTCACCCGCACCGTGCTGCCGATCGGCGAGTTCTTCAGCCACTGGAAGACCATCGGCCGCTCGGCGATGATCGGCTCGGTGGTCGGCATGCTGCCCGGCCTCGGCGTCTCGCTCGCCGCCTTCCTCAGCTACGGCGCAGCCAAGCGGGCCGACGCGGACCCGGAGAGCTTCGGCAAGGGCAATCCGAAGGGGATCATCGCCACGGAGGCCGCCAACAGCGCCGTCGTCGGCGCCAACCTCGTGCCGACGATCGCGCTCGGCGTCCCCGGCAACATCGCCGCCGCGCTCCTCGTCGGCGCGTTCATGGTGCACGGCATCGTCCCCGGCCCGTTCATGCTGACGATGCACGGTGACGTCGTCTATGCGCTGTTCGCCTCCATGCTGATGGCGAACGGGGTCCACCTGCTGATCGGCCGCATGGGGATCCAGATCTGGGGCTGGTTCGCGAAGCTGCCGAAGGGGATGGTGCTGCCGCCCGTGCTGGTGATGTGCATCGTCGGCATCTACCTGCCGACGCAGTCGCTGTTCGACGTCGGCGTGATGCTCGCCTTCGCGGTGGTCGGCGTGGTGATGGGGCGCGCCGGCTTTCCGGTGGTATGCTTGGTGATCGGCTTCCTGCTGGGAGGCCTGTTCGAAACCTCGCTGCGCCAGACGCTGCTGCTGTACAGGAACGACTATTCCGCCGTGTTTCAGAGCCCCATCGCCATCGTCTTTCTCGTGCTGACGGTCTTCATCCTCGGTCGGTCCGCCCTGCGGTCATGAGCGAACCGACTGCCGATGTGCCGATCGAGGTGCGACTGGCCGAATCGATGGAGCGCTTTCTCAGCCAGTCGGGGTGCACCAAGCGCAGCGCGGTGCGCCTTGCCCTGAGCGAGGCGATCCATGCGGGCGACCTGCGCCCCGGCGACCTGCTGCCCTCGGAGCGGGACCTCGCCGACAAGCTCGGCGTGAGCCTCGGCACGGTGCAGGCCGCGATGCAGCAGCTCCAGCTCCTCGGCCGCATCATCCGCCGCCGCGGCGACGGGACGCGGGTGGCCCCGGCCGACCTCCTGCCCGAATCGACCTGGCATTTCCGCCTGCGGGACCCGACGACCGGCAACGCGCTGCGCTGGGGCAAGGCGAAGGTGGCCATCGACCGGATCGACGAGGCCGGCGACTGGAGCGAGTTCCTCGGCGGCAGCGACGGCTATATCCGCATCCGCCGCCGGTTCCGCCTGCCGCCCGACCGCCCGACGGGCGCCGACATGTACCTGCGGCACGACAGCGCCGCGGCGCTCCTGCGGATCGACCCGGTGGAGCTCGCCATGGTGAACATCCGCCCCTACCTCGCAGCCCGCTGCAACCTGCAAGCGGTCCGCGCGACCCACGAGGTAGTGACCGCCACCGTCTCCGACGTGGAAGCGGCGACCTTCGATCTCGAGCGGGGCTCGACCATCTTCGTCATCTCCGCGCGCGCCTACGGGGTGGACGACCGGCCGATCTACTTCCAGCGGATCCTTGTCCCCGCCGAAAACTGCGCCCTCTGCTTCTGAGCCTGCCGCGCCCCTGCGGACCGCGCGCGGCCGGCCCGGACCGAGATCCGCCCGCGTTGCGGCCGGCGAGTGCTGCCGACGGCGGCGATCGACGTGGCTCTACTCTATGAAGTAGAGTAATTCCAATTCCATAATCTCATTTTTTCTCTCCGTTACGTCAGGGTTGCGTGACAAATACATGGGCAAGCTGTAAGCGGGGGCGGTCTTTCCCCTGCGGCAGCGTCTCATGATGGCGTCCATTGTTCGCCGGCTCGTGTTCGCCGTCGGACTTCTTCTGTTCGTGTCCCTGGCCGGCTTCACGCTGCTGCGCCTGATGCCCGGCGACCTCGCCGAGTCGCTGCTGATGGCGCAGATGGACGGGCACGTGCCCAGCGCCGCCGCGCTCGCGAAGTTCTCCGCCGAACACGGCTTCGACGACCCGCTGCCGCTGCAATATTTCCGCTGGCTCGGCGCCGCGCTCGCCGGCGACTTCGGCCTCTCGCTGATGACCGGCGAGCCGGTCGGCCGCGAGATCCTCCTGCGCCTCGGCAACTCCCTCGTCCTCGCCGCCGCCGCGCTCGCCCTCGCCTTCCTCATCGCCGTGCCGCTGGCGCTCGTCTCGACGCGCTACCCGAACAGTCTCGTCGACCGCGCCGCGTCGCTCTTCGCCGTCATCGGCATGTCGATCCCGAACTTCTGGTACGCGCTCCTCCTCGCGCTCGTCTTCTCGCTCGCGCTCGGGTGGCTCCCGTCGTCCGGCTACGGCACGCTGGCGCACGCGGTGCTGCCGACCCTCGTCATCGGCACGTCCGTCTGCGGCGTCACCACGCGCTATGTCCGCAGCCTCCTCCTCGACGAGAGCGCGGCGCCCTACATGCGCACCGCCCTCGCGAAGGGCCGGTCCCGCACCGCCGCCCTCGTCGTCCACGCCGGCCCCAACGTGCTCCCCGCCGTCCTGACGCTCGCAGGCCTCCAGTTCGTGCGCATCTTCGACGGCGTGATTATCGTCGAGACGATGTTCGGCTGGCCCGGCATCGGCCGCCTCCTCGTCGATTCGCTCCTCAACCGCGACTTCCCGCTGGTCCAGGCCTCGTTCCTAGTGATCGCCGCCGCCTACGTCGCGACGAACCTCCTCGTCGACGTCGCCATCGCCGCCGTCGACCCTCGCGTGCGGGAGGTGGTGTGATGAGCCTCGCCCCGCCGCGACGCCCCGCCCTGCCGCGTCTCGCTGTCCGCCGCGCGGGCGCCCTCTCCATCGCCGTGGCGGTGCTGGCGGCCGTCGTCGCCGCCGCCCCCCTCCTCGCGCCGCACGACCCAGCCCAGACCGACATCCTGAACCGCCTCGCCGCGCCGAGCTGGACCTACCCGCTCGGCACCGACGCGATGGGCCGCTGCCTGCTGAGCCGCCTGCTGTTCGGGGCGCGCCTCACGATCTGCGTGGCGCTCCTCGTCGTCCTGGCCGCGGCGGCGATCGGCACGCTGGTCGGCCTCACGGCCGGCACCCTCGGCGGGACGGCGGACCGGGTCGCGATGCGCGTGGTCGAGGGCGTGTCGATCTTCCCCGCGCTCGCCGTCAGCCTCGTCATCGCCGGCTCCCTCGGGATCGGGCTCACCTCCGTCGTCATCGCCCTCGTCGCCGTCCACTGGACCGAATACGCCCGGATCGTGCGCAACATGACGATGGTGGAACGCGCCAGGCCCTACGTGATGGCCGCGCACGCCATCGGCGCCACCGGCCCGCGGATCGTCCTGCGGCACATCCTGCCGAACGTCGCGGGGCCGCTCCTCGTTCTCGGCGCATTTTCGCTGTCCTTCGTCATCCTCGCCTTCGCGGGCCTCTCCTTCCTCGGCCTCGGCGTGGAGCCGGGCACGGCGGAATGGGGCCGCATGATCGCCGAAGCGCGGACCCACATGCGCACCTATCCCCGGCTCGTCCTCGTTCCGGGCCTCTCCATCATGACCTTCGTCATCCTCGTGAACTTGATGGGCGACGCGCTCGCCGACCGCTGGCGCGTCGATCAGGTTCTGCGCCCCCGCCTCAGGAAAGGAAAACCCGCATGAGACTCTGGCGACGCACGCTGCTCGCCCTCGCCGCGAGCGCGACCCTCGTGTCCCTCCCCGTCGCGGCCCAGGACGACCCGGACAAGACGCTCGTCGTCGGCACGATGTGGGAGTCGCTCCCCCTCGCGATGGCGCCCCGGCGAAGCCGGTTCTTCAACGAGAGCGAGATCCTCGATACGCTGGTCAAGCTCGACTACGACATGAGCCTCGTGCCCGGCCTCGCCACCGCGTGGGAGCATGTCTCGCCGAAGGTCTGGCGCTTCGAGATCCGCAGCGGCGTCACGTTCCACGACGGCACCGCGCTCGACGCCGAGGCGGTGAAGGCCTCGCTGCAGCACGTCATCGACCTCCTTCCGTACGCCGCCGACCTCCTCAACATCGAGCGGATGGAGGCGACCGGCCCTCTGACCCTCGAGATCGAGACGACCGAGCCGTTCGCCGCGCTCCCGAACCAGCTCACCGACGCCATCACGGTGATCTACGCCGCATCGTCCTTCGACGCGGACGGCAAGTTCGTGAGGCCGGTCGGCACCGGGCCGTGGACGTTCGTCGACTACGTCAAGCAGGACCGCACCGTCGTCGAGCGGTTCGACGCCTACTGGGGCGAGGCGCCCGCGCTGGAGCGCGTCGTCTACCGCTACATCCCCGACCACAACGCCCGCACCCTCGCGCTGGAGACCGGCGAGATCGACGTCGCCACCAACCCGCTGCCGTCGGATGCCACGCGGCTCGCCGACGATCCGGACTTCAAGGTCTACGCCGAACCCACCTCCGGCCTTTACTACGGTGCCTTCAACACCGCCGGCGACACGCCGCTCGCCGACCGCCGCGTCCGCCTCGCGGTCAACGCGCTGGTCGACCGCGAGATCCTCGTGAAGGGCGCGCTCGACGGCATCGGCGAGCCCGCATACAGCTTCTTCGGCCCGCAGTTCGACTGGGTCCCGGACGGCGTCACCCCCTACGCGGTCGACCGGGAGAAGGCCGCGGCGCTCCTGGAGGAGGCCGGATACAGCAAGGACGGCGGCCGCTGGACGAAGGACGGCGAGCCGCTCACCCTGCGGATCCTCTCCTACTCCAGCCGCACCGAAATGTCGGCGATCACCGAGGCGCTCGCCGCGCTCCTCGCCAACGAGGGGATCGCGAGCGAGGTCCAGCTCTACACGTGGGACGGGATGCTCGACCTCGTGCGCAAGGGCGAATACGACGTCTCGGTCGTCTTCTGGACCCCGGAAATGACCGGCCATCCAGACCTTCACCTCAAGTCGCAGTTCCACTCCGGGGCCGAGCTCAACGATCAGGGCTGGGCGAATCCCCGCTTCGACGAGCTGGTCGACAGGGGCCGCACCCTCGATCCGGGCGCGGAGTGGGACGAGACCTACCGCGAGGCGCTCCAGATCCTGCAGGACGACGCGCCGATCATCCCGCTGGTGCACAAGGTCTTCCTCGTCGCCACCTCCAAGGAGGTGACCGGCTACCGCGTCCACCCGTCGGGCTTCTTCTTCGACTTCAAGTCCGTATCGAAGTCCGAGGCCGACTGAGCCCTTCCGTGGCCCTGGCGGAGGCTCCGGCCTCCGCCTCTCCCGAGGAGTTTGACGATGGGACGCGCACTGTTCCTCCAGCCCATCAAGGGCGCCGGCGGCGATCTGCCGAGCATCATGGGCTTCGTCGACGACGCCGACGAGGTTCCCCACTATCGCCTGCACGAGACCCCGCTCGAGCGCTACGCCGCGCTCCTGCTGCCGGCGCACCTCGACCAACGCTACTTCGGCGGGATCCGCGCCCACGTCGAGCGGTTCCTCGACGGCGGCGGAACACTCGTCTTCAACGGGCACGTCGCCTGGCCGATGCTGCCGGAGTTCGCCACCTTCGTGCCGCTGGCGCGGGTGGACCTCGCCCACCTCGCGGTGCACCGCCTCGCCGATCACCCGGTGTTCGAGGGCGTCGACATGGCCGACCTCACCTTCCGCCGCGGTGTCGCCGGCTTCTACGCGCGCGGCCATAACCCGCCGCCGCCGGGCGCCGTCGGCCTCATCGGCCTCGGCCCGGAGCGCGTGCCGTGCGATTGGGTGTACGAGCGGCCGGCGGGCGGGCGCATCCTCATGCACGCCGGAAACGATCTCTGGATGTACGCCGGCGCCGACACCTCGGCGGCGCGGATCGTCCCGCAACTGACCGCCTGGGCGACAGGCGCCGCCGTCGGAGTGGCGGCATGACCCGCATCGCGGCGCTCGACAGCGGCACCTACTACCATCACCGCACGCTCTATGAGCCCCGCTACCGGGACGCGTTCGACGAGATCGTCTACGCCCCGGCCCTCGGCGAGGCGGACCTCTCGGCGGTCGACGTGCTGGTCGTCTCCTGCCGCACGGACCCGTCCGTCCTCACCCCGCACCGCCGCGTCTTCGCCGACTTCCTCGGCGCCGGCGGAACGGTGGTGGCGATGGGGTCCACGGGACCGCACCAGTGGCTCCCCGACGTCGTCTGGCACGACACGGAAACGAACTTCTGGTGGTGGAAGGAGGGCGGCTCGCTGGGCCTTTCGGTCACGACGCCGGATCACCCCCTTTTCGGGGCGATCTCGCTCGAGGACGCCACCTGGCACTACCACGGCTACTTCGACCCGCCCGAGGGTGCCGTCCCGCTGATCTCCGCCGAGGGGCGCGGGCCGATCCTCTACGAGGACCGAGTGACGACGCCGGGCACGCTGCTGGTGACCTCGCTCGACCCGATGTACCATCACGGCAGCCACTTCATGCCCGCCACCACCCGCTTCCTCGACGGGTTCCTGCCGTTCCTGAGGCAGTACGGCCGGACCTGAGGTCCGTCCCGCGGGGCGCCCGGACGCGCTCTAGTAGCCGACGGTGAAGCGCTGGCGGACGTGGGCGGGGCGCTCCAGCTCGTCCACCAGGGCGATGGCGTAGTCCTCGAACGAGATGCTCGAGCCGCCCTCGCCGACGAGCAGCTCGTCCCTTCCGAGGCGGAAGCTGCCGGTCCGCTCGCCCGGCACGAACATCGCGGAGGGCGACAGGAACGTCCAGTCGAGGTCGTCGACGCCCTTCAGGAGATCGAGGAACGTCGCGCCGGCCGCGGCCTCGGCCTTGTATGCCGCCGGAAAGTCGGGCTGGTCGATGAGCCGCTGGCCCGGCGCCACCTCGAGGCTCCCCGCCCCGCCGACCACGAGATACCGGGCGACGCCCGCCGCCCGCACCGCGCCGATGAGAAGGTCCGGGTCGCTGGCGGTGAAGTGTACCGCGCTGACGACGGCGTCGTGCCCCTTCAGGAGCCCGGCGAGCGCGTCCTTCTCGAAGACGTCGCCCTTCACCGCCGTGACGCCCGGGAGCGCGGCGATCTTTGCGGGATTGCGGGCGATGGCGGTGACGCGGTGCCCGCGGTCGGAAAGCTCCTTCAGGATGCGCGAACCGGCCTGCCCCGACGCACCGATCAATGCGACGTTTGCCATTGTGTGGTCCTTTGGTATGAATCTCGGACAAGGTCCGACTTGTAGACCGAGAGCTACGGACCGCGCCGAACGCCCGCAAGACGTCACTTTGAAAGGATCAGGTCAGCGCGAAGTGACCTTCGGGCGCCGCGCCGCACCGGCAATGGAGAGGCCGTTGGACGACACGCCGTTCACCTTCGAAGAGCCCTGCCCGATCCGCGACGTGCTGGACCGGATCGGCGACCAGTGGAGTTTCCTCGTCCTCACCGGGCTGGAGGGCGGGACGATGCGCTTCAGCGAGCTGATGCGCGCGATCGGCGACGTCTCCAAGCAGATGCTGTCGCGCACCCTGCGCCGGCTGGAGGAGGACGGCCTCGTCAGCCGCACCGTCTATCCCGAGGTGCCGCCGCGGGTGGAGTACGCGCTGACCGAACTCGGGCGCTCGCTCCTCGAGCCGCTGCGTGCGCTCATCCGCTGGGCCGACGACAACCACCGCACCATCGTCCTCTCCCGCCGCCGCGTCAGGGACGCCGCATAGCGCTTACGCGTCCGTCGGCAGGAGCGAGCCGATGTAGTCGAGGAAGACGCGGACCTTGGCCGACAGGTTGTGCCGCTCCGGATAGACCGCGGCGATGTTGGCCGTCTGCATGTACTCCGGCAGTACGATGCACAGCCCCCCCTCGCGCACATGCCGCGCGATGTCCCACTCCGAGCGCAGCATGATGCCTTGCCCGTCGAGGACCCAGCCGAGCGCGATCTCGCCGTCGTTGGTGCTGAGCGTGCCGGCGACCTTGGCCGAGGGGACCTCGCCGTCGATCTCGTCGAAGCGCCAGACGTCGTAGGCGTCGTGGTCCTGGCGCAGGACGATGCAGTTGTGCCGCTGCAGCTCGGCCAGCGTTTCGGGCGTCCCGCGCTCGGCGAGATAGGACGGCGCCGCGCAGAGGAAACGGCGATTGCGCTGCAGCAACCGGGTGATCATCCGGCTGGCGGGCGGCGAGCCGAAGCGGATGCCGAGGTCGAATCCCTCGTCGACGATGTTCAGCGGCGCGTCGGTCAGGACGAGCTGAATCTCCACCTCCGGGTAGAGCCGCCGGAAGTTCGAGATCGCCGGCGCCAGATAGGCCCGGCCGAAGCCGAGGGTCGCGTTGATCCGCAGCAGCCCCGAGGGCGTGTCGCGTGCCTGGGACAGGCTGTGCTCCAGCGCCTCGATCTCACCCAGGATGCGGCTCGCCTCGCCGAAATAGGCCTCCCCCTCGCCCGTCAGCCGCACCCGACGCGTCGTGCGGTGGAGAAGGCGCACGCCGAGCCGGTCCTCCAGCCGGACGAGGCGCCGGCTCACCGCCGAGGCCGAAACGCCAAGCTCCCGCGCCGTCGCGCTGAAGCTTTCCCGGCGGGCGAGCAGGACGAAGAAGGCGAGGTCGCTGGTGGCCATTATGAACCTGACCGCAATAATGAAGTGCTTATTTTTGCATTATAAACCGAGCCGAGAAAGTCTACGCTCGACCGGTCTGCCCACGAGGGTGGGCGCGTGAACCGGACGGTTGGCTCGAGCTGCACCGACAAAGATCCGGGCCGGGAGGAGACATCGCGGACACGCCGGGCTCCGGGCCGGGCGCGCCGTTTCCCTGTCCGACATCCGCTCGCGGCCACTCGCGCGAGGGCGGTGTGCTCGTGTGCCGCGCCGGAGGCGCGCCGACGAGACGAGAAGAAGACAAGGCCAGAGGAGGACACCCATGAAGTTCGTTGCCATCACCACGGCCGTCGCCGCGCTCGCGTTCGCGACCCCGCTGGCGGCGCAGTCCGTCGAGGACTTCCCGACCAAGCCGATGACCTACATCATCCCGTTCAACGCGGGCGGCGAGTCGGACATCTCGGCCCGCTACCAGCAGTCCGAGTGGGACGCGGTCACCGGGCAGGACGTCGTCATCCAGTACCAGCCGGGCGCGGGCGGCGCGCAGGCCTGGTCGCAGCTCAACTCGATCGAGGGTGACGGCTACACCGTCATGGGCATCAACCTGCCGCACACCGTGCTGCAGCCGATGGCGGGCTCGGTCGGCTACAAGACCGAGGACCTGACCCCGGTCCACTACTTCCACTACACGCCGAACGCGATCTTCGTCGGCAAGGACAGCGAGTTCAAGACGCTGGAGGACCTCGTCGAGTACGCGAAGGCCAACCCCGGCCTCGTCACCTTCGCCGGCTCCGGGTCGAACTCGGCCAACAACCTCGCGGCGGTGCAGTTCAACGAGCTGGCCGGCGTGATCACCACCTACGTGCCGTTCTCCGGCACCGGCCCCTCGATCACCGCGATCCTGGGCGGGCAGACCACGGCCGGGTTCAACTACGCGACCTCCGGCGTCAACCAGGGCGACGAGATGCGCATGCTCGCCGTCGCGGCCGACGAGCGCATGCCCGCCTTCCCGGACGTGCCGACCTTCAAGGAGCTCGGCTACGACCTCGTCGGCGGCGCCTATCGCGGTGTCGCGGTTCCGGCGTCGACGCCCGAGGACCTGCGCCTGCGCATCTCCGAGATCGTCTCCGAGATCAACCAGCGCCCGGACTTCATCAAGAAGATGGAAGACGGCGGCTTCGTGCTGACGGACATCGGCTACGAGGAGATGCCGGCCTTCATCGAAGAACGCGTGAAGGAATATACCGCCGGCGCCGAGGCGCTCGGGATCAAGAAGTAACCCAGCGCATCGACCCATGGCGATTCTCGGCTACCTCCTGGGCGCGCTGACGCCGTTCAACCTCATGCTGGCGCTCGCCGGCGTGGTTCTCGGCACCATCGTGGGCGCCCTCCCCGGGCTCTCCGCGACCATGGCGGTGGCCGTGCTCGTCCCGTTCACCTTCACCATGGATCCCGCCGCGGGCCTCATCGCCCTCGGCGCGATCTACACCGGCGCGATCTACGGCGGCGCCTACGCCGCCATCCTCGTCAATACCCCGGGCACCCCCTCCGCCATCGCGACCACCTTCGACGGGTTCCCGATGGCGCGGCGGGGCGACGGCGGCCTCGCCATCTCGCTCGCCACCATCGCCTCGGTGGTAGGCGGCGTCGTCGGCGCGATCAGCCTCCTGCTGCTCGCCCCGCCGCTCGCCAAGGTGGCGCTCGCCTTCGGCCCGACGGAATATTTCTGGCTCGCCATCTTCGGCCTGACGCTCATCGCCGCGCTCTCGGTCGGCAACACGCTGAAGGGGCTGATCGGCGCGTGCCTCGGCCTCTTCCTGTCGATGGTGGGTGTCGCGGTCGTCGGCGGAGACGTGCGCTACACGCTCGGCATGCAGCGCTTCCTCGGCGGCGTCGACCTCACCTCGGCGATCATCGGCCTCTACTGCATTCCCGTCATCCTCGACCTCGTCGCGACGCGCGACCCGCATCTGCAGCCGGCGGAGACCGGGGGCCTGCGCCTCGGCGAGAGCTGGCGGATGGCCTGGGCGCAGAAGTTCAACGTCATCCGATCGTCGATCATCGGGACGGTCATCGGCATCCTGCCGGGCGCGGGCGGGTCCATCGCCGGCCTCGTCTCCTACACCGAGGCGCGGCGCGCCTCGAAGACGCCCGAGCGGTTCGGCAAGGGCGCGCCGGAAGGCGTCGTCGCCACGGAGGCGGCCAATAACGCGACGGTGGGCGGCGGCTTCATCCCGACGCTTGTCCTCGGCATTCCCGGCACGCCGCCGGACGCGATCATCCTCGGCGCCCTCCTGGTGCAGGGGATCAAGATCGGCCCGACGCTGTTCAGCACCGAGGCCGGCGTCGTCTACACCTTCATCTGGGGCCTCCTGATCGCGACGCTGCTGATGCTCCCGGCGGGGCTGTTGATCGGCCGCTACGCCTACGGCTCGATGATGAAGATCCCGAAGGCGGTGCTGGCGCCGACCGTGGCGCTCCTCACCGTGATCGGCTCGTTCGCGATCCACTCCAACGTCGACGACGTGCAGACGATGGTCGGGCTCGGCCTCATCGCCTGGGTGCTGGCGCGCTACGGCTTCGCCCCGTCCCCCATCGTGCTGGGCCTCGTCCTGGGGCAGATCGCCGAGCAGGGGTTCGTGCAGACCTACCTGATCGGCAACGCCTCCAACCGGCTGAGCGAGATGTTCTTCGGCCGGCCGATCAGCATCGGCATCATCATCGCCGCCGTCGTGACGCTCGCCTATCCGATCCTCGCCGAGCGCCTCGCGCGGCGCAGGGCCGCCCGCACCGCCGCCGCCACCCCGGCGGCAGCGGCACCCGCGGCGGGCGCGTCGGCGCGCGGGCGGGACGTGCCGGGCATGATCCTCAGCGCGTGCTTCGTCCTCCTCGGCCTCCTCATCGTCTTCGGGGCGCGCGGGCTCTCCGCGCTCGGCTCGGTGTTCCCGACGACCATCGGCCTCGCGCTGATCGTCTTCTCGCTCGCCTTCATAGGCCTCGGCCTCGCCGGCCGCACCGCCGCGCCGGCGCCGCGGGCGGAGGGCGAGGGCGGCGCGCGGCACCGGATCGCGCTCGCGGCGATCATGGTCATCTGGGTCCTTCTGCTGCCGGTCGTCGGCTTCTTCGTGACGAGCCTCGCCGCGTTCTTCGTCATCATGGCGGTCGCCGACTACGACCGCCCCGGCTGGCGCACCTGGTTCGTCTGGATCCTCGCCGGGACGGCGATCGTCGCCGGCTTCTGGTGGCTCATGTCCAACGTTTTGCTGCTGCGGATGCCGGCCGGCCTCCTCTTCTGACTTCGGAGAACTCATGCGAACGCACAAGATTGCCGCGATACCGGGCGACGGCATCGGGGTGGAAGTGGTCGACGCCAGCCTCGAGGTGCTCGACGTGCTGGCGAGCCGCGACGGCAGTTTCGCCCTCGACGTCGAGCACTTCGACTGGGGCACCGACCGCTACAAGAAGACCGGCGCCTTCATGCCGGCCGACGGCGCCGACCAGCTCCGCGCCTTCGATGCCATCCTGTTCGGTGCCGTCGGTGCGCCGGACGTGGCCGACCACCTCACCCTGTGGGGCCTGCGCCTTGCCATCTGCCAGCCGCTGGACCAGTACGCCAACGTGCGCCCGACCCGCGTGCTGCCAGGCATCAGGAGCCCGCTGCGGCACGTCGAGGGGCCGGAGCTCGACTGGGTGATCGTGCGCGAGAACTCGGAGGGCGAGTATGCCGGCCAGGGCGGCCGCTCGCACCCTGGCCTGCCGCTCGAGATCGCGACCGACGTCTCCATCTTCACCCGCGCCGGGGTGGAGCGGATCATGCGCTTCGCCTTCCGCCTCGCCCAGTCGCGCCCGCGCAAGCTCCTGACGGTGGTGACCAAGTCCAACGCGCAGCGGCACGGCATGGTCCTTTGGGACCAGATCGCCGCCGAGGTGGCGCGCGACTTCCCCGACGTCACCTGGGACAAGATGCTGGTCGACGCGATGACCGTGCGCATGACGCTGAAGCCCGGCTCGCTCGACACCATCGTCGCCACGAACCTCCACGCCGACATCCTCTCGGACCTCGCCGCCGCGCTCGCCGGCTCCATCGGTGTCGCGCCGACCGCGAACCTCAACCCGGAGCGCGAGACGCCGTCGATGTTCGAGCCCATCCACGGCTCGGCCTTCGACATCACCGGCAAGGGCATCGCCAACCCCGTGGCGACGTTCTGGACCGCGGCGATGATGCTCGACCACCTCGGCGAGAAGCCCGCCTCCGAGCGGCTGATGCACGCGGTGGAAACCGTGACCGCCGATCCGGCGCTGCACACGCCCGATCTCGGTGGTAAGGCGACGACGCGAGACGTCACCGACGCGATGATCAGCGCGATCCGTGGCCGCAACGACTGACAAGGAAGACCCATGCGTGACAATCGGCTGAAGATCGCCGTCATCGCCGGAGACGGCATCGGCAAGGAGGTCGTCCCCGAGGGCCTTCGCGTCCTCGAGGCGGCCGCCAGGAAGTACGACGTCGACCTTCAGTTCGACGAGTTCGACTTCGCCTCCTGCGACTACTACGCCAAGCACGGACGGATGATGCCGGAGGACTGGAAGGCGCAGATCGGCGGGCACGACGCGATCTTCTTCGGCGCGGTCGGCTGGCCCGCCACGGTGCCGGACCACGTCTCCCTGTGGGGCTCGCTGCTGCACTTCCGCCGCGACTTCGACCAGTACATCAACCTGCGCCCCGCGCGGCTGATGCCGGGCGTCTCCTCGCCGCTCGCCGGGCGCGGGCCGGGCGACATCGACATGTGGATCGTGCGCGAGAACACCGAGGGTGAATACTCGTCCGTCGGCGGCAAGATGTATCCCGACACCGACCGCGAGATCGTCATGCAGGAGACGGTCATGAGCCGCGTCGGCGTCGACCGCGTGCTGCGCTACGCGTTCGAACTGGCCCAGACGCGGCCGCGCAAGAAGCTGACGTCGGCCACCAAGTCCAACGGCATCGCCATCACGATGCCCTACTGGGACGAGCGGGTGGAGGAGATGGCGAAGAACTACCCGGACGTCACCTGGGACAAGTACCACATCGACATCCTGACCGCGCACTTCGTGCTCAATCCGGACCGGTTCGACGTGGTGGTCGCCTCCAACCTCTTCGGCGACATCCTCTCCGACCTCGGCCCCGCCTGCACCGGGACGATCGGCATCGCCCCGTCCGGCAACATCAATCCGGAGAAGAACCATCCGTCCCTGTTCGAACCGGTGCACGGCTCGGCGCCGGACATCGCCGGTCTGGGCGTCGCGAACCCGATCGGCCAGATCTGGGCCGGCGCGATGATGCTGGAGCACCTCGGCCATACCGACGCCGCCGCCGGCATCCTCGCCGCCATCGAGAGTGTCCTCGCCGAGAAGGCTCTGCGCACGCGCGACCTCGGCGGCGCCGCCGACACGGTGACGTGCGGCAAGGCCATCGCCGACGCCCTCGCCTGACGTCCGACCAACCGACGACCGACACGCCAAGGACCCGAACATGCGTATCACCGAGATCCGCGAGAAGACGGCTTCGATCGCCTCGCCGATCGCCAACGCCTACATCGACTTCTCCAAGATGACCTGCTCCGTGGTGGCGGTCGTCACCGATGTGGTGCGGGACGGCAAGCCGGTCGTCGGCTACGGCTTCAACTCGAACGGCCGTTACGGCCAGGGCCCCCTGATGCGCGACCGGTTCATCCCGCGCCTCATGGAGGCCGACCCCGCGACCCTGATCGACGAGGCGAACGACAACCTCGACCCGTTCGCGATCTGGGACACGATGATGAAGAACGAGAAGCCGGGCGGTCACGGCGAGCGCTCGGTCGCGGTCGGCACCATCGACATGGCCGTGTGGGACGCCGTCGCAAAGATCGCCGGCGTCCCCCTCTGGCGTCTGCTGGCGGACCGCTACCGCGGCGGCGCCGCCGATGACAGCGTCTGGGTCTACGCGGCCGGCGGCTACTACTATCCCGGCAAGGACCACTCCCAGCTCAAGGCCGAGATGCAGGGCTATCTCGACCGCGGCTACGACGTGGTGAAGATGAAGATCGGCGCCGTCCCGCTCGCCGAAGACATCGAGCGGATCGAGGCGGTGCTCGAGGTCGTCGGCGAGGGACGTCGCCTCGCGGTCGACGCCAACGGCCGCTTCGACCTTGCGACCGCCCTCGCCTACGCCGAGGCGCTCGAGCCGTACGGCCTCTTCTGGTACGAGGAGGCCGGCGACCCGCTCGACTACGACCTGCAGGCCAAGCTCGCCGGGGTCTACAGCGGGCCGCTCGCCACCGGCGAGAACCTCTTCAGCCACCAGGACGCCCGCAACCTGCTGCTTTACGGCGGGATGCGGCCGGACCGGGATTTCCTGCAGTTCGATTGCGCCCTCTCCTACGGCCTCGTCGAATACCTGCGCACGCTGAAGGTCATGGAGGAGCTCGGCTGGTCGCCGCGCCGCGTGGTGCCGCACGGCGGCCACCAGATGTCGCTCAACATCGCCGCCGGCCTCGGCCTCGGCGGCAACGAGAGCTATCCGGACGTCTTCCAGCCCTTCGGCGGCTTCGCCGACGGCATCGCCGTCGAGAACAGCCAGGTCGGTCTGCCCCAGATCCCCGGCGTCGGCTTCGAGGCGAAATCGAAGCTGATCGCGGTGATGCGCGACCTCGCCTGACCCTCGGACTCGCGGCACCCCTTTCGCCGCGAGCCTCCCCGCCGCACCCTCGGGCTGGACCCCTGTCCAGCGATCCAAGCGAGTTGAACGCACCGATCCGGTCGCGTCGATGCGGCTTGCGCGTTATTTGCATGCAGTCTTCACCGCGCCGGCCGATCGGGTAGTTTGGCGCGCACTCGAGGTTTGGGATTCGGTTTCATGGACGCAATGGCACGACTGACGGCGATCGTCGGCGGTACGATGGTTCTCCTGCGGCGCAGGAGCGCCCCGAAGACCCATGCGATCGGGCAGACGCCGGCCATCCCCGAGGCGAAGACGCAAGGCATCATGACGCTGAAGATGCCCTCCGCGCACGGGTGGGAGCCGGGACACCTGCCGACCGTCGCGCCGGGCCTCAAGGTCAACGCCTTCGCCGAGAAGCTCGACCATCCCCGCTGGATCGAGGTGCTGCCGAACGGTGACGTGCTGATCGCCGAGTCCAAGCAGCGCCCGCGCCCGCCCCGCAGCTTCATGGACCGCGCCACGATCGCCACGATGGCGCGCGCCCGGGCCATCGGCGACAGCGCCGACCGCATCACCCTGTGGCGCGACGCGGACGGCGACGGCGTCGCCGAGACGCGCACCGTCTTCGTGGAGAACCAGAACCAGCCGTTCGGCATGGCGCTCGTCGACGGCACGTTCTACGTCGGCAACACCGACGGCGTCGTCGCCTTCGACTACCGGGACGGGATGACCGCCCTCGAGGGGCCAGGTCGCAAGATCGTCGACTTCAAGCCGGGCGGCCACTGGACGCGCAGCCTCATCGTCTCGCCGGACCGCACCAAAATCTACGCCGGCGTCGGCTCGCTCACCAACATCGGCGACAACGGCATGGAGGAGGAGGAAGGCCGCGCGGCGATCTGGGAGATCGACATCGCGAGCGGCAAGGCGCGCGTCTTCGCCTCCGGCCTGCGCAACGCGGTCGGCATGGCCTGGGAGCCGACCACCGGCGCGCTCTGGACCGTCGTCAACGAGCGCGACGGCCTCGGCGACGAGACGCCGCCCGACTACCTCACCTCGGTGCAGGACGGCGGCTTTTACGGCTGGCCCTACTGCTACTGGGGCAAGACCGTCGACGACCGCGTCCCGCAGGACGCGGCGATGGTCGCGAAGGCGATCCAGCCGGACTACGCCCTCGGCGGGCACACCGCCTCCCTCGGCCTCTGCTGGATGCCGGCGGGCACGCTGAAGGGGTTCGGCGACGGCATGGTGATCGGCCAGCACGGCTCGTGGAACCGCTCCACGCTGTCTGGCTACAGGATGATCTTCGTGCCGTTCGAGAACGGCCGACCGTCCGGCCCGCCGCGGGACATCCTGAGCGGCTTCCTCTCGGCGGACGAGAAGCTCGCCTATGGCCGGCCCGTCGGCGTCGCCATCGGCGCCGACGGCAAGTCGCTGCTCATGGCGGACGACGTCGGCGACATCATCTGGCGCGTCACCGACGCCTGAGGTCCGCCGAACGCGGACACGCCGGCCGCCCCGCGGCGACCGGCCCGGGGCGCGCCGGTCAGAAGCGCACGTCGAGACGGGCCATGCCGCCGACGCTGGTCGAGTGCTCGGAGAAGGCCGTGTCGCCTTCGAGCGACAGGGTGACGTTCTTGCCGAAGCCGACCTTCACGCCGGCCGAGAGGGCCGCGGCGAAGCGGTCCTGGTCGAGCACCGACTGGAGGCCGTCGAGGCTGCCGGCGACCGCGTCGACATGGTTGGAGACCACCTTGTGGTCCGGGTCGGTCAGCGAGGTCGGCACGCTCGCCCGGACGTAGGCCAGCACCGGGTTCTTGTTGACCTCGAACGCCCGGCCCACCTCGAGCCCGGGAGTGAGGTAGACGTTGGTCTCCTCGACCGCGTTCATCCGCCAGTTGGACGGGCCGGACCCCTTCTCGGTGTAGCTGTCCTGCCAGTTGTGCGTCAGCGCCAGCGCCACGGAGGGCTTGGCGTAGAAGCCCGCCTCGTTCTGCAGCGTCGCAAAGATGCGACCCTCGCCGGACAGGAACCATGCATTGAAGTTGGACGAGGCGCGGTAGCGCGTGCCGCCGCTGGTGTAGAAGCGGGAATAGTCGAAGTTCGACAGGCCGCCGGCGATCGTGCCGGAGACGGTGAAGATGCCGATCTCGCGCTTCAGCGCCGCGGCGATCCCGTAGACGTCGGCGTCCTGGTCGAAGTTGTCCCCGTCGACCCAGAGGTGCTCGTACTGCGCGCCCACCTCGAGGAAGGTCCGGTCGAGGATCTCGCGCTGCCCCGCCACCGCGAGGCCGAGCGTCTTCTCCTCGTATGACGGCGCGCGGTCCATGCCGGAGTGGTGGCTGTATCCGCCGATGCCCTGCGCCCAGGCGCAGTTGTGCTGGCTGAAGAGGCGCTCGCCGCTGCGCGGGTCGATGGTCGGGCAGCTCTGCACCAGGTCATGCAGGGCCAGCGCGCTCTTCACCGAGCGCGCGGACGCGATCAGGCTCTCCTCCGGCGAATGCTCCTCGTAGAGCTTTTCGAGCGCCCGGCCGGTCCTGGCGTTGAGGAAGTCGTTCGCGGCCATGTCGAACGCGTCGACGAGGCTTGCCGGCATCGCCCCGCGTCCGCCGTTCACCGCCCGGTTCTTGGCGATGAAGTAGTCGGCGTAGTCCGACGCCGTCCCGCTCAGGCTCACCCCGCTCGACTGGCCGGAATAGTCGATCTTGTAACCGGCATCGAGCGTCGAGGCGTTCGGGCTGATGGTCCACACCGCGGTCGGTGTCGTGAGCGTGTAGGGCGTATCGGTCGCGGTGCCGCTGTCCGTCATCTGGACATCGCCGCCGTTGAGGACAACGAGCTCCAGGGTGCCGGTGTCGCCGTCCTGCACCCCGGTGCCGCTGACCCAGTTGAACGCGATCGACGGGGCCTCGACGCTCGCCGTCGCGGTGGTGCCGGACGGTTGCGTGATGTTGATGACGTCGCCGTCGACATTGTAGCTGCCGTCGTCGAGCTGCACGCCGCCGACGTCGACCGAGAACGTGCCGCCGGCGACGCTCGCGAAGCTGTCCGTGACGATCGTCGAGGTGCCGATGGTGCCGAAGCCGTAGGCCGACATGGAGCCTTCGTTGAGGAAGGACGCGCCGAACTGCGTGCCGAGGCTCACCTTGTCGCCGAGCGAGAGCTTGCCGCCCGCCGCATTGTGCAGGCTGTTGACGTGGCCGTCGCTGAGCTGGATCGCGCCGGAGAGCGTTCCCGTGTTGGTGATCTGCAGCGCGCCGCCGTCCGAGTGGATCACGTAGGCCGTGCTCGACGCGCTCGTCAGCGTGCCGTTGTTGGTGATCGTGTTGGAGTAGCTGACCGTGCCGTCACCGGCGAGGATGCTGCGCCCGCCCAGAAGGCCGATGACCTCGGCCACGTTGGCGTCGGACGAGGTGACGGAGGCGTCCTCGTCGATGGTGATCTGGACGATGCCGCGGCCGTTGGTGTTGCCCTGGCTGTCGTTGGTGCCGCTCTCGGCCGCCTGGGCGAGGATCGCGCGGCTGCCGCTGCCGGCCGCCGTCACCGACCCGCTGACGGTGATGCCGACGCCGCCGGAGTAGCTGGCGCCATCGTCGCCGGAAACGCTCTGGGCGAAGATCGCCACCGCATCGTCGCCCTTGACCCCGACGGAGCCGTCCACCGTCACGGTGACGACGCCGCCGTCGCCCGCTCCGCTCTCGCTGCCGATCCGGCCGGTGCCGTCGCCTTCGGAGAGCTCGCCCTCCGCGCCACCCGCGCCGCCCACCGACTGGGCGAAGATCGCGTGGGCGTACTTGCCGGACGTGGTGACGGAGCCGCCGGTCTCGACGGTGACCGTGACAGCACCGCCGGCGCCGCCGACGACGGTGCTCGAATCGTCGTCGCTGCTTGAGCTGTCGCTGGAGGAGTCGTTGTCGCTGATGACGCCGGTGCCGATGACGGACGGGAGCGCGGTGAGCTCCGCGGCGAGGACGGTCGCGACGTCGCCGCCGGAGCCGCCGCCGCCGCCCACCGACTGCGCGAAGATGCCCATCGCCTTCGCGCCCCGCGTGGTGATCGCGCCGAAGTTGTCGACCGTGACGGAGCCGCCGGCGCCGCCGCCGCCGCCCGCGCCGCTCACGGTGATCGTGTCGACGAGGCCCTGCGAACCGGCGCCGCTCGCGCCGCCGCCGCCGCCGATCGACTGCGCGAACACTGCGGCCGCGCTTTCACCGATGGTGGAGAGGGTGCCGTTGTTGGTCACCGTGACGTCGCCGCCGGTGCCGGCCGCACCGTCCTTGCCGCCGATTTCGATGTCGTGCTTCTTGATCGAGCGGGCCTTCTTCTCGGCCTCTTCCTCGCTGCCGGTCAGCTTCTTGTAGTATTTCTTCAGCTTCTCGTAGTTCTCTTTGACCTTCTTGACCTTCTCGCCGTCGTCTTTGATCTTGGCGATCCAGCCGGTGGCGCCCGCCTTGCCGTCGCCGGCCACGCCGCCGCCACCGCCGACCGACTGCGCGAAGACCGCGTGCGATGCGACGCCGCTGGTCACGACGCTGCCGCCGTCGGCGATGGTGACGCCGACCGTGCTGCCGTTGCCGGACGCGCCGCCCGACCCGCCGACCTTGACGTCGAGGTCGAGGCCGGACTCTTCCGGCTTCTCCTCGTCGCCGTCGGGAAGGCTCGTGTAGCCGGCCGTGTAGGCCCCCGAGCCGCCGCCGTCGCCGCCACCGCCGCCGATCGACTGGGCGAGGATGCCGTAGGACGTGTCCTGAAGCGTGGTGATCGCGCCGGAGTTGGAGATGGTCACCGCCGCAGCGTCCGCCCCCGTCCCGCCCGCGCCGCCGATCTCGAGGTTCGCGTTGACGTTGACGTAGTTCTCCGACTGCGACGTGATCGAGCCGAAGTATGCCTGTCCGGCACCCGCCGCGCCGCCGTTGCCGCCGATGGACTGGCCGACGATGCCGTAGGAGTTGCCGCCGATGGTGGTGACGTTCTGGCTGTTGGTGATCGTCACGGTGTTGGCGACGGCACCGTCGCCGCCCGCGCCGCCGATGGTGGTGGTCGTCTGGATGGACGTGCCGGTGCCCAGCATCAGCGTGCCGGCATAGCTCGACCCGCCGACACCGCCGTTGCCGCCGATCGACTGGCCGAAGATCGCGTGCGAGAAGTCGCCGGTGGTGGTGATCGGCGCGGCCTTGCCCGGACCCGTGGTGTTGATGGTGACGGTGTTCGCCTGGCCGCCCTGCCCGCCCGCGCCGCCGACGGACACCGTCGCCGCGGCGGTCGCATCGAGCGAAACGTCGAGCGTGCCGGAATAGACCGAGCCGCCGGTGCCGCCGTGCCCGCCGACCGACTGGGCGAGGATGCCGTAGGCGCCGTAGCCCCTGGTCCCGATCGCGCCGGTATTGTCGACGAGGACGTAGTCCGCCGCGCCGCCGGCGCCACCGTCGCCGCCGACCGAGAGGGCGACCGAGCCGGATACCTCGCCGCCCGTCACCGTTCCCTGGACGAGCATCCCGGCCTGTCCGCCCGATCCGCCGATGGACTGGGCGAGGATGCCGTGGGACGTGTCGCCCGCGGTCGTGATCTTCGACGAGTTGGTCACGTGGACATGGCCCGCCGTGCCGCCCGCGCCGCCCTGGGCGCCGACCGCCGTCGACAGGTTCGCGACGTCGATGGAGCCGTTCACAGTCAGGCCGCCCGCGCCGCCGCCGCCGCCGATCGACTGCGCGACGATCGCCGAGGACTGCGAGCCCGAGGTCGACAGCGCGCCCGAGTTGAAGACGTCGGCGTAGTTGGACGTGCCGCCGGCGCCGCCTTTGCCGCCGTGCGTGTAGCTCATGTTGAGGCCGACGCTGCCGGAGATCGTCGTGCCGGACAGGCCGCCGCCGCCACCGATCGACTGGGAGACGATCGCGCTCGCGATCTCGCCGCTCGTGGTCACGGTATTGTAGTTGTAGACCTCGGTGTAATCGGCCGTGCCGCCGTTCCCGCCGCCCTGGCCGAGCGTCACGACGCCCAGCGAGGTGCCGAAACCGCCGTTGGCGGTGTCGCCCGAGCGCCCGCCGCCGCCGGCGATGCTCTGCGCCACGATACCGGCGGAGTTGTCGCCGAGCGTCGTGACGGTGCCGTGGGAGTTGACCCGGGCGGTGGACGCGTTGCCGCCGTTGCCGCCACTCTGCCCGTGCTGCTTGGTGAAGCCCGGCAGTTTCAGGCCGCTCTGAAAGTTGAAGGTGTTGCTCGACTGGCCGCCGCCGCCGCCGACCGACTGGACGAGGATCGCGTCGGAGGACATCCCCTTGGTGGAGATGTCGGCCGTCGAGTCGAGGTAGGCGAAGTCCGCCAGGCCGCCATCGCCACCGCTCGCGCCGAGTTGGGAGCCGAAGGTCACGCCGGCGCTGATCATGGTGGACGACCCTCCGGAGCCGCCGCCGCCGCCGATCGCCTGCACGACGACACCGGGGGAGAGGTCGTTGAGGGTCGTGACCGACGTGCCGTTGAGCGTGACGCTGACGCTGCCGCTCTGGCCGCCGGCCGCCGCCGCGGTGCTGCCGCCCTTGTTCGAGTTGAAGGTGAGGCCGACCGAAATCACCGTATCGTCACCGCTGCGGCCGCCGCCGCCGCCGATCGACTGGGCGAGGAAGCCGACGGAATTCGCGCTGTCGGTCTGGATGGTGTCGGACGCCGAGCCCGTGTAGGTGACGTCGCCGCCCGAACCGCCCGCGCCGCCCTTGCCGCCGACCAGATGGTTGAAGGAGGCGCCGGACGTCAGCTCGAACGAGCTGCCGCCCTTGCCGCCGCCGCCGCCGATCGACTGGATCACGACACCGTCCGAGAAAGCGCCCTGCGTCGTGACCGACAGGGCGTCGGTCACGGTGACCGTGACGTTGCGCCCGTCGCCGCCGCCCGAACCCGATCCGCCGATGTCGATCAGCCCGCCGCTCGACGAGGCGCTGCCGCCGCCGCCGCCGATCGACTGCAGCTCGATGCCGGCCGAGCTCTCACCGGTGGTCGTGACGGAGACATTGTCGATGGTGAGGCTGACGGCGTTCGCCGCGACGGAGGAATCCGGGCCGCCGTTGCCCCCTGCCGCCCCCGAGCCGCCCAGTGCGACGATCCCGGCGGCCGAGCCGCCGGCGCCCCCGCCGCCGCCGATCGACTGCAGGCTGATCCCCGGCGCGACGGCACCCGAGGTATTGAAGGTCGAGTTGGTGAGGGTCGCCGACACCGCGCCGCCGTCGCCGCCGGGTCCGCCCGTGCCGCCGAGGCCCTTGAGCCCGTCGCCGCTGCCGCCGCGACCGCCGCCGCCGCCGATGGACTGCGCCCGCAGCGCGGCGGAATAGTTGTCGGTGGTGGTCGCGGAGGTCCCGTCGTCCGTCGTCACGGTCACCGTGCCGCCGGCGCCGCCGCTGAAGCCGTCGGCCCCGTAGGCGACGAACCCGGCGCCGCTGCCGCCCGCGCCGCCGAACCCGCCAACCGACTGCACCAGGATCGCGTCCGCTTCCTCGCCCGCGGTCGAGACGGTCGCGCTGTAGAGGTTGAGCGTGACGGTGCCGGCGATGCCGCTGCCGGCACCGGCGCCGCCATGGTCGCCCGCGAACGCGCTCGACCCGGAGCCGCCCTTCCCGCCACCGCCGCCGACGCTCTGCAGGACGATCGCCGACACGATGTCCGGCGTCGCCGCGATCGTCGTGGCGGTCCCGCTGCCGGAAACGCCGACCGTCAGGGACACGTCGCCGCTGACGCCGCCGTCGCCGCCGGCGCCACCGTAGGCGGACTTGAAGCCGCCATAGGCATGGCCGCCGGTCCCGCCCGTCCCGCCCTGGCTCTTGCCGTAGATGACGGCGAGCGGAAGGCTGTCCGGCTGCGTCGTCTTCAGGATTCCGCCGCCAAGGAGGTTGATGGTGACGTCGCCGCCGGCGCCGCCGGTCCCGCCGAGGCCGCCGTGCCCTTCGCCCGTGTTCGAGTCGCCCTCGCCGCCGTTGCCGCCCGTGCCGCCGGTCGAGATCGCGGCGATCACCGGCTGCGTGCCGGCGACGATGTTGATCACGTTGCCGGCCTGGATGTCCAGCGTGACGGTGCCGCCGTCGCCGCCGGTTCCGCCGTCGCCGCCGTAGGCGTCGTGGAAGCCGGTGTTGTGGCCCTCGCTGCCGTTGCCGCCCGAGCCGCCCGTGGACGTGACGTCGATGCCCTGCAGGTCCCCGACTCCGGACGCCTGGAAGGCGTAGGCCGGCGCATCCTCGGCGCTGACCTCGTGGACCGTGAAGGTCATGTTGGTGGCGGTGGTCGCGGCGCCGCCGTCCGTGCCGTGCGTGGTGTGGGACGAGCTCTTCACCTCCTTGGGGGAGTTGCCCGCGCCACTGGTTCCCTCGAGCAAGGCGATGCCCTGGGGGTTGTCGATGCCGTAGCCCTGGTCGAACGTCATATCGACGGTCAGGTCGCCGATGCTGCCTTGGTCCGGATCCGACATCTCGATCCATTCGAGCGCCACGAAGCTGTCCTGCGTGGCCGGGATCGGACCGGTGACGTTCTGGTAGACGATCGACGACACGCCGATGCCATCGGCCACGACCTCGTCCTGGGTGGGGATGTCGTTCCCCTCGCAGGTCAGCGTGTTGCCCGAGACCGAGCAACCCGCCCACGCCGGGGCCGGGACCCCCATCGGAACGATGGCGAGGAGGACACCCGCGAGCGCCGTCGTCGAGAGCAACGCCCGCGACCCGGACCGGTCACGGTCGACGGGCCGGAGCGAGGGGGTCGGGCCGAGCCCGGATCGGGTGGACATGAAGGATGCCTCGGATCGAAAAGCGGTCGCCTGGCGCTCGCCTCCCGACAATCCCGAAGTGACGACGGCCCGTTCGTGGATTTCTTCTTTCCACGAACAGTAAAATTGCCATCGAATTCAGGAACGTCACGATGCGACGCGCTCTCGAGGCAATGTCCACAATTCTGTCTCAAAGATCTCCAGTTATTACATATGAACGACCGGAATCGTACGATGTGAGATGGAATTGCAACACAGCACTATAAGGCATGCGCCGACGACCTCCCGTCCACTTGACCCCGCGCACTCGTGAACCATGCCGGTTCCGGCCGGAAAAACCTTGTCATCGGCGGGACTTATGACCGGATGAACCGCGAGGCGTGGCAGGAATGCACCGACCGCGACGCGAATGACGTCCGCGCGCACGCCGCCCGTTCACAGTGTCCATAGGAATTGCTACCAGAAATTGGCCTGTGGAAACTGTGCGCTAGGGACGGCAACCCACCCCACCATCGCCCGGCGACGCACGAACACCTTGGAGACGGCAGGATGCGCCTCACCGCGACACGATGGGCAGAGGCGCTCGGCTTCGGAGCGTCCCGCTCGCCCGCCCGCACGGCGGCGCCCCGCAGGAGCGGGCTGCGTGTCGCCTGGGTGGTGACGGCGAGCCTCGCCCTGTCGGCGTGCGGCGGGCAGATCGAGGGGGCGCTGACCCCGGTCCCCGACGCGGTCGGCGTCGGCTCCATCGTCGACATCCTGGTGGCGACGACGCGCGAGCCGACGGCCGATCAGGCGAGCCTCTTCACCGGCGAGCGCGGCCCGCGCCTCGCGTTCGTCGACATCGCCGTGTCGATCCCGCCGGACAATGCGCGCACCGTCGGCGAGGTGCAGCGGGCGAAGTCCGCGACCGGCGATCCGAAGCGCGACTTCGTCGTTGTCTCCACGCAACACCTCGAGCTGCAACAGGCCATCGACACCTTCAACGGCCGCGTGAAGTCCGTCCCGGGGCGCCGCGTGATGGTGTTCGTGCACGGGTACAACAACCGTTTCGACGACGCCGTCTTCCGGCTGGCCCAGATCGTCCACGACAGCGACGCCGAGGTGGTGCCGCTCCTCTTCACCTGGCCGTCGCGCGGCAGCCTCCTCGCCTACGGCTACGACCGCGAGAGCGCCAACTACTCGCGCACCGAACTCGAGACGGTGCTTCGCGCGCTGGCGCGGGACAAGACGGTCGCCGAGGTGAATATCCTCGCCCACTCCATGGGCAACTGGCTGACGATGGAGGCGCTGCGGCAGATGGCGATCCGCGACGGCAGCATCAGCCCGAAGATCACCACGGTGATGCTCGCCGCGCCCGACGTCGACGTCGACGTGTTCCGTGAGCAGATGCGCGACATCGGTCCCGATCGGCCGGACATGGTGCTGTTCGTGTCGGGCGACGACCGGGCCCTCGCGGTCTCCCGGCGGCTCTGGCAGAGCTCGGCGCGGCTCGGCTCCATCGACCCCTCGCAGGAACCCTACCGCACCGAGATCGAGAACACCGGTCTCACCGTCATCGACCTCACCAAGGTGGAGTCGGGCGACCGCCTTCATCACGGCAAGTTCGCCCAGAGCCCGGAGGTCGTGCGCCTCATCGGTACCCGGCTGATGGAAGGGCAGACACTGACCGACCAGCACGCGAGCTTCGGCGACCGGGTGATCCAGCTCTCAACCGGCGTCGCCACCGCGGCCGGCACGGCGGTCGGCATGGCCGTCTCCGCGCCCGTCGCCGTCGTCGACCCGAGCACGCGGCGCACCTTCAACGACACGCTCGAGGCGACCCTCGCCTCCTCGCCTCCGATGGTGGAGGAGGACAAGCCCGTCGTGGAAGGTTCCACCAGCCAGTAGCCCCGGCCGGCGGCGCACCCGCACCCGCCCCGCGGCCAGCGACTTGATCCCCGACAGGAACGGCCGCGCGCCGCCACGACTGCGGCTGCGCGCGCCCGACCCGCTGCGCATTGACAACCAATAACCAGACGGTTATCGGTTTGACCCATAGCCAACGGGTTATGCATCAAGATGGCCAATCCGCAGGACGCGCTCTTCAAGAGCCTCGCCGACCCGACCCGGCGGGCCATCTTCGAACACCTGTGCCGCGACGGCGAGCAGACGGTCGCGGCACTGACCGCCGCCGCGGGCGTGTCGCAGCCGGCGGTCTCCAAGCACCTCGGCGTGCTGCGGCGGGCCGGCCTCGTCACCGACCGGCACGAAGGCCGGCAGACGCACTACAGCGCGCAGATCAAGGCGCTCGCCCCGCTCGCCGACTGGACGAGCGCGATGACCGGGTTCTGGGAGAGCCGGTTCGACGACCTCGACGATCTGCTGAAAAGGATGGACCAATGACCGATACGTCGACCGAAACACTCTCCGTCGTGGTCGAGCGCGAGTTCCCGCATGCGCCCGAGAAGATCTGGCGCGCGCTCACGCAGCCGCACCTCATCGAAGAATGGCTGATGAAGACCGACTTCGCCCCCGTCGTCGGCCACCGCTTCGACATGCGCGCGGAATGGGGCGCGGTCGGCTGCGAGGTGCTGGAGATCGAGCCGCAGCGGGCGCTCGCCTACTCATGGGTCGCCCACGGCCTCGACAGCGTGGTGACCTGGACCCTCACGCCGACCACGGGCGGCACCCGGCTGCGGATGGAGCAGACCGGCTTCCGCCGCGACCAGCGGCAGGCTTACGGTGGGGCCAAGGCCGGCTGGCCGCGCTTCCTCGACAAGCTCGAGGACGTCCTGGCGGGGCTCGACTGAGCCGGGCCGATCCGGCCCGCAACGACATGGCGCGCAGCGGCGGACCCGCACCGCGCGCCCGAAGGGAGGAGCACGACATGGCCAAGACCGATCAGATGGCCGACACGTCGCCTTCGAGGCTGATCGACGAGCGGATCGCATCGCTCTGCGACTGGCGCGGCGACATGCTGGCCCGGCTGCGCGCGGTGATCCACCGCGCCGAGCCCGAGGTCGTCGAGGAGTGGAAATGGCGCGGCGTGCCGGTCTGGTACCGCAACGGCATGATCTGCACGGGCGAGACCTACAAGAACGCCGTCAAGATGACGTTCGCGAAGGGCGCGGCGCTGGACGACCCGTCCGGCCTCTTCAACGCCAGCCTCGAGGGCAACACCCGCCGCGCCATCGACTTCCATGAGGGCGACGGCGTCGACGAGGAGGCGCTCGCCGCCCTCATCCGCTCCGCCGTCGCGCTCAACTCCACCAAGCGCCGCTAGGTCGGGCGGCGGCCTGCGGTTGCCGGCACACGTCGGCCGGTCGCCACATGCGCCGAACGTTCGGGCGGCGCCGAGCGCCCGGTTGCGCCGTCAGAGCGCCGGGTTGGCGCTCTCGCGGGCGTCGCGGCGGCGGTAGAGGGCGGAGTAGGCCGAGATGCCGAAGCGGCGGAAGGCGTGCAGGCGGAACGGTAGCGGATCCATCACCGGAAGGCCCGGCTCGCGCCCGAGGATCGCCTCCGCGAGGCAGCGGCCCATCATCGTGCCCATCGCGACGCCGCGCCCGTTGAACCCGAGCCCGGCCCAGACGCCGTCCGCCAGACGGTGGAGGTGCGGGAAGTGGTCCTTCGTCATGGCGACGCGGCCGGCCCAGGCGTAGGCCGGGGTGAGAGGGCCGATCTCCGGGAACAGGTTCTCCAGATTGGCGAGCGCCATCCGCGCCGCGGCCTCCCCCGGCACCTCGCTGTAGGGACCGCGCCCGCCCATCACCAGGCGCCCCTCGCGCGTCAGGCGGAAATACCAGAGCAGGCGGCGCGTGTCGGACGCGACATGGTCCTTCGGGAAGATCGACGCCCGAGCGTTCGGGGAGAGCGGCTCGGAGGCGGTCTGGAAGCTGTAGACCGGCACCACGGTGCGCTTCAGTCCGGGCCACAGGTCGTCGGTGTAGCCGTTGGTCGCCAGCACGACATGATCGGCGATGATGCTCGCCCCGGTCGCGAGGCGGAGGCGCCAGCGGGTGCCGTCCCTCTCCAGCGCCACCACGCGCGAGCCGCCATGGATCCGCGCCCCCCTCCCGGCCGCCGCGCGGGCGAGGCCGCGCGCGTAGGCGAGCGGCTGCACCGCCCCGCCGCGGCGGTCCAGCCAGCCGCCGAGGTAGGCGCCGGGCCGGCTGCCGAGCAGCTCGGCCACGGCCTCGGCGTCGAGCGGCTCGACGTCGGCGCCGCGGCGCCGCCACTGCGCGCAGCGGTCCTGCACGAGGCGCAGTGCGGTCCGGCAATGGGCCGGCTGGATCCACCCGGCCCGCTGGACGTCGCAGTCGATGCCGTGCTCGTCGACCAGCGAGAAGACGAGCGACGGAGCGGCGCCCGCCGTCTCGGCCATCCGGCCGCCGACGGCCGCGCCGAAGTGGGCCTCCAGCGCATCCGGGTCGTCCTTCAGGCCGGGGATCACCTGCCCGCCGTTGCGCCCCGAGGCGCCCCAGCCCGGCATCGCGGCGTCGACGGAGACGACGCGCGTCCCCTCCCCGGCGAGATGGAGCGCCGTCGACAGCCCCGTGAAGCCCGATCCCACCACCGCGACGTCGACGTCGAGGTCGCCGTCCGGCGGCGGCGCGTCGAAGCGTTCGCGCGCGGTCTCCGCCCACAGGGAGGGCGGCATGGTCGGGTTCAACATCTCGGCGATCATCAGCGATCCCCTGTGCCAGCGCGCGAGCGCATCAGTAGAAGGGAGGCGTGCACACCCAGATGACCTTGCACAAGGTGTCGCCCGCGTTGGAGAAGCGGTGCGGCCGGTGGCTCTCGAAGCGGAAGCTGTCACCCTCGTCGAGAATGAACTCGGCGCCGTCCACCACCAGGGACATGCGGCCCTCCAGGACGAGCCCCGTCTCCTCCCCGTCGTGCGCGTACGGGTCCGGGCCGCTGGAACTGCCCGGCTGCATCTCGATCCAGAGGAACTGGAGGCGGCCGCTGAAGTCGGGCGTCAGCAGCTCCTTGTGCATCTTCTTCTGGGCGAGGTCGAAGTGCTTGCGGCGGTGGCGGCGCACGATGAGCCCGGCCTCCGGGCCGCGGTCCACCTCCTCCTCGAAGAGCCACAGGAGGTTGATGTCGAGCGTGCGGCAGATCTCCCGCAGCCCCTTCACCGACGGCGAGGCGAGGCCGCGTTCGATCATGGAGAGCTGCGCGGTGGAGATGCCGCAGGCGGAGGCGACGTCCTCCAGCGTCATCCGCCGCGCCTTGCGCCGCTCGCGGATGCGCTGACCGACACGCCGATCATAGGGGTCAGCGCCATTTTCCCCGCTCACTCCGTCCACTGGCGCCTCCCTAAACGAGTTGACAATCGTATCACGGTCCATACCATTTAAAAATCAGGGTGGAAATTTCAGCGTGCTGAAAATTCCTGCGTCCCGGCGCAACATTTTATCCCAACGAAGAGAGGCGTCATGTCCGCAAAGCTCAACCGTCGTCAGCTCCTTGCGGCCGGTGCAGCGGTTCCGCTCGCAGCTTCGGGGGTCGGCCGGGCCTTCGCGCAGTCGCCGGTCCTGTTCGGCTCGGCGAGCCTCGGCTCCACCGGCTACGTCATCATCGAGACGATCTCGGCGGTGGTGAACAAGCACAGCGACCTGCGCACCTCCTCGATGTCGACCTCGGGCGGCGCCGAGAACCTCCAGCTCATCGGCCAGGACATGATCGACTTCGGGCAGAGCGCCTCGAACGACTACAAGGCCGCGATGGCCGGCGAAGGGCGCTTCAAGCAACCGATCAAGGTGCAGCAGTCGTTCGCCTACACGGCATGGGCGACGGTGCCGATGGTGCGCGCCGACAGCGGGATCGAGACGGCGCGGGACCTCGCCGGCAAGCGCGTCAGCCCCTCCACCGCCGGCGGCTCGACCCGCCAGACCTGGGAGATGATGACCGACTTCCTCGGCGTGAAGGACAAGATCAACTGGACCTACGGCTCCTGGCGCGAGATCTACGACGCCTTCCGTTCCGGTGCGCTGGACTGCGTGCCGGCGCTGCTGGCCGGCGGTCGGCCCTCCCCACTCCTGCAGGAGCTGATGGCCTCGGTCGAGCTGAAGGGGATCGGCTGGCCGGAGGACGCCATCGTGCATGCCAACACGATCAACCCCGGCATCTCGCGCTACGAGGCGGACCCGGAACTCTGGGCCGCCGTCACCGAGCCGACGCCGTGCACGGCCACGATCGGCCTCCTCGCCACCCACCCGCGCGTCACCGACGAGGTGGGCTACGCCGTCACCAAGGCGGTGTTCGACCATGCCGAGGAGGTGCGCAACGTCTCGATGGAGCTGCGCAACATCGATCTGGAATACGCTGTGAAGTACATGATGCCGTTCGTCCCGGTGAACCCCGGCGCGGCGCAGTACTTCAAGGAAAAGGGCGTCTGGCGCGACGACCTCACCATCGCCGGCTGATCCGGCGTCCGGCGGCGCCGTGCCTCCGCCCCGCGAAATCGCCCGATCCGGCGGGGCGGTCCCGCCGCACCCCGGTCGCTCCGCGCGGCCGGGACCTCGGTTCTCCTGCGGCGATGCCCTCGCTGTCCGTGCCCGGCCGCAGGCACGCCTCACGCGGCCCCGCTCGTCGATCCGCCGCCGCCCGGTACACCCGGCGCAAGGACCCGACACCGGTTCGTCGGGTGGCGCCGGCGGCGCTCCGCCCGCCGCGAATGCCCCGCGCCGGCCGCCATGCCGGCGCCCCGGCGCTCTACTCCGCCAAAGACCGCGCCCCTGTCCGCGTCAACGTCATCCGGCGCAGTCCGCCCCGGCAGTGCCCCCGCGCCGCTCGCGGCCGGCGGGTGAGGACTGACCGCCCATGCCCCAGAGTCCGTCCATGTCACCGCCCCCGTCCACGCCCCCGCGTTCGTCGATGCCTCCGTCGCTGACCGCGTTCGCCCGCATCTTCTCCGACCGCGGCGGTCCCGCGGCCATCGTCTTCGGCGTGGCCGGGGTCGGTATCGCGCTGCTGCACATCTACCAGATCGCGACGTTCCATTTCCCGGGCGGCCTCTTCAAGGGCATGCACCTGACGCTGGCGCTGGCGCTGTCCCTGCTCGGCCTCATTCTCAGGACGCCGGACGACAGGCCCTGGGCGCGGCGCCTCCTCGCGCTCCTCGCCCTCCTCTCCCTTGTGCCGCTCGTCTACCTCATCGTCGAATACCAGGCGCTGATCGACGACCGCTCGTTCTTCCCGAACACCGCCGACCTCGTCATCGCGGCGCTGCTGCTCGCGCTGTCGCTCTACGTCGCGATCCGCGAGTGGGGGCCGATCATTCCCGGCATCGCCATCGCCGGACTGCTCTACGGCTACTTCGGGTACCTGCTGCCGGGCGTCCTCTTCCACAACGGGTTCAACCTCGACCGGCTGCTCGGCTACACGTCGATCCCCTATTTCCGGGGGCTGCTCGGCGGGCTGACGGCGGTCTCGGCGTCGACGATCTTCATCTACATGCTGTTCGCCGGGCTGCTGAAGTCGACCGGCGGGCTCGACCTCCTGATGAAGGTCGCCTTCGCGCTGTCGGGCCGCTCGCGCGCCGGGCCGGCGCAGGCGGCGGTCATCGGCTCCGGCTTCATGGGCATGATCTCCGGCAGCACCATGGCGAACGTCGCCTCCACCGGCGCCTTCACCATCCCGATGATGAAGAGCTTCGGCTTCAAGCCGCACTTCGCCGGGGCGGTGGAGGCGGTCGCCTCGGCCGGCGGGCAGATCACGCCGCCGAAGATGGGCCTCGCCGCCTTCCTCATCGTCGGCATCACCGGCATTCCGTACGTCGAGGTGCTCGCCGCGGCGACGCTGCCGGCGATCATCTACTACGGCTACCTGCTGTTCGCGGTGCACATCCAGGCGGTGCGGCTCGACCTCGGCGCGACGCACGAGGCGCGTCAGGTCGAGGGCCTGCCGCTGATGGACGTCTCGATGGGCCGGGCGTTCCTGATGCACGGCCACCCGATCCTCGCCATCGTCGTCCTGATCGTCCTCCTGCTCACGGGCACGCCGGCGAACACCGCCGCCCTCTACGCGGTGGAGCTGACGATCGGCCTCGAGATCGTGAAGCGCATCGTCCTCGGCTGGCGAACTCCGCTCGCGATGGTGAAGTCCATGGGCGCGCCGGTGCTCGGCGGCCTCGCCCGCGGCGCCCACTCCGGCGCACAGGTCGCAGTGGTGGTGGCGGTGATCTCGGTGATGGTCGAGATGATGGTCGCGACGGGCCTCGCGCAGAAGCTCTCCTACATCATGCTGGACCTCGCCGGGGACAGCCTGTGGCCGCTGGTCTTCCTCGCGGCGATCACCTGTCTCGTCTTCGGCGTCGGGATGCCGACCTCGGCGGCCTACATCCTCGTCGCGCTCCTCGGCGCGCCGGCGCTCATCGAACTCGGCGTGCCGGTTCTCGCCGCGCACCTCTTCGTCTTCTACCTCGCCAACATGTCGGCGATCACGCCGCCGGTCGCGGTCGGCTGCCTCGTCGCCGCGAACATCGCCGAGGCCTCGTTCATGAAGACGTCATTCGCGGCGGTGCGGCTCGGCCTGCCGGGCTTCCTCCTGCCGTTCCTCTTCATCGCACGGCCGGAGATCCTGGGCCTCGGCGCGCCGATCGCGCTGCAGGTCCTGGTGGCGCTCCTCGCCGGGGTCGCGCTGATCGCGATCAACGTCGCGCTCGAGGGCGTCTTCACCCGTCGCCTCACGGTCCTGGAGCGCCTACTGTTGCTGCCGGCCGCCTTCGGCCTGTTCCATCCGTCGTGGTGGACGACGGGGGTCGGCCTGCTGCTCTTCGTCATCATCATCGGGCGACAGATCGTCATCGGCCGTCGCGCGCCGCTCGAACAACCAGCCTGAGAGGGAACGCACATGCCCACCGGATATCGCGCCACGGGATATCGGCACATGGCCGCGGCCGGCCACGCGCTCGCTGCGCGCGCCGCCGATCAGGTCCTCGAAGCCGGCGGCAACGCCGTCGACGCCGGGGTCGCGGGCGGCCTCGTCCTCGGCGTGGTGCAGAGCGACTACGTCAACTTCGCCGGCGTCGCGCCCATCATGATCCGCCAGCCGGACGGGACGGCCTACACCATCGACGGTCTCGGCGGCTGGCCGAAGGCGCTCGATCCGAACCTCTTCATGCGCGAGTACGGCGGCAAGATCCCGCGCGGCCTCCTTCGCACGGTCGTCCCCGCCGCGCCGTCGGCCTGGATCGCCGCGCTCACCCGCTTCGGCACCATGAGCTTCGCCGACGTCGCGACGCCGGCCATCACGCTCGCCCGCGAGGGCTTCGCGATGCACTGGCTGATGCGCTCGATCATCTCCCAGCACGCGGACGAGTACGCCGAGTGGCCCTCCAACGCCGCGATCTACCTGCCCGGCGGACGCGTTCCCGAGATCGGCGAGCGGTTCGTGCAGAGCGACCTCGCCAGGACGATCCAGCACATGGCCGACTGCGAGCGTGCGGCCGGGGGCGACCGCCTCGCCGGCCTCAATGCCGCCCGCGCCGCCTTCTACGAGGGCGACATCGCGCGCCAGATCGTGCGCTTCCACGAGGCGGAGGGCGGTCTCCTCTCGGCCGCCGACCTGTCCGGGTACCGTTCCGAGATCGGCGCACCGGTGCGCGCGTCCTTTGCGGACGGCACGCTCCTGTGCTCCGGCGCCTACTGCCAGGGCCCCTTCCTCGGCGTCGTCATGCAGTTCCTCGACCAGCTCGACTGGAGCGGCGTGGCACAGGGGTCGAGCGCCTACTACCACCGCCTCATCGAGTGCGTGAAGCTCGCCTTCGCCGACCGCGAGGCGGTGCTGGGCGACCCGAACTTCGTCGACGTCCCGCTCGAGCGGCTCCTTTCCGCGTCCTACGCGGCAGAGCGCATCGCGGCCTTCGACCCCGCCCGCGCCGCGCCCGGCATGCCCGAGCCCGGCCTCGGCCGCGTCACCGGCATGGCGCCCACGGCGGAGGAGCCCGCGCCCGGCGACACCTCCTACGTGTGCGTGGTGGACACCGACGGCCTCGCCTTCTCCGCCACGCCCTCGGACGTCTCCTACAGCAGCCCGATCATCCCGGGCACGGGCATCTGCCCGTCCTCGCGCGGCTCCGCCTCCTGGGGCGATCCGGCGCACCCGAGCGGCGTCGCGCCCGGCAAGCGGCCGCGCCTCACGCCGAACCCGGCGATCTACGTCGACCGGGACGGCTTCCCGATGCCGTTCGGCACGCCCGGCGGCGACGTGCAGATCCAGGCGATGGCGCACGTCCTCCTCAACCGCTTCGTCTACGGCATGGAACTGCAGGCGGCGGTCGAGGCACCACGCCTCGCGAGCTACAGCTTCCCGTCGAGCTTCGAGCCGCACGAGATGCATCCCGGCCTCGTCCGCGCCGAGACGCGCATCGACGATACCGTCGTCGACGAGCTCGCCGGCCTCGGCCACCGCGTCGAGCCGTGGGGCGAATGGAGCCACCTCGCGGGCGCGGTGTGCGCGGTGCAGGCGCGCCCGGACGGCGCGCTTGAAGGCGCGGCCGATCCGCGACGGACCTCCGGCACCGCCGGTCGATGACCGCACCGGTCTACGTGGACTGCAGCGCGGCCATGCGCCGCCTGCTCACGCCCGAACGGCTGGCGCTGGCGCCGGGACTGCGGATCCATGACGGCGATCCAGCACCGGGCGCGATCGTCGAGGTCATCGGCGACGCGGAGCGGATGCTGAACGGACACACGATGATGGACGGCGCGCTGATGGACCGTGTCCCGGCGCTGAAGTGCGTCGTCTTCCTCGGCACTGGCGCGAGCAGCTACATCGACCTCGCGGCGGCCGAGGCGCGCGGCATCGAGGTCCGCACGGTCCAGGGCTACGGCGACCGGAGCGTCGCGGAACACACCATCGCCCTCCTCTTCGCGGCCGCGCGGCGGATCGCGGTGCAGGACGCCGCGCTGCGGCGGGGCACGTGGGCGCCGCTCGAAGGGACGACCCTTCAGGGGCGGACGCTGGGTGTCATCGGCACGGGCGGGATCGGGCGCGAGGTGATCCGCATCGCGGCGGCGCTCGGCATGAACGTCGTCGCCTGGGCCCGGCGTCCGGAGGCGGGGGACCTTCCCTGCACCTTCCTGCCGCTCGACCGGCTCCTGCGCGAGGCCGACGTGGTGTCGCTCCACCTCGCCCTCACGCCGCAGACCACCGGCTTCCTCGGCCGCGCCGAGCTGGGGGCGATGAAGCCCGGCGCCATCCTCGTCAACACCGCGCGCGCCGCGCTCGTCGACCGGGATGCGCTGCTGGACGCGCTGCGCGAGGGGACCCTCGGCCACGCCGCGCTCGACGTCTTCGACGAGGAGCCGCTGCCGCCCGGATCCCCGCTGACCGGCCTCGACAACGTCACGCTGACGCCTCACGTCGGCTTCAAGACCCCGGAGGCCGCGACCCGCCTCCTCGAGGAAGCCCTCCGCCTCCTCTCCCGCTAGCGCCGCACTGCGTCCGCTGCCAGAGGCGGCCCGGAGCGATCGGGCCGCACCGGGTCAGCGGAGGGACGCCGGCGGGCAATGCCTAGAAGTCGCGGATCGTCTCGTACTCGTCCGAATCGAAGATGGAGCGGAGCATCTGGCCGATCTTCGGGCTGTCGAACGTATCGAGATCCTCGAAGATCGGCTCGCCCTGGAAGACGCCGTCCGGGTCGAGGCGCTGGCGGATCGCGGCGAACGTGTCCCAATGGCGGTAGGGGAGCCCCGTGAGCGCGGGGGCGAGGTAGCTGAACTTGCCCCAGTGCGGGCGTCCGCCGTAGGCGAGGAACTCCCGCTCCACCGCCCGTCCCAGCGGCGCTTGCCGCCGCCCGCGCACCGAGCCGAGGACGTAGATCCCCACATACGCCGTGACCCGCTCGGCGTTGAGGCCGACCAGCGTCTCGCCGGAGGCCGCGGCGAAGCGGATGTGGACGCGCGGATAGTTGAGGTAGCGCCCCGCCGAGCGCTGCGTCGCGAGCAGCGTGCGCAGCGCCGTCAGGAGCGGGACGACCGCCTCGATGTCGAACGCGTACTCGACGTTGAGGATCGTCCGCAGGCTGTGGTTCTCCGTCGGCTCGCGATACTTGTCGTAGAGGAACTGCCGGTAGGAGACGTCGACGACGCCGTCGTCGTCGAAGAAGGCGTCGCGGACCTTGCCGCAGTACCAGCGCGACAGCCAGCGCGGCACGATCTGATAGGCGTGCGCGACGAGGAAGAAGCCGATGTCCTCCAGGCGCAGTGAGAGGCGGCTCCGGTCGACGAACTTTGCCTTCAGCGCGGCGGCCCGTCCGTTCGGCCGCTCGGCGTCGACCCGCTCCAGGATGCGCGTGTAGACCTCGTCGAGATCCGGGATCCAGAGCATGTTGACGTACTCGTGCTCGCGGGCGCGCCGCAGCAGGGACGCGAGCGCCGCCTCCATCGGCTGCGTCGAAATCCGGCAGGCGAGGTAGAACGCCGGGACCACCTTCAGCGTCACCTCGACGAGGATGCCGAGCTGGCCCAGATGGCAGCGCACCGCCTTCATCGTCTCGTCCTCGCCGCTGAAGGACGCGACGGTGCCGTCGAGCAGCACCATCTTCGCCCCGACGACGATGTCGGAGAGCGAGCCGTGGACGAGGCTGCTGCCGTGGGTCGAGGTGGCGATCGCCCCGGCGATGGTCTGGGAGTGCCAGGACCCGAGCGAGGGGAAGTGCAGGCCGACGCGGGCGAGCGCGACGATGGCGTCGGAGAGCCGCGTCCCGGCGCCCATCGTCACCGTGCGCTCCGTGACGTCGATGTGGCGGATGCCGGACAGCGCGGAGACGTCGACGATCGTGCCTTCGGTATGGAGGATGTGGTTCATCGAGTGGCGCCCGCCGACGGCCTTCAGCCGGCCGCCCTCCGCCCGCGTGCGCCGCACGAGATCGACGAGCGCCTCGACGGTGGGCGGGGCGACGATCGCCGCAGGCTCGAAGCTCACGTTGCGCCATGCGTTGGTGAACCTCGCCATCTAGCGGACCCCGCCGAGGTTCTGCGAGAGCGCGGTGCGCCCGTCGGTCCCAGACAGGAGGGGTGCGCAGATCTGCGCCGCGCGCTCGGCCGAGCCGCCGGGCAGCCGCGTCGCGAACACGCGGCAGGCGTTGGCGCCGGCGATCTTGCGGATCGCCCTCCGATCGAGGGGCACCGGCATGGGGGCCACGACGAGGGCCGCCGTCAGCGCCGGCAGGCCCGCCGCGTCGTAGGGCGTCGAGACGGCACCGTCGAAGTCCGTTCCGAGGGCGATGTGGTCGGTCGGATCGTAGGCGGGATGCGCCGCGCGCATCTCCTCGACGAAGGACGGTTCGGCGAGAGCGGAAAGCACCGCGCGGTAGTGCGTCATCCCCTCCTCGACGCTGTTGCTGCCGACCTCCGGCCAGAGGCCGATGCCGATGATACCGCCGGTGCGGGCGACGGCGCGGACGTCCTCGTCGCTGATGTTGCGGTTGGCGTCGCAGCCCGGTCGCGGCGCCTCGTCCCGGTAGCCGAGGCACGCGGTGCGGCTTCCGGTGTGGGAGATGACGACCGGGCCGGCCCCCTGCCCGACCGCGCCTTCGAGGGTCGCATCCGCCGCATGGGCGAGATCGAGGACGATGCCGTTGTGGGCCACGGCGCCGACGAAGGCGGCCCCGTCGGCGGTGAGGCCGCTGTCCGGATCGCAGCCTTCGCTGGACGCGCCGAGTGTGTTGTCGAAGCGGTGCGTCGGCGCCAGCATCCGGAAGCCTTCCGCGAAAAGCGTTTCGACGCCCGCCGCGGGATCGGTCCCGCCACCGCCCAGCCAGTGCGTGCCTTCGACCGCGATCAGCGCGCCGACCGTGCGCGGCCGCCCGCCGCTCGCCTGCTCCCTGCGGCGCTGCCGGATGAGCGCGTCGAGATCGTCGGCCGTCCGGATGAGGACCATGCGGGGGGACGTTCCGTCGTCGTGCGCCTCGGTCTCGGCGATGAACCGCTTCAGCCGCCGGGCCTGATGGATCGCCCGCGCCTCGAGGTCGAACCAGGTCGCAAGGGGGCTGAACTGGGCGACCTGCAGCAAACCGGTCTGGTTGAGCGAGTCGGGTGAGAGGCACACCGTCGCCCCGACGAGGAGACGCCCGGGATCGGGCGCGGGGCGGGCCGACACGGTCTTCGTCACGGCCGCAAACACCTGCAGCGCGACGTTGCCCTTCACGAGGCGGTCGAGGTCGACATGCCCGACGCGCGACGCCCCGAGGAAGTCGCGGTCCCACATCATGGTGTCGGCGTGGAGGTCGACGATGAAGAGGTCGTCGTGGAAGGCGGCGATCTCCGGCGAGACGCCGGGCCGCGGCGCGGCGAGTACGGTGTTGAGGCCGACGTCGACGCCCCGCCCGACCACGCCGCTGGCAAGGACCGCGACGCCGACGAGCACCGGAACGACGACGGCGACGGCGACCGTCACGAGACGCCGGGGACGATCGGCGCTCGCCCACGGCGCATCGAGAACGAGGCCGACGGCGCCGCCCGCGACGCCCGCCGCGGCACCGTACCAGAGCGGCACCACCGGCGTTTCGAGCCACACCGCCGCGAGCGCGATCGCCGCCGGGACGGTCACGGCGAGGAGGCCGAGCGGTATGACGACCCGCGCAAGCCTGTCACCGGCACGAAAGCGCGTCAGGAGGAGCGGCAGCGTGACGATCAGCAGTCCCGCGAGCCCCGCCGCCGCCACCGCACGGAAGGCATCGGCGACGACCGTTCCACCCGGCGCCGTCCGCCGCCAGGCCACCGCGCCGTCGCCCGCGGGCTCGAGCGAACCCGACAGGATCGCCGCCGCGAGCCCCAGGAGGACGAGGCAGGCGAGGGTGTAGAGTGCGAATGAAATCCTGCGGCGCGTTGGCATGATCAATCAACGTTTGGCGGAATCGGGCTGCGGGCGCGGCGCCCCGGACGCCGCGCGGTGACCTCGGGAACGGCGCGCCCGGCGGAGGCGTCGCCCGGCCGGAGCGGGCCGCGGCAGGACGTGGACCCTGCGCGGCCCCGGAACCGGGCTCGCCTTCAGCAGTGACGCGCGGTCGTCAGAGCGTCTTCAGGTACTCGATCAGCGCGGCCTTCTCGTCCGGCGAGAGGGTCGTGCCGTAGTCGTGGCCGAGGTTGGAGTTGCCCGGCAGGCGCGTGTCGTAGAGGAAGGCGCCCGGGAAGGGACTGGCATGCTCGAAGCCCACAAGGTCGGGGTCGAACTCCCAGCTCCCGGTGTAGAACGTCTTGGGCCGCTTGCCCGGCTCGACGAGGAGCGCGGCGAGGTTGGGCACCGAACCGTTGTGCAGGTAGGGCGCGGTCGCCCAGATGCCGTTGAGCGGCCGGGCCCGGTAGGCCAGCGGCGCGATGAACTCGTTCGGCCGTCCCTGGTTCACCACCTTCGCGAGCGCCGCATTGTCCTCGGACTCGGCGATCCACTGGTCGACGATCTTGCCGGTGACGAGCTGCGCCGCCTCGTAGCTCGCGATGCTCTCCGGTCCGCCGATCTTCGACAGGTTGACCTTCCGCCGCGCGTAGGTCGCGGCCTGTCGCGGGTCCGTCCCGATCTCCTCGAGCGGGATGAGCGGGTTCTCGATCTCGGTCCGCGCGGTCCAGTCCTCGGCCGGGGTGATCAGCTGGTGGCACTCGCCGCATTGCTGGGCGTAGATCGTGCTGCCGAAGTCGGCGAGGTCCTGGTCGATCTCACCGAACAGCGCGTCCGGCCAGGCCGGTGCGGTCAGCTTCATCATCAGCCGCTGCCCCTCGGCGATGTTCTGCACGTTGACGCCGTGGCGGATCGTGTCGGCGAGGAGAGTCGAATGGTCGATCGGCGACTGCACGCCGAGCGCCTCGATGACGTTGCGCGTCAGCGGCTGGCGGATCGAGGAATTGTAGAGCACGTAGCTGAAGAACGGCGTGTCCCATGTGGCCGGGAAGCTCACCGGCGCGGTCTCTGGAACGTAGTTGCGCGCCTCCGCGATGGGGAGCGCGAGGAACAGGTTGACGCCCCGCTCGTGCGCGTCGAGGCGGCCGAACCCGGACGCGGTCGGCAGCTCCGGCGCCTGCGCCTGCGCGCCCGCGATGAAGGCCCGCCCCAGCGCGCGGCGCTTCACGAAGCACTGGAAGGCCTCGCCGAGCGCATCCGGCGACGTCTCGACCCCCTGACCGATGACCCGCTGCGCGAAGCGGCTGAACTTGATCGGATCGCCGGCCGTGGCGCCGATGGCCTCGCCGAGCTTGTCCTGGAAGAGCTCGATGTCGTGGTGGGCCGGGCCGCCCTCGATGCGGATGTTCTGGCCCCGGTAGCTCACCTGCCCGGTGTGGCAGGCGGCGCAGCCGAAGCCGACCCAGTTGCCGTCCCAGCAGAAGGCCCCCTCCGGCTGCGTCAGCGGGCGCTTGGCGAAGCCGACCGGCAGCCCGTCGGGGTTGTACTCCGCGTTCTTCGGGTCGACGAGGAAGCCGAGGCGGGACATGTTGGCGGACGAGGCGAACAGCTCCGTCCCCTCCGCCTGCTCCAGCGCCAGGAGCCACTCGTAGGGCATGAAGATCGTGCCCTGGCTGAGGTAGTACCACCACTGCGCCTCGTCCTCGGTCCACCCCTGATCGAGGTAGAAGGCCGGCGAGCCTGGATAGGAGGTCGACGACGCCGCGGTCGGCTGCGCCCATGCGCCCGGGACCGGGCACGCCACGGCGGCGACGCATCCGATGGCGAGGCGAGCACCAATAAAGCGGAAGAATTTGAGCGTGTTAAACATCCGAATTATCCGCGAAAAACATCATTTGAATAATGAAAACGTGCTCTTCGTTGCCCCTTCTGTCAATGATATCCGCAATAATCGCGCACCAACATGGCGGATACTATACAAATGGGAGTGCGCGACACCCGGCGCGAAACACTTTATAGACCGCAGGGGGCGCCGGAGTTCCAGTAGTCTCCGGCGAAGACGGACAATGCTTTCTGGATCTGCCAGAAATGACGCTTCGACTGCGGCACCGCGCCGTCCAGCATGAGCGTCTTCACCCCTTCCATCATCGTCCGGTCGACATGCTCGCGGTCGCGTCCCGCAGGGAGCCGGTCGCAGTGGCGCAGCGAATACTCCCAGTCGTGGACGATGAAGGCCGGCCCGTAGCTCCACCGGCGGATACCGGAGATCCCGGTGGCAAAGGGCGGGATGGTGCCGCCGTCGGTCAACATCCGGCCGGGTGTGACGGTCGTTCCGGAGCTGTCGGTGAACGAGAACGGCGTGTCGGGATGGGGCGAGTACTCGACGAGCTCGCTGTCGACCCAGCGCAGGAAGATCTTGTCGATGTTGGAGAACTGGCCCCGGCCATACTCGTCCCAGACGAAGAAGACGGCGGTCTCCGTGATCTCCGACGATGCGCCCGGAAGCAGCCCGCCGGTGTCGCTGCCGAAGTTGGACAGCGCCTCCGGATTGCGCCGCGCGGCTTCGGCCGCGAGGGCGTCACGGATCGCGAGAGCCCGCCTCCGTTCATCAATATTCATTGCAATACCTTGGTTTTGCTTGCGTAAAAAATGTATGCCGGCAGAATATCTGGCTAGATCTTACGAAAATTCGGGGCCGCCGTAAATATCGCGTGGCCGGCGGGGGCCGATCACCATTGCGTGGCGGCCGCGGCGTCGCCCCCTTGGGGCGTCAGGCCCAGACGAAGCGGTCGGTGCCGGCGTCCCGGACGCGGTCCAGCGACATGCTGAGCTGGTAGATTTCCGGGCGGTAATGGATCGTGATGTGCTGCACCGGGCGCTCGTCGGTGTCGCGCACGACGCGGCGCACCTGGAGCAGCGGCGCGCCGATCGGGGTCGCCAGATGCCCCGCGAGGTGCGGATCGGCGAGCACCGCCGTCACGATCTGCCGCGCCGAGGCGATCCGATGGCCGGACGCCTCGACCAGCGCCAGGATGGGGCGGTTGGACAGGTCGCCGACGTCGAAGGAGCGGCCGATCTCCTCCGGCAGGTAGGTGAGGATGTGCGAGAAGGGCTCCCCGTCGCGCATCCGGCGCCGTTCCACGCGCTGCACCAGGGACTGCGCCGGCACCGAGAGGGCGTCCTGCACCTCGAGCGGCGGCGCGACGTAGTCGAAGGTCAGGACCTCGATGCTCGTCGTCGCGTCGATGGTCTGGAGGTTCTCCATCAGCCGGTCGAAGTCCGCCGACATCGTCGTCGGGCGCGCCTTGTGGACGACCAACGTCCCCCGCCCGCGGGTGCGCGTGACGAGACCGTCCTGCGCCAGCTCGTTCATCGCCCGCTTCGCGGTGATGCGCGAGACGGCGTAGAGGTTCGACAGCTCGTCCTCGCTGGGGAGCAGCTCGCCGTAGACCAGCGTGCCGGACATGATCTTCTGGCGATAAAGCAGGTAGATCTGATGGTAGAGCGGCGTCGGGCTCTCGGGATCGATCCCGCGGGTGGGTCGGTTCATCGCGCGCACGTCCATCGCCGCCGCACGCGCACCGGTGGGCCAGTCTCTACCATGGCCCGCCTTATAGGCGGATGAAACAACCGTTCGCAACATGGCCCCGCCACTGGCGCGTCCCTGCCGACAGCGTCGCCCTTCGGTAGGATGATACCGTTTACATGCGGGTCCGCGCTGCTCGGAAGGCCGGCAAAGTGTGTTCGCCTGGCCCTTAATTGCACAAATTGCGAAAGAACGCCGTCGGTGGTCTGCCGTGTCCGTCGCATTTGTGCCATCAGGGCGGTTGGTGAATTTGTAGTGTGGAGCGGACGACGGAACCGGATGGCGCCTAAAAGTGATATCGAGATCGCCCGCGCGGCACAGAAGCGTCCCATCATGGAGATCGGCGACAAGCTCGGCATTCCGCCCGAGCAGCTGATCCCGTTCGGGCACGACAAGGCCAAGGTCACAGCCGACTTCATCGCCTCGCTGGAGGGGCGGCCGGACGGCAAGCTCATCCTCGTCACCGCGATTAACCCGACACCGGCCGGCGAGGGCAAGACCACGACGACGGTCGGCCTCGGCGACGGGCTCAACCGGATCGGCAAGCGCGCCATCACCTGCATCCGCGAAGCCTCGCTCGGGCCGAACTTCGGCCTGAAGGGCGGCGCGGCGGGCGGCGGCTACGCGCAGGTCGTGCCGATGGAGGACATGAACCTCCACTTCACCGGCGACTTCCACGCGATCAGCGCGGCCCACAACCTCCTCGCCGCGATGGTGGACAACCACGTCTACTGGGGCAACGCGCTCGGCATCGACGTGCGCCGCATCGTCTGGCGCCGCGTCGTCGACATGAACGACCGCGCGCTGCGCACCATCACCGCCGGGCTCGGGGGCGTCGCCAACGGCTATCCGCGCGAGGCGGGCTTCGACATCACCGTCGCCTCCGAGGTGATGGCGATCCTGTGCCTGGCGCGCGACATCGAGGACCTGCAGAAACGCCTCGGCGACATGATCGTCGCCTACCGCCGCGACCGCTCGCCGATCACCTGCCGCGACCTGAAGGCCGACGGCGCGATGGCGGTGCTGCTGAAGGACGCGATCCTGCCGAACCTCGTGCAGACGCTGGAGAACAACCCCGCCTTCGTCCACGGCGGCCCCTTCGCCAACATCGCGCACGGCTGCAACTCGGTCATCGCGACGCGCGCGGCGCTGAAGATGGCCGACTTCGTCGTGACCGAGGCCGGGTTCGGCGCCGACCTCGGGGCGGAGAAGTTCTTCGACATCAAGTGTCGCAAGGCCGGGCTGCGGCCGGACGCGGCGGTGCTCGTCGCGACGGTGCGCGCGCTGAAGATGAACGGCGGCGTCGCGAAGGCGGACCTCGCGGCGGAGAACGTCCAGGCCGTCCTGCGGGGCTGCGCGAACCTGAAGCGCCATATCGACAACGTGCGCCGCTTCAACGTGCCGGTGGTCGTCGCGATCAACCATTTCATGGGCGACACCGAGGCCGAGATCGAAGCCGTCGAGGCCTACGTCGCGGCGGAGGGATCGGAGGCGATCGTCTGCCGCCACTGGGCCGAGGGCAGCGCCGGGATCGAGGCGCTCTCGCACCGCGTGGCCGAGCTCGCGACCTCCGGCACGGCGGACTTCAGCCCGCTCTACTGCGACGAGCTCCCCCTCTGGCAGAAGATCGAGACGATCGCGCACCGGATCTATCATGCCGGCGAGGTGACGGCCTCGTCGGCCGTGCGCGACCAGCTCGCCCAGTGGGAGGCCGCGGGCTACGGCAACCTGCCGATCTGCATCGCCAAGACGCAGTATTCCTTCAGCGCCGACCCGACGCTGCGCGGGGCGCCGACCGGCCACGTCCTGCCGGTGCGCGAGGTGCGCCTCTCCGCCGGCGCGGGCTTCGTCGTCGCCATCTGCGGGGACATCATGACGATGCCGGGTCTGCCGATCACCCCGGCCGCCGAGCGCATCCGGCTCGACGCCAAGGGACATGTCGAAGGACTCTTCTGACGGCCCGGCCCGTCAGGGCAGGTTCTCGCGGAAGTAGACGTCGAGCTTCATCGGCCGCGACCGGGCGACCTGGCCCGAGAGGCAGGCGATGGCCCGGTCGATGAGGTCGTTCGGGTCGAGGTCGAAGACGGCGTCCATCGTCCCCTCGAGGAGGGCGCGGCGCGTGTCGGGCGTCAGCCCGTGGCCGACGAAGACGACCGATTCGCGCCCGCGCTCGCGCAGCGCCCGGGTGATGCCGCCGGACGATCCGCCCACGTTGTAGATGCCGACGAGGTCGGGCACCTGGTCGAGCAGTGCCAGCGTGTGGCGATAGTTCTCGGCCGCGTCGTCATGGCCCTCGCGCATGCCGACGACCTTCAGGTGGGCGAACATCTCGTCGAGGATGCTGAGGAAGCCGGCCTCCCGCTCGGAGTGGGCGCGATAGTGCCGTGAGCCGGCGACGAGCGCGACCGAGCCCGCCTCCGTCCTGGCGAACCGGCCGATCAGCAGCCCCGCCGTGCGGCCGACGGCGCGGTTGTCGAGCCCCACGTGCTCGACGCCCGGCACGTGGCCGAGGTCGGAGACGATCGTCGCGAGGCGCGTGCCGCCGGCGCCGAGCTCCGCCGCCGCCTCGCGCACCTGCGGATGCTCGATGGCGAAGAAGGCGATCCCGTCCGCCCAGGCGGCGTTCTCGCGCAGCGCCGTGGCGAGTGCGGCGGCGTTGAAGCTGTCGATGAAAAAGCAGCGCAGGAACGGGTCGTTGAGGCTCGACCGCGCGATCCGCTCCTTCACCCGTTCGCCCAGGATCTTGAGGTAGGGGTTGGTGCCGGAGGGCAGCAGCACGACGATGTTGAGCGGCCGCTCGGCGCCGTAGCGGTGCGAATCCTCCGCGCTCAGGAAGCCGATGTCCTGCGCGATCTCCAGCACATGGCGGCGCGTGCGCTCCTTCACCCCCTTGCGGCGGTTGATGACGCGGTCGACGGTCGCCAGCGACACGCCGGCGCGCTCGGCGAGATCTGCGAGTTGTGGCCGTCCGTCACCGGGCTTCATGGTCTGACTGAGACCCCTCAAAAACCATCATTGTCTTTCCTTTGACGAAGGGTGGTCCGAAACATTAGCGTGGTCAATATCGAGATTTGCAGGAGAGAGGTCGTCGTACCGCTTTCCGATGCTCCCTCAAAACGCATCAAAAACGGAGGGAGAAAAACCATGGGAGGAGTTGAGATGACGAAGCTTTTCGACGTCAGCCGCCGTGCCGTGCTCGTGGGTGGTTCGGCCGCCCTCGCCGCACCGTTCATCATCGGCCGGGCCAGCGCCGCCACCACTCTGCGCTACGGCCACAACAACGAGGTCGCCTCCGTCGCCGGCGCCCAGGCCGACTGGTTCGCCGAGGCGCTGGCCGCGACCTCCGACGGCGCGATCGAGGTGAAGGTCTATCCCAACTCGCAGCTCGGCAAGCTGCAGGAGCTCGCCGAGGCGGTCTCCCTCGGCACGATCGCCTTCTCCCACAACACGGCCGGCGCCCTCGGCTCGCTCTACCAGCCGTTCGCCGCGCTCGACACGCCGTACCTCTACCGCGACGTCGACCACCTCATGAAGGTGACAGACGTCGACAGCCCGGTGATGCAGGAGCTGAACGAGGGGCTGATCGCCGCCGCCAACGTGCGCGTGATCTACGCCCACTACTTCGGCCGCCGGAACCTCACCTGCAACAAGGCCGTCCTGTCCCCGGCCGACCTCGCCGGCGTGAAGATCCGCGCCGTGCCGTTCCCGATCTACACCACCGCCGTCGAGGGGATGGGCGCCGTCGCCGTCCCGGTCGACTGGTCGGAGGTGCCGACCGCGCTCGCCACCGGCGTCGTGCAGGGCCAGGAGAACCCGGTCAACGTGGTCCTCAAGGTCAAGCTCTACGAGGTGCAGTCCCACCTCATGCTGACCGGCCACATGTCCAACGCCGAGGTCGTCGTGATGAACGAGGACGTCTGGCAGGGCATGAGCGAGGCCGAGCGCGACGCCGTCCGCGCCGCCGCCGACCAGACCCGCGAGAAGGCCACCAAGGCCATCCTCGACAACGAGGACGCCGAGACCAACCAGCTCCGCGAACTCGGCATGACCGTCATCGGCCCGGACGAGGGGCTCGACCTCGAAGCCTTCCGCACCTCGGTGAAGGCGCTGGTCGACGAGCGCTTCGGCGAGGAATACGGCGACCTCTACACCAAGATCGCCGCGATCTCCTGATGGCGACGGGCACGTGGGGCCGCGCCTACCTCGCGCGGCTCGTCAGGTTCGGGGTCGTTCTCGGGATGGCGCTGCTGGCGCTGATGGCGAGCCTCGTCGTCCTGCAGGTGGCGGCGCGCAACTTCTTCGACCTCGGCCTGCCCTGGGCTGACGAGCTGGCCCGCTTCAGCGGCATCGGCCTCGTCTTCCTCGCCGTGCCCTGCCTCGCCGGGCGGCAGGTCCTCGTGTCGGTGTCGATGCTGCCGGACGCGGTCGGCCCGGGCCTCCGCCGCGGGCTGGTCCTCCTCGCGGACCTCGCCACCCTCGCCTTCGCCGCCCTGATGCTGTGGAGCTTCGCCGAGTTCCTGCCGCGGGCGGGCAAGTTCCTGACACCGGCGATGCGCATGCCGAACTGGGCCTACTACAGCCTCGCCCTGACCGGCACGATCGTGCTTGCGCTGATCGCCGCCACCCGGGTCGCCGCCGCCCTCGCCGGCCGCGACCCGACCGAACCCTATCACGAACGGCGCGACGAGACCGGCCTTCCCGTATGAGCCTCCTCCTGGTGTCCATCTTCGCCGTGTTGCTGGTGCTCGGCGCGCCGATCGCGGTGTGCCTCGGCCTGTCCTCGGCGATCGTCATCGCCCTCGAAGGGCTGCCGGTGTCGGTGCTCGCCCAGCGCAGCCTGAACGCGCTCGATTCCTCGCCCCTCCTCGCGGTCCCGCTCTTCATCTTCGCCGCGAGCCTCCTCAACGCGACGGGCGTCACCACCCACCTCTTCGACCTCGTGCGCATGATCTTCGGGCGCATCCGGGGCGCGGTGGCGCAGGTGAGTGTCTTCGTCTCGCTGATCTTCTCCGGCGTCTCCGGCGCCGCCCTCGCCGACATCGGCGCGCTCGGCGCCATCCAGATCAACCAGATGAAGGCGCAGGGCTACCGCGAGGAATTCGCGGCCGGCCTCACCATCGCCGCCGCCACCATCGGGCCGATCTTCCCGCCCTCGATTCCCATCATCATCTACGCCTCCGTCGCCAACGTCTCGGCGGTGCAGCTCCTGCTGGCGGGGATCATCCCGGCGCTGCTGCTGACCGCGCTCCTCATGGTGCAGGTGGCGGTGGTGGCGCGGGTGAAGGGCCTGCCGCGCGACGACGTCAGCGCCAGCCCCCGCGCGGTCGCGCGCAAGACGCTCGTCTCGCTGCCGGCGCTGCTCGCCCCGGTGCTGCTGATCGGCGGGCTGATGAGCGGCTACTTCGGCCCGACCGAGGTCGCCGGCGTGACGGTCGCCTACGCACTCTTCATCGGCGTCTTCATCTACCGCTCGCTCTCTCTGCGCGCGGTCGGCCAGGCGCTGCGCGAGACGGTGGAATCGACCGCCAACATCCTCTTCGTGGTCGCGACGGCCGCCCTCTTCGCCTGGGTGCTGACGCTCGACCAGGTTCCGATGAAGGTCTCGGGCTTCCTGCTCGGCCTCTCCGACAACCCGCTGATGCTGCTCTTCCTCGTCAACATCTTCCTGCTCATCGTGGGAATGGTGCTGGAGAGCATCGCGGCGATCCTCATCATCGCCCCCATCGTCGCGCCAGCGCTGACGATGGCCGGCGTCGATCCCCTCCAGCTCGGCATCGTGTTCGTGCTCAACCTGATGATCGGCCTGCTGACACCGCCGGTCGGCATGAGCCTCTACATGATCACGATCATCACCAAGATGCCGGTCAGCCGCGTCATCGCCGGGGTGATGCCGTTCTTCATCCCCCTGCTCCTCTCTCTGCTGGTGGTCTCCGCCGTCCCGGCGCTCTCCACCTGGCTCCCCGAAACGTTGATGAAATGAGCGCTCCCATGAGCAACCTCCTCGGCCCGATCCGCCAGCTCGGCATCGTGGTGGACGACATCGAGGCCGGCATGAAGCACTGGTCCGAGGTGATGGGCGTCGGCCCTTGGTACTACAACCCGCGCGTGCCGATCGTGGACTACACCTACGACGGCGTCTCCTACGAGCCGCACAACTCCGTCGCCCTCGCCAACTCCGGGGCGATGCAGGTGGAGCTGATCCAGACCCGCAACGATGTCCCGTCCATGTACCGGGACTTCAAGGAGAAGGGCCTGCGCGGGCTGCAGCACGTCGCCTTCTGGACCGTCGACTTCGACGCCGACCTCGCGATGATGCAGGAGCGCGGTTTCACGGTGAAGATGAGCGGGTGCGTCGGCCAGAACGGGCGCTTCGTCTACTTCGCCGAAGAGCATCACCCCGGCACCTGCATCGAGCTGTCCGAGGTGATGGGTCCCAAGGGGCGGATGTTCGACATGATCCGCGCGGCGTCCGAGGGCTGGAGCGGCTCCGACCCGATCCGCCCCTTCCCCGACCTCTCGACCCTCTAGGCCCCGTGGACAGCCCAGGCTCCGTGGACCGGATCGTCGCGCACTACCTCCTCGAGACGCCGTTCCCGCTCGAGGACGTCGCCGCGATGATGGCGGGCGAGCAGTCGAGCGGCACCTTCGTGCGCGTCGCCGGCGAGACGGACGAGCTGCGCGCGCGATCCGCCGCCGAGGTCCTCTCCATCGAGCCGGTCGACGAGGCGGGCGCGCCGACGCTCGCCTCCGCCTATGTCGAGCGCAAGGGGAAGGCCGGCCCGTTCCGCCGCGCGCGCGTCGCGATCGCCTACCCGCCCGGCAACATCGGGCGGAACCTGCCGACACTCGCCGCGACCGTCTCCGGCAACCTCTACGACATCGGCGAGATCACCGGGCTGAAGCTCGAGGCGCTCGACATTCCGGCCGGCTACCGCGAGCGCTACCCGCTGCCGTCGCTGGGCGTCGCGGGGACGCGCGAGAGCCTCGGCGTGGCGGACCGGCCGATCTTCGGCACCATCATCAAGCCCAATGTCGGCATGCGGCCGGCGGAGATCGCGGCGCTGGTGGACCAGCTCTGCGCCGCCGGGGTGGACTTCATCAAGGACGACGAGGTCTGCGCCAACCCGGACATCGCCCCGCTCGCCGAGCGCGTGCCGGCGGTGATGGCCGTCATCCGTCGCTGGCGCGAGCGGACGGGGCGCACGGTGATGATGGCCTTCAACATCACCGACGAGACCGACGCGATGCGCCGCCACGCCGACCTCGTCGCCGCCGAGGGCGGCACGTGCGTGATGGCCAGCCTCAACTGGTGCGGCCTGTCCGCCATGGAGAGCCTGCGCGCGCACACCCCCCTCGCGATCCACGCCCACCGCAACGGCTTCGGCGCCATGAGCCGCCATCCGCTGCTCGGCATCGGCTTCCAGGCCTACCACGCGCTCTACCGCCTCGCCGGCATCGACCACATGCACGTCCACGGCATCGGCGGGAAGTTCGTCGACAGCGCCGCCGAGGTGACGGAGGCCGCCCGCGCCTGTCTCGCCCCGCTCTCGCAGGGCGGGCCGGACGACCGCGTGATGCCGGCCTTCTCCTCCGGCCAGTGGGCCGGCACGCTGCCGGCGACGCTGGAGGCGGCAGAGGGGGCGGACCTCATGTTCATGTGCGGCGGCGGCATTCTCGCCCACCCGGACGGTCCGGCCGCCGGCATCGCCTCGCTGCGCGAGGCATGGGACGTCCTGAAGTCCGGCGGGGACCTTGCCGCCGGCGCCGGGACCCGCCCGGCGCTTGCCGCCGCGATCCGCTTCTTCGGCGCGCGCTGAGATGGCCGGGGTCGTCTTCCTCGGCGACGACTTCACCGGCGCGTCGGACAGCCTCGCGACCTACGCGCGAGGCGGCTGGCGCGCGCGTCTGGTGCTGGACCCGGAGCACGGCGCCGCGGCGGACGGCCTCGACGCGCTCGGCCTGCCGACGGACCTGCGCGCCCTCGGCCCCGACAAGGCGCGGCAGGTAGTCGCCCGGCTGTGGCCCCGCATCGCCGACGCCGCGCCCCGCGTCCTGCACTTCAAGGTCTGTTCGACCTTCGACTCCAGCCCGGCGACCGGTTCCATCGGCGCCGTCGCCAGGGACCTCGCCGCCCGCTTCGCGCCCGACGTCGTCGCCGTGATCGGCGGGCAGCCGAGCCTCGGGCGGCACCTCGCGTTCGGCAACCTGTTCGCCCGCGGGCCGGACGGCGCGGTCCACCGCATCGACCGCCACCCCGTCATGAGCCGCCACCCGGTGACGCCGATGACCGAGGCGGACATGCGCGTCCACCTCGCCGCGCAGGGCCTCGACGGACTGACGCTGGTCCCGGCGGCCGCACTCGGCGATCCGGACGCGGTGGCCGCGACCCTGAGGGCGGGTCCGGTGATCTTCGACGTCGTGACCGTCGAGGACCAGCGCGGCATCGCCCGCGCGCTCGCGGCGGCGGGCGGACGGCAGCTCCTCGTCGGTGCCAGCTCCGTGGCCGAGATCCTGACCGACATGTCGGCCGGCGCACACGGGTCCGCCCCCGTCGCTCCGCCGGCGTCGGGTGCCGTGCTGCTCTTCGCGGGCAGCCGCTCGACGACCACCGCCGCGCAGGTCGATGCGGCAACGGCCTACCGCAAGCTGGCGTTGACGCCCGAGGCGCTTGCAGCGGGGACGGTGGTCCCGGAGGCGGCGGCGCTCCTGCGGTCCGGCGGGCCGGTGCTGGTCCACCTTCTTCCCGGCGGGGACTACGGCCTCTCGCCGGATGCGCTGGCGGACGCGACGAGCGCCGTCGTGGCGTCGATCCTGGCGGAAACCGACGTCGGCTACCTCGGCATCGCCGGCGGCGACACGTCGAGCCGCATCTGCGCCGGCCTCGGGTTCGAGGCGCTGGAGTTCGAGGACGGTCTGGGCGCCGGTGTCTGCGTCTGCGCCGCGGTCCACCGCGACCCGCGGCGCGACCGCATGCGGATCATGCTGAAGGGCGGGCAGATGGGAACGCCCGACCTCTTCGACCGCTTCGCCGCCCGGGCCGTCGCGGCGGCCCCCGCCGCCTCCTGACACGCCCCGCCCCGAAGCCCCCCGGGGCGTGGCCGCCGCGATCGGCGACGGGCACGAACGTGAGCCATGCTGCCATCCACGGTCTGTGGGACGGACTGGCTCGGCCGCCATCACACCTTGCGGACGGCCTTCGGGCGCCGATAGGTTTTGCTCGTCGACGATGGAGTGGCGAGTGAACGACTACGAAGACTACGATGCCACCGGGCTCGCCGCCCTCGTGGAATCGGGCGACGTCACGCCGGCGGAGTTGCTCGACGCCGCGCTCGAGCGGCTCGAGACCTGGTCCGCACTCAACGCCGTGCCCATCGTCGCCGCCGACACTGCACGGCGCCTGATCGCGGACGGGCTGCCGTCCGGCCCCTTCCGCGGCGTTCCTTTCCTTCTCAAGGACCTCGGTGCCGAGGCGGTGGACTTTCCCACCTCCAACGGCTCCCGGCTCTTCCGGAACACCCGGTGGGATCGCGACTCGGCGATCTACGCGCGCCTTGCCGCGACCGGCCTCGTCACCTTCGGCCGCACGGCGACACCCGAGAACGGAATCGGCGCCGCCACCGAGGCCACGGCCTACGGCGGCCCGACCCGCAATCCCTGGGCGCTCGACCGGACACCGGGCGGCTCCTCCGGCGGCTCGGCCGCCGCCGTGGCGGCGGGCATCGTGCCGGCCGCGCATGGGTCGGACGGCGGCGGCTCGGTCCGCATCCCGGCCTCCTCCTGCGGTCTCTTCGGCTTCAAGGCGACGCGCGGGCGGCTGCCGGACGGCCCCTACGCCGGCGAAGGCTGGGCCGGCATGGCGATCGACGGCTACCTGACCCGCTCCGTCAGGGACACCGCCCGCCTGCTCGACGCCACCTGCGGCCCGGACCTCGGCGCGCCCTACGCCGCACCGCCGCTCGCCGGCACCTTCGCGGGGGCGACGGAGCGGGCACCGAACCGCCTGCGTGTCGCGCTCTGCGACACCACCTTCACCGGCGCGCCGGTCCACCCCGCGTGCCGCGACGCGGCGCACGACGCCGCCCGGCTCCTGGAGGCGATGGGTCACGCGGTGGAGGTCGCCGTGCCGCCCGCGAACACCGAGGGGATGATGGCCGCGTGGACGACGATCGTCGCCTGCGGCACGGCGCTCGCGGTCCGCAACAAGCTCGCCAAGCTGGGCCGGTCGCTGGAACCGGGCGACGTCGAGGGCGTCACGCGCGGCGCGATCGCGGTGGCGGAGGGCGTGTCGGGCGCGGACTACCTCGCAGCGGTCGGGGCGATCCACGCCTACGGGCGCGAGATGGCCGCCTTCCTGCAACGCTACGACGTGCTCCTGTCGCCGACGCTGGCCGAGCCGCCCGCCCTCGTCGGCCGCTTCGCCCACACGACGGAGGACTATATTTCCTTCCGCACGGGGCCCGACGGCATCTTCGCCTACTCACCCTTCACGGCGACATTCAACGCCTCCGGCCAACCGGCGGTGTCGCTCCCCCTCTCCTGCCACGAAGGCCTGCCGATCGGCGTCCACCTCGCCGCCCGCTTCGGCGAGGACGAGATGCTGATGTCGCTCAGCGCCGAGATCGAGCGGGCGCGCCCCTGGTTCCACCGCCGTCCTCCAAGACCGGCCGCCTGACCTGGCCGGCCACGGTACCCCGCCCGCGGCCGGGCGAAGGGGCCTTGCCGGCATCACATCGCGGCGATCGTAGATTGCAGCAATGTAGGTTTCGGCTACCATGAGACCACGGACCACGGAGACGGGGCGGGCTCGTGGCGGGGACGCAATCCAGGGCGCGCGGGCGGCACGCGGGGACCGACGGATCCCCGACGCCGGGCCGTCTCGTGCCATCGCTCCGGTCCATCATCCAGAGAGCGAGGCTTCCGATGCTGATCCCATCGCCCACTCTCGTCATCGGAGCGTTGCTGGTCGTCGCGGGTCTGGCGTTGCTCATCGTTGCGCGGTCCGACTGGTGGGGCGCCGTCGGCCCGACCCTCGGCCACATGCGCGACAGCTTCAGCTGGCCGAAGCTCGCCTACTCCGTCGTCCTCCTCAGCCTCGTCGCGATCCTGCTGTCGGAGACCGGCCGGCTCTGGCTCGACCGGCGCACCGTGCTGGGCGCCTTCCAGTATTATTCAGGCAACACGCAGGACGAGGCCAGTGGCAAGACGGCGGCCCTGCGCATCCTCGACCGGCACGGCGAGCTGCGCCGCAAGTTCGCCGACGTGGAGCGGTCCAGCTTCGAGAACGAGCAGCGGCTGATCCCCGTCACCGGCCAGCCGATCGCGCAGCCCGAAAGCGTGCTGCAGGACGTCGAGATCAAGGTGCAGGAGATCAACCTCACCGACATCCTCGCGCGGGTTCGCCGCTGGTTCACGTCGCCGCGCGAGATCAAGGGCACCGTCTCGGTCTCCGGCACGCGCTACAACGCGACGCTCACCTTTGCCGACGCCGAGACGCGCCTCAAGAACGGCGACGTCGTCGGCTCCTCGCTCTACTTCGACGATCTCGCCTCGCTGGACGAGGTGGTCGAGGACATCGCCTGCACGCTGATCTGGATGGACGCGGCACGCGAGGAGGAGGACATCGCCACCGTCGGGCGCGACGAGTTCTGCAACTGGACGCGGCACTGGTCGGCCTATCAGTCTCTCGCCGGACGGCTGCGGCGTAACGGCCGGCTCGGCGAGGACGACACCCGCCAGGTGCGGGACGCGCTCCAGGCCCTCGGCCACGCCATCGAGCGCGGCAACGTCAGCTATCCGAAGTACTGGTCGCTGCGCGCCGACTTCGTCGACCTGCTGCCCGACGAGGATCGCGCCAGGCTCGTCGAGCAGAAGCAGCGGGACTGGCTGACCTACTACGCGCTCCTGCGGATCGACCCGCGCGACCGGCTCCGCGCCGGCAACGCGCTCACCGAGGAGGAGGCGCTCATCGCGCTCGCGCAGGCGCGGCCCGCGCTGGTGATCAACGACGGCGAGCTCGAGGCGGCGAGGGGCACGCTCTGGGAGGCGATCCTGGACCTAGAGCGGTCCCGGAGCGCGGTCCGGCGCGCGGCGAGCGCCACCGGCCTCTTCCGCATCGTCGGCCCGTCCCCGACGCCTCTGCAGGAGAGCACCCGCGGGGTCGGCTTCGCCATCGCGCCGAACCTGATCGCGACCGCCGAGGTCAACATCGTCGCCCCGTCCGTGCGTCCCAGGGGCGGCACGGAGGTGGTGGAGGTCCCGGATGACGTGGTCGCCGAGTTCGTCTTCGCCGACCAGTGGCCGCAGGACGGCGACACGACGGTCGGGCGGCTGCCGATCCGGCGCATCCTCTACCTCGGCAACGGCGGGAGCCCGGCGCTGAACCTTGCCATCCTGGAGATCGAGGGGCACGACACGACCGCCTTCCCGCCGCTCGAGATCGACCTCGACGCGGCGGCGCTCGAGCTCAACGGCTTCGTCTGCCTCGTCGGCTTCCCGGAGAACGATTCCCGCCTGCCGCGCACCTTCATGCAGGCGCTCCTCGGCAAGACCGGCGGCGGGCACAAGCGGATCATGCCCGGCCGCGTCGTGACCCTTCCCAAGCCCGGCGCTCCCCGCACGTTCTCGGCGTTCGACCGCAATGCCATCACGGTCGACGCCAGCACCAGCGGCGGGACGGCCGGCGCACCGCTCATCGACCTGCGAACCGGTCGCCTCGCGGGCGTGAACTTCGGCGGCGCCTGGCAGAACATCAAGGACGGCAAGTTCGCCTACTCGATCCCGATCGCCTGGCTGTTCCCGAACGAGCCGCTGCAGGCGGAGCTGCGCAACGGCCCCGCCGCGCTGACGCTCGACACCTTCGCCGACCGCGTCGGAGCGCAGCCCCGCGAGATCGAGGTGGCCGCCGCCGCCGCACCGGAGGTGCCGGTCGGCGTGCGCCCGGAAACCGGCGCCGAACCGGACGAAACCGGGACCGCCGACATCGTCATCGCCGCCGACCCGATGACGACGGGTGGCTACGACACCGGTTTCCTTACCGTCCCGGTCCCCCTGCCCCACCTCGTCGACACGGGCGCGGGGCAGCCTAGCGACCCCCTGAACTACGTGCACCACACGGTGGTGATGAACGTCGACCGCCGCCTCGCCTACTTCAGCGCCGAGAACGTCGATCCCGGCCAGCTCGTGCGGCTGCGCCGGGATCGCGACCGGTTCGTGCCGGACGGTCGCATCCCCGACGACTGGCAGCCCGACGGCGCCCTCTTCGCCGGGAACGACCTCGACCGCGGGCAGCTCACCCCGCGCGGCAACGTCGCGTGGGGCGACGAGGAGACGGCGCGGAACGCCAGCGCGTCGAGCTTCATGTACACCAACGTAACCCCGCAGCACGCCGACGTGAACCGCCGGAGCTGGAAGCAGCTCGAGGACGAGGTGCTGAACATCCTGCTCTCGCGCGGAGCGAAGGGGACCATCTTCTCCGGCCCCGTGTTCCGCGCCGACGACCTTGCCTACCGCGGCTTCAAGCTGCCGCGCGGGTTCTGGAAGATCCTCGTCGCGGAGGTCGACGGCGGGATGTACACCGCCGCCTTCGTCGTGCGGCAGGAGTTCGACATGCAGGGCGACCAGCTTCTCGGGCGGGGCGAGACGTTCGACGTGGTGAACAGCCGCGTCTCGGTCGCCGACGTCGAGGCACTGACGGGGCTCGACTTCGGCCCCCTGCGGGCCTTCGACGCCCTCGGCGGCGCCGGCGCGGCCGCCGCCCGCTAGGTCAGGCGTCCGTCGTGACGAGGGCGGCGAGGAAGGCGGGGCGCGCCAGCTCGGGCTGGTCGACGAAGGGGTTGCGCGTTCCCTGGGCGCCGGCGATCAACATGTTGCGGCGCCGCTCCCAGTCATCGACCGGATCCTCGGCGTGCCACCGCGCGAGGCGGGCCAGCAGCGCGTCGCCGACGTCCGCGACCGGGCCGTAGCGCAGAAGCACGTAGAACACCGCCCGGGCGACCGCCCCCTTGCGGAACGGCTCGTCCGCCATCCTCCCGTCGCTGGCGATGACCGCGGCGCGCGTCGTCGGCCGGGCGAGGGCGAACAGCGCGTGGAGGTCGCCGGCGAGAGCGCTCGGAGCGCCCCGATGCGGGGCGATCGCCCGAACCGCCGCGAGGGCGACGCCCGCCTCCTCCGCCCGCGCGATCGCCCCGTCCGCGTCGGTGAGCGGGTCGATCGAGCGGGACGGGTCGGTCGCCATGGCGGCGCGCAACCCGGCGAGTTCGTCCTCCATGACGTCGCACGCCGGGCGCGGGTCGCCGGTTATGAGGTCGCGGATCGCCCCTTCGACGGTCACGTCGAGGGAGGGATAGAGCCAGCGGTAGCGCGCCTCCGCGAAGGCGAGCGCCCCCGTCTCGTGCCGGACGAGACGCTGGCGCAGACGCTTGGCGAGGGGCCGGACCGGCCCGCCCCACAGGTCGTCGAGATCGTCCCACGTCTCGCGCCGGGCGACGTTGTCGGCGACCTTGTCGTAGTCGCCGCGCCGCGGCCCGAACCGTTCCACCAGGGAGGCCGCGACATGCGCGTCGGGCCCCGCGACCCCTCTCGGCGCATGGGGACCGTCGCCTGCGTGGGGATCGGCCGGGCGTCCCAGGCCGAGGCCCGGGCCCACGGCGACAACGGTTCCGGTCCGCACGAAGAGGTCCCAGAGGTTCATGGCGTCCGGCGGCTCGAGGCACTGGGCGAAGAGCGTCCGCTCCGACTCGCCGTCGAGGGCGGTCGCCACATGCTGGACGATCTGGCTGATCCGGGTGCCCTCGTTGCCGACGGTGACGATGCGGCTCGCGGTCTGCGGGTCGCCGGTCCACGCGCTCCCGTCGTCCAGCCTGGGCCGGTGGTCGCCGGTGAGGTCCGGCACGCCCATGTGGTGGATCGCGGCGAGCTGCCAGTAGTCGTTGAAGACCGGCGAGCCGGACGAGCCGTGCTCGGTGTCGGTCGTGTATTGCAGGAAGTCGCCGACGACGGTGACGATGCGGTTCGAGCGGACGGCCACCTGCATCCGCTCGCCGCGCGGATGCTGGATGATGTTGGCGCGCGAGCCGATCATCGTCTTGCCGGACTGGGCGATCAGCGGGCACCAGCCCCGGCTGCGCAGTTCGACCCCGTTCGACCCCTCCGGCCGAAGGGCGACGAGGGTGAAGTCCATCTCCCGGTCGGTCTTGAAGAACGTGCCCGGCTCCATCGCGAACTCGAGCGGGTCGCGCAGCTTGCCCCCGGCGGTCGTCAGGTACTCGAACTGAACGGTGGTGCCGGCGGCGACCACGTCCGACGGGATCACGTGATGGTTGGTGAGGAAGAGGCGCGGCGAGACGAGCACGCCGGACCCGTAGCTGACGCGCTGCAGGTCGAGCGGCACCTCCACCCGCGCGACGGCCCGCGCCGCGATGAGGCCCCTCTCGAAGAACTCGATCCCGGTGAGGTCGCTGCCGGCGATGATGCTCTCGTAGGTGCCGCTGAACTCCTCGGCGGCGGCGCCTTCGGCGAGCATCGTCGCCTCCTTCTCGAACCCGTGGGTCTTCAGCGCCTGGTAGAAGCGGTCCTCCTTCTCCACCTTCCACCACTGCAGCGGCTCGTGGTTGCGGGCGCGGCGGAGCTGGCGACCCAGCTCCAGGCGCTGCGCCTCGCCCTCGCGCCACCGTTCCGCGCTCGCGCGCAGCAGCGCCACCACCGCGTCGGTCCGCTGGCTGAAGTCCTGCGCGAAGAGGTCGAGGGCGCCGACGTGGCGCTCACCGTCGGGCACCGGTCTTCTCCAGCAGCTCCTTCAGTGCCGATTGGAACTCCCCGGTCGCGACGTAGCGGGCGAGCTCGTGGTGGAGGGAGCCGTCGTTGTGCACGGCGATGTCCTTCACGACCTTCCGCCCGCTCCTCTTCATGTCGTTGGCGATCTCCGGGTCGGCGGCGGCGACGATGTCCAGCCGGTCGAAGATGTTGAACCACGGCCCGTCGAGCCGGTCGGCGGGGAAACCGTTCTGGCGCGTCCACGGCAGCCGCTCCTGTACGGTGTCGAGACCGAGCGGCGAGCCGAGCGTGATGAGGCCGGAGATGGACGGGCACGACGGCTCGTCCTTCAGGAGGTCGTAGGCGATCACCGTGCCCATGGAGTGGGAGACGATGATGTTCGGCCGGCCGGGCTGCACGGTGTCCTTCAGCATCGCCAGCAGGCGGCGGCGGATCTCCTGGCGCACCCGGTAGCGCGTGCCGGGACGCGGCTCGTGGTCGACGTCGTAGAGGTAGTGGTGCACGTCGCGCACGAGGTGGCGCATGAAGAAGCGCTCGATGAAGTCCGGAACGAAAGGCAGCTCCTGGACGGTGCCGGCGTCCGCCTCGCGCACGACCTCGCCGTTGCGGACCGTCATCGTGTGCCGGCTGATCGCTTCGACGAGGCTCGCCATGCGCTCGGCCTCCTCGCCGCCCTCCGGCAGGACGACATCCTCGGCCGCGAGCGCCTCCAGCGCGGCGACCGTGCCGCCGACGAGCTCGCGCACCACCAACGGCGCGCTGTAGAGGACGTCCGCCCAGTAGAGGAGACGGGTGTCCGCCCCGGCGGCGTCGAGATCGGTGCCGCCCGCCTTGATGGCGGACTTCCAGTTGCCGAGGACGATCTCGGGCGCCGGGTGATTGCTGATCCCGTGAATGAAGACGATGCCCGCCTTCGCCTCGCTCCGGAGAAGCGCGGGGGCCTCCACGCCGCCGCGCCCGGCCGGCGCCTCGGTGCGCGCGGCGACGCGTTTCATCACCCGTTGGCCGGCCCCCTCCTCGGCCTGGTCGGCCTCGTGCAGGACCTCGGCGAAGGTGAAGAGCTGGCCGCACTCCTCCTCGATCCCGGAGAGGCTGACGAGCCGCTGGCGCCACGGCGCGTCGATCACGAACTCCAGCGGCACGCCGCCAAGGTCCTGCTCGAGGACGAAGCCGAACGCCTGCAGCGCGTCGCCGGCGCGGGCGACGATGACCTTCCAGTAGCGCCGGGGGATCTGGACGAGGATCTCGCCGTCCGTCCCGCGGCCGCGGAAGCTGCGGTCGCTCTCGGCAAGGACGGGGCCGGCGAGGACGCAGAGCCGTTCGCCCTCCGCCTGCTCCAGCACGACGTTCTCCAGCTCTCCCCAGAGGCCGCGCAGGTTCGAGCGGTTGAAGCCCTTCACCTGCGGCGAGCAGTTGGTGACGTGGAAGGTATCGCCGTTTGCAAACCGTACCGCGTCGTAGCTCGTGCCCCAGGCGACGGCCTCGCGGCGGACGATATGGCCCCTGTCGAAGGCACCGCCGTCCCGTGTGTAGAACCTGTCCGGGATCTGGTGGTCGCTCGGGATGCGCGGCTCGTCCCGCCACGCCTCGGTGTCGTTGTCGCCAAGACCGCCGAGGCCGTCGCGGCTGTAGTCGCGGCCCGGCTCGGGCTGCTTCACCTGCGCACGCGCGTCCTCGTTGGAGGCGGTGAGGAGCGCCAGACGGCGCGTGCCGTGCTGGACGATCGAGAAGTTGTGATACGGGATCGCCGTCCGCCCGTCGGCCATCGCGCTCACCGGCACACCGGCCCGCACCGCCGGCATCGGCACCTCGATTCCGAGGAAATTCGGGTCGTAGCCGGTGCGTGTCGAATAGTCGGTGTCGGTGACGGGGATGACCGCCCGCTCGATCGTCGCCCCCTCACCGGGGCCGGGCACGGCGGGCGGCGGCGCGACCGGCTGCGCGCCGAGGACCTGCGGCACCCCGACCGTGATCTCGACGTTGATGGGGATGCTGACCCTCGCGGCGATCCCGCCCGGCGCCTGGACGACGGCCTGGACGGTATCCGCCGGCCGGGCGCCGGGCGCCGCCGGCTGATCGGGCGGCTGGTATGGCGGCGTCCGCTGCTCCACCACGGGGTCGGCGCGGGTCCATGCGTCGTCGCCGGCCGTAGGCCCGCGCCGGGGCGTGCCGGCGAAGCAGACGCCGGCGTCGATCACCCGCCCGTCGCGGGCGAGCTCGGCGCTCGGAACGCCGAAGTTGGCGTCGAGGTAGGCGCCGGCGAAGTGGAGGGCGAGGACGTTGCCGGTCGCGACGTCGATCACCGCCGAGCCGGAGTTGCCGCCGAGCGTCGAGGCGTCGTGCGTCACCGCGTCGACCTGCTTGCCGTAGCTCTCCACCGTGCGCCGCACGCCGACCCGGCCGGGCTGGAGGCGCTTCACGTTGTAGACGCCACGGAACACGGTCTGCTGGACGGTAAAGTCGTTGTAGGGGCTCTGCGCCGGGTAGCCGACCACGGCGATCGGCCGGTTGTTGGCGTCCTCCGGCTGGTCGAGCGAGAGCTTCAGCACCTCGCGCCCGGCAAGGCCCGGCACCGCGATCAGCGCCATGTCCCAGTAGGGGTGGATCATCAGGACGCGCTCGACCGCGAGGATCTCGCCGGGTTCGGGACTGCCGATCTCGCGCTTGAAGTCGACCCCGGCGGTGCGGCCGGGCAGGAACTTCAGCCCCTCCCGCCCGAGGCCGGAGGCGAAGATCTCCGCCACGTGGCGGTTGGTCATCAGGATCCCGTTGCCGACGATGAAGCCGGTGCCCGCGTAGGGGTAGCTCGGATGGTTGGGGACCTCGACGCGGCCGATGGAGGGCAGCTTCGGCATCAGGACCTGATGGACGGCCGGGGCGTTGAAGCTCTCCCAGGGCGCCGGGACCGCGCCCCAGTCGTCGCCGACGATGTCCACCACCGGGCGCTCGCGGGGCAGGATGATCGCCTCCACGGCGAAGCGCTCGCGTGGGTCGAGCGGCTGGCCCTCCCGCAGCTTGCGCACGGCGCGGTCGGCGGCGGCGCCGTCGTCGACCGCCATGGTCATCCGCTCCAGCGCCGGCGCGCCCTCGGCCATCGCGGCGCCGATCTCCTCGCCGCCACCGATGCGCTCGACGATGTTGTCCTCGTCGACCTTGGCGAGGAACGCCTTCAGGCGCCGGTCAGACGGGGTCACGGTGACCTCCGTCCCGCGCGGTGGCGGTGCGGCGGCGGCCGGCGGCCGGATCGGGGGCGACGTCCGTGGGGCGGCCGTGAGGTTTCGGCTCCGCAAGACTGTCATCCGCACGACATATTGGGCGGCCGGACGCCTGGTGCGTCATGAATACGGAAAAACACATCGCAAAAGCACCGATATCGTTGAAATAACTTCAATGTATCTTCAAACGATACGCGGCACAACGCGGCTCCATCTGTGGTCGTGGCGCCGCCACGCTGGATCCCACGGTTCCATCACGGGGGTTTGAACCCTCCCCGCCGCGCCGAGACCGAGCACGACGCGCCGACGGCGCCGGCGCGCGCCGGGCGCACACGATCCGCTCACGCGCCGTCACGTCGGCGGCGCTCGATGCCGGCGGCGCGCCGGTCGCAGGTCAGGCGCCGCCGAAGGCCGTGCGCAGGGACCAGACCACGACGATGCCGGCGGCCATGGTCAGCGGCAGGCTGCGCGTCGTCACCGCGACAGCGAGGGCGACGGCGGCAGCCGCCCACTCGGTCGGCCCGCCCTTCAGGAGCGTCACGGTCACGAGGGCGGCGATCAGCGTTCCGGGCAGCGCCGCGAACGACCGCGCCCAGGTTCCGCCCGTCGGAAGCCGGGTCCCGAGGACGTAGCCCCCGAGCCGCAGGCCGAAGGTCCCGGCGGCGAGGCCCAGGATCAGCCACCAGCCGTCATTCATGGCCGCCCCTCCCGGCGACCGCCGCTCCGGCGACGCCGCCGCCGACCAGCGCCCAGGTCGGATCGATGGGTACCACCATCGTGAGCAGCGTCGCACAGGCGGCGGACGTCACCCACGGCGCGAGGTCGCCCCGCCCGCGCCACAGGCTGCACAGGATGGCGATGAAGGCGGCGGTGAACGCGAAGTCGATGCCGAGCGACCGCGGGTCGGGCAGCGTGCGCGCATAGACGGCGCCGATCATGGTGCTCGTCACCCAAACGACCCAAAGCATCATCCCGCCGCCGACGAGGTACCAGTAACCGGCAACGCGGCCCCTGGCGCGGGCCGCGTGCATCAGCGCCCAGTTCTCGTCGGACGTCAGGTGCACTCCCCAGAGGACCTGCCAGAGCGGACGGCCCGCGAACTCGATGCGCAGCGACGAGGTCATCAGGATGAGGCGCAGGTTGAGGGCGAGGCCGGCGACGAGCGCCGCCGCGACGCCCGCGCCCGCCACCAGCCGCTCCGCCGCCACGATCTGCGAGGAGCCGGCGAAGACGAGCCCACCCATCACGCCGGTCTGCCCGCCGCCGAAGCCGGCCTGCGCGGCCAGCAGCCCGAAGGCGGCGCCATACGTGGCCACCCCCAGTGCCAGGGGGACGATGTCCCGCATTCCGGAACAGAACTCCGGCCAGGGGCGCGTGTCGTTCGCTCGAGCGTCCATGGACGTCCCAGACTTGACCTGTGAATGAACAATGTTCGATTTAGTGAACGACTCCGAAGCGTTCGTCAAATCGAACGTTCGTCCATTCTGAAAGGCCGCGTGCATGGACCCCTCGGGCATCATCGCCGAAGCGATCGGGCGGGAACGGGAGCGGGCTGGGCTGAGCCTGTCGGCGCTCGCGAAGAAGGCCAGCCTCGCGAAATCGACCCTCTCCCAGCTCGAGGCGGGCAAGGGCAACCCCAGCATCGAGACGCTGTGGGCGATCGCCACCGCCCTCGAGGTGCCGTTCAGCTTCCTGTTCGAGAATGCGCCGCCGCAGAGCCGCCTGATCCGCGCCGGGGACGGCGAGGCGCTGTCGTCGGAGGTCTCGGACTATACCGCCTTCCTGCTCTCGGCGTGTCCGCCGAACGCGCGGCGCGACCTCTACCGGACCACCCTGCGCGCGGGCTCGGTGCGCGAGGCGGACCCGCACCCCAAGGGCACGATCGAGCACGCCTGGGTCGGCAGCGGCCGCGTGCGCATCGGACCGCGGGGCGCGCAGGAGGACCTCGGTGCCAACGACTATTACGCCTATCCCGGCGACGTGCCGCACACCTACGAGGCGTTGAGCAACACCGCCGTGGTCCTCCTCGTCATGGAGAGCCCGCGCTGAACGCCGGGGACGGTCGGCGCCTCATTCCGGCCCGAACCGGGCCTCGAGCAGGTCGATCTCGCGCACCAGCTTGCGCGCGGCGTCCTCCGACAGCTTGCGGGACCGCACCCGGCGGTAGATCTCGTTGCGCTCGGCGCGGATGCTGACGAGGCGCAGCTTGCGCTCGACGTCCGCGCCGCGATGGCCCTCGTCGCGCACGGTGGCCGACTTCGCCAGCGCGTCGATGCGCTGCTGGTAGAGCGTCACGAGGCGCGCCGCGGAGTCGGCGATGCGGTTGGCGTCCTCCGGCGAGTTGGCGATCTCGGTCCGCTGGACGGAGGCGAGCGCGGCGAGCGCGGCCTTGCTGGCGGCGATGCGCGCCTCATCCTCGGCCGCCTGCTCGCTGGGCTCCGGCGGGAAGCGGAGGTCACGCAGGAGCACCGGCAGGAGCAGGCTCGCCGCGATCAGCAGCACGATGATGATGCCCGCCGACAGGAAGATGGCGAGGTCTCGTCCGGGCAGAGGCTGCCCGTCGGTCAGTGTGAGCGGCAGCGTCATGATGCCGGCGAGCGTCACGGCGCCGCGCACGCCCGCGACCGTCATCGCCGCGGTGACGCGCCAGCCCGGCGCCTGCGGCCCGACACTGCGCCGGCCCATGCGGTAGAGCACGAAGCGCAGCGACGCCCAGACCCAGATGAAGCGGATCAGCGCCAACGCGAGGCAGATCGCGAAGACGTAGAGGGCGAGCCAGATCGGCTCACGGTGGCCCGCCTCGCGCACCACGGTCGCCGCGCCGTCGACGATCGTCGGAAGCTGCTCGCCGAGGAGGATGAAGACCACGCCGCTGGCGACGAAGTAGACCGTCTCCCAGACCGCCGTGCGGCGGACGCGGGTGATGGCGAGCGCGGTGCCCCGCTGCTCGGCGATGCTCATCACGACGCCGGCGGCGACCGCGGCGAGGACAGCCGATGCTCCGACCATGTCGGCCATGAAAGAGGCGCCGAACGGGATCAGCAGGCTGAGGACGATGGTCGAGCCGGGGTCCTCGCCATAGCGGCGCGCGATCCATTCCCGTCCGAGCGCGACCAGCCACGTGGTCGCGGCGCCGATGGTCACGCCGCCCACCGCGAGCCAGGCGAAGGTGCCGAGCGCGTCCACCAGCGAGAACGTCCCGCTGAGCGCCGCGGCGACGGCGAAGCGCATGCAGACGAGACCCGACGCGTCGTTGAGCAGGGACTCGCCCTCCAGGACGCGCATGAGGCGTGTGGGGACGGGCACGCGCTCGGCGATCGCCGACACGGCGAGCGGGTCCGTCGGCGAGACGATGGCCGCGAGCGCGAAGGCGATGGGAAGCGGCATCGCCGGGATCAGCCACGCGATGAAGAAGCCGACGCCCGCGACGGTGAAGACGACGAGACCGAGCGAGAGGGAAAGGATCGTCCCCCTGTCGCGCCACAGCGCCTCCTGCGAGGAGCGCCAACCGTCGCGGAAGAGGAGCGGCGGGAGGAACAGCAGGAAGAAGACCTGCGGATCCAGCGTGACGCCGAGGTCGGCGACGCCGGCGAGGATGACGCCGATGCCGATCTGCACCAGCGGCAGCGGCACATTGCCCGGCACGAGCCGCCCGCACACGGCGCTCGCGACCACCGCCGCGAGCAGGATGAGCGCCGCGTCGACGGGGATCAAAGGCCGCTCCCCGGTATCCCGGCCCGCGGGCGGGCGCGGCCCTGCCGCCTGTCCGCCGCGCGTCGCGGATCCGGGGACCGTCGTCGCGGGGATGGCAGGTGGGGCTGAAGGGGGACGCAGCCGAAGGTGGGGCGCATGGACATGATCGGGCACCGTGGGATGGATCGTCCGGACCGGCCCACGGCCCGGCGCGTTCGATCTATCTATGCCCCGCGTTTGCGGCCATCACCCGAACGTATAGGCGAGGTGCAAGATTTTTGCAGAATGCACGCATCCCGCTCCGGACGCGTGCCGCCGCCGCGAGGAGCGCGCCCGATCGGGATCGCGCCGACGCGCCTCGCCCGCGGCCCGAGGTCGGCCGGCGGCACGGTCGGAGTTGGGGAGCGACGTCGACCGCGCGCGGGCCGGCCCGCGCGCGGCGGTGGTGCCGGCGGCCTACGCTATGCCGGCCCGGACCATCGGCATGCGGGTGCCGTGGGACGGCGGGGACGGCGCTGTCCCGCGCACCGCCGGAAGCACCCGGCCGCAAACACCCGGCACGTTCGGGGCGGCCCTGCCTGCAGTGGTCGCCGCCTACCGTGCCCCCGCTATCCGATGCAGCGGGCGTGCCGGAGCGGGCCCCCTGAGGGCCGAATCGCCGGTGTCGGATGGGCCGGCGGCGAGATGCACCACAGTGCCGTTCTCCGAGCGGGCGCCGCCCGCCGGCGCGGCGGATCCCCGGACCGCCGCCTCGCCGGTCCCGCCGGTCCCGCCGGTCCGCGTGGATCCGTCCGTCCCGTCGCCGGGCGTCCGTCCGGTGGTCTCGGCGGTCGGCGTCGCGGCGAAGACGAAGTTCTTTTCCGTGAGCGCGCTCCTGGGAACGGCCGGGAGGACGATTTCCCCGCCGTCGGCGAACAGGATCACGGTCCCCCAGTCGCGCGTGCGGAGGTCGAGCCCCGCAAAGGCCGTGACGCCGGTTGCCGACACGTCGATCACGTCGCGGAACAGGTTGAACTGGGCGAGCGTCTCGACCGCGCCGCCGCCCGTGTAGACGAACGTACCGCATGCGGCGGGTGCCTGCGCGCCGCGCCCGTCGCCGCGCGGGAAGGCGCCGTCCGCCTCCCTCCTCCCGTCGCCGGCGACAGGATCGGCAGGCAGGGGCGGGACGCGGTCACGGCCATGCTCGCAAGGGAGGGGCCTGCCGCGGAGATTACCGATGAGAACGTCCGGCCGATACGCCTTCAGGAAACGCTTCATGGCTCTCGCCTCCAGAAATCGGGTGCGAGAGGCCACGCCACTCAACGGGCGTTACTTCCATCTGGAAGTATCTCGCGTCGTATGCGGCGGGGCTCTAGCAAGTCCGGCGCGGATCGGGGATGATCTATCGTCCGTTTCCAATGACCGGTCGTCCGAAACATCGGAGTGCGGCGGACGACGAGCCTTCAGGATCACCGATGGGAGATCGACCTGACGAGCGGCCCGACGCCGGGTACGATCTCCTGTCCGACGTCCTGCGCACCGTGCGGCTGTGCGGCGCGATCTTCTTCGACGTGCAGGTCGCCGACCCCTGGGTCGCCGCCGCGCCGGCCACCAGCCTCATCGGCGACACGGTGATCGCCGACGCCCAGCACGTCATCGAGTACCACGTCGTCATCGAGGGGACCTGCTGGGCCCGGCTCGCCGATGACGGCGAGCCGCCGGTCGCCCTCTCCGCCGGCAGCATCGTCGCCTTTCCGCACGGCGACCCGCACGTCCTCGCCAGCCACCCCGACCTCGGCGGCGCGCCGGACCTTGCCGCCTACGAGACCGCGAGCCGCAGCGAGACCGTGCCGTTCGTCCTCAACTACCAGGAAGGCCGGGACCGGACGGCACGGATCCTGTGCGGCTTCCTCGGCTGCGACGTGACGCCCTTCAATCCGCTGATCGCCGCCCTGCCCCGGATGGTCCATGTCCCCGGCGCCTACGGGCGGACCGAAGACGATCTCCTCCCCCAGCTGATCCGCGCGACGGTGCGCGAGGCCAACGCGAAGGGACCCGGCAGCCGCGGCGTCCTCGCCAAGCTGAGCGAGCTGATCTTCATCGAGATGATCCGCCGCTACGCGCGGACGCAGGACAGCACCGTCGCGGGGTGGCTGAGCGGCGCCCGCGACCCGATCGTCGGCCGCGCGGTGCAGTTCCTCCACTCGGACCTCACCCGCGCGTGGACCGTCGCCGATCTCGCGCGGGAGGTCGCCGTCTCCCGCACCGTCCTGTCGGAGCGCTTCACCGCGATCCTGGGCCTAGGGCCGATGACCTATCTCGCCAACTGGCGCATGCAGTGCGCGGCGAACCTCCTGCGCGCCAGCCCGAAGCCGCTGTCGCAGATCGCCGTCGAGGTCGGCTACGAGTCCGAGGCCGCGTTCAGCCGCGCGTTCAAGCGCGCCACGGGCATCTCCCCCGCGCACTGGCGTCGCGACACCTGAGGCGATCCGGCCGGCGCGTGCGGCCGATGCCGCGCCGCCGCAGCAGGACGATCACGAGCGCGCGATCGACCTGCGGATACCCGTTTGGCTGTGTTCGCCGGCCCCGCCGTGCGCAATAATACGACCAAGCGACGGAGCGCCGCCGCCGTCGAGATGGCGCGACCTAAGGTCCGCCCCATCGCCTTGCCCCGACCGGTCCCGAAGGGTCCGGCCCGGGCGCCGGCGCGAACCGCCAGCGGCCGCTCCGACGTGCCCCGTGCGAAGGCACGCACGTCCGACCGACGGCCGCGCGGCGACGTTGCACCGCACACACGGAGGTCCGCCACACCTGGCTCAACATTCCGGGTCTATCCGCCCCGAAGGCGGGAGCGACAATCCTTCATTTTTCAGCATGTGACGGTAATCGATGAACATTCATTTGAAGCCCCAGCCCGACGAGGCTGCCCGCGCCAGCGCCGCCGCGATCCGCCGGGACAACGCCAAGGCCATCACCGCCGGCCGGCCGCGCGTCGATACGAAGCCGAACGGCGAGATCAACCGCTACGGCACACCGCTGACGAACTACCACAAGGGCCTGCCCCACGATGCCTACGGCGTCGTCGATCTCCATGCCTTCAAGGCGTTCGTGACGGCCCTCAACCGGGAGGGCGTCGCGCCGGGCACCAACGCCGAGTTCGACGTGCCGCTCGGACCGGTCGATGCCGGCGGCGCCTGGCCCGGCCACCGCAATTCCAGCACCGCCGTGCACCGCTTCTACAGCGTGGTCGCTGACGGCAGGGCGCCGCAGGTGCGCAACTGGGAAAGCCCGCTCGCCGGCCACGTGTTCGACCTCGAGGGACCGGACGCCGGCTCCGTCGGCATGGCCCCCGCCCCGCGCCTGCCCTTCTCCGAGCTCTGCGCCGAGATGGCCGAGCTCTACGCCATGGCCTTGCTGCGCGACGTGCCGTTCGCCAGTTTCACGGACCCGGACGCGACCGCCCCGACCTACGACGCGAACGGCAACGCGACGCCGCAGAACCCGTCGAGCGTCACCGTCGGCGCCGTTCAGCAGGCGCTCGCCGGGCTTTCCTGGCTCGATCCGGAGCAGACGCCCTACAGCTCGGACGGCACCAAGACGCTGAACGAGCATGAGGAACGCCGCCGCAACGCGCGCTTCAAGAACGGCCAGTTCACGCCGCACGAGCTCTTCCGCGGCTCTACCCACGGCGCCAAGGAAGGCCCCTACCTCTCCCAGTTCATGCTGATGGGGTCGGCCTCGCTGCGCGGCGACCAGACACCGCCGGAGGTGGCCTCGCTCGGCGCCGACCCGGGACAGGACGCGCCCGTGCCGTCGAAGCGCACCGTAAGCGCACGCGACCCGCGCACCACCGCGCCGCTGACCCTGCAGCCGGGCGTCGAGGCACCGGTCGCCGCGGAGGACGCAGGCGCCTTCCGCGCCGGACGCGGCGGCCCGCCCGCGCCGGCGACCTCGGCCGGGCTCGGCTTCGTCACCTACGGCGCGCAGTCGATCCACCAGCGCATCAGCGCGCAGCGCCCGGGCCGCGACTACATGACGGACTGGCCGCTCTGGCTCGACGTCCAGAACGGCGCCGACACGCGCGAGAACCAGACCTTCTTCGCCGACGCGAAGGCGCGCTTCATCCATACGCCGCGCGCCCTCGCCACCTACGTCCACTTCGATGCGCTCTACCAGGCCTACTTCGTCGCCTGCCTGCTGATGCTGGACGGCAAGGTGCCGTTCGACCACGGCTTCCCGAGCGGGCCCTACCACGCCACCCGCGGCTCCTTCGCCACGTTCGGCGGACCGCACATCCTGTCGCTGATGACGGAGGTGGCGACGCGCGGCCTCAAGGCCGTCCGGCGGCAGAAGTTCCAGCACCACTTGCGCGGCCGGCCCGAGCAGCTTGCCGCCATGCTGACGCTGGCCGCCTCCGGCCATGCGGACGCGGCGTTCGGCGCCCACGCGGAGGAGACGAAGCACCTCAAGCAGATGGTTTCCGAACTCCAGCCGCTGCTGACGCTCGTCGCCCAGCACAACGCGGCGCAGAACGCGCAGCCGACCTTCCCCCGCCGCGCCACCGAAGCCGAGGCGAACGGCGACGGCGGCCTCGACCACTGGGCCGGGTTCGAGATCGCGGCGGACAAGAACTACCTCCTGCCGATGGCCTTCCCGGAAGGCTCGCCGATGCACGCCTCCTACGGCGCGGGCCACGCGACCGTCGCCGGTGCCTGCATCACGATCCTCAAGGCGTTCTTCGAGATGTCCTCGTACGCGATCGACGGCGAGAAGCACCTCGCCTCGCCGCTCGCCGATCCCACCGTCGTCGCCGCGAAGGCGTCGGCGGAGGGCCTCTTCGAGGGGCGGACCTTCGCCAGCGTGTACCCGCACCTCGGCGGCAAGCTCTTCCAGCCGCCGCGGTCCGACGATCCCGCCGCGCACGTGATGCTGGCCCCCGAGGTCGACGACCCGGGCGTCACCCTCCAGGGCGAGCTGGACAAGCTGGCGGCGAACATCTCGATCGGCCGCAACATGGCGGGCGTCCACTACTACACGGACTACTACGACAGCCTGCGCCTGGGCGAGCGTATCGCCGTCGGCATCCTGCAGGAGCATATGTCCACCTATTCGGACCCGCTGACGATGCGCCTGCCCACCTTCGACGACGACTGCATGGTCATCAGCGGCGACGGCAAGGGCGGCGGCTCGGTGCACCTCATCGAGAACGGCGCCCTCGTTCCCTCGGACGCGTGGTGGACGCGGCACGTGCCGGCGTAGACCGGCGCACATGCCGAGGGGGCCGGACGTGCCGTCCGGCCGGCTGAGGCAAAGGCGGCGCCACCGGGCTTCACGCCCGGCGGCGTTCTCTCTCCCGTTCCAGATGTCAGCAATCGGATGTTCGCGATGATGACAGACGACATGTCGGTCCTCCTGTCCGGAGCGATCCTGAAGGGCAGCGGTCACGAGGCGGCGGCGCGCGCCCTCGAGACGATGACAAGGGACGGCGCGAGCCTCGACGCGGTGCTGGCCGAGCGCGACCGCGCCGCGCAGCAGGAGGGCCTGCCCCTCGTCGCGGCCGTCCTCGTTCCGGTGCTGATCGAGGCGACGAGGTCGTTCTGGAAGGCCTACGCGACCCGGATCATCGAACGGGTCGCCAAATATGCCGGCGACGTCACCGTCGACACCTTCCGGGCGTGGTTCCTGGATGCGGACGAGGACGAGCAGCAGCGCCTGTCCGACGCGCTCGTGGAAAAGATCCGCAAGGCGGGCGCGGAGCGGGGTCTCAAGGCGGACGACATCGACGCGCTCATCGACGCGGCGCAGCCCGACAGGCTGGCCGAGTCCCTCGCCGACGCCTGACGTCGTGACCGGCCGTCACGACCGCTCGAAGACGCGCGGCTGGTAGTGGGGCGCGATGTCCGCCGTCCGCTGCCACGTGGCGGCGACGGCGTCGGCGTAGGCGAGCGCCGGAGTGGCATCGCATTCCAGCATGCTGAGCGCCGCCTTCGCGGCCTCGGGCGCGGACGCGAGGGCGTTGGCGAGACCCTGGCTCGCGATCGGGTCGAAGCTCGCCGCCGCGTCGCCGACAGCGAGCCACCCCGGCCCGCACGCGAGCTTCAGCCGGCTCGGTGTCGCGTCGGCGACCCGGAGCCGCGCATCGCAGAGGGTCTCCGCCGGGAGGCCGAGCGCATCGGCCATCACGGCGAGACGGTCCCGCCCCGCGCCACGCCGAAGGTCGCCGGTGTCGCTTCCCAGAAGCGCGAACGACAGGCCCGACGGCGCGGCCACGGCATACCACCACCCACCCGCCGCCGGATCGCCCGGCGGCGTCGCCCGGTCGAAGGCGGCAACGACGAGCGTCCCGGCGCGGATGGCCGCGTCGCACGTGCCGCACAGCGCGATGAGCCGGTGTCCCGCAACACGTCGCGCGCTGACCTGACGGGCAACGCGCGCCGCCCGCCCCGTCGCGTCGACGACGACCGCCGCGCGGACGGTCTCTCCGGCGTCCGTCCCGAGGCGCCAGCCGTCGGCGCGGGTCAGCCGCATGACGCGTGTCGCCCGTCGGACGGTGACTCCGGCCGCCTCGCACCGGGCGAGGAGCATCACATCGAAGCGAGGCCGGTCGACGACGAAGCCACGGCCTCCCGGCGCGCCGATGAGCGGTTCGGTCTCCACCGGCCGGCCCGGCCAGCGCCGCACGATGGCGTGGAGGGGACGGGCGAGGTCCGGATCGCCCTCCAGCCTCTCCAGAAGGTCCAGCGCCGCCAGCGCCGGGACGGCGTTGGGGGTCAGCACCTCGCCCGGCGCAGGACGGTGCGGGACCCTGGCGTCGCGCGCGTCGAGCAGGACGACGCGGCAGCCCATCCCGGCGAGGATCGCCGCCGTGGCGGCACCCGCGGGTCCGCCACCGGCGACCGCGACGTCATAGACCCCTCGCCCGGCCGGCCGAACCACCGTCAGACCTCGCCCTGACGGAACCGGTGCCGTGGCGGCACGACCGGCTCGGCCGGCGCGGGGCCGGCCGCCTCGACCACGGGCGCCTCCCCGACGAGCCCCTCGACGGCATCGACGAAGTCGATCTTCGGGTCAGACCCCGCGTTGCGGCGGTCGCGGCCGACCTCGACATGCAGCACCCCGGGAAATCCGTCCCCGACGAGAGCCCGCGGGGCGGCGACCGGTTCCACCACGCCGAGCGTCTGCCAGAGCGCCACCATGTTGTTGATGCGCTCGCGGTAGGAGCGCCCCCGCACGTCCCGCAGCCAGTCCTCCCGGTGGAACGCGTGCTTCAGGCGCTGCAGCGGCAGCGCCTCGTCCGCCGGGCTGGAGGCGCGTCCGAAGGAGGCGCTGGAGAGCACCTGCTCGGGCACCCGCGTCCCCCAGAAGCTCGGAAACGACAGGTACGTGCTCGGCGCGTAGTCCGCCGAGGAGTTGCAGGAGGCCTCGTCGGTCTGCCAGGGAACGCCCAGCCAGCGGGTCAGCGCGCCGGGACCGGCGGCGGCGTTCGGGCCGTTCGGGCCGAGGCACGTGTCGCGCGTCAGCGTCTCGCCGAAGTCCTGCCGCACCGGCGTGCCCTCCGGCACGAGATGGAGGCGGTAGGCGTCGCATTCCCTCGGTGCGGCGGTGTGGGACCGCGCCCAGAGGGACGCCCGCCGCATCGGCCAGGTGAGCTCGATCCCGGGATGGAAGGGCCCGCCGAGGCACTCCGTCAGTCCCGCCCGGTTGAGATGCCCGACCTGCTCCGCCGGCGGAAGCGAAGCGAATTCGGGAAGGCGCGGCGGGTCGAGCGTCCCGGCGGTGAAATCGCCCGCCGCCCATCGCGTCAGGTGGGCATACTGCGTGGCGGTCACGGTCAGGAACTCGATCCCGGGGTCGTTGGTCTCGCCCGTCAGGTCGCCGTAGATCATCGGCATCTGGGCCTGCGAGGCGGGGCCCGGCCCGGCCGGGTCGCGGAACAGGGCGAGCACCCGCTCCCGCCACCCCCGGTTGGCCGGAGCGGCGTCGGCGAGGCGCGCCACGACCTCCCGGTTGCGCGCGTCGAGCGGGGAGCCGACGCCGTGGGCGACGAGGAAGCCGTGGTTGATCCACTGCATGCCCGTCAGCCGGTCGAAGATCGGCCAAACGTCCTCGGTGAAGCGGGTCGTTGCCGGTGCCGGCAGCCAGCCCTCCGCCATGAACGTCTCGCGCACCGCGTCGTCCATGGTGACGAGGCCGAGAAGGCCCGGCGCGTAGTTCGGCGGTGTGACCACGACGTACCCCGGCGCGGCCTCGAACGGCGTCCCGGCCACGGTGACCGTCGCGCGGACCGGCCCGTCGGCGATGTCGTCGTGCCAGCCGTCGTTGTTGGCGAAGGTGACCGCCGCGGTTCCGGGGATCATCGGCGCGGAACGGCCGTGGCCGCCGAGGACGAGAAGCCGCCCGTCGCCGTCGGTCCGGATCTCGCCGAGGTCGACGCGGCGGCCCGCGAACGTTCCGTCGTCGAAACGCTGCGGAGGGGCGTTCGCGCCGGCGATGGTCCGCGCACCGGGCCGGATGTCGAGCGCGGCGCGGTCCGGGAAGGCCGCGTTTCGGCGCGCCGCGGGCGCGACGTACTGCGCCGGAAGGTCCATCGCGACATTGAAGGCGTACCAGCCGGCCTTCAGGTTGGCGACCTCGACCCGCCACGCGATAGCGACGTCCGGACCCTGGACGAGTTCGACGATGTCGCCGGAGGTCAGCCCGGCGTAGATGCGGAAGCGGACCGCCTGGCGCCTGATGGCGCCGGATGCGCTCTGGTAGCCGCCGCGCGGGTCGGACGGCGCGCCGATCACCTCCGGCGCGAGAACGTAGTCGTCGGCTCCGGTCGCATCGCCGAGGCGGGCGATGCCGATCGGCGGGTAGACGGCGACCCAGGCGATGTCGTCGGGGGCTACCGATGTCATGGCGTCCTGTCGTCGAAGCGGAGGTCGACGGTATCGTCCGCCACCACCTGCTCCTCGAAGCCGGTGGAGCGCAGGACCCGCACGCGGGCCCGCTCGGCGCCCGGGAACTGGTTGCGGTCGATCTTCATGTCGGCGGTCGGGCGGCCGACGGCGATGGTGTGCCAGGTGCTCTCACCCTCCGGCAGCACCTCGACGGTGAACGTCACCCCGTCGGCAGGCGCCATCTTCATCCGCGGCGACATCATCCGCGCGTTCTCGCCCGGAAGGCCCGGGCCGAGATCGACGCCAGGGGCCTCGGCATGAGCGCCCGCGCCCGGCGCCTGCATCGCCGCCCCGGGTCTGAAGGTGTCGACGGTCTCGCCCGAGAGCTTCAGCTCCAGCGCGACGGTTCCGGCCGGCACCGGGATCTTCGTGTCGATCAGCGCCTCGGACGGGTCGTGGGCGTCGCTCGGAAGCTGGGCCGGGACGGCGGTCTGCGACAGCGTCGCGCCGGCGGCGTTCTTGGCGAAGATCTCGATCATCGGCGTCTTGCGCGGCCGTTCCAGGCGCGGCTGCGTCTCGGCCGCCGTCGTCGGCGCACGGCTCGACGGCAGGACGTAGAGGATCTTGCCGGCCTTCTTCGCAAAATCCAGGCTGCCGATGACCTGGACCACGCGCTCGGGATCGTCAGGCATGCTCGTGTCCCCTCGTTCCGGTCACGAGATCTGCGGTGCGAGCACCGCGTCTTCGTGCAGGAGTTGGTCAAGGATCGCGTTGAAGGTGTAGGCGGACATCCACTGCCGGTCCGCGTACGTCATGACGTCGTGCCATACGCTGCCGGGCAGCGCCGCCATGGGCAGGCCGAGGTCCGGATCACCGACGTCGAAGCCGACGTGGTGCTTGCGCTGCTCGGCGACGCTGTTGTCGGTGATGAAGCCGCCGGGATAGGGCCATGTCTTTTCCAGCGGATCAGGCGGCTGGTTGGCGGGCGGAAAGCCCGGGTGGCGGCGCTGGAAGGTGTGCGAGAGCTCGTGGCAGCCGTACCAGTCGGCGAAGGTCGGGTCGGTGTCCCAGACCCAGAAGGACGGCACCCCGCAGGGCCCGCACGCCACAGGGCCGAACACCTCCGTCATCTCGTCGTAGATCGCCGCGCCGCGCATGAAGCTGCTGCCGCCCTCGAAGTCGACGAGGCCGTAGTAGTGGGTCCGCGGATCGCGGCCGGAGGCCACCTCACGCGCCCGGATCGCGAGGAGCTGCGCGTTGACGAGGTTCGACTGGAACGCCGGGAAGCCCCCGGCCACCTGCGGCACCAGATTGTCGCCGTCGACGACGATCTGCGACCACTCCACCTCCGCCGTCGGGTAGGTCCGCACGAGGAAGGAGCGCAGGTGCGCGAAGTGCGTGGCGTCCGGCGTGATGACCGTCGCGTCGCGCACGCTGTGGTAGCGCAGGCCGACGGCGCGGATGCGCAGCACCGGCGCGCCGCGGAAGCTCACCGTCAGCGCCGTCTCGACGCCCGGAAGGTCGGCCGTGGGGCCGAGACCGTCGAACGGAACGTCGGCGCCGCCCGGCACCATGAGGCGGTTCAGCCGGATGCTGAGGTCGCCCTCCCGCACGGCGTCCGCCGGGAGCTTGAAGTTGAGGCTCGCGGCAGCGTCGTGGCGGCGGTCGTGAAGGTCGCTGGCAACGGCCGGGCCGACGTCGACGCGGTTCATCGCCGGCAGGAAGGACCAGCCGCCGGTCCCCCGCCGCCATGCGATCTCGCCCGTCACGATGGCGGGCGCGGTGAACGACTGCGGGTCGACGTAGATGCGCACGATCGTGGTCTTGCCGGCGATCAGCGGGACGTCGTTGTCGAGACTCTGCACCACCTGCGCGATCTCGACGCCCTCGATGATCGCGATGTCGCCCGGGGCGGCCCCCGCCGCGGCGCGGAGTTCGACGGCGGGCGCCGGCCGGATCTGCGGCGCGGCGTAGGGACAGCAGGGCGGCGCGGCCCTCTCGACGGCTGGTTCCGGAGCCATGCCGCGGTCGCGGGGATCAAGGTCTCGGTGCTCGTCGGCCATGGCCTATCCTTCAAAACATCAATGTGTTCATGAACTTGCCGCGACCCGAACCGGCCGGGGCACGAGCCGGGCGTCCCGGTGCGAGGCGTCCAGCTGCAGGATGGCGGGCGCGGCGACCTCGCGGCGCAGGTGCCGGGCGTGGTCGCGCATCGCCGCGACGGCGGGCGCGAAGGCGGCGGCGCAGCGGGATCGGGCGTAAAAGTCCGCGGCGCCCGCGAGGTGGGCCGCGTGGGCAAGGGCGAGGCGTGTCAGGTAGTGCCGCCGCACCGCCGTCCGGTCGCCGGGTGCGGCCGTCGCCACCGCCGCGCCGAGCACCGCGCCGCGAACGGCCCGGCCGACGCCGCTCCCGGACAGCGGGTCTTCCGCGCATGCCGCGTCGCCGACGAGGATGGCCCCGCACGGGGCGATGGGGTCGCCGAAGGCGGGCGTCGCGTCGCAGGCGACGGGAGGCGCCGCGGCAAGCCGCTCCAGCGTCGCGGACCAGCCGCGCCCCGCGAGGGTGCGCCGGGCGAGTTCCCGGGCCAGCTCGTGGCCACCGTCGCCCGGCAGGACCACCTGAACGGAGACCTGAGCGCCGGCCGGCGCCACGAACACCCAGCCTTCCAAGTGCGCCTCGAGGACCGCGCGTCCGACCGGCCCGGACAACGGAACGGTCCAGCCCCAGGCCGTGCGTGCGCCCGAGCGGAGCCGGGCCGACCGCCCACGGCCGGTGGCGTCGAGGACCTCGTCGAAGGAGCGTTCCGGCGGTGTTTCCACGACGGTGATGCCCGGCGGCAGGCGCTCCTCCATGGCGGCCGTCAGCGACCGGAGCGGGACGGCGACAAGCTCGCCGGGGACGGTTTCCGGCGGTCCGGGGCTCCACGCGAGCTCGCGCACCGCGATCGGGGCCGGCGCGACGGCGGCGAGAACCTCCCTCCCCAGTTCCAGCGCCAGCAGGTCGACGACGGAGGGGTCGAGCGTGACGATGCGGTCCGAGTGGTGCGGCGGACCGGCGAGCACGACGCTCCACCCCGCCCGCGCCAGCCGGCGCGCGGCCACCAGCCCCGCGACGCCCCGCCCCCGGATCAGCGCGAGCGACATGGTCGTCCCCGGCGGCCGGAAGGTGGCGGGCGGTCGGACGTCCGGCGGCGCATCGGTCAGCGGCCGCCGTCGCCGAAGCCGGCGAAACGCTCTTCCAGCGTCGCGACCCGTGCCCGCATCGAGCGGACAAGGGCGTCGGCCGCGGGGTCGAGACCGGCGGTCGCCGCCTCCAGCGCGGGAGCGACGCCGCGCTTGATGAACTCGGCCGGCGACACGGGCACCGGCGCGGCCGCCTCCGTCACCGGTCCGCGCATCGACACGCCCCCCGACACCGCCGGTTCGGCCGGAAGTATGAAGAGCGGGGCGCCGCCGTTGGCCGCGGCGGTCCGTGCCGCCTCGTCGAGGTTGTACATCAGCTCGCGGGCGCCGGTGATCAGCGCGTCCGCCTCGACGATGTTGCGCGGGGTGAACACGAGCGCCAGCAGCTCGATTACCTGCGCATAGGCGACGTTGGCGATCCGCTCGAACACGCTCGCGGGTGCCGCCGCCGGTAGCGGGGCCGGGTTCTCCGTCAGGCGGATGTAGAGGTTCGGGTCGAGCCCCTGCAGGCGCTCGCGCACGCGCAGGAAGCGCTGATAGTGGTCCTGCCCTTCCTCGATGATCAGCTTGATGAGCTGGAGGAGGCGCTCCTTCACCTCCCCTGTGAACGCGTCGCCCTGCTCGATACTGAGGAGGAGGCGCGTGTACATCCCGTCGATGGTGTCGTCCGCCGCATCGGGATCGAACGCCTCGCTGGGCGCCTCCACGGTGATGAACCAGTCGAGCCGCTCGGGCACGAGCGGGGTGAGCGAGAAGGTGTGGGTGAGGCCGCGCCCGTCGCGGTCGATGTCGGGCAGGGTCTCGAACCGGCCGAGCTCGTGCCGCTCGCCGACGGCGAGGAGCATCTCGTTGACCCAGCGCAGGTGCCGCATCTCGTCGATGGCGACGCTGAGCACGGTCTGCGCGGCCGACACCACCCGCTGGCGGGACTCCATGTTGTCCGCGAACGCGTTCTGGTCCAGCGAATAGTAGGCGTAGAGGTACTCGACCATCAGCCCGTGCTCGACGGTGGCGAGTTCGCGCAGGGCCCGCACGATCGTCGCGCGGTCGAGCACGTCCTCGTCCGGCAGCCGCGGCGCGGTCGCCACCGCCATCGCCCGGCCCTCGATGCCGTCGAAGACCGCCGGCAGCGTCTCCCACCGCTCGATCATCTCGACCTCGCCAATGTCGAGCGACTGCCATGTGCCGTAGTCCGTGACCGGGACGATCGGCTGCGGGTTGACGCGGTCGCGCTGAAAGTTGGCGATCTGCGGCGTATCGGCATCGGGACTGACGAGATCCGGCTTGTTGGACGCCCAGTAGAAGCAGCCGCACAGGGCGAAGTCGTACTGCCACGGCGAGCAGAGGCTGCGCGTCAGGTCGCCGGGATGGTACTCGTCCGGGTCGATGACGCCGTTGTCGTCGAGGATGCGGGCGCGCTCGCCGGTGACGAAGGCGAACCGCAGCCGCCCGTCGCCCTGGCGCGTCACCTCGATCGCCGGGTTGCCGCCGGCGAGGTAGGCGACGAAGGCCTCGACGATACGCTCCCGCGGCTCGACGCTCCCGAAGGGGGCGAGCGCGAGGGCGACGCGCCCGGGCGACAGATCGTGCACCACCCGCCAGTCCTGCAAGCCTCCGGACGGCCCGATCTGTGCCACCTCCTCCGCCGCCTCGCCGAAGGTGCCGGCGACCGCGACGAGGACGATGCCGGCGGGGAGGTCGCCGGCGAGCGCAGCGTGGATCGGTGCCGCGCGGGCAGGGTCGATGGTGCGAAGGACCGCCTGGGCGTGCAGCTCGAACTCCAGACCCGGGAAGAAGCGCTTGTCGAGGTTGCGCTGGTCGAACTCGAGGCCGGGGAACGAGTTGTCGACGCCGCTTTCCGGGCGCGTCGTCACCGGATTGCCGGCGACGACCGGGTGGCTGCGGGCGGTGGAATTGCGCGGATAGAGCTTCCGCGGCGGCGGTGTCGGCATCATCCCACTCCCTTGTCGTTGGCGGGCGGACCAGCGAAATAGTCCGGCCGAAGGGTGCTGATCTCGGCGTAGCTGGCGAGCAGGAAGGTCAGCCAGCCGCGGATGTAGTCGCAGGCCGGCCGTCCGCGCTCGACGACCTCGTGGTGGCAGCCGCCGCCGCACATGAAGCGGGCCCAGCAGCTCCGGCAGGGCTCCTGCGCGAGGACGTGGCGCGACGCGAGGAAGGCCGACCGCCGCGCATGGTCCGGCCCGGCGAGGACGTCACCCATGGCGAAGCGGTCGTCGTTGACCGCGCGGTGGCAGGCGTAGAGCCCGCCGTCCGCGGCGACCGAGCCGTACCCCGCTCCCGCCCCGCACGGGTACGGGCGGTGCGTGCCGCGGGCGATCTCGCCGAGCGCGATGGTGAAGTTCGAGAACGGCAGGTCGCCGCCGGCGAGGATCGCGTCGCGCGCGGCCTCCCCGCACGTGATCATCTCAGCGAGGAGGCCGGCGATGTCGTCCCGGTCGAAGGCGTAGTCCGGATCGGGCGAGACGAGGACGGGGGCAAAGCCGACCGATTCGGCGCCCGTCGCGACGAGGTCCCGAAGGGTCGCGAGCAGCGGCCCGCTGCGCGGCGTGACGGTCGCGCGGATGCTGACGCGCGCCCCGTCCGCGGCCAGAAGGCGCGCGAGGCCCTCGCGGGCCGCCGCCGTGCTGCCGCGGCCCCTCTTGTCGGGCCGCAGGGCATCGTTGACGGCGGCGGGACCGTCGAGGCTGACGTTGGCGGTGAAGCGGTGGGCGGCGAAGAACGCGGCGTCGTCCTCTGTCACCATGGTCGCGTTGGTGGTGAGGGAGAAGCGCAGGTCGATCCCCCGCCGTGCGGCCTCCCCGCTCGCCCACTCCGTCACCGCGCGCACCAGCGGCCGGTTGAGAAGCGGCTCGCCGCCCATGAAGCCGAGCACCGCCCGCCCCGCCGGCTCGGCCTCGCGCAGCAGCAGCTCGACGGCGCGGATCGCCGTCTCGGCGGACATCACCTTCGTCGCCTCGCCGAAGTGACCGCGGTCGGCGTAGCAGTAGCGGCAGGCGAGGTTGCAGGCCTGCGCCACGTTGAGGGACAGCGCGTGGAGCGGCGGCGGGGCCGGCGCGACCCCGTCGACGTACGGGCGGGCCGCCAGCGCCGGCGCCGCGTCGAAGCGGCCCGCCAGGATGTCTTCGAACGTCTCCTCGTCGACGTCGTAGATGCGGCTGCCGTCGACGAAAAGGGCATGCCGGCCGACCGCACTCGCGAAGGGAAGGACATCGACCATCGCTCGACCTCAGACCCCCGTGACCTTGCGGCTCCACAGCCGCACCAGCTCGTACTGCCGGCGGCTGAGGTGCATGGGCTGACCGTCCGAGCCGCGCATCAGCGCCGGCATGCGCCGGTCGAACACGCCGAACTGGTCGCGCGGCGGGCGCAGCCAGCGCTCCACGAAGGACGGGTCGTCGCGCAGGCGGTCCTTGAGGTATTGCAGCGCGTTGAGGCGCCGGTGCTTGCGGTTGCCGGCGAAGGTCACCGGCATGCTGTCGACGCGGGTCGCGAGGTTGCCGTCGACCGCCGCGGCGGGCCACATCGTGCCGATCGGCGGCGCTTCGGCGTCGGCGGACGGCGGCGGCAGCCCGGGGGTTCCGTTGGTGGCGCGCGAGCGGCCGGCCTGGGCGTCCTTGTTCATCATGTCGGAGGTCTCGAGCGCGCGCTCCAGGATGTCGCCGACGACGGCCTCCAGCTCATCCATCGACAGGGCGGCATCGGCGACGTCGGTGCGGCGCATCCGGTCGGCGAGACCGTCCTGGAGCGACACGAAGGGCCGTGCGGCGGGCGCGAAGTCCGGCGGGCCGACGGCGACGCGCGCGAACGCCGTCGGCAAGCCGGCGACGGTGCAGCGCACCAGCCCGTCGCTGACGTCGTCGACGAGGCCGACCGAGCGTCCGCCCCGCAGGGTCGCGGCGAGGCCCTGCGGCGACACGCGCTGGTCCCGCGGCACCGGACCCGGCGCGCCGAGCCCGCCGATGATCGCCGTCGCCCACCCGGACTGCGGGTTGAGGACGCGCCGCTCCGCCGGGAGCTGGAAGTCGCGCCACTGCGGGTCGGCGGCGATCCGGGCGGCGAGGTCCGTCGGCCCGTAGACGACGCCGGCGGGCGCATACACCCTCAGCCGCAGCCCCGGCAGCTCCGCCGACGGACGCACGGCCTGAATCGCGCCGAGGACGACCGCCGCGCCGGACGGCACCAGCCGCTGCGCCTCCGGTCCCGGCGAGCCGGCCGCGAGGGACTTGCGCACGGTGTCGGTCGCGGCCGCCTCGGCGGTCGCCTCCACCCGGTCTCCGTCCCGCAGCGTGTAGTGGTAGGGCTTCAGGTTGGCGACGGTGACGGACCACATGACGTCGCCGAGCCCGAGGCCGGCGCCGTTCAGCACCGCCTCGGTGACCGGCCCCTCGTGCTCGGTCCCGTCGTCCGTCCACGCACCGTGCAGCTCGAAGAAGGGGCAGACGGGAAAGAAACGGTCGTCATCGTCCTTCAGCGCGATCGCGCCGAAGGCGTCGGCCGGGGTGACGGTGGCGTTGCCGTCCGCGTCGAGGTCGATCGTGTCCTCGGGGACGAGCGTCGTCTTGGACGAGATGTCCGGCGACACCGGCGGTGCCGACCACGAATAGGCCTGGCAGGGCCGGCCGGCGGACCCGACGCGGCCGAACGCCAGCGGCGGCAGGAGCCACACCTTGTTGATGACGATCATCGGCGTCGACCTCCCTCCCCTCGTTGCGGTCCGGTCTCAGATGCGCGTGTGGATCGCCGCGCGCCCCATCGCGGCCGGCGGCCCGGCGCCGAGCGACTCCGGTTGTGCGCCCGACGGAAGCGGGGCGCCGAAGCAGCCGCCGAGCGGGCGCACCACCGCCTGCCCGAGCCTGTGGGCGAGGCCCACCACCTTGATGCGGATCTTGTCCGCCACCTGCCCGCCGAAGCGGATCGGCTGGCCGTCGATCTCGATGTCGCCGATGCCGAAGCCGGCGCCCTCCGGCACCTCGAGCACCCCGCGCACGTGATGTCCCTCGACGCCGCGCGTGAAGCGCCACACCGTTTCCGGCGAAGCACCGCCGGGAAGGCTCCACCCGGTGAAGGAGATGCTCTCGAAGGAGAGTTCCGGCGGGTCGGCGAGCGAGACCGTGTGGCCCGCCCGCGCCAGATCGTTGATCGCCTCGCCGATGGTCGGGTCGCTGTGCCGGTTGGGGACGCCGTAGGCGCCGCAGCGGATCAGCTCCTGCGCACCGGTCATGACGCTGCCGTCCGGCCGCGCCCGCACGACGCTGGCACCCGCCGCGAGTTCGATCGCCGCGCCGATGGTGTTGGGCGCGGCGATCATGTGCATCGCGCCGGTGCTCGAGTTGGCGTTCCAGCGGTTCTGCGTCAGGTACCGGCCGGCGGCGTCGAAGATGTCCCGCCGCTCCACCTGCGGCGAGACGTGCTCGCGGTAGAGGTCCAGCACGGTCTCCGGCTGGTGGCGGGCGAGGAGACGGAAATACTCGCGGTCCTCGCAGGTGAAGGTGATGCGCACGATCGTTCCGTCCTCGGCCCGGTCGACGCTCCACTCGCAGTATTCGACCTGACCGCTCCGCGATTCGTCGCCGATGACCCAGCGCTCCTCGTCGGACGCGGAGGCGGTCGTGATGGGGAGCGGGAACGCGGCCCAGCCGACGGGCTGGGTGACGGCATCGTCCTCGATGCCGTCGGCGGGGTTGAAGAACTGGTTGCGCGGTCCGGCAAACGTCGCGATCGGGGTCTGGGTCGAGCTCTCGAAGTAGCTTCGGACCTCCTTGTCCCAATCGTCCAGCGCGACCTCGTTCAGGTCGGTCAACCCGCCGGGCGGGGAGAAAAACGTCGCCATGGCGTCCTCGGCCTCGTGTCTAAGAGATCAGGTTGGGGGCGGCGCGCACGGTCCCGTCGGCCACCATCTCGAGCGGGTCGGCGTCCTCCGGCTCGCTGGAGAAGGGCAGCGTCAGGTCGAACTCCGACACGCCGAGGGTTCTGAAGTAGCGCCGCCGCGAGGCGACCAGCCGGACGAGGTCGTGGGCGCCTTCAGGCGTTGCGAGGCGCGCCCGCACGGCGGCGACGTAGGCCGCCAGCTCCTCGCCGAGCGCGGTTCGGGACGCGGCCTCGTCGCCCTCCATCCGCGCGACGACCTCGGCCTCCACCGAGCCCGGCGATCCGGCCGCGGCGGCGGCCAGCGAGGCGAGCGCCGCGGCCTCGACCGAGCCGTCGCCGGTTCCGGCCGCGCCCTCGTCCGGAAAGTGGCGCAGGAGGGTGGCGCGGCGGGCCGACTGGATCGGGTTGGCGAAGTCCACCGCGAGCAGCGCGCGGGCGAACCGCCGGCTCAGCACCCCGCGCTCGATCAGCGTCATGATCACGTCGAGATCCTCGAACGCCGGAGCCGGGCAGGCGAGCACGAAGAAGCTGTCGCCCGGGCGGGCGAACCCCGAGCGTTGCTCGCGCAGCTCCACGCCAAGCTCGGCGACCGCCGCCCGGTAGAGCGCGCCGGGAACGGTCGTGCGGCCCCGGATCGCCAGCGGGTCGAGGATGTCGGCCGCGGTCCAGAACTCGCGGTTGAGGTGGATCTCGAGGGGGACGGTGACGGCCGTCGTGTCGTCGATCAGCGAGAACTCGGTCGGCGAGGCGACGAGATTGACGGTGGTGGTCTCGACCACCTGCCGGAAGAGCGTCCGCGCGCCACGGATGCGGCCGCCATCGGTCGCGGAGTCGAGCCGCGCCTTCGTCCAGCGGCGGATGCCCGGGACGATGACCTGCGTCTCGAGGATCTCCGCGCCCCGCGCCTCGGTGAAGAACGGGTGGTTCACGATCGGATGGCCCGGCGCGAACGCCTCGCGCGCGATGCCGACGGTCTGGCTCTGCCAGTGCAGCCACGGCTGGCGCAGCTCCTTCATCACCAGCGAGCCGTTGACGTGTCCGTCGAACGGTCCGGTCATGCGCGTCGGCGGGTTCAGCGCGCGGGTTCCGTCGCCGGAGTGGAACCAGACGCCCTGTCGCCGCTGGTAGAAGTTGTAGGCACGCTTTTCGGGGTCCCAGCCGAGGATCTGCAGGAGGCCGTCGCCGGCGCCCGGCCGGTCGTCGAGGCTGATCATGACCACGGGCGGCCCGTCCGGCCCCGCCGCGCCGCGCAGGACGACGACGAAGCGCAGCGCGCGGGCGAGCCGCGCGGTCGCGTCGGTGAACGGGATCTGCCCGCCCTCGCCGACGACGAAGCTCAGCCGCTCCGGCACCGCGCTCGCGGCGAACTCGGGACGCGCAGACGCGGCAGCGAGGAGCGCGACGACGGCATCCACCGACTGCGGACGCTCGCCGCGGCGCAGCGCGAGCACGGCGAACGGGTCGGCCAGAGCGTCGAGCTCGGCGTCCGTCATCACCTGTCCCGGTGGGGTGTCGAGGCCGACGATCATGCGCAGGACCGGGGCGGTCGCTGCAATCGCAACATCCGCTCCGGCCCGCGTCGTCGATCCGTGTTCGCCTTGGGGCAGTCCCAGGCCTGCGTGTTGATCGGCAGCTCTACCATCCGGCAAAAGCTCGCGCTTAGCGTAAATATTAATTTCGAGCTCCCGTAAATATTTCCAACAATCGCAGACTGTCGCAAACACGAGCGCTAGTACATCCCGACCTGAAATGCTCGGTCGGGCAGCACTCCCATTCGGGAGTGACCAGTGAATATAGATAAAATAGTATCTCTAATTGCGAGGTTGAGCAATATAGATGTGCATCACCTCTTTGCGATTGGCACGTCCGGGGCCGCCCGACCGCGCCATCGACGGGGATGCCAAGTCCCTGAGCGGGACGGCATTCCCCGTCCCGCCGGTGCCCTCATCGGGTGTCGGCGCGCCGCGCGGCGACCGGGTCAGCCGAGGGCTTCGGCCATGTCCTCGGCGGCGCAGCGCCGCATCGTCGCCCACAGCGCCTCGATGTCGGGCCACTCGGTGCCCAGCGCGCCGATCGAGACGCGGACCATCCATCGGCCGTCGAGGGTCGCCGGCGTCAGGTACGCCTCGCCGGAACGGTTCACCGCGTCGGCCCACGCCCTCGTGTGACGGTCGAGCGCCTCGCCGGTGAGGCCGGCCGGCTGGTGGCGCAGGCACACGGTCTGGAGGTCGACCGGCGCCAGCACGCGCCAGTCCGGCGTGGTCTCCACGACCGCCGCGAAGCGCTTGGCGTTGGCGAGATCGCGCCTCAGCCGCGCCATCAGTCCGGCAACGCCCTGCTCGCGGATGACGAACCAGAGCTTGAGCGCGCGGAACCGGCGGCCGAGCGGGATGCCGAGGTCGCGGAGGTTGCGCACCTCCCCGTCCACCGGCGACTGCAGGAAGGACGGATTGGTCGACATCACGCGCACGAGGTGCTCCTCGTCCCGCACGTAGTAGAGCGAGCAGTCGAACGGCACGCCGATCCACTTGTGCGCGTTGATGACGAGGCTGTCGGCGCCCTCGACGCCCTCCCACATCCACCTGCATTCGGGCAGGATCATCGCCGCCCCCGCCATCGCCGCGTCGACGTGGAGCCACAGGCCGTGCTCGCGGGCGATCCCGGCGCAGTCGGCGATGGGGTCGAAGGAGGCGGTCGCCGTGCCGCCGACGCAGGCGACGATGGCCGAAGGGACGTGCCCCGCCGCGATGTCCGCCTCGACGAGGGAGCGCAGCACGTCCGCCCGCATGCCCTGCCGCTCGTCGAGCGGTACGTTGCGGATGTTTTCCCGCCCGTAGCCGGCGAGGAGCGCGCCCTTCTCCACCGAGGAGTGGCTGCCGGCGGAGGCGTAGACGATGTGCCGCCTCTCCTCGCCCTGCATGCCGCCCCGCGCCAGGCTGAACGCGGTGGACCGTTCGCGCGCGCACATGAGCGCGACGAGGGTGCTCGTCGACGCGGTGTCGTTGATGACGCCGCGCCACCCGTCCGAGAGGCCGACCATCTGGCGGAACCAGTCGACCGTCACCTCCTCCACCTCGCTCAGCGCCGGGGAGGACTGCCAGGAGAGGCCGAGGACACCGAGCCCCGTGCTCGCCATGTCGCCGAGGACCCCGGCCAGCAGCGCGTTGCCGGGGAAGAAGCCGAAGAAGCGCGGATGCTGCCAATGGGTCAGGTGCGGCGCGACGATCGCGTCGATGTCGGCGAGGCAGGCCTCGAACGGCTCCCCCTCCTGCGGCGGCGCCGACGGCAGCAGCGCTCGCACATCGCCGGGATGCGTCGGCGGCTGCACCGGCCGGTCGCCCAGTCCGGCATGGTAGTCGGCGATCCAGTCGATCAGCGCGTGGCCGTGCCGACGAAAACTCTCCGGGTCCATCACAAGCTCCTTCCGTCCCACTCCGCCCCCGCGCGAAACGCCGGCCGGCGTCGCGCCGGCTCTGGCGCCTGCGCCGCCGCATGTCCATGCCCGACGGCCCGGCCGGGCCGCGCTCCGCCGTGCGACCCGGCCGGACCGGTCCCGCCACGGGAGGGCCGCCGGCGGGGGCGCGGGCGATGATGGGCGCCCGCGAGGCGTCCGTCGAGCGCCGCAGCCGACGCCGGTGCGGCGCCGGGACGGACGGCCGGGTGACGGTGGGGGCAAAGCGGGAAGGATCATCGGCACCTGTGAGCAAATGCCCAGGCGCCGGTCAATTGTAACAGAAGCGTCGTCAAAGTGTCGTCGTGGCGTCGTGCGGCGCGCTTAACCGGCGCCTATCGAGCCGTTCCCCTCGGCTTGCGACTGGTCCGGCGCCCACCCCTCGCGCCCGTTCATCAGGAGTCGACACATGATCACCCTCAATCGGCGTCACGCGCTGGGGCTCATGGGCGCCACCGCCGGCACCCTCGTCCTGCCCGGCTACCTGCGCGCGCAGGGCCAGCGCCCGTCCATCACCGTCGCGGTGCAGAAGATCTCCAACAACAACACGCTGGACCCCTATCACGAGCAGTCCAACGTCGGCGAGCGGGTGTTCTTCCCGAACCTGTGGGAAGGCCTCATCCTGCGCGACTGGATGGGCGACCAGGGTCCGGTCCCGGGCCTCGCCACCCAGTGGCGCCGCCTCGACGACAAGACGATCGAGCTCGACCTGCGCCAGGGCGTCAGGTTCCACAATGGCGACGAGATGACCGCCGAGGACGTCGCCTTCTCGTTCTCCAAGGAGCGCGTCTTCGCCGACACCGAGCCCGCGGGCGGCAAGACCATCTACGAGGAGAACTACAAGCCGAAGACCGGCAAGGACCTCCCCGCGACGGTGCCCGGCATCGGCCGCCGCCTGTGGCCGGCGCTGGAAGGCATCGAGGTCGTCGACAAGTACACCGTTCGCCTCCACAACGCGACGCCCGACGTCACGCTGGAGGGCCGCCTCTACGCCTACGGCAGCCAGATCCTGAGCCGCCGCGCGTGGGACGAGGCCGCCACCTACTCCGACTGGTCGAAGAAGCCCGTCACCACCGGCCCCTACATGGTCGAGGAGTACCGTCCGGACGTGTCGCTCACGCTGGTGGCGTTCGACGACTACTGGGGCGGCCGCCCGCCGCTCGAGCGCATCACCTTCGTCGAGGTTCCCGAGGTGTCGAGCCGCGTCAACGGCCTCCTCTCGGGCGAATACGACTTCGCCTGCGACCTGCCGCCGGACCAGATCGGCACGGTGTCGGACGCCTCCGGCTTCGAGGTGCAGTCCTCGACCATCTGGAACCACCGTATCTCGGTCTTCAACATCGAGAACGAGATCCTCGCCGATCCGCTGGTGCGCCGCGCCATGACCCACGCCATCGACCGGCAGGCGATCGTCGATGCGCTGTGGGGCGGCATGACGAAGATCCCCGCCGGCCTCCAGTTCGAAAGCTTCCGCTCGTCCGACATGTTTATCGACGGGTGGACGGTGCCGGAGTACGACCCGCAGCTTGCCAGGGACCTCCTCAAGCAGGCCGGCTACAAGGGCGACGCGATCCCCTTCCGCCTCCTCAACAACTACTACATCAACCAGGTCCCCAACGGGCAGATCATGGTCGAGATGTGGCGCCAGGTCGGTCTCAACGTCGAGATCGAGATGAAGGAGAACTGGGGCCAGATCCACGCCCACGAGGGCATCAAGGGCGTCCGCGACTGGTCGGCGTCGAACAACATCAACGACCCGATCACGCCGATCGTCGTCCAGTTCGGCCCCAACAGCCAGATCCAGCAGAAGCGCGACTGGTCGAACGCCGAGATGAACGACCTCTGCGTGCTGATGGAGACCTCCACCGACCACGCCAAGCGCAAGAAGGCCGCCGGCCGCATGCTCGAGATCTGCGAGCGCGAGGACCCGGCCTACCAGGTGCTGCACCAGAACGCCGTGTTCACCGGCATGCGCTCGGACCTCGGCTTCAAGGCGGCCCCCGCCTTCGCGATGGACTTCCGCGCCTCCAACTGGCCCGACTGATCCCACCTCACGCGTCCCGGCGGCCCAGGCTGCCGGGACGTTTTTCGGTCTGGCGGGGCCGGTTGCGTCCAACTCGAACGGAGGGCACGCGGTGTCGAAGAACGCCTCATCCAACCTCGTGGAGATCCGGGATCTCACCGTCGCGTTCGACGGCGTGCCCGTGCTCCACGGCATCGACCTGTCCGTGGCGCCCGGCGAGGCGGTGGGTCTCGTCGGCGAGTCGGGCTGCGGCAAGTCCGTGACGTGGCTCGCGGCCCTCGGCCTGCTGCCGTCCAAGGCGGCGGTGACGGGCTCGGTGCGGCTCGGACCGGTGGAGCTCGCCGGCGCGCCGCGCCAGACGCTCGAGGACGTGCGCGGGGCGAAGATCGCGATGATCTTCCAGGACCCCTCGAGTGCGCTCAACCCGGTGATCCGCGCCGGCCGGCAGATCGTCGAGGCGCTGCGCCTCCACCGCGGCCTCACCGGCCGGGCCGCCCGCGCGGAGGCGGTGCGGCTGATGGACCTCGTCGGCATCCCCGATGCCAGGCGCCGCTTCGACCTCTACCCGCACGAATTCTCCGGCGGCCAGTGCCAGCGCCTGATGATCGCGATGGCGCTCGCGGGCGAACCGGAACTTCTGGTCGCCGACGAGCCGACGACCGCGCTCGACGCCACCATCCAGGCCCAGATCCTCGACCTTCTCGCGACCCTGCGCGAGGAGACGGGCATGGCGGTCGTCTTCATCAGCCACGACCTCGGCGCGGTCAGCCAGGTGTGCGAGCGCATCTGCGTCATGTACGCCGGGCGCATCGTCGAGGAGGGGCCGGTCGGCGAACTCTTCGAGGCGCCGCGCCACCCCTATACCCGCGGCCTGTTCGACGCGATCCCGACCCTGACCGGCCCGCGCGAGCGCCTCGTGCCGATCCCCGGCACGGTGCCCGATCCGCGCACGCTGCCGCGCGGCTGCGCCTTCGCCCCGCGCTGCTCGCGCGGGATCGCCCTCTGCCACCTCGACCGGCCGCCGCTTCGGGGCCGGGACGGGGTCCGGCAGCTCGCCTGCCACGACCCGGTGCCCGACACGGCAGGCCGCGCCGCGTGGGCGCTGGCACCCGCCGCGGCCGTGGCGGGAGCCCGCCCGTGACCGCCCTTCTCGAGGCGGAAGGGCTGGTGCGCGTCTACCAGACCCGGACCGGCCTCTTCGGCCGCGCGATCCCCGTGCGGGCCGTCAACGGCGTCAGCCTGTCGGTCCGGCCGGGCGAGACGCTGGGGATCGTCGGCGAGAGCGGGTCCGGCAAGTCCACCCTCGGCCGGATGCTGCTCGGCGTCGACCCGGCCGAAGCGGGCACCGTTCGCTTCGAGGGCGAGGCGATGCCGGTCTTCGGCACCCCGGCCTGGCGGCGCCTTCGCGCCAGGATGCAGATGGTCCATCAGGACCCGCTCGGCGCGCTCGACCGGCGCCTCACCATCGCGCGCCAGATCCGCGAGCCGCTCGACATCCACGACATCGGCCCCCGCGCCGGCCGCGACGGCCGCGTCGCGACGCTCATGGAACAGGTGGGCCTGCGGCCCGATCAGGCCGGCCGCTACCCGCACGAGCTCTCCGGTGGCCAGCGCCAGCGCGTCGTCATCGCCCGTGCGCTCGCCTCCGAACCGGCCCTCCTGGTGTGCGACGAGCCGGTCTCGGCGCTCGACGTGTCGATCCAGGCGCAGGTGGTGAACCTCCTCGCCGACCTGCAGGCCGAGAAGGGCCTCGGCATGGTCTTCATCAGCCACGACCTCAAGGTCGTGCGCAATATCGCCGAACGCGTCGCCGTCATGTACCTCGGCGAGATCGTCGAGGAGGGACCCGTCGACGCCGTCTTCGGCGCGCCGCAGCACCCGTACACGCGGGCGCTCGTCTCCTCGGTGCCGGAGCCCGGCCGGCGTCTCGACGGACGGCAGATCCTGAAGGGGGAACCGCCCAACCCCGCGGCGCGCCCCGCCGGCTGCGCCTTCCACCCCCGCTGTCCGCACGCCGAGCCGCGCTGCGCGGCGACCGCCCCCGCGCTCCGCCCGAGCGCCCCGTCCCGCCGCGCCGCATGCCACCTGCTGCCGGCGGCGCAGAAGATCGCCGCCTGAGGGAGCCATGCTGCGTTTCGTGCTCATCCGTCTCCTGCGCGCGGTGGTCACGGTGTTCGCCGTGATGACGTTCGCGTTCGTTGTCCTGCGCCTCTCCGGCGATCCGGCGGAGGTGCTCCTGGGGCCGGACGTGCCGCAGGACGCCATCGCCGCCTTCCGCGACGCCTGGGGCCTCGATGCCCCGGTCTGGCAGCAGTACCTCAGCTACATCGGGCAGATGTTCTCCGGCGACTTCGGCGTCTCGATGCGCGACAAGTCCCCGGCGCTGGACCTCGTGCTGGAACGCGTCCCCGCGACGCTGGCGCTGACGATCCCGGCGATCATCCTCAAGATCACCCTCGGCATTCCGGCCGGGGTCTACGCCGCGCTCCACCGCAACAGCACCGTCGACCGCGGCGTGATCCTGCTCGCGGTGATGGGCTTCACGATCCCCTCCTTCGTGATGGGCCTCGTCCTCGTCCTCGTCTTCGCCGTCACCCTCGGCTGGCTGCCGTCCGGCGGCGACGCGACGTGGCAGCACGCGATCCTTCCCGCGATCACCATGAGCGTGGGCGGCATCGGGATCCTCGCCCGCTTCTCCCGCTCGGCGATGATCGAGGTGATGGGCCAGCCCTACATCCGCACCGCGTCCGCCAAGGGCGTGAAGTGGGGCGATGTCGTGCGCGGCCACGCGCTCCCCAACGCGGCGGTGCCGATCGTCACGATCGTCGGCTTCATGGTCGGCTCGCTGCTGGCGGGCGCCGTGGTGGTGGAGACGATCTTCTCCTGGCCCGGCATCGGCCGCCTCCTCATCGTGTCGGTGACGAACCGCGACCTCGCGGTGGTGCAGTGCATCCTCCTCCTCATCGCGGCGGTGATGGTGGTCTCCAACCTCGTCGTCGACCTCCTCTACGGCTGGCTCGATCCGCGGCTGCGCGGCCGGCCGGCCCACTGACCCGGGAGACAGCCATGGCCCTCACCGACCTCGCCGCCGCTCCCGAGCGCGCCCGCCGCGGCGCCGGCCTCTTCCGCCGCGTGCGCCGCCTCCTGCCCGGCACCGTCGCGTTCGGCGTCGTCTGGCTCGCGGCGATGATCGTCGTCGCCCTCTTCGCCGACCTCCTGCGACCCTATGCGATCACGCAGATGGACCTTTCCTACCGCCTCGCCCCGCCGCTGACGCCGGGTCACTGGCTGGGCACGGACGAGCTCGGCCGCGACGTCCTCTCCCGCCTCATCCAGTCGGTGCGCGTCTCCTTTGTGATCGCGTTCGGGGCGACGATCCTGTCGGCGGTCTTCGGCACGACGCTCGGCTTCCTCGCCGCCAGGTTCCGCGGCGTCTGCGAGCACGTCGTCGTCATGCTGGCGGACTTCCAGGCGGCGCTGCCCTTCCTCATCATGTCGCTCGCGGTTCTCGCCTTCTTCGGCTCCTCGATGGTGCTCCTCGTGTGCCTCATGGGCTTCTACGGCTGGGAGCGGTACGCCCGCATCGCCCGCGGCCTCGCGATCTCGGCCGGCGCGCAGGGGTATGCGGCGGCGGTCGTCCAGCTCGGCGGCTCGCCGGCGCGGGTCTATCTGCGCCATATCCTGCCGAACGTCGCGTCCACGCTGATCGTCTCGATGACGCTGACCTTCCCCGAGATCATCCTCATGGAGTCCGGGCTCTCCTTCCTCGGCCTCGGCGTGCAGCCGCCGGAGACGAGCCTCGGCAACATGGTGGGCTTCGGGCGCGAGTACCTGACGACCGCGCCGTGGATCATGCTGGCGCCGGCGGTGGTCATCTCGCTGACGACGCTCTCGATCTCGCTGGTCGGCGACTGGCTTCGCGACCGGCTCGACCCGACCATCCGCTAATCCTCGAAAGACCTCCCATGACCGCCATCACCGGCCATCGCGGCGCCCGCAACCTCTGGGCCGAGAACTCGCTGACGGGCTTCCGCAACGCGGTCGAGCTCGGCTGCGACGCCATCGAGTTCGACATCCACCTGACCGACGCGGGCGAGCTCGTCGTGATCCACGACCCGACGCTGGACCGCACCACGGACGGCACCGGCCCGGTCCGCGCCCTGACGCCCGAGACGCGCCGCTCCACCCGCCTCGAGAACGGCGGCGACTGCGTGCCGACGCTTGCCGAGGTGCTGGCCGTCCTCGCCCCGGCGGACGGTCTCGGCATCCACGCCGAGATCAAGCTCGACGAGAAGGGCGAGCCCTACCCCGGCATCGCCGGCAAGGTCGCCGCCGTGATCGAGGCGCACGGTCTCGCCCCGCGTACGCATCTGACCTCGTTCTCGGCCGCCGTCCTCGAGGACTGCCGCGCCGCCGCGCCCGGGATCGCCCGCCTGATTTCCGCCGACGAGGCATGGGTCGGCCGGCAGGGCGGGCTCGAGGCGTTCATCAAGATGGCCACCGGCCTCGCCGACCTCGTCGCGCTGCGACACGACTTCCTCGCCGCGAACTGGGACGAGGCTTGCCGGCTGTGGCCAAAGGCGCAACTCTGTGCCTGGACCGTCAACGATGAAGAGACCATGCGCGACTGGCTCGCCCGCGACGTCGGGCACCTCACCTCCGACCGACCCGACCTCGCCCTCGCCGCCCGCGGGGCGATGAGGTGACGGCACGCCCGACCGGCGCGCCCGACCTTCCCCGCGGCGCGATCATCTTCGACTGCGACGGCGTGCTGATCGACAGCGAGCCGCTGTCCGCCGCGGTCCTCGCGGACGTCCTGACCGAGGCCGGCCATCCGGCCACCGCGTTCGAGATCCATACCCGCTTCTCCGGCCTCGCCGCGATCGACATGATCGCGGCCATGCGCGCGGAGGACGGCATCCACGAACCGGAGCGCTTCCTCGAGGCGAGCCGCGCCGCCCTTTTCCCCCGCTTTGCCCGGGAGCTTGAGGCGGTCGCGGGGATCGAGGCGCTGGTCTCGGCGCTGGACCGCCCCTACTGCGTCGCCTCGAACAGCGGGATCGAGCGGCTGGACCGCTCGCTCGGCCTGCTGCCGATCCGCGCCCTCTTCGGCCCGCACGTCTACTCGGCCGAGATGGTGCCGCGGCCCAAGCCCGCGCCGGACCTCATCGAGCTCTGCCTCGAGCGGCTCGGCGTCGCCGCCCGCGACTCGGTCATGATCGACGACAACCCGCCAGGGATCGAAGCGGCCCGCGCGGCGGGGGTCGTGCCCATCGGCTTCGTGACGCCGGGCGAGACGCGTCCGGCCCGCGAGGCGGTCCTGCGCGAGGCGGGCGCCGTCGCGGTGGCGACCTCGGCCGAGCAACTGGCGCACCTTCTGGGCGTGGCGCCGGTCGCCGTCGCCTAGCGCCACAGGCAACGCACCCCTCCTGCCCGACGCGGCGCCGGCGGGACGGGCGCACCGGAACGGCGGCAGGACGGCGAGATCAGGCGAGATGACCAGCGACAGCCCCCAACCCGACAGGCGGATCGACCTCGCCGCACGCGCGGGCTGGCTCTACTACGTCGCCGGATACCGCCAGGACGGCATCGCCGAGCACCTCGGCGTCTCGCGGCAGACCGCGCAACGCCTCGTCGCGCTCGCGGTGGAGGAGAAGCTCGTCAACGTGCGGGTGGACCACCCGATCAGCCGCTGCATGGAGCTCGCCGGAACCCTCCGCAGCCGGTACGGCCTGTGCGCCTGCGAGGTCGTCCCCAGCCCGCCGAACGCGCCGGACGCCATCACCGGCCTCGGCGCCGCCGGCGCGGCGGTGATGGAGCGGGAGCTGAAGGTGGCCGAGCCGAGGATCCTCGCCGTCGGGACGGGCCGCGCGCTGCGATCCTGCGTGGAGGAGCTTTCCCCCATGTCCTGCCCGCAGCACCGGATCGTCGCGCTGCTGAGCCACGTCGGCGCGGACGGGTCGGCCTCCCGCTACAATGTCGGCGAGCGGATGGCCGAGCGGGTCGACGCCGCGCTCTACCCGGCATGGCTGCCGATCTACTCGCGCTCGGCGGAGGACCGCGAGATGCTGCAGCGGCTCGACTTCGTGAAGCGGCACGTCGCGCTCGCCCGCCGGGCGGCGGTGCGGTTCGTCGGGATCGGCAGCATCGGCGCGGACGCGGCGATGCTGGCCGACGGCTTCCTGTCCGCCGACGAGGTCGCCTCCCTGCAGGCGGCCGGCGGCGTCGGCGAGATCACCGGCTTCGTCTTCGACCGGGAGGGGGCGCTGCTCCCCGCGGGGGCCAACGCGCGGGTCAACAGCGTGCCGCTGGCGGGGACGGGCGTCCCGGTCTACGGCGTCGCCGCCGGCCGCTCGAAGGTGGCCGCGATCCGGGGCGCGCTGCTGGGCCGGCTGATCACCGGCCTCGTCACCAACGAGCGCACCGCCGAGTCGCTGCTGCGCTGACCGCTCAGAAGAGCCGCGCCTCGAGGAACTGCATCATCTCGTTGTAGACCACGCGGCGGTTCGCGAGGCGTGCGAAGCCGTGCCCCTCGTGTTCGACGCGCACCAGTCGCACCGGGTGGCCCCGCCCGAAAAGCGCGGCGTTGACCATCTCGCTCTCGTTCGGCGCCACGCGGGGGTCGCGTCCGCCGTGGGCGATGAAGAGCGGCGCCTTCACGCGGTCGATCCTGCGGATCGGCGAGATGCGGTCGAACAGGGCCCGGCCGGACTCTGAGTCCGGGTCGCCGTATTCCACCGCCCGCAAGGTGCGCCGCCACGGGCCGGTGGTGGCGAAGAGGGTGCGGAAGTCGGCGATGCCGTAGAACTCGGCCGCGACGCACCAGTCCTCCGGGTACTCGGTAATCGCGGCGAGCGTCATGAACCCGCCGTAGGACTGGCCGAACACGGCGAGGCGCTCGGAGTCGACGTCGTCCCGCGTCGCCACCCAGTCGCGGACCGCCTTGAGGTCCCTGACGCTGTCCATGCGCTTCTCGACGTCGTCCGCCGCCTGCCAGTCGCGCCCGTAGCCGGTCGACCCGCGCACGTTGGGCGCGACGACGACGATGCCGCGGCTGACGAGGTACTGGACGTCCGCCCGCCAGTGGGCCGTGTACTGGCTCTCCGGCCCGCCATGGACGATGACGAGGGCCGGCCGCCCGCCCGTCGGCAACTCCCCCCTCGGCTCGAACACGAAGGCCGGCACGCTGGCGCCGTCGAACGTTTCGATGTCGACGAGCGAGGGCTCGACCGTCGCGCTCTCGGCGAGTGCAGGATGCTCGACGAGCGCCGTCGCCTCGCCCGTCGCGACGTCGATCCGGTAGACCGCCGCCGGCCGCCGGAAGCCGGCGAGCGCCACCACGAGGGCCGTTCCGTCCGGCATGAAGGTGACGCTCGTGAGGCGCCCGGCGAACGGCAGCGGCAGGTCGCGCTCACCACCGCCGTCGAGGTCGTGGAGGACGAGCCGCGAATAGCCGCGGTCGTTGATCGCGCAGGCGACGAGCCGCCCGCCGCCCTTCGGCGCCGCCATGATCTCGACGTCGCCCTCGGGCCGCGAGAGCCACGCGAAGCCGCCCGACGCGACGTCGATGACGCCGAGCCCGTGGTAGCCATCGCCCCGGTCGGTCGCAACGAGGAGCCGCGCTCCGTCCTCGATGAAGGCGGTCCCGCTCACATGCGCCCCGTCGCGCGGCAGGAGGACCCGGGCAGAGCCGTCCTCGATGTCGACCAGCGAGAGCTCGGCGTCGTACATCCCGAGCCGGTCGTCCTCGACGAGGAGCTTCGTCCCGTCCGGCGAGAAGGCCCGGGCCGTGCGCCAGCCGGGTCCGGTGGCGACGACCCGCGCCGCGCCGCCGGCGACCGGGCTGACGTAAAGCGCCATGTCCGAGGGATGCCCGGCGTTGCAGGCGAAGGCGAACCTCTCGCCGGCGCGGTCGAACGCGCCCCACAGGTGGACGAAGCCGGGCGCGTCGGTCAGGCGCCGGGCGGCGTACTCGCCCTCGGCGATGAGGTTGAGCTGGTGCCGCTCGTCCCCGCCGACGTCCGTCGTGAAGAGGATGTCGCGGCTTTTGGGGCGGAACGAGACCGAGCCGACCATCTCCGGCAGGCTGAGCCGGATCCGGGGCGGCGCGTCGCTCGTCAGATCCTTCGTGTAGAGCTGGGCGAAGCCTGTCGCGTCGGACACGAAGGCGAGGAGCGTGCCGTCGTCGCTGACGGCCGGCGTGCCGGCGGCGCGCGGGTCGAGGTAGTCCTCGATGCTCAACGCCGCGCGGCCGGTCAGGCGATCGGCCAGGCGGTCCGTCGCGGCCCGCAATGCCGCCGAGAGCGCCGGCGCCTCCAGCGTGGCGACGTGGCTGGCGAGGTCGACGACGGTGAGATTCGCCTCCGGCCAGGCCGTCCTGACCCTCCAGGCGGCGCGGGGCGGCGTGACGACGTCGTAGCGGCCCTGCACGATCTCGCAGGGCAGGTGCCGCAGCGTCTCGATCCCGGAGAGGATGTGCCCCTCGGGCAGGAAGCATCCGTTGATGCAGTAGTGCGCGAAGATCCGCGCGATCTCCAGCGCGGCGCGCGGCTCCGTCAGGGCGTGGACATGGGCGGCGGAGGGCAGCAACGTCTGGGTGCGCGCCGAGAAGGTGCGCAGCGCCTGCGCCGCCGGCATGTGCACCGCGGGGTCCGGGTCGATCAGGCGGCGATGGTAGGCGGCGAGGAGGTCGCCCCGCTCGCCGGGCGGCACGTGACCCTCGAACTCGGCGAACGCCTCCGGGAAGAAGAGGCCGATCCCGTGGTACCAGAAGCGCGTCTCGTCCGGCGTGCCGAGGAAGACGCCGTGGAGGCGCAGGCCGAGGCACCGGTCCGGATGGGCGATGGCGTAGGCGAGCGACAGGAGGCTGCCCCACGAGCCGCCCGTGACGAGCCAGCGCTCGATGCCGAGCGTCTCGCGGATCGTCTCGATGTCCTCGATCAGCTTGTCGGTGGTGTTGCCGTCGAGCTCGGCGGACGGGGTGGAGCGTCCGCAGCCGCGCTGGTCGAACAGCACCACGCGGAAGCGGCGCGGGTCGAACGTACGGCGCTGGAACGGCTTCGCGCCGCCCCCGGGTCCGCCATGCAGGAAGAGCGCCGGGACACCGTCCGGCGCTCCGCATTCCTCGACGTAGAGCTCGTGGGGCGGATCGACGTTGATGCGATGGGTCCTGTAGGGCTGGATCTCGGGATAAAGAGCGTCTGCCATCGCCTGCCTGCTGACGTTTCAGCGGGATGATCGCAATGCGTGCGCCCGCACGCAAGGACGGCCGGCTCAGCCTGCGGCAGCGGTGCGCGCTGGCGTTGGCGAGGATCGCCGCAGCGCAGGCCGTGCGGCGCGGATGGCCGGGGATTGGACTTTGCGATCTCCTGCAATGGTCGGCGACAAGGCGCACCCTTCCGCCCCTAGCGTGGACCGAAGCGCTTCGGAGGGACTGGCGTGACACCGGCAGAGATCGCAACGACCGACGTCGTCGTCGTCGGGGCCGGCTCGGCGGGCTGCGTCGTCGCCGCGCGCCTGTCCGAGGAGCGGCAACTCGGCGTCACGGTGCTCGAGGCGGGCGGCTCGGACCTCAGCCTGTGGGTCCGGATGCCGATCGGCTACGGCGGCGCGTTCTTTCACCCGAAGCTCAACTGGCGCTACTACACCGAACCGGAAGAGGGCCTCGGCGGCCGCAAGGCGTACTGGCCGCGGGGCAAGGTCGTCGGCGGCTCCTCGTCGATCAACGCCATGGTCTACATCCGCGGGCAGGCACGCGACTACGACCGGTGGGCCGAGGCGGGCAACACCGGCTGGTCCTACGCCGATGTCCTGCCCTGCTTCCGGCGGCTGGAGACGAACCTTGCCGGCGGCGACGCGTGGCGCGGCGACCGGGGGCCCATCACGGTTCGCACAATCGCCGCCGAGGCGCATCCCGTCAGCCACGCCTTCGTCGCGGCCTGCGAGAGCGCGGGCCTCGCCCGCAATCCGGACTTCAACGGCCGCGATCAGGAAGGCGTCGGCTTCTACCAGATCACCACGCGCGGCGGCCTGCGCTGCTCGGCGGCGACGGCCTACCTGCACCCGGCCCTCCGGCGCCCCAACCTTGATCTCGTGACCGAGGCGGCGGTGACGCGCGTCCTGTTCGAGGGGCGGCGCGCCGTCGGCGTCGAATACCGGCGCGGCGGACGGCTCTGCCGGGTCATGGCGCGGCGCGAGGTCATCCTGTGCGCCGGCGCCATCGGCTCGCCGCAGATCCTCCAGCTTTCGGGGATCGGTGACCCGGCGAAACTGGCGCCGCTCGGGATCGAGACTGTCGCCGCCTCCCCCAACGTGGGCCGCAACCTGCAGGACCACGTGGGCTTCGACCTCGTGTTCGAGGCCAGGGTGCCGACACTGAACGCGACGCTGGGGCCGCTCCTCGCGCGCTCCGTGGCGGCGCTGCGGTACGTGCTGACGCGGGGCGGGCCGCTGTCGCTCAGCGTCAATCAGGCCGGCGGCTTCGTGCGCGGCGACGAGGGCCGCACGCGGCCCAACCTCCAGCTCTACTTCTCGCCGCTCTCCTACACGCGCGCCGTGCCGGGCAAGCGGCGGCTGACGAAGCCGGACACCTTCCAGGGCTTCAACCTCGGCATCTCGAACTGTCATCCGAAGAGCCGTGGCTGGCTCCACATCCGCTCGTCCGACCCCGAGGCGGCGCCGGAGATCCACCCGCTCTACTTCTCGGCGCCGGACGACCTGACCGAGCTGCTGGGGTCGATCCCGCTGCTGCGCACCATCGCGGCGCAGCCACCCCTCGCCTCGATCATCCGCCGCGAGCTGGCGCCGGGGGCCGAGGTCGTGGACCCGGACGCGCTGGAGGCGTTCGTCCGCCGGACCACGACGTCGGTCTACCACCCGTGCGGGACGTGCGCGATGGGCCCGGACCCGGACGGCGGCGCAGTCGTCGACCCGCGGCTGCGGGTCCACGGCGTGGAACGGCTGCGCGTCGCCGACGCCTCGATCATGCCCGCCATCACCGCCGGCAACCTCAACGCGCCGAGCCTCATGATCGGCGAGCGGGCGTCCGACCTGATCCTGGCCGATCTCGTTCGGTTCGCCTGAGGACTTCGGCGAGCCGGGCCACACCCCGGTCGATCTCCTGCGGCGACACCGCGCTGAAGCCGAGCGTCAGGCCCTGGACGGCGAGCGGCGACAGCGCGAAGCGCGACAGCGGCGCCATCGCCAGCCCGGCGGTCTTCACCGCCTCCGCGACGGTACGCTCGTCGAGGCCCGGCGGGAGCAGGCCGATGGTGTGGAATCCGGTGTCCGTCGGGGACAGCGCCAGCATCCCGCCGAGGTGGCGGTCGGCCGCGTCCATCAGCGCGTCGCGCCGCCCGCGGTAGAGGTCCCGCATGCGCCGCAGGTGGGAGGAGAAGTGCCCCTCGGCGATGAAGTCGGCGACGATGGACTGGATCGCGTTGGACACCCCGTGCGCCACGGCGCTGAGGGCGCGTTCGAAGCTCGCGACGAGCGCCGGCGGGACGACCGCGTAGCCGAGCCGGATCGCCGGGAACAGCGCCTTCGAGAAGGTGCCGACGTAGAGGACGCGCCCTCCCCCGTCGAGCGCCTTCAGCGGCGGCAGTGGCTGGCGGCCGTAGTGGAACTCGCCGACATAGTCGTCCTCGACGATCCAGGCGCCGCTCTCCTCGGCGGCCGCGAGGAGCTCGAAGCGGCGGTCCCGGCTCATGGTGCAGCCGAGCGGGTGCTGGTGCGCCGGCGTCACGAATGCCATGCGCATGTCGGGGCAGAGGCGCCTCGCGGCGGCGACGTCGAGCCCCTCGCCGTCCACCGGCACCGGGACGAGGTCGGCGCCGCGCGACAGGAAGGCGTTGCGCGCGCCGATCGCGCCCGGGTTCTCCATCCACACCCGGTCGCCGGGGTCGAGCAGGATCTGGGCGATCTGCATGAAGCCGTCCTGCGCCCCGGCGAAGACGAACACCTCGTCCGCCTGGCAGACCACGCCGCGGTTGGCGCGCAGGTGCCGGCTGATCGCCTCCCGCAGCTTCGGCAGGCCGAGCGCGTCCGGGTACGACATGATCTCGGAGCGCGCGCCCCGCCAGTAGCGGGCCGAGAGGCGCGCCCACATCGCCATCGGGAAGGCGTCGATGGCGGGCATCCCGGTGACGAACGGGCGCGGCGAGCTCGGGTGCTCGAGGCGCGGGAAATACTGTTCCGACAGCTCGTGGCTGATGTTGGCGAGGCGCGGCAGCCGCGCGGTGGGCGACGGGGTGAGGCGCGCGGGCGGCGGACGGACGTCGTCGCTGATGTAGGTGCCCGCCCCGACGCGGCTCACCAGCAGGCCCTCGGACGTGAGCTGCTCGTAGGCTGCCACGGCGGTCGTGCGGGAGACCCCCTGCTCCACGGCGAGGACGCGGCTCGCCGGCAGGCGCGTTCCCGGCGGAAGGTCGCCGGAGAGGATCAGCTCGCGCAGGTGCGTGGCGAGCTGCATGGAGAGGTTGGTGGCGTCGCCCCGGTCGACCTGCAGCGTGGGGATCAGCGCCCCGCCGATATATTTCGTCACCGTGCCCTCGCCGATTGGTCCGCCCACTAGTGCGAAGTGGACCTTATCGGCAGACCGATCTGCAAGTTGAATCCGTCGTCGAAGCAGAACGGGTGAGGCCGGCATGCGACTGACACGCATCGAGACGTTCGCGAACGCGTTCGTCGGATTCGTCCGCGTGACGGACGAGACGGGTGCGACCGGATGGGGACAGGTTTCGACCTACCAGTCCGACATCACCGCCGAGGTGCTCCACCGGCAGGTCGCTCCCTGGGTGCTCGGCCTCGACTTCGAGGACCAGGACGACCTGCTCGACCGCGCCGCCGAAAAGGAACACAAGTTCCCCGGTTCCTACATCTGCCGCGCCATCGGCGGCGTCGATACGGCGCTGCTCGATCTCAGGGCCAGGCTGGCGGAGGTGCCGGTGGCGGTGCTGCTCGGCGGCACGCCCGGGCCGCTGCGGGCCTACGCGTCGTCGATGAAGCGGGACATCACGCCGGAGGACGAGGCGGAGCGGTTCCGGCGGCTGCGCGGCGAGAAGGGCTTCGACGCCTTCAAGTTCCGCATCGGCGCAGAGGTCGGCCGGGGGCAGGACGAGTGGGAGGGGCGCACGGAAGCGATCATCCCCACCATCGCGCGCGCGTTCGCAGGAGAGGACGTGGCGCTGCTGGCTGACGCCAACTCCTGCTACGCGCCGAAGGCGGCGATCCACTACGGCCGTATGCTGGAGGAAAACGGCATCTCCCACTACGAGGAGCCGTGCCCCTACTGGGAGCTGGAGCAGACCGCCGAGGTCGCCGCCGCGCTCGACATCGACGTGACCGGCGGCGAGCAGGACTGCTGGATCCCCACCTGGAAGCGCATGTTCGAGCTCCACGCCGTCGACGTCGCCCAGCCCGACGTCCTCTACGCCGGCGGGATCGGCCGGACGCGGCGGATCGCGGCGATGGCGGCGGAGGCCGGCCTGCCGGTCACGCCGCACAGCGCGAACCTCTCGATGGTGACGATCTTCACCATGCACCTCCTGCGCGCGCTGCCGAACGCGGGCAAGTATCTCGAGTTCTCGATCGAGGGGGAGGACTATTATCCCTGGCAGGAAGGGCTCTTCGCCAATGACCCCTACGTCATCGAGGGCGGCTGCGCGCGGGTGACCGACACGCCCGGCTGGGGCGTCGAGATCTCGCCCGAGTGGCTGGCGAAGTCCCGCTATGCGGTGAGCGAGGTCGAGCGATGAACCTTGCCGCCGCGGTCCGCGCCTACCTCGACGACGGTACTCTGCCGGACCTCCCGGTGGATCATTTCATCGACGGCGCGTTCGTCGCGCCGGCCGCGGGCGAACGCCTCGAGACGTTCGATCCCGGCCTCGCCCGCCCCTTCCTCGCCGTCGCGGCTGGAACGGCGGAGGACGTCGACCGCGCCGTGTCCGCCGCGCAGAAGGCGCAGCGGGCGTGGGGCCGTACCAAGGCGTCGGAGCGGGGCGCGATCCTCATGCGGGCCGCAATGTTGCTGCGGGCGGAAGCGGCGCGGTTTGCCTTCGCCGAGAGCCTCGACAGCGGCAAGCCGCTGCAGGAGGCGGAGGGCGACGTCGCCGGCGCCGCGCGCGCGTTCGAGTACTACGCCGGTGCGGCCGACAAGATCGAGGGCGAGACCTTCCCCATCGGCGAGGCCTATCTCGGCTACTCCGTCCCGGAGCCGGTCGGCGTCACCGCCCACATCATCCCCTGGAACTACCCGATCTCGACCGCCGCGCGGGGCGTCGCGCCGGCGCTCGCCGCCGGCTGCACCGTCGTCGCCAAGCCCGCCGAGACGACCCCGCTCACCATGCTGATGCTGGCCGAACTCCTCGTGCGCGCGGGCCTTCCCGCCGGCGTCTGCAACGTCGTCGCGGGGACGGGGCCGGCGACCGGCGCGCCGCTCGTCGCGGACCCGCGCGTGCGGCACGTCACGTTCACGGGGTCGGTCCCCACCGGGCAGGGCGTGATGCAGGCCGCCGCCCGCAACGTCGCCAGCGTCGTGCTGGAGCTCGGCGGCAAGTCCCCGCTGATCGTCCTGAAGGACGCCGACCTCGACGCCGCGGCGGACGGCGTGATCGGCGCCATCTACGAGAACGCCGGGCAGATCTGCTCGGCCGGTTCCCGCCTCGTGGTGGAGCGCGCGGTCCACGCCGCGCTCCTCGGCCGGGTGCTGGAGCGGGTCCGCACGCTGACGATCGGGCACGGGTTGCGCCGAACCACACTGGGACCGCTCAACTCCGAGGCCCACCTCGCCCGCGTCACGGCAAAGGTGGAGGCCGCGAAGGCGCGGGGGCTGACGCCGCTCGTCGGCGGCGCGGCGACAGCGGACCCGGAGACCGGCGCGGGCTGGTTCTTCGAGGCGACGATCTTCGACGACGCCGATGCCGGCGATCCCCTCGTGCAGGACGAGATCTTCGGCCCCGTCCTCGCCGTGCAGGTCGCCGAGGACACGGCGCACGCAGCCGCGCTCGCCAACGGCACGCCCTACGCGCTCGTGGCCGGCATCTACACCCGCGACTTTGCCGCGGCGCACACACTCGCGCGCGATCTCGACGCGGGACAGGTTTTCATCAACGAATACTTCGCGGGCGGCATCGAGGTGCCGTTCGGCGGCAATCGCCAGTCCGGCTTCGGCCGGGAGAAAGGGTTTGCGGCGGTGCGGAACTATCTGCGCGTCAAGAGCGTCGCGGCGAGGATCGGCTGACGGATGGAGCCGAAGACCACGCCCTACTGGTGGGACACGGCCCCGCCGCTCGCAATCGAGCGGCCGGCGCTGCCGACCCGCGCCGACGCCGTCGTCGTCGGCTCCGGCTACACCGGCCTCCATGCCGCGCTCCGGATCGCGCGCGCCGGCCGCAAGGTCGTGGTGCTGGAGAAGGGCCGGATCGGCGAAGGGTGCTCCACCCGCAACGGCGGGCAGATCAGCACCTCGATCAAGCCGAGCCTCGAGACGCTGACGGAACGGCACGGCGCCGAGACCGCCCGCGGGATCGTCGCCGAAGGAATCGCCTCGCGCGCCTTCGTCGAGGACTTCGTGCGCGCGGAGGGGATCGCGTGCGACTTCCGCTCCTGCGGCCGCTTCCACGCCGCGGCGAGCGCCAGGGCGTACCGGGAATTCGAGGGGCTGGCGGACGGCGAGACGGTCACCCTCGTCCCGCGCGAGCGCCAGCGCGAGGAGCTCGGCACCGACGCCTACCACGGCGGCCTCGTCTACCATCGCCACGCCGTCCTCGACCCCGGCGCGTACCACGCGGGGCTCGTCGCGAAGGTGCTGGAGGCGGGCGGCGTCATCGTGCCGGAAACGCCGGCGACCGCGCTCGACGAGACGCCGTCCGGCGTCACCGTGCGCACCCCGCACGGGGCGATCACGGCGCCCGACGTCGTGCTCGCGACCAACGGCTATACCGGGCCGGTCTCGCCGTGGCACCGGCGCCGGGTCATCCCCATCGGCAGCTACATCATCGCGACCGAGCCGCTCGACCCGGCGCTGGTGAAGCGGCTCTTCCCGACCGACCGCATCGCCTCCGACAGCCGCCGCGTGGTCTACTACTACCGCACGTCGCCGGACGGCCGGCGCATCCTCTTCGGCGGTCGCGCGAGCGCGGGGGAGATGGGCGCCAAAGCCGCCGGGCAGCGCCTCCGGGACACCATGTGCTCGCTGTTTCCGGAGCTGGCCGAGGCGCGGATCACGCACGCCTGGATGGGCTTCGTCGCCTACACCTTCGACAGCCTCGCCCACACCGGCCGCACCGGGCGGATCCATCACGCGATGGGGTACTGCGGTTCGGGCGTCGGCATGGCATCCTACCTCGGCATGAAGATGGGACTGCGGGTCCTCGGCGATCCGGCGGGCGAGACGGCGATGATGCGACCCGCCTTCCCGACCCGGCCGCTCTACGCCGGAGATCCATGGTTCCTGCCTGCGGCGGTGACGACCTATCGGATATTGGACCGCCTGGGCGTGTAGATCGGAATGCCAATACGCTTGAAATGGACCTTTCGGGGCACCCCGAACTACGGTCCACTTCAAGTCAAACTGCAAGGACGACACCAACAAGACCAAGTCGTGCAACGAGGGGAGAGGACTATGACGTCACTGCTGCGCACGCTGCTGGCCGGATCGGCCATTCTGGTGATGGCTGGCCAGGCCAATGCCGAAACGCTGCGTCTGTTGACCTGGGGCGGCTACGCTCCCGAGGAACTGATCAAGAAGTTCGAAGCCGAGAACCCCGACATCGACGTCGAGGTCACGCTGTCCAACAACGAGGAGATGATCGCCAAGCTTCGGGCGACCGGCGGCACGGGCTTCGATCTGGCGCAGCCGAGCCACGACCGCGTCTACGCGGCCCAGGTCGAATACAATATCTACAAGCCCCTCGACCTCTCCAAGATCAACGTCGACAAGATGACGCCGAAGCTCGTCGAGGGCGTGAAGGCGAACACCACCATCGACGGCGAGGTCTACTCCGTCCCCCACCAGTGGGGCACGTCCGGCATCATGGTGAACAAGACGCTCGCGCCGGACGCCACCGGCTGGGCCGACCTGTGCGACGAGAAGTACAAGGGACGCACCTCGATGCGCCTGCGCCGCACGATCCTCCTCGGCACCGCCTTCGGCATGGGGATGAACCCGTTCGACCTCTACGGCGACAAGGCGGCCTACCAGGACATGCTGGACAAGGTCACCGAGAAGCTCATCGCGTGCAAAAGCATCGTCAAGACCTACTGGACGGGCGGCGACGACCTCTCGGCCCTGATGCTGTCCGGCGAGGTCGCCCTCTCCGAGACGTGGGATTCGACCGCCTTCAAGATCTACGCCGAGAACCCGGACATCGTGTTCGTCCCGCCGGAGACCGGCGCCCTCGCCTGGATCGACACCTTCACGATCCCGCGCGGCGGCCAGGCGGACGACGCGGCCTACAAGTGGATCAACTTCGTCCTCGAGCCTGAGAACGTGAAGATCATGTCCGCGTCCACCGGCGCCATCGCGGCGGTGCCGAACGGGATCGAGCTCCTGCCCGAGGACAAGCGCGCCGCGGTGGAGGCCGCCTTCGACGAGAAGGACATCGAGAACCTCAAGTTCTTCGCCAACATCCCCCCCGGCCTCGAAGACATGGAAGGCATCGCCCTGGAACGCATCCAGGCCGCCTCGTCCCAGTAAGCCAGGCGACCGGGGCGGCCGGCGCCGCCCCGCCAACTCTCTCGAAAGGGCGACGATGCATGATCTGAGCTGCACCGGCGTCACGAAGACATTCGGCCCTTTCACGGCCGTGTCGGACGTGTCGCTCGACGTACCCTCCGGCTCGTTCTTCTCGATCCTCGGGCCGTCGGGCTGCGGCAAGACCACGCTGATGCGCATGATCGCGGGATTCGAGACGCCGACCGCCGGCGACATCAGGATCAAGGGCGAGAGCGTCGTCGCCGTCCCGCCCAACAAGCGCAACGTCAAGATGGTGTTCCAGCACCTGGCGCTGTTCCCGATGATGAACGTCGGCGAGAACATCGCCTACGGGCTGCGCTGCCGGGGCGACAACCGCGCCGACATCAAGCGCGCCGTCACCCGCATCCTGGAGCGCATCGGCCTCCCCGGCTCGGAGGAGAAGCGCATCGACCAGCTCTCCGGCGGGCAGAAGCAGCGCATCGCCATCGCCCGCTGCATGGTGCTGGAGCCGGACGTCCTCCTGCTCGACGAGCCGCTCGGCGCGCTCGACCTCAAGCTCCGCGAGCACATGAAGATCGAGCTGAAGCTCCTGCAGCACCAGTTCGAGACGACCTTCCTCTACATCACCCACGACCAGTCCGAAGCGCTCGTCATGTCCGACCAGGTGGCGGTGATGAACGCCGGCCGGTTCGAGCAGATCGGCCCGCCGAAGGAACTCTACCAGGCACCCGTCTCCGGGTTCGTCGCCGGTTTCGTCGGCGATTCCAACTGCCTCCCGGGCCGCATCGTCGAGGTGCGCGGCAGTGAGGCGGAGGTCGCGCTCGACGGCGGCGGCGCGGTCGTCGGCCACCTCTCCGACGCGAGCGCCAACGGCGACGAGGTGGAGGTCTTCATGCGGCCCGAGGCGCTGCAGATCGGCGCCGTGGACGGGGTGCCCGGCCTCGACGGCACGGTCGACAGCCTCCTCTTCAACGGCGCCAACTCACGCGTCCTCGTCAAGCTCGCGACCGGGCAGCTCATCGAGGTCGCCGACCCGTCCCAGGTGGACACCGCCGGCGAGGGGTCGTCGGTACGCATCTCCTGGTTCCCCGACCGCGCCCGCATTTTCGCGCGGAGATACGGGTGATGCCGCGCGGCGCGGGGCGGCTGTCGCTCTTCCTCCTCTTCACGCCGTTCCTGCTCTGGATCGTGCTCCTGATCGTCCTGCCGCAGATCGGCATAGGCTACGTCTCGCTGCGCGAGAAGGTCGGCATCAACCAGTACGAGTTCGGCCTGAAGAACTACCTCGACTTCGTCGGCGAGCCGATCTACCGCAACACGCTCCTGCGCACGGCGTGGATGTCCATCCTGGTGACGGCGTGCGCGCTGGTGATCGGCTTCCCGGTCGCCTACTACATCGCCAAGGTGGCGGGCGAGCGCAGCCGCGCGACGCTGTTCCTGATGTGCCTCATCCCGCTCTGGGTCTCCGACCTCGTGCGCGCCTACGGCTGGATCGTGCTTTTGCGCGAGACCGGCGTCGTGTCGTCGGTGCTCCTGCGCCTCGGCATCATCGGCGAGCCGGTGGAGATGCTCTACAACGACGTCACCGTCGTCATCGGCCTCGTCTACACGGTCATCCTGTTCATGATCGTGCCGCTGGTCTCCACCCTCCAGGGGATGGACAACGCGCTACTGGAGGCCGGCTACAACCTCGGCGGATCCCGCCTCACCGTGTTCCGGCGGATCATCGTGCCGTACGCGATGCCGGGCATCGTCGCGGGCTGCATCATCACCTTCATGCTGACCGCCGGCAGCTACCTCACGCCGATCTTACTTGGCGGCAAGAACTCGAGCTGGTTCACCGAGCAGATCTACAACCAGTTCATCACCCGCTACAACTGGGAGGCCGGCGCCACCTTCGGCGTGGTCCTCCTCGTCTTCACCTCGCTCGTCGTGTGGGTCGGCCTTTGGGTCACCGGGCAGAGCCTGGCGACCACCGTGGCGAAGGACTGACGCAGATGCCGTCCTCACCCACCCTCCGCTGGGTCTACCGCGCCTACGTGGTGATCTTCTTCCTGTACCTGATCGCGCCGCTGCTGGCGGCGGGCGCGTTCGCCTTCAACGACTCGCTCTTCCCCTCGCTGCCCTGGCGCGGCTTCACGCTCGACTGGTTCTTCTCGCCGACCGAGCCGAAGCTCGGCCTCCTCCACGACACGCGCCTGCTGCGGGGCATGGGCAACTCGCTCTATATCGGCCTCATCGTCGCCGCGCTCGCGGTGGCGGCAGGGACCACGAACGCCTTCCTGTTCGAGCGGCGCCAGTTCCCGTTCAAGTCGGCGCTCTACATCCTGATGATCGTGCCGCTCGTCATCCCGGGGGTGATCCTCGGCATCTCGATCCTCGTCTTCGCCTCCATGATCGCCAACTTCGCCGACCGGCAGATGGGGCTCTTCATCACCTGGTTGCGGCCGGGCATCCCGCTCATCGTCTTCGGCCAGGTGGCGTTCCTGACGACAATCACCTCCCTCGTCATTGCCGCGCGCCTCAAGAAGTTCGACATCGCCCTCGAGGAGGCCGCGCTCAACCTCGGCGCCTCGCGGCTGCGCGTTCTGACGACGGTGACCCTGCCGTTCCTGTTCCCGGCGATGTTCTCGGCCTTCATCGTCGCCTTCCTGGTCTCGTTCGAGAACTTCAACACCACGCTGATGCTGGTCGGCTCCGACGCGCCGCTCACGATCGTGATGTACGACCGCATGGTGAAGGCCGGCTCCACGCCCGTCCTGAACGCGGTCTCGGTGGTGCTGATGCTGGGCTCCGGCCTGCTGGCGCTCGCCTCGGTGCTCATCCAGAGGCCCCGGCGGGCCGGGTAGACCCGCCGTCCCGGACCGCCCGGTCGGATCGCGCCGGACCGGCATTGCTGGGAGTGCCCCGAATCCGCTAGCCTCGGCCGGGCATTCGATCAGGCGCATGAACCAGACCTTGCAACGACTCGCCCTGGCGGCCGTGCTGACGGCCGCCTTCGCTGCGTGCGCGAGCGCGCAGACGCTGCCGTCGTTCAAGGACAGCGAGTACGCCTACCCGGATCTCATCACCTCGGAGTTCGACGGCGACTACCGCGTCTTCGCCTACGATCCGCTGCGCGACATCCGCAACGAGGGGGACGCCAGCAGCCGCGCGGTCCGTCCGCAGTCGGCCTCGCTCGGCATCCGCCGCAAGCAGCGCGACCTGATCCTCAAGACGAACGCCGGGCGCGTCGCCCACATCGCCGTCGGACAGCGCGAGGACGCCAGCATCATCGTCCTCTTCGCGCACGGCCGCGGCGCGAACCGCGAACACGGCGTCCACGACTTCAACTCCGGCGGAAACTTCAACCGGATCAAGAACATGGTGGAGAAGGCGGGCGGGCTCTACCTCTCGCCCGACTTCGCCGACTTCGGCCAGAAGGGCGCCGGACAGGTCGCCGGCCTGATCGAGCTCTATGCCGAGAAGTCCCCGCGCGCGCCGGTCTTCGTCGCCTGCGGATCCATGGGCGGGGCGATCTGCTACAACCTCGCGGAAAACGCCACCGTCGCGCAGCGGCTCGGCGGCATCCTCTTCCTCGGCTCCTACCCCGACGACGCATTCTTCTCCAGCGCGGCGTTCCAGCGCCGCGTGCCTGTCCTCCTCGCCCAGGGCACCGACGACGACGTCTATCCCGTGGAGTGGATGGAGGCGTTCTTCAACGACCTGCGCACCCGCGCGCCCGGCTACCCGGTCAGGATGATCTGCTTCGACCGCGGAACCCACGGATCGCCCCTGCGCATGGTCGACTGGCGCGAAACCATCAACTGGATGCTTGCCGCCCGCTAGCACCGGTCCCGGCACTGCAGCCACTGTTCGGGACCGCCGATGCCTCCGGCGGGCTCGGGACCCACCAGCGATCAGGCTCCCGCCCCGGATTGTGTGCGCGCCGTGCGAGGGGTGCGTGCGGGGGGTCCTCTCTGGCGGAACGGCCTGCCGCGTCGGCCGTGGCGCGTTTGCATTTCCGGACATCGGTCTCCGGGCGTTCGGAAAGTCGAACGTCCGGGCCGGCAACCGTTCGGCAAAACGCCAGGAAAACTCAGCAAAACGGGAGTGGCACGGCCGTTGCGATAGGGAGCGACAAGATCAAACCCGAAGAGGTGTCGCGTTGCTCTTTGTCGTTGTCCTGTTGTTGTGCGCCGGCGCCGCGATCGTCGCGCGGCCGGTGTGCCGAATCCTGGGGCGCTGGGGCGCTCCCGTCCTCGCCGGGGCGCCGTTGGCGGCGTTCGTCCTGCTGCTGCGGGAACAACCCGCCATCGCCGGCGGCGAGGTGCTCCTCGCCAGTGCCGCCTGGGTCCCGACGCTCGGCGTCGACCTCGCCTTCCGGCTGGACGGCTTCTCCCTCCTCTTCGCGCTGCTCGTCACCGGCATCGGCACGCTCGTCACGCTCTACGCCGGCGCCTACTTCGCCGAGAAGCCGCCCGCCACCGCCGGCCGCTTCCTGAGCCTCATCCTCCTCTTCATGACGGCGATGCTGGGCACCGTCCTCGCCGACAACCTCGTCGTCATGTTCCTCTTCTGGGAGGCGACGAGCCTGCTCTCCTTCATGCTCGTCGGCTTCGACAGCGAGAAGGCCGAGGCACGCAGGGCCGCGCTCCAGGCGCTCATCGTCACCGGCGGCGGCGGCCTCACCCTGTTCGCCGGCATCCTCCTCATCGGCATCACCCTCGGCACCTTCTCCTACACCGAGGTGCTCGGCCGGGCCGACGAGCTCGTCGCCAGCCCGTGGCTGACGCCCATCATCGTGCTGATCCTCCTCGGCGCCTTCACCAAGTCGGCGCAGGTGCCGTTCCAGTTCTGGCTGCCGAACGCGATGCAGGCGCCGACGCCCGCCTCCGCCTACCTGCACTCCGCGACCATGGTGAAGCTCGGCGTCTTCCTGCTGGCGCGCTTCGACCAGGTGTTCGCGGGCGTCCCGTGGTTCGGGGGCACCCTGGTGGTCGTCGGCTCGCTCACCATGCTCGTCGCCTCGTTCGAGGCACTGCGGGCGACCGGCTTCAAGGCGGTGCTGGCGCAGTCGACGGTCGCCTCGCTCGGCATCCTCGTCATGCTGATCGGGCTCGACAGCGAGGTCGCCGTGGTCGCGACCGTCGGCTTCCTGATCACGCACGCCTTCTACAAGGCGGCGCTCTTCTTCTGCGCCGGCAACGCCATCCACGCCACGGGCGAGGCACACCTGTCGCGCCTCGGCGGGCTCGCCCGGGTGCTGCCGTTCACCGCCTTCGCCGCCCTCCTCGCCAGCTTCTCCATGGCGGGACTGCCGCCGTTCATCGGCTTCATCTCCAAGGAGTACCTGTTCGACGCGCAGCTCTCCAGCACGTGGAGCGTCGCCCCGGTGCTGGTGGCGGTGATCGTCAACTCGGTCATGGTCGGCGTCGCCGGCGTGGTCTCCATCCGGCCGTTCTTCATGGCCCGGCGGCGCACCCTCACGATCCGCCACGGCGAGACGCCCGGGCTCCTTATCGGCCCGCTGGCGCTGGCGATCGGCGGCATCGCCCTCGGCATCGTGCCGAACGTCGTGGCGGCGACGCTGATCGCCCCGGCCGTGCTCGCCCTCACCGACACGCCGGTCGACGTCTCCTTCTCCCTCTGGCACGGGGTGACGCCGATGCTCGTCCTGTCGGGCCTCGTCATCACCATGGGGATCCTGATCGCCGTCTTCTGGACGCCGATCCATGTCACCCTGAGGCGCCGGCGGATCCTCCACCGCCTCTTCGGCGACCGCTTCTACGAGCGCGCCTTCAACGGCACGCTCGCCCTCGCGAGCCGGTCGACGCAGGTGCTGCAGAACGGCGACCAGCACCGCTACACCGCGGTCGTCGTGACGAGCACGGTGGCGATCCTCGCCGTCGGCCTCCTCGTCTCGGGCACAGGACTCCCGTTCGTGGCGCAGGGACCGCTTCGCGTCAGCGTCGTCGCGGTGCTCGCCATCGCGGTCGCCGGGGCGGTGGCGACGACCCTCGCCCGCTCGCTCGTCGGCGCGCTGGTGTCGGTCGGCATCGTCGGCTTCGCCTCGGCCTTCGTCTTCCTCCTCAACGGCGCGCCGGATCTCGCGCTGACCCAGTTCTCGGTGGAGACGCTGCTCGTCGTCATCCTGACGGCAGTGCTCCTGCGCGTGCCCCTCGCCCGGGCCCATTCGCGCACCCCGTCCGAGCGGCGGCGTGACGCTTTCATCGCCGCGCTCTTCGCCGTCTTCGTGTTCGTCGGCGCGGCGAGCATGTCGGCGACCCCGCCGAACATGGAGCTCAGCGCCTTCTTCGGCGCCGCCAGCTACCTCGAGGCGTACGGGCGCAACGTCGTCAACGTCATCCTCGTCGATTTCCGGGCGATCGACACGCTCGGCGAGGTGGCGGTCGTCGCCTTCGCCACACTGGCCGCCTGGGCGCTCCTGCGCCGCGGCGGCGCCCCCCGTCCCCTCAAGACGAAAGGCTAGTCATGCCGATCATCTTCGCCACCATGTCGAGGCTCTACTTCGCGCTCATGCTGGGCGGCTCGCTGTTCATCCTGATGCGCGGGCATAACGATCCGGGGGGCGGCTTCATCGGCGGTCTGATGGCGGCCGCCGCCTTCGCGACGCTGGCGCTCACCCGGGGCGTCGACCACGCCCGGCGGGTGCTGCGGGTCCATCCCGTGGTGCTGGTCGGCTGCGGCCTCGCGCTCGCCTGCGTCAGCGGCCTCCCCGGCCTCGTCAGCGACGCGTCCTACCTGACCCACTGGTGGACCAGCGGCGCCGTCCACCTCGGCACGGCGACGCTCTTCGACATCGGCGTCTACCTCGTCGTGCTCGGCGGCGTCCTCTGCCTCGTGCTGCGCCTCTACGAGGACCTTCACGGGGAGGTCGCGCCGTGAACCTCGTCTACGCGCTCGCCATCGCCGCGATCGTCGGCACCGGGGTCTACCTCGTCCTGTCGCGCAACGTGATGCGGATCATCCTCGGCGTCTCGCTGCTGTCGGCCGGCACCAACCTCCTGATCTTCCTCGCCGGCGGCGTCCAGGCGACGCTCCCGCCCGTCATCGAACAAGGATCCGACATGCTCCGTGCCGACAGCGCCAACCCGCTGCCGCAGGCCCTCATCCTGACCGCCATCGTCATCGGCTTCGCGCTGGTCGCCTTCTCGGCCGCGCTCGCCCTCCAGCTCTTCCGCACCGGAGGCACGATCGACACGCGCGAGCTCACCGCCGCCGAGGATCTCGGCAGCCCGTTCGAGCCGAAGGGGGCGTCCCATGGGTGATCACGGCGCCGCGACCCTCCTCCTCCTGCCGCTGCTGATCCCGCTGGCGGCGGCCGCCTTCACGGCGATCCTGTGGCGCCACCGGCGGGCGCAGAGCCTCGTCGCGGCGGCCGGCCTGGCGGCGATGACGGGGGCCTCGCTGCTCCTCCTGCGCCTCGTCCTCGACGGCGGCGTGCAGGCCAAGCAGTTCGGCAGCTGGGCGGCTCCCTTCGGCGTCTCCCTCGTGGTCGACCCGTTCAGCGCCGGCATGGTCGTGGTGACGGCGGTCCTCGCGCTCGCGGCGGCGGTCTTCGGCATGGCCGACCTCAAGCGGCGGGAGATCCGGTCCGGCTTCTTCCCGCTGTTCTTCGGTCTCCTCGTCGGCGTCAACGGCGCCTTCCTCACCGGCGACATCTTCAACCTCTACGTCTGGTTCGAGGTGATGCTGATCACCGCGCTCGGCCTCATCACGCTCGGGCGGACGCGGGCCCAGCTCGACGGGGCCCTGCGCTACGCGGTCCTCAACCTCTTCTCGACCATCCTCTTCCTGATGGCGATCGCGCTGCTCTACGGCGTCACCGGCACGCTCAACATGGCCGACCTCGCCCGCGTCCTGCCGGAGACCGAGCCCTCGGCCGCGCTCACCGTCTCGGCGCTCCTCTTCCTGGTCGGGTTCGGCATCAAGGCGGGCTTCTTCCCGCTCTTCTTCTGGCTGCCGGCGTCCTATCACACCGCCTCGATCGTGGTGTCTGCGGTGTTCGCGGGGCTTCTCACCAAGGTCGGCCTCTACGCCGCCTTCCGCGTCTTCACGCTCATCTTCGAGGTGGAGGGCTCGGGGATCCGCACGATGGTCGCCTGGCTCGCGGCCGGGACGATGCTGTTCGGCGTCTTCGGGGCGGCGACTCAGTACGACGTGCGGCGCATCCTGTCGTTCCACATCGTCAGCCAGATCGGCTACATCATGCTCGGCCTCGCGATCTCGACCGAGGCGGCGATGGCGGCGGCGATCTTCTACATCGTCCACCACATCATCGTGAAAGCGAACCTCTTCCTGCTCGCCGGCGCGATCTACCGGGCGAGCGGCACCTACGACGTGCGCAGGGCCGGCGGGCTGATGCGCGGCGCGCCGTGGCTCGCCGTCCTCTTCCTCATCCCGGCCCTCTCGCTCGCCGGAATCCCGCCGTTCTCCGGCTTCTGGGCCAAGTTCCTCGTCATCGACGCGACCTTCCGCGACGACGCCGCTTGGCTGGGCGCGATCGCCCTCTTCGTCGGCCTGCTGACGCTGTTCTCGATGTCGAAGATCTGGATCGAGGCGTTCTGGAAGGCGCCGCCCGGGCCGCGCACGACCCCGCGGGCGGTCCCCCGGCCGATGCTCCTCGCCATCGGCGGCCTCGCCGCGATCACGCTGACAATCAGCCTTGCGCCCGAGCCGCTGATCGCCTTCGCCGACGGGGCGGCGCGCTCGATGGCCGACCCCGCCCCCTACATCGCCGCCGTGTTCGGCGAGACCACCAGTGTCGCGGAGATCGCCCCATGACCCGCTTTCTGAAGCTGCCCGGGAAGGGCGTGCACGTCCTCGTCCTCGCGGCGGTGTTCCTGCGCGAGCTCGTCGTCTCGTCCGTCGCCGTGGCGCGCACGGTACTGAGCGCCGACGCGCAGCCCCGCTCGGCGATCATCGCCGTCCCGCTCGACGTGCGCACCGACGCCGGGATCACGACCCTCGCCAACTGCGTGACGCTGACGCCCGGGACCACCGCGCTCCACGTCAGCGAGGACCGCAGGACGCTCTTCGTCCACGTGCTCGACACGGTCTCCGAGTCGGAGGTCGTCGCCGGGATCAAGTCCACGTTCGAACGCCGTATCAGGGAGATCGAAGCATGATCGAGACGATCGACGCCCATCTCACCACCGCCGCGCTGGTGCTCACCGCGGTACTGATGGTTCCTCTGGTGCTCGCGGCCGCGCGCATGATCGTCGGCCCGAGCTACGCCGACAGGTTCATCGCGCTCGACATGGTGACGGCGATCGCCGTCGCGGCCGCCGCACTCGTCACCGCCGCCACCGGCCGGCGCGAGTTCCTCGACGTCAGCTTCGGGCTCGCCCTCGTCGGCTTCCTCGCGACCTGCGCCTTCGCCGGTCTGCTGGAGCGCATGCGGGGGGAAGGATCATGAGCGCGCTCATCGCACTTCTCCTCAAGGTCGTCGGCGTCGGCTTCCTGGTGATCGCCGCCGTCGGGGTCCTGCGCCTCGCCGATCCGTTCCAGCGCATGCACGCGGCGACGAAGGCGGGGACGCTGGGCGCGGGGCTCGTCGTCCTCGGCACCCTCGTCGGACAGCAGGCGAGCGACGTCACGGTCATCGGAACCCTGACGATCCTGTTCCTCCTGCTGACCGTGCCGGTCGCCGGCCACCTCCTCGGCCGCGCGGCCTACATCTCCGGCACGCCGATGGAGGGTCTGTCGCGCGGCGACGCGCTCGACGGCGTCCTCGCCAGACAGGCCGTGCCGCCGTCGGAGCGGATCGGCAGCGCCCGCCGCCCCTTCGCGCCGTCGACGGACCCGTCCGCCGCCGAGGCGGACGGCACGCGGAGCACGACGCCCGGCCCGGCGCTCGAGCCGCTGACGGACGTCCGCCTCGGGCTGATCCGCGGGCAGGAGGACCGCACGTTTGCCCGCGCCCTCGCGATCGCCGCCGCTCACGGCGTTTCCCTGACCGCGCACGCGATCGTCGACAGCCGCACCATCGAGCGCGCCGAGGACCGGGGCGACACCCGCTCACGGATCCGCAAGGCCTGCGCCGAGGCGATGGAGGCGCTGCAGGGGCACATGGAGCGCGCGGGCGCCGAGCTCAGCGTGCGCTACGACGAGGGCGTGCCGGAAGATGTCCTCTGCCACGGCGAGCCCGGCCGCTGCCTTCTGGTGGTGCCGCAGGACGGGTGGTTCCACCACGGCGTCGACCCGGTCCATTCCGACATGAGCTGGGCACCGGACGGGCTCCTGCACCTCCCGTCGGTCCACGTCGGTCCCGTCCTCTACGCCGGCATCGCACCGGAGGGGGACGAGGTCACGCTCGCGCTCTACGACAACGACGAGCCGCACCTGGGCGACCTGCTCGACTGGTCCCTGCAGAGCCGCCTGTGGCCGGTCGGGACCGTCTGCCACGTCGGCCGGGCCGGGGATGCGCGCCTCGCCGGGCTGGAGCGGATCGCCGCCGGCCACGGCGTCCGGTTCGTCCCGCTGCCGGCCGGCCGTGGCCGGTCCGCCGGGGACGCGGCGATGCTGGCCGGGGCGGATGCGGCGATCCTCGGCACCATGCCGCGGCCGCTGCGGACCCGCTGGTATGGTATGGCCTGGACGGAACGGATCGCACCGGGCTTCCGTGGCGACGTCCTCGCGATGGAAACCCCGGATTGAGGTGAACGCGCGCGGCGGGCCGACCGCCGCGCGCTGCAGGACACGAGGAGCACGCGTGCGGCCTTCCCGATCGTCGAGCGGCAACTGGCTGCGGCTGGACCGGCGCCTGTCGCTGACGACGCTGCTTCCCGTCACGATCGCGCTGGCGATGTTCGTCGCGGCGTTCGGCTCCACGCAGATCGGCGTCCATGTCCTGCGCCTCTCCGAGCGGGAGGCGCTGCGCGACCAGGCGGTCGTCTACCTCGACGCCGTCGCGGGGGCCATCGCCTCCGCCCTGCCGGACGATCCGGCCCGCGTGTCGGAGGCCGCCGCGCAGCTCCTCGTCTACCGCACCGCCCTCCTGGAGGAGGCGATGGCGGTGCGCTGGACCGACCCCGACGGCACCGCGCAGACCGTCGTCATCGGTGAGACGGACGAGGCCGTCCTGCGCGCCAATCTCGACCGGGTGGCCGGCGACGGGGCCGACGTGACGCGGGTGGACTTCAACCGCCGCCAGTCCCAGGCCGAGGCGACGCGCACCTACGACGGCCCCACCGGCCCCTTCGCGATCACCGCCACCTTCGACGCGCGCGGCGTCTTCGAGGGGACGCGGCGGACCGAGATCGTCGCCGTCGCGGTGGACATCGCCCTCGCGGTCTTCGCCGCGCTGATGACCTACGTCCTGACGCGCCGCGCGCTTCGCCCGCTCGACCACTTCATCGACCGCCTCGCCGACGAGAGCCCGGACGGCCGCAGCGCCCGCCGCCACGGCACCGAGCTGACCCGGCTGGAAGCCGCGCTCGCGCTGCGGGAGCGCTCCGAGGCGATGCGGCGCCAGTCGCTGTCGGTGGCGGCCGAACGGGAGCGCGACGCGGTGCTCGCCCGCCTCGCCGCCACGCTTGCGCACGAGGTGCGCAATCCGCTGGCGGGCCTGATGAACGCGCTCTCCACCCTGCGCCGCTACGGCGACGACCCGGAGGTCCGGCAGCGCAACATCGACCTCCTCGCCCGCGGGCTCGACTCCATCGGCTCCATCGTCGACGTGACGCTCGCCGCCTACCGGCGTCGCTCCGGGCGGCGGCGCCTCGCCGGGCGCGAGATCCGCGAGCTGGACCTTCTCGTCGCCACCCAGGCCCGGCACGCCGACGTCACCATCCGCTGGGACCTTCGGGACGAGGACGCGATCGAGACGGACGCCGACGGCCTGCGGCAGATCCTCCTCAACCTGATCCTCAACGCGATCCGCGCCGCCCCGCGCGGCACCGCGGTCACGGTGTCGCTGTCGGTGTCCAGGGCGGCGGGGCGGAGCTATGTGGCGGTGCGGGACGAGGGAGAAGGCATGTCGCCCGCACAGATCGCGGCACTCACAGGCGGGGTCAGCGAGACCATCGAGCACGAACGCAGCATCGGCATCTGGCTCGTCGCCAACCTGGTGGAGCGGATCGGCGCCGAGCTCGCGATCGAGAGCGTGCCGGAGCGGGGCACGTCGGTGACGGTCATCATCCCGACCGCGTCCGACAGCGCCGCCGCGGACGCGCCGGCCGCCGGGAGGGCGGAGGGATGACCGAGGCCCGACCCAATCTCATCCTCGTGGAGGACGACGAGATCCTCGGCGCCTCGCTGGAGGACCGGCTGGGGCTGGAGGGGTTCGCCGTCACCTGGGTGAAGAGCGCCCGCGAGGCGGCGCGCACGATCCGCCGGGTGCGCCCGGACGCCGTCATCTGCGACATCCGCCTGCCGGACGGCGACGGCGACGACGTGATGCGCGACCAGTTCCAGTCCATCGGCATGGTGCCGATCGTCTTCATGACGGGCTACGGCTCCATCGACCACGCCGTGCGCCTCGTGCGCGAGGGCGCCTGGCACTATCTCACCAAGCCTTTCTCCATCGACGATCTCATCGCGACGCTGAACGCCGCCGCCCACCGCTTCGCCGACGCCTCGCCCGCCGCCGGCGACACGCCGCTCGGCGTCTCGCCGCAGATGACGGACCTCGCCCGGACCCTGAAGCGGGTCGCCGACACCGACCTTCCCGTCCTGCTCCTTGGCGAGACGGGCACGGGCAAGGAGATCGCCGCGCGCCACCTTCATGGCGCCGGCGCGCGGGCGGGGCAGCCGTTCGTCGCGGTGAACTGCGGCGCGCTGCAACCGGAGCTCGCCGAGTCCACCATCTTCGGCCACGAGAAGGGCGCCTTCACCGGCGCGGCCGGCGGGCACGTCGGCGTCGCCGAGGAGGCCGGCACCGGGACGCTGTTCCTCGACGAGGTCGGCGAGCTGCCGCTCTCGCTGCAGGTGAAGCTGCTGCGGCTTCTGGAGACGGGGGAGTTCCGCCGCCTCGGCGGCAGGCGGGACCTGTCGTTCCGTGGCCGGGTGGTCTGCGCGACGAACCGCGATCTCGCCGCCATGGTGGCGGAGGGCAGCTTCCGCGAGGACCTCTGGTTCCGCATCAACGTCGTGAGCTGCACCCTCGCGCCGCTGCGCGAGCGCCCGCAGGACATCGAGCGCCACCTGGCGACCCGGCTCGCGCAGGCGACGAAGCGGTTCGACCGGCCGCGCCTCGCCTTCGGGACCGACGCCCTCGACGTCGCCCGCCGGCACGGCTGGCCGGGCAACGTGCGCGAGCTGATCAACCGGGTGGACCGCGCCGCCGCGCTCGCCGAGGGAGACACCATCACGGCGGCGGACCTCTTCCCCGAGGCGGCGGCGCGGGTGGAGGCCGGCGACGAGGCGGTCGTCGGCTCCGAAGTCTCCCTGTCGGAGGCGCGGCGGGCGGCGGAGCGCGAGCACATCCTGCGCGCGCTGGAGCGATCGGAGGGGGTGCAGAGCGAGGCGGCGAGACGCCTCGGCATCTCCCGCACCACGCTCTGGGAGAAGATGACCCGCTACGGCCTCCCCTCCCGCCCCGACCCCGAGGGCTGACACCCGCACCGCCGTCTGGCGGACGCGACGCCAGGGATCCTTGGGGGCCGCCCGACGACAGGTTCGCCGCCGGCCGAAAGACCGGACCGGATGCCCCGCGGGACCCGCCGCTAGACGAGCGGCGGGAACAGGCGGGCGAACGCCTCCTGCCGGCGATAGGGGAACGCCGGATAGGCGGCGTCGCTCTCCGACGCTGCGGCGAGGCGCGCCGCCTGCTCCCCGCTCAGGCTCCAGCCGACCGCGCCGAGGTTCTGGCGGAGCTGCTCCTCGTTGCGGGCGCCGATGATGATGCTCGACACCGTCGGCTGGCGGGTCAGCCAGTTCAGCGCCACCTGCGGCACGGTCTTGCCCGTCTCTTCGGCGATCTCGAACAGCACGTCGAGCACGCGGTAGAGCCGCTCCTCGTCGACCGGCGGGCCGAACGCCGCCGTCTCGTGAAGGCGGCTCCCCTCGGGCAGCGGTGCGCCGCGGCGGATCCTGCCGGTGAGGCGTCCCCAGCCGAGCGGGCTCCACAACAGTGCCCCGACCCCTTCGCGCGCGCCGAGCGGCATCAGGTCCCACTCGAAGTCGCGGCCGACGAGCGAATAGTAGACCTGCTGCGCCACGGGTCGCGGCAACCCGTGGCGGTCGGCCCGCTCGATGAGCTGCATCAGCGCCCAGCCGGGATAGTTAGACACTCCCCAATGATGAACCTTCCCCGCCCGCACCAGCACGTCGATGGTCTGGAGCAGCTCGTCGACGGGCGTGAAGCTGTCGAAGGCGTGGAGCTGGAGGATGTCGATCCGGTCGGTCCGCAGCCGCGTCAGGGCGGCGTCGACCGACCGGACCAGCCGGGCGCGCGAGACGCCCCAGTCGTGCGGCCCGTCGCCGGTCGGCAGCGCGGTCTTGGTGGAGATGAGGGCCGCGTCGCGCAGGCCCTCGAGGGCGGCGCCGAGCACCTCCTCGGAGCGGCCGTCGGAGTAGACGTCCGCCGTGTCGAAGAGGGTGACGCCGGCTTCGAGGCAGATCTCGACGAGGCGGCGCGCCTCGTCGACATCGGTCTGGCCCCAGTTGGAGAACAGCGGACCGGTGCCGCCGAAGGTGCCCGCACCGAAGGCGAGGACGGGAACGCGAAGGCCGGACCGGCCGAGCTGACGGTATTCCATGAGGGGTCTCCGTTCAGGATGGGACGCCGACGGCAGCGGCCGGGACCGCGTCGCGCCGGATGGTGACGAGGCCGATGCCGAGGGCGGCCAGCGGGAAGAGCGCGGCGGCCAGCGGCAGCGCCGCGTAGGAGAAACCGGCCGCGATGACGAGCCCGCCGGCCCAGGCGCCGATGGCGTTGCCGAGGTTGAAGGCGGCGATGTTGACCGAGGCGGCGAGCGCCTGCCCCGCCCCGTCGGCGCGCGCCATCACCCACGCCTGAAGCGGCGCGACCGTCGCGAAGGAGGCCGCGCCCAGGAGCGCCGTGGCGAGGGCGGCCGCGACCTGCGACTGCACCGCGACGGCCATCGCGACCAGCACCAGCGCGAGCACCGCGAGCGTGCCGACGATCGTCGGGCCGAGCTTGTGGTCGGCGAGCCGTCCGCCGACGAGGTTGCCGAGGACGAGGCCGGCGCCGAAGCCCAGCAGGATCGGCGCCACCGCGCTCGGCGGGAAGCCGGCGCCGGCGGTGAGGTAGGGCGCGATGTAGGTGAAGACGGCGAACACGCCGGCGTAGCCGAACACCGTCATCGCGAGGCCGCGCAGGACCGGGCCGCGCGTCAGCATGGCGAGGTCGTTGCGCCAGCCGTTGTCCTCGGCCTCGCGGGTGGGGCCGTCGCCGGGGAGCGCCGCCAGCATGACGAGGCCCGCGAGGATGCCGATCGCCGAGACGGCCCAGAACGTGGTGCGCCAGCCGGCCATCTGGCCGAGGAAGGTGCCGAACGGTACGCCCAGCACGTTGGCGAGCGTGAGGCCGGTGAAGACGATGGCGATCGCCGACGCCTGCCGGTCCTTCGGGACCAGACGCTGCGCCACGATGGAGCCGACGCCGAAGAAGGTGCCGTGGGTGAGCGCGGTGAGGATGCGCGCCGCCATCATCGTCTCGTAGCTCGGCGCGAGCGCGCAGGCCGCGTTGCCGACGACGAAGATGGCCATGAGGAGGAGGAGCGTGCGCTTCTGCGGCCACGTCCGTGTGAAGATGGTGATGACGGGCGCTCCGACCACGACCCCGAGCGCATAGCCCGAGATCAGCGTGCCGGCGGTGGTGACGGAGATGGAGAGCCCGTCGGCGACCTCGACGAGGAGGCCCATGATGACGAACTCGGTAAGCCCGATCCCGAACGCGCCGAGAGCGAGGGCAACGAGGGCAAATGGCATGGCGGACCTTTGACATTGAACGCGACCGCCCATGTGCTGGTGGTGCCCGCTTGTGACTAGTACGATATCATTCCAAGCTTTTTTGAATTGGAGGCACAGATGGTCGGCGACCCCGCCCGCCTGCGCGAACTGGAGATCTTCGCCGCCGTGGTCGCCGAGGAGAGCTTCTCGGCCGCCGCCCGCGCGTCGGGGCTGACACCGTCGGCCGTCTCGAAGGCGGTGGCGCGGCTGGAGCGGCGGCTCGGCGTCCGCCTCGTCGCGCGCACGACGCGGGGGCTGACGCTGACGGCGGAGGGACGCGACTTTCACCTGCGCGCGGTCTCGATCCTGTGCGCCCTCGAGGAGGCCGAGCGGGAGGCGACGACGGGCGGGCGGCCGATCGGGACCGTCACCATCGCGACCTCGGCCTCGTACGGGCACCACACGCTCTACCCGGCGCTGCGCCCCCTCCTCGCGGAGCATCCCGACCTCGACGTGGTGGTGCGGCAGAACGATGCCGTCGTCGCCCTCCTCGACGCCGAGGCGGACATCGCGGTCCGGGCCGGGGAGATGCCGCCGTCGGCGATGCTGGTGCGCAGCCTCGGGCATGGCCCGCGCCTCGTCGTCGGCTCGCCCGCCTACCTGGCGGCGCGGGGCGTTCCGCGGACGCCGGACGACCTCGCCGACCACGACCTGATCGACTTCACCTACCAGCGGCACAAGCCGACGTGGCCGTACCGGCCCGAGAGCGGGCCACCCGGCGTCCGCATCAGGGCGAGTGACGGCGAGGGGGTCCGGCACATGGCGCTCGCCGGCCTCGGCCTCGCCCGGCTGACGGAGTTCGTGGTGCGCGCCGACCTCGCCGCGGGGCGCCTCGTCAGCGTCCTGGACGACGCCGGACCGCCGGAGACGGAGCCGTTCCATGCGGTCTGGCTGAAGAGCGGCGGACCGCTCCCGGCACGGATTCGACTCGTTCTCGACCACCTCGCGGCGCACGGGCGGATCGACCCGCCCTCACATTAAGGCGCGAGAGCCATTCGGCTTCGCTATTGCACCACATTTGGCATGCCTTGGCCGGGCCGGCTCCGGAGAGGCGGAAATATACGATATTATTTGTTGCTACCGCATTCGGTTAAGAACGCCGCCGGCCGAGGTTACATCACTGATGCGTGAAGTAGCCTATAAGTTCTATTAGTCCACTTCAAATTTGCCTTTGTGACGCCGCAGTCATCGGATAGCAAAGTCAGTCAAGAAGACGACGAGGACGCGCGGACGTTGGTCCGTCGACACTGGAAAAGTGCGCGTCCCGCGATAAGAAGCGGAGGAATGCCTTGGCCAAATCCAAGGATGCGACCGGCTGCGGCCAGCCGAACCGTCGAACGGTGATCATCGGCGGCGGCGCGCTGTCGGCTGCTGCGATCGTCTCGACAAGCCCGGCTCGGGCCGCCACCCCGAAGCCGGAGCGCCAATCTGTCCAACCTGGCGACCTGTTTCGGCTACGCGACGGCCCCCACAAGGGCGAGCTGCTGACACCCGACATGCTGCCCGTCGGCGAGACCTGCATCGAGGCCTTTCCCTTCGATCCGGCCGCCGACGTTGAACGCAGCCGCAACCGGCTGAACCGCGTCCTCGTGGTCCGTCTCGATCCGTCCGAGATGGACGCGGCGACGCGCGAGAAGGCTGCGGACGGGGTCGTCGTCTACTCAGCGATCTGCACCCACCAGGGCTGCACGATCGAGACCTGGGTGGCCGAGACGCGCCATCTCAAGTGCTTTTGCCATCTGTCGGAATTCGCCGCGCTGCAGGGCGGCGAAGTGCGATCGGGTCCTGCGCGCCGCCAGCTTCCCATGGTGCCGGTCGCCCTCAGCAACGAGGGCCACGTCGTCGCCACGGACGGGTTCACCGCCAAGCCCGGCGGCGCCAAGACCTGACACGGAGCCGCGTTCCATCGCTCCGGCCAACCGGGTGGCGCGCCAGCGCCGCCCCAATAATCCCGCTCGCCAGACGGGCGTGCGGCAACGTCATTTTGGAGGAACGCATGAGGCGATTGCTACCCATCATCGCCGCGGCAGGATGTGCGCTGACCGCCGCCGCCCACGCCCAGACCTACAACGCCGTCACCGACGCCCGGCTCGCCGATCCGGAACCGGGGAACTGGCTGCAGTTCCGGGGCAACTACTCGGGCTGGGGCTATAGCCCGCTCGACCAGATCACCACCGAGAACGTCAAGTCGCTGCGCCCGGTCTGGACCTACTCGACCGGCGTCACCGAGGGCCACCAGGCGCCGCCCATCGTCAACGACGGCATGATGTACGTCTCGACGCCGCAGAACCAGGTGATCGCCTTCGAGGCGGCGACCGGCAAGGAGCTCTGGCGCTACGTGCGCGCGCTCCCTGACGATCTCTTCCAGCTTCACCCGACCAACCGCGGCGTCGGCCTCTACGGCGACAAGGTCTACATGGCGACCGTCGACGGCTACGTCGTCGCCCTCGACGCCAGCAGCGGCGACGTCGTCTGGGAGACCGAGATCGGCGACTACACCGATGGCTACTATTCGACCCTGTCGCCGCTGACGGCGGACGGCAAGATCGTCGTCGGCGTCTCGGGCGGCGAGTTCGGCATCCGCGGCTACATCGTCGCGCTCGATGCCGAGACCGGGGCCGAGGCCTGGAAGACCTACACCGTGCCCGAGCCCGGCCAGCCGGGGTCCGAGACCTGGAAGGGCGACGCCTGGAAGACCGGCGGCGGCTCGATCTGGATGCAGGGCAACTACGACCCGAAGAGCAAGATCGCCTACTTCGGCACCGGCAACGGCGGCCCGTGGATGCCCGACACGCGCCCGGGCGACAACCTCTACACCACCTCGGTCGTCGCGCTCGACATGGCCAACGGGTCGATCATCGGCCACCACCAGTACCACTGGAACGACGCGTGGGACTGGGACGAGGTCTCCGCGCCGCTCCTCATCGACTACGACCATGACGGGCAGTCGGTGAAGGGTCTCGTACACGCCGGGCGCAACGGCTACCTGTGGCAGCTCGCACGGTCCGAGGAAGGGCCGATCTCGTTCGTCGCCGGCCAGCCCTACGTGCGCCAGAACGTCTTCACCGGCCTCGACGACAAGGGCCGGCCGAGCTACGACCCCGACCGCACGCCGGGCACCGACAAGACGGTCACCTTCTGCCCGAGCCTGTGGGGCGGCAAGGACTGGCCGCCGGAGGCCTACAACCCCGACACCGGCCTCTTCTACATCCCGAGCCACGAAAACCTGTGCTCGGAGCTGGGCGGTGCCCCGATGGAGGCCCGCGAGCCGGGCGAACTGTGGATCGGCGTCCCGCTCGACGTGATCCTCTCCTCGCTGCGCTTCCACGAGAGCGTCGACACCTCGAAACCGGTGCCGATCGGCAAGCTGCAGGCCTGGGACCTCAGCGAGGGCAAGCTCGCCTGGGAGCACTCCTTCATGGACACCGCCTACTGGGGGCCGCTGCTGACCACCAAGGGCGGGCTCGTCTTCACCGGCGGAACGCAGGACCGGATGTTCCGCGCCTTCGACGCCAAGACCGGCGACGTCCTCTGGGAGTTCCCCACCAACTCCGGCATCACCGGCGTGCCGTCCTCGTTCGAGGTCGACGGCAAGCAGTACGTCGCCGTCCAGTCCGGCTGGGGCGTCGATTCGGAGCGCATGCGCGCGCTGCTGGAGGACATGCTCCCGGAGGGACGCGTGCCGGAGGTGCCGCAGGGCGGCGTCATCTGGGTCTTCGCGCTGGACGAGGCGTCGTGATCCGCGCCGCCCTCAGCCTCGCCGCGGCCATACTGGTCGCGGCTCCGCTCGCGGCGGCCCCGGCCGAGCTGCCGCAGACGGAGGACGAGCTCGCGAACGCCGTGCGAAGCGCCATCGAGGCGCGCGACTACGACACATTCGAGCGCATCGTCTTCTGGAAGGACGCGGGTACGATCAAGAAGCGCATCGTCGCCTTCCAGATCCGCTCGGGGCTGGGGCGCAAGGTGAAGGTCCTGACCGTCGAGCCGTTCGACCAGCACAAGCTGGACGCGATGCTCGCCGACGGCCGGCACGCCCTGAACCTGCCCGTCAGCCACGTGGTGCGGGTGGTCTACGACGAGCCCGCCTCGGAAACGACCGGAAAGCCGCCGACGTCCGTCTTCCTCGCCGGGAGGAAGGACGAGGCGTTCCGCATCGCTCTGGTGGTGCGCGCCTTCGAGGATGACGACGACTGACCGACCGCCGCGGCCCCTCCGGCCGCGGCGGCACCAACATGGCCACCGACCGAAGGAACAGGGACGAAGGGACTAGGACATGGCGACCATCAAGCTGAACGGCGTCGAGACCGAAATCGACGCCTCGCCGGACATGCCCCTCCTGTGGGCAATCCGGGACATCGCCGGGCTCACCGGCACCAAATACGGGTGCGGCACGGGTCTGTGCGGCGCCTGCACCGTCCATGTGGACGGCGTCGCCGCGCGGAGCTGCATGACGCCGATCGGCACCGTCGAGGGCGCGTCGGTGACCACCATCGAGGGGCTCTCGGACGACGGGACCCACCCGGTCCAGGTGTCGTGGCGCGAGCTCAACGTGCCGCAGTGCGGCTTCTGCCAGGCCGGCCAGATCATGCAGGCCGCCAGCCTCCTCGCCCAGACGCCGAACCCGTCGGACGAGGAGATCCTGCAATCGATGTCCGGCAACGTGTGCCGGTGCGGCTGCTACCAGCGCATCATCGCCGCGGTGCGCCACGCCTCGACGGGAGCCTGAGCCATGCTGCACTATCTCGAGCAAGAGGCCCGCGCGGCCCATGCCCGCACACGGATCCTCAACGTCTCGCGCCGCACGATGCTGGGCGTCACCGCCTCGGGCTTCGCGCTCGCGGCCTTCGTGCGTCCCGCCGGCGCCTTCGCGCCCTACAAGACCGGCGGCGAGAGCATGCCTCATGGCCTGCGCACCGACCCGTCGGTGTTCGTGTCCATCGACCGGGAGGGCAACGTCACCATCGTCGCCCACCGCTCCGAGATGGGCACCGGCTCGCGCACCTCGCTGCCGATGGTGCTCGCCGACGAGATGGGCGCCGACTGGGACCGCGTGAAGATCGTCCAGGCCGAGGGTGACGAGCCGAAATACGGCAACCAGGACACCGACGGCTCGCGCTCCATGCGGCACCACATCCAGTCGATGCGCCAGATGGGCGCCTCCATGCGCTACATGCTGGAGGAAGCCGCGGCGAGCCGGCTCGATGTACCGCGCTCCGAGGTGAAGACCGGCGTCCACGAGGTGGTCCACGGCCCGAGCGGCCAGACCCTCGGCTTCGGCGAGCTCGCCGAGCACCTCGTGCGCGAGCAGCCGGACATGCCGTACGTCGGCGTCCCAGCCTTCGAGGACCTGACGTTCAAGGACGAGTCCGAGTTCCGCTACATCGGCAAGGGCGAGGTCTCGATCACCGACCTCTTCGACATCACCACGGGCCGGGCCGTCTACGGCGCCGACGTGACGCTGCCGGGGATGAAGTACGCGGTCATCGCCCGTCCGCCGGTCGTCGGCGGCCGCCCGATCCGCTACGACGACAGCGCCGCGCGCGCGGTGGAAGGCGTCGAGACGGTGCTCGGCCTCGAGGGCTCGACCCCGCCGGCGAAGTTCGCTCCGCTGGGCGGCATCGCGGTGATCGCCTCCAACACCTGGTCCGCGATCCAGGGCCGCGACCTCCTCGAGATCGAGTGGGACGACGGCCCGAACGCCAGCTACAACAGCGAGGCCTACCTGGAGGAGATGCGCCAGACCGCCCGCCAGCCGGGCAAGGTCGTGCGCGAGAAGGGCGACGTGGACGGCGCGTTCTCGAGCGCCGCGAAGACCTTCGCGGCCGAGTACAGCCAGGCGCACATGGCTCACATCCCGATGGAGCCTCCGGTCGCCGTCGCATCGGTGAAGGACGGCAAGTGCGAGATCTGGGCCTGCGTCCAGAGCCCCTACGGGACGCGCACCGACGTCGCCGACGCGCTGAAGATGAGCCCGGACGACGTTACCGTGCACGTCACGCTCCTCGGCGGCGGCTTCGGGCGCAAGTCGAAGTGCGACTTCGTGATCGAGGCGGCGCTGCTTTCGCGCATGGTCGGCGCACCGGTGCGCGTGCAGTGGACCCGCGAGGACGACGTCCACCACTCGTTCAACCACACCACCTCGGTGGAGCGCATCGAAGTCGCGCTCGACGCGGCGGGCAAGGTGACGGGCTGGAAGCACAACTCCGTGGCGCCGTCGATCCTGTCGACGTTCGCACCGGACTCGGGCCACCAGTTCTTCATCGAGAGCGGGATGGGCCATGCCGACATGCCGTTCGACATCGCCAACGTGCGGGCCGACAACGGCAAGGCGATGGCGCACACCCGGATCGGCTGGTTCCGCTCGGTGTCGAACATCCCCCGCGCCTTCGCCGTCCAGTCCTTCGCGGCGGAACTCGCGAACGAGCTGGGCCGCGACCAGAAGGAGGTGCTGCTCGAGCTGATCGGCCCGGCCCGCAAGCTGGACCCGAAGGCGGAGGGCTTCCCGGACGACTTCTGGAACTACGGCGAGGTCTACGAGAACTATCCGATCGATACCGGCCGCCTGTCCAACGTGCTGGAGATGGCGGCGGAGGCGGTCGGCTGGGGCAAGGACCTGCCGGAGGGCGAGGGCATCGGCCTCGCCGTGCACCGCAGCTTCGTCACCTACGTCGCCTGCGGCCTGCGCACCAAGATCGTCGACGGGAAGATCACCGTGCCGGAAACCCACTTCGCGGTGGACTGCGGCTACGCGGCGAACCCGGAGCGCATCCGCTCGCAGATGGAGGGCGCGGCCGTGATGGGCATGACGCTCGCCCTCTTCAGCGGCCTCACGTTCGAGGACGGACGGGTGATGCAGTCCAACTTCTACGACTACGACGTCGTGCGGTCGGACAACTTCCCGCAGAACGTCCAGGTCCACCTGGTCGACAACCCGTTCTCGGTCCATGCGGCAGGCGTCGGCGAGCCGGGCGTGCCGCCGTTCGCACCGGCGCTCGCCAACGCGATCTTCAACGCGACCGGCAAGCGGCTGCGTGACATGCCGTTCGGCGACACGCTGTCCTGAACCACCGGCGCCGGCCCCCGGGCCGGCGCCCCACCCCGACGCCTCCGTCCCGACGTCTTCGGCCGCCGACGCGCCCGCGCCGCGATTACACCAGAATATAGCTATCGCGCCGCCGAATCCGCGTTATCGTCGCCGCCGGTGCCCCGTTCACCACCCGCTTCGCCCCCGTGGAGGACATCCCCGGCCACGCACACCCGCGCCCGGCCGTTCCGGCACCGCTCCCCGCCTCGACCCCGGCCACCGCAGGCCCGGCCCAGGAGACCGTCATGGACAAGACCTACAAGATCGCCGTCATCGTCGGGAGCCTGCGCGAGGGTTCCCTCAACCGCAAGCTCGCCCAGGCCATCGTCGCCCTCGCCCCGAGCACGCTGTCGTTCGAGTTCGTGAACATCGACATGCCGCTCTACAACCCCGACCTCGACACCGACGACCGGCCCGCGTCCTGGACGGCCTTCCGCGACGCCGTCCGCCCGGTCGACGGGGTGCTGTTCGTGACGCCCGAGTACAACCGCTCGGTCCCGGCAGGCGTGAAGAACGCCATCGACGTCGGCTCGCGGCCGATGGGCGCCAGTGTCTGGAGCGGCAAGCCGGCGGGGATCGTGTCCGGCTCGCCCGGCGCGGTGGGTGGTTTCGGCGCGAACCACGCGCTGCGCCAGTCGCTCGTGTTCCTCAACATGCCGGCGATGCAGCAGCCGGAGGCCTACATCGGCGGCCTCGGCAACCTTTTCGAGGAGGACGGCAGCGTGAAAGACCAGAGCAAGGGGTTCATCGAGACCATCGGCGCCGCCTTCGCCGCCTGGGTCGCCCTGCACCCGCAAGGCTGACCGCGCGATCCGGCCCGGAGCGGCGGTGGAAGCGCCCGGGGCGACGGCCGACCGGCGTCCCGGCCGCTGCCGCTCAGCCGTCGACCGGGAAGACGCGGCCGTCCATCAGCTTGCGGGCGGTCCGCAGGAGACCGGCGCCGACCACTTCGCCCCCGGTCCCCTCCTCCACCAGAACCTCCAGCGACCCGGTCGGGTGCTCCACCAGGTAGCGTCCGTCCGGCGGTCGCACGGCGAGACCGCCCGCCGGCGATCCCGGCAGCGTGCACGCCGTCGCGACGCTGACCGCCGCGAATACGCCGATGGTGGCGTGGCACCGGTGCGGGATGAAGCTGCGGGTGTTGATCGCGCCGCCGGCGACCGGCGCCGACACCAGCGTCATCTTCGGCACCGACTTCTCGGCGACGTCGCCGAGGTTCATCAACGGCCCGGCCTTCAGGCGGATCGCCTCGACGCGCGCGCGCAGGGCCGTGTCCGCCTCCAGCGCCTCGCGCGTCTCGGTTCCCGCAATGCCGAGATCGGCCGCACGCATCACCACGATCGGCATGCCGTTGTCGATCAGCGTCGCCTCGACCCCGTCGACGACGTCGACGGCGTTCCCGGTGGGCAGGAGCGCGCCCGTCATCGACCCGGCGATGTTCTGGAACATCAGCGGCACGGCGGCATGGCTCCCCGGCACGCCGTCGATCCGCGCCGCCCCGGCGTAGGCGACGCGCCCGCCCGGTGTCGCGATGGTCGCGACGGCGACCTCGCCGGTGTTGACCATGTGGATGCGCACCGGCGTCGTGTCGCCGGTCGGGGCGACGAGGCCGCGCTCGATCGCGGCCGGCCCGACGCCGGCGAGGATGTTGCCGCACCCCTGCGCGTCGGACACAAGCGGCCGGTCCACGAACACCTGGAGGAAGAGGTAGTCGACGTCCGCGTCCGGCCGCGTCGCGGGGGACAGCACCGCGACCTTCGATGTCAGCGGGTCGGCACCGCCGATCCCGTCGATCTGGCGCGGATCGGGGCTGCCCATGATCCGCAGCAGCAGCCGGTCACGCTCGGCCGGATCGGCGGGAAGGTCAGACGCCAGGAAGTACGCCCCCTTGGAGGTGCCCCCGCGCATCCACAGGCAGGGTATGCCGGAACCCGGGTCAGACATATCTGAGCCCCTTCTCGGCGAGGCGGCCGCGCATGTCGTAGAGGTCGAGGCTGAACTCGCCGCTGGCGAGGCGCCGGCGCTTCTCCTCCTCGCTGGCGAGCCGCGCCTCGGCCTTGGCGAGCACCGCCTCCGCCTCGGACCGCTTGACGACGCAGACCCCGTCGTCGTCCGCGACGATCACGTCGCCCGCCTCGATCGCCTGCCCGGCGCAGACGATGGGAACGTTCACCGAGCCCAGCGTCTCCTTCACCGTCCCCTGCGCCGATACGGCCTTGGACCAGACGGGAAAGCCCATCGCCGTCAGGTCCCTCACGTCGCGCACGCCCGCGTCGATGACGAGACCGCGGCAGCCCCGCGCCATCGCCGCCGTCGCGAGGAGGTCGCCGAAATAGCCGTTGTCGCAAGGGGACGTCGGGGCGAGGACGAGGATGTCGCCCGGCCGCAACTGCTCGATCGCCACGTGCACCATCCAGTTGTCACCGGGAGGGGCGGAGATCGTCAGCGCGGACCCCGCCGCCTGCGCGCCGGCGTAGATCGGGCGCAGGGAGGACGCGAGGCAGCCGATCCGGCCCTGGGCTTCGTGCACCGTGGCGACACCCGCCCTGCCGAGCGCCTCGACGACGGCCGCGTCCGCGCGCGCCACGTTCTGAACGACGATGGACATGTCAGTGATCCTTCGGAGCGGGCGGGGTGCCGTGGGTGTGGAAGGTGTCGATGGTCTTGAGGCCCCAGGCCTGGCCCTTCCGGCGCTCGGTCTCGGTCCACACGACCGGCTCCCAGTCCGGGGCGAGGATGAGGCGCGCGCCCGCATTGGCGAGTTCCACGCGGTTGCCCGCCGGCTCCCAGACGTAGAGGAAGAACGTGCCCTGGATCGCGTGCTTGTGCGGCCCGGTCTCGATGTGCACCCCGTTCTGCAGGAAGATGTCGGCCGCCCGGAGGATGTCCTCGCGCTGGTCGGTCGCGTAGGTGACGTGGTGCAGCCGGCCATGGCCCCGGCCGTGCTCCTCGGTGCAGGCGAGGTCGTAGGTCTTGTTGTTGACGGTGAACCAGCAGCCGCCGATCCGCCCGTTGTCGAGGGCGATCATCTCGGTCACGCGGCTCCCCAGCGTCGTCTCCATGAAGCGGCGGAATTCGGCAACGTCGTCGGCGAGGAGGTTGACGTGGTCGAGCCGTCGCGGGGCGACGCCCCGGTAGGCGGAGGCGGTGTTCTTCAGCGCCGCCCGCTCCGCCTCCTGCTGCGGCTCGTACCAGTTGGTCTCGTAGTAGATCTCGAACGTGTGGCCGAAGGGATCCGCGAAGCGGAAGGCGGGGCCGTGGCCGAGATCGCCGTCGGTCCAGCCGATGACCGGAAAACCCGACGCCTCGACCGCGGCGACCCGCCTCGCCAGCGCCTCCGGCGAGGCGGCGCGGTAGGCGATGTGGCCGACGCCCGTCGTCGCGTGGCGCGTCAGCTTGAGGGTGGCGAACTCGTAATCGTCCCAGGCGCGCAGATAGGCGGACGTCGCGTCTTCGGCCGAGAGGCTGAGGCCGTAGACATTGGTGAAGAAGGCGAGGCTCTCGTCGTACCTGTCGGTAAGGACCTCGACATGGCCGAGGTGTGCGATGTCGTTGGAGCGTTCGGTCAAGTCTCGCCTCCCGATGGTGTCATGTCATGCGCTGCATCAGCCTGCTCTTCCACCAGAACTGGTGGACGACCACGGCGACGACATGCAGTCCGGCGAGCGCCAGCAGCACGTTGGTGGCCACCTCGTGCACCTCACCGAAGAGACCCGAGGGGATGAAGTAGGCCGCGAGGCCGCCGAGAGGCAGGCCGATCAGCAGCACGTAGAAGAGGACGTGGACCGCGCCGGCGGCGGTCTTGAAGATCGGCGGCTCGTGCGCCGGCGGCGGCGGCGCGCCGACCATCGCCCGCAGCGCGATCCGCACGAGAGCGAGAATGAGGATCAGGATCCCGACGCCCATGTGCAGGAGCGGCATGGTCGTCAGGACCGGCGTTCCGGTCTGGATCGTGTCGCGGAGGGCCGGACCCATCCCGTCTTCGAGGACGAGATACTGCGCGATGAGCAGCAGCACCACGGCCCAGTGGAGGATCTTCTGAAGCGGCGTATACCCTTCGATCGGGTGCGATTGTGCCATGACGGCAAACCTTTCTCCGGTGGAATCCCCGGCCTTGGGGGCCGGGGTCACCGTTGGCTACGCCTCTTTTTCGAATTATTCCAGATCCAATAACATCGCGGTCAAAGCTCATCGACCGTGCGCGGAAACACCGACTGGAAGCCCTCTGCGTACTTCGCCGCCCGCCCGCCGGCCTGTCCCCCGGAGTTGCGGCGGAAGTGGTTGGCGCGGTTCTCGGCGAGCCGGGTGTAGTAGTCCCAGAGGTGCTCCTGGCCCTCCATGCACTCGATCGCGGCGCGCTTGCGGTCCCAGACCGGGGTGATGTCGAGGAAGACGTCCGGCTTCCAGCCCATCTGCTCGGTCTGATGCGGCTCGAACAGGTAGAGCTGCGGCGCGCCGACGACCTTCTGGCCGGGATTGTGGCCCCACGCCTGGGCGATCATCCGGCACTCGAGCACGACCTCGGTCGCGTACATGTGGTCCGTGTTGTACGGGTCGTATCGGGAGTGGGACAGCATGAAGGACGGCTGCACGTCGCGGATGACGTCGACGAGGCGGCCCTTGTCCCCGTCGTCGAGGCGCAGCGGATAGTCGCCGAGGTCCATGCAGACGAGGTCGTGCACGCCGAGCGCTTCGGCCGCGCGCTCCGCCTCGGCGCGGCGTGCGTCCTTCACCCTCTCCAGCGTCATGCCGGGCTGCTTCCAGAGCTTGGCCGACTCGCCGCGCTCACCGAAGGAGAGGCACACCACGGTGACGCGGTAGCCGAGCGAGGCGTGCAGCGCGATCGCCCCGCCGCAGCGCCAGACGAAGTCCGCCGCGTGCGCGCTGACCACGAGGGCTGTCCTGGGCTCGGACATGGTGCTCTCCCGGATCGTTTCTTGTTCCGGCGGGCATGCACCCGATCCGGCCGAGACGCCAATTCAGAAGCGCGCTTGCGGTATAAAGTCACGCTATAGTGAGCGCCCGTCCGGCGGATCGCACTGTAAGGTGGCATTTCCGAAAGGAATTGTAGCGCAACCCGGCGGATGAGGTGGCCCTTGCGAAATTCCGAGCGCGCGGTGACCGACCGCCTCCCGACGCTCCTCGCCGGATGCCTTAGCGCCTCGTGATCACGCGCAATCTACGGCACCTGCGGCTCTTCCTCGCCGTAGCGGACCTCAGGTCCGTCACCCGTGCGTCGGCCGCCTGCCACGTGTCGCAGCCGGCCGTGACGCAGGCGATCGCGAAGCTGGAGCGGGAAGCCGGCGCGTCGCTCTTCCTGCGCCGGCCGGCGGGCTTCGTGACGACGCCGCTGGGCGAGGTGCTCGTCACCCGCGTCCGGCGCGCCTTCGACATCCTCGACCCCGCCCTCCTCGACCTTTCGCCGCGCCTCAGGATGACGGCGACGACGACGCAGCTCGAGGCTCTGGTGTCCGTGCGCGAGGCGGAGAACTTCACCCTCGCCGCACACCGGATGGGGATCGCCCAGCCGACGGTGCACCGGGCGGTGTCACGGATCGAGCGGGAGGCGGGGCGCCCGCTGTTCGAGCGCACGTCGCACGGGATCGTCGCCACCCGGGCGACGCGGGCGCTGGCGGACGCGGCGCTGCTGGCGTTCGCCGAGCTCGACCAGGCGGACGCGGACCTCGCGGAGGCGACCGGGCGGGAGGTGGGGCGCATCGTGATCGGCGCGATGCCGCTGTCGCGCTCGACGATCCTGCCGGTGGCGCTCACCCTCTTCCGCGCCAGGCGGCCGACCCTGCCGGTCCTGGTGCTGGACGGCCTCTACAACGATCTCCTCCTCGGACTGAGGCGGGGCGAGATCGACGTCCTGGTCGGCGCGCTGCGCGACCCGCCGCCCATCGACGACGTCGTCGAGGAGGCGCTGTTCGACGACCGCCTCGCGGTGATCGCGCGGAAGGACCATCCCGCTGCCGCCACCCCGCTGACGCCGGACGTGCTGGCGGAGTGGCCGTGGGTCGTGCCCCGGCACGGGACCCCGACGCGCGCCCAGTTCGACGCCTACTTCGGCACCCGCAAGCCCTCGAGCATCATCGAGTCGGGGTCCGTCATCCTGATGCGCGAGCTTCTGGCGCGCAGCGACCACCTCGGCTGCATCTCCCGCCTCCAGGCGGAGGCGGAGATCGACAAGGGTCTCGTCGCCGCGCTCCCGGTGGATCTCCCCGGCACGCGCCCCATCGGCCTCACCCTCCGGCGCGACTGGTCGCCGACGCGGGCGCAGGACGAGTTCCTCGACGCCCTGCGCTCCGCCCGCGCCGGTCAGGTCGCCTGACCGCCCAGGATGCGCAGGAGCCGCGTCCACGCCTCGAGCCCCTCCTCGAGGGCGGCGAGGCGGAAGAACTCGTTCGGGGCGTGAAAGTCCTCGTCGGCGGTGGAGAAGGACATCGTCACCGTGTCGACGCCGAGCGCCTGCTTGAAGATGGCCGCGAGCGGCAGCGTGGCGCCCACCTTCACCCGGGCCGGCCGAGTCCCGTAGGTCTCCCCGATGGCCCGCTCGACGGCCGCGAGCAGCGGGTGGTCCGGCGGCACCTCATAGGCCGCCGAGCCGCGGTCCTGGTCCACCACCGTCACCTCCGCGAAGGGCGGCGCGTGGGCCCTGAGGTGCGCCTCGAGGAGCGCGCCGGTGCGCGCCGGGTCCTGGTTCGGGACGAGGCGGGTGGTGATCTTGGCGTGCGCCTCGCACGGGATGACGGTCTTGCCGCCCGGGCCGGTGTAGCCGCCCCAGAGGCCGTTGAGCTCCACCGTCGGACGGACCCAGAGCCGCTCCAGCGTCGTGAAGCCGGGCTCGCCGTGCGCCTCGGCGCCGATCCCGGCGAGCCAGGCCGCCTCGTCGAACGGGAGGGCGGCGAAGGCGGCGCGCTCCTCGGCCGAGGCCTCCCGCACGTCGTCGTGGAAGCCGGCGACGGCGATGCGCCCGTCCGCGTCGTGGAGCGTCGCCAGGAGCCGGGCCATCTCGGCGAGGGCGTTGGGGACGGCGCCGCCGTAGCGGCCGGAATGCAGGTCCTTGCCGGCGGTGCGGAGCGTCACCTCGTAGCCGGCGTTGCCGCGGGTGCCGACGTTGACCGTCGGCAGGTCCGCCCGCCAGCGCGCGCCGTCGGCGGAGATGACGGCGTCCGCGGCGAGGCGGTCGCGGTGGCGCTCGCACATCCTCGCCAGCGTGCGCGAGCCGATCTCCTCCTCCCCCTCGAGGAGGATGCGAACGTTGACCGGCAAGCGCCCCTCCACCGCCAGGAAGGCCGCCAGCACCTCGAGCGCGATGGAGACCGGCCCCTTGTCGTCGGAGACGCCGCGGCCGTAGAGCCGGCCGTCGCGCACCTCCGGCTCGAAGGGAGCCGAGTGCCACAGCTCCAGCGGGTCGGGCGGCTGGACGTCGTAGTGACCGTAGACGAGATAGGTCGGCGCTCCCTCCGCCCCCATCCACTCCGCGACGACGGCGGGGTGGCCGCCCGCCTCGATCTCGTCGACACGGGTGAAGCCGATGTTCGCGAGCCGCGCCTTGAGGAGCGCGCGGGTCGACGCCATGCCCTCGGCATAGGCCGGATCGGTGCTGACCGACGGGAGGCTGGCGTATGCCTTGAGGCGCGCAAGGATGCCGCCGTCCGCCCGGAGGTGGTCGAGGACCGGGTCGGTCAGGGCCGCCCCGCCGGCCGTCCCCCTCGCCAGCCTCACGAGCGTCCCCCGTCGACGGAGAGGATCTGGCCGCTGATCCACGCCGCCTGCTCGGAGGCGAGGAAGAGGGTCGCCGCGGCGATGTCGACGGCGGTGCCGAGGCGCCTGGTGTGGAGCGAGGCGACGAGCCGCTCCTGCCCGTCCGCGCCCATCGCCTCCCACTGGCGCTCCGTGGTGGGGTTGGAGCGCACGAAGCCGGGGGCGACCGCGTTCACCGTAACCCCGGCGGGCCCGAGCTCGTAGGAGAGCTGCTTCACGAGCCCGACCAGCGCGTGCTTGGCGGCGGTGTAGGCCTGGATGCCGGTCAGCGACGGACGCAGCCCCGCGCCGGACGCGATGGCGACGAGGCGCCCTCCCCCGGCGGCCTGCATTGCCGGCGCGACGGCCTGGGCGAGCCAGAAGAAGCCGTCGACGTTGGCCTCGAAGATCGCCCGCCAGCTCGCTTCGTCGATCTCCGCGAGCGGCCGTCCGGCCTGGCCGCGCGTACCGCCGGCGGCGTGGACGAGGATCCCCGGCGGCGCGATCGCCGAGACCGCCGCCTGGACCGCGCCCCGGTTGCCGAGATCGACCGCGAGGGCCCGGGCGCCGAGCCGTTCGGCGGACCGTTCCAGGCCGGCACGGTCGATGTCGGCGACGACGACCTCGAGGCCGGAGGCGACGAAGGCCTCGGCGACGGCGAAGCCGATGCCCTGTGCCGCGCCCGTCACCAGCGCGGTGCGCGACGGGAAGGTGAGGTTCATGGCTTGAGCGCCGCGAACGTGGCGGCGGACATCTCCCGCCGACCGTCCTCGATGTCGTGGATCAGCTCGACGAGCCGGGCCAGCAGCGGCGTCGGCACGCCCGCCTCGGCCGCGAGGCGCACGACCGAGCCGACCTGCGGGTCCACCTCGGTCCTGCGCTTGCGGACGGCGAGGTCGCGGTAGATGCCCGAGTGGGTCTTCGCGGTCCTGGCGTTGAAGGCGGCGAGCTCGGCGATCGACGCGCGCGCCGCCTCGTCCGGGGCCCCCGGCATGAAGGCGTCCGGGTCGAAGCCGTTGAAGCCGCGCGGGACGACGCCGCGGGCGCGCGCCACGGCCATGACCTCGCGGCCGATGGCGACGAACGTCTCCGTCCGTGCGGGGTCGGCGAAGTTCTCGGTCATCGACTGCGGCGTCAGCGCGGTCGCGAACAGCATCGCCCCGTAGCCGAGCTTGCCCCAGAGGTATGACCAGATGTCGTCGGTCAGCACGGCGTCCGGCTCGAAGGCGAGGAGCGCGGCGTGCATCGCCTCGGTGCGGGGCCGGATGGTGCCGTCGATCTCGCCGATCACCACCGCGCCGCGGTTGCCGAACATCACCTCGCCCGGGCCGTGCCAGTCGGCCCCGAAGTTGACGAACGCCCCCATGGTGCGCTCCGGCCCGACGACCTCGGCGATGGTCAGCTCGTTCAGTCCGTTCTGCGCCGACAGCACGAAGCCGTCCGCCGCGAGGTGGGGCGCCAGCGCCTCGGCCGCGGCGGCGGTGTGCTGCGCCTTCACCGCGAGCACGATGCGCGAGAAGATGCCGGTGAGCTCGTCCGGCGTCACCGCGTCGACCACCTGGCGGAAGGCCTCGACGGGGCCGGTGATCGCGAGGCCCTCGGTGCGGCAGGCGGCGACGTGCTCGGCGACGGTGTCGACCATCAGCACCGGCTGGCCCGCCCGGGCGAGGTAGGCGCCCAGCGTGCCGCCGATGGCGCCCGCACCCCAGATGAGGAGCGGCTCGGTCATCGCCCGCCCCACGGGCCCTCGAGCGCCGCGCGGGTCTCCGCGACGCCGGCCTCCCACAGGCGCAACATGGTGGCGTCGTCCTTCTGGTAGACGCCGCCGAAGCTGCCGTCGCCGAGGATCTCCCGGCCCGCCTCCGGCGCGCCGGCCTTGAAGCGCACGGTGTCGAGCCGGTCCTTGATGCTGTTGGGCGCCGGGGCGTGCGGCAGGCGCGTCCACGGGAAGTTCTCCATCCAGTTGGCGTGGCTGCCGGTGGGGTCGATCTCCTGCATCGCGGCCCAGGTGGCGGGCGCCTTCCACCACTCGTGGAACTTGATGGAGAGGCGCGGCTCCTCCAGCATCAGCTCGCTGGCAAGGGCGCCGACGGGCGCGTTGCCGCCGTGCCCCGAGACGATGAGGATGCGCCGGAAGCCCGCCCGGGTGATCGATGCCACCACGTCCCGCACCAGCGCCAGCAGCGTCTCCACCTTCAGCGAGACGGTGCCCGGATAGGCGCCGAAATAGGGCGCGAGGCCGTAGGGGATCACCGGGTAGACCGGGATGCCGAGCGGCTCGGCCGCCTCCACCGAGACGCGCTCGGCGAGGATCATGTCGACGCAGAGCGAGAGCTGCGCGTGCTGCTCGGTGGAACCGATGGGCAGGATGCAGCGGTCATCCTTGGCGACCTGGTCCTCGACGTCGGACCAGTTCATTTCCGCAATTTTCATTCAGGCAGCCTTCGGGACGGACGTGGGCCAGTCTGGCGAGGCGAGGACCATCTTCGCCATCAACTGGGAGAGGGTGTTCTGTTCGGCTTCGGTGAGGGCCGAGAGCATGCGCTTCTCGAACTCGACGAACATCGGCAGCGTCTCCTCGAAGAGGGCGCGGCCCTTCTCGGTGAGGGCGAGGACGAAGCGGCGCCCGTCGTCCGGATCGCGGCTGCGCGAGATGAGCTTCAGGCGCTGCACCTTGTGGACGGCGCGGGACATGGTGCCGGCCGGAAACCCGGACGACGCGGCGATCTCCGCCGCGCACGTCCCGTCCTTGAGGCCCAGCGAGAAGATGACGACGTACTCCGGCCGATTGAGCTTGTAGGTCTCTTCGATCCAGCCGTAGAGCGGCAGGTTGTAGCGCAGGGCGAGGTAGTTGAGACGATAGGTCAGCCAGCACGGGTTGCCCCAAAGTTTCGCTTCCACCATCGCGTTGAGACCGGACGGTGGCGCGCCGCCGACAGCCGGCCGCTCATTCTTTGGGCTCGCCGCTTGTTTGATCATCTCGAAGCCGAAACGCCGCCTTTCCCTGCTTGACAGCGTCACGATGGGCCATCACGCTCCAGCAAACAAGTTCCATTTGGAAGGATTTCGGATCTCACCACACATCCGGAGTCCCAGGGGGAGATCCTTATGAGACTGTCCTTCGCGGTCCTCGTCGCTGGCGTACTCGCCACCACGGCCGCCGGCGCGCAGACCCTGACCATCGGCGTACGCGGCGGGCCCGATTCGATGGACCCGCACTACTCCGCGCTCGGGCCGCAGTCCGACGCGGTGAAGAACATCTTCGACCCGCTGGTGTGGACCGGCGACGACCTGCAGCTCGAGCCGGGCCTCGCCACCTCGTGGGAGCCGATCGACGACGACACGTGGGAGTTCAAGCTCCGCGAGAACGTCAAGTTCCACGACGGGTCCGACTTCACCGCCGAGGACGTGAAGTTCTCGATCGAGCGCATCCCGAACGTCGCCGGCCCGACGACGACCGAGGTCTACGTGCGCCGCGTCGCCGAGGTCGAGATCGTCGACGACCACACGATCCACATCCACACCAACGGTCCGGCCGCGACCCTCCCCTACGACTTCGTGCGGCTCTTCATCGTCAGCGCGGACGCGGCCGCCGACTACTCGACCACCGAGACCGCCAACGAGGGCTTCAATTCCGGCAAGGCGACCGTCGGCACCGGCCCGTTCAAGTTCGTCTCCTGGGAGCCGAAGGGCGACCTCGTTCTGGAGCGCTTCGAGGACTACTGGCGCGGCGCCGCGCCTTGGGAGAAGGTCGTCCGCCGCGAGATCTCCGACGACGCCTCCCGCCTCGCCGCGCTGAAGGCCGGTGACGTGGACATCATCAACTACGTCTCGTCCGCCGACTATCTGGCGCTCGAGGGCGATCCGGACATCGAGACCTTCATCGGCGACTCGGTCTACGTGATGAACCTGCAGCTCGACCAGCGCGACTCGACGCCGAAGGTCTACGCCAAGGGCGGCGGCGCGCTCGACAAGAACCCGCTGCAGGACAAGAAGGTCCGCGAGGCGCTCGACCTCGCCATCGACCGCGAGACGATGGTGGAGATCGTCCTCGAAGGCCTCGGCTCGCCGGCCAAGCAGCTGATGCCGGAAGGCTTCTTCGGCTCGTCCGACAAGATCGAGGACAAGCCGTACGACCCGGAGAAGGCCAAGGAGCTCCTCGCCGAGGCCGGCTATCCCGACGGCTTCGCGATGGACCTCTTCTGCACCAACGACCGGCTCCCGGGCGACGGCGCCATCTGCGAGGGCCTCGGCCAGATGTTCGCTCAGATCGGCATCGACACCAACGTCAACGCGATCTCCAAGTCGGTCTACTTCCCCGCGTCCGCGCGGCAGGAATACTCGGCCTTCATGAACGGCTGGGGCACCCTGACGGGCGAGGCCTCCTACACCCTCGGCTCGCTCGCGCACTCGCCGAACGAGGAGGTCAAGATGGGCGCCTTCAACCGCATCATCTACAACAACCCCAAGGTCGACGAGCTGATGCAGGCGGGCTCGAAGGAGCTCGACGAGGACAAGCGCCGCGCCTTCTACGAAGAGGCGATGGAGATCACGGTCGAGGACCGCGCCTACATCCCCGTCGTCGTGCTGCAGACGGTCTGGGCCGCCCGCGCCGACAAGGTCGGGGAGATGACCCCGCGCGCCGACGAGGAGACCCTCGCCTACTTCATCCAGCCGAAGGAATAGTCTCCTTCCGCGCGGCGCCGGCCTCTCCGGCGCCGCGTTCCGCCTGCCTTGCGTCCTGTTCGTTTCGCCCTTCCGTGCGACACTGCGATGCGTTTGCACCCCGCCTCTGGGCACACCGATGAAGGCACCGAATTGACAGGATCGATCGCCATCGAAGAGGTCGCATCCAGCGACGCGCTCCAGGAGCGGGCCGTCGAGCTGCTCGACCTCCATGCCAGCCGGCTCGGCCACCACTTCGCGCCGCAGTCCCTGTGCCTGACGGTGACGGACAAGGACGCGGCGCCGCCGCGCGTCCTGGGCGCGCTCGTCGGGTTCACCAACTTCGGCTGGCTCTACGTGAAGTATCTCGCCGTCGACGCCTCGCTGCGCGGCCAGGGGTTCGGCGCCAGGCTGATCGCCCGCGCCGAGGCCATCGCCCGCGAGCGCGGCTGCACCGCGGTCTGGCTCGACACCTTCTCGTTCCAGGCGCCGGGGTTCTACCTCAAGATGGGCTACGCCGAGTTCGGCCGGCTGGACGACTACCCCAAGGGCCACGCCCGCCACTTCTTCGCCAAGTGGCTGACGGACCCGGCCCCGCGATGACCGGGTTTCTGCTGCAGCGGGTGATGCAGGCGGCGATCATCATGATCGTCATGTCGGTCATCGTGTTCGCGGGTATCTACGCCATCGGCAATCCGCTCGAGGTGCTGCTTCCGCCCGACGCGCCGCAGGACATCCGCGCCCGCGTGATCGAGCGCTTCGGCCTCGACCGCCCGCTGTGGGAGCAGTACGGCCTCTACATCTGGAACCTCTTCCACGGCGACCTCGGCCGCTCCTACATCTACAACGAGCCGGTCCTGTCGCTGATCTTCGGGCGCCTGCCGGCGACCATCGAGCTGGTGTTCACCGCCGTGCTCGGCGCGCTCTTCATCGGCGTGCCGCTCGGCATGTGGGCCGGCTACAAGCCGGACGCGGTTTCGTCGCGCCTCATCATGGCGGTCTCGGTGCTCGGCTTCTCGGTGCCGACCTTCTGGGTGGGGCTGATCCTCATCCTCACCTTCGCGGTGAACCTCGGCTGGCTGCCTTCTGGCGGACGCGGCGACACGGTGCTGGTGTTCGGCGTGCCGTGGAGCATCTTCACCGTCGACGGCTGGTCCCACCTCGTCCTTCCGGCGATCAACCTCGCCCTCTTCAAGCTCGCCATCATGATCCGCCTCGCCCGCGCCGGCACACGCGAGGTCATGCTGTCGGACACGGTGAAATTCGCCCGCGCGGCAGGGCTCTCGGAGGGCACCATCGTGCGCCGGCACGTCCTGAAGCTGATCGCGATCCCCATCGCGACCGTGTTCGGGCTGGAGCTCGCCTCGACGCTGGCCTTCGCGGTCGTCACGGAGACGATCTTCTCCTGGCCCGGGGTCGGCAAGCTCATCATCGACTCCATCAAGAACCTCGATCGCCCGGTGATGATGGCCTACCTCATTCTCGTCTCGGCGCTGTTCGTGACGATCAACCTCGCGGTCGACCTCGTCTACGCCGTGCTCGACCCGCGCCTGCGCCGGGGGCGAACGGCATGAGCGGGGCGAGCCCTCCGTCCGCAACGTCCCGCGGCGCGGTCTCGCCGTGGCGGCGCTTCTGGCAGCGCTACCGGGAGGACTGGGTCGCGGTCGTGGCCCTCGTGGTGGTCATCATCCTGGCGATCCTCGCCCTCACCGCGCCCTGGATCGCGCCGCAGAACCCTTACGACCTCTCCGGCCTCTCGCTGCGCGACGCGCGCCGGCCGCCGGGCTTCGTCGGGTCGGGCGGATACGTCCACCTGCTCGGCACGGACGCGCAGGGGCGCGACCTCCTCTCGGCGATCCTCTACGGCCTGCGCGTCTCGATACAGATCGGCCTCGCCGCGGGCACCGTGGCGCTCGTCCTCGGCACGGTGCTCGGCATCCTCGCGGCCTACGCGCGCGGCGTCGTCGAGACGATCATCATGCGCCTCGTCGACCTCCAGCTCTCCTTCCCGCCGATCCTGCTGGCGCTCGTCCTCGTGGCGCTGCTCGGGCAGGGCAAGGCGCAGCTCATCATCGCGCTGGTGACGGCCCAGTACGCCTACTTCGCCCGCACCGCCTATGGCGCCGCCTCCGCCGAGCGGTCGAAGGACTACATCGAGGCCGCCGCCGCGACGCCGCTGTCGGCCCGGCGCATCATCTTCCGCCACCTCCTCCCGAACGCCATGCCGGCGCTCATCGTCGTGGCGACGGTGCAGATCGCCTACGCCATCGCGCTGGAGGCGACGCTCTCCTTCCTCGGCCTCGGGCTGCCGGTGACGGAACCCTCGCTCGGCATGCTGATCTCCAACGGGGTCAAGTACATGATGAGCGGCCGGACCTGGATCTCGGTCTATCCCGGCATCGCGCTCATCCTCCTCATCGTCTCCATCAACCTCGTCGGCGACCACGTGCGCGACATCCTCAACCCGAGGCTCGACCGATGACGCCCGTTCTCGAGGTCAGCGACCTTCGCACCCACTTCTTCACCCGCGCGGGCGTGGTGAAGGCGGTGGACGGGGTGTCCTTCGAGGTCGGGCGCGGCGAGGTGGTCGGGCTCGTCGGCGAGTCGGGGTCGGGCAAGTCCGTCACCGGCTTTTCGCTCCTCGGCCTCATCGACCCGCCGGGGCGCATCGTCGGCGGCTCGGTGAAGTTCCGGGGCGAGGAGCTGGTCGGCCAGCCGCCCCGCGCGCTGCGCCGGATCCGCGGCGCGAAGATCGCAATGGTCTTCCAGGACCCGATGATGACGCTCAACCCGGTGCTCACCATCGGCCGGCAGATGGCGCTCGCCGTCACCGCCCATGAACGCATGAGCCGCAGGGCCGCCGACGCGCGCTCGGCCGAGGTGCTCGCCCGCGTCGGCATCCCCGAGGCGCGGGCGCGCCTCGCCGCCTACCCGCACGAGATGTCCGGCGGTATGCGCCAGCGCGTCGCCATCGCGATCGCCCTGCTGCACGGCGCGGACGTCATCATCGCCGACGAGCCGACGACGGCGCTGGACGTGTCGATCCAGGCCCAGATCCTCGCCGAGGTGGGGGAGCTGGTGAAGGGGAGCGGGACCGCGCTCATCTGGATCAGCCACGACCTCGCCACCGTGTCCGCCATCGCGAGCCGCGTCCTCGTGATGTACGCCGGGCGCATCGTCGAGGAGGGTCCGGTGGGCGCCGTCCTCTCCGACCCGCGCCACCCCTATACGGCGGGCCTCGTCGCCTCGCTGCCGGCCATGTCCGAGCCGGGTGAGCCGCTGGCCCAGATCAGGGGAAGCGCCGTGTCGCTGCTGGATCTTCCCGAAGGCTGCGCCTTCCGCCCGCGGTGCGACCGCGCGACCGCCGCCTGCGCCGCGGAACCGGCCCTGCGGCCGGACGGCGCGAGAGCGGTGCGCTGCATCCATCCCGTGGGAGTCGCGGCATGAGCGAGGCGGAACTCACGGTCGAGAACGCGGTCAGGCACTTCGCGCCGCACCTGACGCTCGGCGACAAGCTCGCCGCGCGCCTCGGCGCCAACGTCGAGACGCGCTCGGTCCGTGCGGTCGACGGCGTGACGCTCCGCGTGGCGAAGGGCGAGACGTTGGGGATCGTCGGCGAGTCGGGCTGCGGCAAGTCCACGCTCGGCCGGATGATGGCCGGCATCATGGCGCCGACGTCCGGTACCGTCCGCCTGAAGGGCGAGCCCGTCATGGTCAACGGGCGAAAGGCCACGACCACGATCCAGACCGTGTTCCAGGATCCGTTCGCCTCGCTCGACCCGCGCATGCGCGTCGGCGACACGATCCTCGAGGGGCCCCTCGCCCATGGCCTCGTCAGGCCGCGCGACAAGGGCGAGGCGCTCGCACGCGCGCTGACCGAGGTCGGCCTCGACCCGTCGCTCTCCGCGCGCTTCCCGCACCAGTTCTCCGGCGGCCAGCGGCAGCGTATCGCAATCGCCCGCGCGCTCGCGATGCAGCCGGAGGTGCTGATCTGCGACGAGCCGGTGGCCTCGCTCGACGTGTCGATCCAGGCGCAGATCATCAACCTTTTCCTGGAATTGCGGCAGCGGCTGGGGCTCACCATCGTCTTCATCTCGCACGACCTAGCGGTGGTGCGGCACCTCGCCGACCGGGTGGCGGTGATGTACCTCGGCCGTGTCGTCGAGGAGGGGCCGATCGGCGACGTCTACGACGCGCCGAAGCACCCCTACACGCGGGGCCTCCTCGAGAGCGTGCCGAAGATCGCCCTCGACGACGGCGGGCGCGTCGACATCAGGCCGATCCGCGGCGAGATCCCCTCCCCGCTCTCCCCGCCGCCGGGCTGCAACTTCAACCCGCGCTGTCCCATCGCCGTGGAGCGGTGCCGGCGCGACGACCCCGCGCTGCGACCCCTCGGCCCCGCCCGCGCTGCCGCCTGCCACCTCGCCGAACCGGTCGCCCCGGTCGCTGCCGGAGACACTGTCGCGGCGATTTCGTAAGCCGGGCGCCCATTCGCATTTGACAAGGGGGCGGTTGCGAGACGACCCCTTATCCGACGCGCGCCCGACGGCGCGATGTGATCTGGAGACCGCCGACCATGGACATGAAGAACACTCTCGCGGGGCTCGAGGTCGGCTACGACGTGCCGGCTCTCCCCGGCATGGCGGAGGCCGACATCCAGACCCCCTGCCTCATCCTCGACCTCGACGCGCTGGAGCGGAACGTGCGCAAGCTGGGTGAGTTCGTGAAGGCACACGGGATGCGCCTTCGGGTCCACGGCAAGATGCACAAGTCGGTGGACGTGGCGAAGCTGCAGATCGCCATCGGCGGAGCGGTGGGCGTGTGCTGCCAGAAGGTGTCCGAGGCGGAAGCCTTCGTGCGGGGCGGCATCGGCGACATCCTCGTTTCCAACCAGGTCCGCGACGCGATGAAGATCGACCGCCTCGCGCGGCTGCCCGGCCTCGGCGCCGCGGTCACCGTCTGCGTCGACGATGCGGCCAATGTCGGCGAGCTTTCCGCCGCGGCCGTCCGCCACAACGCCACGCTCGGCTGCCTCGTCGAGCTCGACTGCGGGATGGACCGCTGCGGTGTCGCCACGCCGGAGGAGGTCGTCGCCCTCGCCAGGGCGATCGACGCCGCGCCGGGCCTGACCTTCGAGGGTGTCCAGGCCTACCACGGCGCCGCCCAGCACATCGAGGACTACGCCGGGCGCAAGGCCGCGCTCGACAAGGCGATCGCCCTCGTCAAGGAGACGGCCGGGGCGCTGGAGGCCGCCGGTCTCAAGCCGCCGCTCGTCTCCGGCGCCGGCACGGGGACGTTCGCGTTCGAGAGCGGCTCGGGCGTCTACAACGAGCTGCAGTGCGGCTCCTACGCCTTCATGGACGCCGACTACGGGCGCATCAGGGACAAGGACGGCAAGCGGCTCGACGAGACGGAGTGGGAGCACGCCCTCTTCATCCTGACCGGCGTGATGAGCCACCCCAAGCCCAATCGCGCCATCTGCGACGCCGGCCTGAAGGCGCAGTCGCTGGACAGCGGCCTGCCCGTCGTCTTCGGCCGCGACGACGTCAGGTACATCCGCTGCTCCGACGAGCACGGCACGATCGACGATCCGACCGGCGCGCTCAAGGTCAACGACAAGCTGCGGCTGGTGCCGGGCCACTGCGACCCGACGTGCAACATGCACGACTGGTACGTCGGCGTGCGGGACGGTCGGGTGGAGACGGTCTGGCCGGTGTCGGCCCGCGGCAAAGGTTATTAACCCACGGGTTAATTTATCCACAGAACGGCATGCCAAAATCGTTCCAGGGACGGGTTTCGCTCTAGACCTTTGTTAATTTATCGATACGCTGAACTTATCGGAGCGGAAGCTGCACCTTCAGTGGCGGCATCGCTCCGGTGCTGGGAGGTGGATTCGTGAAGCGGCTCGCGTGAACGTACTGGATCGTTTCCGGCTGGACGGCAAGCGAGCCCTGGTCACCGGCGCCAGCCGCGGTCTGGGCCGCGAGATGGCCCTGGCCCTGGCGAGCGCCGGGGCGGACATCGTCCTCGTGGCGCGCCCCTCCGACGACCTCGACGCCACCGCCGGCGACGTCGGCGCCATCGGGCGCGAGGTCACCGTCCTTCCGGCCGACGTCTCCGATCCCGAGAGCGCCGTCGCGGTCTGCACCCGGGCACTCGCCGAAGCCGGTCCGGTCGACATCCTCGTCAACAATGTCGGCGGGCGGCGCGAGAACATCCAGCTTCAGGACACCCCGCTCGCCACCTGGCGCAAGCTCGTCGACCTCAACCTGACGAGCGCGGTCGCCTGCACCAAGGTCATCGGCGGCGCGATGATCGATCGGGGAACCGGCGGGCGGGTCATCAACGTCGCCTCGATCAACGCCTTCGTCGCCGGCCGCGGCATCTCGGGCCGCCACTACGAGACGGCGAAGGCCGCGCTGGTGCAGTTCACCCGCTCCATCGCCGTCGACTGGGCGCCGCACGGCATCACCGCCAACGCGATCTGTCCCGGCCTCTTCATGACGGCACCCAACCGGCGCTGGCTGAAGGAGCGTCCCGAAGTCATCGACGCGGCGGTCGCCATGATCCCCGCCGGCCACGCGGGCGACCCGGAGGACCTGGGGCCGCTCGCCGTCTACCTCGCGTCCGACGCGTCCCGGTTCATGACCGGGGCCGCGCTGGTCATCGACGGAGGCTTTACCTGCCTCTGAGCGTTGCGTAACCCGCGGCGCACGACCGCCGCGCCAAACGATTGCCGAAGAACAACGATAGGAACGGTGCAATGTTGGGCAGACTTGGAATGAAGCGCGTCCTCGCGGCCGGCGCCTTCGCGCTCGCCGGGACGCTGGCGGCGGGAAGCGCCGTCACCCCGGCGACCGCCGAGACGCTCCGCTACGCGACCATCGGCGAACCGCCCAGCCTCGACACGCAGATGGGCACGGCCGTCGTCGCGACGATGATCGCTCAGCACATGTTCGAGACGCTCTACGCGCTCGACTCGAAGTCGGTGCCGCAGCCGCTGCTGGCCGAGGGCGAGACCGTCTCCGAGGACGGCAAGACGATCACCGTCACGCTGCGCCAGGGCGTTCCCTTCCACAACGGCGAGGAGATGAAGGCCGACGACGTGGCCGCCTCGCTCAAGCGCTGGGCCGAGTTCGGCGCGCGCGGCTCGACGCTCGGCCTCGACACCGTCGAGGCGACCGGCGACTACGAGGTGACGATCACCCTGAAGGCCCCCAACGGTGCCTGGAAGAGCCTCCTCGCCCAGGTCAACGGCGGCCCGATCGTCTTCCCCGCCGAGATCGTCTCCGCCGCGGCCGGCGAGCCGGTGAAGCCCGAGAGCTATATCGGCACCGGCCCCTACAAGTTCAGCGACTGGCGGCCGAACCGCTACGTCGAGCTCGTCAAGTTCGACGACTACGCGGCGCGCTCCGAGCCGGCCGACGGCATGGCCGGCAACCGCGAGGCGGTCCTCGACACGCTGCGCTTCATCCCCGTGTCCGACGTCGGCACCCGCGTCAGCGGCGTCCAGGCGGGCGACTACGACTACGCCGAGTTCATCTCCGGCGACCTCTACGCCATCCTGAAGGACGACCCCTCGGTGACGCCGTACATCAGCGCCTCGCCGATCTTCGGCCTGCTGTTCATGAACTCCAAGGACGGCATCCTGAAGGACAACTACGCGCTGCGCCGGGCCATCCTGACCGCGCTCAACATGACCGAGGCGCTCCAGGTCTCCGTCGGCGACCCCGAGCTGTGGGACGCGCAGGGCGCCTTCTTCACCAAGGATTCGGTCTGGTACACCGACGCCGGCACCGAGGCCTACAACGTCGGCGACCCGGAGAAGGCCAAGTCGATGGCCGCGGAAGCCGGCTACGACGGCGCGCCCATCCGCCTGCTCGTGTCGACCAACTACCAGCAGCACTTCGACCAGGCGAACGTCTTCAAGCGCCAGCTCGCCGACGCCGGCATCAACGTCGAGCTCGACGTGCGGGACTGGGCGACGCTCCTGAAGCAGCGGGCCGAGCCCGGCGCCTGGGACCTCTTCATGACGCACCACAACACCGTCGCCGACCCGGCGCTGCTGACCTTCATGAACGACAACTATCCCGGCTGGTGGACGAGCCCCGAGAAGGAGGAGCTGGAGGCGACGTTCATCAACACCTCCGACCTCGACGGCCGCCCCGCCACCTGGGCCGAAATCCAGAAGCTCGCCTACGAGCAGGTGCCGGCGGCGAAGGTCGGAGACGTGTTCTCGTTCGACATCGCCGCGCCGGGCTTCAAGCCGGCCTGGGACAAGGCGCCGGGCTTCCAGTACTTCTGGGGCGCGTCGAAGTAACCGAAGCGCCCGGCTAGGAGAGACCGCCGCCGATGTGGATCTACATCGCCAAGCGGACCGGAGCGGCGTTCGCGACGCTGGTCGCCGCTTCCGTGATCATCTTCATGTTCATCCACCTGATCCCGGGCGACCCGATCCTCGTCATGCTCGGCGATTCGGCGACGCCCGAGCAGGCGGCGGCTCTGCGCACCCGTCTGGGGCTCGATCAGCCGCTGGTGGTCCAGTACTTCTACTGGGCGGCCAGCGCGCTGCAGGGCGACCTCGGCCGCTCGATCTTCTTCGACGAGCCGGTCACCTCCGTCATCGTCGACGGCGCCGAGACGAGCATCCTGCTGGCGCTCATCACCATGGTCTGGGTGGTGGTCATCGGCGTGCCGGTCGGCGTGATCGCGGCGGTGAAGCGGGGGAGCGCGCTCGACCAGGGCCTCTCGGGGCTCGCCATGCTGATGGCCTCGATCCCGACCTTCTGGGTGGGCCTCTACCTCATCCTCGTCTTTGCCGCGACGCTCGGCTGGCTCCCGTCCTCCGGCTATCCGTCGATCTTCGAGGACGGCGGCCTCGCCAACCTGCGCTACCTCCTGCTGCCGAGCTTCGCGCTGGCGGCGCCGAACGCGGCGCTCATCCTGCGCCTCACCCGAGCCTCGATGCTCGACGTCTCGAAGGAGGACTATATCCGCACCGCCCGCGCCAAGGGCATCAGCCCCCGCCGCGTGGTGCTGCGGCACACCCTGCGCAACGCGCTCCTCGTCGTCGTGTCCGCATTCGGCTTCACCCTCGGGGCGCTGATCTCCGAGGCGGTGGTGACCGAGACCGTGTTCGCGCTGCCCGGCATCGGCCGCACCGTGGTGCAGTCGATCCTGCGGCGCGACTATCCCGTCATCCAGGGCGTGATCCTCGTGATCGTCTGCCTCTACCTCGTCATCAACCTCCTGGTGGACATCTCCTACCGCTTCCTCGACCCGCGGGTGGAGCTCTCATGAGCGCCACCGTCCGCGCGGTCCTCGCCCCGGTCACCGCCCGACCGGTCACCTTCATCGGCCTCATCTTCCTGCTGGTGGTCATCGTCTCCGCGCTCGCCTCGCCGCTGATCGCGCCCTACTCGCCGCTCGACATCGCGCCGACGGAGCGCCTCGTGCCACCCAACGCCGAGCACTGGTTCGGCACCGACCACTTCGGCCGCGACACCTTCTCGCGCGTCGTCTACGGCTCGCGCCTGGCGCTCCTCATCGGCCTCGGCGTGGTCGCCTTCGCACTGGCGACGGGCGTTCCCATCGGCGTCGTCTCGGCGCTCTATCCCGCGCTCGGCCGCATCCTGATGCGCGGCGTCGACGTGCTGATGGCCTTCCCCTCGCTGCTCCTCGCGCTGGGGCTCATCGTGATCCTCGGGCAGGGCGTGGTGAACGCGATCCTCGCCATCGGCGTCGTCTACCTGACGACGACGGCCCGCATCGTCTACGGCGTCACCCTGCGGCTGCGCGAGGAGACCTACGTGGAGGCCGCCCGCTCGATGGGCGCGGGCACGGTCTGGCTGATCGCCAGGCACATCCTGCCCAACATGATCTCGCCTCTCCTGGTGCAGGCGAGCTTCGTCTTCGCCTTCGCCCAGCTCGGGGCGGCGTCGCTCGACTTCCTCGGCCTCGGCACGCCGCCGGACGTGCCGAGCTGGGGCAACATGCTGGCCGAGTCGCGCATCTACATCACCCGCGCCCCGTGGCTGCTCTTCTTTCCCGGCATGATGATCGCCCTCACCGCGTTCTCGCTGAACCTCACCGGTGACGCGCTGCGCGACCACATGGACCCGCGCTTCCGCGAGGTCATGGGCAACAGGCAGCGGAGGTAGGCGATGCTCACCGTCGAGGACATGGTGGTCTCGGTCGGCTCGCGGCACGGCTCGATCGACGTCGTGCGCGGCGTCTCGTTCGCGATCGCGCCGGGCGAGATCCTGGGGCTCGTCGGCGAGTCCGGCTGCGGCAAGAGCATGACGTCACTCGCCGTGATGGGCCTCCTGCCGCACCCGGAGGCGTGGGTCAGCGACGGCCGCATCGCCATCGACGGCGCCGACATCACCGAGGCGACGCCGTTCGAGCGGGTCCGGAAGGGCCATGGCGACATCGCGATGATCTTCCAGGAGCCGATGACGTCGCTGAACCCGGTGATGCGGATCGGCGACCAGATCGCCGAGGCGGTGCGGGTCCACGATCCCGAGGCCGACCCGGCCGCCCGCTCGCGCGAGCTCCTCGACCTCGTCCGCATCCCGGACGCGCAGCTCCAGCTTCGCGCCTACCCGCACGAGCTGTCGGGCGGCATGCGCCAGCGCGTCATGATCGCGGTCGCCCTCGCCTGCCGACCGAAGGTGCTCATCGCCGACGAGCCGACGACCGCGCTCGACGTCACGGTGCAGCTCCAGATCCTCGGCCTGATCCGCGACCTCTGCGACCGCCTGCACATGGGCGTCCTCTTCATCACCCATGACCTCGGCGTCGTCTCCCAGCTCGCCGACCGCGTGGCGGTGATGTACGCGGGAAAGATCGCCGAGACCGGGACGGTGGAGGGGATCTTCTCCGCGCCGCTCCACCCCTACACGGCGGGCCTGATGGCGTGCGTCCCCGACCCCGCCACCGGTCAGGAGCCGATCCATTCGATCCCCGGCCAGGCGCCGAAGCCCTACGAGATCGGTGACGGCTGCCCCTTCGCGCCACGCTGCGAGCGCGCCGGCCCGCCGTGCCGGTCCGGCCCCGTCCCGGTGGTCGAGGCCGGCGGTCACACCGCGCTTTGCCACTTCCCGCTGATCGCCGAGGCCGTCTGATGGCGCTGACCGACACCGTGGCCCCGGCCGCCGCCCCCCTCCTCGAGGTGCGGGACCTCACCAAGACCTTCCACGTCCACCGCGACGGCAAGCGCTACCGGGTGCAGGCGGTGGACGGCATCTCGCTGACCGTGCGGCGGGGCGAGGTGCTCGGCATCGTCGGCGAGTCCGGCTGCGGCAAGACGACGGTCGGCCGCTCGATCATGGGTCTCACGCGGGCGGACGGCGGCGAGGTGATCTTCGGCGGCGGCGACCTCCTGAAGGCGCACGGCGCGGCGCTGCGCACGGCGCGCCTCAAGCTGCGGATGGTGTTCCAGGACCCCTACGCCTCGCTCAACCCCCGCCGCACGGTGGGCGACTCCGTCGCCGAGACGGGCGATATCCACGGGCTCTTCAAAAGCCGCAAGGCGCGCGCCGAGCAGGTCGGCGAGGCGCTGACCCAGGTTGGCCTCGACCCGAGCTTCGCGCCGCGCTACCCGCACGAGCTCTCCGGCGGGCAGCGCCAGCGCGTCGGCATCGCGCGGGCGATCCTGCCGGTGCCTGACCTCATCATCGCCGACGAGCCGGTGTCGGCGCTCGACGTGTCGATCCAGGCGCAGGTCCTCAACCTCCTCGCCGACCTCAAGGCGCGCCTCGGCCTGACGATGATGTTCATCTCGCACGACCTCGGCGTCGTGGCGAAGATCTCGGACCGTGTCGCGGTGCTCTACATGGGCCACGTCGTCGAGCTCGGCGACGGCCCGTCCCTCTTCGCCGCCGCGCAGCACCCGTACACGCAGATGCTGATCGCCTCGGTGCCGCGCATCGACCCGAGCAAGCGCGTCACCGGCGCGGTGGAGCGCGGCGAGCCGCCGAGCCGCTTCCAGCAGATCGAGGGCTGCCCGTTCCAGGACCGGTGCCCGAAGCGCACCGACGTCTGCCGCACGATGCCGCCGCTGCGCGCCACCACGCCCGGCCACCAGGTCGCCTGCCACCACGCCTGACCCGCCGCACCTGAACCACCGCGCCCAACCGCCGTCCCACATCGCCGGCACGGCCTCCCCGCGAGGGGCCCACGGGCAAGGCCCAGCCTGTTCTCCGGAGCCAGCCATCGCTGAAGCCCGAAGAGAGCCGGAGCGGGACGCCGTGCAAGGCCGAAGAGCGAAGCGTGCCTTGCGCGGCGTCCCGCTCCGGCTCAGGGCTTCCTTCAGCGATGGCTGGCTCCGGAGAACAGGCGTCCCGCCCCTGTTCACTGGTGAAGCCGGAGCGCCCCGGCCTCCGGTCCCCCCGCGGACGCCCTCGATGTCAGCTCCTTGGTTCGGGCGCGTCCCCGTTCGCCCACCAGTGCCCGCCGATGACGACGCCCCTCGCCGCGAGCCGGGTGTCGGCGGTGAGCGTCTCGCCGGACACGTCGACGTGCCGGACCGGCTCGTCGCGCAGCTCGAGGATCGTCGCGTCGCCGGGCGTCCCGACCGCGAGCGACCCCAGCTCCGGCCGGCGCATCGCCTGCGCGGGGTTCAGCGTGACGCAGCGGACCACGTCGGTGAGGTTCATGCCAAGGGCCATGAACTTCGACATGACCGCGAGCACGTCGTGGGCCGGCCCGTCCACGCACAGGACGTGGACGTCGCTGGAAATGACGTCCGGGAAGATCCCCTCGTCGAACATCGCGCGGCACGAATCGAAGGAGAATCCCCCCTGCCCGTGGCCGATGTCGAACACGACGCCCCGGTCGCGCGCCGCCAGCACCTCGGCGCGGATGTTGCGCTGTCCGTCGATCGGCGCGTTCGGCCAGGGGCGGAAGCAGTGGGTGAGGATGTCGCCGGGCCGCAGGATCTCGAGCACTTCCTTCTGGTTCGGCGGCGCGTTGTCGATGTGGGCCATCACCGGCAGGCCGAGCTTGTCGGCGACCTCGATGGCGAGGTGCAGCGGCGCGATGCCGGACATTCCGCCCGCCTTGGCGCCGATGCGCGCCTTGATGCCGACGACGATGTCGAGGTTGTCCTTCGCGGCGGCGAGGCACTCGTGGGGATGGACGAGGCGCATGTCGCCGCACTCGCCCACCATCACGTTCTTCGAGAACCCGAAGATCCCCGCGAAGGAGATGTTCACGTAGGCAAGGATGCGGGGCGCGACCCGCTCGATCACGTGCGCCCGAAAGCCCGGGAGGTTCCCCGCTCCCGCGCTGCCGGCGTCGACGAAGGTGGTGGTGCCGCTGCGCCGGGCGATGCGTTCGGAATCGACGCCGAGCGAGGTGCCGCCCCAGTAGACATGGGTGTGGAAGTCGATCAGTCCCGGCGTGACGACGCATCCGGTGACGTCCTTCACCTCGCCGGCCTCGACGCATTCGAGGTTGGCGCCGACGGCGGCGACCTTCCCGTCGGCGAACCCGACGTCGAGGATCCCGTCGATGCTCGACGCCGGATCGACGACACGTCCGCCCTTCAAGATGAGATCGTACATGCCATCGCTCCTTCTTCGCATCCGGTACTTCGCGTCCGGGCCGGTCCATTTCGGCGCCGTGGACGATGCGCCGAATGACACCCCGCTGGCACCCCGGATCTGACGGCGGAGGGCGATCGCCTACCCGGTGAGGCTTTGGCGCCTCAGCGCCCTCCGCCCGGGAGGGGCTGCCGAGGTCAGAGCACGTCGCGGACGCGCGCGAGGGTGTTGTCCATGTGGTCCTCGAGGGCGCGGGCGAGCGCGTCGCCGTCGCGGCGCTTCAGCGCGTCCGCCATCCGCTCGTGGTCGGCCATGGCCCCGGCCCACTTCTCGGGTGCGTGGTTGCCGATATAGCGGATCCGCTTCAGCCGCCCCTGCACCAAAGCATGCAGCTCGGCGAGGCTGGCGTTGTGGGCAAGGGCCACGATCGCGGTGTGGATCGACTGGTTGAGCTTGTAGTAGGCGAGCCGCTCGCGCCCCTCGTAGCAGCGCACCATCTCGTCGTGCCGGGCGATGATGGCGGCGATCTCGGCCTCGCCGGCCCTTGTCGCGCCGACCCGGGCGGCGAACCCCTCGATGGCCTTCAGCGACTCCAGCATCTCCGCGACGTCCTCGATGCCGAAGCGCCGCACGACCGCGCCCTTGGAGCGGACCAGCTCGATCAGCCCCTCGCTCGCGAGGGTCCGCAGGGCCTCGCGCAGGGGGGTGCGGGAGACGCCGAGCCTGGGGCCGAGCTCGCTCTCGTTGATGCGCGAGCCGGTCTCGAGGGTGCCGTCGATGATCATGTCGCGCAGCCGGGTGACCACCTCCTCGTGCAGCGTGCGGCGCTGGATCAGGTGTTCGGGGGGCGAGATGTCGGTCACGGGCCGTGGATCCTCTCGGGCGCTGCGCGCACTTGCGGCGCGCAAATTATGCTGCATACTGTATTCAGATAACAAGAACGAAGCCAGCCACCCGTCAGAGGTGGCGGTCGAAGGGGAGGAGGCGCGATTGGCACAGGAGCCGACGCGTAGGGCGGGGGCCGCACGACCTGCGGCGACGGCGGGCGGCGCTCATGGGTGAGCCCGACCTCACGGCGCTGCCGGACCGGCTGATCGACGCGCACATGCACCTGTGGGATCTCTCGCTCGGCAAGCACCCCTGGCTGTGCGGCGAGATGATCCCGTTCCGTTACGGCGACTACTCGTCGATCCGCCGCGACTACCTCGCGCCCGACTACCGCGCCGACGCCGGTCCCATGAACGTCGTCGCCACCGTTTACGTCGAGGCGGAGTGGGACCCCGCCGACCCGTTCGGCGAGACGCGCTGGGTGCACAACTACGCCGCCGAGGCGGGCTTTCCCAACGCCGTCGTCGCTCAGGCATTCATGGACGCGGAGAACGCCGGCGAGGTCATCGCCAAGCAGGCGACGTTCCCGCTCGTACGCAGCGTGCGCCACAAGCCCGCCGCCGCCCGCGCACCGGCAGAGGCGCAGCGCGGCGCGGCGGGGTCGATGGACGATCCGCGCTGGCGCGACGGCTACGCCCACCTCGCCCGTCACGGCCTCGGCTTCGACCTGCAGACGCCCTGGTGGCACCTCGACGCCGCCGCCGAGCTGGCGCGCGACTTCCCGCAGACGCGCATCATCCTCAACCACACCGGCCTCCCCGCCGACCGTTCGCCCGAGGGTCTCGCCGGATGGCGCGCGGCGATGGAGACGCTGGCGCGCGAGCCCAACGTCGCCGTCAAGATCTCCGGCATCGGCCTCCGCGGCGAGCGCTGGAGCCTCGAGAAGAACGCGTCCGTGGTGCGCGACGCGATCGCCATCTTCGGCCCCGAGCGGGCGATGTTCGCCTCGAACTTCCCGGTCGATTCCGTCGTCGGCGAGATGACGGCCATCTTCGCCGGCTTCGCCGCGGTCACGTCGGACCTCGCGCCTGACGTCCGCCGGGCCCTGTTCCACGACAACGCCGCCAGATTCTACCGGATCGCCCCGAGGGCGACCGCCAAAACACAAGAGAAAGTCTTGGGAGGAACACGATGAAGCCACTATGGACGGCCCTGACCGCCGCTGGTCTCGCCACGCTCGTCGCCCTGCCGGCGTCGGCCGACGTCACCTTGCGCTATGCCCACGTCGGTGCCGAGGGCGAGGGCCAGACCCGGTTCGCAGAGGAGCTCGCCAAGCGCATCGAGGAGCGCACCGACGGCCGGGTGACGATCGAGGTCTTCCCGAACTCGCAGCTCGGCAACCTGTCGGAGATGCTGGACGCGGTGCGCATCGGGGCGATCCAGATGGCGCACCACGACTTCTCCTCGCTCGACCGGTTCTACGAGGACGTCGCCGTCTTCAACGCGCCCTACGCCTACCGGGGCATGGACCACGCCATGAAGGCGACGGCGCCCGGCAGCCCGGTGCTGGACGAGATCAACGAGAAGCTGATCGAGAACGCCGGCATCCGCATCGTCGGCAACTTCTATCGCGGGGCGCGGCACCTGACGGCGCGCTACCCGGTCTATTCGCCGGCGGACATGGCGGGCAAGAAGTTCCGCGGCGTGCCGATCCAGCTCTGGTCGACGATGCTGGAGGGGATGGGCGCGATCCCGACCCCGGTCGAGATCTCCGAGATCATGCCGGCGCTGATGACCGGCCTCGTCGAGGGGCAGGAGAACCCCCTCAACAACATCATCGCCCGCAAGATGTACGAGGCGAACAAGTACCTGATGCTGACCGGGCACATGGAATCGGTGCTCGCCGTGTTCGTCAACGAGGACGCCTGGGAGGGCATCCCGGACGAGGACCGCGCGATCATGGAGGAGGTGCTGAAGGAGGTCGGCCAGGAATCGCTCGACTGGTACCGCGACTCGGAGGCCGACGAGATCGCCTTCCTGAAGGAGCAGGGCGTCACGGTGATCGACGAGGCCGCCGGCCTGAAGCTCGACGAGTTCCGCGAGGCGGTCCGCGCCAAGGTCGCCGAGGACTATCCGGCCTGGGCGGACTACCTGAAGCGCATCGACGAGGTCCAGTAGGTCCCGTCCGCGGCGCGGACATCCGGTGCGAGGGCCGCGGCGGGGTCAAGTGCCCGCCCGGAGCCACGCGCAGCGCAGCGAGCGTGGCGAGGACGGGCGCTTGACGCCGCCGCGGTCCGACGAAGGCTCGTCCTGGCTTTGAGGGCAGTCGGGCGCAGCCCATCTGTCCTGAAAGCCTGCCCGTCGGCGAGACGGGGGGAGCGCGAGGGGGGAACTCCCCTCGCCGCGGCCTTCCCGCCGGACCACCGCTTTCGCGCGCGCACTCCCGCCTCCACCACGCCCGTCCACCGCCGCTCACAACCGCCGCTCTCGGCCGCCGCCCTCGCCCGCCCGGGGCTTCCCGCCAGCCCCTCGTCGTTGCCGCCACATTCCGACCCGGAGCCTTCCATTGCGATCTCTATGGACACTCGTCGAGCGCCTGTGCGGTGTACTCGCTGTCCTCGCCCTCTTCGCGCTCGTGATCCTTCCGTTCACCCAGGTGGTGATGCGGGACGCGTTCGACGCTCCCGTGCCGGGTCTGGAGGAGGCGACGCGCTGGGGCCTCATCGGCCTCGTCTACCTGGCGCTGCCGCTGCTGGTCTCCACCAACGAGCAGATCCGTTTCGGCGAGGTCGTCGACCTGCTGCCGCGTCGCGGGCGCACCCTGCTGGAGCGGCTCCTGCTCCTCGTCGCGGTGGCGGTCCTCGTGGTGCTGGTGGACGCCGCCGTCGGCAGCGCGCTCAAGAACGCCTCGAACCGCACGCCGATGCTGAACATCCCCTTCCGGCTCTTCATCGCACCCATGGTGATCGGCCTCGGCCTCACTGCGCTCGGCGCGCTCTACTTCGCGCTGCGGCGGGCGCCGCCGCCCGTGGCGCCGCCCGAGGCGGGCTTCCTGGACCGGGAGCCCGAACTATGAACGAAGGCTTCCTCGTCATCGCGGGCTTCTTCGCGCTCTTCATCGCCGGCATGCCGGTGGCATTCGCGATCCTGGTGCCGTCGGTGATCTATATCGGCCTCGGCGGGATCCCGATGGCGATGGTGGCGCAGCGGGTGCTCTACGCGCTCGATTCCTTCCCCCTCGTCGCCGTTCCGGTCTTCATCTTCGTCGGCAACCTGATGAACGCGGCCGGGATCACCGAGCGCCTGTTCCGCTTCGCCGACGTCCTGGTCGGGCGGCTCTGGGGCGGGCTCGCGCAGGTCAACGTCTTCGCCTCGCTGATCTTCTCCGGCGTCTCGGGGGCGGCGCTCGCGGACGTCGGCGGCCTCGGCCGGGTTGAGATCAAGGCGATGTCCGACAAGGGCTTCCCGCTCCCCTTCTCGGCGTCGGTGACGGCGGCGTCGGCGATCATCGGGCCGATCTTCCCGCCATCGATCCCCATCATCATCTACGCGTCCGTGACGTCGGTCTCGGCGGTCCAGCTCCTCGTCGCGGGGATCGTGCCGGCGCTCCTCGCGGTGGTCCTCCTGATGATCACCGTCGCGATCCTGTCGCTCCGCCGCTCCTATCCGCGCGCACCCCACTGGCCGACACCGCGGGCACTGTGGCGAGCCTTCTGGCCCGCGGCGCCGGCGCTGCTGGCCCCGATCATCCTCGTCGGTGGCATGCTGTCGGGCCACTTCACCCCGACCGAGACGTCGGCGGTCGCGGTCGTCTACGTCCTCCTCGTGGGCACGGTCTTCTACCGCTCGATGGGCCCCCGCTTCGTGTGGAAGGCGGCGGTGGAGACGGTGCGCTCCACGGCGGCGATCCTCTTCATCGTCGCGGCGGCGGCGATGTTCGGCTGGATCCTGACGGTGGAGGGCGTACCGCGCGACGTCGCGGCGGCGTTCGCCGCGATCGGCACCGACCCTTGGGTGCTGCTCCTGGTGGTCAACGTGATCTTCCTCGTCGCCGGAATGTTCGTCGACTCGACCACCGCGACCCTCCTCCTCGTGCCGATCATCGCGCCGCCGGTGGTCGCGGCGGGGGTGGACCCGGTGCACCTCGGCATCGTCATCATCTTCAACCTGATGTTCGGCACGGTGACGCCGCCGTTCGGGCTGTCGCTGTTCCTTCTCTCCAACATGACGGGACTGTCGTTCAGCCGCCTCGCGATGGCGATGGTCCCGTTCTACCCGGCGCTGGTCGCGGCGCTGGCCCTCCTCACCTTCGTTCCGGAGCTCTCGCTCTGGATCCCGTCCATGCTGCGCTAAGGAGGTCCCCGCCATGGCAACACCCGGGGCAACCGTCGGCTTCATCGGTCTCGGCCTGATGGGACGAGGCTTCGCCGAGCGTCTCATCGCCAACGGCCACACCGTCGTCGGGACCGACGTCAGGGCGGAGGCGCTGGCCGCTGCCGGGGCGCTCGGCGTGCGCACCGTCGGCTCGGCCGCCGAGGTGGCGGCGGCGAGCGACCACGTCCTCGCCTGCGTCACCACGCCGAAGGACCTCGACAAGGTGGTTCGCGGGGACGCCGGCGTCCTCTCGGCGAGCGGGCTCGCCGGGAAGGTCTTCGTCGACCACTCGACCACCGACATCCCGCTGACGCGCAGTCTCGCGGCGGCGCTCGCCGAGGCGGGCATGGGCTTCCTCGACGCGCCCGTTTCCGGCGGCCCCGGCGCGGCGCAGACGGGGACGCTCGCCATCATGGCCGGCGGCGCGGCGATGGACTTCGGGAAGGTCGAGCCGATCCTCGCCGGCCTCGGCCGCACGACCCTGATGGGCGACGTCGGCGCCGGACAGGCGACCAAGCTCGTCAACCAGACGCTGGTGCTGACCAACTACTGCGTCATCGCCGAAGCCTACCGCCTCGCCGAGGCCTTCGGCGTGGATGCGGCGAAGATCCCGCACGCGCTGGCGCCCGGCCACGCCGGCTCCAACCTCCTGGAGGCGCTGATGCCGCGGCTGGCGGCGGAGGACTTCGCCCCGCGCGGCTACGCCCGGCAGATCCTGAAGGACCTCGAAATGCTGCATACCGCCACCAGGGACATGCCGCTCGCGCTTCCCATGGCCGGACAGGCGCTGACCCTCTACCGCCTGCTCGTCGCAAGCGGTAAGGCCGAGCTGGACGGCTCCTCCGTCGTCACCCTCTACCCGAAGGCAACCCCCGCGGAGACCGCCCGATGACCGACCGCCCTCTCATCGCCCTCGCGCTCGGCGACCCGTCGGGGATCGGCAACGAACTCGCCGTCAAGGCCCTCTGCCACGAGGAGACGTTCGCGGCGGCCGACTGGCTCGTCATCGGCGACCGCCGGCTCTGGGCGCTCGGCGAGGAGCAGTCCGGCCTGTCCCTCACCCTGCCCGACTTCGATCCGGAGACGTTCGACCACGCCGCGTTCCTCGACCTCGGCCATGCCGACGTCGACGCCATCGCGATCGGCGACTCCAGCGAGGCCGGCGGCTCGGTCGCGGTGAAGAACTTCCGCACCGCGCTGCAGCTCGCCGCGGCCGGGGCGGCGGACGCGGTCACCTTCACCCCGTTCAACAAGCACGCCATGCGCCTCGCCGACCCGTCCTACGTGGACGAGATCGGCTTCGTGCAGCGCTCCATCGGGACCGACGCGCCGGGATCGGAGTTCAACGTCCTCGACGAGGTTTGGAACGCGCGCGTCACCTCGCACGTGCCACTTTCCGAGGTGGCGGCCCTGATCACCCCCGAGCGGATCGCCCGCGCCATCGCGCTGACCGATTCGACCATGCGCGGCGCCGGCATCTCGAATCCGCGGATCGGCGTCGCGGCGCTCAATCCGCACGCCGGCGACGGCGGCAACTTCGGCACCGAGGACGACGAGATCATCGCCCCCGCCGTGGAGGCCGCGCGGCTGAAGCAGTTCCGCGTCACCGGTCCGGTCCCGTCCGACACGGTCTACGTCCGGGCGCTCAGGGGCGAGTTCGACGCGGTGCTGACGATGTACCACGACCAGGGGCAGATCGCGATGAAGCTCATCGGCTTCGATCGCGGCGTGACGCTGATCGGCGGCTTTCCCTTCTGGATCGCGACGCCCGCGCACGGCACGGCCTACGACATCGCCGGGAGCGGCGCGGCGAACCCCGGCGCGGCGATCAAGGCCCTGCAGCTCGCAGCGCGCCTCTCGCGCCGCTCCAACCCGGACGGCTTCGCCGATCCCGTGGCGCGCTTCGCCGGCGCCGCGGAAGTGCTGGACGCGGCGAGAGGCGCCTGAACGCGCCTGCGCGCCGGACCGTGTCCGCGACGGGCCTTGTCCCGCGGGCGCCGGGCCTCAGATCTCGGCGGCGTCGGCGGAGAGGATCGTCGCCTTCACGGTGTCGATCTTGTTCTCCAGATGGCGCTTCAGGATGCGGGCGAGCTCCTCGCCGTTGCGGGCGCGCAGCGCCTCCAGGATGAGGTCGTGCTCGTCCATCGCCTGGCGCCAGCGCACGGCGGAGATGTTGGAGACGTAGCGCGCCCCGCGCATGCGCTGCGACAGCATGCGGTGGTGCTGGGACAGGATCGGGTTGCGCGCCGCCTCCAGGATGGCGAGGTGGATCGCCTGGTTGAGCGCGAAGTAGCCGGGAAGATCGCCCGCCTCGTAGCATGCCCGCATCCGTGCGTTCATGTCGGCGATCGCGTCGATCTCGGCGTCGGTGATACTTCTGGCGGCGAGTTCGCCGGAGAGGCTCTCCAGCGTCGCAAGGACCGGGAAGCCCTCCTCCACGTCCGCGACGGTGAGCCCGCAGACCCGCGCGCCGCGGTTCGGAACGAGCTGGAGGAAGCCCTCGGTGGAGAGGATCTTGAGCGCCTCGCGCAAAGGCGTGCGCGAAACGCCGAAGCGCTCGCACAGCGCGCGTTCGGGGATCTTCTCGTCGTCCTTCAGGTCACCGGCGAGGATCATCGCGCGGATGTGCTCGGCCAGCTCCATCGACAGTGGCGGGCGGACGAGCAGGGCGTCGTGAGTGTTCATCGCGTCTCTCTCATCGCATCGTATTCGTCGCGGCTCCCCTCAACGCGGGCTTCGGGGCAGAGCCGCCTCCAGAACGCGCGCCACATGGATCGCCTCTCGCGCGGCGCCGTCATGGATCTGATGGCGGCAGGACGTGCCGTCCGCAACGATGATCGCCTCGGCCTCCGCCTTTCGCACAGCCGGCAGCAGCGAGAGCTCGCCCATCTGGCGCGATACCTCGGCCGTCTTCGCGTCGTAGCCGAACGCGCCGGCCATGCCGCAGCAGCTCGATTCGATCGGCTCCACCTGAAGCTCCGGCACCAGCCGCAGCGCCTCCTGCGAGGCGGAGAAGGCGCCAAACGCCTTCTGGTGGCAGTGGCCGTGGATGTAGGCCTTCGTCGGCCGCGCCTCGAACGGCGGGACGATCTCGCCCCGCCCGGCGGCCGCCACGTACCACTCCTCGAACAGGAACGCGTTCTCGGCGATCCTCGCGGTCGCGTCGCCCGGCAGCAGCGACAGGAATTCGTCGCGAAGGGTGAAGAGGCACGACGGCTCCAGCCCGATCACCGGGCGGCCGGCCGCCATGTGCGGTGCCAGCGCCTCGACCATGCGCCGCGCCTCGGCCCGCGCCTCGTCGACGAGCCCCGCGGCGAGATAGGTGCGCCCGCAGCACAGCGGCCGTCCCTCCCCGGCGAGGGCATGCACCGGCACCCCGCTCGCCGACAGCACGCTGACGGCCGCGCGCAGGTTCTCCGGCTCGAACCAGCGGTTGAACGTGTCGGCGAGGAGCACGACGCCGGGGCTCGCCCCGTCGCCCGGCCGCGCCGCCTCCTCGTCGCGGAACGGGTCCCGCGCGAAGCGGGGCAGCGAGCGCCCGGCGGCGAAGCCGGTCAGCTTCTCCGAGAGGCTTGCGATTCCCGGCAGGTCGCGCAGCGCGAGGAGCCCGCCGGCACGCGACGCCTTGGGCGCGTAGCGCGGCAGGTAGGCGATCAGGCGGTCCTTCAGGGAGAGGCCGTGCGCCTTCACCCGCGCCGCCGTCACCTCGATCTTCATCTTCGCCATGTCGACGCCGGTCGGGCACTCGCGCTTGCACGCCTTGCAGGAGACGCACAGCGACAGCGTCTCGGCCATCTCCTCCGACGTCAGCGCGTCCGCACCGAGCTGCCCGGACAGGGCGAGGCGCAGCGTGTTGGCGCGCCCCCGCGTCACGTCCCGCTCGTCGCGGGTGACGCGGTAGCTGGGGCACATCGCGCCGCCGACGGTCTTCCGGCAGGCGCCGTTGTTGTTGCACATCTCCACGGCGCCCTGGAAACCGCCCAGCGCGCCGGGCCAGGCGGACCAGTCGAGCGCCGGCGTCAACGCCACCGCGCCATAGTGCGGCGGGTAGCGCATCAGGGTGCGGTCATCCATCTTCGGCGGGTGGACGACGCGGTTCGGGTTGAGCCGCGCCTCGGGGTCGAATCGGTCCTTCACCTCCTCGAAGGCGCGAACGATTCGCGACCCGTACATCGGCTCGTGAAACTCGGAGCGGACGATGCCGTCGCCGTGCTCGCCGGAGTGCGAGCCCTTGTACTCGCGCACCATCGCGAACGCCTCCTCGGCGATGGCGCGCATCGTCTTCGCGTCCTTGTCGAGCTTCATGTTGAGAACCGGGCGCACGTGGAGGCAGCCGACGGAGGCGTGCGCGTACCACGTCCCCTTCGTGCCGTGCCGCTCGAACACCTCGGTCAGCCGCTCGGTATAGTCGGCGAGGTCCGCGAGCGGGACGGCGCAGTCCTCCACGAAGGACACCGGTTTGCGGGCATCCTTCATGCTCATCATGATGTTGAGGCCGGCCTGCCGGAACTCGGCGATCGCCGCCTGGAGCTTGGGGTCGAGAATCTCGACGGCGCCGCCTTCGTGGACCCCGCCCTTGCCGAAGCCGAACCCGAGGTCCGCCATCACGTCGTGCACCGAGGCGACCTTGCGGGCGGACCAGTCCCAGTCCTCCTCGGCGAATTCCACCAGGAGGAGCGCCTCCGGCTCGCCCTTCACGAACCGGTCCAGCGTCCTGGCGAACATCGCGATTTCGCGGCCGAGGCCGATCATCGTGGCGTCCACCAGCTCCACCGAGGTCGGCCCGGTGGCGACGAGGTGCTGCGCCGCCTCCATCGCCGAGCGGAAAGTGGGGAAATGACAGGCCATCAGCGCCTTGCGCGCCGGAGGCAGCGGCCAGAGCTTGATCTCGACGGCGGTGGAGATCGCGAGCGTCCCCTCCGAGCCGACGAGGAGGTGCGCGAGGTTGATCGGGTCCGGACTCGGCACCAGCGCGTCGATGTTGTAGCCGCCGACCCGGCGCGACACGGACGGGAAGCGCGCGGCGATCTCGTCCGCCTCCCGCGCGCCGAGCGCCACGAGGTCGTTGGCCAGCGTGTCGTTGGAGCCGCGCTCGACGTGGCCGAAGTGGCGCGCGCAGCCGTCCGCCATCAGCGCGTCGATGCTGACGACGTTGTCGCGCATGATCCCGTAGCGCAGCGAGCGGGCGCCGCAGGAGTTGTTGGCGGCCATGCCGCCGATGGTGGCGCGCGACGCGGTCGAGACGTCCACCGGGTACCAGAGGCCGTGCGGCTTCAGCTGGCGGTTCAGCTCGTCGAGCACGATTCCCGGCTCGACGACCGCGCGCCGTCCTTCGACGTCGATCTCCAGAATCCGGTTCAGGTGGCGCGAGAAGTCGACGATGACGCCGGAATTCACAGTCTGACCGCACTGCGAGGAGCCGCCGCCGCGCGCGGTGACCGAAAGCCCCTCCTCCCGCGCCGCGTCGAGCGTCACGGCGATGTCGTCCATCGTCTTCGCGATCACCACGGCGGCGGGCATCACCTGGTAGATCGAGGCGTCCGTCGAATAGCGGCCCCGGGTGAATGCGTCGTGGTGGGCCGTGCCCCTCAGCTCGCGCTCGAGCCTATGGCGCAGGCCGGGACGTAACAAATCCGACAATGAGGCCCCCTTGACGGAATAATGAATGCATTATTCACTCTGAGCCAAAGGAGCCCTTTAGCGCAAGTGGCGGGGACACGCCGCGGCAAAGGGGCCGACCGGCGATCCACGCCGGCGACTGGGGCGGAACGACCGAGGCGGGAGAAGCCTGTGACTTACATGCCGGGCCGGCATTTTCTGCAAATTCCGGGGCCTACGAATGTCCCGGACCGCGTCCTGCGGGCGATGGACATGCCGACCATCGACCACCGCGGGCCGGAGTTCAAAACGCTTGCCGAGAGCGTCCTGACACGCATTCGTGAGGTCTTCGGGACCACCAATCCCGTCGTCATCTACCCCGCGTCGGGCACCGGCGCGTGGGAAGCGGCGCTCGTCAACACGATGTCGCCGGGCGACCGCGTCCTCATGTACGAGACCGGCCACTTCGCGACGCTCTGGAAGCGCCTTGCCGAGCGGCTGGGCCTGACGCCGGAGTTCCTCACCGGCGACTGGCGCTCGGGCGTCGACGCGGCGGCCATCGAGGCGCGGCTGACCGAGGACAAGGGCCACGAGATCAAGGCGGTCTGCGTTGTCCACAACGAAACGTCGACCGGCTGCACCTCGCGCATCGACGAGGTCCGCGCCGCCATCGACAGGGCCGACCACCCCGCGCTCCTGCTGGTCGACACCATCTCGTCGCTCGGCTCGATCGAGTACAAGCACGACGAATGGGGCGTCGACGTCACGGTCGGCGGCTCGCAGAAGGGGCTGATGCTGCCACCGGGCCTCTCCTTCAACGCCGTCTCGAACAAGGCGATCGAGGCGTCCAAATCGGCGAGGCTCCCCCGCTCGTTCTGGTCGTGGGACGAGATGCTCGAGGCGAACGAGAAGAGCGTCTTCCCGTTCACGCCGGCGACCAACCTCCTCTACGGCCTCGACGAGGCGCTGACGATGCTGTCCGAGGAAGGGCTCGACAACGTCTACGCCCGCCACGCCCGCCACTCCGAGGCGACGCGGGCGGCCGTGACCCACTGGGGCGGCAACGGCAGCGTCGAGGTGCTGTGCGAGAACCCGCGCCACCACTCCGGCTCCCTCACCGCCGTCCTGCTGCCGGAAGGCTACAACGCGGACGACTACCGCAAGGTGGTGCTGGAGAACTTCAACATGAGCCTCGGCAACGGCCTGTCGAAGCTCACCGGCCGCGTATTCCGCATCGGTCACCTGGGGGACTTCAACGACCTGATGCTGATGGGAACGCTCTCGGGCGTGGAGATGGGCTTCGAGCTCGCGGGCATCCCGTACCGCAAGGGCGGGGCGCAGGCCGCCATGGAGGTGCTCGCCACCGCCGCCAAAGCGACGGACTGACGGGACGGGCCGCAGGCCCGACCGACGGCGTGAGGCGGTCAAAAGAAGCCGCCCGCGCCCTTCGCAGTCGACGAACGAAAAACACGACAAGAGGGAAACGCACCAATGAAGAAGCTCCTACTCGCCGGGGTGGCGCTCGGCATGATGCTGGCGCCCGCCAGCGCACAGACCGTCCTGAAGCTCGGCCACGTCGGCGAGCCCGGCTCGCTCTACGACGTGACGGGCGAGGCATTCGCCGAATGCGTCGGTGAGTCCGGCAAGGCCGAAGTGCAGATCTTCGGCTCCTCGCAGCTCGGCAACGACGAGGACATGCTGCAGAAGCTGAAGCTCGGCCAGCTCGCCTTCTCGATCCCGTCCTCGATCATGTCGTCGGTGTCCGACACCTTCGGCGTGTTCGAGATGCCGTACATCGTGAAGAGCCGCGACCACATGCGGAAGATCCGCGACGACGCGGGCGACCTGTTCCGCGACGCCGCGCGCAAGCAGGGCTACGAGATCATCGGGTTCTGGGAGAACGGCTTCCGCAACGTCACCAACAACATCCGCCCGGTGAACGTGCCGTCGGACCTCGAGGGCATCAAGCTGCGCACCCCGAAGGGCCAGTGGCGGGTGAAGATGTTCCAGGCGTACGGCGCCAACCCGACGCCGATGGCCTTCTCCGAGGTGTTCACCGCCCTCAAGACCGGCGTCATCGACGGTCAGGAGAACCCGCTGATCCAGATCTGGGCCGGCAAGTTCCAGGAGGTGCAGAAGTACCTCTCCATGACGGGCCACGTCTATTCGCCGGCCTACCTCGCGACCTCCTCGCGCAACTGGAAGAAGTGGGATGACGACCTCAAGGCGGTCATCTCCGACTGCGCGCTGAAGGCCAGCGACTTCGCCTACGAGCACGGCGCGAAGGTCGACGCCGAATTCATCGCCAAGTTCGAGGAGGCCGGCGTCGAGGTCAACGAGGCCGACAAGCAGGCCTTCATCGACGCCTCGGGCCCGATCTACGAGGAGTTCGGCCAGCAGGTCGAAGGCGGCGCGGATCTCATCAAGAAGATCCAGTCGCTCGACAGCGGCGCGTCCTGAGCGACACGCCCTGATCGACTGGGGCGGTCCCGGCACGGCCGGCACCGCCCCACTTTCCGTCCCCCTTCCGACCCTGCCCCGAAGGAGGCGCCGACGTGCGCGTAATGGCCCGGCTCTTGGGCGAAATTCTGACCTGGGTGGTCCTCGGCCTGATGGTCGCACTCACCTGTGTGGTCGTCGTTGCCGTGATCTTCCGCTACTCCGGCGCATCTCTGTCCTGGTACGATGAGATCGCCGGCGTGCTCCTCGCCTGGATCACCTACTATGGTGCGGCGCTCGCCGCGCTCCACCGCAGTCACATCGGTTTCGACGACGTCCTTCTGGCACTGCCTCACAAGGCGCGTGCCGTCGCCGTCATCGTCGCCGAGGGGCTCGTCCTCTTCTTCTTCGGCCTCATGGCATGGGCCGGGCTCGAGGTGCTGGACATCCTTCAGGGCGAGACGCTCGTCGCGCTCGACTGGGTGCCGGTCTCGATCACGCAATCGGTGATCCCGATCGGCGCGATCCTCTTCATCATCGCCGAGCTCCTGTCGCTCCCCTTCTACTGGTTCGACGTGATGCACGGGAAGTCCTCGGAGCACGCCGTGATGGCCCACGGCGAAACCCCCACTCACGGCCCGAGCGCGGCGGAGAACAGCCGATGATCGTCCTTCTGATGTTTGCCGCACTGGTGGCGATGGTCTGCATCAACGTGCCCATCGCCATCGCCCTGTCGCTCGCCGCGGTCCTCGGCATCGCGGTGACGGACGGCATCGAGTCGCTCGTCACCGTCGGCATCGACATGTACTCCGGCGCCAAGTCCTTCTCGCTCATCGCCATCCCGATGTTCGTGCTGGCGGGCGCCATCATGAACTCCACCGGGATCACGCGGCGCATCATCGCCTTCGTCTCGGCCCTCATCGGCTTCGTCCGCGGCGGCCTCGCGATGGTCAATATCGGCGTGTCGCTCTTCTTCGCGGAGATCTCCGGCTCGGCCGTGGCGGATGTCGCCGCGCTCGGCTCGGTCCTGATCCCGGAAATGAAGAAGCGCGGCTACAGCGCCCCGCTGGCGGCGGCGGTGACGTCCTCGTCCGCCTCGCTCGCGATCATCATCCCGCCGTCGATCCCGATGATCCTCTACGGCGTCTCCGCCGGCGCCTCGATCCAGGAGCTGTTCGTCGCCGGAATCGTGCCGGGCCTCCTCGGGGCGGCCGGCCTGATGGGCGTCGCATGGGGCTTTGCCAAGCGCTACAATCTCCCGCGCGAGGAGGCCTTCCAGTTCAAACGTCTGCGCGAGACGTTCGTCGACGCGCTGCCGGCCTTCATGCTCCCGGTGATCATCCTCGGCGGCATCTTCGGCGGCTTCGTCACCGCGACGGAGGGTGCCGGGCTTGCCGTCGTCGCGTCGATCGCGATCGGCCTCTTCTACCGCGAGATCAACTGGCGGCAGCTCAAGACCGCCATGCTGGAAGGCGGGATGCAGACCGCGGTGGTGATGCTGCTGGTGGCAGCGTCCGTCCTGATGGGCGGCTACCTCACCAGCGCCCGCATCCCGCAGGAGATCGCCGAGGGGATGCTGAACCTGACGTCCAACAAGTACGTCATTCTCCTCATCCTCAACGTCTTCTTCCTGGTCATCGGCTTCTTCCTGCACTCGGCCGCCGCGATCATCCTCGTCATCCCCATCATTGTGCCGCTCATCCATCAGGCGGGGATCGACCCGGTCCACTTCGGCCTCGTGGTGACGCTCAACCTCGCGATCGGCCAGCAGACGCCGCCCGTGGCCTCGGTGCTCATCACCTCGTGCTCCATCGCCAAGGCCAACATCTGGGAGGTGTCGAAGGTCAACATCTACTTCGTCGCGGTCCTGCTCACGGTCCTGCTGTTGTGCACGTACGTGCCTGCGGTACCGATGTTCCTCGTCGACCTCTTCTACAGGTAACCGCTGACCATGACCGACGCTCCCCAGACCCACGCCGCGACGACCGACGATCTGATCTACGAGGTCGAGGACGGCATCGCGACCCTCACCCTCAACCGCCCGCAGGCGCGCAACGCCTTCACCTTCGCCATGTACGACGGCATGGCGACCATCTGCCGGGAGATGCCGACCGACGGCTCGATCCGCGCCCTCGTCATCACCGGCGCCGGCGAGAAGGCGTTCGCCGCCGGCACCGACATGAGCCAGTTCCGCGCCTTCGACAAGGACCAGGACGCGCTCGACTACGAGAAGCGCGTCGGCGCCGTGTACGACGCGCTGGAGAAGTGCCCGGTGCCGACCATCGCGGCGATCTCCGGCGCCTGCACCGGCGGCGGCGCCGGGACCGCGGCGTGCTGCGACATCCGCATCTGCACCGAGAACCTGAAGTTCGGCTTCCCCATCGCCCGCACCCTCGGCAACACGCTGTCGATGGAGAACTACGCCCGGGTGAAGGACCTCATCGGCGTCGCCAGGGCGAAGGAGATCATCTTCACCTCCCGCCTCGTCGGCGCGCAGGAGGCGCTGGCGGCCGGGCTCGTGACCGAGGTGCTCCCCGACCACGCGGCGCTGATGGCCCGCGCCAAGGAGCTGGCGCTGCACATCGCCGGCCACGCCCCGCTCACCCTGCGGGCCTGCAAGGAGGCCTTCCGGCGCCTGCGCGTCGACGGGCCGGACGCCGAGGGCGACGACCTCGTCATCATGACCTTCATGAGCGAGGACTTCCGCGAGGGCCTCGACGCGTTCTTCAACAAGAGAAAACCGGAGTTCAAAGGCAAATGACCGAACGCACCGGCCCGCTGACGGGCATGCGGGTCATCGAGCTCGCGCACATCATGGCCGGCCCCGTCTGCGGGCTGATGCTCGCGGACATGGGCGCGGACGTCGTCAAGGTGGAGAAGCCGAACGGCGACGACACCCGGCGCACCGTCCCGCCCGAGGTGAATGGCGAGAGCGCCGCCTTCATGATCATGAACCGCAACAAGCGCGGCATCGCTCTCGACCTCAAGTCGGACGAGGGCAAGGCCGTGCTGCGGCGCCTCCTCGCCGACGCGGACGTCGTCATCGAGAACTACCGCCAGGGCACGATGGAGAAGCTCGGCCTCGGCTTCGAGGACCTGCGCAAGGAGAACCCGGGCCTCATCTACTGCGCCGTGTCCGGCTTCGGCCGCACCGGCCCCTATGCGGCGCGCGGCGGCTTCGACCTCGTCGCGCAGGGCATGTCCGGCCTCATGGCGATCACCGGCGAGGGGCCCGGCCGCCCGCCCGTGAAGGTCGGCGCGCCGGTGTCGGACATCACCGCCGGCATCCTCGCCGCGCTCGGCTGCGCCTCTGCGTACGCCCACAAGCTGGCGACCGGACAGGGCCAGATGGTCGACACCTCGCTCCTGGAAGCGGCGATCACCCACACCTACTGGCAGTCCGCGATCGCCTTCGCGACCGGCGTGTCGCCCGGCCCTATGGGCTCGGCCCACCCGCTCAACGCGCCCTATCAGGCGTTCCCGACCGCCGACGGCTGGATCAACATCGGCGCCGCCAACCAGAGCAACTGGGAGCGGCTGACCAAGGCCCTCGGCGCGCCCGAACTCGCCGGCGACCCGCGCTTCGCCAACGGCCACGCCCGCATGGACAACCGCGAGACCCTCGTCGCGACCCTGGAGCCGCTGTTCCGGAAGCGCACCACCGAGGAGTGGCTGGCCGCCATGGAGGCCGCCGGCGTCCCCGCCGGCCCGGTCCTATCGATCATGGAGATGCACGAGGATCCCCACGTCCTCGCGCGCGAGATGGTCGTGCCGCTGACGCACCCGACCGCCGGCCCGACGAAGGCGATCGGCCTGCCGATCAAGTTCTCCGACACGCCCGGCAAGGTCGCCCGGCCCTCGCCCCGCCTCGGCGAGCACACGCGCGAGGTCCTCGCCGAGGCCGGCTACGACGCGGACACCATGGAAAGGATCATCGCCTCTGGCGCCGGCATCGTCGCCGATGCCTGACACCGCACCGCAGACCGACACGCCGCTCGAGCCCGGGACGCCGCCGATGCGCGGCGTTCCCTCCACCCGTGACGCGCAGCCGCGCGACCCCGGGCTCCGGGACCCGCTGCCCATGAGGGGCCTGCCGCCGATGCGCGGGACGCCCCCGATGCGCGGGACACCGCCGACACGCGTCGTCCCGTCGCTGCCCGGCGTGCCGCCGTCCCGCCGAACGCCGCCCGCTACCGGGCGGCGTAGTCGAGCGTGACGGAGCCGAGGCCCTCCACCTCGCCCTCGACCCGCGTGCCAGGCTCGATGAACGGCATCCCGGTGAGCGAGCCGGTCGTCAGCACCTGGCCGACCTGGAAGCCGCCGCAGAGCGAGCCGACGTGCAGCACGAAGCGCTCCAGCGCCGCCCAGGCATCGCCGCCCGGCGGCGTCGCCGGTCCCTCCACCACGACCTTGCCGTCGAAGGCGAGCCGCACCGCCGGCGACGTCCCGACGATCGTCCCGGTCCCGCCGAGGACGAGGCCGCCGTTGTTCTGGTTGTCCGCCAGCTTGGCCGGCGCCGGCGCGTCGACGAAGTCCTCCACGCGCCCGTCCACCACCTCGATGGTGACGATCGGCGTCACGACCTCCCGCAGCCGCGCGGCGAAGTCGGGCGCGTCGAGCGGCGGGAGCGGCGCGTCGAGCCGGAACGCGATCTCGAGCTCGATGCCGCATGCCCCGATCTCATCGGTCCCGAACGTCGCCCCGGAGGGCTTCACGCGGCGCCCGAGGATCGGCGCGATCATCGGCTTGTCGGCCCCCGGCGCGGTCTTCCACGCGGTCACGGGGCCGAGCTCGTCGGCGACAAGCGCCTGCACGTCCGTCACGTCCGCACCGGTCGCGCTGGCGGAGAATTCGGCGGCGGCGGAGGCGGGGGCACGGCTGTTGGTGCGATGCGCTTCGATGAGCGTGGCGGCAAAGCGCTCGGCAAGAGGGGTCGGCACATCGTCTCCTTGGATGGCGGTTGCGCTTGAGCACCGCCATCTTCGGCCGCCCGGCCCCCGCGAGGCAACGCGAAATCGCCCTGCCGAGCGCGATTCCTCGCAACTGTCGCCGCCCCGCCCACCGGCACTCCCTTCCCTTCGCCGCCTACGGACAGGTCCATGAAGATCAAGAAAATCACCGCCGTCCCGATCTCCTTTCGCGTGCCGGAGGGGCAGAACGTCAGGCTCGGCATCGGCCGCGCGGTCAAGCGCGACGCCGTGCTCGTGCGCGTCGACACCGACGAGGGGATCACCGGCTGGGGCGAGGCGCACCACGGCCGCTGCCCGGGCGCGATCGCCAGGCTGATCGACACCACCCTCGCCGAGCTCGTCGAGGGCCAGGACGCCGGCGACATCGTCGGCATCTGGAACCGTGTCTACCGCATGCAGCTCGCCAGTCATGGCCTCGGCAGCGGTTCGGCGATGGCCCTCTCCGGGCTCGACATCGCCCTCTGGGACATCAAGGGCAAGGCGCTCGGCCAGCCGCTGCACCGCGTCCTCGGCGGCGCCCCGCGCCCCTCCCCTGCCTACGCCGGCGGCATCTCGCTCGGCTGGCAGGACCCGGCGAGCCTCGCCGAGGAGGCGCTCCAGTACGTCGCCGAGGGCTACCGCGCGCTGAAGCTGCGCGTTGGCGACACGCCCGGTCGGGACATCCCCCGCGTGAGCGCGGTGCGACAGGCGGTCGGCGACGACATCGCCATCATGGTCGACGCCAACACCGGCTACTCCCTGTCCGACGTCCGCCACGTCATGGCGGCCTACGAGGAACTCGCCGTCGAGTGGCTGGAGGAGCCCTTCCCGCCCCACGACCTGCGCAACTACCGCGAGGCGAAGGCGCTCGGCACCGTCCCCCTCGCCGCCGGCGAGAACCACGTGATGCGCTACGACTTCCTGCACATGATGGAGGAAGGCGCCATCTCGGTCATGCAGCCCGACGTCTCCAAGACCGGCGGCATCACCGAGACGCTGCGCATCGCGGCGCTGGTCTCGGCGGCGAAGCTCTCCTGCAACCCGCACACCTCGCTGACCGGCATCAACATGGCGGCCTCGATCCACCTTCTCTCGGCCATCGACAATCCCGGCTACTACGAGGGCGACTGCGCCCGCCACAACCCGTTCCGCGACGAGGTCGGCGGTGCCGTCGGCGCCCTCGACGCCGACGGGTGCGTCTGGCCCCGGGAAGCCCCCGGCCTAGGCCTCGAGATCGACGAGGACTTCCTCGCCGCCCACCCCCTGATCGAAGGCCCCTGCTACGTCTGAACCCGGCCCGGGCAAAGGCTTCGGCACCTTGTGTGCCGGACGCGAACGGGTCTGATCGAGTGGACCGAGCGGGGGGCCGAAATTGTCGGCGAGAAGGACCGGAGGGCCTCCGGCGGGCTCGGGTCCCACCAACGATCAGGTCCCGCCTGACCGTCGAAGCCGCCATCGCGCTTTCCCCCTGGCAGCGTCCCGGACCCGGCGCAAGGGCAAGCGGCTTCGCCGGCCTCCGGCCCCTTGCGCCGGGTCCGGGACACTGCCCGTCGGGGGGCGCGACGGCGGCTCCGACGATCAGGCTCCCGCCCCGGATTGCGTGGGCGCCGTGCGAGGGCAGCGCTTTGCGAGGCAGGAGCAATGCCGGGCAGGATCCCGACCTAGGTGTCCCATTCGACGTCGAAGGCGGTGACCACGCGCTGCACCTCCGCCTCGCTCAGCATCCGCGGGCCGTGGCCCCGGGTCAGCATGGCGAGGCGGGCGGTGTCCTCCAGCTCCTCGATCGCCGTGCAGGCGGCCTCGACGTCCTTGCCCGCAACCACCGGGCCGTGGTTCGCGAGCATCACCGCCGAGCGGCGGCCGGCAAGGCCGCGGACCGCCTCCCCCATCGCCGGGTCGCCCGGCAGGAAGAACGGCAGCAGCTTCACCTTGCCGAGCTTCATCAGGCCGTAGGGCGTCAGCGGCGGGAGGAAGTTGTCCGCGTCGACGTCCGGCATCATCGACAGCGCCACCGCATGGCAGGAGTGGAGGTGCACCACCGCGCCCGCCGTGCCGCGCGTGTCGTAGAACGCGGTGTGAAGCGGCATCTCCTTGGTCGGCTTGTCGCCGCCGACGAGCGTGCCCCCGGCGTCGAAGCGCGACAGTCGCGCCGGGTCGAGCCGGCCGAAGCTGCTCCCCGTGGGGCTCACCAGGAGCCCGCCGTCCGGGGTGCGCGCCGAGATGTTGCCCGTCGACCCGTGGGTCAGCCCGCGATCGAACAGGGACCGGGCGAGGAGGCAGATCTCCTCGCGCAGCCGCGTCTCCCCGCTCATGCCGCCTCCAGCCTGGCGAGCGCGTCCGCGAAGAAGGTCTCCGCGCCGAAGTTGCCGGACTTCAGGGTCAGCGCGATGGGCTCGCCCGCCGACCGGGCGTAGCACCACGGCACCCCCGGCGCGATCTCGGCGCCGATGTCGAGCCGCGTCACGCCGAGCGCCTTGGCGACCGCGCCCGAGGTCTCGCCGCCCGCCACCACGAAGCCGCGCGCGCCGGCGTCGCGGGCCGCGACCGCACAGGCGGCGAGCGCCGTCTCGACGATCTCGCCCGCGGCGGCGACGCCGAGCTTCTCCTGCGCCCGCTTCACGCTGTCCGGCGCCGCGGTCGCGGTGACCAGCGGAGCGGCGGAGAGGTCCTGCGCGCCGAGCCAGTCGAGCGCCGCCTGTGGCCCCTCCTCGGCCAGCACCAGTGGATCGAGCCGGAAGACCGGCGCGCCGCGGGCGCCGTAGTCGGCCACCTGCCGGTTGGTCATCGCCGAACAGCTCCCCGACAGGACGACCCGCCCTGCGCCGATCGCCGGCCGCTCCACCCCGATCGCCTCCTCCGACAGCGTCCCGTCGGCGCGGTAGAGCGCCGGCAGCGGCATCGCCACCGCGCTGCCTCCGGTCATCAGCGGCATGTCGCGGCATGCTGCGGCGATGATGCCGAGGTCCTCGTCCGCCACCGCGTCCACCACCACGTGGGCAATGCCCTTCGCCGCGAGCGACGCCAGCTCGGCGCGCACCGCCTCGACGCCCCTCGCGACCGTCAGCCGGTCGACGAGGCCGACCTCGCGCGTCACCTGCGGCGCCAGCAGGCGCATCAGGTTGCTGTCGCGCATCGGCGTCAGCGGGTGGTCCTTCATCGGGCTCTCCGCGAGCGGCTGCCGGCCGACGAAGAGGTTGCCCATGAAGATCGCCCGCCCGTTCTCCGGGAAGGCGGGACAGTAGATGGTCTGGGCGGTGCCGAGGTCCGACATCAGCGCCTCGGACACGGGGCCGATATTGCCCTCGGCGGTCGAGTCGAAGGTCGAGCAGTACTTCCAGAAGAACCGCTCCGCGCCGGCGGATCTCAGCCACGCGAGCGCGGCGCGCGCCTCGGCCACCGCGTCCGCGACCGGAACGGTCCGGATCTTGAGGGCGATCACCTCGAACGCCGCGGTGTCGGACGGCGGAGTGTCCGGAACGCCCATCCGCAGGCTGACCCGCGCCCCGCTGCGGGCGAGGAGGCCCGCGAGGTCCGTCGCGCCGGTGAAATCGTCGGCGATGGCAGCGAGGATCGGCGTCACCGGCCATCCTCCCCGGGGAGCGTCAGCCCGCTCCGCCCGGCGTAGACCTTGGCGATCGCCGCGTCGTCCTCCGCGCCGAGCCCCATGTCCACCGCGACCTTGAACTGGGACAGCGCCGCCGCCGTGATCGGCGCCTCGAACGGCACCGACCTCGCGATCTCGAGGACGATGCCGAGATCCTTCGGCCAGATGTTGACCGAGCTGCGCGGGGTGTAGTCGCCGTCGACGATGTGCGGCGCGCGGTTCTCCAGCATCCACGACGCCCCGGCGCACTTGGAGATGACCTCGAGGAACTGCGCCGGCGCCACGCCCTGCGTCATGCCGAAGGTCATCGCCTCTGCCATCGCCGCGATGTGCACCCCGGCGAGGAGCTGGTTGACCGCCTTCATCGCGCTGCCGGCACCGGCGGCATCGCCGAGCTCGAAGACCGTCTCGGACACCGCGTCCAGCACCGGCTTCGCCGCGGCGAAGGCCGCCGGCGAACCGGACGCCATGACCGAGAGAGTGCCGGCCGCCGCCCTCAGCGAGCCGCCCGAGATGGGCGCGTCGAGGTAGAGGACGCCGTGCTCGGTGCACCGCGCCTCCATCGCGCGGGCGAACTCCGGCGCGACGGTCGCGCAGGAAAGGACGACAGCCCCCGGTTTCAGCGTCGGCACGAGCCCGGCCTCGCCGAAGAGGACGCTCTCGGTCTGCGCCGCGTTCAGCACGACGACGACGACCGCGTCGAGAGTCCCGGCGTTCCCGGCGAGCGACCCTTCCTGCCCGCCCTCGCTCTGGAAGGCGGTCACCTTGGCGGGATCGACGTCCGCGCCCCACGTCGCAAGCCCGGCGCGAAGGCACGACGTGGCCATTCCGAGCCCCATGGAACCGAGGCCGACGACTGCGATCTTGCAGCTCATTTTTGTTCCTCCCTGCCCTCACCTTCGGTCGGCGCCGCGACCCATGGGCGCCGACGTGTGATGGCTCCATCTGATGTACACGCCATGCAACCGGCGCGCACGCGCGGAGGCGCCGGCGGAGCGTCCGGCCCGCGATCCGGCGCGGACGCGGAACGCTGCGCCGTTGCGGGGAAGGGCTCTAGGCAGGCGCCTTGAGGAGCATCGGTTCGACGTCGACGAACTCCTCGTCCCCCGTCGTCCCGTCGATCCACATGAAGATGGAGAAGCTCCCCGGCGCCGACAGCACCGTCAGCGGGTGGTGCCAGACGTTGGCGCCGAAGGTGAACCCGGTGAGCCCGTCCGTCACGAACGCCTCGGCGCGGCTCATGTCGGGCCCTCCGGCGTCGGCGTGCGGCGCGACGAGGACCAGGATGCGGGAGGGCTGCAGCGGCACGAAGGTCTGCGAGGAGAACTCGTGCCGCTCCATCTGACGCACGGCGAGGGGCAGGCTGGCGGCCTCGGTCTTCGTGGCGACGGAGAGGCTCGGCCGCGCCGCCGGGCGGAGGCTGGCGAGCGCCCCGTCGAAGTAGGTGCGCCCGTCGGCGGGCGGCGCGAAGACCGTCCCGTAGGCGGCGAAGGCGTCGGCCGTCAGGGGCTTGAGAATGAGCTCGTTCACGCGTCTTCCGATTCTGTCACCAGTGCGCCAGCACTAAACGCCATGGCGCAGGATCCCGCCAGACGGCGGGACCGCCGGGCCGCGTTCGCCCGGCGGAAACGCTGGTACCGACGTCAGCGGCTGCGCGGCTCGGCCGGCAGGAAGATGCCGATGATGCCCGCCGCCGGAAGGACCGAGCACACCTGGTAGACGAACTGGATGCCGTAGGCGTCGGCGAGGAAGCCCAGCAGGGCGGCGCCGATTCCCCCGATCCCGAACGCGAAGCCGAAGAACAGCCCGGAGACCAGCCCGACGCGCCCCGGGACAAGGTGCTGCGCATAGACGAGGATCGCCGAGAAGGCCGACGCCAGGATGAACCCGGCCGCCGCGCTCATGATCCCGGTCCCGACGAGGCCGACGTGCGGAAGCGCCAGGCTGAACGGCAGCACGCCGAGGATCGACACCACGATCACCGCCTTGCGCCCGATCCGGTCGCCGATCGGCCCGCCCGCGAACGTGCCGGCGGCGACCGCCGCGAGGAACACGAAGAGCATGAGCTGCGACTGGCCCACCGAGAGGCCGAACGTGTCGATCAGGTAGAAGGTGTAGTAACCGTTCAGGGAGGCCATGTAGACGTACTTGGAGATGACCAGCACGCCCAGCATGGCGAGGAGCAGCGGCACGTGGCGCGGCGGCGCGATTGACGACGCCGCCGCCTTCGGGCGGCTCTTGACGCGGATGTGCTCGCGCTTGGCCCAGGCCCCGACGTTGTAGAGCACCACCATGCCGATGAGCGCCAGCGCCGCGAACCAGGCGATGCTGGACTGGCCGAACGGCAGCACGATGAAGGCCGCGAGCAGCGGGCCGATCGCCGACCCGGTGTTGCCGCCCACCTGGAACAGCGACTGCGCGAACCCGTAGCGTCCGCCCGACGCCGCGCGCGCGGTGCGCGAGGAGTCCGGGTGGAAGATCGAGGAGCCGACGCCGATCATCATCGCCGAGACGAGGAGCAGCCCGTAGCTCCCCGCGAACGCGAGCACGACGAGGCCGATGAGGCTCGCGCCCATGCCGAGCGTCGCGATCTGGAACACCGGGCGCTTGTCGGTCGCGATGCCGACCGCCGGCTGCAGCAGCGAGGCGGTCGCCATGAAGGCGAAGTGGATGATGCCGACCTCGCCGAAGGTCAGCGCGTAGTTCTGCTGCAGCAACGGGTAGACGGCCGGAAGCAGCGACTGGATCGTGTCGTTGAGCCCGTGGCAGACGCTGAGGGCAACGAGGACGGCGAGGGTCGTGCGGGGAACGCTGTCGTCACGTGGGGCGGCAGCAGCATCGGGGGAGATGGTGCTCATGGAGGTGCCTTTCAGCCCCGTCTGTCGCATGCCGCAGGGGGCGGAGCAATCCGCCCGTTGATCTAAATCAGACGCGAAGGTTCGCCGTCCGGACGACAGGGCGACGCGGACGGTCAGGCCGCCCGCCACGCGTCGGCGGAGGGGCTCAGTCGTCGGTGCCGAGAAGCACTTCGGACGCCTTGATGATGACGTGGACCTTCTTGCCCTCGGCGAGGCCGAGGTCGGTCGCGGCGTCGGTGGTGATCATCGAGGTGATCACGTTGCCGGCGCCGATGTCGACGCGGATCTGGCTGTTCACCGGGCCGTTCTTCACCTCGGTCACGGTGCCGGCGATGACGTTGCGCGCGCTGATCTTCATGTCTGCCTCCTGCGGTCTGTGCGCTCGGCCTTGCGGCGAGCCTGGCGGACCACATGTGCCCGCACGCCCTCCGCGGCAACACCGGCGAGGAGGCCGACCGTCGCCCCGGCCGCGACCGTCCCGATGGCGGCGGCCGCGATCACCGGCCGGCAGTCGGGCCGCGCATCGAAGAGGCGGCGACTGAAGGAGAGTTCCGCGGCGGCCCAGAAGAGCAGCGCGCCGACCACCCCCGACGGGATCCCCGCCAGAAGCCGCACCATCTCGTCGCCGGCGAGCGCCGCCGCCCCGGCCGCGAGCGCGATCGCCGTCGGGGCGAGCGCCGTGCGGGCGCCGAACCGGTGGTGCGCCGCGATGCCGCCAGCGCCATGGCACATCGGCATCGCCCCGAACGGGACGAGCGCGAGGTTGAGGAGCCCGCTGGTCGCGGCGAGGCGCCGCTCGGTCACCCGGTGGGCGGCCGCGCCGTAGAACGAGCGGGCGACGGCGGCGGCGACGATCACGGCGTTCATCAGCGTCAGCGGCAGCTGCGGCACCACCCCGCCGAGGATCACCGCCTGCAGCGACGGTGCCGCCGCGACGCTCACCGGCGCCACCGCGCCGCCGCCAAGGAGGATGCCGCCGAGCACCACCAGCAGCGCCCACGGCCCGCGCGGCACCACGAACGTCAGCCCCAGCACCGCGAGCGCGGCGGCGCCCGTCAGCGGATCGGCGCGGATCGCGGCGAACCCGACGAGGGCGAGGCCGAGACCGAGGCCGACCTGCAGCCCCGTCACCACCGACTGCGGGATGAGCCGTGCCGCCCGCTCCAGCAGCGGCGTCGCGGACAACAGGAGAAGAACGGCGCCGATGATCGCCCCCGCCCAGGCGATATCGCGCGAGGCGAGGCCGCCGGCGAGGATCGCGGCGCCCAGCGCCTTCATGGGCTGCACCGCGATCGGGACGCGATAGACGACCGCGACCAGCGCGTAGCCGGCGGCGAACCCCGCGAACACGGGCGTCGGCGACAGGATCCCGGCGACGAGCGCCGGAACGACATAGGGAAGCAGCGTGCCGAGGTCGCCGAAGGCTCCGGACACGTCGCCGAGAAGCTGCGGCCGCGCGGGAAAGCGCGTCGCGACCCTCGCCTGTGACTGCGTCTCGGGCACCCGTCCCTCTCCCGTCATCGGGTTGGGACCACGTTCGCAGCACGGCTGCGGCAAGACAACTCGTTCAACCGGCGGTGGGTGAATTCGTCGCCGACTTGAGGCATCCTGCGAAAAAATTCGCGGCAAAACCGCACAAAACGACACAGGGAGGTGGAAATGACCCGGATCGGCATGGCAGCGCTTCTCGTCGGACTGTGGGCGACGGCGGCAGGGGCGGACGACATGGTGAGCCTTCACGCGGCCGGCAGCCTGAAGGCCGCGCTCGGTGACGTCGCCGACGCGTTCGAGGCCGACACCGGACTGACCGTGAGCCGCAGCTTTGCTCCGTCGGGCCTCCTTCGCCAACGCATCGAGGACGGCGAGCCGGCGGAGGTCTTCGCCTCGGCCAACATGCGCCACCCGCAGGCGCTGGCGGCCGCCGGGCTGGCCTCGCCGACCGTCCTCTTGGCCCGCAACGCCCTCTGCGCGCTCGCCGCCGGCGACCTCGAGGTGACCACCGACACCCTCCTCGCCGTGCTCCTCGACGAGGACGTGCGCGTCGGCACATCCACCCCGAAGGCCGACCCGTCCGGCGACTACGCGTTCGCAGTGTTCGACAAGGCGGACGCGCTGGCGGGCGGGGCCGGCGAGCGTCTGAAGGGCAAGGCGCTCCAACTCACCGGCGGTCCGGACAGCGCCAGCCCGCCCGAGGGCCGCAACCCCTACGGCCATGTGATGGAGAGCGGCCAGGCCGACATCTTCCTCACCTATTGCACCAACGCGGTTCTCGCGCAGCGCGAGGTCCCGGCGCTGAAGATCGTGACGCTCCCCCGGGCGCTCGCGACGGGTGCCGACTATGGCCTCACCGTCATGAACGGGGCGGGCGCGGACGCCTGGCGCCTCGCCTTCGCGATCCTTTCGCCGCAAGGACAGGCGATCCTGGCCCGCTACGGCTTCACCGCCCCCACCCTCCCCGCAGCCGCGGAATAGACCATGCGCCTCCTCCTCGCCGCCGCCCTCGCCCTCTGCCTCGCCGCCACCCTCCTCGTCGTCCCGGCGGTCGAGGCGCGCACCGTCACCGACTCGGCCGGCCGCACGGTGGAGGTGCCGGACGAGGTGCGGACGGTCTTCGCCGCCGGCCCACCGGCGGCGATCGTCGTCTACGCGCTGAAGCCCGAGGCGCTGCTCGGCTGGCCGCGCGCGCTGCGTCCGGGCGAGAAGGCCTACGTCGCCGCCCCCTACCGCGACCTCCCGGAGACCGGCCGCCTCACCGGACGCGGCGGCGAGGCGAACCTCGAGCGTGTCCTTGCCCTGAAGCCCGACCTCATCGTCGACTTCGGCTCGGTGCGCGACACCTATGCCGACCTCGCCGACCGCGTTCAGGCGCAGACCGGCATCCCCTACATCCTGGTGGACGGCCGCTTCGAGGCGACGGCGGCGAGCCTGCGCCTCCTCGGCGACGTCCTCGGCGTGCCGGAGCGCGGCGAGGCGCTGGCCGCCGACACCGAGGCGACGTTCGCCACCCTCGACGCCCTCCTCGCCGACGTCCCCGAGGACGCGCGCCCGCGCGTCTACCTTGCGCGCGGACCCGACGGCCTCGAGACCGGCGTGAAGGGCTCCATCAATACCGAGATCATCGAGCGCGCCGGCGGCCGCAACGTCGCCGATGCGCCGGGCCAGCGCGGTCTGGTGCGCGCCTCGCCCGAGGCCGTGATCGTCGCCGATCCGGACACGATCATCACCTGGGAGCCGGACTTCTACGAGCGCGTGTGGGAGAGCCCGCTCTGGGCCGACATCGCCGCGGTGCGCGGGAAGCGCGTCTATCTCTCGCCCCTCGCCCCGTTCGGCTGGATCGACCGGCCGCCGTCGGTGAACCGCCTGATGGGCCTCAAGTGGCTCGCCGGCCTCTTCTACCCGGACCGCTGGGACGGCGCCCTCGCATCCGAAACGCGCGACTTCTACCGGCTGTGGTATCACGTGGACCTCTCGGACGAGGACCTCGGCAAGCTGATCCAATGGGCGGACGGACGACCTCCGGCATTCCGGCAATAAATCCGGCGGGACCGCCTTGAGCCTCGCCGCGAGCCGCCGTGTCCCCATCGCGGTCGCCGGGTTCGCTCTCGGCGTCGCGGCGCTGGCCGCGCTGACATTGGGCGCACTGGTGATCGGCCCCTACCCGCTCTCACCCGGCGAGGCGCTGACCCTGCTGGTTCGCCGCGCGCTGGCGCTCCCGACCGAGGGCGGAGCGCCGGAGACGGTGCTGCTGTCGATCCGCCTGCCGCGCGTCGCCGCGGCGCTCCTCGTCGGCGCGGCGCTCGCGGCGGCGGGGGCGGCCTACCAGACGCTGTTCCGCAACCCGCTCGTCTCGCCCGACATCCTGGGCGTCTCCGCCGGGGCCGGCCTCGGCGCGGTGCTGGGGATCTTCCTCGCGCTGCCGGTCGCCGCGATCCAGCTCATGGGGTTCGCCGGCGGGCTGGCGGCGGTGGCGCTGGTGGCGTCCGTCTCGGCGGCGGTCCGCTCCGGCGACCGGACGCTCGTCCTGGTCCTCTCCGGCGTCGTCATCGGCGCCCTCGCCGGGGCGGCGACCTCCCTCCTCAAGGTGCTCGCCGATCCGTACGACCAGCTTCCGGCGATCACCTTCTGGCTCCTCGGCAGCCTCGCCGGAGCGAAGACGTCGGACGTGCTCCCGACGCTCCCGGTCGTCGCTCTCGGCCTCCTCCCGCTGTTCCTGCTGCGCTGGCGCATCAACGTGCTCTCGATGGGCGACGAGGACGCCCGCGCGCTGGGGATCGACGCCGGCCGGCTGCGCGGCGCGGTCATCGTCTGCGCCACGCTGGTGACGGCGAGCGTCGTCGCCATGGCCGGCATCGTCGGCTGGGTCGGCCTCGTCGTGCCGCACATCGCGCGGATGCTCGTGGGGCCGGGCTTCGGCCGGCTCCTCCCGGCTGCGGCGCTCCTGGGCGCCGGCTACCTCCTCGTCGTCGACACGCTCGCCCGCAGCATCGCATCGGTGGAGGTGCCGCTCGGCATCCTGACCGCCGTCGTCGGCGCGCCCTTCTTCCTGTGGCTGCTGGCGCGCGGCCGGCGCACGTTCGGCTGACGATGACGTCGCTGTCCGCAGACGGCCTCGCCATCGGCTATGGCGGCCGGGCGATCGCATCGGGCCTCTCGTTCGCCGCCGAGGCGGGCGAGGTGCTCGTCCTCCTCGGCCCCAACGGGTGCGGGAAGACGACGCTCTTCAAGACCCTCCTCGGCCTTCTCCCCGCCGTCCGAGGCACGGTCGCGCTGGGCGGCGCGCCCGTTACCCGCCTCTCGCGCCGGGAGGTCGCCCGCCGCGTCGCCTACGTGCCGCAGTCACACGGCGTGCCGTTCGCGTTCAGCGCGCTGGAGCTCGTCACCATGGGGCGCACCGCCTGGCTCGGCCCGCTGGCACAGCCGGGCCGCGCCGACCGGGCGGCGGCGCATGCGGCGCTGGAGCGCGTCGGCATCGCCCACCTCGCCGGGGCGGACGTGACGCACCTCTCCGGCGGCCAGCGCCAGCTCGTCTTCGTCGCCCGCGCGCTCGCGCAGGAGGCGCCGGTCCTCGTCCTCGACGAACCCACCGCGAGCCTCGACTTCGGCAACCAGGCGGTGGTGCTCGCCGAGATCGCCCGCCTCTCCGGCATGGGCCTCACCATCGTCCTGTCGACCCACGACCCGGACCACGCCTTCGCCGTCGGCACCCGCGCGCTCCTCATGGAAGGCGGCGCCATCGCCGCGCAGGGCCCGCCCGCCGAGACGCTCACCGAGACCGCCCTGTCGCGCGTCTACGGCGTCGGCGTCACGGTGGAGCGGCTCGCCGACGGGCGGCGCGTGTGCGTCCCCTCGCTCAGCCGCGCTGCGGCAGGAAGCAGTCCGACTGGCGGCGCACCTCCTCGGCGATGAAGTCCGCCGTCAGCCGCACGCGGGCGAGGTCGCGCGTGTCGCTGTGGACGACCATGAAGAAGGTGCGCGTCAGCGCCACCCGCCCGGCCAGCACGCGCACCAGCCGCGCGTCGCCGTCGGCGAGGAAGCACGGCAGGACGCACAGCCCCGCCCCCGCCGCCGCGGCCTCCTTCTGGGCGAGGAGGTTCGAGCTCGTGATCCGCGGCCGGATCCCCTTCGCCACCGCCGGCAGGTAGTCGAGCTCCGGGGTGAAGATCAGGTCGTCGATGTAGCTGATGAACGGCACCCGCGTGAAATCCTGCGGGTCCGTGAGCCGGGCCCAGCGGGCGGCGTCCTCCGCCGCGCCGTAGACGCCGAGCTCGTAGTCCGTCAGCCGCCGGACGTGGAGGCGCCCGCGGTCGGGGTGCGACAGGCCGATGGCGATGTCCGCCTCCCGTCGCGAGGTGGAGAAGCTGCGCGGCAGGGCGACGAGCTGGATCTCGAGGTCCGGATTGTCCCGCTGGAGGCGGCCGATGGCGGGCGACAGGATCGCCGTCCCGAACCCGTCCGGCGCGCCGATGCGCACCACGCCGGACGCCTCGGTCCGCGCCGCGCCGACGTCCGACTGGATCGAGAACATGGTGCTCTCGATGGTCTCGGCGTGCTTCAGCAGCGCGAGACCGTCCGCCGTCAGCGCGTAGCCGCTGCTGCCGCGCTCGAACAGCTTGGTCTGAAGCGCGCCCTCCAGCCCGGCGAGGCGGCGGCTCAGGGTGGAGTGGTCGACGCCCTGGCGCCGGCCGGCCTCGGTCAGCGTCCCGGCGCGCGCGATGGCGAGGAACGACTGCAAAAGATCCCAATCGAAGGAACGCATGCGCATCCATGCACAACGGATGTGATCGCTTGAGCCTATGGCTGTGCATCAATGCGTGCAACATGTTCCCCAAACCAGAACACGCAGAGGGACGGACATGCGCGACATTGGGCATTATATCGGCGGCAAGACGGTCTCCGGCACGAGCGGTCGCACGGCCGACGTCTTCAACCCCTCCACCGGCGACGTTCAGGCCAGGGTGGCGCTCGCCAGCGCCGACGAGGTGCGCGCCGCGGTCGCCAACGCCAGGGCCGCCCAGCCGGAATGGGCGGCGCAGAACCCGCAGCGCCGCGCCCGCGTGATGATGAAGTTCCTGCAGCTCGTACAGGACGAGTTCGAGTCCCTCGCGGTGCTCCTCGCCAGCGAGCACGGCAAGACGGTGCCGGATGCCAAGGGCGACATCCAGCGCGGCCTCGAGGTGGTGGAGTTCGCCTGCGGCATCCCGCACCTGCTGAAGGGCGAATACACCGAGGGCGCCGGACCGGGCATCGACGTCTATTCCATGCGCCAGCCGCTCGGCGTGGTGGCGGGGATCACGCCGTTCAACTTCCCCGCCATGATCCCGCTGTGGAAGGCGGCCCCGGCGCTCGCCTGCGGCAACGCCTTCATCCTGAAGCCGTCCGAGCGCGATCCGTCGGTGCCGATGCGCCTCGCCGAGCTCTTCGTCGAGGCCGGTCTTCCGAAGGGCGTCCTCAACGTGGTGAACGGTGACAAGACCGCCGTCGACGCCATCCTGACCGACCCCGACATCATGGCCGTCGGCTTCGTCGGCTCGTCCGACATCGCCCAGTACATCTACTCGGAGGCGGCGCGCACCGGAAAGCGCGCGCAGTGCTTCGGCGGCGCCAAGAACCACGCCATCATCATGCCCGATGCCGACATGGACCAGGCCGTCGACGCCCTCATCGGCGCCGGCTACGGCTCGGCCGGCGAGCGCTGCATGGCGATCTCCGCCGCCGTCCCGGTCGGCGAGAAGACCGCCGACATCCTCGTCGAGAAGCTGATCCCGCGCGTCGAGTCGCTGAAGATCGGCCCGTCGACCGACTCCTCGGCCGACTACGGCCCGCTGGTGACGGCCGCCGCGGTGAAGCGCGTGCGCTCCTACATCGACAAGGGCGTCGAGGAAGGCGCCAGGCTCGTCGTCGACGGACGCGGCTTCAAGATGCAGGGCTACGAGGACGGCTTCTTCATCGGCAGCTGCCTCTTCGACGAGGTGACGCCCGACATGACGATCTACAAGGAGGAGATCTTCGGCCCCGTCCTCTCGGTCGTCCGCGCCAAGACCTACGAGGAGGCCCTCTCCCTCGCCACCGACCACGAGTACGGCAACGGCGTCGCCATCTTCACCCGCGACGGTGACGCGGCGCGCGACTTCACCACCCGTGTCAACGTCGGCATGGTCGGCGTCAACGTGCCGATCCCTGTGCCCGTCGCCTATCACACCTTCGGCGGCTGGAAGCGCTCCGGCTTCGGCGACCTCAACCAGCACGGCCCGGACTCCATCCGCTTCTACACCAAGACCAAGACCGTCACCGCGCGCTGGCCGTCCGGGGTGAAAGAGGGTGCCGAGTTCGTCATTCCGACGATGGGCTGACCCGATGATCGGCTTCGACCCGACCGAGGAGCAGGTCGCCATCCGCCAGATGGCGCTCGACTTCGCGGCCAACGAGATCGCCCCGCACGCCATGGAGTGGGACGAGGCGAAGACCTTCCCCGTCGAGACGCTGCGCGCGGCCGCCGCGCTCGGCTTCGGCGCCATCTACGTCGCCGAGGACGTCGGCGGGTCGGGCCTCAGCCGGCTCGACGCGGCGATGATCTTCGAGGCGCTGTCGACGGGGTGCCCGGCGGTCGCGTCGTACATCTCGATCCACAACATGTGCGCTTGGATGGTCGACCGCTTCGGCTCCGAGGAGCAGAGGCAGGCCTGGCTTCCGTCCCTCGCGACCATGGAGTGCCTCGCGAGCTACTGCCTGACGGAGCCGGGCGCCGGCTCCGACGCCGCCGCCCTCAAGACCCGTGCCCGGCGCGACGGGGACGAGTACGTCCTCGACGGGCAGAAGCAGTTCATCTCCGGCGCGGGGGCTTCGCACCTCTACGTGGTGATGGCGCGCACGGGGGACGACGGCCCGCGCGGCATCTCCACCTTCCTCGTGCCCGGCGATGCGCCCGGCCTCTCCTTCGGCGCCAACGAGCGCAAGATGGGGTGGAACGCGCAGCCGACCCGCGCCGTGGTGCTCGACGGCGTGCGCGTCCCCGCCGCCAACCGCCTCGGCGAGGAAGGCGTCGGCTTCAGGATCGCCATGGCCGGGCTCGACGGCGGCCGGCTCAATATCGCCGCCTGCTCGCTCGGCGGGGCGCAGGCCGCGCTCGACAAGGCGCTCGCCTACATGGCCGAACGCCGCGCCTTCGGCCACGCCCTGAGCGAGTTCCAGGCGCTGCAGTTCCGCCTCGCCGACATGGCGACCGACCTCGAGGTCGCGCGCACCTTCCTGTGGCGCGCCGCCGCCGCGCTCGACGCGAAGGCGTCGGACGCGACGACCCTCTGCGCCATGGCGAAGCGCTTCGTCACCGACGCGGGGTCCGCCGTCGCCAATCAGGCGCTGCAGCTCCACGGCGGCTACGGGTACCTCTCGGAGTACGGCATCGAGAAGCTGGTTCGGGATCTCCGGGTGCACCAGATCCTGGAAGGAACCAACGAGATCATGCGCCTCATCATTGCGCGCTCGCTCGTGCGCGGCCGCTAGCGCATCCCGCGCCCGAAGGATCGCGCCAGAGCGGGACGTGCTCCGGCGCATCATCGGCCGGGAGCGGACCGGCGGGGACGATGCGCCGAACCGCCGGATCGGGGCCGTCCCGTCCGGTCGGGCGGGATCGACCTGACCGGAACGCGCCCCAGGTCTACGATGCCGCCCCCGGCCCCGCCGGTGCCGGGGCGCCCGCAACAGAACATTCGGAGGAGAACACAATGGCCGAGAAAACGGCATTCATCGGGGTGGGGAACATGGGCGGGCCGATGGCCGCCAATCTCGCCAAGGCCGGCTTCGAGGTCGTCGCATTCGACCTGTCCCGCTCGGCCGTAGAGGACGCGAAGCGGCGCGGCCTCACCGTCGCCGGGTCGATGGCCGAGGCCGTCAAGGACGCCTCCGTCGTGGTCACGATGCTGCCGGCGGGCCAGCATGTCCTCTCCGTCTGGGGCGAGCTCGCGAGCCTCATCGGCAGCGGCGCGCTGGTCATCGACTGCTCCACCATCGACGTCGACAGCGCCCGCAAGGCGCACGAGATGATGGCCGGCCACGGCCACCTGACCCTCGACGCGCCGGTCTCCGGCGGCACCGGGGGCGCAGAAGCGGCGACGCTGACCTTCATGGTCGGCGGCAGCAAGTCCGCCTTCGCGGCGGGCGAGCCGGTGCTGGAGCGGATGGGCAAGAAGATCGTCCACTGCGGCGAGGCCGGCGCGGGCCAGGCGGCGAAGATCTGCAACAACATGATCCTCGGCATCTCGATGCTCGGCGTCTGCGAGGCGTTCGTTCTGGCCGAGAAGCTCGGCCTGTCGCATCAGGCGCTCTACGACGTCGCCTCGACATCCTCCGGCCAGTGCTGGTCGCTGACGACCTACTGCCCCGTGCCCGGCCCGGTTCCGACCTCGCCCGCCAACAAGGGCTACATGCCGGGCTTCGCCGCCGCGCTCATGCTGAAGGACCTGTCGCTCGCCCAGGAGGCGGCCCTCTCCTCCGGTGCTTCGACGCCGCTCGGAGCCGAGGCGCGCCAGCTCTACAAGCTCTACGACCAGCTCGGCGAGGGCGGGCGCGACTTCTCCGGCATCATCGACTTCCTGCGCGGGTCGCCGTGCAAGGACGACGCGGCATGAGCGAGCCCGTCGTCCTCGTCGAGACGGTGGGGCGCGTGCGCGTCCTGCGCCTCAACCGCCCCAAGGCGCTGAACGCGCTGAACCGGGAGGTCGCCGCCGCGATGGTCGCGGCGGCCCAGGCGGCGGACGCCGACCCCGCCATCGGCTGCATCGTCGTCGCGGGGTCCGAAAAGGCGTTCGCGGCGGGCGCCGACATCGCCGAGATGAAGGACCAGACTGCGGGAACCATGGCCGCCGCCGACTGGTTCGGCGAGTGGGAGGCGTTCGCGGCCGTGCGCAAGCCGGTCATCGCCGCCGTCTCCGGCTACGCCCTCGGCGGCGGATGCGAGCTCGCCATGATGTGCGACATCATCCTCGCCGCCGACACGGCGAAGTTCGGCCAGCCGGAGATCAAGCTCGGCGTCATGCCGGGCATGGGCGGTAGCCAGCGGCTCGCCCGCGCCATCGGCCAGACCAAGGCGATGGAGATGTGCCTCTCCGGCCGGATGATGGACGCGGCGGAGGCGGAGCGCTCCGGCCTCGTCGCCCGGGTCGTTCCGGCGACCGAGCTGCACGGGGCCGCGATGGAGCTCGCGACGACGATCGCGTCGATGTCGCTGCCGGCGGTCCTCTCCATCAAGGAATCGATCAGGCGCGCCTCGGAAGTGGCGCTGACGGAGGGGGTGCGATTCGAGCGCCGCGTCTTCCACGCCCTCTTCGCGGGGCGCGACCAGACCGAGGGCATGACCGCCTTCCTGGAAAAGCGCACCCCGCAATTCACGCACGAATAGAGCATTTCAGGTCCGGGCGGGCGGCTCGTCCGCGGAAATGCGGGACGTGCCGGAGCGGACGATGCAACCCGCTCCGGACCGCGCCGGGCCTCAGATGTGGACCGCCATCCCCAGCGCCGCGAGGGAAGCCTCCTGGAAGGCCTCGCCCATCGTCGGGTGTGCGTGGATGGTGCCGCTGATGTCCTCGACCCGCGCGCCCATCTCGATGGCGAGCGCGAAGGCGCTCGAAAGCTCCGAGACGCCGGCCCCCACGGCCTGGATGCCGAGGAGGACATGGTCGTCCGCACGCGCCACGACGCGCACGAACCCGTCGTCGCGCCCCACGCTCATCGCCCGCCCGCTCGCCTTGTAGGGGAAGACGCCGACGATGGCGGCCTCGCCGTTCGCCTCGGCCTCCGCCGGCGACAGGCCGGCGCTGACGATCTCCGGATCGGTGAAGCAGACGGCGGGGATGCAGCGCGCGCTCCACTTGCGGCGATGCCCGGCGACCAGCTCGGCGACCATCTCGCCCTGCGCCATGGCCCGGTGGGCGAGCATCGGCTCGCCGGTGACGTCGCCGATGGCGTAGACGCCGCGCATCGACGTCTCGCAGGTGTCGTCGATGGCGACGAACGGCCCCGCCATGTCGAGCGACAGCGGCGACAGCGCCTCGGTCACGGGCCGGCGTCCGACCGTGACGAGCACCTTGTCGGCGGGAAGCCGCTCCTCGCCCTCGCCCGTCGTGACCGTGAGGGCGCCGGCGTCGTAGCCGCCGGCCCTGGCCGAGGTGAGAACGGTGACGCCGAGGGCCTTCAGGCGGGCCGCAACGGGCGCCGTCAGCTCCGCATCGTACTGCGGCAGGATCCGCGCGGCCGCCTCGACCACCGTGACTTTTGTGCCGAGCTTGGCGAAGGCGGTGCCGATCTCGAGCCCGATGTAGCCGCCACCGACCACGGCGAGCCGCTCCGGCCGCTCGGTCAGGGACAATGCGTCCGCCGAGGAGAGCACCGGGCCGCCGAAAGCGAGCCCCGGCAGCTCGACCGGCGCCGAGCCGGTGGCGATCACGACCCGCTCGGCCTTGATGGTCACCGGGACTCCGTCGCTCTCCACCTCGACGGTCTTGCCGTCGCGGAACCGCGCCGTACCGGCGACGTGCCGGACCTTGGCCTTGCGCAGGAGACCGCCGACGCCGCCGTTCAGGCGCGAGACGATCCCGTCCTTCCACGCCACCGTCCTCGCGAGGTCCAGCGACGGAGCGCCGGCGGTGAGGCCCATCTCGGCGAGGTGCGGGTCGCCGCCCATGCGGAAGAATTCGTCCGCCGCGTGGATCAGCGCCTTGGAGGGAATGCAGCCGACGTTGAGGCAGGTGCCGCCCAGCCGCCCGCGGTCGACGATCACCGTGTCGATGCCGAGCTGGCCGGCGCGGATCGCGCAGACGTAGCCGCCGGGTCCGGCGCCGAGCACGAGCAGCCTTGTCGTGATCTCCGTCATCGTCACGCCTCCACGAAGAGGAGCGCGGGCGTCTCCAGCAGCGTCTTGAGGCGCTGCACGAAGACCGCGGCGTCCCACCCGTCGATGACGCGGTGGTCGAAGCTCGAGGAAAGGTTCATCATCTTGCGCGGCACGAAGCGTGTCCCGTCCCAGTGCGGCCGCACGGCCATCCGGTTGACCCCGACGATGGCGACCTCGGGGTGGTTGATGATCGGCGTCGTCGCCAGCGCCCCGAGGGGCCCGAGCGAGGTGATGGTGATCGTCGATCCGGACAGCTCCTCGCGGGAGGCCCGTCCCTCGCGCGCGGCGGCGGAGAGGCGGCCGACGGCGTCGGCGCAGTCCCAGAGGCCGAGGCTCTCCACGTGCCGCACCACGGGAACCATGAGGCCCGCGTCGGTCTGCGTGGCGATGCCGACGTGGACGCCGGCGTGCTGCGTGACGACGCCCGCCTCGGCGTCGAAGTGGGCATTGAGGGCCGGCTGCCGGCGGCAGGCATCGACGAGCGCGCGCATCAGGAACGGCAGGATCGTCAGCTTGCCGCGGTCGGCGGCGTGCTCGGTGTTGAGCGCGGCCCGCAGGTCCTCCAGCGCGGTGACGTCGACCTCCTCGACGATGGTGATGTGGGGGATGTCGCGGTAGGCGAGCGTCATCCGCTCGGCGATCTTGCGGCGCAGGCCGACGACCTTGGTCTCGGTGACCGCCGTCTGCGCCACCCGGCCACGGGCGGGCGCGGCGTCACTGCGGTAGGCGTCGAGATCGTCATGCGTGACTCGGCCGGCGGGGCCGGTCCCGTGGACGAGACGCAGGTCCACCCCCGCGTCCAGCGCCCGCTGGCGCACCGAGGGCGAGGCGAGCGGCTTGCCCGCCCGGTGCGCCGGGGGCGGCTCGGCCGGCGCCTCCCGCTGCGGGGTCCGGGGCGCGGAGGCGGTGCGCCGGCTCTCGGCGGGGGGCGCCGCCTGCACGGCGGGCTCGGGGGCCGCCTCGGCGGCCGCGCTCGGCTCTGGCGACGCGGCGGCGACGGGTTTGGGCGCGTCGTCGCTCACGTTGCCTTCGCCTTGCACCTCGAGGCGCACCAGCTCCGAGCCGATGGCGACCGTGTCGCCGACGGACGCGCCCAGCCGCACCACGCGGCCCGCCCTCGAGGTGGGAATCTCCACCGTCGCCTTGTCGGTCATCACCGCGGCGAGAATGTCGTCCTCGGCGATCTCCTGGCCGACCTCGACCAGCCACTCGACGAGCTCGGCCTCGGCCACCCCCTCCCCGACGTCGGGGACGCGGATCGAATAAAGGCCCATCTCAGCTCTCCCAGATCCTGGCTCGTCGGGATCTCTCGGTCCCGATCTAATGTCGTTCCGGCCGCGCCCGCCGTTCGGGCGCCGGTCTTCCTGCATGGTCTTCGGCGACGCGCCCCCGGCACCCCGGCCGCGCCGGTATTCGCGACGCCGGAAGGCGGCGGTTCGGCCGGGCGGGCGCGCCGGTCCGGCCGGCTAGCGCTGCAGGAGGCGGGTCATCGCCTCGCCGACGCGGGCGGGGCCGGGAAAATAGGTCCACTCCTGCGCGTGCGGGTAGGGCGTATCCCACCCCGCGACGCGGACCACCGGCGCCTCGAGGCTGTAGAAGCAGTGTTCCTGCACCAGCGAGACGAGCTCGGCGCCGTAGCCGCAGGTGAGCGTCGCCTCGTGCAGCACGATGCACCGCCCGGTCTTTTCGACCGACCGCACGATCTGGTCGAGGTCGACCGGCAGCAGGGTGCGCAGGTCGACGATCTCGGCGTCGATGCCCGTCTCCTCCGCCGCCGCCAGCGCGACGTGTACCATCGTGCCGTAGGTCAGGACCGTGAGCGCCTCCCCCTCGCGCCGCACGGCGGCCTTGCCGAGCGGGATCGGCGCGCCGGCCGTGTCCACCTCGCCCAGCGGATGCTTCTTCCAGGAGACGACGGGGCGGTCGTGGTGGCCGTCGAACGGCCCATTGTAGATCCGTTTCGGCTCCAGGACGATGACCGGGTCCGGGTCGGCGATCGCCGAGAGCAGGAGCCCGCGCGCGTCCGCCGGCGTCGACGGCACCACGGTCTTGAGGCCGGTAACGTGGGTGAACAGCGCCTCCGGGCTCTGGCTGTGGGTCTGTGCGCCGTAGATGCCGCCGCCGGTCGGCATGCGCACCACCATCGGGCAGGTGAACTCCCCCGCCGAGCGGTACCTGAGCCGCGCCGCCTCCGAGACGATCTGGTCGTAGGCCGGGTACATGTAGTCGGCGAACTGGATCTCCACGCACGGCTTCATGCCGTAGGCGGCCATGCCGACCGCCGCACCGATGATGCCGAGCTCGCTGATCGGCGTGTCGAAGCAGCGCGACTTGCCGTACTTCTTCTGCAGCCCCGCCGTGCAGCGGAAGACGCCGCCGAAGAAGCCGACGTCCTGGCCGAATACGACGACCCTGTCGTCCTCGGCCATGGCGACGTCGTGGGCGTTCTGGATCGCCTCGATCATCGTCATGTGGGTCAGGGCCGGTGCGATCGCGGCGTCCATGGTCAGTAGCCCGATTCTTGGCGTTGGCGCTTCAGGTGCGGCGGCATCTCTGCATAGACGTCCTCGAACATGTCGCGCGGGGACGGCAGGTTGCCGCTCATCAGGGTGCCGATGGCCTCCGCCTCGCGCTGGGCGGAGACGACGGTGTCGTGCGCCTCCGCCTCGGCCTGGACGTGGCGCTCGTCGGACCACTCGCCGATGGCGACGAGGTGGGCCTTCAGCCGCAGCACCGGGTCGCCGAGCGGCCAGGCGTTGCTCTCCTCCTTCGGCCGGTAGGCGGTCGGATCGTCCGAGGTCGAGTGGCCGCCGGCGCGATATGTGACGTACTCGACCAGCGTCGGGCCGAGGTTCCGCCGCGCCCGCTCCGCCGCCCAACGGGCGACCGCGAGGACGGCGAGGTAGTCGTTCCCGTCCACCCGCAGCGCCGGGATGCCGAAGCCGAGCCCGCGCGCCGCGAACGTCCCAGACCCGCCCCGGGCGATGCCCTGGAAGGTCGAGATCGCCCACTGGTTGTTGACGACGTTGAGGATCACCGGCGCCTTGTAGGTCGAGGCGAAGACGAGCGCGGCGTGAAAGTCGTTCTCCGCCGTCGCGCCCTCGCCGATCCACGCGGCGGCGATCTTCGTGTCGCCGCGGATGGCCGAGCCCATCGCCCAGCCGACGGCCTGGATGTACTGCGTCGCGAGGTTGCCCGAGATCGAGAAGAAGCCGTGCTCCTTGGAGGAGTAGAACACCGGGAGCTGGCGGCCGCGCGCGGTGTCGCCGTCGTTGGAATAGACCTGGCACATCATCTTCATCAGCGGGTAGCCGCTGGAGATGAGGAGGCCCGCCTGGCGGTAGGTGGGGAAGTTCATGTCCCCCCTGGCGAGCGCCCCCTGGAAGGCGCAGCTCACCGCCTCCTCGCCGAGGTGCTGCATGTAGAAGGAGGTCTTGCCCTGCCGCTGGGCCTTCATCATCCGCGCGTCGTAGGCGCGCAGGGTGAGCATGTCCCGAAGACCCTTGCGCAGAACGTCGGGGTCCAGCGCCTCGGCCCACTCGCCAACCGCCTCGCCCTTGCGGTTGAGCACGCGGATGATGGTGAAGGCGAGGTCGCGGATTTCCTGCGGGTCGACGTCGACCGGCGGGCGGCGGACGGTGCCCGCGCGGGGAATGACGGCGTTGGAGAAGTCGGGCGTGTCCCCGGGGCGGAACTCGGGCTCCGGGACGTTGAGGGTGAGCGGCGCGGGCGACGCACCGGGCGGCGGGGTGGCGAACGTCGTTGCCATCAGCCGCCCCTCGCGGCGCCCCGCGCCGTCGCCGCCATGCCGCACGCCGGTGCAGCGACGAGCGTCGCCTCCTCGCTGCCGACGACGCTGGCCGCGACGCTCTCGATCCCGTGGAACGTGGCGACGCGGGCGACGAAGGTGTCGGCGCTGAGGATGCCGTCGGGCTCGTACTCGAGCCGCACCCGGAAGCGGCCGCCGCCGCCGGGCGTCACCGTCAGATCGTGCAGCGCGAAGTTCATGCGCCGCAGGCACCCAAGGACTTTCATCACGTCGTCCGTGGGATCCTGCGACAGGAACCGGATGATATTCATCGTCACCTCCCAGGCCAGTCCATTATGCTGAAAGTGCAGAAAATTTCTGTTCTATCTTTTCGCGCACTGGCCTACAGTGCAGATGATCCTTTTGAATTTCCGCGGATCGTCAAAATTTTCTCCTGCCGAAGGGGCGATCGCCATGCCAAAGCCGCTGGACCGGATGGACCGCAAGATCCTCAAGGCGCTGCTGGGCAACGCGCGGCTGTCCAACAGCCAGCTCGCCGAGCAGGTCGGCCTCTCCTCCAGCCCCTGCTGGCAACGCGTCCGGCGCCTCGAGCAGGACGGCTACATCACCGGCTACTACGCCGCCCTCGACCAGCGCCTCCTCGGCGCCAAGGAGACCGTCATCATCGAGGTCACGCTCGACCGGCACGACGACGACATCCTGGAAAGCTTCGGCGAGGCGATGGCGCGCCTGCCCGAGGTCCTCGAAGTGTACCTCACAACCGGCGAATACGATTACCTCATGAAAGTCGCAGTCGACGGGACGGAGGAGTACGAGCGCTTCCTGCGGGAGCGGCTCTACAAGGTGCGCGGCATCCGCCACACGCGGTCGAGCTTCGCGCTGCGCTGCCTCAAGCAGGCCCACTCGATCGCGCCGATCGACGAATGAGCGCGCCGCCCGCGGCGGTCAGCTCATGAGGTCGAACAGGTACCGCTCGCCGAAGTCGTAGAGCTCGGAGAGCCGGGCGCGCACGTCGTCCGCATCGCCGTCCGCCGCCGCCTGGACGACCCTGGTGTGCAGCGTCAGCGCGTGCTTCAGCCCCTCGGTGCCGACCTGGGTGTGCCAGAAGCGGCGGACGAGGGCGTGCACCGGGCGCATCGCGTCGGTCAGGAAGCGGTTGGCCGCGGCGGCGTCGATCACCGTGTCGAACTGCGCGTCGAAGCCGATGTACCGGGTCAGCTCCGAGCCGGGGATGCAGGCTTCCATCTCCCTGACGAGGCGGGCGAACTCCTGGCGCTGCGCCGGCGTCGCCCGCTCCGTCCCCCGCGAGATGAGGCGGCTCTCGATCCCCCGGCGGATCTCCATGAGCTGAAGCTGCGTGCGCAGGTCCACCTCCGTCACCATGATCCCGCGGCGCGGCATGATGGTGACGAGGTACTCCCGCTCCAGCCGCTTCAACGCCTCGCGGATGGGGGTGCGGCTGAGGCCGAGGGCCGCGCCGAGCTGGTTCTCCGACAGGAGCGACCCGGGCGCGAGATCCAGCGTCACGATCCGGTCGCGGATCGTGGAATAGGCGTTCACGGACAGGGTTTCGAGGTCGTTGCCGAGGGCGATCGTCATCGCTTCAGAATACACCACGCCACAACCGGCACCCCTCGTGTCCAAATTCGGCCTATATCACGCAACCTGATCGTGGTCCAAGGCGCGGGCCGGTCCATGGCCCGTGCCGGACCGCCCTCAACGCGGATCGTTCCAGGCCCCCTCCACCTCGACGATCCCCGCCGCCTCGAACAGCGGCTGCAGGTTCAGGAGGTCGAACATCGTCGCGCCCTCCTTCAGCCTGGCGCGCATCGCCTCCTCCTTGGCCGAGCGCGCCTCCGCGCCGGCGACCGCCGTCTCGACCAGCTCCGGCGGGATCGCCAGCACGCCGTCGGCGTCGCCGACGATGAGGTCGCCCGGATGCACGGTGATGCCGCAAACGACCACCGGCACGTTGGCCGACCCCGGCCCGCGCTTTTCCGGGTGGGAGACGGAGATCACGCTGGCGAACACCGGGAAGCCCATCTCGGCCACCGACGCCGAGTCGCGCGCCGAGCCGTCGATCACCGCGCCGCCGAGGCCCTTGAGCTGCGCGAAGAGGGTCGCCATGTCGCCCCAGAGCGCGCCCTGCACCTCGCCGCCGTTGGTGGCGACGACGACGTCGCCCGGCTCCGCGAGCCTCAGCGCGGCGTGCAGCATGAGATTGTCGCCGGGGTAGTTGAAGCAGGTCACCGCCTGGCCGCAGACCTTCGCCCCGTTCCAGACCGGCCGCATCTTCGGCCCCAGCAGGCACTGGCGTCCCGCCACGGCGCCGAGCCCCTCGTGCAGGTCCGCCACGGTCTGGCGGGCCGCCCGCGCGATGAGATCTCGGTCGATGCGCGGGATTTTGGTATAGACAATAGGTTTCATCGGACCTTCCTCCGGGGTGATCTTCTGGGTCGCTTGCGGGTGAAGCGCCGGTTTTGTATCCAACTAGAATACTAACTGTTTCGCGTGGCGGTCAATCGACTGAGTCGTCAGGAGGGCCGGCACAGCACAGCCAGGAGGACGCCGCCCATGGGCATTCAGCAGACCGGCGAAGCCATCACACCGAGCGGCTTCTGGCAGACGTTGGGCGCCCGCCCGGTCAGCGCGACGCTCGTCACGACGCGGGGCGCGAACGGCCCCTCCGGCTTCCTCGGCCTTTCCTTCGCGCACGTCAGCGCGATCCCGCCGACGGTGCTCGTCTCGGTGGGCTACTCCACCGGCGCGCTCGCCGATCTGCTGGCGTCCAAGATCTTCGCGGTGAGCGCGCTGCCGGCCGGCGAGAGCGCCCTCGCCCGGGGCTTCGGCGGGGAGCTTCCGCCGGAAGAGCGGTTCAACCACGGCTCCTGGGCCCCGTTCGTGACGGGCGCGCCGGTGCTCGCCGACGCGGTGGCGGTGTTCGACTGCACCGTCACCCGCACCGTCGAGGAGGAGGGCGCGGTGATCCTCATCGGCCGCGTGGTGGGACTGCGCGCGGACGGCGGGGCCGCGACGATCGCCCACCAGGGCGGCTACGTCGACGTGACCTGAGCCCCTCACGCCGCGACCTCCGCGGCGCCCGCCGGCATGCGGTTCGTGTCGGCGAGTATGAGCGCGGCGGCCCGCTCGCCGATCATCAGCGCCGGCGCGTGGAGCGCGGCATTCGGCAGGCGCGGCATGATCGAGGTGTCGGCCACGCGCACGCCCTCGACGCCGCGCACCCGCAGCCTGAGGTCGACGACGGCGCCCTCGTCCGGACCCATCGCGCAGGTGCCGCACTGGTGGTACGAGGTGGCGGCGTTGCGGCGGATCTCCTCGATCAGCGCCTCGCGCGTCGTGGCGGCCGGCCCGGGCGCCATCTCCGCCTTGATCCACCTCGCGATCTCCGGCCGGCGCATCACCCGGCGCATCCGCTCCACGCCGGCGGCCAGAACCTCGATGTCGCGCGGATCGCTGAAATAGCCGGTCCGCACCACCGGCGGCGCCAGCGGGTCGGCCGAGCGCAGGCTCACCCGGCCGCGCGAGTGTGGCGTCCCCTGGTAGATGGTGAGGCCGAACCCCTCCTCGCGCGGCAGGAGGTCGAGCGCCGAGCGGCCGCCGATCGGCGGCAGCGCCGACAGCATCACCACCTGCATGTCGGCGAGCGGCAGGTCCGGATCGCTGCGGTAGAACCCGCCGGCCGAGCAGAAGCTCTCTGCCAGCGGTCCCGACCGCGCCGCGAGGTAGGAGAGGCCCGCCCGCGCCACGCCCGCCGGGCTCAGGTGGCTGCGCGCCGTCACCGGCGCCGAACAGGCAAAGCGAGGCCGGTAGCAGGGATGGTTCTGCAGGTTCCGCCCGACGCCCGGCGCGTCCGCGGCCACCTCGATCCCGTGCGCCGCCAGCGCGTCGGCGGGGCCGATACCGGAATGCATCAGGAGCGCCGGGGTCATGATCGCGCCGCCGCACAGGATCACCTCGCGGCTCGCCGTATACGTCACCTCCTGCCCGTTCCGGACCGCAACGACGCCGCGCGCCCGTCCCCCTTCGATCGCCACCCGCAGCACCTGCGCATTGGTCACGACCGCAAGGTTCGCCCGCCCCCGCGCCGGCTCCAGGTAGGCGCGCGAGGCGCTCAGCCGCCGGCCGCGGTCGATATTGACGTCGTACCAGCCGAGGCCCTCGGCATGGTTGGCGTTGAGGTCGTCGACGATCGGGATGCCGGACGCCCCCGCCGCCTCCAGAAAGGCCTCGCAGATGGCGAGCTTCGGGTCGGCCCGGCGCAGGCGCATCGGCCCGTCGGCGCCGTGCCACACCCCCGCCCCCCGCGCATTCGCCTCGGACTTCAGGAAGTACGGCTTCAGCGCGTCGAAGCCCCAGCCGGTGCATCCCGCCTCGGCCCAGCGATCGTACTCGCTGGAGTGGCCGCGGGTGTAGATCATCCCGTTCAGGCTGGACGAGCCGCCCATCACCTTGCCCTGGATCAACGTCATGCGCCGGTCGCCGAGGTCGGGGATCGGCTCGGTCACGAAGTTCCAGTTGAAGCGGGCGATGGATCCGGCGGCGAAGCCGAGGCCCGGCACGCGCAGCACCGGGTGGGCGTCGCTCCCGCCGGCCTCGATCACCATCACCGAGACCGCAGGGTCCTCCGAAAGGCGCGCCGCGACGACGCTCCCGCTCGCCCCCGCCCCCACGACGATGTAGTCGGCCCCCTTCGCCACCATCGCGCTAGAACTGCTGCTCGATGATGCGCGAGAGGACGCGCTGCGTCGCGGCGAGGTCCTCCCTGGCGATCCCCTGCAGCAGCACCTCCTCGCTGAAGCGCGCGTGCTCGACGATCGACAGGATGCGCGCCTCGCCCTCCCCCGTCAGGTGGACCTTGCCGTCCGCGTCCACCGTCACGAGGCCGAGATCGACCACCGATTCCAGGACGTCGAGGCTGGCGTTGAAGTCGAGGAAGAGCTCCGGCAGCAGGTCGCCCAGCGTCGCCCCGGGGTAGGTGTGCGCCGCCTTCAGGAGCCGCGCCTGCATCAGCGAGAGGCCCAGCCCGGCCGTCTTGCGCCCCTTCTCCAGCCGGGAGGCCATCACGCTGTAGGCCCGCGCCGTCAGGTGGGCGAGCGGCTGGTTGTCGATCCCGCGCGCGTCCGCCTTCGGCGCCGGCTCGGTGACGACGCGGGTGTCCGGATGATCGACGGCGACCGCGTAGCGGCCCTTGGCGAAGAGGAGCGGCTGGCGGTCGTAGCGGCAGAAGGTCTCCACCTCGCCCATGAGGATGAGGTGGTCGCCGCCGTCGAAGGCTTCGGTCCGGCGGCACTCGAAGCGGGCCGCGACGTCGTCGAAGAGCGGCGCCGCGCCGCCTCCCTCGGTGTAGGCGAGGTCGACGAACTTGTCCGGCCCCGAGCGGGCGAAGCGCTGCGACAGGTCCATCTGGTCGTGCGCCAACACGTTCACCGCGAAGTGCGTGCAGGCGCTGAAGGCGGCAAAGCTCGTGCTCTCGCGGCGGATCGACCACAGCACCAGCGGCGGGTCGAGCGAGACCGACGCGAAGGAGTTCGACGTCATCCCGTACGGGACGCCGTCGACGGCGGCGGTGATGACGGTGACCCCGGTCGCGAACTCGCCGAGGCTGCGGCGGAAGCCGGGGAGACCGTCGCCCGGCCGGCCGCTTTCGACCGGCCCCTTCGCGGCGGCGGCAGGACGGGGTGTCAGATGTGGAACGGGAGCCATAGGACGACCTCCGGGAACATGACGAGGATGGCGACGGAGAAGAGGACGATTGCCACGAACGGCAGCGAGCCGTAGGCGATGTCCTTCAGCGAGATGGACGGGTTCACCGCCTTGATGGTGAAGAGGTTCATGCCCACCGGCGGCGTAATCAGCCCGACCTCGAGGAGCAGCACGAGCACGATGCCGAACCAGATCGGATCGTATCCGAGGCTGACGATGATGGGATGCACCACCGCGAGCGTCATCAGCATCAGCGACAGCGCGTCCACGAACATGCCGAGGATCAGGTAGATGACGACGATGATGCCGAAGATCGCGAGCGGCGGGTACGGCAGGCCGCCGACCAGCTGGCGGATGTCGGAGTTGATGCCCCAGGTGTAGACCGCGAACGAGAAGATCTGCGCGCCGATGACGATGAAGAGGATCATCGCCGTCAGCGACGCCGTCTCGCCGAGGACGGTCTTCAGCATCCCCCAGGTCAGCGTGCGCTGTCCGGCGGCGGTGAGGAGCGCCATGAAGGCGCCGAGCGCGGCGGCCTCGGTGCTGGTGGTCCAGCCGAGGTAGATGCCGCCCAGCACCACCAGGACGATGGCGAGCACCGGCAGCACGTTGCCGAGCGCGGCGGCGGTGGAGATCGGCGGCGTGTCCGCTGCCCCCGCCGGCGCCACGCTGGGGTCGAGCAGCGCGCGCACGAAGATGTAGATGTGGAAGAGGCTCACCGTCATCAGCGCCGGCAGGAGCGCCGCGATGAAGAGGCTGCCGATCGATTCCTCCACCAGCGAGCCGTAGACGATCAGCGGGATCGACGGCGGGATGAGGATGCCGAGCGTCCCGCCCGCCGCCAGCGTCCCGGTCGAGAGGCGCCGGTCGTAGTGCAGGCGGTCGAGGCTCGGGAGCGCGGCGGTGGCGACCGTCGCGGCCGTCGCGACGCTCGACCCGCTGACGGCCGAGAACACCGCGCTCACCGAGATGTTGGCGTGCAGCAGGCCGCCCGGCACCACCGCCAGCCAGCGCGCCACCGTCTCGTAGAAGCGCTCGGCGACGCGCGAATGCTGCACGATCTGGCCCATCAGGATGAAGAGCGGGATCGCGATCAAGGTCTCCCCCGACGCGGTGTTGAAGACCGTGTGGGCGATGCCGCCGAGGTAGTTCGGGTTGTAGAGGATGGTCCAGAAGACGCCCGTCGCGCCGAGCACCAGCGCGATGGGAAAGCCCGCGGCGAGCAGCAGGAGGACCGTCGCCCCCATCAGCGCCATGACGGTCATGACGGCGCACCCCGCGTGACCAGCGCCCGGGCGTCCTCGACGAGCAGCAGCACCTGGCTCACCATGACGAGGACGAGGCCGGCGACGATGCCGAACTGCACGTAGGCGACGGGCAGGCGCAGGATCCCCTGCGAACGCACCCCGCCGAGGAAGTTGCGCTCGGCAAGGTCGGCGCAGAGCCACACCAGAGTGCCGAGATAGGCGAGCATCAGGACGTGGCCGGCGATCCTCAGCGCGATCCCGCCGCGCGGCGGCAGCAGGGCGGCGATGAAGTCGGTCGCGATGTGGCTGCGGGTGCGTGTCACCATCGGGAGGGCGAGGACGATGATCCACGCCATCAGCACGCCGCCGCCCTCGCTCCCCCAGAAGAACTCGATCCTGAGCGCGCGCAGGACGACGTCGGTCAAGAGCAGCGCGAAGAGGACCGCGAGAAGGATGGAGGACAGCGCGAGCGCCGCCCTCTCGAACCGTTTGGCGGGCGAAGTCACGGCTCGTTACTTCAGCTCGATCCCGAGGTCGGCGAGGACCTCCTTGGCCTGCTCCCCGCCGCGCTCGGCCCACTGCGGGTAGACGTGCTCGACCGCGATCTCGTGGAACTTCGCGTAGAGCTCCGGCGTCGGGGTGGTGATGGTGAAGCCGTCGGCCTTGAGCTGATCAAGCTTGGCGGCGGAGATCTTCGGCATGGTGGCGCGGATCTCGGCCTCGACGCTGTCCATCTCCTCCAGCAGCACCGCGCGCACGTCCTCGGGAAGCTCGTTGAGCCGCGCCTCTGAGACGATCTCGTCCAGCGACAGGAGCAGGACGTTCGTGGCGAAGCCCGACTTCAGCACCTCGTTCCACTTGAAGGCGACGACCGCAGCCGCGCCCGTGAAGACGCCGTCGATGACCCCGCGCTGGAGACCGGTGTAGGCGTCGGCGGCGGAGATGTTGACGGGCGAGGCGCCCGCCGCGGACAGGAACTCGGCCTGCTCCGGACTGAAGGCGCGCACCTTCTTGCCGACGATCCCGTCCATGTCGGTGACCGTGCCGGTGAACCACAGATTGATCGGATCGTAGTAGCCGGTGGCGAGGCTGACGGCGCCGTGGTCGCCGAGAATGCCATCCTTGTAGGAGGCGATCGTCTCGGTCTGCCAGGCCGCGTCCGTCGCCTTCTGGAAGTCCTCGACCGAGAGCAGCTCCTTCATCAGGAAAGGAAGCTGCGGCCCGGCGAGCAGCGGGTAGGTCGAGGCGTTGTAGGCCGGCACCCACTCGGTCATCTCGATGAGCCCGTCGCGCACCAGGGTCAGCGCGTCGACGGCCTTGTAGGGCGTCTCGCCGTAGGTGACGAACTCGATCGAGAGGGCGCCGCCGGTGCGCTCCTCGATGCGCTTGAAGCTCTCGATGAGGAGCTTCGAATATTCGTGCGACGCCGGGTTCACGCCGACGAAGCGCCAGTTGAAGTCGGCCGCGCCGGCCGTCCCCGCCGACGCCCAGAGCGCCGCCGCGGTGGCAAGATGGATCCAGGTCCTCATGATGGTTTCCTCCAGTTTTATGGTTGTTTCGGCCGCCGGCTGTTGATCGCCGTTAGGCCGCCAGGTTTTCACGGAGCGTGGAGCCCGTGTATTCGGGCCGCACCAGGCCGCGCTTGCGCAGGATCGGCACGACGTGGTCGACGAATTCCTCGATCATGCCCGGCTTGGTCGCCGCGCTGAGGTTGAAGCCATAGCCGCCGCTTTCGCGCCAGTAGTGCTCCAGCGCGTCGGCGATCTGCTCCGGCGAGCCGACGACCTGCGGCAGGCCGACCGTGAGGCCCATCTGGATCGCCGCCTCGCGCACGGTGACCTTGCGGCCGGTGTCGCTGCCGATCTGGACGAGCGCGGCGGCCATCCCGCGCGAGGCCTCGGTCGGAACCTCCTCCAGCGGCTGATCGGGGTCGAGGGTGCTGCAGTCGATCCCGAGAGGGGCCGACAGGCGGCTGAGGCCGGCGTCTAGGGGAACGCGCTCGCGCAGCGCCTCCAGCCGGCGCCGGGCCTCCTCCTCGGTGCTGCCGATCACGTACTGGAGGCCGAAGAGGATGCCGATGGGCTCCCGCCCGCCCGCCGCCGCCGCCGCGTCGAAGCGCTCGCGGAAGGCGCGCATCGCCTTGAGGTGCGGCTGGATGGCGAAGATCCCGTCCGCGTGCTTGACGGCGAACTCCATCCCGCGGCCCGAGGACCCCGCCTGGAAGATCACCGGCCGCCCGCCCTGCGGCGAAGGCAGGGTCGGCGAGACCGCCTCGCAGCGGAAGTATTTCCCGACATGCTTCACCCGCGCGATCCGCGAGGGATCGCCGAGGATGCCGGACTCCTTGTCCATCGGCAGCGCGCCGGGGGCGAAGCTGTCCCACAGCGCGTTGCAGATCTCCATGAACTCGTCGGCGACGTCGTAGCGCTCGTCATGGCCGACGAGGTCCTGCCCCACGGCCCTGTGCTCGGCCCGCATGTGGCCGGTGACGACGTTCCAGCCGAGCCGCCCGCCGCTCATGTAGTCGAGCGTCGACAGGCGGCGGTAGGCGAGGAAGGGCGGGTTGCCGGTGATCGACAGGGTGACGCCGACGCCGAGGTGCGTGGTGGCCGCCAGCATCACCGCCGCGACCGGCATCGGGTCGTGGGTCGGCCAGACGACGCCGTAGGTGATCGGCGTCTCGGGACCGTCCTTGTACTGGTCGGAGGCGGCGGGCGTGTCGGCGAAGAAGGCCGCGTCGAAACCGCCCCGCTCCAGCGTGCGCGCCAGGTCCTGCCAGTAGCCGAAGCTGCCCATGCCGGCGAGCTGGCCGTCCTCGGGACTGGCCCAGCTCAGCGCCGTGTGGGTGATCGGCGAGTGGAAGAACATGTGCACGAGATGCATGTGGGCCATCGCCCGTCCTCCGGTCGTTCTTGTTGTTGCGCCGGCCCGCCTCCCGTGCGGCCCGGCCCTCCTTTGCGAGAGGGCCCGGCGCCGGCGGAGGGCCGCGAGTCGCCTGGATTTGACGACTGGTATCCTTCTAGTATACCAATAGCGCCTTAGGAGATCCAGCCCATTTCGTGAGTGTCGGTGCGCATTGTCGAAAGCGTGTGCTGGGCACGATGCGAATGTGGAGGAGATTCTTCTGCGACGGCGTCAGCCCGGGCCGGTCCCTTCCGGTCCACCCGCTCGCCCGGCAATAATTGTACCTGTACAATAAACGTTGCGTATTGACAACGTTGAGGGGCGATGGTTCGATGCCCCCAACAAGAAAAAGTGGCCCGCCGGGACCCCCGTGCGGGCGGCATCGGCGCACCCGGAAATCGCACTCGGCGCCGGTGACATGAGGAAGCGCCGGAGAAGGCCATGCCGCGTGCCGAAGCGATGCTGCGCCGCGTCGAAGACCTGTTGCACGCCCTCGGCTGCACAGCGCTCGTCGTCGTCGCCGTGCTCATCAACGCCGACATCATCTCGCGTGTCGTGGGCCTGCGCCCGCTGGAGATGCAGTTCGAGCTGACCGAGCTCTACCTGATGCCGTCCCTGGCGACGCTCTCGCTCGCACGCGTGTTCCGCGACGGCGGGCACCTCGCCCTCGAGGTCGACACGCCCTCCCTCCTCGGCCCCCTCTGGCCCGTCGTCAGACGGCTCGTGCTCGCCGCGTCCGCCGCCTTCTTCCTGACGGTCGCCTACGTCTCGGGCCGGCATGCGGTCGAGGCGTTCGCCAAGGGATCCATCGAGTTCGGCGTCATCGACTGGCCGCTGGGGTGGGCGTACCTGCCGGTCCCCGTCGGCACCGGCCTTCTCGCCGTCCGGCTCCTCGTGGAGCTCGTAAAACGAGGCGCGCCAAGCGCCCTTGCCACCAACACAGGAGGAGACATCAATGAAATTTAAGGCCACCCTCGCCGCCGCCGCGACCGCCGCCGTCCTCTCCGCCGGGGCGTTCAGCCTCCCCGCGCAGGCCACCGACCTGCGCCTCGGCGACTTCCAGTCCACCACCCACATCGTCTCGGTGAACGGGACGCAGAAGTGGATGAAGGACGTCGAGGCCGCCACCGAAGGCGCCGTGACGTTCACCCACTTCCCGTCCGAGCAGGGCGCCAAGGCCGACGCGCTGCTGGACGCGGTCGCCAACGGCATCCTCGACGTCGCGCTGATCCAGCCCTTCTACACGTCCGAAAAGCTGCCGCTGTGGTCCATCGTCGGCCTGCCCGGCTTCTACGACACCGCCGACAGGGGCACCGAGGCGCTGCAGGCGATGATCGACGAGGGCGCCACCCGCGACGAGCTCCTCGAGGCCGGCGTCGTGCCCATCTTCGCCGTCGCGCTGCCGCCCTACCAGGTGCTCTCCAAGGCCGAGCGGATGGGCGCGCTCGACGCGTGGACCAACAAGAACATCCGCACCAGCGGCGCGGCTCAGGCGCTGATCGCCCGCAGCCTCGGCGGCGCCGGCGTGTCGATGCCCGGCCCCGAGGTCTATACCGGAGTGGAGCGCGGCCGCCTCGACGCGGTCCTCTTCCCGCTCCCCTCCGTGCCCGGCTACAACCTGCAGGAGGTGACGCAGCACATCTCCACGAACGGCTCGTTCGGCGGCTCGCTCCTCATGCTCGTCATGAACAAGGACGTCTTCGAGGGCCTGCCGGAGGACGAGCAGAAGGTCCTCCTCGAGCTCGGCGCCGAGACCGCGAGACACGCCGCCAAGGTGCAGGACGACGCCCAGGCCAAGCTCGCCGACGAATGGGCCGCCGCCGGGATCGACATCTACACCTTCAGCGACGCCGAACTCGACACGCTGAACGAGGCGATGGGCGCCGTCCGGCAGGACTGGCTGGACCGGATCGGCGGCCGCAACAAGGACGCCGCGCCGACCATGGAGCGCTACACGAGCCTATCGGCGAACTGAGGCGCGCGATCGTCCATCCTCCTGTTCCGTAGCCCCTGAGCGACGATGCTGTCCCTAGCCATCCTCGTCATCGTCCTCGCCGTCCTGATGCTGGTGCGCATGCCCGTGGCGTTCGCCATGGGCATCGCCGGGACGGCGGGACTCGCCATCCAGATCGGCACCCGCCCGGCGCTCGCCGTGCTGGAGCGGGTGTTCATCGACACCACCGCCTCGTTCATCCTGGTGGCGATCCCGCTCTTCATCCTGATGGCCGAGCTCCTGACCGCCGGCCAGGTCACACGCCGCGCCATCCTCGCCTGCCAGGCCTGGGTCGGCCATGTGCGGGGCGGACTCGCGGTGGCGACCGTCGGCGCCTCGGTGCTGCTCGCGGCGCTGATCGGCTCCAGCACCGCCTCCACGGCGGCGATGGCGACCTCCGCCTACCCCGAGATGCGCCGCCACAAGTACAACGACCGCCTCGCGACGGCGGTCGTCAGCGTCGGCGGCACGCTGGCGGTGGTGGTGCCGCCCTCCATCGTCCTCGTCGTCTACGGGGTGCTGACGGAGACCTCCATCGGCAAGCTCTTCATCGCCGGCATCGTGCCGGGGCTGATGACGGCCCTGGGCATCTCGACCGTCATCAAGATCGTCTCGCACACCACGGACTACGCGCCGCGGGGCGAACCCTTCCGGCTCGGCCACGCGCTGCGCGCGTCGCGGCACGTGGTGCCGATGGTGCTCCTCATCGTGGCAGTGATCGGCGTCATCTACGGCGGCATCGCCTCGCCGTCGGAGGCGGCCGCGTTCGGGGTGATGGGGGCGCTTGTCCTCGGCCTCGCGCAGCGCTCGCTGCGGCTGGCGTCCCTCGCGCCGTCGGTGAGCACGGCGGTGCGGGCGACCGTGATGATCGTTACCATCATCGCCTGCTCGCACATCTTCGCCAACTACCTGTCCTTCACGCGCGTCACCCAGGATCTCCTGTCGGCCATCGAAGGGAGCGGCCTGCCGGCATACGCCATCCTGTCGATGATGGTCCTCGTCCTCCTGGTGATGGGCATGTTCATGGACCAGCTGGCGATCCTGTCGCTGGCGATGCCCCTCGCCTTCCCGGCCGCGATGGCGCTGGACTTCGACCCGGTCTGGTTCGGCATCGTCGTCACCAAGACGGTGGAGATCGGGCTGATCACGCCGCCGCTCGGCCTCAACGCCTACGTGGCGGCGGGCCAGTCGGGTGTTCGGCTCGGCGAGGTGTTCCGCGGACTGACGCCGTTCATCATCATGGAGCTCGTCGTGCTGACGCTCCTGATCGCCTTCCCGCAGATCACGCTATGGCTCCCCGGCCTGATGCTGGGCCGCGGATGACGCGGTCCGGGCCCGGGCCGCGACTCACGCGGCGAGAGCCCGGGCGGGAGAGCGGACGCACGCCGCCTCCGTCCGGCCCGCCCTCCAGCCCGCCCCTCCCGATCGTGGAACGGGCGGGCGCGGCCTCGCGGTCGTGTGCGGGGCCGTGCAGCGGGTCAGGCGTCGACGAGGGCGCCGGCAGCCGCCATCTGCGCCTCGAGGTCTTCCACGGTGATGGCCCCCGGCTTCAGCCCCTCGCGGGCGAGGCGGGCGGCGAGGTCGACGAGGAAGGCGTTGGCCGGAGCCTCCATCCCGTTGAGGCGCGCCATGAGCACGATCTCGCCGTTCATGAAGTCCGTCTCGACGGAGCCGGCGCCGCGCATGAGGCTCTGCGTGGTGGAGCCGCCGTCGTAGGTCACGCCCTCGATGGGGCTGAACTTCATGAACTTCTTGCGCCGCTCGTCGTCTTCGCCGACGTCCTGCCAGGCGATTCCGGCGGCCTTCAGCACGGCCTCCGCCTCGGCGCAGACGTGGCTGTAGAGCCGCTCGCACTTCACCCCGCGCCCGAGCGTCGCCTCCAGGATGTTGTTGAGGTTGACGAACAGCTTGCCGTACTTCGACGGCATCACGTCGTCGTTGACGTCGGTGGCGATGTTGGCCGCGTTGAGGGCCTCGGCCAGCGCCTCGTCGTGGCGGTTGGAGCCCTTGGGATAGCGGCCGACGTCGAAGATGCCGTGCTTGGGGCCGGAGAAGGCGCAGGCATCGTCCGGATCGGCGATGAAGGCCGGCATGCGGACGGTGACGCCGTGCACCTCCGGGAAGCGGCGCAGCACGAGGCGCTCGTTGGTGACGCCGTTCTGCAGGCAGAAGATCGGCTGCGCGGTGACGCCGGCGGCGCGCAGCCGGTCGAGCGCGGCGATGGTGTCCTGGGTCTTCATCGTCAGCAGGATGGCGTCGTCCGGGCCGAACTCGATCTCGGTCGGGTCGGCGACGCAGGGGAAGTGGACCCGCTTCTCCCACTCGGGCGTGCGGAAGTTCAGCCCGTTCTCCTTGAGGGCCGCGAGACGCTTGCCCCGCGCGATGCCCACGACGTCGCGTCCCGCCAGCGTCAGCGCCGCAGCGACCGCGCCGCCGATGGCGCCCACGCCGTAAACGATGATCCGCATGGATTGCTCACCTTTGTTCCGCCACGACGGGCAGGGTTCGTGTTTCCGGGTCGGAGGGGTCCGCAACGCTCCGGCCGCGCTCCGGCGTCCGGGATGCCCGCACACCCGTCCCACGCCCGGCGAGGGATGAGACGGCGATACGGAGCACGGGATTGCGGTCCTCGAAGAAGCGGCCATTGCCGCAGCGCCGCCGTCCCCGCCATGCCGGCGGCTCGGGCGGCGCCACGGACAGGCTACCGGGATCGCCGCCGGGATCAAGTGACTTCGAGGCCGGAACGCGTCGTCATCGCGATCGTCAATGGCAGACGTGAACCAATCGCCACAGGCGCGGGCTCAAGCATGCGAACCATCACTTTTGCCGATGGATGTCATCAGAAGAAGATGGCTTTTGCTCGTGCGGCCCACCCGTCACAATCGCTGCAATGGACTGCGATCGCCCGGCAATTCGGGGTCGCCGCCCACGGGAGACGCGCTCTCCGGTCGACAGACAACAATTACCGCCGCCCCATGCGGACGGACAAGTCGATCGGCGCGCAGTTCAAGGACATGACCGGCCGGCCGAGTGGCCGGGATCGGATGGGCAGAGGCTGAAAGTTGGCTCTGGGATCTCGTAACGACCAGCACGACCGGGTCCTCGCACCCGAACCGTCGGACGCGATGCGCCTCGCCGAGGGCGCGGACCGCGTCCTGCGCACACTGGACACCGCCGCGATGGCGGTCTCGGCGCTCTCCATCGTCGCGATGACGGCGCTCGTCAGCCTCGAGGTGATCTTGCGCGCGACGCTCGGCGCCTCGACGCTGATCGCCTCGGAGTTCGCGGGCTACCTCCTCGTCAGCACCGTCTACCTCGGCCTCGCCTGGACGTTCCGCTGCGGCGGCTTCATCCGCGTGGAGGTGGTCCACGGCGCGCTGAAGGGGACGCTCCTGCGCCTCGTCAACGTGGTCATCGCGGCGATCGCGACGGCGACGCTGCTCGTCTACTCCTACTATCTCGTCCGCTTCGTCTCGCAGAACATGGCGACGGGCGTGACGTCGATCTACGTCTCGCGCACGCCGCTGTGGATCCCGCAGCTCGCGATGCCGCTCGGCGCCGGGCTCCTCACCCTGACCATGGCCGCCCACACGGTGCGTTCGGCCGCCCTCCTCCTCGGCTTCGCCGCGGCGGAGGACAAGGCCGCGCACTTCGCGGCCGAGCAGGCGGCGGGCCCGCTATGACCTGGGTCGGCTTCTCCGTCTTCGCCATCGTCACGCTCTTCGCGCTGCTGGCGTCGGGCGTCTGGATCGCCATCGCGCTGATGACGACGGGCATGACCGGGCTCTACCTGGAAGGCGGCACGCGCACCTTCCTGGCGCTCGGCTCGATCAGCTGGAACTCCATCAACAGCTTCACCCTCAGCCCCGTCCCGATGTTCATCGTGATGGGCGCCGTCATCCTGCGGTGCGGCGTCGCCGAGCGGTTCTACGCCGCCCTCGCCACCTGGATGCGCGTCCTGCCGGGCGGGCTCCTCCAGTCCAACATCGTCGCCTGCAGCGTGTTCGCCGCCGCCTCCGGGTCGAGCGTCGCGACCGCCGGGACCATCGGCACGGTGACGATCCCGGAGCTGAAGCGGCGCGGTTACGATCCCGGCATGATCTTCGGCTCGCTGGCGGCGGGCGGGACGCTCGGCATCCTCATCCCGCCCAGCATCGTGATGATCATCTACGCCTCGCTCGTGGACGTGTCGGTCGCCAAGCTCTTCATGGCGGGCGTCGTTCCGGGCATCCTCCTGGCGCTCGTTTTCATGGGCTACATCGCCGTGCGCTGCACCGCCCGGCGCGAACTGGCGCCGGTGGAGGAGACGACGGAACGGCCGAGCCTGCGCTCGCTCCTCGACGTGCTGCCGCTCGTCTCGCTGATCCTCGCCGTCATGGGCTCGATCTACCTCGGCTGGGCGACGGCGACGGAGGCGGCGGCCATCGGCGTGCTGGCCAGCCTCGTCATCGCGGCGCTCTACGGCGGGCTCAGCTGGGCCAACCTGAAGCAGGCGCACATGGAGGCGGTGCGCACCACCTGCATGGTGCTCGTCATCGTGGTGGCGGCGCAGATCTTCTCGCACTGCCTCGTCTACTCCGGCGTCAGCCGCTCCCTGACCGAGTACGTGATCTCGCTGCAGCTGCCGACCTTCGTCCTCTTCCTGGCGATCGTCGCGCTCTACATCCTGCTCGGCTGCCTGATCGACGGGGCGTCGATGATGCTGCTGACGCTCCCGGTCCTCTTCCCGATCGTGGTGGGTGCCGGGTTCGACCTCGTCTGGTTCGGCGTGGTGGTGGTGATCCTGATCGAGATCGGGATGATCACGCCGCCGATCGGCCTCAACCTCTTCGTGCTCCACGGCATGAGCGGCGGCACGCCCTACGCGGCCGTCGCCCGCGGGGCGCTTCCCTACGTCGTGCTGATGTTCGCCTTCCTCATGCTGCTGTGGCTGGTGCCGGACCTCGCGCTCTGGCTCCCCGCGCATGTGGGCGGCCGATGAAAGACCAATAAAAACATAAGGGAGGACAACTATGATCCGAGTTCGTCCAGCGCGGCGGTCGGTTCTGAAAGGGATCGGCGCGCTCGCCATCGTCACGGCGACCGGGCCCCGGGCCTTCGCCGGCCCCATCCGGTGGGACTTCACGATCTACTACGGCCCCGGCCACGCCTACACCAGGCTCTACACCAGGTTCGCCGAGGAGGTCGGCAAGCGCACCAACGGCGAGCTCGACATCACCGTCAGGACCGCGGGCGAGATGCCGTTCAGCGCGACCGAGGCCGTCACGGTCGCCGGCCAGGGCCAGGTGGCGATGGCGCTCGGCTACCAGGGCTTCATCGCCGGCACCACCAAGATCGCGGCGATGCCGGGCCTTCCCTTCCTGATGCGCAACCGCGAGGAGACGCTGAAGGGCATGGAGGTGCTCCTTCCCTACGTCGAGGCCGCCGTCGGCAGGTTCGGCGCCAGGGTGCTGATGTGGAACGGCGAGAACTGGCCGCAGAACCTCTACGGCCGCGGCACGCCGATGACGAAGCTCGAGGACCTCGACAACCAGAGCGCCCGCGGCTCCAGTCCGGAGCAGAGCGACGTCATCCGTCACTTCGGCGGCGCCCCCGTCACCCTGACGACGCCGGAGGTGCCGGAGGCGATGAACCGGGGCGTCATCGACGCGGTGTTCACCGGCGCGGCCAACATCACCGGCTCCAAATGGACCGAGTTCCTCGACTGGGGGTACATCTGCGACCTGCACGGCGCGCCCGAGTACACCCTCGTCAACGCCGAGATGTACGACGAGCTCCCGGAGGACATGCGCGGCATCCTCGAGGCCACCGTCGCGGAGATCCGCCCGGCCATGGCCGACGCGCTGAAGGCGGCGAACGACGAGTCGCTGTCGACGCTGCGCGAGGAACTCGAGATCGTCGACGCGTCGGCCGAGGACATCAAGCGCTACGAGAGCGATTTCGTCGGCTACTGGGAGAACTGGGCCAAGGACGCCGGTCCCGACGGTGCCGAGGCGCTCGCCCGGATCCGCGACGCGCTCGGCAAGTAACCGCTCTTCCGGCTCCGGCCGCCCGCGCGGCCGGGGTCGTCTCCCGACCCCTTTTCCGGACATCAACGCCATGAAACTCGAACAAGCCGTCTGTGTGGAAGACATGGCACGCCTCGCCCGGCAGGCGCTGCCGCGCATCGCGTACGACTTCATCGACGGCGGCGTCGAGGGCGAGGTCGGCCTCGCCCGAAACCGCTCCGAGTTCGACCGCTACAAGCTCCTGCCGCGCTACCTCGTCGACGTCGCCAGCCGGCCGCAGACGGTGACGCTCTTCGGGCGCGAGTACACCGCCCCGTTCGGCGTCTCGCCGATGGGCCTCGCCGGTTTCTTCCGCAAGGGCGCCGACCTCATGATCGCGCGCGCCGCGGCGAAGGCGGGCGTTCCCTACATCATGTCGAGCGCGAGCTGCGATTCCATCGAGGCGGCGGTGAAGGAAGCGCCCGGCACGACGTGGTTCCAGATCTACGGGACGCGCAATCCCGACATCACGATGGACCTCGTGCGACGCGCCACGGCGCTCGACGTCCCGGTCCTCGTGATGACCATCGACACCCCCGTCATCGGCAAGCGCGAACGCAACATGCGCAACGGCTTCCGCCGCCCCATGAAGATGACGCCGGACGTCATCCTGCAGGGCCTCTCGCGCCCGGCGTGGACCCTCGCCTACCTGCGCGAGGGCGGCATCCCGATGATGCAGAACTGGCAGCCCTACGCCGCCGCCGGCGCCAGCGCCGACGACGTCGCCGACCTCTACGGCACCGAGACACCCGCGCCCGGCCAGACCTGGGAGATCCTGGAGGCGGTGCGCGCCGCATGGCCGGGCCCGCTCGCCGTGAAGGGCGTCCTCCACCCGGACGACGCGCGGCGGGCGCAGGCCATCGGTGCCGACGGCCTCGTCGTCTCCAACCATGGCGGCCGCCAGCTCGACTCGGCGCCGGCGCCGATCGAGATGCTGCCGGCGATCGTCGAGGCGACCGGCGGGCGAATGGAGATCCTCGTCGACAGCGGCGTCCGGCGCGGCTCCGACATCGGCAAGCTCCTGTGCCTCGGCGCCAGGGCGGCGCTCGTCGGGCGGCCGGCGATGTTCGGCGCGGCGGCGGCGGGCGAGCCGGGCGTCGCCCACGTCTTCAGGATTCTCCGCCAGGAGATCGACCTTCTCATGGGGCAGATGGGGTGGCCGGACCTCTCCGCCGCGCGCCCCGAATGCCTGATCGACACCCGCTCACCCGACCAGCCGATGCGCCGCGCGGCGACGGCCCCCGAGCCCGCGCCCGGCCACCTCAAGAAAGTAGCCATGCCGTGACGAAACAAATGCATCTGATCGGGTTCTACATGCACAGCCCGATCAACCACTCCATCATGAGCTGGACCGATCCGGAGGACGACCGCGTCGACGGGTTGGCGACCTTCGAGCACTGGAAGCGGCTCGCCCGGACGCTGGAGCGCGGCTGCTTCGACGGCGCCTTCTTCGCCGACACGCCCGGCGGCTTCGACCGCTACCGCGACAGCCTCGACGACTACGTGCGCTACGGCGTCACCTGGCCGTGCTACGACCCGATGGCCCCGGTGAGCGTGATGCTCGCGGAGACCGAGCACCTCGGCCTCGCCGTCACCGCATCGACCTCCGGCAGCCACCCGTACACGACGGTCCGGCGGATCTCGACGCTCGACTACATGAGCGGCGGGCGGATGGGCTGGAACATCGTCTCGGGACACCTCAGGGGCGAGCACCGCGCGCTCGGCATCCCCCAGCTCGAGCACGACGCCCGCTACGACCACGCCGACGAGTACATGGAGGTCTGCTACCGCCTCTGGAACGGCGTCGACCAGGCGGCCGTCCTCGCCGACCGGGACGGCGGCATCTACGCCGACCCCGCCCATGTCGACGTCGTCGACTTCGACGGCGAGCATTTCCGCTGCCACGCGGTTCCGCCGACGCTCCCCTCGCGCCAGGGTCGCCCGGTGCTCTTCCAGGCAGGCACCTCCGGCCGGGGCCAGCAGTTCGCGATGAAGCACGCCGACGTCGTCTTCTCCATCCAGCCGCGCGAGGAGGGCATGGTGAAGTTCGTGAAGTCCTTCAACGAGGCGGCGGCCGCGGCGGGCCGGCGCGACGCGCCCGGCGTCACCTTCGGCGTCCAGTGCGTCCTCGGCGGCACCGAGGCCGAGGCGCGCGCGCGGCAGGTGGAGATTGCCGAGCGCGTGCCTCTCGACGCCGCGCTCTGCCGCATGTCCGGCACGCTCGGCATCGACTTCAGCACCCTCGACATGGACACCCCGCTCGCCGAGCAGACCACCGACGCCTCGCGCGGCATGCTGATGGCGCTCGCCTCGATGGCGGGCGACCGCGAGGCGACGATCCGCGACGCCGCCCGCATCTTCGGCGCCTCGACCGGGATGGCGCAGATCGTCGGCACGCCCGAGCAGGTGGCCGAGCGGCTGGAGACCATCTGGCGCGCGAGCGGCTGCCACGGCTTCAACGTGACGCCGACGACGAACCTCAGGAGCGTGGAGGACTTCGTCGACCAGGTCGTGCCGATCCTCCAGCGGCGCGGCGTGTTCCGGACGGAATACGACGGCCACACCTTCAAAGACACCCTCCTCAACTGACGAGAACCGACGAGAACCGCCATGGCCGCGCCAGATACCACCGACGCCCTCTCCCGCCCGCGCATCGCGGTGCCGGCGGGGGCGTGCGACACGCACATGCACATCTACGACAACCGCTACCCGACGTCGGAGAAGGCCTACCTCTTCCCGCCCGACCGCACGGTGGCCGACTACCGCAAGGTGCAGGCACGCCTCGGCCTCGAGCGGACGGTGATCGTGCAGCCCGTGACCTACGGCTTCGACAATTCCTGCACGATGGACGCCGTCGCCGACCTCGGCGACACGGCACGGGCGGTGGTGACGGTGCCGGTCGACATTCCGGAGGCCGAGCTCGACGCGCTGTGGCGGAAGGGTGCGCGCGGCTTCCGTTTCCACCAGATGCGGGGCGGCATGCTCTCCTGGGACGAGCTGAAGACGATGGCCGGCCGCATCGCCGGATCGCCGTGGCACGTCCAGGTCCAGCTCGACGGACTGGAGCTGCCGCAATACGAGGCGCTCCTCGCCGATCTCCCGACGACGGTCGTCCTCGACCACATGGGCCGCTTCTCCGAGCCGGTGGGCCTCGACCACGAGGCGGTGCAGGCGCTGCTGCGCCTCGTGCGGCGGCCGAACGTCTACGTGAAGATGTCGGGCGTCTACTACATCTCCGCGACCGGCGAGCCCGACTATGCCGACATGCGCCCGCTCGCGGCGGCGCTCGCCGGGGCGGCCGAGGGCCGCGTGCTGTGGGGCTCGGACTGGCCGCACCCGACGAAGTCCGACGACGAGATGCCGGACGACGCCGCGCTCCTCGACTTCCTCGCCGCGGCGGCCCCGGACGAGGCGGCGCGCAAGACCATCCTGGTGGACACGCCGGCGAAACTCTACGGCTTCTGACGCGGCGGCCGCTTGCCACCCGCGGGCGGGACCGCGAGAATTGCCCCCGCGGTGACGTGCCGGAAGAGCGCGGCCGCGGGAGGACGTCATGCTGGGCCGGATCTCGCTCGATCAGCTTCAGATCCTGATCACCGTCGTCGAGACGGGAAGCTTCTCGGCAGGCGCGCGCAAGCTGAACCGCGCCCAGTCGGCGGTCAGCCAGTCGGTTCAGGGCCTCGAGGACGCGCTGGGGCTGCAGCTCTTCGACCGGTCCAAGAAGCTGCCGCGCCTCACCGACGCCGGGGTCGCCATCCTGGCGGACGCTAGGCGGGTGGTCTCCAGCGTCGAGGCGTTGCAGGCGCGGGCGACGAGCATCTCGTCGGAGGCCGAACCGGAGATCTCCATCGCCATCGAGCAGGTGTTCCCGGCGGAGGCGCTCATCGCCTCGCTGAGCGAGTTCCAGCGGCGCTATCCGTCGGTCTCGGTGACGCTCCTCGCCGAGGGTCTCGGCGCGCCGGAGCAGTCGCTCAAGGACGACATCGCCAAGCTCGCGATCTATTCCCCGCCCCATGACGGGCAGCCCGGGATCGAGTGCGAGTTCTTCGGGGACGTGCCGATCTCGGTGGTGGCGGCGGCGAGCCACCCGCTGGCGCGGATCGAGGGGCCGATCAGCCAGGCCGAGCTGGACGAGCACGTGCAGCTTCTCCTGACGGACCGCACGCGCAAGTATCGCGGCGTCGTCATCGGCTCACGGCACTGGCGGTTCATCGACCAGCTCAACCGGCTCGACTTCGTGGTCAACGGCCTCGGCTGGTGCACGATGCCGACGCACCTCGCGCGCGAGCACCTCGACAACGGCACGCTGGTGGAGCTCGACCTCGCGATCCACCGGGGGCGGATGCTGAAGTTCCCGCTCTATGCCGCCTACAAGCGCGACCACTGGCCGGGCCCGGCGGCACGCTGGCTCCTGACGGACCTGCGCGAACGCTTCGAGGAGTGGGTGGCCCGCACGTCGGCCGGCTCGGCCGAGACGCAGGGCATACAGGTCCGCGTCTCGCTCGCCTGAGGCGCGGTCCCGCCCGCCTCAACGGCACGGCGTCCCCGCCCCCGCGCCACGGCAAGGCGGTCCCTCAGCCTGTTCCTCGGAGCCAGCCGTCGCTGAAGCCCGAAAAGAGACGGAGGCCGGTTCCGTCAAGGGCCGGCTTGCCGGGCGGAGCGAACCCTTGACGGAACCGGTCTCCGGCTCCGGGCTTCTCTTCAGCGACGGGTGGCTTCGAGGAACAGGCGCCCGCCCCTGTTCCTTGGTGAAGCCCGAGCCCCCGCGGCCATTCGCGCTCGCCTCAGCGCTTCGGCAGCGCGACGATGGCCGATCCGATGGCGGACGTCTCGTCGTCCTGGTTTGAGGCGCGCTGGCTGATCTCGACGAGGTAGCGGCCGTTCTCCTCGTACTTGCGTGCGACCTCGCCGTGGATGAGGACGATGTCGCCCTCCGGGTTGTGGCGGCGCACCTGGCACTTGGCGCGGGCGAGGAAGCCGTCGTCGCCCATCCAGTTGGTGACGTGGTGGGTGAGCCAGGAGCAGCGCTCCGGGCCGTAGTCGTAGGCGCCGGGAGCGCCGACCGCGAGGGCGAAGTCCTCCTCCCAGTGGACGCGCTCGGGGCAGTCGGGGATGCCGAAGCGGTTCTTGATGCCGAGCCCCGGGTGGTTCGCCTGCTGGCGCCAGGCGAGCTTGTTGGCGCGGATGTAGAGGCCCCCCCAGCCCTGCGCGTAGGCAATGAAGCCGGTGACGGTCATCGGCCCCTTGACCATGGTCGGCAGCGGCTCGCCCTCGACGACGTCGTCCCAGTAGCGGGTCTCGGCGCCGCGGATCGTCTCCTCCTCGTAGAGCCTGTAGTAGGCGGCGAGCTCCTCCTCGGTATAGACGCGGGCCTCGCGGGCGCGGACCGCCGAGTACTTGGTCCCCTTCTCGCGGGCGTAGTCGCGGTCGGTGCGGAAGCACCAGCTGTCGGCCTCGGCGAGGAGCGTGCCCTCCGGGTCGTAGAAGTTGACGTGGTAGATCTGCTGGACGGCACGGCCGGCGAAGCGGGTGTCGTGCTCGACGAGGTCCTTGAGCCAGGCCTCGGTGCGGATCTCGGTGTTGCGGCGGATGGGCGCGTGCCAGGTCCAGTCGGCCCCGGACCACATGGCGTGAACGCCGGCGAGACCGCCGACGTAGCCGGAGATGATGCGGCTCGTCGCGAAGAGGAAGCTCGGCAGGGCGATGACGTCGCCGTACCTCGTGGTGCGGGCATAGGCGGGGTCGCACCAGAGCGGGTTGTCGTCGCCGATGCCGTGCGCGTAGTGGCGGATGTTGTCTCGCGTCGCCTCGTAGCACCAGGGCTCGACCGTCTTCTCGATCTTGACGCCGATCCGTGCGCGCAGGTCGTCCATTCCCTCCGGGGTGATCTTGGGGAAACGGCTATGGACGGTCTCGTTCATCGGGCATTCCTCCTGGCGGTGGCGGGCGGTCAGGCCGCGCCGACGGCATGTTGTTGTTCGTTGTCGCGCAGGACCTTGCGGTTGACCTTGCCGGCGGGGGTCTTGGGCAGGGCGTCGACGAAGGCGACCTGGCGCGGATATTCGTGGCGGCTGAGGTTGGTGCGAACGAGGTCCTGGATCTCGCCGGCGAGCGCCTCGGTGGTCTCCCCCCTCGCGACGACGAAGGCCTTGACCACCTGGCCGCGCACCGCGTCGGGAACGCCGATGGCGGCGGCCTCCATGACGCGGGGATGTTTCAGGATCGCGTCCTCGATCTCGACGGCGCTCATGGTCCACCCGGCGGAGATGATGACGTCGTCGGCGCGCCCGGCGTGGTAGAAATAGCCGTCGGCGTCGACGCGGCCGAGGTCCTTGGTGGGGAACCACGTCCCCCGCCGCTCGACCATCAGCTCACCGATCTCGCCTGGGGGTGCGGGCGTTCCGTCCGGCCGGTGGACCTCGACGGTCACGCCGGGGACGGGCTTGCCGAGCGAGCCGGGGCGCACCGCGAAGTCGGCGGCGCCCGGGTAGTTGGCGAGGATCACGCCGATCTCGGTCGTGCCGTACATGCTGCAGACGGGGGTGCCGAAGAGCGCCTCGCAGAACTCGGCCGTCTCGCTGTCGAGCGGCTCGCCGGTAAAGGAGAGCTTCTCGATCGCGAGGCGGAAGTCCCCGGCGCGGCCGGAGTTCCTCATCATCCGGTAGTGCGTTGCCGCGGCGGAGAGGTTGGTGATCGAAAAGTCCTGGAGCGCCTGGAGCAGACGGACGGGGTCGAACCTGCCGCTGAAGGTGCCGGTCGAGACGCCGAGCGCGAGGGGCGCCAGGGTGCCGTGCCACAGGCCGTGCCCCCAGGCCGGCGAGGACGGGCAGAAGAAGCGGTCGCCCGGCCGGACCCCGGTGGCGTAGAGCGCGGCCACCATCAGCGTGACGATGGAGCGGTGCGAGTGGCGCACAGCCGCAGGCAGGAGCCGCGTCGTGCCGGAGGTGTACTGCAGCACGGCGAGGTCGTCGCCCGCGGTGTCGCACGCGAAGGACCGCGGCAGGTCCGACAGGCCGTCCAGGAACGCGCGGTCGCAGACCACCACTTCGGTCCCGCCGGCAGCCTCCGCGTCGGCGCGCTTCTCCGCGTTGGTAAAGAGGAGCCGGGGCGCGCAGTCGTCGACGCGCAGGCGGATGCCGTCGGGGCCGAAGAGGGTGAACATCGGCACCGCCACCGCGCCCGCCTTCATCGCGCCGAAGAGGGCGACGTAGAACGGCATCGACGGCTCCAGCATGACCGCGACGCGGTCGCCCTTCGCGATCCCGCGCGCCCTGAGGGCGTGGGCGAACTGGGCGGAGCGGGCGGAGAGTTCGGCGAACGTGACGATCTCGTCGCGCCCGTCGGCGTGGGCGATGCGCAGGGCGACGCCGTCACCGGCCCGGCCGTCGTCCGCCGCGTGCCGGTCGACGCATTCGTGGGCGATGTTGATCGCCTCGCGCGTCCCGTCGAACAGCGCCCAGAGGGCGGCGTTCGAGAAGTGGGCCCGGGCGTCCCCGTAGGCGGTGAACTCAGTCAAAGACGGCACGCGCCATGTCCTCCCGCGTTGTCACCGGCTCGCCTCTCGCGAGCGTCTCCTGTCGTTGTGTGGGAGAATTAAAAACGGAACCAATCATTGTCAATACACAATGATTATTGTACAGATACAACGAATAGCCGTGACGAGGGTGCTTTGACGAAGACCGACAACGACGTGAGGCGGCGCCAGGTGCCCGCGGTGACCCGCGCGATCGCGATTCTGCGCCGGCTGGCCCGGGCGGACGAGCCGCTGGGCGTGAACGAGCTGGCGCGCGAGCTCGACATGGTGCCAAGTACGTGCCTGCACATTCTGCGGGTGCTGCAGGAGGAAGGCTTCGTGTCCTCGGACGCGCGGCGGCGCGGCTATTCGATCGACGTCGGGATCCTGCCGATCGCCAATGCGGCGCTGCGCAAGAACACGTTCGCGACGCTGGTGCAGGCCGGGCTCGACGACATCGCGGCGCGGTTCGACACGACCTGCGTCGCGACGACCCTTCTCGAGATGCAGCACATGGTGGTCGTGGCGCTGTCCGAGGCGCGGATGGCGTTCCGGCTGCACGTGGAGCTCGGCAGCCGCTTTCCGACGCTGACGAGCGCCACCGGCCGCTGCGTCGCCGCGTTCACGGACGTCGACCGCAAGACGCTGAAGGGGATGTTCGACCGGCAGAAATGGGACGTTCCACCGACCTTCGACACCTGGCGCGAGGAGGTCGAGGAGGCGAGGCGCAGCGGCTACGCGGTGGACCGGGGCAACTACATCTCCGGCGTGACGGTGGTCGCGGTGCCGGTGTTCGATGCGGGCGGGCGGATGGCGCACTCGATCGTCGCCATCGGCATCAAGGAGCGAGTGGACAAGGTCGGGCTGGGCAGGCTCGCCAATGCGCTGCTGGAGCTTCGCGACGACCTCGCGGCGCGGCAGGGCGAGCGCACGCCGGTGGGCCGCTGATGGACCGGCCGGTGCCGCCCGAGGGGTGGAAGGCGATGGAGTTTCCCGGCCTGATCGGGCGGCTGGGGCCGCTGCTGTCGCAGCGCAACGGCGACGGGTGGCGCTACGGCCTCGTGGTCGAGCCGATGCACACCAACGTCCTCGGCATCGTCCACGGCGGCACGCTGATGACGCTCCTCGACCAGACGGCCACGCTGGAGGCTGTGTGGCGCACCAGGGAACGGTCGATCGTGACGATCTCGATGACGACGCGTTTCCTCGGCGCCGGCCGCCTCGGCGACCTCCTCGTGGGCGAGGGACGGCTCACGAAGGTCACGCGCTCGCTGATCTTCCTGGAGGCGGCGATTTCGGCCGGCGGCGAGCCGGTCGCGGACGCCTCCGTCATCATGAAACGAACAGGAACCGGGGGGAAGGAATGACCAACCACACGGAAGCGCGCGCCGGGCCGCTCGCCGGGATCCGGGTGCTCGACTTCTCGCGCATCCTGTCCGGGCCCTACGCGACGATGGTCCTCGCCGATCTCGGCGCCGACGTCGTCAAGATCGAGGAGGTCGGCAAGGGGGACGACGTGCGCGCCTTTCCGCCGATGCAGGGGCCGCTGAGCCACTATTTCATCGCGCTCAACCGCAACAAGCGGAGCATCGCGCTCAACCTCAAGACGGAGAAGGGCAAGGAGATCGCGAAGGCGCTGGCCGCCTCCTCCGACATCGTCATCGAGAACTTCCGCCCCGGCGTGATGGACCGGCTCGGGCTCGGCTACGACGTCCTTTCGGCGGATCATCCGGAGCTGATCTACTGCTCGATCTCCGGGTTCGGCGCAGGGAGTCCGCTCGCCGGCAAGCCGGCGTTCGACATCGTCACCCAGGCGCTGTCCGGCCTGATGAGCGTCAACAGCGAGCCGGGCGCGGCGCCCAACCGGCTGGGCCTGCCGATGGGGGACATGGCGGGCAGCATCTTCTGCGTCTTCGGCGTCCTCGCGGCCCTCCACGAGCGGTCGGTGACCGGGCGCGGGAAGCGGCTGGACGTGGCGATGCTGGACAGCCTCATCGGCATGCTGGGGTACCTGTCGCAGATCTACTTCGTGTCCGGCGCGCCGCCGAAGGCGGTCGGGACGAAGCACGCCAGCATCGTTCCCTACGGGGCGTTCCCGACGGCGGACGGGCACGTCATCGTCGCCTGTCTCACCGAGGGGTTCTGGAAGTCGTTCGCCCGGTGCCTCGACATGCCGGAGCTCCTCGCGGACCCGCGCTTCGCCGAGTACACGCAGCGCCTCGCCCACCGCGAGGCGCTGGAGGGGCTGATCGAGGCGCGCATGCGCACCGCGACCACGGAGCATTGGCTGGAGCGGCTCGACGCGTTCGACGTGCCCAACGCGCCGATCCTCGACGTCGGCGAGGCGCTGGAGCAGGAGCACGTCGCCGCGCGCGGGCTGGTCGCGGCGATGGATCACCCGTCGGCAGGGCGGCTGCGGATGGTGAAGGGCCCCATCCGCTTCGACGGGGAGGGTCTGGAGCCGCGCCTTCCCCCGCCCCTTCTCGGCGAGCACAGCTTCGACGTCTTGCGGGACGTGCTCGGCTACGACGAGGCCACGTGCCACAGCCTCGAGGCCGCCGGCGTCGTCGAGGCGAGCGCCGGAGGCTGACCGCCCGCAACCGGACAGGCACGACTCTCTCCCCCTCTTTCGCGCGGCGCCCGCGCAATCCCGGGCGGGAGCCTGATCGCTGATGGGTCCCGAGCCCGCCGGAGGCCCCCGGCCTCTCCCACCGTGACCGGCGGCGCCGGAACAGCGAGCCGGAGCGCCCCGGGCATGGCCGGACTCGGGACGCTCCGTCGCTCATCGAGCAAGGACGCGTATCCCGCTCGAACGACGCCGCCGAAGCGCGTTCGTGCTAAACGATGACGCGCTCGTCGACGACGCGGCGGGTGTCCATCTCGTAGTCGAGGGCCACGATCGGCGGGCGGGCGAAGTGCCAGGTTGCGCCGTGGCGGGCGGCGCCCCGAGCGACGAGCTCCTCGGCGAGGAAGGAGTGGATCGGGAACACGGTGTAGATCTGCGCCGCGGTGGTGTCGGCCCAGCCCTTGCCGAACGGCGCCATGCGCCGCTCCATCTCGCCGAGCACGTGGCGGGCCTTGGCGCGCATACCCTCGGGGCTCTGGTCGCCGCGGGCAACGACGTGGTCGAAGTAGTTGTTCATGCCCTCGGGGACCTCGCCGCTGCCGGCGATCACGAAGGTCCCCTCGACGCCGGACGGCACCGTGTAGGAGAAGGCGTGGAAGCTCGGGGTCGCGGGCGCCCCCAGCTCCGGACACACGTTGCTGCGGGCGACGGGGTTGATGCCGTCCTTGTAGATCCCCCAGGCCTCGAGCGTTCCGCAGTAGAGCTCGTTGAAGGCACGGAAGCCCTCCTCGGAGAACTGGCCGGGGGAGCGCAGCTCGCAGGCGCAGAACGATGCGAGGGGCCGGCTCTCGCCCTCGAGGTGCGCCTTGATGCGCTCGAAGCCGTCCGCGAGCGGGACCGGCGCGTCGAAGCGCACGCGGCGGATCTCGAAGCCGGGCAGCGCGCCGACGCCGCAGGAATACTGGAAGACGCCCGGCATGTAGGCGTAGCCGCCCTCGGGCATCTCGACGGTGTCTGACATCGTGGGTCTCCTAAGGCGCCGCATCCGGCGCGACTGGGATGGGGCGCCGGCACGGCGCCAACAGGGATGCGCCCGGCGGCGGTACGGCCGCCGCCATGAGGCGCGGGGCGGCGCGGGTCAGGCGCCGATATAGGCCTCGCGCACCTCCGGCGCCTCGGCGAGGACGTCGGGGGTGCCGGACATCACGACGCGCCCGCGGTCGAGGACGAAGCCGCGATCCGAGATCTCGAGCGCGGTCATGACGTCCTGTTCGATGAGGAGGATCGTCGTGCCGGCGCGGTTGACCTCCACCAGCGTCTCGGAGAGGAGCTCCACGGCACGCGGGGCGAGGCCGAGCGACAGCTCGTCGATCATCAGCACCTTGGGGCGGCTCATGATGCCGCGTCCGATCGCGCACATCTGCTGCTCGCCGCCCGACAGGGTGCCGGCATCCTGGCGGGCACGCTCGGCGAGGCGGGGGAACATCGTCATGACGCGGTCGAGATCGGCGTCGAGGTCGGCGTCGTGCGGGCGCAGGTAGGCGCCCATCAAGAGGTTGTCGCGCACGCTCATGGTGCGGAACAGGCGGCGCCCTTCCGGGACGTGGGCAATACCGGCGGCGAGGACGGCGTCCGGTGCGGCGCCCGCGAGTTCCGCCCCGTCGAGCCGGACGGAACCGGCGGTGGCGGGGACGAGGCCGGAAATGGTCTTCAGGAGGGTCGTCTTGCCGGCGCCGTTGGAGCCGACGAGGCAGACGATCTCGCCGGCCATCACGTCGAGGTCGACGCCCCAGAGAATCTGGATGTCGCCGTAGCCCGCCTCGAGTCCGGCGACCTTCAGGATCGGTTCGGCGGACGGCACGGGGCCGCCGCCGGGCGCGGATACCGGCGTCGGATCAGACATCGGCCGCCCCTCCCCGGCCGGCCCCGCCGCGCTGGGCGGCGTGGCGGGCGTAGCGGTTGCCGAGGTAGGCCTCGATGACGCGCGGGTCGGAGGTGATCTCGCCGGGCGTGCCCTCCGCGATCTTGGCGCCGTGGTGCAGGACGACGATGCGGGTGCAAAGGTTCATCACGACCTTCATCAGATGCTCGATGATGATGATGGTGACGCCGCGCGCGGCGATCCGGCGGATCAGGTCCACCGCGACATCGATCTCGGCGGGATTGAGCCCGGCGTTCACCTCGTCGAGCAGGAGCACCTTGGGCTCCATGGCGAGGCTCTTGGCAAGTTCCAGCCGCTTGCGGCCGGCGAGCGTCAGCGCGGAGGCGCGCATGTCGGCCGACGCGCCGAGGCCGACGAAGTCGAGCGCCTCGGCCGCCTTTTCGCGCGCCTCGGCGAGCGTCACGCCCTGATGGGCGAAGACGGCCGGGGCGGTGACGTTCTGGAGCGCCGTCATCTCCGGAAAGGGCTGGACGACCTGGTAGGTGCGCGCGACGCCCAGACGGCTGATCTGGAAGGGCTTCAGGGTCTCGATCCGCTGCCCGTCGAAGGTGATCGCGCCGGTGCCGCGGTAGACGCCGGTGACGACGTTGACGAGCGTGGTCTTGCCGGCACCGTTGGGGCCGATCAGGCCGACCACCTCGCCGGGCTCCACCGCGAGGTCGACATTGTCGAGCGCGGTGAGGCCGCCGAAGCGCTGCGACACGCCGGAAAGCTGCAGGATCGGGCTCATGCCGCGCCTCCCTTCGCCTTGGGCGCCGCGCGCCGGCGCCTGCCGGTGAGAAGGCCGATGAGCCCGCCGGGCAGGAAGAAGATCAGGCCGACGATGAGGAGCCCGAGGGCCGCCGCGTGGATCGACAGGAGGTTGCGCCAGACGAGCTCTTCCATGGTGAGGAAGATCACCGCGCCGACGGCCGGGCCGAGCACCGTGCCCGCGCCGCCCAGCATCGCCATGACGATGGGTTTCACCGAGGTCAGCGTGGCGAAGACGTCCGGCGGCTCGATGTAGAACACCCACGAGGCGTAGAGCGCGCCCGCCCCGCCGACGAAGAGCGCCGAGAGGGCGAAGGCGATGATCTTGTAGCGCGTGGTGTCGATGCCGACCATCGAGGCGGCATCCTCGTTCTGGCGGATGCAGTCGAGGCCGAAGCCGAGCCGGTGGCGCGCGACGAGGTAGTTCATCAACAGGGCGAGGACGGCGAAGGTCAGCATCGACCAGAAGAACAGCCGAGCCTGCGCGTCGATGGAGATACGGATGATGGGGAGGTTGAGGCCCATGCCGCCGCCGGTGAGGCTGGTCCAGGAGGTGGCGATCTCGAGCAGGACCTCGCCCACCACGAGGCTCGCGATGGCGAAGTAGTGCCCCTTGAGGTGCAGGATCGCAAGGCCGAGGAGCGCCGCGAAGGCGGCCGCGACGACGCACGCCGCGCCCCACGCGAGCGGCATCGGCAGTCCCGCGCCCTGAAGGATGCCGCCGGTGTAGGCGCCGAGGCCGAAGAACGCCGCGGTCGCGAACGACGGATAACCCGCGAAGCCGCCGATGACGTTCCAGGAGAGCGCCAGGACGGCGTACATGGCGCCCATGGTGCCGAGGCGCAGGAGATAGTTGTCGCCGAGCGCCGGCATCGCCGCGACGAGCGCGATGGCGATGACGGTGAGGACGGTCCAGACGCGGTTCATCATTCGTAGCCCCGACGGCCCATGATCCCGGTCGGGCGGACGATCAGGAGGAGGATGAGGAGGACGAAGGCGATGGTGAGCCCGTGCTCAGGACCGATGAAGAGCGCGCCGAAGCTCTCGATCACGCCGAGCGCAATCCCGCCCACCATCGCGCCGGCGATGGATCCGAGGCCGCCGAGGACGCACACCACGAAGGCGATGCCGAGGAACTCGGTGGAGTTGAGCGGGGAGATCGGGAAGACGACCGACAGGAGCGATCCTGCCGCGCCCGCCATCAGCGCGCCGACGCCGAAGGTGATGGCGTAGATCTTCTTGACCTTCACGCCCATGAGGGCGGCCGCCTCGGGGTCCATGCGGACCGCGACGATGGCCCGCCCGACGCGGGACTTGACCAGCATCAGGTAGAGGAGCCCGGTGAGGGCGAGGGCCAGCAGCGTCGCCGTCACCCGCTCCAGCGGCAGGACGATACCGCCGACGACGACGCTTCCCATCGGGTTGGAGAGCTGCACCGTGCGGTAGTCCGCCGAGAAGGCGAGCAGCACGCCGTTGTTGAGGATGAGCTCGAGCCCGAAGGTCAGCACCAGCGTGGTGAGGACCGGGGCGCGGATCACCTTGTTGATGAGCCCGGCCTGGACCGCATAGCCGAGCGCGAAGAGCAGCGCGCCCGACAGGAAGACCGAGAGGAACGGGTGCAGGCCGAGGTGCACGTAGGCGAAATAGGCGACGTACGAACCGAGCACGACGAACGAGCCGTGCAGGATGTTGATGACGTTGAGCACGCCCCAGACGAGGCTGAAGCCGACGGCAATGCAGGCGTAGAGCCCGCCGAGAACGAGCCCGTTGACGAGGATCTGGGCGTAGAGCATGGGGCGTGCGACAGGTCCGGCGTGGTTACTTGATACCGCCAATGACGAGGTCGGTCTGCTTCACCGCCTCGGGGAAGACGACCTTCGTCGTGCCGTCCTGGATCTGGAAGACGGGCGGCTCCAGCGAGGTGATCTGTCCGGTCTCGCCGAACGTCACCGGGCCGTAGAAGGTGGTGACGTCGAGGCCGGCGAGGGCGTCGCGCACGGCCTGCGGCTCGATGCTGCCGGCCTTCTCGATCGCGAGGCCGAGGATCGCGCCGGCGGCGCTGGCGGAGGCCTCGGCGTAGTCCGGCGTCGCGCCGTAGGCGTCCTGGAAGGCCTTCACGTAGTCGGCGGTGGTGCCGAAGACGTCCTCGCCGTCGTAGGCGACGGCGGGGTGCCACCAGGCGGCGCTCGAGACGTTGTCGGCGAGCGGGCCGGTCGCCTCGGTGAATTCCTTGTAGGCGGGACCGGCGATCATCGTCAGCACCTTCGGCGCGATACCGAGGTCGGCGAGCTGCCGGCGGATCAGGATGAGGTCGTTGATGTAGCCGGTCACGAACACCCAGTCCGGCTGGCGCTGGCGCATCAGTGTGAGCGCCGAGGCGTGGTCCATGGTGCCGATGGCGTACTCGTCGAACGAGAGCACCTCGAGGCCGGCCCCCTTGGCCGACGTCTCCGCCTCATGCGCGATGGCGAGGGGGAAGAGGTCGTTGCGCGCGTAGACCGCGATCGTCTTGATGTCCGGATCGGCGCTGGTGACGATCTCGGTCAGCGGGGTGGTGAGGGTCGAGTTCGGCGTGAAGGTGCCGAACAGGAACTGGTACCCCTGGTCGTAGACCGCCTCGGAGGATGCGGTCGCGGCGATGGTGGGGATCTGGTAGCGCTCCGACACGCTGGAGGCGGCCTTCGCGGCGCCCGAACCGAACGGCGAGAACAGGAAATTGACGCCGTCCTCGGTGATCAGCCGCTCGGCCGACTGCACGGCGCGGGGGGTGTTCGACTCGTAGTCCACGTAGACGATCTCGACGTCGTATGTGGTGTCGCCCGCCTTGATGCCGCCGGCCGCGTTCACGGTCTTGGCCCACAGGTCGTAGCCGCGCTGCTGCTTCAGCCCTTCGGGCGACAGGGCGCCGGTGAGAGGGAGCGGCGCGCCGACCTTGATGGTCTCCGCCTCGGCCGACGCGGTGCCGGTCAGAGCGGTGGCTGCGAGGAGCGCAACGGCCGCGAGGCGACGAGTGATCGGGGACGGAAGGGACGCTCGACGCATAGGAACCGCTCCATTCGTGTGCATGCTCAGAAATTACGCTATCGACCGCCAGTGCTTTACGGAAGGGTTATTTGAGGCGCGGGGCGTTGCAGATTCTGCAACACCATCCGTCAGCGCGCGAACGAGTCCTGCAGGGCGGTGAGCATCTGGCGCGCGGCGAAGGTGAGGTCGCGCTCGGCGTGGATGCAGAGCTGCGCCATCGCCGAGGCGAATCCGGCGTCGTCGATCTCGACGCCGACGAGTTCGCCCGCCTTCGCCTCCCGCTCGAAAGCGAAGAACGGCAGGAAGGTCACGCCCATCCCCGCGAGCGCGAACTGCCGCGTCATGTCGATGGAGTTCGTCTCCATGCGCACCGTGAGGCCGCCGGCCTGGCCGAGCGCGCGATCGAAGATCTGGCGGATGCCGAAGCTCTTGTCCGGCAGGCCGAGCGGCACGCCGACGAGGTCGGCGAGGGCGAGGCTCCGCCGCGTCGCGAGCGTGTGGCGGGCGGTCATCACCGCGAGAACGGGCTGGCTCATGCGCCCCACCATGGCGATCCCCTGCACCGGCTGCGGCTCGAAGGCGATGCCGATGTCGCAGCGGTCGTCGGCGACGGCGCGCACGACGTTGTCGGTGCCGGCGACGATCACCTCGTAGGTGAGATTCGGGTGGCTCCGGGAGAAGCGGGTGAGCGCCTGGGGCAGCACGCTGCCCAGCATTCCCTCGACGGTGTAGATCGAGACGTGGCCCCGCTCCAGATGCTTCAGCTCGTCGATGGCCGAGCGCAGCCGCGCGAGCTCGCGCGAGTGGTCCTCGATGAAGCGCAGGAGCAGGTCGCCGGCGGGAGTGAGCTTCACGCCGTGGGTGCGCCGCTCGATCAGCGGGGCGCCGAGGGTATGCTCGAGCCGGCCGATGTGGCGGCTGACCGAGGAGGCGGAGATGTTGAGCCGCTCGGCCGCCTTGCGGATGGAGCCCTGCCGCGCCGCTTCGGCGAAATAGACGTAGAGTGTCTCCATCGGCTCCCCTTGCCGCGCGTGCCCAGCCTGTCGGAGCGCCCTTTTGGGGCCGAACGCGCCCGCCGCCAAGAGACGGGGTCCGCCCTCCCCCTTGCGGTGCGCGTCCGGCGGCGGGCGAGCCGGCGCTGCGGGACCGGCGGCGGGATTGCTTGCGGGCGGTGGCGATTTCGGAGACGATCGCCGGGGCGATTTTCGGGGCGGTCTCCACCGCCCACGGTAATCGCAAGTATCCGGCCTCGCGCGTTCGCCGACAGTGGCGGCGCGGAGCCTCGTACGGGACCGTTTCGACCATGGCGATACTTGCGACCGTCTCCGGCTTCCTGCTCCGCCCGATCATGTCGGGGGAGAAGGGCGACCGGCGCAAGGAGGTCATGCGCCTCATCAAGGCGCGCCTCGACCCGGACCACGCCTTCCTGTCGCGCGACCGCGACCACTATGTCCCGCACGAGAAGCTGCTGCGGCGCCTCAGCGACGCCGGAACCGCCGGCACCACCGCCGCGCGGGGCCAGCACGGCCCGGTGGCGTGGCGCGAATGGCGCTGGACCGAGCCGGCGCGGATCGGCGAGTGCACCTGGAAGGAGGTGCGCTGGCGGTTCTACGAGAACGGCCGGGTCGTCTTCCACGCGGAGATGGACAACGACGTCGGCAGCTTCCGGCTCGGCGCGCTGCAGGGCCACCGGATCGAGCTGCGCACGGCGGACGACTGCCTGCTCGGCGCCTGGAGGGCCGCGTTCTTCGTACGCCGGCAGTCGGGCATCCATCACTACCCGGCGAGCGTGGTCGAGGACGATCCGCTGCTGCAGCAGCACTTCGACGACCTCGCGTCGAGCCAGAACGGCGCCTGCTTCGTGCGCTGAGGCCGGTCTTCGGACCCTTCTGTGAACGTGTTCGCCGCCGGGTTCGCGCCCGGTCGCAAGATCGTGTCCGAACGCACGCCTTGACAAGACCGAAAAGTTCACTTCCACTAAACCTCAGCGACAGAAAGTTTAGTCCGGCCCGGTGACGGGGACCGGACGACGACAGCGCTCCGCAGCCGACCAGAAGCCCCGCCGAAACAGGGGTCAGCGTCTGCGGACAGGGGATGAAACGCGACGGGTCCGCGCTTCGGACGGCGGCCCGATCACCGAAGGAGGATTGCCCATGATGTCTATCCATCGTGCCGCTATGGCTGCCGCGCTCCTGGCCGGCACCGCTCTTTGCGCCCCTGCCGCCATGGCGCAGGACAAGGAGCTGACGCTCTGCTGGGCCGCCTGGGACCCGGCCAACGCCCTCGTCGAGCTGTCCAAGGACTTCACCGCCCAGAGCGGCGTCAAGATGAACTTCGAGTTCGTCCCGTGGACCAACTTCGCCGACCGCATGCTCAACGAACTGAACTCCGGCGGCAAGCTCTGCGACCTCATGATCGGCGACAGCCAGTGGATCGGCGGCGGCGCGACGTACGGCCACTACGTCAAGCTCAACGACTTCTTCGACAAGGAAGGCATCACGATGGATGACTTCCTGCCGGCGGCGGTGGACGCCTACGCGGCGTGGCCGAAGGGCTCGACCAACTACTACGCCCTCCCCGCGATGGGCGACGCCGTCGGCTGGGTCTACCGCAAGGACTGGTTCGAGCGGCCGGAGATCCGCGAGGCGTTCCAGGCCGAGGTCGGACGCCCGCTCGACGTGCCGAAGACATGGGACGAGCTGGTCGAGGTCGCCAGGTTCTTCCAGGGCCGCGAGATCGACGGCGAGACGCGCTACGGCGCCGCCATCTACACCGAGCGCGGCTCGGAGGGGATCACGATGGGCGTGACGAACGCGCTCTACCCCTACGGCTTCAAGTACGAGAACACGCCGGGCAAGTACGACATGGACGGCGCGGTCAACTCGCCTGACGCGGTCGCGGGCCTCGAGAAATACAAGGAACTCTACGAGTGCTGCACCCCGCCGGGGCACTCGGACGCGTACATGACCGAGGACCTCGACGCCTACAAGTCCGGCCAGACGGCGCTGCAGATGAACTTCTTCGCCTTCTTCCCCGGCATCGCCAAGGACCCCAACGTGGGCGGCGACACGTCCGGCTTCTTCGTGAACCCGTCGGCGAAGGTGGCGGCGTCCGTGCTCGGCGGCCAGGGCATCTCGGTCGTCGCCTACTCCGACAAGCAGGACGAGGCGCTCGAGTACATCAAGTGGTTCGCCCAGCCGGACGTGCAGAAGAAGTGGTGGTCGCTCGGCGGCTACGCGGTGCACAACGCGGTGGTCGAGGACCCGTCCTTCCCCGAGTCGACGCCGTTCGCCGGCCAGTTCCTCGAGGCGATGAGCAACGTGAAGGACTTCTGGCAGGAGCCGATCTACGCCGAGCTGCTGCTGGCGATGCAGAAGCGCATGCACGACTACGTGGTCGCCGACCAGGGCACCGCGCAGGAAGCGCTCGACAAGCTGATCGAGGACTGGACCGTCTCCTTCGAGGACGACGGCAAGCTCTGAGGGTGCGGCCGGCCCGCCGGGCCGCCCTCCTCCCGATCGGGCCGCCGCCCTGCCGGCGGTCCGCCCCGCCGGTCTCCTCCCGCCGGCACGCCTTCGGGCGACTCGGCCGGCGGTCCCGACCGCCGGCCCCTTTCCCTCTGCGAACGGCGAGCCGATGTCCGACCACGTTGACGATAGCCTGAGCGTTCCGGCCGCATCCGCCGCGCGGCGCCGCCCGCCGCGTGCCGTCCGGGGCCTCTCGGACCGGTGGATCGCGACGCTCTTCATCGCGCCGTCGATCGTCCTGCTCCTCGCGATCAACATCTTCCCGCTGATCTGGACCGTCTACCTGTCGTTCACGAACTTCCGCGCCAACCAGCCGGGCCGGGAGGTGAACTGGCTCGGCACGAAGAACTACGCACGCCTCCTGGGGTCGGAGGACGTCTGGTCCTACCTCCAGGCGACGGCGCACTTCGTGGTCTGGACGATGCTGATCCAGGTGGCGATCGGCCTCGGCCTCGCCCTCCTCGTCAACAAGAACTTCAAGGGCGCGCCGGTCTGGACGACGATCATCCTCATTCCGATGATGCTCTCGCCGGCCGTCGTCGGCACCTTCTGGACCTATCTCTACCAGCCGCAGACAGGCATCTTCAGCTACATCGTCGACTTCTTCACCGGCCTCGGCCCGATCGACATGATCGGTTCGGTAAAGCTCGCGCCGTGGGCGATCGTCATCGTCGATACGTGGATGTGGACGCCCTACATCATGCTGCTCTGCCTCGCCGGGCTGCGCTCCATCCCCGATTACCTCTACGAGGCGGCGGAGGTGGACCGCGCCGGTCCGTTCCAGACCTTCTGGTACATCACCCTGCCCCGCATCCTGCCCTTCCTCATGCTGGCGGTGCTGTTCCGCGGCATCGAGAACTTCAAGATGTTCGACATGGTGGTGGAGCTGACGTCCGGCGGGCCGGGGTCCACCACGGAGCTCGCGTCCATCAACCTGAAGCGCGAGGCGTTCGAGAAGTGGCGAACCGGCTACGCGTCCGCGTTCGCGGTGATCCTCTTCGTCACGGTCTTCGGTCTCGGCAACATCTACGTCAAGGCGCTCAACCGGGTGAAGCAATGAGCCCGGCAGCCGGACGGACGGGCGCCGCAGAGCGCCCCGCGCGGAGGAACCCATGAGCATCGCTGCCGTCTCCGTCGTCGACGCGACGCCGCGGGGCAAGATCATCGCCGCGGTCCTCGTGATCGGCTACGCGCTCATCACGATGATCCCGCTGATCTGGATCGTCGCGACGAGCTTCAAGTCGCCGCCGGACTCGATCTCCTACCCGCCGAAGGTGATCTTCCAGCCGACGCTGGAAGGCTACGTGAACCTCTTCACCACCCGCTCGCGCCAGACGCCGGAGTACATCGAGAGCCTGGGGCCGCCGAAGACCTGGTACGACGCGCTGGTGCGCGAGCGGAACATGATCATCACCGGCCCCTCCCGCTTCGCGGGCCGGTACATGAACTCGGTGATCATCGGTTTCGGGTCGACCTTCCTGGCGGTCTTCCTCGGCACCCTTGCGGCATACGCGTTCTCCCGCTTCAGGGTGCCGCTGAAGGACGACCTCCTCTTCTTCATCCTGTCGACGCGGATGATGCCGCCGGTCGCCGTCGCGATCCCGATCTACCTCATGTACCGCGAGCTGGGGCTCAACGACACGCACCTCGGCATGATCCTGCTCTACACGGCGGTGAACCTGTCGCTCTCGGTCTGGCTGCTGAAGGGGTTCGTCGACGAGATCCCGCGCGAGTACGAGGAGGCGGCGGTGGTCGACGGGTACACGCGCTTCCAGGCGTTCGTGAAGGTGGTGCTGCCGCAGATGCGCGCCGGGATCGCCGCGACGGCGATCTTCTGCCTCATCTTCGCGTGGAACGAGTACGCGTTCGCGCTGCTGCTGACGTCCGGCACGGCTCAGACGGCGCCGCCCTTCATCCCGATCATCATCGGCGAAGGCGGGCTCGACTGGCCGGCTGTGGCGGCGGGGACGACGCTCTTCCTGGTGCCGGTGGTTGTGTTCACCGTACTCCTCAGGAAGCAGCTCCTGCGCGGCATCACCTTCGGAGCGGTCCGCCGATGAAGACGCCCGACCACACCGCGGCGACCCTTACCGACCCGCCGGGCGCCACGCCCGGCGAGCGGCCCATGGCGCACTACAAGGTGCCGCCGGAGGAGCGGCGGCTGTTCCGGCGCGGGCCGTGGGAGAACCTTGCCACCGTGCTCATCGCGGTCGGCGTCGTGATGCTGATGCAGCCGTTCTCGCTCTCGGTCTACGGCTGGTCCTTCGCGACGATCCTCGCCGGCACCGTCGGCTTCGTCATCGTCAGTCACTTCCCGGAATGAGCATGCGCACGCCCCTTCCCGCCTCGCGGTGCCGGCCATGACCGCCGCTTCCGCCCCCGCCACCCGAACGGCCCGCTGCGGCTGCGGCGCGCTCTCGGCGACGGCAAAGGGCGAGCCGGCGATCGTCGCGATGTGCAGCTGCACCGCGTGCCAGCGGCGCACGGGCGCGCCGTTCGGCACCCTCGCATGGTGGGACGCGGCGGACGTCGCCGTGACCGGCACGGCGCAGCGCTACGCCCGCGTCTCGGAGCGCGGACGGACGATCGCGTACGAGTTCTGCCCGACCTGCGGCTCGGCGCTCGTCTTCCGGGGGGAGCACCTTCCGGGCAAGGTGGGCATCGCCATCGGCGGGTTCGCCGACCCCGCCTTCCCGGCCCCGACGGTGGCGGTGTGGGACACGACGCGGCACCACTGGCTCGACGCCATCGCCGCGATCCCCCGCCTCGCCGAGCAGAGGAGCTGACATGGCCGAAATCGCCCTCCAGGACGTCCACAAGGCCTTCGGGGACTTCACCGCGGTCCGCTCGTCCTCCTTCACCATCCGGAACGGCGAGTTCTTCGTGATGCTCGGCCCGTCCGGCTGCGGCAAGACCACGACCTTGCGGATGATCGCCGGACTGGAGCTGCCGACCTCGGGGCGCATCCTCCTCGACGGCGAGGACGTGACCTTCAACCGTGCCTCGCAGCGGGACATCGCGTTCGTCTTCCAGCTCTTCGCGCTCTACCCGCACATGAACGTGCGGCAGAACATCTCCTTTCCGCTGCGCACCCAGCGCCTCCCCCGCCGCGAGGTGCGCGCGCGTACCGAAGAGGTGGCGAGGATGCTGCAGATCGACGGTATCCTCGAGCGCCGCGTCTCGGGCCTTGCCGCCGGCGACCGGCAGCGCGTCGCGCTCGGCCGGGCGATCGTGCGGCGCGCCAAGGCGTTCCTGATGGACGAGCCGCTCGGCGCGCTCGACGCGGAGTTCCGCGAGACCATGTGCGAGGAGCTTAGGCTGCTGCACGACCGGATCGGCGCCACCACCGTCTACGTCACCCACGACCAGATCGAGGCGATGGCGATGGCGGACCGGATCTGCGTCATGAACCGGGGCGAGGTGCTTCAGATCGGCCCGCCGATGGAGGTCTACGCCCGCCCCGCGACACGCTTCGTCGCCGGCTTCCTGGGGAGTCCGTCCATGAACTTCCTGCCCGCCGAGGGGCGGATCGCGGTGGGGGCGACGTCGATCCGCGTCGGCGGGGCGACGCTCGCCATGCCGGCCGTGCGCGAGGGGCTCGCCGGGCCGGAGGCGGTCATCGGCGCGCGGCCGGAGCATATCGCCATCACCGACGAGGGGCCGCTCCGGGGCCGCGTCTTCGCGGTCGAGTACATGGGCGCCCGCCAGCTCGTCACCGTCGACACCGAGGCCGGCAGGCTGCGCGTGCGCACGCCCAACACGGTGCGCGTGGCGGCCGGCGAGACGGTCGGCCTCGCGTTCGACGCCGAGCGGCTCATCGTCTTCGACCCGGTCAGCGACAGGGCCGTCGCCAGCGCGCTCTTCGATGCGCCCGCCGAGATGGAGGCCGCATGACCGCCGCCGCGCTCCACAACGCCACGAAGCGCTTCGGCGACACGGTCGCCGTGGCCGACGCGACGCTCGAGGTCGCGGACGGCGAGTTCGTGGTCCTGCTCGGCCCCACGGGCGCGGGCAAGACGACCACGCTGCGCCTCTTCGCAGGGCTAGAGACGCCCGAGGAGGGACGCGTCACCATCGCCGGCGAGGACGTCACGCGCCTCGGCCCGGCCGAGCGGGACGTCGCCTTCGTCTTCCAGCAGTACTCGCTCTACCCGCACCTCACCGTCTACGAGAACCTCGCCTTCCCGCTGAAGGCGCCGGGGCGGGCGTCGGGCGGGCGCAGGGTCAGCGCGGACGCCATCCGCAGGCGCGTCACCGAGATCGCGGAGCTGCTGCGGATCGAATCCAAGCTCGGGAACCGGGTGACGGCGCTGTCGGGCGGCGAGATGCAGCGCGTCTCCATCGGCCGGGCGCTGGTTCGCGAGCCGAACCTCTTCCTGATGGACGAGCCGCTGTCCTCGCTGGACGCCAAGCTGCGCGAGGACCTCAGGGTGGAGCTGAAGCGCATCCAGCGCGACCTCGGCGCGACCATCCTCTACGTGACCCACGACCAGCTCGAGGCGATGACCCTCGCCGACCGCATCGGCGTCCTCGCCTCGGGCCGGCTGGTGCAGGTGGACACGCCGCGCGCCGTCTACGAGACCCCCGCCGACGTCTACGCCGCGCAGCGCCTCGGCAGCCCGCAGATCAACCTCGTGCCGCCGGGGACGCTGGCGATCGGCGGAACGCCGGCGGGCGCGGCGACGGTCGGCGTCCGGCCGGAGGACGTCGTCCTGCACAAAGGTGCGGCAAACGGAACCGGCGTGACCGGCCAGATACTTACCATCGAACATTTTGGTGTAGAGACGATTGCGCTCGTCGAGATCGCGGGGCGGCACGTTCATGCGCTGGTCGGACCGCGTGCGGACTTTGCCCACGGCACGGCCGTGGTCGCCTCCGTCCGTCCCGGCGCGGCGCTGTACTTCGATAGCGCGGGAGTGAGGCTTTCATGAGTACCGAGACCGAGGCGCCGGCGGAGGCGGCCGGCGACACCGCCCTGATCGCCGCCCTCATCGCCGCCGCCCACGACACCATCACCACCCACCGCGACGAACTCTCCGAGCTCGACCGGGCGATCGGCGACGGCGACCACGGACACAACATGGCCCGCGGCTTCGACGCGGTCGCCGCGGCGGCGGACGAGATCACGGCCCTCCCTTTCGGCAAGGCCCTCGCCAAGGCCGGCACCACGCTGGTGATGAAGGTCGGCGGCGCGTCGGGGCCGCTCTACGGCTCGGCGCTGATGGCGGCCGGGAAGGTTCGCGACGAGGCCCCGACCACGCTCGCCGAGGTGGTGGAGCTCCTCGACGCGGCGGTCGACGCGGTGAAGAAGCGCGGCAAGTCCGACGTCGGCGCCAAGACCATGCTCGACGTTCTGGTCCCGGTCGCCGATGCGCTGCGCGCCGGGCCGGCCGAGCCGCTCGGCACCGCGCGCGAGAGCGCGGCGGCCGCCCTCGAGGCGACGCGGGACATGGTCGCCACGAAGGGCCGCGCGGCGTTCCTCGGCGAGCGCTCCGCCGGGCACCTCGACCCCGGCGCACGATCCTCGACGCTGTTGATCGACGCGGTTTCTGCGGTGCTGGAGAAGTCATGAGCGACAACGTTTCGATCGTGATCGTCTCGCACTCGGCGGACGTCGCGAAGGGCGCGGCGGACATGGTGCGCCAGATGGTCGGTGAGGAGGTCCGTGTCGCCTGCGCCGGGGGCACCGCCGACGGCGGCCTCGGCACCGACGTCGCCGCCATCATGGCCGCCATCGAGGAGGTCTGGACCGAGAAGGGCGTCGCCGTCCTCGTGGACCTCGGCGGCGCCGAGACCAACTCGGAGATGGCGATCGAGATGCTGGGCGAGGACAAAGGCGCGCACGTCGCGATCCTGAACGCGCCCGTCGTCGAGGGCGCGGTGATGGCCGCGACCGAGGCGTCGGGCGGCTCCTCGCTCGACGAAGTGCGGCAGACGGCAGAGGATTTTGGAGCATGACCGGTTCGGCAGCGGCGTCCGCGATGGGCGAATGGATCGAGGGCGCGGCGACGATCGTCGACCCGACGGGCCTGCACGCCCGCCCCGCCGTGAAGCTGACCAAGCTCGCCAAGACGTTCGGCGCCGTCGTGGAGGTGCGCGCCGACACCGACGCCACGTGGACCAACGCCAAGTCGCCCAACTCGGTGATGAAGATGAAGGCCGCGCACGGCAGCCCGCTCCACATCCGCGCCTCCGGCGAGGACGCGGACGCCGCGGTGGCGGCGCTGGTCGCGCTGGTGGAGCGCAACTTCGATGCCTAGCGAGACGGCGGAGGCCGTGCGCGAGGCGGTCCACCGCGGCACCGCCGTGTGTGGCGGCGTCGCGATCGGCCCCCTCCACGTCCTCAGGGGCGTGGCGGTCGCGCGGCGCGAGGCTGCCGCGACGCCGCAGGAGGAGGTGGGCGCCTTCCGCGCCGCCCTCGCCGCCGCCACCGCGGCGCTCGAGGCCGTGCTCGCAGCGGAGGACGAGCTCGCGGGCGACATCCTGGAGTTCCAGGCCGCCCTCCTCGACGACCCGGACCTCATCGAGCCGATCGCCGCGACCATCGCCCTTGGAACGCCCGCCCACGACGCGTGGGCGGCGGCGATGGACACCGAGATCGCCGCGTACCGCGAGGACGGCGACCCGGTGCTGAGCGCTCGCGCCGACGACCTCGCCGACCTCAGGACACGCGTACTGCTCGCCCTCTCCGGCGGCGAGGGCGGAGGTGGTACGACGCCGGCCGGCGCCATCATCCTCGCCGTGGAGATGACGCCGTCCTCCTTCCTGGCGCTGGACCACGCCCGCATCGCCGGTGTCGCCACGACCGGCGGGAGCCCGACGAGCCACGTCTCGATCCTGGCGAAGGCACGCGGGGTGAACCTCGTCGTCGGGCTCGACACGGTGCCGGACGAGACGCTGGAGGGCGCGACGGCGATCCTCGACGCGAGCGACGGCACCCTCGTCACCAACCCCGCGCCCGTCACCCTCGGCGAGGCGGAGGCGCGGCGCGCTGCCGGGGCCGCGGCGCGCAGCGCGGCGGACGCGCGGGCGGCCGACCCGGCCGTCACCGCCGACGGCGTGCCGGTCAAGGTGATGGTCAACATCGACGACCCGGCGCTCCTCGACCTGATCGGCCCCGCGATCTGCGACGGCGTCGGCCTCACCCGGACCGAGTTCCTGTTCGCGGACGGGGCGCCGGACGAGGACACCCAGTTCACCTTCTACGCCCGCCTCCTCGCGTGGGCGGACGGGCGGCCGGTGACGATCCGCACCCTCGACGCGGGCGGCGACAAGCCGATCCCCGGCGTGACGTTCGACGGCGAGGCGAACCCGTTCCTGGGTGTGCGCGGCGTGCGGCTGTCGCTCGGCCGGCCGGACCTCCTGCGCACCCAGCTCCGCGCGCTCGCCCGGGCGGCCGCGACGACCCCCGTCCCGCTGAAGGTGATGGTGCCGATGGTGACGGTGCCGGACGAGCTGGAACGGGTGCGGGCGCTGCTCGCCGAGGCAGTCGCCGCGCTCGAAGCTGCCGGCACGCCCTGCGCGACGCCGATCCTCGGAACGATGATCGAGGTGCCGGCGGCGGCGCTGACCGCGGGCACGTTCGATGCCGGCTTCTACTCGATCGGCTCCAACGACCTCATCCAGTACGCGACCGCGAGCGCGCGCGACAATCCCGCCGTCGCCTCGCTCGCCGACCCGCTGAACCCGGCCGTCCTGGAGCTCATAGCGCGGACCGTCGCGGCGGGCGCGGCGCGGGGCGTCGAGGTCTCGCTGTGCGGCGACATGGCGTCGTCGCCGGCGCTCGCCGGTGCGCTCCTCGCCACGGGCCTGCGCGTCTTCAGCGCGGCACCGGCGGAGGTGGGCGCGGTGAAGCAGGCGATCCGCGCCTCGGTCTCCAACGCGCCGGAGGACGGCGGCGATGCGTGACGCGACGCGGCGGCCTCCAGTGCGCACGAGGCAACCCGACCACGGGGCAGGCCGTGGATGACGAGGAGGCCGACGCGGACCCGGTCGCCCAGTACAAGCGCCTCCTGAAGGCGGCGCTGGAGCGACGGCCCTCGGGCACGCGCCAGAAGCTCGCCGAGGCGATCGGCACCCACAAGAGCTTCATCAGCCAGGTCACGAACCCGGCCTACCGCGTGCCGCTTCCCGCGCAGCACATCCCGACGCTCTTCCGCGTCTGCCACTTCGGGCCGGAGGAGAAGCGCGCCTTCCTCGAAGCCTACCGCATCGCCCACCCGGGTCAGGCGGGCGCCATCGAGGAGCTGGCGCGGATCGACGCGGACGTCCTTCGCATTCCGATGCCGTATTTTTCCGACCCCGCGACCCGCCGCGACGTCGAGGAGCTGATCCGCGACTTCGCCGAGCGGGTGATCGCGCTCGCGCAGAAACCGCAATAAGCCGCGGGGCGGACGACCCCCGAGGAGGACCCCATGAAGAAACTGATCAACAGCCCCGACACGCTGCTGGCCGAAAGCCTCGCCGGGTTCGGCGCGGTGCACGCGGACATCGTCAACGTGAACCTCGACCCGATGTTCGTCACCCGCAAGGACGCGCCGCGCGCCGGCAAGGTCGCGCTGATTTCGGGCGGCGGCACCGGGCACGAGCCGATGCACGCGGGGTTCGTCGGCATGGGGATGCTCGACGCGGCCTGCCCCGGCCAGGTCTTCACCTCGCCGACCCCGGACCAGATGATCGCGGCGATGGAGGCGGTCGATGGAGGCGCCGGCATCCTCCTGATCGTCAAGAACTACGCCGGTGACGTCATGAACTTCGAGATGGCGGCCGAAATGGCGTCCGGGCCGGTCGAGACGGTGCTGACCAATGACGACGAGGCGGTCGAGGAATCGACCCACAGCCAGGGCCGGCGGGGTGTCGCGGCGACGGTGATCGTGGAGAAGATCGTCGGCGCGGCCGCCGAGCGCGGCGGCGACCTCGCGTCGCTGAAGGCACTGGGCGACGCCGTCAACGCGGCGTCCGGCACGATGGGCGTCGCGCTGACGAGCTGCACCGTTCCGGCCGCCGGGCTGCCCACCTTCACGCTCGCAGAGGACGAGATGGAGATGGGCATCGGGATCCATGGCGAGCCCGGCCGGCGCCGCGTCGCGATGATGACGGCGAGCGCCATCGCCGAGGAGATCGTCGGCGCGATCGTCGACGACGTGAAGCTCGCCTCGGGGGAGGAGGTGCTGCTCCTCGTGAACGGCATGGGCGGCACGCCGCTCCTGGAGCTCTACGGCCTGTACGACGCCGCCGCCCGTGTCGCGAAGGGGCACGGCCTGACGATCACGCGCTCGCTGGTCGGCAACTACTGCACCTCGCTGGAGATGGCGGGCGCCTCGATCACGCTGACCCGCCTCGACGCCGAGCGCACGGCGCTGTGGGACGCGCCGGTCCGCACCGCGGCCTTTCACTGGGGCTGAGGCGCCGCCCCGCCCGGAGGCGGTCCCGCCGACCAGCTCGGGCAAACTGCTCCTATGGCCGCTTGCGCATGAGGCCGGAGACGTAGGTCTCCGGCGGCCAGTCCCTGGTCTCGGCGTCGAAGAACGCGGCGAGGCCGTCCTCGATCAGCCGGCTCGGGACGCCGGCGTCCGCGAACATCGCGCGGGCGTAGCGGACGTCCTTGGCGGCGTTCTCAAGGCTGAACTTGAGGCCGTCGTAGTGGCCGGCGACGACCGGGGGCATGATCGCCATGAACGTGCCGGAGCGGCTGCCGCTCGCGGAGATGACCTCCACCATGCGGGTCATGTCGACGCCGACGGAGTCGCACCGGCGCATCGCCTCGACGGTCAGCGCCGCCTGCCCCTGGGTGATGAAGTTGTTGATGAGCTTGGCCGCGTGGCCGGTTCCGGGCGGTCCCATTCGCACGATCGTCTTCGAGGTGAGCTGGAGGAACGGCTCGACGCGGGCGAAGTCCGTCTCCGAGGCGCCGACCATCGAGACGAGCGTGCCCGCCTCCGACTCGGCCGGCCCGCCGGTGACGGGCGCGTCGATGAGGGCGATGCGCGAGTGGGAGAGGTCGACGGCGATCTCGCGGGTGACGGACGGGAGCGAGGTGCTGGTGTCGACGATCATCGCGCCGGGCGTCAGCACGCCGCGGACCCGCTCGACGACATCGCGCACCACGTCGGCGTTCGGCAGGCACAGGAAGAGGACGTCGGCCTGCTCGGCGACGGCCTCGACCGAGGCGAGGACGGTGATGCCCGCGCCGAGAAGCCTGCCCTCGTGCGCCCGGTTGCGGTGCAGCGTGGTGATGACGGGATGCGCGCGGGCGAGGCTCATGGCCATCCCGGTGCCCATCAGCCCAGGGCCCAGAAATCCAATGCGCATCATGTCCATGTCGCCACCCCGTTCCGGCACTTAGCCTTCAGGTTTTCAATCGGCGACGGACCGGTCTTCCTTCGCCGCGACGGCCGAAACCGTCACGACACAGGGAAATGCGCCGAGCGAAACATAGCCCTGAGCGCAGATGCGCCCCCTCCCTCCCCACGGGTCAGGAACGGGAGCTTGCCCCCGGTTGTATTAATACCAACGCGGAGCTAATTGCAAATAACCTAAACTTCACACTTCCGTTTTCGTCCATGCACTCTAGTGCACGTCAGGTATATGACCATTGCGTCATCGAGGGCGTGTCGGGGGTCGCGGGCCCCCTCGTTCCGCCACGAGTGGGGCCGCCGGAGCGGGACGCGCGCTAGGCGCTGCTTGCCACGAGGACGCGGTCCGGCGGGGCCGAGGCGACCAGCGGCAGCAGCCGGCCCTGGAAGTTGACCAGCGGGTGGCCCGGCCGGTCGGTGGTCTCGGTGACCCGGCCGATGAAGATGCCGTGGCTTCCGACCGTGTGGTGGGAGACCAGCGCGCAGGCCATCGTGCAGAGCGCGTCCGCGAGGAGCGGAACGTCCCCGGCGCCGCTGCGCCACCGCGCGTCGTCGAACCGGTCGGCGCCGTGCAGGCCCGAAAGGCCGGCGAAGCGCAGGGCGAGCTCGTCGTCGCAGTCGCGCAGGAGATTCACCGAGAAGACGCCGTTCGCGAGGATCGCGTCATGGCAGCCGGACGCGCTGTTGACGCAGACGAGGAGCGACGGGGGATCGGCCGACACGGACGTGACGGCGGTCGCCGTCAGCCCGAGCCGCGTGCGCCCCGCCCCGGTGGCGACGACGGTGACGCCCCCGGCGAGGTTGCGCATCGCCGACTTGAACGCCCCCGCCTCCACCGGCACGGCGGGCGCCGGCTCTGCGGCGGCTTCGGCGCGCTCCTCGATGTGGGCCCGGACGCTGCCATCGGAATCGACCCAGCCGTGCTTGCGGGCAAAGCCGATCATCGCCGCGAAGCCCGCCTCCCAGTCCGCCTCGCCCGCGTGGGGCGAGAGGCGGCGCAGATCATCCGGGCGGACCCACGCATGCTCGCCCTCGATCCGCGCGACCGGACGTAGGGCCCGCTCGGCCCCGGCGCCCCTTCGGCGCACGCCGACGGAGAAGCGCTTGAAGTCGCGCGGGTCGTCGAGGCGGAGATGGCCGTCGTCGGTGACAATGATCTGCATCGGGCGCCTCAGGCCGTCTGGCGCAGCCGGACCGGCTCGGCGTCGCCGGTGCCGAGGGCGCTGCGGATGGCGGGAATGATGCGGGTCCCCCAGAGCTCGATCTGGCGCAGCATCGTCTTCTGGTCGAAGTCGCCGAGCTGGGTCTGCAGCGCGATCTGCGTCGGCTTCAGGATCTCGATCTCCTCGAGCATCCGGTCGATCACCTGGTTGACGCTGCCCACCGGCAGGTTGGCCCGGATCTCGTCGAGGGACATGTCCTTCTCGCCCGGCACTTCCTTGACCATGTAGCCGTCGTCGGTCTGGGCGCGGCGGTATTTCAGGCTCTCCGACACGCGGCGCTGGAAGCGGGCATTGTCGAGGTAGCTGTCGATCTCGGCCGCGTTGTCGCTGGCGTAGGCGCAGCGCAGGAATCCGAACGGCGTGTCGGCGAGGTCCTTGCCGTGGTCGGCCGCGACCGCCTCCAGCTTGCCCCGAAGCCCCTTCAGCGCCTCCTTGCCGTTGAGCAGCGCGGTGACGAACATGTTGTGCCCGTCACGCACCGCACGGCCGAGCGAGCGGGGGTTGCCGGAGACGATCCAGATCGGCGGCGTCGGCGTCTGCAGGGTGCGCACGCTGATCGACGTCGGCGGGATCTGGATGTGCTTGCCGTCGTAGGAGAAGATGCGCTCGGAGAGGCCGCGCTCGATGATGTCGAGGTACTCGCTGTAGATCTCGCCGGCGTCCTCGAGCCTGACGCCGAAGCGCTCGAACTCGAACTCCTGATAGCCCGAGCCGACACCGAGATCGAGTCGCCCGTTGGACACCGTGTCGGCGAAGCCGATCTCCGCCAGCAGCCGGTTGGGGTGGTAGAGCGGCAGGATGCACACCGCCGTGCCGAGCCGGATCGTCTTCGTCAGGCCGGCGCAGTGGGCGACCATCATCAGCGGCGAGGGCGAGAGGCTGTAGTTGTTGAAATGGTGCTCGGCGTACCAGGCGTTGTTGAATCCGGCCTGCTCCGCCGCGATCGTCTGCTCGACGGAGTTGCGGATGACCTGGTCCGGCGCCTGATGGTAGCCGCGCTGCTGCGCCAGGATGAAGACGCCAAAGTCCATGTGTTCCTCCCATCGAATTATTGGCTTCGAGTTGATCCGAAGCGTAATAACCGCAAGATGGCGAAACAATCCGTTGGCTTGGAAACGGTCTGTTGCGAAATCCGCAATAACGGGAGGCAAAGATGGACCGGCTGAAGGCGATGGCGCTGTTCGTGGACGTGGCCCGGGCGCGCAGCTTCACCGCCGCTGCGCGGGCGAAGAACCTGTCGCCCTCCTCCGTGTCACGCCAGATCACCGAGCTGGAGGCCGGGCTCGGCACGCAGCTCCTCTACCGCAGCACGCGCTTTGTCGACCTCACCGAGGCGGGCGCGCTCTATTTCGCGCGGGTCGCCCAGGTGCTGGAGGACATCGCCGACGCCGACGCTGCGGCGACCGCCCTCCAGGCGGCGCCGACGGGGACGCTGCACGTCCACTCCCGCTACCTCTTCGGTCTCGTGGTGCTGGCGCCGCTGCTGCCGCAGTTCCAGGCGCTCTACCCGGAGATCATGCTGGAGCTCAGCCTGTCGGAACGGTCCTCGCGGCTGCGCGACGACGCGTTCGACGTGGACCTGCGCTTTCGCACGCCGCCCGATCCCGGCCTGGTGCAGGACCTCGTACTCCCGAGCGAGCGCATCCTGGTCGCCTCGCCCGCCTACCTCGAGGCGGGGCCGTCGCCGGTGCGGCCGGCGGACCTGCACGCGCACCGCTGCCTCGGCTACCTGATGGGCCGGGAGCCGATCGTCTGGCGCTTCATGCACGGCGCCGCGTACGAGGAACTGACGATCGACACGGCGCTGAAGGTGGACAGCGGCGAGCTGCTGCGGCGCCTGGTGCTCGGCGGCCACGGCATCGCGCTGCTCGACGACTTCACGGTGCGCCGGGAGATGGACGAGGGGCGTCTCGTGCGGCTGCTGGCGGACCACCGGGTGACCAACACGACCTTCGAGGGCGGGGTCTTCGCCGCCTACCGCGAGACGACCTACACCCCGTTGAAGATCAAGGTCTTCGTGGACTTCCTGAAGGAACGGCTCGCCCCGTCCGCCGCTCAGGCGCCGGCGTAGCGGTCAGCCGGCAGCCCGCGCACGCCGAGGCCCGTGACGGCGAGCAGCGCCCCCGCCCACGGCTCCGACGCGCTGAGGCCGGTGCTTCTGGAAATCGAGGTCACGTAGAGGACGTCGAGGTCCGCGCCGCCGAAGGTGAGGCTCGTCGGGTGGGTGACGGGGAGGTCGATGAGACGGTCCAGCCGCCCGTCCGGCGCGAACCGGGCGATCTTGCCGACGCGCACCAGCGCGGTCCAGAGGAAGCCCGCCGCGTCGATGGTGGCGCCGTCGCCGCCTGAGGAGAGTGGCGACAGGTCGGCGAAGACCTGCCGGTTGGTGAGCGGCCCCTCCCCGGCGTAGTCGAACTGCCAGATCACGCGGCGGGGGCTGTCGGCGATGTAGAGGGTGCGTCCGTCGAGCGCGAAGGCCGGCCCGTTGGCGACGCCGAGGGGGTCGCCGATCCGTTCCACCGTGCCGTCGACGGCGAGGCGGTAGAGCCCGCCTTCGGGCGCCTCGCCGTCCGCGCGGTGGCTGTGCATGCTGCCGAAGACGAACGCGCCGGTGCGGTCCACCTTGCCGTCGTTGAGCCGCACGTCGGGGTGGCCGATGCCGATGTCGGCCACATGGCGCACCTCGCCGGTCACGGGGTCGAGGCGCGCGAGGCTGTCCTTCAGCGCGGCGACGAGCGTGCCGTCGCGCGCCAGCACCACGGAGCCGATCGGCGCCGGCAGCGCGAACGCCTCCAGTGCGCCCGACCGCGGGTCGAGCCGACGGACGGTTCCGGCGAGGGCGTCGACCCAGACGAGGGCCTGCGCCGCGTCGTCCCAGACCGGACTTTCACCGAGTCCGTCAACGGTGGTGCCAATGCGGTGGATTTCGCCGTTCATTCTGCTAGCCTCAGTTGAATGGATGTCCGCGCGGCCCACAATCGAATGTGGACCGAACGTGACTCGCAGCAGCGTCTCGGACCCTTTCGATCACCGGACGTCACCGTTCCAGCGCCGGCGTATGCGGCTCTTCACCCACTTGGATATGACAAAAGACGTGCTTGAAGATTCCGACACGCCCGAAACCTCGGCGCGCGTCAAACAGATCATGGCAACGGCCGTAGAGATCTTCGCCCAGAAAGGCTACAAGGGCACGTCGATGCGCGAGATCGCCGACGCGTGCCAGATCTCGAAGGCCCTGCTCTACCATCATTTCGAGAGCAAGGAGACGATGTACGAGCGGGTGACGAACGAGTTCGGCGCCCGTCTGCATGCATTCGTCGACGCCGAGGTGTCGTCGGTCACCGAACCTGTGGAGAAGCTGCGCGCCTTCATGATGGCGTCGGCGGAGTTCTTCGACCGCAACCGCGCGGGCTGGGTCGCCTCCGCCAGCACGTTCTGGAACGACCCCGACCGGCAGGCGCAGACCTCGCGGATCCTGCGGCGCGACACATTCGAACGAAAGCTGCGCGCGATCATCCAGGACGCCGTCGACGCCGGCCAGATCCGCGCCGACGTGGACGTCGCGACGGCCGGGCGTCTCGTCCTGTCGACGATCAACTGGCTGCACCGCTGGTACGACCCCCACAAGGGGCCGCCGGCCCGCGACATCGTCGCGAGCTACTTCGACATGATCTTCGAGGGGCTCAAGCAGCGGGACTGAGCGCCGGGGAACCCGGGCGCCCACCCTCAGGCGCTCGGGTCGCTCACCGCCTCGTAGGGCTCGGACCGCCGCCCGCGCAGGACGCGCTTGGCGATGGTCCACAGCACCAGGAGAAGGCAGGCCCCCAGCAGCGTCGCGCTGATCGGCCGCTCGACGAAGTGGCTGAAGTCGCCGCCGGAGAGGACCAGCGAGCGGCGGAAGTTCTCCTCCATCAACGGCCCCAAAACGCAGCCGAGGATCACCGGCGCCGGCTCGAAGCCCAGCCGCCGCATGCCGAAGCCGACGATCCCGAAGGCCATCACCGTGAAGATGTCCGTCGTCGAATAGTTGACGGTGTAGACACCGATGCAGATCAGCACGACGATCGTCGGGAAGAGGATGTTGAACGGGATCGTCAGCACCCGTACCCACAGCCCGATCAGCGGGATGTTGAGGACGAGAAGCAGGATGTTGCCGACGCCGAAGCTGACGATCAGCCCCCAGAAGAGGTTCGGCTGATCGACCATCAGCATCGGCCCGGGCGCGATGCCGTGGATCATCAGGACGCCGAGGATGAGCGCCATCACCGCGTCGCCCGGCACGCCGAGCGTGAGCGTCGGGATGAAGCCCGTCTGCACGCCGGCGTTGTTGGCCGACTCCGGACCGCAGACGCCCTCGATCGCCCCCTTGCCGAACTCCTCCGGGTCGCGCGCGACCCGCTTTTCCAGCGTGTAGGACATGAACGAGGCGATGAGGCCGCCGGTCCCAGGCAGCGTGCCGAACACCGAGCCGACACCCGCCCCGCGGGCCATCGGCATCCACGAGCGGCGCCATTCCTCGCGCGTCGGCAGCATCGAGCGGAAGGTGATCGAGCTGCGGTCGACCTGACGCAGAGGCCCCCGCCCGGCATTGGCGATCAGCTCTGGCAGTCCGAAGAGGCCCATCGCCAGCGCCACCAGCGACAGCCCCTCGAAGAGCTGCGGCAGGCCGAAGGTGTAGCGCGAGGTGCCGCTGTTGAGGTCGATGCCGACGAGACCCAGCAGGAGTCCGAAGACGATCATCGCCAGCGCCTTGAAGGGCCGCCGGCTCGCCAGCAGCGAGGCCGCAAGCAGCCCCAGCAGCATCAGCGAGAAGTACTCCGGCGCGCTGAACTCGATGGCGAGGCGCGACAGCGGCTGCGACAGCGCGATGAGGATGACGAGCCCGGTCATGCTGCCGACGAAGGAGGCGATGGCGGTGATGAAGAGCGCGACGCCGGCCCGCCCCTTCTGCGCCATGGGATAGCCGTCGATCGCCGTCACCGCACTCGAGGCGGTGCCCGGCAGATTGAGGAGGATCGACGCGGTGGAGCCGCCGTAGGCCGCCCCGTAGTAGATCCCCGCCAGCATGATGACGCCATAGGTCGGGTCGAGGTGGAACGTCACCGGCATCAGGACCGCGATCGTCGCCATCGGCCCGATGCCGGGCAGGACGCCGATGAAGGTGCCGAGGAACACGCCGAAGAAGCAGTACAGAAGTCCCATCGGCGTCAGGACGACGCTGAAGCCGATGGCCAGCCCGCTCGCAATGCCTGACAGGTCGATCACGGCAGGAGTCTCATCTGCAGGTGCAGCCCGTAGACGAAGACGAGGCCGCACATCCCCGCCACGGCCACCGAGAGGACGAGCGAACGCAGCAGCGACGTCGCCGGGCTTGCCCGGCTGGCGAGGAAGACCGCGACGGCCGCGGCGACGAGAAGGCCCGCCCGCTCGATCAGCAGCGCGAATGCGGTGAAGCCGGCCATGTTGGTGATCAGCGAGCGGAGCGTGGTGAGGTCGAACCCGCCGGCGCTCTCCTCGCCCTCGGACGGCGCGCGCGCCTCGACGAGGATGATGCCGATGCCGATCGCGATCATGGCGACGCTGAGCACGGTCGGGAAGTAGCCCGGCCCCATGTTGCGGGTCGAGCCGAACGGGTAGTTCAGCGCTTCCACCAGCGCGAACACGCCGATCGCGATGACGCAGAGGCCGGCGACGATGTCGACCTTCGACATCTGCGCGAAGTCGAAGTCGCGCAGGATCGATCCGCTGTCTCCGGCCCGCCGACCGTCGATGTCGTGGTGTGATGTCACGGGCGCCTCCTCCTGGTTTTGTTGTGTTGAGCGCGGCATGGGTGGACTGGGTTCCTCAGGGGCTGGCGCGGGCGTTCGCCTCCGCGGCGAGCGCGGGCAGGCCGACCGAGCAGGCGTGCACCCCGAGGTGGGCGGTCATCTTCAGCACCTGCAGAATGGCCGGAACCTCCACGCCGTGGGCGAGCGCCCGGCGAATGGCGGCCCGTCCGGCCGCCTCGTCGTAGCCGGTGAAGCAGCATGCGAGGGCAATGTCGATAAGGTCCCGCGTCGTCTCGTCCAGCCCCTCGCCGGGCGCCGGACAGTCGAGAAGGTCCAGCAGCCGCTCGACGTAGACGGGATCGTCGCGCAGGAGCAGGTCCAGCGCGTCGGGGCACTCGCCGAGAAGCTCGCCGCAGCGCGTTTTGAGGGCGGCCTGCTCCGGGGTCAGCGCCGTCTCGCGGCTCGCCCCGGTGGCGGCGAGCTCGTCCATGAGGAGGCGCACCCCGCCGAACGTGCCGTGGAGCCCCTGAGCGGTCGCGAGGCGGAGGACGTCCGCGATCTCGGCGACCCGCGCCCCCTTGTCGAGCGCGAGGCCGATGTGGAGGGCGAGGCCGCTGGCGAAGAGGTGCGTCGCCGACGCGTCGAGGGCGACGTAGACGAGCTCCACCGTCCGGGCCGGGAGGGGTCCCGCCTCGGCGGGCCGCGCCGCGTAGCGGGCGTAACGCTCGAGGAACTCCGGGTGGGTGCGCAGGAGCACGTCCGTCCAGGGCCGCCAGTAGCCGCGGGCGGCGATGAAGGCGTCCTTGCGCCGGCGCTGGTCCGGGGTGAGGTCGGCGTCCATCATCGCGCGTCTCCCGTGACCATGCCGGTCTCCGCCGCGACGGGCAACTGCGCGCCGGTGACGAAGGCGGCGTCGCGCGACAGCAGGAAGGCGGCGACGTCCGCGACCTCGTCGGCCGCCGGGTCCGCCCGGGCGGGCAGCGTGATGGTATTGGCGCGCACGCCGCGGCCGCCCCACTCGCATGCAAGGGTGCGGGCCAGCATGGCGACCCCGGCCTCGCGGCTGGCGGCGTCGGTGGCGTCGTCGTCGTCCGGCCAGTCGTAGACCAGGGTGACGAAGGCGCCGCCGCCGTGCCGAAGCAGCGGGCCGGACGCCTGCGCCGCCGCCAGCACCGCTGACGGCCCGTCATCGTGCGCGTCGCGCAGGTGGAGGACGCCGGACAGGCGGGTGCCGGCCGGGATCGAGCCGCCCAGACGGTCTGCCAGTGTCGCCGCACCGGCCGCGCCGGTGTCGAGGCGGACGACGGTCGCGCCGCCGCGCTCCAGCGCCGCGGCCGATGCGTCGCCGAGCGCGCCGGGCCGGGCGAGGACCGCGACGGTGCCCGGCCCGTCGTCTCGGTCGTGGGCGGGCGGTGTGACGCGGCAGGCGGGTCCGCTGCCGCCGTAGGCCTGTGAGCCGCCGTCGGCGACGAGCGTCGTTCCGAGCAGCCCCCGGGCGCGCGGCGACGACAGGAAGTCGATCACCGCGGCGATCTCCCCGGTCTCGCCCATGCGGCCGAGCGGCACCTTGGCGATGGCCGCCGCCGGGTCGAGCCGCCCTTCCGCGATCAGCGCGGCGATCAGCTCCGTACGGATGAAGCCCGGCGCGACGGCGTTGACGCGCACGCCGGAGCCGGACGCGACGGATGCGAGGCGCCGGGTCATCTCCAGCACCCCCGCCTTCGACGCGCTGTAGGCGCTGCGATAGGGGATCGCCCGGAAGGCCGCGCCCGAGGCGACGTTGACGATCGCCCCGCCGCCTGTGGCGCCCATCCGCACGAGCGCCTCGCGGCTCGCGGCGAGCGCGGCCTCGAGGTTGATCGCCATCAGCCGGGCGAACGCCGCCGGGGACTGCTCCTCCAGGGTGCGCCCGCTGCTGTCGGTGACGCCGGCGTTGTTGACGAGGACGTCGATGCGCCCGAAAGCCTCGACGCAGGCACCGACCATCGACCGCGCGGCGGCGGTGTCGGCGAGGTCGACGGCGAATGCACTGTGCCCGGGCCCGAGTTCGGCGGCGCGCGCCTCGACGCGGGCGCCGTCGATATCGGCCAGCATGACGCGCGCGCCGGAGGCGGCGAGGCGGCGGGCCGTCGCCCAGCCGATTCCGCTCGCCGCTCCCGTCACGAGCACACCCTGCCCCGCGCGCGTCATCGTCACGCCCTCCCGCCGGCCTAGAGGTTCGTCCGCGTGATGCCGCCGTCGACGTAGAGCACCTCGGCGGTGATGAAGCGCGCGTAGTCGGAGGACAGCATCACGATGGCGTCGGCGATGTCGTCGACGGTGCCGAGGCGGCCGAGGGGCGTCGATGCGATGCGCCTGGCGTCGCGCTCCTCGTTGCGGTTGCGCTGGGTGCCCTCGGTCGGGACGGCGGACGGCGCGACCGCGTTGACGCGGATGCCGCGGGGTCCGAGCTCCGCGGCGGCGGCGCGGGTGATGCCCATCACGCCCGCCTTGATGCCGCTGTAGACGATGCTGCGCGGGGCCGAGCGGAAGCCGGCGGTCGACGCGACGTTGACGATGGCGCCACCGCGCGCCTCCTCCATCACGCTCGCCGCGGCCTGGATGCCCCAGACGACGGCCTTGAAGCCGATGTCGAGCATCCGGTCCATGGTCTCCGGCGCGATGTCCGGCACCGCCTGGTAGCGCACCCAGGCGGCGTTGTTGACGAGGACGTCGAGCGGACCGGCGGTCTCGGCGAAGCCGGCGATCGCCTCGTGGACACCTTCGCGCGTCGCCATGTTCTTCACCACCGGGACGGCGCGGCCACCCGCGCGCAGGATCTCCTCGACGGTCGCGGCGACGAACTCCTCCTTCAGGTCGTTGACGGCGACGGTCGCCCCGGCGGCGGCGAGCTTGCGCGCCGTCGCGCGACCGATGCCGTTGCCGGCACCCGTCACGAAGGCGTTCTTCCCGTCCAGTTTCAGCGACATGGCGTATCCTCACGTCGGCTCGCCTTCGCGCGGGCAAGCCTCATTCTTGCGTTCTAGAGCGCCGCCGGAGCGGCTGCCGAGGCCGCGGCCCGCGCGGCGATGAAGTCCGTCCCGAGCGCCAGCAGCGCGGCGTCGACGTTCCCCTGCGCCTGAAGGTCCCGGACCCAGCGCAGGTAGCGGTGGAGCGGCACCTCCCAGGTAAAGCCCATGCCGCCATGGAGCTGGATGGCCTTCTCGACGGTCTCGACGGCGCCACGCAGCGCCTCGACCTCGGCGGCACGCGCTTCGGTCGGGTCGGCGGCGTCGCGCGCGGCGGCCATCCGCAGGAGCGCCCGCGCGCCCTCGATGTTCATGAGCTGCCGGGCCAGGGCGTGGCGGAGCGACTGGTTGGCGGCGAGGGTCTTGCCGAACTGCTTGCGCGTCGTCGTGTGCTCCACGGTCATCGCCATCGCGGCGTCCGCGCAGCCGATGGCGATGGCCGCCCGCCCGATCGAGGCGTCGAGGGCGAGGCGTGTCATCGCCTCGGCCGGAACGATTCGCCCGGCGGGGACGTCCGCGCCGTCGCACGTGACGATGCAGGCCCGCCGGTCGACGTCGAGCGACGGGTGCTCCTCCACCGTGACGCCGGCCTGACCGGTTCGCAGGAGAACACCGGCCCCGTCCTCGGTCGCGGCGAGGACGACACCGCAGCGGGTCGCCGCGATCGCCCCGCCGACGCATCCGTCGACGCGGAACGCGCCGCCCGGCCGGAGCGAAAGAGCGCCGTCCCAGGCGACGGTGGCGACGGTGCCGCCCGTCACCACGTCCGCCGCCAGCGCCGCGTCGACGCTCTCGAGGGCACGGGCCACAAGCAGCGCCTCGAGGAGCGGAACCTCGAGCCGGCGGGCGCCGGCGGTCGTCAGGACCGGCACCGCGTAGCGCATCGGCAGGCCGAGCCCGCCGACCGCCTCGCCGGCGAGGATGCCCGTCATGCCGGCCTCGCCCAGTGCGGCGGCGGCCTCGCCGAGGTCGCGCCCGGCGCACGCGTCCATCACGGCGGCGGCGCTGTCGGCGAAATCGTCGGGGGTGAGGGTCTCGGTGTCGAAGCTCATGCGGTCAGCCTTTCGGAAGCCGCAGGACCCGGTCGGCGATGATGCCGAGCTGAATCTCCGTGGTTCCAGCGTAGATCGTCTCGGCGCGGGCCTGCAGATAGATGCTGCGGAAGCGCTCGAGGGCGGCGCGGACGGCAACGCCGTGCGGCAGGACCGCCCTCGAGAGGAGCGCGATGGCGTCGGCGGCGAAGCGCTGGTGGGCCTCGCTCCAGTGCAGCTTGGAGAGGCTGCCGCGCGCGCCGACGGTCTCGCCTTCGGTGATCGCCGACACAGCACCCTCGACATGCGCCTTCAGCACCTCGATCGCGACCCGGGTGGTCCCGATCTGCCGGGCGACTGCGCCGTCGGCGAGCGCTGCGCGGAGGCCCGGATCCGTCATCGCCGCGTCGACGAGGTGGGTCAGCTCGTTCTCGAAGCGCCAGGCGCGGTGCATGCGGTTGGTGGCGCGCTCGATGGCGAGGACGCGCAGCGCCGCGCTCCAGCCCTCGTCCGGAGCGCCGAGCGCCTCGTCCTCGGTCAGCTCGACGTTGTCGAAGAAGACCTCGCAGAAGTTGTCCTTGCCGTCCATCGAGCGGATGGTGCGCACCTCGATCCCCGCCCGGTCCAGCGGCACGGCGAAGAGGCATAGGCCCCGGTGCCGGTCCTCGGGGACGCCGGTGCGGGCGAGGAGGAGGCAGCGCTGCGAGCGGGCCGCGCCGCTCGTCCAGATCTTCTGGCCGTCGACACGCCAGCCGTTGCCCTCGCGCCAGGCGCGGGTGCGCAGGCCGGCGAGGTCGGAGCCGGCGCCCGGCTCGGAGAAGCCCTGGCACCAGACCTCGCGCATTTCGAGGATCGCCGGGAGGAGCGCGGCCTTCTGCTCCGGCGTGCCGATTCCCAGCACGATCGGGCCGACCAGCTCCTTGCCGATGGAGTTGACGCTCTCGGGCATCGGCGTGCGGCCGATCTCCTGGCTGACGATGAGGTGCTCGCGCAGCGTCCGGCCGCGTCCGCCGAACTGCGTCGGCCAGGTGACGCCGGTGAGGCCGGCCTCGTACATCGCCGCCTCGAACGCCTTCGATTCCTCCAGCGTCGGCGCGCGGTCGGACAGGCGGTCGACGCGGAAGTGCGCGGGCAGGTTCTCGTCGAGCCAGCGCCGGACGTAGGAGCGGAGCTTGTCGCCTGAGAGTTCCGAGGTCGGCACCCCGACGGCCGCTGTGGGATGGACGGTCATGCTGCAATCTCTGACTTGAGGCGCGCCGACGGGACGATCAGCGCGTCGAGCGCGACCGCGCCCTCCCCGGCCGGCAGAACGAGGAGCGGGTTCACGTCGATCTCGGCGACGGTGTCGGCGTGGCGGACGGCGAACCGGGAGATGGCGGCGACGGCGGCCGCCGCGGCAGCGACGTCGGCCTTCGGTCGGCCGCGCGCGCCGTCGAGCAGCGGGAAGGCCTTGAGCGCGCGCAGCATGCTCTCCGCCTCGCCGTCGCCGACCGGCGCGACCTGCACCGCCACGTCCTCCGCGATCTCCGCGAAGATGCCGCCGAGACCGACGAGCACGACGGGGCCGAAGATCGGATCGGTCTTGGTGCCGACGATCAGCTCGACGCCCCGTGGCGCCATCTGCGCGACGAGGACGCCGTCGAGGCGAGCCGACGGGGCGGCCGCGCGCACGCGCTCCATCATCATGTCGTACGCCGCGGCGAGCCCGGACGGGTCTTCGATGCCGACGGCGACGCCGCCGACCTCGCTCTTGTGGCCGATGTCGGGCGAGAGGATCTTGAGGACGACCGGGAAGCCGATCTCCTCGGCGGCGGCGAGGGCGGCCGCGCGGCTGCGCGCCACACGCTCGGCCAGCACGCCGATCCCGGCCTCCGCCAGTGCCTGCTTGGACGCGTTCTCGTTGGCGAAGGCACTCGGCGGGAGCGGTCTCGCCGCCTTTTCCACCTGCGGCACCGGGCAACCGGGCGCGGGACGGCCCATGCGGGCGAGCCCGGCGACCGTGCGGCACATGGCGTCGATCCCCTCGATCGTGACGTAGCCGAGCGCGTTGAGCTTGCGCAGCGTCTCGGGCGGGCCACCGCAGCACAGGACGAGCAGCTTGTCCGGCCAGCGGCGGCGGATCTCGGTCAGCGCCTCGATATAGATCGCGCTGAGGCGCTCGAGGTGGAAGCCGGCCGAACTGAAGAGGATGGTCGTCTCGCAGCCGCCGTCTTCGAGCACCGCGGAGAGCATCTCGACCAGGAGCTCGGGGCGGCTCGACACCTGGGCGGTGGTGTCGACCGGGTTGAGGGGCGAGGCGAACGGCACCGCCGTCAGGATCCGCGCCTGCGTCGCCTCCGACAGGCGGGGGATCGCGAGGCCGGCAGCGGTCGCGGCGTCCGCGAGCATGACGCCGAAGCCGCCGGACGCGGCGAGGATCGCCACCCGGTTGCCGCGCGGCAGGCGGTCCGGCCCGACGATGGCGGCGGCCTGTGCGAGGTCGACCAGCGCCTCCATGCTGTGCACCCGGATCGCGCCGGCGCGGCGCAGCACGGCGTCGAACACCGCGTCGGAGCCGGCAAGCGCGCCGGTGTGGGAGGCCGCCGCCATGACGCCGGTCTCGGACGTGCCGATCTTGAGGACGACGAGCGGCTTGCCCGCGTCCCGCGCGAGGTCCATTGCGGCGATCAGCTTGCCGGCGTCACGGCAGGTCTCGAGGCAGCACAGGATCACCCGCGTCGCCGGATCGGCGGCCATCCAGGCGATGCCGTCGGCGACGTCGAGGTCGCACTCGTTGCCGGTGGCGAGGAAGGTGCTGATGCCGACGCCGGCGTCGCTCAGCCGGCGCATCGTGTAGCTGCCGAGATTGCCGCTCTGGGAGACGATGCCGATGGCGCCGGGCTCCGGCATCGCGGTCTCGATGTTGACCGAGAACGTCGCCGTCACGCCGGTCGCGACGGAGACCGCGCCGAGGCAGTTCGGGCCGAGGATGCGCATCCCGCTGTCGCGGGCGATGGCGGTCAGCTCGGCCTGAGCGGCGGCGCCGCTCTCGCCGGCGTCGACGAACCCCGCCGTGAGGATCACCGCCGCACCGACACCGCGCGCCGCGCAGTCGCGCACCGCCGCGACGACGCCGCCGGTCGGGACGGCGACGACGGCAAGGTCCGGCACCTCCGGCAGCGCGTCGACCGAGGCGTAGGCGGTGAGGCCCTGGACGGTCTCGGCCGAGCGGTTCACCGGGAAGACCCGGCCCGCGTAGCCGTACTTCAGCAGGAACTGGACGGGCCGTCCGCCGATCTTGGTGGCGTCCTGCGAGGCGCCGATGACGGCGATCGAGCGCGGCCGGAATACGGCGTCGAGCCCCTGCCCCAGTGGCAGCGCGGCAGCCACCTCAGCGTCCCTTGAAGACCGGCTGGCGCTTCTCCAGGAACGCCATGCGCGCCTCGCGGGCGTCCTCCGTGCGGGACAGGGCGACGGTGAAGTTCTGTTCGAACCGGTAGGCGTCGCGCTGGGGCATGAGGTCCACCATGTTGCAGGCCTGCTTGGCATACATGATGGCGAGCGGGCTCTTCGCGGCGATGTTGCGGGCGACCTCCATCGCCGTCGGCAAAAGGTCGGCTCGCGAGGTCACGGCCTCGATGATGTTCTTCTCGTGGAGCTCCGCGGCGGTGAGGCGCTTGCCGGTGAAGAACATGCGCCGCATCGTCGAGCGGCCGAACAGTGTCTTCAGCATCGAGGCGCCGCCTGCGAGGCCGACGTCGATCTCCGGCATGCCGAAGGTGGCCTCCTCGGCGGCGAAATAGATGTCGCAGGCCGCCATCAGGCCGAGCCCGGCGCCGAGGGCCGCGCCGTTGACGGCGGCGATGACCGGCTTGGCGCACTCGCGGATCGAGTTCGCCGTCTCGCGCGTGATGCGGTTGTGGTCGAGGAAGTCGCCCTTCAGCTCGGCGTCGGGGCGGTCCTTGAGGTCTGCGCCGGCGCAGAAGACCTTGCCGGCTCCGGTGAGCACGGCGACGCGGATGTCGTCCCGGTCGGAGATCTCGTCGAAGGTCGCGACGATGGCGCGGCGGGTGGCACGGTCCAGCGCATTGACGGGCGGCCGGTTCAGGGTGACGAGCGCGACGTAGTCGCTCACCTCCAGCTCGACTGGTCCTTGGCTCATGCTTCCTCCGCTTGTCGTGCGCCGGTGCTGTGCAGCCTCATGACTGTCTGACCGGTCGGTCAGTCAGTGCTAACAAAATACGCACCCTGCCGCAAGCGGTGTCGGGCGTTATTGACTGACCGTCCGGTCAGACTCTACGCTGAGGTTGGTCCGAACGTGCGGGCACGCGCATGCCGGACCCAAATCAAACATGGGAGGACAGCTCATGAGCGTTTTCACGAGGCGGACGATTCTGGCGGCCACCGCCGGCGCCGTGGCCATGGCGATGCTGCCGCAGACGGCCGCAGCCCAGGGCGAGACCATTCGCATCATCTACCCCTACGCGGGCGGCAGCACCGTCAACGGCATCATCCGCAAGATCGCCGAGCACATGTCCGGCACGCTCGGGCAGGCGGTGGTCGTCGAGGACAAGCCCGGCGGCAACGGCATCGTGGCGACGCAGTCGGTCGCGCTGGGGCCGAAGGACGGCACGATGGTGCTGGTCGGCGCCAGCGGCACGCTCTCGCTGAACTCGCTGCTGCGTCCTAACCTTCCCTACAAGATCGAGGACTTCGAGCCCGTCGGCATGATGCTGAAGGGCCCGCTGACGGTCACGATCAACGTCGACACCCCGGTGACCGACATGAAGGGTCTCGTCGACTGGGCGAAGGCCGAGAACCGCCCGCTGCGCTACGGCACGCTCGGCCCGGGCAGCGTCACGCACCTCTTCGGCATCCTGCTGGGCAAGGCGACCGGGGTGGAGACGATCCCCGTCGCCTACCGCAACAACAACGCGCAGATCCTCGACCTGCTGGCGGGCCAGAACGAGCTGAACTTCTCCACCCCTGCGTCACTCATCGAGCATGAGAAGGCGGGCGAGGTGAAGATGCTCGCGGTGACGACCGAGGAGCGTATGACGAACCTCCCCGAGACGCCCACCGTCGCGGAAGCTGGCTTCGCGATGCTGGAGACCTCGTTCTGGGATTCGCTGATGGTGCCGAAGGGCACCCCCAAGGAGGTGATCACCCGCCTCAACGAGGCGCTCAACGCGGCGACGCAGTCCGAGGAGATCAAGACGCTGATGGCGCAGAACAGTCTCCTCTCCCTGTCCGGCCCGCCGGAGGCCGTGAACGAGCAGATCGCCAGCGATCTCGACGTGTGGGGCGAGATCGTCCGCTCCGAGGGCATCACGCTCAACTGACGCACGGCGTCGGTCCGGCGCACCCTGCCGCATGCACCGCCGAGACCCGCACGGCCCCGGCCTGCGGGTCTCCTGCCGTCGCGGCGGGCGCCCGGCCGCGCGGCGGCGGACTAGATCCGGCCTTCGCGGGTGGGGACCGGGCGAGCGGCCCGGCTCCGCCGCAGCAGCGGCTGGACGAGCCTGCGCCAGGCGAGCGCCAGACCGGTCCATACCAGGAAGCACGCCGCGAGGGACGCGAGCGCGGCGACCGTCTGGCCGGCCAGCCCGTAAACCTCTCCGGTGTGGACGAAGCGCATCCAGGTGCGCGCCCGGCGGCCGGGGGTGGCGGACTCGTTTCCGGTCAGCGACAGCACCGCGCCATCGGCGCGCGAGATCACGGCCGTCTGCCGCAGTGCCGCCTGTGCGCCGTTGCCGCGGTCGAGCGTGACGGTAATCGTGTCGTCGGTGGACCTCGGCAGGGTGACGGTCATCGTCCGCCAGGACGGGTCGACATCGCTCGCCGCTTCCAGCGCACGCTCCAGCGGCAGCGGGTCGGCGGCGTCGGGATCGCCGCTCCGGGCCGCCGCCCCGGCGCCGCCGGACACCGCGGCACCCGGTGCGCCGCGACCGCGCACGGGCTCCTCCCCGTAGACCCGGTACACGAGGTCGCTCGCCCAGGGGTAGGAGATGACCGTGCCGGAGACGACGACGAGGACGAGCGGAACGAGCGCCCAGACGCCGAAGACGTGGTGCCAGTTGTAGTCCCGCGCCTTCGCCGTCGGCAGACCCCGCCGGAACACGAGATGGGTCTTGAGCAGCGGCCAGCGCCAGCGGCGCGGCCACCACAGGACCAGCCCCGAAACGGCAATGAACAGGAAGACGAGATTGGCCGCGCCCGTGACTGCCCGTCCCACGCTGCGCGCCTCCCCCTCCAGCGCGAGCCAGCGGTGGAGCGCCGTCACGGACCCGAAGAAGCGCTCGACGCCCTCGACGCCGGCGCCCAGCACCTCGCCGGTGTAGGGATCGAGGTAGGCCCCTTCGCGTCGCCCCGCCGTGGCCTTAACCGGGCCGTCCGGATCGTTCGTCAGCACCAGCGCGGCATCCTCGCCGAGCGCCCGGCGGGCGGCATCCGCCAGTTCGTCGGGACCGAGCGGCTGCCGCCCGGCCGCCTCGACGGCGAACGCGCGGTGCTCGGCGAAGGCGATGATCTGGCGCTCGTAGGCGAGCAGCACGCCGGTCGCCGACATCAGGAGGACGACGAGCCCGACGCTGACACCCGCGGAGAGATGCAGCCAGAAGATGAGGCGGCGTATCGACATGGATCCTCGCAAACTCCGGCCCCTCCGGCCGCGCCCGGCTCCGGGCAATGACGCTGGCGCGACCGTAGTGTCGCCCGCCGCCCGCCTCACCTCCTGTTTTGTCGCCAGATGTCGCCGCCCGCGCCACGGCGACAGACGAATACAAAGTCGCCGCGGCCGATGGCCGTCCGCCCCGCGTCGGGGGCCGTGGGGATCAGCGGAGGAGGACAACGCACGCCCAACTTGTCGCACCCGGCGGTTGGGGACCCATGCCCCTCCTCCACCACAGGGCGCGGCGGCGTGCGGCAAACGGCGCCGCGAACGCCCCGATTTGCGCCGGGAGGGTGACGCCCGCGTGCCGGCGCGATAGGTCCGAAGGACGCCGCCGCCGGTGTCCGGACCGTTGACCGCGCCTCAGAACAGGGCGTGACTTCGCGGCCCGCGTCGCCGATAGAATGCGGCTAAGACCATAACGCGGCGCAGGAATGCAGCCGCATCCAGAGAGGCCCAAGACATGCGCAGTCCCTTCCGCCACGCATTCGTAGCCACGGCAGCCCTCGCGATGATGGCCGCGACGGTCCCCGCCAAGGCACAGGACTTCATCGGCATCCTCACCGGCGGCACCTCCGGTGTCTACTACCCGCTCGGCGTGGCGATCTCGAACATCTATACCCAGGACATCGAGGGCTCGCGGCCGTCCGTGCAGTCGACGAAGGCCTCCGTCGAGAACCTGAACCTCCTCCAGCAGGGCCGCGGCGAGCTCGCCTTCACCCTCGGCGACAGCCTGGCGATGGCCTGGGCCGGCAACGCGGAGGCCGGTTTCCCCCGCAAGCTCGACAAGCTGCGCGGCCTCACCGCGATCTATCCGAACTACGTCCAGATCGTCGCCTCCAAGGACTCCGGCATCACCTCGCTCGAGGACCTGAAGGGCAAGCGCCTCTCGGTCGGCGCGCCGAAGTCGGGTACCGAGCTCAACGCGCGCGCCATCCTGGCGGCGGCCGGCATGAGCTACGACGATCTCAGCAAGGTCGAGTACCTGCCGTTCGCCGAGTCGGTCGAGCTCATCAAGAACCGCCAGCTCGACGCGACGCTACAGTCCGCAGGCCTCGGCGTCGCCTCGATCCGCGACCTCGCGACGTCCGTGCCGATCACGGTCGTGCCGATCCCGGCCGCCGTCGTCGAGGCCGCCGGCGCGCCGTTCGTGAAGCAGACGATCCCGGCCGGCACCTACGACGGCCAGACCGAGGACGTCGAGACGGCGGCCGTGCTGAACTACCTCGTCACGCACGAGGGCGTCTCCGACGATCTCGCCTACGCGATGACCAAGACGCTGTTCGAGAACCTCGACAAGCTGGTCGCCGCCCACGCCGCGGCGAAGGGGATCTCGCTGGAGAACGCGACCGTCGGCATGCCCGTGCCGCTGCACCCGGGTGCCGAGCGCTATCTGAAGGAAGCCGGCGTCATCAAGTAGCACGCTGCCGGTCAACTGGAGGTCCGGCACGCCGGATCTCCGCCCGCGTACACGGCAACCTTCCGAGAGCTTACGAATGGACGACCGGAACACCCATCCCGAGATGGCTGGGCAAGCCGAACTCCAGAACCCCGAGCACGGCCTGCCGGAGAGCTTCGGCGCCGGCCTCGCCGGCCGCGTCCTCTTCTGGATCGCCGTCGCCTTCTCCGTCTTCCAGATCGTCACCGCCTTCGGCGTGCCGCTCGACCGGCCGCTGCTGGGGGGCGCGCTCGGCGTCGCGGTGACGCCGATGCGGCTCGCCTACGCCGCTCTCGCGGTGTGGGCGGTGTGGCTCGTGATCGGCGCCTCGCGCGGCCGCTCCGTCGTGGACGGGGCCATCGCGCTCGTGGCGCTGGCGGCCGTCGCGGGGCTCATCGACGCCTTCGCGGGCGCCCTGCCGAGCCAGGTTGTGCGCGCGCTCCACGTCGGCTTCCTCGGCCTCGTCGCGGGCGGCATGCTGGCGAACCACCGCGCCCACACGCGCATCGGGCGCATCCTCACCTGGGTGTGCGGCGCGGCCGCGTTCGGCGTCGGGCTCTACCAGTGGGCGTTCTACGAGCCGCTCCTACTGCGCGCCGGATACCCCACGGAGCTCGACCTCGCGGTCGGCTCGGTGGCGATCCTGCTGCTGTTCTTCTTCGTCTGGCGGATCATGGGACCGGCGCTGGTGATCGTCGCCGGGCTCTTCCTCGCCTACTGCCTCTTCGGCCAGCACCTGCCGGCCCCGTTCGACCACCGGGGTTACCCGTTCGAGCAGGTGATCGAGCACATGACCTACGGGACCGAGGGCATCTACGGCGTCGCCACCTACGTCTCGGCGACGTACATCTTCCTCTTCATCCTGTTCGGCGCCTTCCTCGAGCGGGCGGGCATGATCGGCCTCTTCACCGACATCGCGATGGGCCTCTTCGGCGGCGCGCGCGGCGGACCGGCGAAGGTCGCGGTCTTCTCCTCGGCGCTGATGGGCACGATCTCGGGCTCCGGCGTCGCCAACGTCGTGTCGACGGGCCAGTTCACGATCCCGCTGATGAAGCGCTTCGGCTACCGCCCGGCCTTCGCCGGCGGCGTCGAGGCGACGGCCTCGATGGGCGGGCAGATCATGCCGCCGGTGATGGGCGCGGTGGCCTTCATCATGGCCGAGACGCTGGACGTCGCGTACGTCGAGGTCGTCAAGGCGGCGATCATCCCGGCCGTCCTTTACTATGCCTCCGCCTTCCTCGCGGTGCATCTGGAGGCCGGCAAGCGCGGTCTCTCGGGGCTGCCGAGGGCGGAGCTGCCGAGCGCCGGCCAGGCGGTGCGCGAGAAGTGGCACCTCATCCTGCCGCTCGCCGCGCTCGTCTACCTCCTCTTCGCCGGGTACACGCCGCTGTTCGCGGGGTCGGTCGGGCTGGCGCTGACGGCACTGCTGATCCTCGCGGGGTCGGTCGCCCTCGGGATCGGCGCGCAGGCGGTCCGGCTGATATTCTGGGTCGGCGTCGGCCTCCTCGCCGCCGCGGCGTTGTGGCTCGGCGTGACTCTCGTCCTCGGGCTCGTCGTCGTCGTCGCCATCGTCAGCGCGCTCACGCGCGGCGGACGCGAGACGCTCGCCGTCTGCCGCCAGGCGCTCGCCGACGGTGCGCGGCAGGCGCTCCCGGTGGGCCTCGCCTGCGCCTCGGTCGGCATCGTCATCGGCACGATGACGCTGACCGGCATCGGCACGATCTTCGGCAGCTGGGTGGTCTCGGTCGGCGAGAGCTCGCTGATCCTGTCGCTGGTGCTGACGATGATCGTCAGCCTGATCCTCGGCATGGGCATCCCGACGATCCCCAACTACATCATCACCTCGTCGCTCGCGGCGCCCGCGCTCCTCGACCTCGGCGTCCCGCTCATCGTTAGCCACATGTTCGTCTTCTACTTCGGCATCATGGCGGACCTGACGCCGCCGGTGGCGCTCGCCTGCTTCGCGGCCTCGCCGATCGCCAAGGAGTCGGGCTTCCGCATCTCGATGCAGGCGATGAAGATCGCGCTCCCGGGGTTCGTGATCCCCTACATGGCGGTCTACGACCCGGCGCTGATGGTCCAGCAGGTCGGCGGCGTGTCGGACATCGGGTTCGCGCTCGACGTCGCCTTCATGATCCTCAAGGCGGCGCTTGCGGTGGGGCTCTGGGGCGCGGCGGCGGTCGGCTACTTGCGCGGCGCGATGCTCGGCTGGGAGCGGCTGCTGGCGGTCGCGGCGGCGGTCTCGCTGGTCGTCGCGAGCCCGATCACCGACCCCATCGGCTTCGCCCTCGCGGCGCTGGTGTTCGGCCTCCACTGGTGGCGGGTCGGACGGGCCGCACCGGCGGCGGCATGAGCCTCTGCCTCCTCGCCGGCGCGCTGGCCGTGCCGCTGATGGCGGACACGGTCACGCTCGCCTGGTCGCACTCGGTCGAGCATGTGCGCTGGGAGGAGACGTGGCAGGACGCGCCCGACGGCCTGCATCTCGTCGAAGCGCGGGTGAAGGGGTCGGGCGCCGGCATGGACCCGCCGCCCGAGGCGACGTTCAAGGACGGCTTCTGGCGGTGGACGCCGCACCTCGGCCCGCTCGGCGAGGTGATCCTGCGGCGCTCCGGCGCGACGGACGACTGGCGCGTCTGCCGGGACGGCGAGTGCGTCCCCGTCGGCACCCTCGTCCCCGCCGACGCCGATCCGGTCCGCCTCAGCCCCTGCGACTGAGCCGATCTGCCGGCGCCGGCACGCCGGGCACTGTCTCCATTCCCGCAGCCCGCGCCGCCAGCGCTGCGATAGGCCGGGTCCCGGCGGATTTCCCCGCGTGCCGGTGAGCGGACACGGCGGGCGCCCGGCTTGGTCGCACGATCGGCCAATCTCCTGACGCGCTAACGCCCTGATCCATCAGCCCATTGCACCGCCAATCGTGCCCGCCCGTCCGCCGTACAACGCGCCGGTTCGCGGCGTCGCGGTCGGCTGACGGCCCTTCGGGCCGCGACCGGACAGGCAAATCGCGTCGATCCACCGCCCGTGGATTGCCCGATCTGACCGTTTTGTAGGCACATTTTGCTCATGCATAAACTTTGACAAGGAGCGATTGTCAGACGAGAACAGCCGGCAGGTGTGGGCCGCAGAAATATACGCGGCAACAATGACTTATAGCCGGAGTTAAAACTTGTTGAGCCGCTTCAGAGCAGCGTCGGTCCATGCTGCACCGATCTTCCTCGACCGTGCGGCGACCCTCGAGAAGGCCATATCGCTGATCCGCGAGGCCGCCCGCAACGGCGCCGAGCTGATCGCCTTTCCCGAGACCTTCATCCCGGCCTTCCCGGTGTGGGCGGCCCTCTTCGCCCCCATCGACACCCACGACCTCTTCGAGCGGATGGCCGATCAGTCCGTGCGGATCGACGGACCCGAGATCCAGCGCCTGAGGGAAGAGGCACGCGCCAACGGCGTCGTCGTCTCCATGGGGATCAGCGAGCGCTCGCCCGTCAGCGTCGGCGGCCTCTGGAACAGCTTCGTCCTGATCGGTGACGACGGTTCGATCCTCAACCACCACCGCAAGCTGGTGCCGACCTACTTCGAGAAGCTCATCTGGTCGAATGGCGACGGCGCGGGGCTGAAGGTGGTCGAAACCCGCCTCGGCCGCATCGGCCAGCTCATCTGCGGCGAGAACACCAACCCCCTCGCCCGCTTCTCGCTGATGGCACAGGGCGAGCAGTTCCACATCTCGAGCTGGCCCGCCGTCTGGCCGACGCGCCGGCCCAAGGTCGGCGGCAACTACCACATAGCCAACGCCGCGCGCATCCGCGCCGCCGCCCACTCCTTCGAGGCCAAGGTGTTCGGCCTCGTCACCGCCGGGGTGCTCGGCCGGGACGCCCGCGACATGCTGGTCGACCGCGACCCGGCCGCCGCCGACGTGATAGACGGCACGCCCCGCGCCTCCTCCTTCTTCATCGACCCGACGGGCGAGCAGATGGGCGAGGCGCTGACCGAGGACGAGGGCATCGTCTACGCCGACATCGACCTCAACCGGTGCGTCGAGCCGAAGCAGTTCCACGACCTCGTCGGCTATTACAACCGGTTCGACATCTTCGACCTCACCGTGCACCGCGAGCGCCTCCAGCCCGCGACGTTCGAGGACGTCGTGCATCGAGACCCCGCGCCCGCTCTCCCGCGCGAGGGCGCCGAGAACGACCGTCTCACCGACGACTGACCCCTCCGCCCGCCTTTTCCACGCCCCTCCCGCCACGAGGAACCCGATGACGTTCGACCGCAGACAGCTTCTCCTGGGCTCGGCCCTCACCGCCGCCGGCCTCTCCCTTCAGGGCCTGCGCCCCGCCTTCGCCCAGAGCCCGTCCGAGATCGGCACCTTCCCCGCCGGCGTCGGCGAGGACTCCGTCTTCGTCGGCCTCACCGTGCCGCTGACGGGCGTCTTCTCCGGCGACGGCAACGACCTCAAGCTCGGCTACGAGCTCGCCATCTCGCAGATCAATGCCGGCGGCGAGCTCCCGGCGGCGTGGGGCCTCAAGGGCGCCGGCGTGCTGGGCAAGCAGATCCGCTACGGCGTCGTCGACACCGAGGGCAAGCCGAACGCGGCCGTCCAGGGCATGACGCAGTTCATCCAGAACGAGAAGGCGATGATGGTCTCGGGCTCGGTGTCGAGCGCCACGGCGATCGCCCTCGAGGAACTCGCCTCGCGCGAGCACGTCCTCTACATGGTCGGCATCGCCGGCTCGAACGACGTCACGGGCAAGAGCTGCCGGCGCTACGGCTTCCGCTCGCAGCAGAATGCGTACATGGCGGCCAAGGCCCTCGCCCCGGTCGTCGCCAAGGCGCTCGGCAAGGACGTCAAGGCCGCGTTCCTGGTGCCGGACTACACCTACGGCCACACCGTCTACGACAGCTTCGCCGAGTTCGCGAAGGCCGAAGGGTGGACCGAGGTCGACAAGCAGGTCGTCCCGCTCGGCACGCAGGACTACTCCTCGGCGCTCCTCAACATCGCCAACTCGGGCGCGGACGTCTTCGTCAACATCGCCTTCGGCGGTGACGCGGTCGCCTCGACGAAGCAGGCGCAGCAGTTCGGCATCCTCGACTCCATGAAGCTGGTCGTGCCGAACCTCTCCGGCTTCCAGGCGCGCGAGCTCGGCGCGGACCTGATGCAGGGCGTCTACGGCAGCTGCGACTTCTGGTGGCGCCTCGAGGACCGCTATCCGCTCGCCAAGACGTTCGTCGAGACGTTCCACGCGGCGAACGGCTACTACCCGCGCTGGGGCGCGCACATCGGCTACATGCAGACCCACCTGTGGGCGCTGTCGGTGGAGCGTGCGGGCAGCTTCAACCCGGTCGACGTCATCAAGGCGATGGAGGCCTCCAAGGAGAACCCGTACACGACCACGATCGGTGACGTGTACTTCCGCGCCGAGGACCACCAGATGGTCCGCCCGATCACCATTCTCGTCGGCAAGTCGCCGGACCAGATGGAGAACGAGGAGGACTACTACGAGGTGGTCGACGTGGTCGACGGCGAGAGCGTCATGAACTCGCCCGACCACTTCGGCTGCGAACTCGGCCCGTACATCTGAGGCCGTGATGCCGAGCTGGCCGATCCTTCTGTCCCAGGCCTTCAACGGCCTGGCCCTCGGCACGCTGCTGGCGCTCGTCAGCAGCGGCCTCACCATCATCCTGGGCACGCTCGGCGTCCTCAACTTCGCCCACGGCGCCCTCTTCACCGTGGGCGCCTACGCCGCGTTCGTCGCGGCGGGCTATACCGATTCCTTCCTGCTCATCATCCTGTCGGGCTGCGCCGTCATGATGGTGCTCGGCATCGTCCTCGAGCGCGGCATCATCCGCCTGTTCTACAATCGCCCGCACGAGGACCAGATCCTCGTCACCTACGGGATCGGCATCGTGCTGGTGGAGACCATCCGGGTGGTCTTCGGCGGAAACGCGCAACGCGTGCCGGTGCCGTGGTGGGGCGAGGGCGCCTCGCGGCTCGGCTTCCTGATCTATCCGACCTACCGGCTCGAACTCATCTTCATCATCGCGGCGCTGCTGCTCGTCCTCTACCTGGTGCTCTACCGCACCTCGGTCGGCCTCGTGGTGCGCGCCGGGATCGAGAACCCGAAGATGGTCGGCATCCTCGGGATCGACCTTCGCCCGGTGTTCTTCCTGGTCTTCGCGCTGGGCGTCACGGCGGTCGGCCTCGCCGGCATGCTCTACGCCCCCGTCGTCGCGGTGACGCCGGACATGGGGGCCAACTTCATGGTCCAGTCGTTCGTTGTGATCGTCCTCGGCGGGCTCGGCTCGTTCCCCGGGGCCGTCGTCGGCGGGATCCTCGCCGGGCAGATCATCAGCCTTACCAGCGCGTTCAACTCCGCCTATTCCGAGGTGATGCTCTACGCGCTGATGGCGCTCCTGCTCGTGCTGCGGCCGCAGGGACTGTTCGGTTCGGAGGGGCGGGCGTGACGAAGCCCCTTCGTGCCGCCTGGCCCGAGATCGCTCTGCTCGCCGTCCTGATCCTCGCGCCGGTCGTGCTGCCGCCGCTCGGCTTCTCGGTCGACCTGCTGTCGCGCGTCCTCAACTGGGGCCTCTTCGGGCTCGGCTTCGACCTCCTGTTCGGCCTGACGGGGCTCCTGTCCTTCGGGCAGGCGGCGTTCTACGGCACCGGCGGCTTCGTCGCCGCCTACCTCCTGGTTTCGGGCTCGGTGGGGAGCGTGTGGCTCGCCTTCCTGATCGGCACCCTCGCCGCGGGTGTCTTCGCGCTGCTGGTCGGCTGGCTCGCGGTTCGGCGGGTCGGGATCTACTTCACCATGATCACCCTCGCCTTCGGGCAGATGGCGTACTTCATGGAGAACTCGCCCCTGTCGGACTACACCGGCGGCGAGAACGGGATCGCGGGCGTGCCGGTGCCGCGCATCGGCTTCGGCGAGTCCGCCATCGCGATCACCGCCGGATGGCCGATGTACATCCTCCTCGCGGTTGTGTTCTTCGTCGGCTTCGTCATCGCGCGGCGGATCGCGCGCTCCCCGGTGGGCGCCGTGCTGCGGGCCATCAAGGAGAACACGCCGCGCGTCGCCATGCTCGGCCACGACGTGCGCGCCTACAAGATCACCGTGTTCGTCGTCGCCGCGCTGTATGCCGGTCTCGCCGGAGCGATGCTCGGCTCGTTCCAGAGCTACATGCCGCCGGACGCCTTCTCGCTCGAAACCTCCGGCCAGCTCGTCATCCAGACGATCATCGGCGGCGCGGGGACGCTGATCGGCCCGGTGGTCGGATCGACGCTGTGGCTGTGGCTGCGCGACAACCTGCAGCTCATCGAGGGGATCGGCGCGGCCTGGAAGCTGATCCTCGGCATCGTCTTCATCGCGCTGGTCATCGGCCTGCGGCGCGGCATCTGCGGCGAGATCGTCTACCTCGTGCAGCGCCGCCGCGCGGCACGCGCGGCGAAGGCCGCGCCGGAACGGCCCGCCACCGGCCGGCCCGCCGCTGCGCCCGCCCTCGCCCTTCCCCTCGCCAGCCCCGAGGGCGCCTCCGGCGAGGTGGCGCTCGAGGCGGTCGGCCTCTCGCGGCACTATGGCGGGCTGAAGGCGGTGGACGACGTCTCGTTCAAGATCCGCAAGGGTACCATCCACGGGGTGATCGGTCCGAACGGCGCCGGCAAGTCGACGCTCTTCAAGATGCTGCTCGACGAGGTGCGGCCCTCGCACGGCGAGGTGCGGCTGTTCGGCAAGCCGATCTCGGGCCTCGGGCCCAGCCGGGTCGCCCAGCTCGGCGTCGCCAAGAGCAACCAGCTCAACCAGCTCTTCCTGAACCTCACCGTGCGGCAGAACCTGCGCATCGCCGCGCTCGCCCGGCGGCGCGGCGCGTTGCGGCTCGACATGCTGCGCCCGGCGGCGAGCTTCCCGGACGTGGAGGAGCAGGTCGAGCGCCTCCTCGCCACGCTCGCGCTCACCGAGAACGCGGAGAAGGAGGCGCACGTGATGGCCTATGGCGAGAAGCGCCGCCTCGAGATCGGCATGGCCCTCGCCACGAGCCCGAACGTGCTGCTGCTCGACGAGCCTCTCGCCGGCATGAGCCCGGCCGAGCGTCTCGACGCGCGGGCGCTGATCAAGGACATCGCCCAGTCGCGCACCCTCGTCATCGTCGAGCACGATCTCGACGCGATGTTCGGCCTCGCCCAGCACATCACGGTGCTCTACGAGGGCCGGCTCCTCGCCGACGCCTCGCCGGAGGTGATCCGCCGCGACCCCGCCGTCCACGACGCCTATCTCGGAGGGCTGCACGCCGATGAGCCTGCTTGAAGTCGACCGCATCAACACGCTCTACGGCGACAGCCACATCCTGTTCGACGTCTCGCTGCGGGTGGAGGAGAACGAGGTGGTCGCCCTCCTCGGCCGCAACGGCGCGGGAAAGACGACGACGCTCCTCACCCTGATGGGCGTCCTCGCCCCCGCGAGCGGCGAGATCCGGCTGCGCGGCAAGCCGATCCAGGGAATGGCGCCGGCCAGGATCGCCGGGCTCGGCGTCCAGCTGGTCCCGGAGGAGCGCGCCGTGTTCGGCGGGCTCACGGTGGAGGAGAACCTGCGCGTCGCCGCGCTGACGGCGAAGGACGCCTGGTCGCTGGACAAGATCTACGACGTGTTCCCGCGCCTCAGGGAGCGGCGCAAATCCAGCGGGCGGACCCTGTCGGGCGGCGAGCAGCAGATGCTGTCCATCGCCCGCGCCCTGATCCGCGACGCCCGTATCATCCTGCTCGACGAGCCGTTCGAGGGGCTCGCCCCGCTGATCGTGCGCGACCTCGTCGACGTGACGCGGCGGCTGGTGGCGGAGAAGCGGACGGTGGTGATCGTCGAGCAGAACGTCGCCGCCGCGCTGAGCTTCTCCGATCGGGTCTACGGTCTCAACAACGGCCACGTGGTCTACGAGGGGACGCCGGCGGACCTCAGCGGCAACACCACGCTCATGCACGAGCTTCTGGGCGTCCACGTCGGGTAGTCGCCGGGCACGACGGCGGTCCGGCGGCGAGGACGATCACTCGGCCGCCGGTGTCACCCGCGTCCGGAAATCGTCGCAGTGACGACGGGCCGGCCCGCTCAGGTGCCCGGTCCCCTCACGTGCTCATGCGCGGGTCCAGCGCGTCGCGCAGCGCATCGCCCAGGGTGTTGAACATCAGGATCGTGGTGGCGATGGCGATGCCGGGGAAGAACGACGCGTACCAGGACATGTAGAGGTACTGCTGCCCTTCCGAGATCATCCCGCCCCAGGTCGGGGCCGGCGGCTGCACGCCGATGCCGAGGAAGCTCAGCGTCGCCTCGATCAGGATCATTCGCGAGATCTCGAAGGTCGTGAAGACGATGAGCGCCGACAGGATGTTGGGCACGACGTGCGCCAGCAGGATGCGCCGGCTCGAGGAGCCGATCGCCCGCGCCGACTCGATGTAGTCGAGCATCTTCACCTGGAGCACGGACGACCGGGTGATCCGCGCGAACTGGGGCCATGACGCGAGACCCATGATGAGGATCAGCGAGGGGACGGACGAGCCGACGACGGTCACCAGCGCGATCACGAGGAGGATGATCGGGAAGGCGAGGAGCATGTCGATGAGGCGCAGGACGATGCTGTCGATCCAGCCGCCGAAGTAGCCGGCGACGACGCCCAGCAGCGTGCCGAGGCTCCCCGCGATCGCCACCGCGCCGAGGCTGATGAGGAGCGTCATGCGCGCGCCGTAGATCATCCGCGAGAGGATGTCGCGCCCGACCTGATCGCCGCCGAGCAGATAGCCGGACGCCCGGTCGGTGAGGAACAGGGGCTTGGCGAAGCGGTGGATCAGACTCTGCTTGTAGGGGTCGGCCGGCGCGATCAGGCCCGGCACCAGCGCGCACGCCACGAGCAGCGCCAGGAACGTCAGGCTCACCAGCACCGTCGGGCGCCTCAATTCGCGCAGGAGGGCGGACGCGCGCCGGGGCATCGCGACGGCGGAGGCGACGGTCGCATCGCTCATGACAGGCGGATCCTCGGGTCGAGAACGGCGGACAGGATGTCGGCGACGAGGTTCAGGATGACGAAGACGACGGCGAAGAAGATCACCACGATCTGCACGACCGGGTAGTCGCGCGCGTAGATCGCCTGGATCGCGAGGCGACCGATGCCGGGCCAGGAGAACACCGTCTCGGTGACGACGACGCCGCCGATCAGGACGCCGCACTGCAGCGCCACCACGGTCACCAGCGGGATGATCGCGTTGCGCCCGGCGTGCTTGATGACGACGAGGTATTCCGGAACGCCCTTGGCGCGGGCGGTGCGGATATAGTCCTGCCTCAGGACGTCCAGCATGCACGAGCGCATGATGCGCATGATGAGCGCGATGATGGTGGAGGCGAGCGTCACCGCCGGCAGGACGAGGTGGAGCCAGCTTCCGCGCCCCCCCGTCGGCAGCCAGCCGAGCCACACCGAGAAGAGGAGGATGCCGAGGATGCCCCAGTAGAAGGTCGGCACTGCCTGGGCGAACGCGGCCACCGACTGCAGGCCGGAGTCGACCGGCGTGCGCTGCCAATAGGCCGCGAGGATCCCTGACGGGATGCCGATGACCAGCGCCAGGAGGATCGTCGCGATGGCGAGTTCGAACGTCGCTCCAAGGCGCTCCATCAGGAGTTTGGTGACGGGTTCGGAGAAGCGCAGCGAGTTGCCGAAGTCGCCGGTCATCGCGTCGCCCACGTAGCGGATGAACTGCGTCACGTAGGGCTGGTCGAGGCCGAGCCGTGCGCGCAGCGCCGCCCGGGCCTCGTCCGTGGCGTCCACCGGCAGGAGGAGGCTCGTCGGATCGCCGCTCATGCGCGTCAGCACGAACGAGATGAGGAGCACTCCGGCCAGCGAGATCACCGTTAGTCCGATCCGGCGGGCGAGGTAGTTCAGCATGGCCGGCCTCCTTCCGCCGCGGCGCGCTCCGTCATGCGGAGCCGTCTGCCGTCAGATCCATCCGGACGCTGCCGTAGCGGTCGATCGTGGTCGTCGCGGACGGGCCGGCGACGATGGTGCATTCGCGCTCCTCGAAGACCGCCGCGCCGGGGATCCGGTGCCCGTGGCGGAGCTGGCTGCGCTCGTAGACGGGCGTCTCGACCTCGGTGCCGAGTTCGGGGAAGTAGACCATCCGCCAGGCCTTCACCGGCGCCGCCTCGTCCGTCGAGGCGGCGATGTCGGGCACCGGAATGGAGGCGACACGGCCGGAGACGGTGACGCGGCAGGTCACCAGCTCCGCCGGGATCATCGTATGGGCGTGGCCGAAGCGCTCCTCGTGGGCCGCGTAGAAGCGCGGCCCCATGGTGTCCAGCATGGCCCGGTCGATGGGCCCGTCGGGCATGGCGACGTTGACCTGATAGCCCTGCCCCGCGTGGCGCAGGTCCATGGTGCGCTCGACGACGATGTCCCCGGCGGGGACGCCGGCCTGGGCCATCGTCTCGGCCCCCTCCGCCTCCATCTGCGCGAAGACGGCGGTGAGCTCGTCCGGCGCGGCCCGGTCGAGCCGCACCATGAAGGAGCGCGCGAAGTCGAACGACACCGGCGCCGTGACGAGGCCCATCGCCGACGTGGCCCCGGCGCCCGGCGGCACGATGACGCCCTTCATGTGCAGCGAGCGGGCGAGCTCGTAGGCATGGGCCGGCCCGGCGCCGCCGAAGGCGAAGAGGTAGAGCTTGCGCGGGTCGGCGCCGCGCTCGGCGATGTGGATCTTGCTCGCCGCCAGCATGTTCTGGTTGACGATCGAGGCGATCCCCCGCGCGCACGCCTCCACGCTCTCGCCGAGCGGGGCGGACAGGGTGGCGATCGCGTCCCGGGCCGCCGCGGCGTCGAGCTGCATCTCTCCGCCGAGGAAATAGTCAGGGTTGAGGTAGCCGAGCACGACGTTGGCGTCCGTCACCGTCGGCCGGGTGCCGCCGCGACCGTAGCAGGCGGGGCCCGGCACCGCGCCAGCGCTGTCGGGACCGACGTCGAGCAGGCCGACCGTGTTGACCTTGGCGATGGACCCGCCGCCGGCACCGATCTCGATCAGCTCCACCATCGGGATGCGCACCGGGAGGCCGCTCCCCTTCTGGAAGCGGGACACGCGCCCGACTTCGAAGACGTTCGACTTCTGCGCCCTGTAGTCGGACACGAGGCCGATCTTGGCGGTCGTGCCGCCCATGTCGAAGGTGACGAGATCGCCGATGCCGAGCGCCTTGCCGTAGTAGATCGCCGCCATCACGCCGGCCGTCGGGCCCGATTCCAGCAGGCGGATCGGGAGGTCCTTGGCCACCTCCGCGCTGGCGATGCCGCCGGACGAGACCATCACGTAGAGCGGGTTGGCGTAGCCGGACGAGGCGAGCCCCTGCAGCGCCTTGTCGATGTAGCGCGGGGTGAGCGGCTGGACGAAGGCGTTGGCGCAGGTGGTGACCGAGCGCTCGTACTCGCGGATCTCCGGCGAGACGTGGCTCGACAGGCTGACGAGGATATCCGGGCAAACCTCGCGGACGATCTCCGCCGCGCGCTCCTCGTGCGCGGCGTTGCGGAAAGAGTGAAGGAAGACGATCGCGACCGTCTCGACGCCTTCCGCCTTCAGGGTTCCGGCGATCTCGCGCACCTTCGCCTCGTCCAGCGGGACGAGGACATTGCCGTCCCGGTCGAGCCGCTCGGGCACGTCGAAGCGCAGCCGGCGCGAGACCAGCGGCTCGGGCATCGCGAGGGATATGGCGTAGTTGTCGTAGCGCAGCTCGGTCGCCATCTCGATCGTGTCGCGGAACCCCTGCGTGGCGAGGAGCGCCGTCCGGGCGCCCTTGCGCTCGATCAGCGCGTTGGTGATCAGCGTCGTGGCGTGGATCGCGACAGAGACCTCCGACCCGCCCATGCCGAGCCGCTGGAAGAGCGGCGCGACACCGTTGGCGACACCGACGCTCGGGTCCTGTGGCGTCGTCAGGCTCTTGCCGAGGTGTGTCTCACCGGTTCCGGACTCGACGAGGACGATGTCGGTGAAGGTTCCACCGATGTCGAAACCGAGGCGCCAGTCGGGCGCGGCGTGAGGCATGTCGGCCATCCTCAGAACCCTCCGTAGGTGCGGCTGGCTTCGGTCTCGGAGACGAAGCCGAGGTCGACGTCACGCTTCAGCGCGTCGCGGTCGCGGTCGGCGGGATCGCCGAAGCCGCCGCCGCCGGGCAGGTGCAGCGCCAGCTCCTGCCCCGGCTTGAGGATGAACGGGTCGAGCGGGAATTCCCTGCCGTCGAGCTCCACCCGGCCCGCGCCGCCGAGGCCGCCGCCCTTCAGCCCGGTCGGCGGGTGGGTGACCTTGTCCGCCCGCAGGGTGACGCGGGCGGATGCGCTGCCGAGGGTGGTGAGGCGGATCGTCTGCCCGAGGCCGCCGCGCCGGCGTCCGGCGCCGCCGGAGTCGGCGCGCAGCGACCGCTCGGTGACGAGCATCGGCCCCCGGTTCTCGATGATCTCGGCGGGGGTGATCGTCCCCTGCCCCGGGTAGGACATGGTCGGCTGTCCGTCGGCGTAGGAGACCGCGCCGGTGCCGCCGTTCGGCAGGACGTGGATGGCGAAGGATTCGCCCTCGTCGTCCGTGCCGGTGCAGGCCATCACCCAGAACGAGCCGGCGGCGGCCTGGACCTGATCGGGGATGATGTCGACCATCGCCCCGAAGATCGCGGTGTGGAGGTGGAAGCTCGTCATGGAGCGCGCCTTCACCGGAGCGGGAAAGCGAGCGTTGAGGACGGAGCCGAGCGGCGCGACGGTGGAGATCGGCGAATAGAGCCCCTCGTTGTTGGGAAGCTCGGGCGCCAGCGCGCACTTCAGCGCGAAGATCGAGTGCGCGTGGGTGACGTTGTAGACGCAGTTGATGGACGCGCCCTCGCGCTGGGGGCTCGACCCCTCGAAGTCCATCTCCAGCGTGTCGCCCGCGATGGTGAGCTTCAGGGCGATGGTCACAGGCTCGTGGAAGCCGTCCGCGTCGACCGTCTTGCGGTAGACGCCGTCCGGCAGGTCGGCGATCGCCTTGCGCATCGCCGCCTCGGAGCGGGTGAGGATCTCCGCGCCCACCATGTCGATGGCACGGGGGCCGTAGTCCGCGATGAACTCGGCGCAGCGGTCGGCCACGACCTTGCCGGCGCCCACCATGGCGCCGACGTCGCCGAGCACAAGGCGCGGATGGCGCACGTTGCTCTCGATGATGCGGAAGAGCTGCCGGTTGGGGACGCCCGCCTCGTAGAGCTTGCTCGGCGGAACACGCAGCCCTTCCTCGAACACGTCGCGGGCGATCAGCTCGTCGAGCCGGCCGCCGATGTCGGACATGTGCGCGGCAGCGGCGTAGTAGGCGACGATCTCCCCGTCATGGAACAGCGGAATGATGACGTAGAAGTCCGGCAGGTGGCCGTGGCAGATCCACGGGTCGTTGGTGATGAGGACGTCGCCGGGCGAAAGGGTCTCCGGCGGATATTCGGCGAGCATCGTCCGGGCGGCCACCGGGAGCGACGTCGTGAACGCAGGCACGCAGACCTGGGCCTGGGCGATGGAGCGCGCCTGGCTGTCGAGAAGGATCACCGCGTAGTCGCGCGAGTCGCTGACGATCGTGGAGAAGGCCGACTGCAGCATCGCGATGTCGGCTTCGTCCATGATGGAGATCAGTCGGCTCCACTGGATCTGCAGGTCGATCGAACTGAGCGCTGAGGGCGCTTGGGTGTCCATTGTGGGTCCTTCGGGGTGGTCCCCGCCAGCGCTCCCCCGTCAGATGGAGAGGAGGGGGCGCGACAGAGGCAGAGCGTTGAGGGTGATGCGCGACAGCTCGCCCTCGAGCATGCGCATGAACGAACGGCAGGCTGCGGTGTCCCCGTTCGCGGAGGTGACGCAGGACAGGCGGAAGTGCGGCGGCTCCATCAGCGTCTGGACGTTGTAGAGTTCCTGGTCGGGATCGGCGGCGAGGACGAAGGCGGGCAGGATCGTGTGCCAGTCCCCCTTGGCGACGAGGCCCAGCGTGCCGAACACGGAATCGAGCTCCAGCACCTGCTTCGGCCGGACGGCGTGCAGCTCCAGGAAGGAATCGACCACCGTGCGGTAGGGCTGGCCGCGCTTCGGGACGATCAGCCGGATGCCCGCGAGGTCGGCCGGATCGCGCTGGATGCGCCCGACGCCCCAGGGTCGCCCCGGCCCGCGCGAGACGAGGACACCCTCGGAGACGGCGAGGGTCTTGTCCTCCTCGCGAAGGTCCGAGGCGGCGATCACCGCCAGGGACAGCTCCCCGCGGCTGACCATCTCGCACAACAGCACGCTGTTGCCGTCGGTGACGTTGACGACGACGTTCGGGTGCTCGTCCATGAAGCGGCTGAGGATGTTGGGCACGACGTGACGTGACATCCAGGGCGGGATCCCGACGTTCACGATCCCCTCGACCCCGCGATAGCGCTGCAGGGCGACGTTGGCCTCGTTGTACTTGTCGAGGAGCTGGATGGCGTACTCGTAGTACGTCGTCCCGGCGGGCGTCGGCTCGACGCGCTGGCTGGTGCGGTTGAAGAGGCGCACGGCGAGCACCTCCTCCAGCTTGCGGATCCGCTGGGAGATCGCCGACTGGGTGGCGTTCTCCCGCTTGGCGGCGGCGGAGAAGGATCGTTCCTCGTAGACGGCAACGAAAATGCGGAATTCACGCATATAGCACATCGATGCCTCCGTTGAACGTTCCACTATTTGAACCAACTGTGCCGGAATTGTGAACGCCTGCGGACGGGACGCTTGCGCGCCACCCCGTCGGATTCTGCAGGGCTCGACCGGGTCCGGCCGGGGGGCGCCCGACCGGACCGTCGACGGTGCCGGGCTCCGATCAGGCGAGGTCGATATCGGCGAGCAGGTAGCGCTGGTCGCCGCGCGGAGCGAAGCCCTTCACCTGCTGCGACGTGCCGTAGAAGTCGGCGCCTTGGTAGAGGTAGAGGACGAACGCCTCGTCGAACATCAGCTGGCTCAGCTTGGCGTAGGTCTCGCCGCGCTTCTCCGGGTCGATCTCGCTGGCGCCGGCGTCGATCAGCGCGTCGAGCTCGGGGCTCTGGGTGTACGAATAGCGCCAGTCGGAGCGGAACTGGGCGAACATGGCGTCCGGATCGTCCGCCGGAGCGGTGCCCAGCATCGCGAGGGGGCCGAGCTTCTTGGCGTCGAGCTGGGCCAGGAACTCGCCTGCCTCGAGCGCAACCATGTTCGTCGTCACGCCCACCTCGGACAGCATGCCGGAGACCGCCTCCGCGACTTCGCGATCCTGGGCGTAGCGGCCGGAGGGGAACTTGAACTGGATCTCGAACCCGTCCGGATAGCCGGCCTCCGCGAGCAGCGCCTTGGCCTTCTCCGGGTCGTAGGGATAGTCCGAGAGGTCCGGGTTGTAGCCGACCTGGGCCGGGCGCAGGAGCTGGCCGTTCAGCACCTTCGCCTCACCGGCGAAGAGGGCGTCGACGATCGCCTGCTTGTCGACCGCGTAGTTGAGCGCCTGGCGCACGCGCTTGTCGTGAAGGGGGGTGTCCTCCTCCGGCAGCATCGACAGCGTCAGCATGTAGATGCGGAAGCTCGGCACGGCGATGATCTCGATGCCCGCCCCCTTCAGCATGCCGACGGCCGCGATCGGCAGGTTCGTCGCGATGTCGAACTCGCCCGCCTGAAGGCCGGCTGCGCGCGCCATGTCGTTCGGCACCGGGCGCCACACGAGCTGCGTCACACCTTCGGGCGCGCCGCCCCAGTAGTCGGCGTTCGGCTCCATCACGAGCTTGTTGTCGCGTACCCATTCGACAAGCTTGTAGGGGCCGGTGCCGATCGGCTGGGTGCGGAAGCCGTCGACGCCCACCTCGGTCCAGTACTTCGGCGGCGTCACGTAGACCTGCGCCAGCAGAAGGCCCATCGCCGGATACGGCTCCTTGGTGGTCATCTCCACGGTCATGTCGTCGACCTTGGCGATGGTGTCGATGGACTTGCCGAAGAAGCCGTAGGCCGGCGCCTGGTTGATGTCGGCGAACACCGTCAGCGAGTTGACGACCGCGTCGGCGTCGAGCGGCTCGCCGTTGGTGAAGGTGATGCCCGGACGCACCTTCATGACGACCTTGGTCGGCTCGGTCTGCTCGAAGCTCTCCAGCAGGATCGGCACAACCTTGCCGGTTTCCGGATCGCCCCAGCACAGCGACTCGGTGATCGCGTTGGCCGCGTTCAGCATCTCCTGCGCGGTGAAGTCGTTCGGCCACAGCGACCGGGGGTCGTAGCCGTGGGCGATCGTCAGCGTGCCGCCGTCCTGCGCGCGGAGTTTGGAGAAGGGCATCGCCGTCAGCGCGGCGCTCGCGGCGGTGCCGGCGATGAATGTGCGTCGGTTCAATTTCATCGGAATCTCCGGTGAGGGGCGACAGGCGTCGCGGGGCTTCGTGCGTCTTGGGTCTCGAGGGTCTTGGGTGCGAGGCGCGGCGGCAGCTTCAGGCCGGCGCCCAGTCCTGCGCGGCCGCATCCGCGCTCACCTTGCGGTCGTCGACGTCGCGGGCGAGCGCCGCCGGGTCGCGCCGTGCCACCGGCCCCCACCCGCCGCCGCCCGGCGTCTGGATGAGGACCGCGTCGCCCGTGTTGAGCCGCGTGACCGTCTTGGAGGGGACGATCTCCTCCCGGCCGTCGGCACGGGTGATGATCGTGCGTGCCCGCATCGCGTTGCCGCCCCCGGCGATCCCGCGCGGGTCGGAATAGTGATGCTCCGCGCGGTGCGTGAACGTGATGTCGTCCTGCAGCGCAACGTACTCGCGCAGGAGGCCGAGGCCGCCGCGGTACTGGCCGGGACCACCCGAGTCGCGCCGCAGCTCAGAGCGCCGCATCAGCAGCGGGAAGTCCATCTCGATGGCCTCCACCGGCAGGTTCATGCCGTTGGTGGTGTCGCTGTCGAAGGAATCGAGGCCGTCGCCATGAGAGTGGGCCCCGGTTCCGCCGCAGACGCCCTCGCCGACGACGAAGGGTTTGCCGCCCGCGTCGATACCGCCGAACATCAGGATGTGCTGGTTGGCGTTGAAGGCCGTGACGCGATCCGGAACGGCCTCCGCCAGGGCGTGGATGATGTTGTTGGCGATCAGCTTGATCACCGCGCTGCGCGCGTTCACCGGCGCCGGATGGCGCGGGTTCACGAGCGATCCTTCCGGCAGGTTCATCGTCACCGGGCGGAAGCAGCCGCCGTTGGTGGGGATCGTCGCGTCGGTCAGCGCCCGCACCGCGTAGTTGACGGCGGCCATCGAGCCCGACGGCACCACGTTGAAGGGCCCGCGCACCTGCGGGCTGGTGCCGGTGAAGTCGACGTGGAGCGTGCCGTCGCCGATGGTCACCGCCACCTCGACGCGGACGCGCTTGTCGAGTTCGACGCCGTCGTTGTCGAGGTAGTCGACCGAGTGATAGGTGCCGGGCGGCAGCGTCCTGAGGGCGGCGCGCGTCAGCGCCTCCGAACGGTTGAGCAGCGTGTCGAAGATCGCCGACAGCTCGTTGGCCCCGGTGGTGTCGGCCAGTGCGGTCATGCGCTTTGCGCCGACGCGGCAGGCGGCGATCTGTGCGTTGAGGTCGCCGATCAGCGTGTCCGGGATCCGCGTGTTGAGGCGCATCATCTTGATGAGCGTCTCGTTGTACTTTCCGCCCTGGACGAGCGGCAGGGCCGGGATGACGAGGCCCTCCTGGTAGAGCTCCGTCGCGTTGGTGGGGATCGAACCGGGCGCGGAGCCGCCGATGTCCTGATGGTGCGTCATCGCCGCGGACAGCGCGATCGGACGGCCGTTGTGGAACACCGGCATCAGGACGGCGATATCCGGGATATGGGTGCCGCCGGCGTAGGGGTCGTTCATGCAGTAGAGGTCGCCCTCGCGCATGGTGGCGAGGGGAAACTCCTTCAGCATGTTCTCGACGCACGGGATCAGCATCGTCAGGTGCGCCGGGATCGCCGAGGCCTGCGACAGCGTCGTGCCGTCCACCGTGAAGAGGCTCGCCGAGGCGTCCATGCCTTCCTTGACGATGGGCGAGAAGGAACTGGTCAGCAGCGTCCATTCCATCTCGTTGGCGATGCCGTCGAGCTTGTTGCGGACCACTTCGAGGGTGATCGGGTCGATCTCGTCCGAGGGTGTGGGGGCGATGTCCATCGGCTCAGGTCCGGGTCAGGATGAGGGTGCCGCCCGCCGCGACCGTAGCGCTCCAGCCCGGCTCGACGAGGGTGGTCGTGTCGCTCTGCTCGACGATGGCGGGACCGTCGATTGTGGTCCCCTCCGGCAGCGCGGCGCGGTCGTAGAGCGTCGCGGCGACCGGCGCGCCGACCGTCTCGAACCGGGCGGCGCGGGTGCCGCGCGAGAGCGGCGCGTCGGTCGGGATGTGCTGCGGGGTGGCGGACGCGACGGACGAGGCGGCCGAGGCGACGATGCGCACGTTGACGACGCGCGTCTCGCCGCCTTCGCCGTGACCGTGGATGGTCTCGTGCAGGCTGCGGAAGCGGGCGGCGATGGGCTCGAGGACGCCGTCGATCTCGGCGCGCGCCACCGGCACCTCGACGAAGTGCGCCTGGCCGACGTAGCACATGTCGAGGGCGTAGCGGACGTCGTAGCGCCCGGCGAAGCCCTCCGCCTCCATCAGCGCCGCCGCCTTGGCCTCGAGCGCATCGAAGGCGGCCAGGATGTCGGCGTCGCGAACGGCGGAGAGGTCGCGGTTGAAGGCCGCGAAGAGCTCGTGCTCGACGGGCGCGGCGAGAAGACCGCAGGCCGCCAGCACGCCCGGCAGGCGCGGCACGATGATGCGCGGCATGGAGAGGTCGCGCGCCAGCGGCACGGCGTGGATACCGCCGCCACCGCCGAGCGGGACGAGGGCGAAGTCGCGCGGGTCGAGGCCGCGCTGCACGGAGACGAGGCGGATGCCCTCGGCCATCTGCGCGTTGAGGACGCGGTGGATGCCGAGCGCGGCGTCCTCGATGGACAGGCCAAGGGGCCGCGCGACCTTCTCCTCGACGGAGCGGAAGGCGAGGTCCGGGTCGAGGGTCATGGTGCCGCCGGCGAAGTAGCCGGGGTCCAGATAGCCGAGGACGATGGACGCGTCGGTGACGGTCGCGTCCTCACCGCCGCGCCCGTAGGCGGCCGGGCCGGGCTCGGAGCCCGCCGAGTGCGGGCCGACGCGAAGGCCGCCGCCGGCGTCGATCCAGGCGATAGACCCGCCGCCGGCACCGATGGCGTTCACGTCGACCATCGGCACGCGGACGGTGTAGCCGCCGATCGAGCCGGTCGACTTGACGATCGGCTCGCCGTCCTGAATCAGCGCGATGTCGCACGACGTGCCGCCGACGTCGAACGAGATGAGGTTCTTGGCGCCGACGATCTCGCCGGCCGCCTTGGCGCCGATGACGCCGCCGGCGGGCCCGGACAGGAACAGCCGCACCGGCCGGCTGGAGGCGACGTTCGCCGCCGTCAGCCCGCCGCGCGACTGCATGACCTGCAGCGGCGGGGTCACCCGGGCGCGCCGCAGGTCCTCGCTCATCTCGCCGAGATAGGTGACGAGGAGCGGCTTCACGTAGGCGTCGAACGCGGTGATCGACGTCCGCTCGTACTCGCGGAACATCGGGTCCACCTCGTGGGAGAGCGACACCGGCATGCCGGGCGCCATCTCCGCGATCATCGCCTTGGCGGCGAGCTCGTGGGCGGGGTTGTCGAACGAGAAGATGAAGGACACCGCGATCGCGTTCACGCCGGCGTCGACGAGCGCGGCGATGGCGCTGCGCAGCGACGCCTCGTCGATCTCGGTCACGACGCGCCCGCCGGAGGTGATGCGCTCGCGCACCGTCTGGACGCAGGTGCCGTGGGCGAGGAAGTCGGGCGTCGTCCGCTTCAGGAACATCGCGTACATGTCCGGCCGGTAGGAGCGGCCGATCTCGAGGATGTCGCGGAAGCCTTCGGTGAGGAGGAGGCCGATGGGCCCGCCCTTGCGCTCCAGCACGGCGTTGGTCGCAACGGTGGTGCCGTGGGCGAATTTCTCGATGGCGTCGGGGGTGACGCCGGATTTGGTGAGCTGCTCCAGCGCCTGAGCGACGGCCTTTTGCGGCGCGCTCCGGGTGGTCGGGAGCTTCATCACCTCGAACATGCCGGCGCGATCGACACTGACCACGTCGGTGAAGGTGCCGCCGACGTCCACGCCGACGACGAGACCGGCCTCATCCATAGAGGAGACCATAAGAAATGCGAGTAGTCGCCATGTCGTCCGAAGATGTTTTCTGCGTCTATACGACGGTGGCGAGATGTTCGCGATGGATTATCGAAACGTCAAATTAAACGTTTTCGTGGGGTCTATTAGCAATGCTACTAGAGTGCGGATCGACCGCACGCCCCTGTCGAGCAAGAAAACCCCCATAATTTTCAATGTGTTATATCCGGATTCCGAGCGATTGCCCGCTTTGTCGGCAGCGGTGCACGCCGATTGTCCTTGACTTCCCATCCCGGCGCGCCGAACCCTCACGCGGTCGCAGCGTCAGGACGTGCGCAACGTTTTGACTTGGCGAATACACGGCGGCACGCCGCCATCCCGCGGCCGTGAGCGATGACATGTCGGCCATTGCTTGGAACCGCATCGTAAGTCCACGACGCGCCGGCGCATCCCAACCTCCAGAGGACCCGATTTGACGGAGATCGCCCCCGCCACCGTCGGCACTGCCCCCGCCGGCGCGACCCCCGCCCCGACCGCCACCGGCGACGATGCCCTCCTGTCGATCCGGTCGCTGTCCGTGGCCTTCGGCGGCACCACCGTCGTCCACGACGTGTCGCTCGACGTGCGCGCCGGCCAGACCCTCGCCATCGTCGGCGAGTCGGGTTCGGGAAAGTCCGTCACCTCCCTCGCGACGACCCGGCTGATCGACTACTCCGGGGGGCGCATCACCTCGGGCGAGATCCTGTTCCGGCCCCGCGAGGGCGGGCGCATCGACCTCGCGACCCTCCCCTCCGACAGGATGCGCCACATCCGCGGCCGCGATATCGCGATGATCTTTCAGGAGCCGATGACCTCGCTCAATCCGGTGTTCCCGGTCGGCGCGCAGATCGGCGAGGCGCTCCGGATCCACGACCGCATGAGCGAGCGGCAGGCCCGCGCCCGCGCGCTGGACCTGCTGCGCATGGTCCGCCTGCCGGACGCGGACGCGATGATGAAGCGTTATCCGCACCAGCTCTCGGGCGGGATGCGCCAGCGCGTGATGATCGCGATCGCCCTCGCCTGCTCGCCGCGCCTCATCATCGCCGACGAGCCCACGACCGCCCTCGACGTCACCATCCAGGCGCAGATCCTCGCCATCCTGCAGGATCTCAAGACCGAGATGGACACCGCCATCGTCTTCATCACCCACGACATGGGCGTCGTCGCGCAGATGGCCGACGACGTCGTGGTGATGTGGAAGGGCCGCAAGGTGGAGGAGAACGACGTGCGCTCGATCTTCGCCGTTCCAGCGCACCCCTATACCAGGGCGCTCCTGTCCGCGGTGCCGCGCCTCGGCAGCCGCCGCGGCGAGCCGCTCCCCGAGCGCACGCCCGTCATCGTCATGGAGGGCGACGAGGCGCGCGAGGTCGGCGAGCGCCGCCTGCAGGACACGGCGAACTACAAGGCGCCGCTGATCGAGGTGCGCGACCTCGTCACCCGCTTCGACGTCGGCCACACCCTCCTCGGCCGCGCCACCCATCGCGTTCACGCCGTCGAGGGGGTCTCGTTCACGATCCATCCGGGCGAGACGCTGGCGCTCGTCGGCGAGTCCGGGTCGGGCAAGTCCACCATCGGGCGGACCCTGCAGCAGCTCCTCAAGCCGGACAGCGGAACGATCACCTATCGCGGCGCGGACATCGCCGCGATGCCGGAGGCCCAGCGGCGCGCCCTGCGCGAGAAGATCCAGTACGTCTTCCAGGATCCGTTCGCGTCCCTCGATCCGCGCCGCACGGTGGGCTATTCGATCGCCGAGCCCATCATCGTGCACAACCTGCTGGCTCGGTCCGAGGCGGTCGAGACCCGCGTCCACGCGCTGCTGCAACGCGTCGGGCTGTCGCCCGCCATGTCGTCGCGCTATCCGCATGAGTTCTCGGGCGGGCAGCGCCAGCGCATCTCCATCGCGCGCGCCCTCGCCTCATCGCCGGACCTCGTCATCGCCGACGAGTCCGTCTCCGCGCTCGACGTTTCGATCCAGGCCCAGGTCATCAACCTGCTCATGGACATCCAGTACGAGCGGGGCGTCTCCTACCTTTTCATCACCCACGACATGTCCGTCGTCGAGAAGGTCGCGCACCGCGTGGCTGTGATGTACCTCGGGCAGATCGTCGAGATCGGGCCGCGCGCCGAGGTGTTCGACAATCCCCGGCACCCCTATACGCAAGGCCTCCTCGCCGCGGTCCCGGTCGCCGACCCGGCGCAGCGGCGGCACGGCGTCCGGCTCCTCGGCGACATTCCCAGCCCCGTCAGGAAGGTCGGCGACGAGCCCGTCCGGCACGAGATGATCGAGGTCGGCCCGGGCCACCTGGTCGCGCGCGTCGATGGCGCGGCCGGCGCCCTGCGCACCGCGTGACGGGCGCGGCACCACCCGCTGAGCCGCCCTCGGGCGGCCGATTCCGGGCCTGACACCGGTTGCGGGAAGCACCTACGAGTGTTTGGCGGCGTGGAAGTGGGCGTAGTGTGAGGCGGCGACCTTGCTGCGGATCGACAGGAGCGTGTGGAGGCGCTCGCCGTCGCCGGAGGTGGCCGGGGTGAAGACCACGAGCCCCATGCCGGGCTGCTCGTCAACATTGTAGGTAGCGTAGTCCAGCAGGATCAGGCCGAGTTCCGGGTCGTCGAAGACGCGGGTGCCTTCCCCGAGGTTGTTGACGCCGCTCTCGCACCACATCTCGGCGAACATCGGGCTCTCAACCATCAGGTCGTCGACCAGGCGGCGGGCCGCGTCGGGCATGCCGTACTGCTCCTTCTCCATCCGGAAGGTCTGGACCGCGTTGCGCGCCACCATCTCCCAGTTCTTCAGCTTCACCCGTGCGATGGGCTCGCAGAAGAGGATGCGCAGGACGTTGCGCCGCTCCGGCGCGAGCGTCGCATAGTCGCCCATCACCTCGCGGGCGGCGCGGTTCCATGCCAGCACGTCCCACGCCGGGGATCGGATATAGGCCGGGCAGAGCTGCAGGGAGTCGAGCGCGTGCTTCAGCCGGTCGGTCGGCGGCGGCGTCCACAGGCGCGCGCCCGCATCCATCCGCTGGCGCAGCTTCGCCGAGTGGGAGCGGCCGTACGCGATGGTATGGAGCCGGTCGTGCTCGGACTTGGTCAGCATCAGGGCGTGCGACAGGCGGTCCAGCACGTCGACCGGGGGCGGCTTCTCCTGTCCCTGCTCCAAACACGTGTACCACGCAACGCTGACGTGCGCGCGCTCGGCCACTTCCTCCCTCCGCAGGCCCGGACCGGGGCGCTGCGGAGAGCAATAACCAAGCGTCTGCGGATCCACCTCGTTTCGGCGGTCCGTCAGAAACTGTCCCAATCGAGCGTACTCACCGTTCTCCATAGGGCCCTCTGCCACGGTCCCGAGAGTCCATATTCGGGGCTACATGGGCGCGCATGACCTCACGAAAAGGGCAAACTCGAACAAACGCAACAACTATTTGTCGAAAGATGCACCTTTCGCGATCATTTCACACCTAAAACACAACCGATGATCAGGTCGACAGAGCCAAAACAATTAGAGGTTATACCACAACCAGACTCAACCTCTCAAGATGTCTGCCAGTCGTCTCGCAAGAATATGGGAGAGAAACGGAACAAATCGGGTTGAACTTAGGTCGCAGGCGGCCCCCCAAGTGGCATTCCACTTGCTTCGGTACGGTATTTTCAGACCGATCGAGACCCCGATGACCCATCAGAACCGTCGCCGCCTCCACCGGCCCTTCCCCACCGCCGGCGCAATTGGTGCACTTTTCCTGGCCGCATCCACCGGCGGCGCCCTCGCGCAGGGCACGCCCGAGACCTGCGCCGCCGCTCCGGACGCCCCGGCCCACCACACGGTCAAGGCGAGCGCCGACACCGTCCACTGGGGCTATTTCTCCAAGACCCTGGAGCCTGCGGTCGCCATCCACTCCGGCGATCTCGTGACGATCGAGACGCTGACGCACCACGCCAATGACGATGCGTCGCGGATGGTCACGGGCGACCCGGGCGCGGAAAGCGTCTTCCACTGGGAGGCGGGCGACAAGGGCGTGAACCGCCGCGGTGCCGGCCCGGTCGACGCCTCGATCCACGGCCGCGGCGCCGGCGAGGGCTTCGGTGTCCACATCCTCACCGGGCCGATCTACGTGTGCGGCGCGGAGCCGGGCGATGTCCTCAAGGTCGAGATCCTGGACCTGAAGCCGCGCCCCTCGGCCAACCCCGAGCACGTGGGCAAGACGTTCGGCTCGAACGCGGCCGCGTGGTGGGGCTACCACTACAACGACCTCCTGACCGAACCGAAGAAGCGCGAGGTCATCACGATCTACGAGCTCGATTCCACCGGCAAGGAGGACTGGGCGCAGGCGGTCTACTCGTTCCAGTGGACCCCGCAGACCGACCCCGACGGCGTGGTGCACGAGACGATCGACTATCCCGGCGTGCCGGTCGACCACGCGACGGTCGAGGAAAAGCCGGCTCTGACCGGCGTCCGCGTGCCGATCCGGCCGCACTTCGGCACCATGGGCGTCGCGCCGGCCGACGCGGACTTCGTCGATTCCATCCCGCCCTCGTCCTTCGGCGGCAACATCGATAACTGGCGCGTCGGCGCAGGCGGGACGATGTACTACCCGATCGCGGTCGAGGGAGCGCTCCTCTCCGCCGGCGACCCGCACGCGGCGCAGGGCGACTCGGAGCTCGCGGGCACGGCGATCGAGACCTCGCTCACCGGCCTCGTGCGCGTCACGCTCCTCAAGTCGGACGCTCTTGAAGGCACGCCGGTCGAGGGTCTCGACTTCCCGCTGCTCGAGACGGCGCACGAGTGGGTGGTGCACGGCTTCTCCTACGCCGATTACCTCAAGGACCTCGGCGACGCGGCGCAGAGCGAGATCTACTCCAAGTCGTCGGTCGACGGGGCGATGCGCGACGCCTTCCGCAAGATGCGCTCGTTCCTGATGACCGCGTACGGCCTCAACGAGGACGAGGCGATCTCGCTGATGTCGGTCGCGTCCGACTTCGGCGTGACGCAGGTGGTGGATGGCAACTGGGGCGTCCACGGCGTCGTCGAGAAGCGCCTCTTCGCCGGACGCTGACGACAGGGCGACGCGCCGGCAGCAGCCCGGACGCGTCCACCGGTGCGACCCGCCCGATCCGTCCAGGACCGGGCGGACGGCGGGCTCCCGTTCCCGAAGCACCCGGCATACCCCCGCGCGGGCGCGCCCACCCGGATACGGGAACTAGCTGGCGAGTTGGCCGATGAGGCGGGAGAGGAAGCGCTCGCCCGCCGCCATCTCGCTCTCCTCGACGTATTCGTCGGCCTGATGGGCCTGGGCGATGTCGCCCGGCCCGCACACCATCGCCGACCAGCCCGCCTTCTGGAACAGCCCCGCTTCCGTCCCGTAGGAGACGGCGAGCGGGGCTTCGGACTTGCCCAGCTCGGCGAACAGCGCGGCGGCGTTGCCGTCCGGCTCCGGCATCAGCGGCGGCACGGCACTGCGCGTCTCGATCTCGATCCCCGCCTGCGCCGACTTCGCCTTCATCGCCGGCTCGATCACCTCGAAGGCGTAGCGCTCGTACTCCGCCCGCAGCGCGTCGGGGTCGTCCGTCGGAATGACGCGGAAATCGGTCACGAACTGGCACTGGTCGGCGACGATGTTGGCCGCCGTGCCGCCGTGCACCATGCCGCAGTGGATCGTCGTGTAGGGCGGCGTGAAGGGGCTGGCCGGGTCGGCGGCGAGGCGGTTCGCCTCCATCCGGTCCTCCAGCCAGGTGATGAGCCGCGCCGCCGTCATCACCGCGCTGACACCGATGTCGATCCGGCTCGAATGCACCGCATAGCCATGCACCTTCGTGAAGAACGAGTACGAGCCCTTGTGCCCCGAGACCGGGTGCATGCGCGTCGGCTCGCCCACCACGACGGCGCGCGGGGTCGGGATCGCGGTCTTCATCACCTCGATCATCTCCGGCACGCCGCGGCAGCCGACCTCCTCGTCGTAGGAGAGCGCGATATGGATCGGCACCTTGAGTCCGGCCTTCACCATCTGCGGCACCGCGGCGAGGACGAGCGCGTCGAAGCCCTTCATGTCGCAGGCGCCGCGACCGTAGAGGCGGCCGTCCCGGGCCGTCAGCGACCAGGGGCCGGCGGTCCAGTTGGGCTCCTCGGCCGGCACCACGTCGGTATGGCCGGACAGGACGATGCCGCCCTCCACCATCGGCCCGACGGTGGCATAGAGGTTGGCCTTGTCGCCGGCGGCGTTGGGCAAGACCTTCGCCTCGACGCCATGGCTCGCGAGGTAGTCCCTGACGAAGTCCATCAGGTCGAGGTTCGAGCGAGCCGATACGGTCGGGAACGCGACCAGCCGTTCCAGCATCTGAGTCGAGTTGAGGTTCATGGACATCAGCTCATCGCGGGGGTGGCGGCGGGTCAAGTGCCCGCCGGCCATCCAGCCGGCGAAACCGCCTCGAACGGACCGCCACCCGCCGTCCGGACGGCCGCGCTCCGCGTGAGCCGTCGCGCGCGCGGCGGCACGATTGCAAGCGCCGCGTGTGGTGCGGCGCGAATTTGTCGCCCCGAACTTATCCAGACAAATCTACGCCGTGACCCGCCGGGACGCCGAGCACCTGCCTTGCCCGACCCTTGCTTCGGGCGCTTCACAACCGGACCTCCGCCGGGTCCCGGGTCGCCTTCGTCGGCGCGACACATGCAAGTGGCACGACATTCGCCAGCGGCCGAAGGGTATCGGCCGGGCCTGGCGGCCCGGCGCCCCGAGACGACGCGAAGGGAGGGGCCGTTGGACGAAATCGACATGCTGGTCATCGGCAGCGGACCGGCGGGGCGGCGGGCCGCCGTGCAGTCCGCCAAGCTGGGCAAGTCCGTTCTGGTGGTGGACCGCGGCAAGCGGCACGGCGGCGTCTCCGTGCACACCGGCACGATCCCCTCCAAGACGCTGCGCGAAACCGTGCTCAACCTCTCCGGCTGGCGCGAGCGCGGCTTCTACGGGCAGAGCTACCGGGTCAAGAAGGACATTTCCGCCCTCGACCTGATGCAGCGCCTGCACAAGACGCTGGACCACGAGGTGGAGGTCCTGCAGCACCAGTTCATGCGCAACATGGTGCGCAGCGCCTTCGCCGAGGCGAGCTTCGTCGACGCCAACACCGTGCTCCTGACCGACGAGGACGGCGACACCCACAAGGTGAGCTTCGACAAGGCGCTGATCGCCACCGGCACGAAGCCGTTCCGCCCCGCTCACGTGCCATTCGACCGGACGCGCGTCTTCGACAGCGACGAGATCCTCGAGATCGAGGCGCTGCCGCGCACCCTCACGGTGATCGGCGGCGGCGTCATCGGGGTGGAGTACGCGACGATCTTCTCCGCGCTCGACGTGCCGGTCACGCTGATCGAGGCGCGCGGCTCCATCCTCGACTTCGTCGACAGGGAGATCGTCGCCGACTTCATCCACCAGATGCGCGACCGGGGAATGACGATCCGCCTCGGCACCGAGGTGAAGGGGATCGAGGCGGGGGCGACCGGTGTCGACGTCGCCCTGTCCGACGGCCGGCGGGTGCGCTCGCAGATCCTCCTGTTCGCGGCCGGCCGCTCGGGCAACGTCGACGCGCTGAACCTCGGCGCGATCGGCATTGCGGCGGACCGGCGGGGACGGCTGAAGGTCGACCCGAAGACCTTCCAGACGGACGTCCCGAACATCTACGCCGCCGGCGACGTCATCGGCTTCCCGAGCCTCGCCTCGACCTCCATGGAGCAGGGCCGCGTGGCGGCGTGCCACGCCTTCGGGATCCCGCTCCCGCCGGCGCCGGAGAGCTTCCCCTACGGCATCTACGCCGTGCCGGAGATCTCCACCGTCGGCATGTCGGAGGAGGAGGCGCGCGAGGCGGGGATCGCCTACGAGTGCGGGATCGCCCGGTTCCGCGAAACCTCGCGCGGCCACATCATGGGGGTGAACTCGGGCTTCCTGAAGCTCATCTTCGCGCTCGACACGCGGCGGCTCCTGGGCGCGCACATCGTCGGCGAGGGCGCGACGGAGCTGATCCACATCGGCCAGGCGGTCATCAACCTGCACGGCACGGTGGATTTCTTCGTCGAGAACACCTTCAACTATCCGACGCTGGCCGAGGCGTACAAGGTCGCCGGCCTCGACGCCTGGAACCGGATGGGCCAGCCCTGACGGCGCCACGCGTCGGGACGTGCCGGGAGCCATGAGCGGCGCGGGCAGCCGCCATCCGGATCGGCGCGAGCCTGCGGTCCCTGCGGCAGTCGAGACCGACGGGCGCGCATAGCAGCCCCGACGCGCCTTGCAGCGGCTTTCGCTGGCGCCAGTTGTGCGTTGCGATATCGTTGGATGATCGAATCCGAACAGGAGCCTTCGCGCGCAGCGGACGGCCGCCGGGCAAGCCCAGCGTCTGGCCACTGCGCTCCTTGCTGCGCGCACCTCAACCCCGCCGGAAGACCGCCCGTCCGACACGGGCGGCCGACACGGCGCCCCCCTTCTCACGGCCGGCGCGGACGACCCCGCCGCACACGGCCGCGACCTCACGACACCCGGCCACCGGCCGACACGACGCTCGAAAGATCCGCTATGACCCACGAACTGGCCGCTTCGCCGACCGCAATCCCGCATGTCGCGGAAGGACACGACGCGCGGGCGTGGCTCGTCATCGTCGCGCTGGCGCTCGGCGGCTTCGCGATCGGGACCTCCGAGTTCGCGTCGATGGCGCTGGTGCCGTACATCTCGGCGGCGTTCGGCGTCACCCAGGCGGACGCGTCCGACGTCATCAGCGCCTATGCGCTCGGCGTCGTGGTGGGCGCGCCGGTGCTCGTCGTGCTCGGCGCGCGGCTGCCCAAGCGGTGGCTCCTCATCGGCTTCATGGGGGCCTTCGCGCTGTTCAACGGCTTCTCCGCGCTCGCGCCCACTTACGAGACACTGATCGCGGCCCGCTTCCTCTCCGGCCTGCCCCATGGCGCCTACTTCGGCGTCGCGGCGCTGGTCGCCGCACGGCAGGTGGCGCCGAACCGCCGCTCCTCGGCGGTCGCGCGGGTGATGCTGGGACTCACCTTCGCCACCATCATCGGCGTGCCGTTCTCCAACATCCTCGGCCAGACGGTGGGCTGGCGCGCGGCGTTCGGCGTGGTGTCCTGCCTCGCGGCGGCGACGGCGCTCTCGGTCTACCTGACGGTGCCGGCCGGTCGCGTCTCCAAGCAGAGCAGCCCGCTGCAGGAGCTGGGGGCGCTCGGCAACCGCCAGGTGCTGCTGACGCTCGCCACCGGCGCGGTCGGCTTCGGCGGCATGTTCGCCGTCTACACCTACATCGCCTCGACGATGATCACCGACATGTCGCTCGCCGAGGAGATGGTGCCGCTGGCGCTCGCGGTGATCGGCACGGGCATGACCGCCGGCGCGCTCATCGCCGGCTGGGCGGCGGACCGCAACCAGACGGTCTCGGCCTTCGCGCTCATGACCGTCGCGCTGCTGGCGATGATCGCCTACCCCTCGGCCATCGTGTCGCTGCCGACCTACCTTCTGGTCGTCTTCACGATCGGCGCCGCGGGCGGCCTCTCGACGGTGCTGCAGACCCGGCTGATGGACGTGGCGGGCGATGCGCAGCAGCTCGCCGCCGCGCTCAACCACTCCGCCTTCAACCTCGCCAACGCGCTCGGCCCGTTCGCGGCGGCGACCGCGATCCAGGCCGGCTACAGCTTCGCCAACGCATCTGGGTACGTCGGCGCCGGCCTCAGCGTCCTCGGCATCGCCGTCTTCGCGCTGACCATCTTCGATGCGCGCCGCACCCGGGCGAAGCGGCGCATCTGATCCGCATCCCGACCGATGAGCGGCGGGCCTCGGCCCGCCTCTAGTAGATATCCGGCTCGCCTGCCGCGCGGCCGAAGTCGGCCTGCAGGAAGGTGAAGTCACAGCCCTGGTCCGCCTGGGTCACGTGGCGTGAGAACATCCAGCCCCAGCCGCGCTCGAACCGCGGCTCGGGCGGGGTCCAGGCGGCGCGGCGGCGCTCGATCTCCGCCTCGTCGACCAGCATGTCGAGCCGCCGGGCCGGCAGGTCGAGGCGCACGATGTCACCGGTCCTGAGGAGCGCGAGCGGACCGCCGACGTAGCTTTCCGGCGCCACATGCAGCACGCACGCGCCGTAGGACGTGCCGGACATGCGCGCGTCCGAGATCCGCAGCATGTCGCGATGGCCCTTCTTGATCAGCGCCTTGGGGATCGGCAGCATCCCCCACTCGGGAAAGCCCGGCCCACCCTGCGGCCCCGCGTTGCGCAGGACCATGACGTGGTCCGGCGTGACGTCGAGCGTCTCGTCGTCCACCGCCGCCTTCATCTCCGGATAGGAATCGAAGACCAGTGCCGGCCCCTCGTGGACATGGAAGGCCGGGTCGCACGCGGCGGGCTTGATGACCGCGCCGTCGGGGCACAGGTTGCCGCGCAGCACGGCCAGCGACCCCTCGCTGTAGACGGGGTTCGACAGTGAGCGGATGACGTCCGGATTGTAGACCTCGGCGCCGACGAGGTTCTCGGCCATCGGCCGTCCGGTGACGGTGAGCGCCGAACCGTCGAGCCGGTCCTCCAGCTCCTTCATCAGCGCGCGAAGGCCGCCGGCGTAATAGAAGTCCTCCATCAGGTAGTCCTTGCCGGAGGGGCGCACGTTGGCGATCAGCGGCGTCACGCGGCCGAGCGCGTCGAGATCGTCGAGCGTCAGGTCAACGTCCGCGCGCCGCGCGATGGCGATGAGGTGGACGACCGCGTTGGTGGAGCAGCCCGTCGCCATCGCGACGATCGCCGCGTTCCTGACCGCGGCGGGGGTGACGATCTCGTCAGGCGTCAGGTCCTCCCACACCATGTCGACGATACGCCGGCCGCAGTCCGCCGACATCCGCTGGTGGCCGGAGTCCACCGCCGGGATCGACGACGCGCCGGGCAGCGTCAGCCCCAGCGCCTCGGCGATGGACATCATCGTCGCGGCCGTCCCCATCGTCATGCAGGTGCCGGCGGAGCGGGCGATACCGCCCTGCACGCCCAGCCACTCGGCGTCGGAGACATTGCCGGCGCGTCGCTCGTCCCAGTACTTCCACGCGTCCGAGCCGGAGCCGAGGACCTTGCCGGCGTAGTTGCCGCGCAGCATCGGCCCGGCGGGAAGATAGATCATCGGCACTCCCGCCGAGATCGCGCCCATGACGAGGCCGGGCGTGGTCTTGTCGCAGCCCCCCATCAGGACGACGCCGTCCAGCGGGTGGGAGCGGATCATCTCCTCCGTCTCCATCGCCAGCATGTTGCGGTAGAGCATCGACGTCGGCTTGGTGAAGCTCTCGTCCACCGAGAGCGACGGCATCTCGACCGCGAGCCCGCCGGAGAGCTGCACCCCGCGCTTCACGTCGACGACGCGGTCGCGGAAGTGGGCGTGGCAGGTGTTGAGCTCCGACCAGGTGTTGAGGACGCCGATGATCGGGCGGCCGCGAAAGTCGTCCTCCGAAAAGCCGAGCTGCATCATCCGCGAGCGGTGACCGAAGCTCCTGAGGTCGTCGGGTGCGAACCAACGCGCGGAGCGGAGCTGGTCCGGGGTCTTGCGGATTCTTTGCCTCAGCGCTGGGTCTTGCCGGTCCACGTCTGTCTCCTCCCCTGGCCGCCGCGATTCTCCGCCGCAGCGGCTACGCAATTTTATGTTGACACAAGTTGGATTGCATTTCTAATCTTTCACTACAACTAAAATTTCAATTTGGGAGGAATACCAATGACCATGACCGCCGTAGGTCGCTGTTTCGCCGTGCTCGTTGCCGGCATCGCCCTCGCCGGCCCCGCCAGCGCCGAAACGACGCTGCGCATCGGCACCGTCCTCGCGCCCGGCGATCCGATGGGTCAGGGGCTGGAGAAGTTCGCCAAGGAGGTCGAGGAGAAGACCGGCGGCGAGGTCGTCGTCGAGGTCTTCCACAACAGCCAGCTCGGCGACACGACCGAGATGCTCGACCAGGCCCGCGCCGGCGCCAACGTCGGCACCGTGACGGACGTCGCCCGCCTCTCCTCGTTCGTCCCCTCGCTCGCCATCATGTCGGCGCCGTTCCTGTTCGACACCTACGAGGAGGCCGACAAGTTCGCCCTGTCCGACGCCTACATGGGCTGGGGCGAGGAACTGAAGGAGAAGGCCGGGCTCGTGATGCTGGCCTCCAACTGGTACCAGGGTCCGCGCCACGCGCTGACGCAGAAGCCGTTCAAGACCCCGGCCGACCTCAAGGGCGTGCGCATGCGCACCATCGGCGCGCCCGTCTGGATCGAGACGATCCGCGCCATGGGGGCAGAGCCGACGCCGATCGCCTGGGGCGAGGTCTATTCCGCCCTGCAGCTCGGCACCATCGACGCGGCCGAGGCGCAGCCCACCGCGATCACCGGCGCCAAGCTCTTCGAGGTGGTCAAGCACGTCACCAAGACCGGCCACATCCAGCTCGTCACGGCACTGGTGATCTCGGCCGACACCTGGGACGACATCTCTCCGGAGAACCAGAAGATCGTACGTGATCTCGCGGTCGAGAACGGCCGCTACGCCTCCGGCCTCACCATCGAGCTCGGCGAAAAGGCGCTGAAGGACGTCGCTGCGGCGGGCGTCGAGATCGACGAGATCGACCTCACGCCCTTCAAGGAGGCGGTCGCCGGCGTCTACACCAAGCTGAACCTCGAGAAGGAAGCCGAGATCGCGAAGTCGGTGATCGCCGACTGACCGCCCGCGCAAGAGTCGCGGAGAGCGCCATGCCGTCCCGCCTGAGCCACTTCCTCCACCGCCTGGAGGCCGCCGCCGCCATCGGCCTCCTGATTGCCATTGTCCTCCTGGTCGCGGCGGCGTCGCTGGCGCGGGCGGCCGGATCGCCGATTATCTGGTCGATCGAGATCGCGCAGCTCCTGTTCGTCTGGCTGTGCGTCCTGTCGGCGGACCTCGCGCTCCAGGAGAGCCGCCACTTCGGCCTCGCCCTTCTCGCCGAGGCACTCGGCGAGAAGGGCTACCGGCGGGTCGAGATGTTCAACCTCGCGGTCCTCTCCGCACTGCTGGCGTTCCTGCTCGTCTACGCGGTGCGCAACGCGGCGCTGATGCACCCTCGCCTCTTCGGCGCGACTCAGATGCACGGCTCCTACACCCACGCCTCCATGGTGCTCGGCTTCGCGCTGATGCTGCGCACCACCCTCGCCCGTCTCTACGGCGTCGCGCGCGGCAAGGTGCCGGCGCTGCCGATCGCTTCGGAAAGCGTCTCCTGATGCTCCTCCTCATCGCCGCGCTGTTCGCGCTCTTCCTGTTCATCGGCCAGCCCGTCGCCTTCGCTCTGGGGCTCGCCGCCATCCCCGTCTTCATCCTCTCCGGCACGATGCCGCCCACGGTGGCGGTGCAGAAGATGGTCGCCGCGACGCAGAGCTTCCCGCTGCTCGCCGTCCCCTTCTTCATCCTCGCCGGCAACCTCATGAACGTCACCGGCATCACCGACCGACTGGTGACGTTCTCGCGCCTCCTCACCGGCTGGCTCGCCGGCGGGCTGGCGCAGGTCTCGATCGTCCTCTCCTTCATGATGGGCGGCATCTCCGGCTCCGCCGTCGCCGACGCCTCGATGGAGAGCCGGCTCCTCGGCCCGTCGATGATCGCGCAGGGCTATTCCAGGCCCGTGACGGCCGCGATCCTGGCGTTCGGCTCGATCATCACGGCGACGATCCCGCCGTCGATCGGCCTCATCCTATTCGGCTACATCAACGAGGTTTCGATCGGCCGCCTGTTCCTGGCGGGCGTGCTGCCGGGCATCGTCCTGACCATCGTCCTGATGGCGACCACCTGGCTCGTCGCGCGACGCAACGGCTACGCGCCGGACCTCGCGTCGCTGCCGAGGGGATCCGAGCTGTGGGCGAGCTTCAAGGAGAGCGTCTGGGCGCTGATGTTCCCGGTGATCCTCATCGTCGGCTTCCGCTTCGGCATCTTCACCGCGACGGAGGCGGGCGCCTTCCTCGTCGTCTACGCCCTCGCCGTCGGCGTGTTCGTGTACCGCGAGCTGACGGTGGCGCGGGCGCTCGAGGCCCTGAGGGCGTCGGTGTCGGACCTCGGCATGATCATGCTCCTCATCATGATGGCAGGCGTGCTCGGCTACGCGATCACCATCGAGCGCGCGCCGCAGCAGATCACCGAATTCGTGACGCACCTGTCCCACAACCCGGCGGTGATCCTGGTGCTGGTGATGGGCGTCCTCGTGGTGTCGGGGATGTTCCTGGAGGGGGCGGCGAACATCCTGCTCGTGACGCCGATCATCATGCCCGTGGTCACCGCAGCCGGGTTCGACCCGATCCATATGGGCATCCTGATGGTGTTTCTCATCAACCTCGGTGGTCTAACGCCGCCGGTCGGGGTGATCATGTTTTCGGTGTGCGGGATACTGGACGTGAAGACGGGTGCCTATACCCGGGCATCCATGCCTTTCTTCCTTGCATTATTCGTCTTCTTCATCCTACTCGTCTTGGTTCCGGGGATTTCCACCTCGCTGCCGCGGCTGTTGATGTGACGTTGGGAGGGCGCGTGGGCGCTGGATTTCGACCCCGTCCGGATGCGGACATCATCGCCAAGCCGCCGGCGACGAGCGCCTACCTGCCCACGTCCGCGCGCGTCTTCGACGAGTTGCGGGCCCGCATCGTCTCGCTCGACCTGCCGCCCGGCAGCCGCCTGTCGCGCCCGGACCTCGCGACGGCCTTCGGCGTCAGCCAGTCGCCGGTGCGCGAGGCGCTGCAGCGGCTGGAAACGCTCGGCCTCGTCGCCACCTATCGCCAGTCCCGCACCGAGGTGACGCTGATCGACCAGGTGGCGGTGCGGCACGAGCAGTTCTTCCGCACCGGGCTCGAGTGCGAGGTGGTGAACCGCCTCGCCGCCCTGCACGACAAGTCGGCGCTTCTCGAGGCGCGCGGCATCCTCAAGATGCAGCAGGCGCTCGCCGACGATTCGGCGCAGATCGAGCTCTTCCGCCGCCTCGACGAGGACTTTCACCGCGCCCTCTTCCTGGCCGCCGGTCAGGACGCGCTGCACGGCCTCGTCATCGAGCGCACGAGCCAGATGGCCCGGCTGCGCACCCTCGACCTGCCGAGCGCGGGCAAGATGCAGTCGGTGCTCGACGGGCACGCCGCGGTCCTCACGGCCATCGAGGCCGGCGACCGCCACGCCGCCACCGACGCCATGCGCCGCCACCTCTCCGGCACGATCGAGCGGATGCCGACCATCGTCGCCCAGCAGCCGGACTACTTTTCCGCTGCGCCGGCCTGAGAGCGGACCGCGGACCGACGTCGACGGCCTGCCGCGGCAAGGGGCGAAGGCGGCGGCAGCGCCGGCCGGCGCCCGGGCAGTGGCATGGCCGTGGATATCCGCGACACGGGCCAAGACCCTGACCGCAATCGCGGTTCGCGTTCCCCGTCGGCTCGACGGGAGCGCACCCGCGACATAGGTTGTGGTCGAAACCACGCGGAATCACCCGAGCATGAAAAAAGGCCCCACGGCCTTGAAGGCCCTGAGAGCCGCGGGTCTCATCCTGACGGTGACGCCCGGACGCAGCGGGACAAAGCTCCTCACGAGGCTCCTCGCCGAATGCCTCGACATCCAGGCGGAGCACGAGGCCGCACCGCGCCTCAACTTCGTCCTGCGGACCGTGCAGTTCGCCCCGATCGCGGCCCGCTGGTGGCTCGTTTCGGAGAAGATCCCCGCCATCGCCTCCCGCCTCGAGGGCAAGCGTCCCTACGCCGACATCTCGCACCTCTACTGCAAGGGGTTCATCGAGCCGCTTCTGGATCTCGGCCTCCGGCCCAGCGTCATCCTCCTGACGCGGCCCGCGCGCGAAGTCGCGCTCAGCATGCTGGCGATCGGAAGCGTCCCCGCGCGCACGGTGTCGGGGCACCTGGTCCTCGTCGGGCCCGACGACCCCGGCGTGGTGGCGCCCGCCGACTGGAGGGCGTGGAGCGACTATCAGCTCTGCTACTGGTATGCGCGCGAGATCGAGCGGCGCCAGAGGCACTACAGCGAGACCCTGCCGAAGGCGGGCTGCCGGACGTTCGAGATCGCGATGGACGAGCTGACGGGGATGGAGACCTTCCTCCCGCTCGCACGCTTCCTGACCCGCAAGCGCGACGTCCGGATCGACCCCGAGCGCTTCGCGGCGATCGTCGCCGTCAACCAGAACCCGCGCGAGGGGGTCGGCCAGGCCGAAGCCGCGGACCCGCCCGACGAGGCCTGCTGCGCCGCCGCCGAGGCGGACGTCGACGCCGCTCTCGCAGCACTCGGCTGAAGGTCCAATGCACGGTCGTCGCAGGATGTGGATCACCCGAGCCAGCCAGCCGACCGCATACGGTGCGGAACCGGCAGCATCGCGGCGGTCCGTCCAGCCGGCTTCGACACTCGTCGAAAGTCCGCCGAGGCGGTCGGTCACTGTCACGGCCTCCGGAAATGCTGGAGCGCGTGGGCGCCCCACCGACCGGCCCCGGTCAAGTCGATCGACCTCTAATTTTCGGCGACGGCTCTGCCGATGCTGATGGAGGCGGGTTCCCCGTCTGCCGTGATCTTTCGCGGCCTCGCCCGTGCGATGGCGGGCGAGGCTGCTCCTGTCCATTGAGGCCGCGGATGACCCTCTACGAATTCGTACGAAGTGTGCGTCACGGGCGGGTACTGCGCGTTCGCGATCTCGCCCGGGAGCACGGGTGCCGTCATGTCCGCGTCGCCCGGCGACGGCGCCGGTCAGACCTGCGTCGCACCGGGTGAGGCGCCTCGCCGGCCATTGAGTTGGCCGAGGATGAGGCTGACTAGGATGCCGGGGCCGCTCGAATAGATCCGCCAGCCGCCCTCGACCGACAGGGTCCCGGCGCGCACGCGGTCCCAATCCCTGCTCGCCTGGTAGCGGTCGAGGACGTCGGCGTCGCTGCTCGAAAAGTACGCGTTGCGCTGCCGGGGCGCGGCGTTCGCCACCCGCTCCGTCACCACGACCGGATTGACCTGGGCGAGGGCGTCCCAGAACGCGGCGGCGTCGCCGGTGGCGGCCAGCACCTCGGCGATCCGCAAATGCGCATGGGTGTACATGAGGCCGATCTCGCGGCCGAAGTATGCGGCGGACTCGGCGCGGCGGAAGATCCGCTCGATCCCGCCATGGTACGGGAGCGGCCGCTCCATCAGCCGCACCCCGTCCGGGAAGGACAGGTGCTCGCGGATCAGGTCGAGGTGGCGCTCCGTCTCCTCCGGGCTGAGGAGGCCGGCGTGCATCGCCTCCGTCATCGCGATCAGCGAATAGTGGATGCCACTCACGGTATCGTCGGGATGGAAGAGTACCTTTGCGCCACCCGACGCGTCGAAGTCGGCGTATCCGGCGACGATACCGCCCGGCATGAGATGGCGGCGGAAGTCCTCGCGGATCGCCCCCGCGAGGGTCGACACCTCGGCCGCGCGCCTGTCGTGGCCGAAGCGGGCCAGGATCGCGGCGTAGCGGCGGGCCTGGCGGTAGAGGAGCGCCACCGTCCAGCCGCTCACCATCCGCTCGCGCATGGCCGGGTCGACGGGCTGGAGGGAATCGTTCCAGTCGCCTTCGCCGTAGCGGATGAGGTGCGTACCGGGCACGAACCGCGCCTCGACGGCTGCGAGCAGGCGGTCGACATGGACCGCGACGGGGTCCGTCCGGTCCGCCGCCCTCGCCCCGCCGTCGCGCCATCCCACCGACTGCTCGAGGATGCCCCCGTCCCCGGTCGCCTCGACGTAGTCGCAAAGGGCCTTCAGCGGCCAGACGATGACGTCGCCGTGCGCGTCGCTGCTGCGGATCCAGGCGTAGGGGTCGAGCATGAACCACTGCGGCCAGTCCGCGTTGTTCACGTCCTGCTCGGCGAAGACCGTGGCGAGGATCGCCTTCACCGTCTCGTCCTGACGGAGGGCGAGGAGGAGCTCGACGGGCCCCTGGCACACGTCGCGCGTCCCCCAGGCCGCCCCGCTGTACTGCTCCAGCCCGTGCGGCGCCGCGACATGCACCCGGCCGTCGTGGATCATCCACGGCAGCAGCGTCAGCGCGGACCCGGCGTCCGGGTCGTCGCTGCCAGCGACGGCGATCCCGTTCGTCAGCCGCTGCCAGGCGGCGGTGAATGCCATCTCGTCCGGCATGTCGGGTCTGGCACGCCAGGCGTCCGCCGCCTCATTCGCCTCGCCGTCGCTGGCGAGCGAGCCGGCGACGGCAAAGCGGAAGCCCCCTGTGGGCCGCGTCCGCATCGCGGCGAAGGCACCCGTCGTCGCGGGCGCGCCATCGAACAGGAGCTCCTCGCCGCCGATCGCGTCGATCTCGCCGGGCGTGCCGACCACGAAATGGAACGCCGCGTCGGGATATTGTCCGCCCCAGGCGCTGCCGGGATCCGGGCGGAAGATGATCCGCGAGCGATCCGCATCGACCTCCACCTCACCGTGGTGGGCGAGGTCATGCTCGCCGAGGACGAGTTGGGCGTAGACGAGGAAGCGGCATGGCGCGCCATCGACCGTCACCGAGAACGTCGCGAGGGCCCGGTTCTCCGGCGAGACCGCGACGGAGACGGTGATGGTCCGGTCGGCCAGCAGATAGACCCATCGGCAGTCCCAGATGCCCATCTCGTAGACGGACGGGACCGCCAGTCGTTGCCAACCCTCGCCGGTGTCGACAAGCATGCGCAGGCCCCCGCTGCGGATCAGGTCGTAACCGTCCCGCGCGACCGAGAAGAGCTTGTTGAGCGAGGTGTTGCCGAGGCTGAGCTGCGCGGCGAACACCCCGTGCATCCACGTGGTCAGGCTGAGCGTCCCGTCGCCCGGCAGCCAGTCGGTCCCGCTGACGAGGATGGTGCCGTGGCGCCGCAGGACGGCCGTCTCCTTGTCGCGCAGCACCACATGGCGGTTCTTCGAGCCGTCCGGCACGAAGAACGAGAGCGTCGCCCCGTCCTCCTCCTCGACCATCGTGCGGTCGGGGTATCGCGTCGCCAGCGCGGCTCCGGCCGCATCTTCGGCGCGGAGCGCCGGAGCGGTCTCGACGATGCTCCGCACGACCGGCGCAAGGGGCACGTCCCGCTCGACGAGCTCCGACGCGGCCCGTTCGGCGAGCGCCACGACGGAGAGGTCGCCGTCGTCCGACGCGCCGGCGTGGGATGCATGGAGGACGCCGAAGAACGTCGTACGCACCGTTTCGCCCGGGGCGATGTCACGGACCGGAGACTGGAACGCGGCGCAGGCGGCCTCGCCCTGCATCCGCTGAGACGGCAGGGCCGTTCCGAACGGGAGGTCGAGTTCTCCCGTCGCCCGATGGGCCGGACCGGCGACCTGCCGGAAATCGGTGGCGTAGGCGACCGCACCGTCGAGACAGCCGTGGGCCGCCCAGGGATGGCCGCCCAGCTGCATCAGATTCTGCCGCGACATGATCACCGGGCCGGCGGTCGGATGCACGGCCACGTGATGGTCCATGTACTGGCAGGCGAAGGCCTCGTTGTTCATCAGGAACGGACGTTCGCCGAGGCCGAGGTCCTGCACGAGGACGGCGTCCGCGCGAACCGGGCCGGAGCCGAGGTTGGTGATCACGGCGCGCCACAGCCAAAGCGGCTCCGATGGCGCCAGGACGAGCGTGACGCGGCAGCGCAGGATCCCGACCTCGCGCTCCCAGACAACGCGGTCCTCGAGGACGCCGACGCGATCGGCGCCTCCGGGACCGATGAGCGGGATCGCCCCGGGCCGGGAATCGGTCCGCACGAACAGCCGCAGAAGGCCCCCGCCGATGCCGGAACCGAGGATCTGGCCCAGCATGAGATGCCCCCGCCCGGTCTGCCGCGTCAGCGCGAAGACGGCGCCGTTTCCAAGGACGGAGACGTTCAGCCCCGCGCCATTGGCGATATGGCGCAGGCCGAGATCGGCGTCCGTCGGTGTCCGGAAGCGATGGGGGGAAGCGTCGCCCATTCCTGGCCTCGCGTTGCGCATCAAACCGCAGGACCGCGGCGGCCGGGAAGCATGCCGCCATCAGGCCGACAGGGGAAGGGTCGACCCATGCCCCTTCCATGGCAGCATCGCGCGCCGTTCGCGGCGGATCGGCGCGTCGGCGTGCGACCGCTGGACAGTGCCAAGGCACACACGGCTCAGCACATTTTCTGTATTCGTCAGATGATCACAATTCGCGACCGCGCGCATGCTATCGTGTTGCAGACGTGATCTATCCACCCGAGCCGCCGGAGGGCGAATGTCGCGGCAACACCGACTCGATGCTCTCCCGGAGAACATCCACTGGGGAATTCACGACGCGGCCCTGCCCCCGGTTCTGCATGTGGCATCCGGCGACACGGTGACGCTGACGAGCTGGGCCGCGGCCGACCCGGACGACCTGCCGCCCGATCGGACCCTCGTCCGGCGGGAACACCTTCACGCCATGGAGCGATGCGCCAAACTCGGCGCCAGCCACATGCTGACCGGGCCGGTCTTCGTCAAGGGCGCGGAGCCGGGCGACGTCCTTCAGGTCGACATCCTCGACGTCGATCCCGTCGACCGATGGGGATATGTCGGCACGCTGCCGCTGCGCGGGACACTCCCCGGGGAGTTCGACAGCGCAACGATCATCCACCCCGAGATCGACATCGAGCGGCGCACGGCGCGGCTGCCCTGGGGCAGGGAGATCCCGCTGGATCCGTTCTTCGGGGTCATCGCCGTCGCGCCGCCACCGCACTGGGGGCGCCTTTCCAGTGTCCAGCCGCGCAAGTTCGGCGGCAACATGGACAACAAGGAGCTGCGTGCCGGCTCGACCCTCTACCTGCCGGTCTTCGTCGACGGCGCGCTGTTCTCGGCCGGTGACGGTCACGGCGTCCAGGGGGATGGCGAAGTCTGCCTCACCGCGCTGGAGACCGGCCTCTCCGGCTCGTTCCGGCTCACCGTCCGCAAGGACCTCGGCTACACTTACCCGTTCGCCGAGAATGCCACCCACCTCATCAGCATCGGCCTCGACGAGGACCTCGACGAGGCGGCGCGGATCGCCGTCCGCGAGATGATCGACCACATCTGCCGCCGGACCGGGCTGACCCGCGAACAGGCCTACATGCTCTGCTCGCTGCAGGGCGACCTGCGTGTGACGCAGACCGTCGACGGCGAGAAGGGGTGCCACATGATGCTGCCGAAGGCCGCGCTGTGAAGAGTGCCCCTGCACTCCCCGGCGCCGCGCGGTACCGCCACGAAAATCGTTCTTGTGATCGGGCGTCCTGCAGGGCATTCGAAGCGGATGGTGAATTCCGGCTGGTCGAGTCCCCCTGCCCTCCGATGTCGGCGCTGCAAGACGGCACGTCCGTCCCCCACGACGACCTATTCGTTGCGCAGCGGGATGCATCCTGACCGAATGGGTTGGCCATACCGTCGTCACTGCATTATTCTAGCTCGTTGAATGCGAATAAAAATCTCGTTTAGCGTTCTGATGGTCATCATGGCGCTGGCGTTTCTGGCGCCCGCGGTGACGGCCCTCATCCTCTACGTCAACGCTCGCGAGCGCGAACGCACTGAAATTGTGCTGCGGAGCGGTGCCGACCTTACGGGCGAGATCGCCCATCGGCTGAGCAGCGAATTCCAATCGGCCCAGACCATGCTCGCGATCTTCGGTTCCAGCGGCTGGCTCGGAGCGGGTCTGTACGAGCGGCTTCACGCCAGGGCACAGGAAGCGTTGCGCGGCACGGAACGCTATCTGATCGTGGTCGACGAGACCGGACAGCAGCTCCTCAACACGCGCGTTCCGTTCGACACCCCGCTGGGTAAGTCCTCCGACCAGGTGACGCTTCCGCGCGTGATGGAGACCGGCACGCCATCGGTCTCCAACCTGTTCCGCGGCGGCGTCGCCAACATTCCAGTCTACAATGTCATTGCGCGGTCGGAGCTGCCGAACGGCGAGCGTCGCGGCCTCATTCTGACGAGAGATGCGACCGACCTTGGGGCGGTCCTCACCCGCGGGCACGCCTCGGGCGACTGGAACGTCGCGGTTCTGGATGGCGATGGCCAGCTTGTCTATCCGTCGCCGCGGCTCAGCGATGAAGCCGCCGGAACACGGAACGATTGCTCGAGTCTCGCCGGAACCTCCGGCGCGAATGCCCCGCGGCTCTACCTCCTTCAACGCAGTGTGACGCTGTCCGATTGGCGCGTCTGCGTCTGGGCCAGGCGCCCCTCCGGCTCGATCGCGGGAATGAACGAGCCGTTTTCGTTTCTCCTCCTGTGGTCAGGCCTGGTGATCGGCGCGGCGCTTGTCATCGGCTATCTGATCAGCCGCTCGATCGCCGACACGGCGAAAGTCGCAAATGCCATCGACGCAGGACTGCCGCCGCCGAAGCTTTCCTCACCCATTCGCGAGATCAACGATGTCATGGCGGCCCTGCGCCGGACTGCGGAGGTAAAGCTCGCCAAGGACCAGGAGTTGGCGCTCCTTCTGCGCGAAACCGCGCACCGGGCGAAGAATCAGTTGGCGATCACGATTTCGCTGCTGCGCCTGTCGGCCCACGGCGCGTCGGATGTGACACAGCTCAAGGATGACCTGACGCGGCGCCTCACGGCGCTCGGGCGCTCCATCGACATCATAACGAACCGTACGGTCGAGGCCGCCCCGTTCGAACTCCTCGCCCGCACGCAACTCTCCCCTTTCATTACGCGGGACGAGCAGATTCAACTGGACGGCGACGAGTTCCTGATCTCGCAGAGCGCCGCGCAGTCCTTCGGACTGATCTTTCATGAATTGGCGACCAACTGCACCAAATACGGTGCCTGGGCAGTGCCCGGAGGCGTCGTGACGCTGCGCTGGAGCGCGGACGAAAAGGAATTCGTGGTCGAGTGGCTGGAGCGCGGCGGACAACGGCCCGCCCCCTCATCGTCCCAGCAGAACGGCGGCTTCGGAACGACCCTGATCGACTTCCTCGTCGAACGCGCCTTCAGCGGAACGATCGAAAGGCAGGTCGACGAAGACCAGTTTGCGGTGAACATCGTCGTTCCCGTCCGCGTCGTCTCCAAGGTCCATTCGGTCGCCGAGGTCGACGACGACCGCTAGTCCGGTATGGTCCGCTCCTCTTAGATTCCCTCGCGTCTTAGATTCCCTCGCGTCGGGTCGGAGTTCTCTGCGCGGATGATCGTGCGCTGAATATGTGGACGGGTTTGTGCCGCCAATGTCGCGCTCCATCCGAGCCTTCTCTAGCTCCCGCCGGTCATTCGGCGAGTGCCGCCCGATAGGCCTCAGTCAGTTCCCCAATCACCGAGCGTGCCGGCGGCTCCGCTCCGAGATGCAGGCTGCGTAATTCCGCCATGAACGCCTCCCACATCTCCGGACCGCCCTCTTCGAGCAGCTGCGCGCGGATCGACAGCTCCCGCGTCGCCGGCGTGAAGCGCCGGCCCCAAGCGCCCATCTGGGCAAGCAGCGGTACGAGTTGGATCGCCGGCTCCGTCAGGCTGTAGACCGTCTTCTGTTTGTGTGCCGGGTCCGGGCTAGTCGACAGCAGTCCCGCTTCCGTCAGCTTCTTCAGCCGGTCGGCCAGGATATTCGAGGCGATGCCTTCCTCGGAATTGTTGAGCAGGTCGCGATAGTGTCGGCGATTGCCGAACATGATGTCGCGGATGACGATCAGGCTCCAGCGATCGCCGAGCGTCTCGAGCGTCAGGTTGATCGGGCAACCGGACCGAACTGGTTTGTCCACTCGGGGCCTCCGCAGACTGTTTGCAATATGCATGCGGTTCTGGTATTCCACAACTGCTTGCAAACCGCATACAGTTGGGGAGATGATCGTGAGCAAGGTGATCGTTTCCGGGTTCTCGCTCTCGATCGACGGCTATGGCGCCGGACCGGATCAGAGCCCCGAACACCCGGTCGGCAAGCGTGGCGAGGAACTGCATAAGTGGATGGTCCAAACGGCCATGTTCCACGACATGCTCGGCAAGGATGGCGGCTCGTCGGGCGTCGACAACGAGTATGCGACCCGCTCGATGGAGGGCTTCGGCGCGTTCATCATGGGCCGCAACATGTTCGGCCCCATTCGCGGCGACTGGCCCGACGACACTTGGAAGGGCTAGTGGGGCGGCAATCCTCCGTACCATGCACCGACGTTCGTGCTCACCCACCATCCGCGCGACCCTGTCGAGATGGAAGGCGGCACAGTCTTTCGCTTCGTCACGGACGGGATTGAGGCTGCGCTCGATCGGGCAAGGGAGGCCGCGGGCGACGGGAACGTCAAGATTGCCGGCGGTGTCTCGACGGTGCGGCAATATCTTCAGGCCGGTCTTGTCGACGAGATGCATCTCGTCATCGCGCCGGTGGTTCTCGGGCGCGGCGAGGCGATTTTCGCAGGGATCGACCTGCCGTCGCTCGGCTTTTCCGTCACTGGGCATGCCGCGACCGACGCCGCGACCCACATCGTCCTCGCAAGATAGAGAAAGGAGTTAGCGTCATGGCGAAATTCATCACCATCGGCTACGGCGACCCGGCCGACTACGACCGCACGCCCCAAGTTGTCAGGGACGCCGCGCATGCACAGGACGCCAAACTGGTTTCGGAAGGCGCTCTGGTCGGGATTGCCGGCGCCCCGGTCCAGGTGCGCAACCCCAATGCCGCCAGCATGGAAACACGCAATGGCCCGTTCATGACCTCGGATCTCCCGATCGCAGGTTTCGCGGTGATCGAGGCCGCCAGTCTGGAAGAGGCCATCGACAAGGTCTCGCGGGTTCCGTGCGCCGTTGCACACGGCGTCGTCGAAGTCTGGCCGCTGAAGTAACCGTCCGGCTGATCCCGCCTCGAAAAGTGAACGAGGCTGTGCCTCCGTTCGCTCGGCGTCGGCAGCTCATCGACAGCCGAGGGCGGAGTGAAGGCGATGGGGATCGGTGAAGCCTTCAAGGTAACCGGAACAGGTCGCGTCGTGCGGCGTCTCGTGTCGGCCAGAACCGGTGATGCACACGTTCGACTTTGAAGGTGCGGAAGCGCTGTCCATCGGCGCCCTGTCGAGGCAGTTGCCCCTGTAGCTCATGGAGGATGCGATGCCTGCTGCGGCAAGGACTCGGCGGTAGGCTTCGGCAGCCTACTGTCCGCGAAGCTCACACAAGCGCTGAACCGCGGTGCAGAGCGCCAGGAAGCGGCCGCGGCCCTGTAGATGCTGATTGTGAAGCTCGTCCTCACACCCGGCCCGAACCGCGGCGAGATCGATGTCACGCTTTGCGAACCGGGGCTGATTCTGGAGAGGTCGGAGCGGCAAGCACTTGGGAAGTGCTCAAAAAGCAAACACTCCCTGAGGGGCTTCCTCGGGAGCGCTGAAATCTGCTGGTTGCGGGGGCAGGATTTGAACCTGCGACCTTCAGGTTATGAGTTTGCTCCAGGCCGTTTTCGCCACACTATCCGCCTCTCCGCTAACACCGCCGAATGCCGCATAACTCAATGTTTTAATTGACGTATTTTGGAAATCGGTCTACGCTTATCTACGATTGAAAACTCTGCGGTTTTCTCCCAAATGATTCCGATTTGATTCCGGAGATTCCGGCGTTCACGAGGTGTTCCATGACCAAGATCACGAAGCGCTCCGTCGACGCCGCGGTCCCTGGAGACAAGGAATTTTTCATCTGGGATGATGAGTTGAAGGGCTTCGGGCTGCGGGTCTATCCGTCAGGCCGCAAGATGTATCTCGCGCAGTTCAGAGCCGGCGGACGGCTCCGCCGCATCAATATCGGCCTTCATGGCGCCCTCACCCCCGAGCTCGCGCGCACCGAGGCGATGAAGCATCTTTCGCAAGTGCGCCTTGGCGGCGACCCGGCAAACGATCGGGACCGCCGTAAGGCGTCGCCCACGATGAAGGAGTTCGGCATGCGCTTCCTCGCCGAGCATGTCGCGCTTCACTGCAAGCCCTCGACCTATGGCGAATACAAACGGTCCGTCGAGTTGTTCATCAATCCCAAGCTGGGGTCGCATCGCATCATCGACATCACGCGAGCCGATGTGGTCGGGCTCCATCAGTCCATGAAGAACATCCCCTACCAAGCGAACCGGACCCTCGGTGTGCTCTCAATCATGTTCACCGTCGCCCACACCTGGGGCGTGCGAACCGACGGCGTGAACCCGTGCTGGAAGGTGAAGCGGTACAAGGAGGTGAAGCGCGAGCGATATCTGACCGCAGATGAACTCGCCCGCCTTGGCAAAGTGCTGCGTGAGGCCGATGAGGAGCCCGAAGCCGCCAACTGCATTCGCCTACTGTTGCTGACCGGATGCCGGCTCGGGGAAATCCAGACCCTCAAATGGGACTATGTCGATTTGAAAACCGGTGTGCTTCGATTGCCCGATTCCAAAACCGGCGCCAAGCTGGTGCCGATCGGCCAGGCCGCCATCGAGGTATTGAAGTCTATTCCCAAGGTGAAGAACAACCCCTACGTCATCACCGGTAGGGTCGAGGGACAGCACCTCACCGATATGCAGAAGCCGTGGCGGCGGCTGCGAAAGCGTGCGGAGTTAGATGGTCTACGTATTCACGATCTGCGCCATTCCTTTGCCTCGGACGCCCTGCAGCTCGGCCAGGACCTGACGATGATCGGAAAGCTACTCGGTCACACGCAGGTGCAGACGACCGCCCGCTACGCCCATCTCAAGACGGATCCAATTCGCACGGCAGCTGACGCCGTGTCTGACGCGATCGCGGCGGCTCTTGCCGGTGCGCCCAAACCGGAAACGGAAAATCGAGATGTCGATACTGCCGCCTGACGGCAGCTTCAGTCGAATTGACCAATCCGCCGACCAGAGGGCCGGCGAATGCTCTCTTTCGTGCTGCCAGTCAAGGAATCGAGAGCGATGCGGTGTGGGATACTGATTGTCGGATCTCTACTTTGGGACGACGGCGTCGGGAATCGACGAGCCGAATGGCGAACGAACAGATTGGACATCAACAAGCGGCAGCCAGTGCGCGTTTCCATTTATTATGGACGCAAGTCCAGCTCGCGCGGCAACACCTACACGATGGCGTTCGGACTCGGTGAGGCATCCGGTCAGGGTGTTCTGGTCCCCTGTGTTCGAGAGATCGACTCGGTTGACGACCTTGTTTTGGAAACAGAGGCGCTTTGGCAAGCAGAAGATGCAAACGTAGAGGCCGGCAAGCTGCACAAATCTTGGGGTTGCGTTGGCGCACAATTTGGCCAGACCGAAAGGCACGCGAAACTCTCGGCCAACTGGTCCCGTCATTTTCGAAAGGTCAACGCCCAGCCGGTCTCAATCGTCAATGCCGACGGCCTTCTCAACATCGGCTGGCCAAACGGCCTCAATGGCGTGCCCGCCGACTTTGACGTCGTACTGGCCACGGCGACGAAACCCGAGGTTCGGCGCCCCACAGTCCGCGCAGTCTCCAACGCGTGGGCCGATCAGTGCGACCGCAATGAGGATTACTTCTTCAGGAATGTGGCGCACGGGATCCGAACGGCGGACGATCTCGCAATTTGGCAATGCATCGAGGAACGTTCGCCGCCGTGGATCAATGAGGAGTCTTACAAAGTACCTATCGACATCCTCCGAGCCGAAACCGCCAGCCCTCCGACCTAGCAATCATCACGCCTGCCCCGGGGGCATATGGACAGGCCCACAACTAGCCATCCGCGCTATTCGTCAGCAGACGCCCCAAACTCCGGACGACCCGTTTCCGCACAGTCTCAGAGTCGACGCCCCACATGTTCGCGATCTCGCCCAGGACTGGCAGAACCTCTCCCGGACCAAGGGGCTGGCCAGACCGTTCCACGAACGGGCCGTCATGCCCTCGTCGGCAGCGATCACAAAAGCCGCCTTCGGCACGAACAGGAACAGACGGATCGCCTCAAGTGTCTCTATCGCCGTCTCTGGCAGGCAGCGATCGAGATCGTCGACCAGAACCACCAGACGATCGATGTCCGCACGGCGCAAGAGCTCCTCGAACTCCTCCCGGAACGCATGCATCTGTTCCGGGGCGGTCTCCGGTTCGGCCTCTTTCAGGTACTGTCCGGCTTGCGCGGCAACGGACTGCAGGTCAGCCTGCGTGATCGCCTCTGCGGACTTGCCCAGCAAACCTGACGCCGCGTCATAGAGGTCCTTGAGGGTGTCCGGGTGCGGGATGCCCGCCGTTGCCGTGAAGGTCAAGCCTCCCACTTTGCGCGCCAGCTTCATCCAGTCCACCCGGCGCAAGACCGCCTTCGCCTGGTCGACGACTTTGGTCGAAGTGGAGCGGCTGCGGAGTAGTTCCTCGACGATTGTTTCGATCAGGACCGCCTTGGCGTCCTCGAAACCCTGGAACAGCCATCCGTTGAATCGAACGCAGAGGACACGATCATTCGTCGCGAACGCCTCCTCCACCATCATCAGCACGCTCGATTTTCCGGCACCCCAATCGCCGTGCACGCCGACGGTGAGCGGCTCGTCCGACTTCTCGTTGACCAGGCGCACGACCGTGCGGGCGATGGCTGTCAATCGGCGCGGAAGTTTGACCCCTTATCGGCGTCCAATTTTGACCCCCTGAAGCTGGGTGATCCCGTCGGCGA